>NZ_JAZFAX010000017.1:0-124064 GCF_036352595.1 Novosphingobium resinovorum
CAATGCTCGAGATCCCGCTGCCAATCCTCTTCCATCGCCAGCCTCCATCAAAGCTGGCTCCCTATGAATCACGCATTTCCCCTGCAGGGAATCCCGAAAATCACAATTCTGCCAAAGTAGTGCTAGGGCGCGTGGACAAGTGCCGCGCCGACGGCTTACGCCCCATTCCTCCCCTTTGGGGGAGGAACTGACGACCCCTTGTCGCCATTCACGCCATCCGCACGAAGGGCCGAAGGCGGATCAACCGGAGTTGAACGTGCCGGTATCGACTGCGCCATCCTTCGTTCTCCCTGCAAAGACGGGGCATCATCTCGCCACACCGCGACCGGCGCAGCCGGGAGATACGTTCACCCCTGCCCGAAGAACGACGATGACAGGATCGCAGTCGATCGCGGCTCCAGCGCGCGATCAGCCGCCCGACTGACGACGGCGCCGGGTATCCCACCCCTTGCGGGCGGCGGCCGAGCGCTGCTCGAACGAGCCCGACTTGTGCGCCCGCCCCCCGCGCGCGGAGGAGATCTGGGTGTCCTTGCGGCCCCGGCCCGAGCCGGACTTGTTGCCGCCGCCCGACTCCTTGTTCACCGTCGCCCAGGCGCGGCTCACCGCGTTCTCGTGGCTGGCACCGCGCTCCTCGTAGCCTTGGGCGATGTGTCGGGCCTTGCGCTTCTGCTTGTCGGTATAGCTGCTCTTGTCGCCTTGTGGCATCGGCCGGCTCCTCGATGATTGCGGGGATGTTCCCGAATAACGAAGATCCGGTGCCGATGGTTTCGATCCGGAGCACGGCCCCGCGCCGCGCTCCGGATCCGCCCCCATCGGACCGGGCCCGATCAGAACTTGATCGAGATGCCCGCCGTCGCCCGGTCGGTATGGTAGTCACCCTGCCGGGTGATGGCATATTCGACGCGAAGCTTGATCGCGTTGCTCAGCTTGAGGCCGATCGCGCCGCCGGCCTCGAAGGCGTTCTTGCTCGCATCGACGCTGGAGACCAGCCAGTCCGCCGCGCCCAGCCGGGCGACGCGCACCGCCGTCGCGTCCTTGAGTTCGTGGCGCCAGTTGCCGAACACCGCCGCCTCGACCGGATTGCCCACGCCGACCGCCAGTTCGGCCCCCAGCTTGGTGCGGGCGCTGGTCCACTTCTCCTTGGGCAAGGCCAGCGCGATCGTCGCCGACCCGCCCTCGGCCACCGCATCGGCGCTGGTGCGCGCGATCTCGATGCCGGCGACCGGGCGCAGCACCGTGCGGTCGCCCAGCCTTACGTCGAGCTTCGCCTCGAGCGCGGCGGTCAGCGTCTCGATCTTGTAGCTGTCGGAGGCGGTCAGGGTGGCGCCGGTGAGGCCGACGTTGCGGTCGGTATCGACGCTCGCCTTGTTGTAGCCGAGCGCGAGGCCGAGCGATAGGGCGCCGAAGCGATGCGCGCCATAGGCGAAGCCGGACCAGGTATTGATGTCCGCCGAACTGCCCACCGCGCTGCTCATGTCGCCATCGGTGTAGCTGCCGCCAATGCCGATGCGGGTGCCGTCCACGTTCACCACGTTGATGCCCGCGATGACGCCGCGGGCCTTGCGGTCGTAGCCATAGGCGATGTCATCCTCGCCCACTTCGGTCGACTGGGTGAGGAAGCGGCCCCAGGCGATCGCGCCCTTGCGGGTCGATTCGACGCCGCAGCCCTCGTCGGCGCCCTGCGGGGCCGGCTCGGTGAACTGGCCGGGGCTCTGGACCGCGGGCGAACAGCCCCAGGGCTCCTGCGCCGCGCTCAGAGCCGTCTGCGAGATGTCGCGCGCGGAGTTCAGCGCCATCTGCATGGTGTCGGCGTGGATCTCGCCGCTGATCTGCGAGAAGGCATAGCCGAGTTCCGCGCCGTCCATGCCGTAGAGGCCGCTGAACAGCGGATAGAACGCGCCGCTGCGCGCGCCCGCCGCCGGCCGGAAGGGATCGAGCCCCGCCGCCGCCGAGATCGCGTTCAGCTTCCACCCGGCGCCGGCCCCGAAAGTCGCGAAGCTGACCGGGGTGACCGCCGCGATGACCTGGGTGGGGCGGTAGATCACGTCGAAGCGGGTGTTGGCGGCAAGGCCCGCGTTCGGCTGCGTCACCGAATCGAAGGCACCGGTGCCGATCGCGCCGCCGTCGACGATCACGAAGGTATCGCCGACCGTCGGGGTGAAGGTGTTGTTGCCCCCGCTGATCCCGCGCAGCGTCGGGGCCAAGATGCCGTTGGGCTGGAACGTCGCCCCCGAAGTGAGCGCGAGGCGATCGTAGCTGCCCGCCCCGCCGGCGGCGCTGTAGGCGCGCCCGTCGATCTCGACCGCGAACGTCGCGGCGTCGTCGAAGGTCACGTCGCCGGCCGCGACGATCAGGGTGCCGGGGCTGTTGCCGGGCGCCAGGGTGCCGCCCGCGCCGACATGGACGTCGGCCACCACGGTGCCGCTGCCCCCGAGCCGCGCGCCCGAGCCGACCGTGACGTCGAGGCTGGAGAGCGCCGAATCGACCAGCAGCGTGCCGCCGGCGACGGTGAAGCCCTCGTTGATCGTGCTGATCGCGCCGGACAGGGTCAGCGTGCCCTCGCCGGTCTTGGTCATGCCGCCCGCCCCGGTGATCCCCCCGGTGAGGCCGACGTCGAAGCCGCCGGTGTCGATCGTGCCCCCTTGCGTCTGCACCGTGAAGGCCTGCGCGGTATCGCCAGAGGCGGCGAACTGCAGCGTGCCGCCGACGAAGTTGGGATTGACCAGCCCGTCGTCGACTTCCTGCGGCGTGTAGAAGGCCTTGGCGGTGTCGATGTCGGGGATCGTGCCGCCGATCGGGATCAGCACGTCGGAGCCGCGGGTGATGTCGGTGGCCGGGTCGAAGTCCACGTCGGCATTGGCGTTGGGCACCGCGTTGCCAAAGCCGTCCACGTAGACGTAGCCCGAATGCGCGCCGTAGGGGCAGTCGAGCGCCACGAACAGCAGGTCGTAGTCGTGGCCCGCGATCATGTCGATGTCCTCGACCTTCCAGTCGCTGGTGACGAAGCCGTTGACGTTGCGGAAGATGGTGGTGTTCTGCGCGGTATAGGCGCTGTAGGCGATGTTGTTGATAACCTTGCCAGTCGTCTTGTCCACCACCTTGATGATGAACGAGGGGCTGTCGGTCGCGCCATGGGACGGCTGCAGCACCGCGTTCCAGGCGTAATAGAGCTTGTTGCCGGTATAGTTGGCGACCGACTGCGAGAGCGCGGTGACGCCGTAGTTCGGGTTGGCATCGTTCAGCCGGACCGCATGGTTGCCGCCGAAGACGGTGGGCGCGCCGGTGATCGTGTCGAGATCGCCGGCATTGGTGATGGTGTAGGAATCGGGCGCGCCGGCCCATGTCGAGTCCGCCGGCGGCCACTGCGCGGTGCTGGTCCAGGAGCCCCCGGTCAGTACCCAGCCGGTGGTGTCGCCGGTCTCGAAGCCGGGATTGACGACGCTTTGGCCCCAGGCCGGCGCCGCCAGTGCCAGCGATGCCGCCAGCGCCGCCGCGCTGGCGAGGCCCCTGGCCCGGACCGGTTGCACGGCGAACGTGTCGGGTGTCGCACTACCAAACATGATTTCCCCCTCATGACGAAGCTCTGTTGCCTCGCGAAAGGGACTAACTCAGCCAAAGTCATGCCGATAGTAATCAAGCCCGTCACTAAGGTTACAATAGCGGTTAAACTATTAACAACCCGAACTAAACTTTTGTTTACTTGAAGTATCGATTCACAAATACCGCGCTGTATTCCCATAAAAAAAGGCGCCGCCGGGATATCCCGGCGGCGCCTCGGCAAGAATGGGGTGCCGGCGTCAGACCAGAACGCCGTGGCAGTGCTTGTACTTGTTTCCCGAACCGCACGGGCACGGCGCGTTGCGGCTGATGTCCAGCCCGGCCCAGGGATTGCCTTCCACCGGCGCGGCGGGCGCGACACCTTCCGGGCTGCCCGCCAGATTGCCGAACAACTGCGCCATCTGCGCCGAACCGTCACCGTCGGCCGAGTTGTCGAGCCCGGTGAAGGGAT
The DNA here is from genome assembly GCF_036352595.1 of Novosphingobium resinovorum. Taxonomy (GTDB): domain Bacteria; phylum Pseudomonadota; class Alphaproteobacteria; order Sphingomonadales; family Sphingomonadaceae; genus Novosphingobium; species Novosphingobium resinovorum_B. The sequence continues at coordinate 4,010 of NZ_JAZFAX010000017.1, forward strand.
CGATGTGGCCGGTCAGGAAGTCGGGCAGTTCGGGCAGCTGCGCGGGCTCGGGCATGCGCAGTTCGCTGACCGAGATGATCCGCGTCACGTCCTCGCGGATACCGTCGAGCATGCGCTCGAACAGGCCGAAGGCTTCCTGCTTGTACTCGTTGATCGGCTGCTTCTGGGCATAGGCGCGAAGGAACACCACCTGGCGCAGCGCGTCGAGCGTGGCGAGGTGCTCCTTCCAGTAGTGGTCGAGCCGGTCGAGCAGGATCGACTTTTCGACCTGGCGCCAGATCGCCGGGTCGTCCTGCGCCATCTTGGCGTTCATGTGGGCATCGGCCAGTTCAGTGATGCGCTGCTCGATGTCCTCGGGTTCGAGGCCGTCCTCCTCGATCCACGCCTCGATCGGGGCGTCGACGGCGAGGATGTCCTGCACCTTCTCCTTGAGCACCGCGACGTTCCAGTGCTCGGGGTAGGAACCGGCCGGGCAGGCGTCGGCGACGAGGGAGTTGATCGTGTCATGGCGCATGTCCACCACGACGTCGTCCACCGCCTCGGCATCCATGATGTCGGAGCGCTGCTCGTAGATCACCTTGCGCTGGTCGTTCATCACGTCGTCGTATTCGACGACCTGCTTGCGGACCTCGTAGTTGCGCGCCTCGACCTTCTTCTGCGCGGTCTCGATCGCCTTCGACAGCCATTTCGAGCCGATCGCCTCGCCATCGGCCAGATTGCTGTTCATCATCTTAGAGAACAGCGTGTCGGGACCGAAGATGCGCAGCAGGTCGTCTTCGAGGCAGAGGTAGAACTTCGACAGGCCGGGATCGCCCTGACGGCCCGAACGGCCGCGCAGCTGGTTGTCGATGCGGCGGCTTTCGTGGCGCTCGGTGCCGATGACGCACAGGCCGCCGGCTTCGAGGACGAGGCGCTTCTGCTCGCCCACCTCGGCCTTGATCTTGGCGATCGCGGCGTCGCGCTCAGGCCCCTCGGGCATGTCGCGCAGTTCGTCCTCGACGCGGAACTCGACGTTGCCGCCAAGCTGGATGTCGGTGCCACGACCGGCCATGTTGGTGGCGATGGTGACCGCGCCCAGCGAACCCGCCTGCGCGACGATGTGCGCTTCCATCTCGTGGAAGCGCGCGTTCAGGACCGAGTGCTTGACGCCTTCCTTGTTGAGGAAGTCCGAGAGCAGCTCCGACTTCTCGATCGACACGGTGCCGACGAGGACCGGCTGACCGGTCTCGTACTTCTCGCGGATCAGCTTGGCGATGGCGGCGAACTTGTCGAGCGTGTTCTTGTAGAACTCGTCCTCCTCGTCCACGCGCTGCACCGGCACGTTGGTCGGGATGGTGACGACGTTCATCTTGTAGATGTCGTAGAATTCCGGCGCCTCGGTCGCGGCGGTGCCGGTCATGCCCGAGAGCTTGGGATACATGCGGAAATAGTTCTGGAAGGTGATCGAGGCGAGCGTCTGGTTCTCCGGCTCGATCTTGACGCCTTCCTTGGCCTCGACTGCCTGGTGCAGGCCATTCGACCAGCGGCGACCGTCCATCATGCGGCCGGTGAACTCGTCGATGATGACGACCTTCTCGTCCTTGACGATGTAGTCGGTGTCGCGCTTGAACATGAACACGCCCTTCAGGGCCTGGTCGAGGTGGTGGACGACCTGCGTGTTCTCGACGTCGTAGAGGTTCGAGCCTTCAAGCAGCCCGGCGGCCTCGAGCATGCGTTCGGCCTTCTCGACGCCGTCCTCGGTGAGGCTGATGTTCTTGGTCTTCTCGTCCGCCTCGTAGTCCTCAGGCAGCAGCTGCTTCACGATCGCGTCGACCTGGACGTAAAGCTCGCTCTTGTCGTCGGTCGGGCCGGAAATGATGAGCGGGGTGCGCGCCTCGTCGATCAGGATCGAGTCGACCTCGTCCACGATCGCGAAGTTGAAGGGGCGCTGCACCATCTGGCTGCGCTCGTGCTTCATGTTGTCGCGCAGGTAATCGAAGCCGAATTCGTTGTTGGTGCCGTAGGTAATGTCGGCACCGTAGGCCTCGCGGCGTTCCCACTCGTTGAGGTTGGGGACGATCACGCCGACGGTCAGGCCGAGGAAGCCGTGCAGCTTCTCCATCTGCTCGGCGTCGCGGCGGGCGAGGTAGTCGTTGACGGTGACGACGTGGACGCCCTTGCCTTCCAGCGCGTTGAGGTAGGTCGGCGCGGTCGCCACCAGCGTCTTGCCCTCACCCGTGCGCATTTCCGCGATCTCGCCGCGGTGGAGCACCATGCCGCCGATCATCTGCACGTCGAAGTGGCGCATGCCGTAGACGCGCTTGGAGGCTTCGCGCACGGTGGCGTAGGCTTCGGGCAGAATGTCGTCGAGCGTAGAACCGTTCGCGAGCAGCTCGCGGAACTTGGGAGTCTGGGCGGCGAGTTCCTCGTCGCTCATGGCCTCCAGCGCGGGCTCGAAGGCGTTGATCTGGGCGACGATCTTGTCGAGCGACTTGACGTAACGCTCGTTGGACGAGCCGAAGATGGACTTGACGAGTGCGCCGAACATGGCGGTGGACCCCTGTTTTTCGTGAATTGGATATGATCGGTACGCGCGCCTCACGGCGACGAGGCCGGGCGCGGGAATAAGCTCGCGAGGATGCGAAAGTTGCCGGCCTTCGCGCTTACTGGCGCGCGCGGTCTATCCCGGTGAGCACGGCCGGGACGGCAACCGGCGCGAAGGCGACCGGCTGCTGCGGCGCGTGAAGGCGCGTGTTGCGCAGGCCCGGCTCGGGCAGCCGCGCCAGGGCGACCGGTGCACGCGGCGCCTTGGCGGCGACTTCGCGCAGCGGCAGCACCTGCACCGCCGACACCCGCGACACACACGCCTCGGCAGGGCCGACTTGCGCGGCGAGCCCGGTCAGCAGGGCAAGCAGGGTCAGGATGAGGCGATGGGCCATCGGAGACGTCAGATAAGGTCGATGGCGGGATGTGTCCACCTGCGTTTGCGGTGAACGGGGATTGCGCGCCGCAAACGCAGCATGCCCCCGTCCGCGCGCTTCGTTTCCCGGCGTTCCCGCGGAGACCCGGTGCGGGTCGTTAACCATTCTCATGCATGGGGTGAAACGGCCTTTGGCGGAAGGACGACATGACTGCGACTGATCGACTGCACCGGCGCCTGCGCCGGCTGGACGCGCTTAGCGCGTTCTCCATCGTTCTCCTGCTGGGAAGTTTCGCGCTTCTGGCCACGATCATCCTGACCTGCGGCATGACACTCGACTGGTCCGGGCTGGGTACATGCATCGCTTTCAGCATCGCGGCGCTGGCAGCCGGAATCGCCATGAAGCTGGCCGGCGGCACGCCTCGCGTCGCCGATCTCCTGCTCGTCGTCGCGGTGATGGCGGGCGCGACCGTCTGCAACACCCTGTCGATGAACGTCGGCCTGCGCCTCCACATGCCGCTGATCGATGCCGGGCTGGTCGCCTCCGACCACGTCCTCGGATTCGATCCGGCCATGCTGGTGCGGGCCTTCGCCCTGAGCCCGCGCATCACGGAATGGCTGGGCATCGCCTATACGCAATCGAACTGGGCCGCCATCGCGGTCGTGCTGGGCCGGTGCCTGATGCCGGACCCGGACTGGCGGCCGTTCGTGGCCTATTCCGGCGGACTGCTGGCGGCCTCGGTCATTTCCGTCGTCACGCCGGCGATGGGCAACATCGCGTACTCGCACCTCTTCGATCTGCAGGGACACGGCCTGCCATACGGCGCCGGCACCTATCACCTCGACGCCTTCCGCTATTATTACCACGGGACGGCGCCGATCGCGGGGAATGCGCATATCTCGGGCGTCGGCGTGTTCCCCTCGTTCCATACGATCATGGGGCTGGTCATCGCCACCGGGCTGCGCGGCACCCGGTTCCATCTGGCCGGCGCCGCGTTCGGCATCGCCACGATCGTCGCGACGATCCCGATGGGTTCGCACTATGTCACCGACATCGTCGGCGGCACGGTCATCTGGGCGCTGGCGATGGGACTCGCGCAATTGGGCTACCGCGCCGGGCGAAGGGCGGATGCTGGGTCCGGCGCGGGCCTTACCGCGCGGGCCTCGCAAGCGACGGGCGGCATAGAGGAAGCCATCGCCGCATGAATGGCATCGCCCTCTCACCGTTTTCCTACACGCCGGCGCGTCACCCTCCCGTCATGCATGCATGATAAAAATTCTCCCCGCTCCACGCCCTGCCGCAAGGCCCTCCCCTTCCCCCTTGCTTTTCGAAGCGATCGCAGCCAAATGCGCGTCGCGTTGAGACGCGCCAGGCGGGCTGGAAAAACATCATGAACATGACTCACCCCTTCCTCGATGCCGATGGGGACAAACTGCGCGAAGAGTGCGGTATTTTCGGCGTTATCGGCGCCCGGGAAGCAGCGGCCATCACCGCTGCCGGGCTCCATTCGCTGCAGCATCGCGGCCAGGAGGCGGTGGGCATCACCAGCTTCTCGGGCGCGGAATTCCACTCGCACCGTGGCATCGGCCACGTCGCGCAAGTGTTCCGCCAGAAGGAAGTGGACACCCTGCCCGGCTCGATGGCCTCGGGCCACGTGCGCTACGCCACCACCGGCGGCTCGGGCCTGCGCAACGTCCAGCCGCTGTTCGCGGACCTTGCCGACGGCGGCTTCTCGATCGCCCACAACGGCAACATCTCCAACGCGATGACGCTCAAGCGCGATCTGGTTTCCAAGGGTTCGATCTTCCAGTCGACCTCGGACACCGAAGTCATCATCCACCTCGTCGCCACCAGCCGCTACCCCACCCTGCTCGACCGCTTCGTCGATGCCCTGCGCATGGTGGAAGGCGCCTACTCGCTGATCTGCATGAACAACGAGGGCATGATCGCCTGCCGCGACCCGCTGGGCATCCGCCCGCTGGTGATGGGCCGCATCGGCGACGCCATCGTCTTCGCCTCCGAAACCGTCGCGCTCGACATCGTCGGCGCCGACTTCGTGCGCTCGATCGAGCCGGGCGAGATGGTGCAGGTCGATCACAAGGGCACGATCTCCAGCCATCGCCCCTTCGGCAACCCCTCGCCGCGCCCGTGCATCTTCGAGCACGTATACTTCTCGCGCCCCGACTCGGTGATGGACGGCCTCTCGGTCTACCAGGTGCGCAAGCAGATCGGCGTCGAACTGGCCAAGGAATCCTTCGCCGACGCCGACGTGGTAATCCCGGTGCCCGACAGCGGCGTCCCCGCCGCGATCGGCTATGCGCAGGAATCGGGCATTCCGTTCGAACTGGGCATCATCCGCTCGCACTACGTGGGCCGCACCTTCATCCAGCCCGGTGACGCCGCCCGCCACGCCGACGTGAAGCGCAAGCACAACGCCAACCGCGCCGTCGTCGAAGGCAAGCGCATCATTCTCATCGACGATTCGATCGTGCGCGGCACGACGTCGAAGAAGATCGTCGAGATGATGCGCGATGCCGGCGCCGCCGAAGTGCACATGCGCATCGCCAGCCCGCCGACCGAGCACTCGTGCTTCTACGGCGTCGATACCCCGGAGCGCTCCAAGCTGCTGGCCGCAACGATGGACACCGAGGCCATGGCCGAGTTCATCAAGGCCGACAGCCTCGCCTTCGTCTCGATCGACGGCCTCTACCGCGCCGTCGGCGAGGAAAAGCGCGAGAAGAAGTGCCCGCAGTTCTGCGACGCCTGCTTCTCGGGCGAATACCCCACCAAGCTGACCGACTTCTCGGACCGCTTCCCGGAACTCGACGCGGCGTGAGCGGCCGGTTCGAAGGCCAGGTCGCGCTCGTCACCGGCGCCAGCCGCGGCATCGGCGAAGCGACCGCCATCGCGCTGGCGGCCGAGGGCGCGCACGTCGTCCTGACGGGCCGCGACACCAAGGCGCTCGAACGCGTCGAGGAACGCATCTACGAAACCGGCGGTTCGGCGACGATCGCCCCGATCGACCTCGTAGAGCCCGACGGCATAGCCCGCCTCGCCACCGCGATCCAGGACCGCTGGGGCAGGCTGGACGTGCTGGTCATCAACGCGGCGATCCTGCCCGAACTGACCAGCGTGGCCGATATCGACCAGCGCGCCTTCAACAAGGCGCTGACCACCAACGTGCTTGCGACTCAGGCGCTGATCGCCAATTTCGATCCGCTGCTGAAGAAGAGCCAGGACGCCCGCGTGATCGGCATGACCACCACGGTCGCGCAGGCTCCCCGCGCCTACTGGGGCGCATACGGCGCGACCAAGGCCGCCTTCGAGGTGTTGCTGGACTGCTACGCGCAGGAAACCGCCAAAGTCTCGAAGATCCGCGTCGCCATCGTCAACCCCGGCGCCACCCGCACCGCGATGCGCGCGCGGGCCTATCCGGGCGAGGCCCCGGCTTCGGTCAAGCCGCCCGAAGTCGTCGCCGACCGCCTCGTCTCCCTGCTGGGCGAGGATTTCGCGAGCGGGCACCGGGAAACCGTTAACCAGCCGCAATAACCGGATCGTAACCCCAAACTGGGACACATCGCGCAAGTCCGGCGTTGTAGAGGCGTCGATTAATGCGCGAGGTCGCCATGGATCATACCCAGCAGGAACGCTACGCCGCCGCTGCGCAGGAAGATCGCAGCGCCATCCGCAACCGCATCTCCATTCCCGCAACGCTGCGCCCGTCCGGTTCGAAAAGCTTCCAGACGGCGGTGCGGGACTTGTCGCTCTCCGGTTTCTCGGCAACGGCGATGAGCCGCATCGCCCCGCGCACGATGTGCTGGCTGACACTGCCCGGCAAGGAAGACGCGCTGCCGGCCAAGGTGGTCTGGTGGGACAACGGCCTCGTCGGCTGCGCTTTCGAGCACCTGCTGGAACCCCACGAACTGGAAACCATCCTCGGCCGCTGGAACCGCGATTCCCGGACGAAGTGAGCGCCTAGCCGATCGCCTTCACCAGCGTCACTTGCGCCACGTCGATCCCGCCGCCGAGAAAGCCGCCCTCGCAGTACATCAGATAGAAGCGCCATAATCGCACGAAGCGCTCGTCGAAGCCCGGCGGCAGGCGTCCCTCCTCCACCGCAAGGTCGAAATTGACCCGCCATTCGCGCAAGGTACGGGCATAATCCGCGCCGAACCCCCGGCGATCGACCCATTCCAGACCACGCTCCTCGGCCAGGGCCCGGAACGCGCTTTCCCTGAGCAGCATTCCGCCGGGAAAGATGAAGGTCTGGATGAAGTCGGCGCTGCGCGAATAGCCTTCGAAGATCGCGTCGGGCATCGAGATCAGTTGCAGCGCCGCCAGTCCGCCCGGCTTGAGGTTGCGGGCGATGCAGTCGAGAAAGTCGGGCCAGTAAGCCTGGCCCACCGCCTCGACCATCTCGACCGAGACGATCGCGTCGTATTGCCCGGCGACGTCGCGGTAATCCTGCTTGCGGAAGTCCACGCTGCCGCGCTCGCCGAGCCGCTCGAAGCTCCAGCGTTCACGGGCATAGGCAAGCTGCTCGTCCGAGAGGCTGATCGCATCGACGTGGACGTCTTCATGGCTGGCGACGAAGGCCGCAAGCGTGCCCCAGCCGCAGCCGATCTCGAGCACCCGGTAGCCCGGTTCCAGTTCCAGCCGCTCCAGGATCGCGCCGACCTTGGCCGACTGGGCGACATCGAGTCCGGTCACGAACTGCGCGAAGGCGTTCGGGCCCGGCTCGACGTCCTCGTAGAGTGCGCTGGAGTAGAGCATGGTCTCGCCCAGCCACTGCTCGTAGAAATCGTTGCCGAGGTCGTAGTGCGCATGGATATTCCGAAGCGCACCCTTGCGGGTATTGCGATGCAGGGCATGGAGCATCCGGCTCGCCAGCCGCCAGGGACCATGCGCCCGCCCAGTATTGCCGAGCGCCGCCGCGTTGTCCATGAACAGCGCGAACAGCGGCACCGGGTCCGGGCTTTCCCATTCGCCCAGATCCCAGGCCTGATACCAGCCGACGGAGCCCGCCGTCGCCAGCCGCAGCAGCGCGCGCCGGTGCCTGATCTCCACGATCGCGTCGAAGCCGGGCTGGCGTCCACCCAGCAGGCGGATCGTGCCGTCCGGGAGCGTCGCCATGATCGAGCCGCGCTCCAGCCCCCGGTCGATGCGGTCGAGTATCCGGTGAACCCCGCCCGACCACAACCACGCGAGCAATTGGGAACCGACGCCGATGGCGCGTCCCGCCTCGACCAGTTCCCCACCTCTGCCCGGCGCTTGTGCGTTCATGCGCGGATGATGGCGTCAATCGCGGCCTTCGGCAATTGCCTAAGCTGCAACGGTGTTAGGCGGCATGGACACTCTTCGCTGTCTGCCAGGCCGACAATGCCCGCTCGCGCGCCTCGCGATGTTCGATGATGCGCTCGGGGTAGTCCTTCGGTCGCTTGCCGGACGGCGGATCGTGGATGTCAGCGTCTGACAAATCGGCCAGTTCGGGCACCCATTCGCGGATATAGCCGGCGGCATCGAACTTCTCCGACTGGGTCAGCGGCGCCATGATCCGCACGAACATGTTCGCATCGACGCCCGAGCCGGCGGTCCACTGCCAGTTCACCGCATTGTTGCCGTAGTCCGCATCGACAAGCGTGTCCCAGAACCAGCGCTCGCCTGCGCGCCAGTCGATCAGCAGGTGCTTCACGAGGAAGCTGGCGGCGATCATCCGCACGCGGTTGTGCATCCAGCCGGTGTGCCAGAGCTGCCGCATCCCGGCATCGACGATGGGATAGCCGGTCCGCCCCTGCTGCCAGGCCGCAAGGTCGCGGGTACTGCCGCGCCACGCAAAGGCGTCGAAGGGATCGCGCGCCGGGCGGCTGCCGTAGTCGGGATATTGCAGGATCACGTTCTGCGCATAGTCGCGCCACCCGACCTCGCCGAGGAAGGTGTCCACCGAACCACCCGCATCGGCCACCGCATGCCAGACCTGTGCCGGCGACACCTCGCCGAAGTGCAGGTGCGGCGAGAGCATGGAGGTACCCTCGACTGCGGGAAGGTTGCGCTGCTCGGCATATCGGCGGGCTTCGTCGGCGAAGGCATGGAGGCGCTTTTGCGCGCCTTCCTCGCCCGGTTCCCACATATCGCGCAGGCCCCCTGCCCAGTCGGGCCGGGTCGGCAGGAGGTTCCAGTCGGAAAGCGAATCGGACTTCGGCCACCGCGCCGGAGCCGGGATCGACTGCGGACAGCGCTGCGGCCCCGGCGGCGGCATGAATTCGCGCAAGGCCCGCCAGAACGGGGTGTAGATCTTGTAGAGGCCGCCCGCCCCCGTTGTCACCGAACCCGGCGGGGCGAGGTAGTTGCCGTGGTGCAGGTGCAGATCCAGCGCCTTGCCCACCGCCTTCTCGGCATTGCGCCACCACGGTTCGTAATGGTGGAGGGCATGGACTTCCCTCGCCCCGGTCTCCTGTGCCAGCGCGGCGAGGACGTCGGCGCTCTTACCGTGCCGCAGGATCAGCCGGGAGCCCTTGGCCCGCAGCGCCGCGTCGAGGCTCTCCAGCGAGTGATGCAGCCACCAGCGCGAGGCACCGCCCATCGCGCGATGCTTCGGCGTCTCGTCGTCGCAGATGTAGACGGGGATGACAGGGCCTTTGCGTGCGGCCTCGGCGATGGCAGGTTGGTCGGAAAGGCGCAGGTCGCGCCGCAACCACACGATGACGGGAGAATTCATGCGCAGGCAACGTCCTTTGGCAACGTGCGTTCCCTAGCGCCATGAAGGTTTCCACGCACGGCTTTCGTATCGATCCAAGGCACGCGCTGATGGCGGCGCTGGCTTGTGGGATCGGCCTGCTGCTGATGGCCTGGTCCGTCCACACCGGGCACACGGAGACGCTCGACCGGTTCGGTATGCTGTTCTGGCGCGGCGCCGACCTGCGCGCCCGCGGCTCGATCAAGATGCTGGAGACCGTGCGCGACGTGACCGCGCTCGGCGGCGTCCTCGTACGCAACCTCGTCGCCATCGGCGCGGTGGCGGCGCTGCTGTTCCTCAAGCTGCGCCGCGAGGCCGTCCTCCTTGCCCTGACGGTGATGGGCGGCTGGCTGGCGAACAGCGCCCTCAAGGCGCTCGTCGGCCGGGCCAGGCCGCAGATCGTGCCGCACCTCACCGAGGCGGGCGGCAGCAGCTTTCCCAGCGGGCACAGCTTCAACGCGGCAGTCGTCTACGTCGCGATCGCGCTGGCGTTCGCGGCGATGAGTTCGCGCAGATCGGTGCGGCGGACGCTGGTGGGCGCGGCGATGATGCTGGCGCTGGTGATTGCCTGGAGCCGCGTGTGGCTGGGGGTGCATTGGCCCAGCGACGTCATCGCCGGCTGGCTGGGCGGCACTGGCTGGGCCTTCCTCGCCAGCGCCCTGCTTTACCGCCCGGCGCGCGCGGCGGCCGAAATCACTGCCGGGGACAATCAGGCCCGGTCGTAGGAACCGTCGCCGCGACATTGAAGTTGCGGCTCAATCGTGGTCCGGTGAAGCGAGCGTCGCCAAAGGTCACGGTGGCCTCGCAGCCCTGCCGCGCGATGCGCGCCATCGGCATCTGCGACCAGGCCAGGAATTTCGCCGCCTCCGGGGTCGCCGTGGCGGCGCGCCGGACCAGCGGATCGTCCATCGCATCGGCGACGGGCGGTTCTCCCGCGGCAAAGCCGCCGAACGGATCGTAGCGCCCCATCGCGATACGCCCCCGCTCCCGCCAGATCATGTCCCGCCGCCAGAACAGCACCGGCTCGGGCGAGGCGAACACCCGGTCCGGCCGCCCCGGCACCGCGTGCGAGGCTACCGCCGAAATCCCGATGTTGAGCGCGATGAAGCCGACGACACCCGCCAGCGCCACCCTTGCGGGCCGAACGTCCCTGCGGCGCCGCGACTGCCAGATGCCGAGCCCCAGCATCGCCAGCAGCCATGGCGAGACGATGAACAATCCGTCGGTATGGAACCAGGTCTCACGCATCGGCGAGAGCAACTGGATCGCATAGACATTCTGCAGGTCCAGCAGCGGATGGGTCAGCGCACCGAGGTAGCACAGCACCAGCAGCCACCCGAACCGCATCGCAAGCCCGCTCGAAAAGGTCGCTCCGCGTGAGCATTGCCAGCGATCGAGCAGCCACAGCAGCCCCGCCAGCAACGGCGGCATCAGCAGCACGCCGCCCACCAGTCCATGCGTGAAACCCCGGTGCGTCGCCAGCGGCGCCCAGGGAGCCCAGCCGAAGAAGACGTCGATGTCGGGCATGTTCGCGGCCAGCACGCAAGCCGCGAGGCCCTTGCGCGTGCGGTGCTTGAGACCGGTTTCGGCGAGCGCCCAGCCGACCAGGCTGTGCGTGAGATTATCCATGGATCGTGGCAGCTTGCATGGCGGACCTTATCGGGTCCGCAATGCGCACTGGCAAGAGGCGGGGCCGAGGGGCCGGGCTCAGGCCGCGCTCACGCTACCGTCCAGGTCTGCCCCTTGCCCAGCAGCCCGGCGAGGTCAGCGTTCTTGCCCGCACTCAGGCTGGCGCGTTCGGCAACGACGGCGCTTTCGAATGTCGGCGCCGGATCATCGTAGATGACGCCGAGCGCCATCGGGAATTCGCCGAAGGGCATCTCCACCAGCATATGCGCAAGGCCCCGGTTGCGCACGTTGTGGACCGCCACGCCCGCCGCCTGCCAGTTCCCTTCCGCGACATCGACGACCTTCAGCGAAAGCGTCTCGATATCCAGCGCCAGGCCCTTGCTTCCCTTGGAAAACAGCAGCGGCTCGCCGTTGCGGCAGACGATCTGCATGTCGGCGGCGACGGCCTTGGCGGTGAAGTCGTCGAAGCGGTCCTTGTTGTAGACGATGCAGTTCTGGAAGATCTCCAGGAACGCCGCGCCCTTGTGCGCATAAGCCGCCTTGAGCACCTCTGGCAGATCCTTGGACACGTCGTAGCCGCGCGCCACGAACCGCGCGCCGGCACCCAGCGCGAAGGCACAGGGGCTGGCCGGGCGGTCCACCGAGCCGATCGGCGAGGTGGGCGACGGTGTACCGACCCGGCTGGTGGGGGAATACTGCCCCTTGGTCAGCCCGTAGATCTCGTTGTTGAACAGCAGGATCTGGCAATCGAGATTGCGGCGCAGGACGTGCATCGTGTGATTCCCGCCGATCGACATGCCATCGCCGTCACCGGTCACGATCCACACGTCGAGTTCCGGGTTCGCCAGCTTGATCCCCGTCGCCACCGCCGGCGCGCGGCCATGGATGGTGTGGAAGCCGTAGCTTTCGACATAGTACGGAAACCGGCTGGAACAGCCGATGCCCGACACGAAGACGGTGTTCTTCGGGTCCGCGCCGACCATCGGCAAGGTCCGTTGCACCGCTTTCAGGATCGCGTAGTCGCCGCATCCGGGGCACCAGCGCACTTCCTGGTCGGTTTCCCAGTCCTTCAGCGTGGTCTGGATCGGGGTCATGTCATTCATGATGGAGTCTCCGTTCCAACCGCTCAGGGCCTCTCGATTTCCGGGGCGGGAAGCTGGGTGTCGTTGACCGTGACCTCGCCGCCCTCGTTGCCGGGAATGGCATCGAAGAAGGTGGCGATGGCGGCCTCGATCTCGGCGATGGCGAAAGGCTGGCCGCTGGTCTTGGACAGCGGCACGGCATCGATCAGGAAGCGGTCGCGCAGCACGGTCTTGAACTGGCCGGTGTTCATTTCCGGCACCAGCACCTGCGCGAAACCGCCCAACAGTTCCGCGAGGTTCCGGGGCAGCGGCCAGACGTGACGCACATGGATGTGGCTGACGTCGAGCCCCCGGCGCCGCGCGCGGCGCACCGCCTGGTGGATCGGTCCGAAGGTGGAGCCCCAGCCCACCACCGCCAGCCGGCCCGAAGGCTCGCCCAGCGCCACGTCCTGCGGCGGCACGGCGGCGGCGACGGCTTCGACCTTGGCGCGCCGCGCATCGGTCTGGGCCTGATGGACGTCGGGGGCATAGTCGATGTTGCCGGTGTCGATCGCCTTCTCGATCCCGCCGATGCGGTGCATGAGGCCGGGCGTCCCCGGCCTGATCCACGGCCGCACGCCCCGTTCGTCGCGGCGGAACGGCAGCACCTTGCCCTCGGGGCCCTCGGGATTGTTGCTCTCCTCGAGGAAGCGCACCGGGAACGACGCGAAAGTGGCGGGATCGGGCACTTTCCACGGCTCGGAGGCATTGCCGATGTAGCCGTCGGTGAGGAGGATCACCGGGGTCATGAACTGCGTGGCGATCCGGCAGGCCTCGATCGCGCACTCGAAGGCGTCGGCGGGCGAACACGCCGCGATCACCGGCAGCGGGGCATCGCCGTTACGGCCATAGACCGCCTGGTAGAGGTCCGACTGCTCGGTCTTGGTCGGCAGCCCGGTCGAGGGACCACCGCGCTGCGAATTGACGATGACCAGCGGCAGTTCGGTCATGATCGCCAACCCCATCGCCTCGCCCTTGAGCGCGAGGCCGGGCCCGGACGAGGAGGTCACGCCGAGTTGCCCGGCATAGGACGCCCCGATCGCGGCGCAGATCGCGGCGATCTCGTCCTCGGCCTGGAAGGTGGTGACGCCGAACTCCTTCACCTTGACGAGGTGATGGAGCACCGCCGAGGCCGGGGTGATCGGATAGCCGCCGAAGAACAACTCCAGCCCCGCCAGCCGTGCCCCCGCGACGAGGCCGAGCGCCACCGCCTCCGCCCCGGTGATCGTGCGGTAGAGGCCGGGCTCGGAGGGCACCGGGTCGAGGTGCAGCTTGCGCAGCGGTCCCGCCAGTTCCGCCGTCTCGCCATAGGCATGGCCCGCATTGAGCGCGGCGATGTTGGCCTGCGCCAGTTCGGGACTCCTGGCGAACTTGGCGGTGAGCCAATCGACCAGCGGCTTGCGATCGCGGTCGAACATCCACAGCGCCAGGCCCAGGGTCCACATGTTCTTGCAGCGCAGCGCCTCCTTGTTGCCGAGACCGAAGGGCTTCACCGCCTCCAGCGTCAACGCCGAGATGTCGAACGCCATGACCTCCCACTGCGCCAGACTGCCATCCTCCAGCGGATTGGCGGCATACTTCGCCTTGTCGAGGTTGCGCTTGTCGAATTCCCCGCTGTCGGCGATCACCAGCCCGCCGGGCTTGAGCGCCGCCACGTTCACCTTGAGCGCCGCCGGGTTCATCGCCACCAATACGTCCGGCGCGTCTCCGGCCGTGGTGACCTCCTGCGAGCCGAAGTTGATCTGGAAGGCCGAGACCCCGAACAGCGTGCCCTGCGGCGCGCGGATTTCGGCGGGGAAATCGGGAAACGTGGCAAGGTCGTTCCCCGCGAGCGCGGTGGAGAGCGTGAACTGCCCTCCGGTCAACTGCATGCCGTCGCCCGAGTCGCCCGCGAAACGGACGACTACGGCTTCGGGCGCGTGGAGATGCGCATCGCTTGCGTGCTCGGCCGAACGTGTCGCCATGGTCCATCCTCCTGTCCGGTCCGCGCCGGATCTCTCGTGTCCAAGCTGCGGACGGGAGTTCCCGATGACAAATTAGTTTTCTCTTGGACGAACAAACATGGGATTTGTCGCCAAGGCAAGAGTGTGGGCCACAATATCGGCTAGTCAAGGGCGAGCCCTTGGGCCATCCTGCGGCCATGGTCAGCGCTCCGTGCATTTCCTGCCGAATCGCGTAAAGCGCCGCTCTCCCCTGCAACTTCGGATTTACCTGTTTCGATGAAAGATTTCTCGTCCCTGCCTTATCGCCCCTGCGTGGGTGTCATGCTCGTCAATGCCGACGGCAAGGTGTTCGTAGGCAAGCGGATCGACACGCGTGAAGGCGACTGGTGGCAGATGCCCCAGGGCGGCGTCGACAAGGGCGAAGACCTCAAGGACGCCGCCCTGCGCGAGCTATGGGAGGAAACCGGGGTCACGGCCGGGCACGTCCAGCTGCTCTCGCACACGCGCGAGGAACTGCTCTACGATCTGCCCGAGGAACTGATGGGCAAGTTGTGGGGCGGCAAGTACCGCGGCCAGCGCCAGACCTGGTATCTCGCGCGGTTCGAGGGCACCGATGCCGATATCCGCCTCGACGCGCACCAGCCGGCCGAGTTCTCGGCATGGAAGTGGATCGACGCCGAACTGCTGCCGGAACTCATCGTTCCCTTCAAGAAGCGCGTCTATCGCGCCGTCCTGGAAGAGTTCAAGGCGCTGATCTGAAGCAGTCCTGCGCCATCCCGGCCAGTACCGGGACGACGTACGAAGGCTCAGTTTTCCGAAACGACCGGCTTGGGCGCCACCGCATCGGCAGTGACCATGCGCGGCGCCGGGCCCTTGGCGATGGCGGTCGCGAGATCGCGGGTTTCGCTGCAGTCCTTGCCACACAGGCTCTGCAGCCGCGCGAGGTTGCGGCTGGCCTTCTCGGTCGCGCCCTTTTCCGCCAGTGCCACGCCTTCGCCGGCCAGCGCGGCGACATTGCGCGGATCACTGACCAGCGCGACGCGGTAATAGTGCAGTGCCTTGCCCTGCATGCCCTGGCGGCGCGTGGCGTCGGCCAGCGAGAGCAGTACGGAGACGCTGCCCGGCTCCACCGTCAGCGCCGATTCATAGGCATCGATCGCGCCATCGAGGTTGCCTGCTCCGGCAGCGGCGCGCCCTTCGGCGAGCAGCGCCGATGCGCGCGGATCGAGCTGTTCGGGCGGTTGCGACAGAAGGACGCTGGAAGACGTGGCGGCAAGCAGGGATAGGGCAACGGCAACGGGCGTATAACGCATCAGCAAGTCCTTGGCCGAGGTCTTCGTCCTCATCATGACCGTGACGCTATCACAGCCTGACGAAGCGCGCGACGAAAAAGCCGTCCGTCCCGTCATGCGACGGCGACAACCGCAGGCCCGCGCCGCGCGAGGTTCCGGCGGGCAACGCCGGCAGTTCGGCACGCCAGTCGGGATGGCGGGCGAGGAATCCCGCCGCCTGGTCCGCACCTTCGGCGTCGAGCAGCGAGCAGGTGACGAAGACCAGCCGCCCGCCCGCCGTCACGAGCGTCGCCGCGACGTCGAGCAGGCGCGACTGGATCGCGGCGTAGCGCTCCAACTGCTTTTCAGTCAGCCGCCAGCGGGCTTCCGGGTTGCGCCGCCAGGTGCCGGTGCCAGAGCACGGCGCATCGACCAGCACCGCGTCGGCCGCGCCGACGAAGGGCTTGAGCGCCTCCATCTCGCGGTTGGCATCTAGCAGCAGGGTCTCGATGCCGCTCGCCCCGGCGCGCTCGGCGCGGGGCGGCAGGCGCTGGAGGCGGGTGCGATCGGCGTCACAGGCGACCAGCCGCCCGGCATTCTTCATCGCGGCGGCAAGCGCGAGGGTCTTGCCCCCTGCCCCGGCGCACAAGTCGATCACCGTCTCGCCGGGCCGTGCGGCGACGACTTCGCACGTCAATTGCGAGCCGGCATCCTGCACCTCGATCATGCCGCCCAGATAGGCGCGCGACTGCTCGATCCTGGTTTCGGGCGGATAGCGCCAGCCGTTCGCGGCAGCGACCTTCTCGGCGCCTTCGGGAAGTTCGAGGCGGCCGGACTTGAGCGTGTTGACGCGAATGTCGAGCGGGGCACGGCCGAGCAGCGCTTCGGGGTGCTCGACCCCGTTGTCGGCGAGGCGCTTCATCAGCCAGCCGGGCGCAACCCCGGAATCGGCCACCGGCTCGTCCGGATCGATCGGCGCGGGAGCGTGGCGAGAGCCGTCGAACAGCGGGGCAAGTTGCGCATCGTCCGCCGCGACGCGCAGCATGGCGGCCCGGCCGGTCGCGGGGATCTCGCCGCAGGCGCGGATGGCGCGGTAGGCGAGTTCGCGCACCGCGCGGCGATCTCCGCTGCCCGCCCAGCGACGGGCGCGGAACCACTCGGAGATCAGGCGGTCGGCGGGGGCACCGTTGGAACGCGCGGCCTCGATCACGAGGTCGAGCACGTCGATCGCAGCCTGGACGCGCGCGGCGGGGGTCATGGCGTGAAATTCCTGGCAGGCATGGGCAGGGCCTTGCCGCACACCCCCATCCGATCAGCGCGTCGGATAGTTCGGCGCCTCGCGGGTGATCGTCACGTCGTGGACGTGGCTTTCGCGCAGGCCCGCATTGGTGATGCGGATGAACTTCGAGTTCTTGCGCAGATCCTCGATGGTGGCCGAACCGGTGTAGCCCATCGCCGCCTTGATGCCGCCGACGAGCTGGTGGATGACGTCCTTGGCCGGGCCCTTGTAGGCGACCTGGCCCTCGATACCCTCGGGAACCAGCTTCATCTGGTCCTTGATGTCGCCCTGGAAATAGCGGTCCGCCGAACCCCGGCCCATCGCGCCGACCGAGCCCATGCCCCGGTACGACTTGTAGGAGCGGCCCTGGTACAGGAACGTCTCGCCCGGTGCTTCCTCGGTGCCGGCCAGCATCGAGCCGACCATGATCGTCGAGGCACCGGCTGCAAGCGCCTTGGCGGCATCGCCCGAGGTGCGCAGGCCGCCGTCGGCGATGACCGGCACGCCCGCCTTCTCGGCTTCCTCGGCGGCTTCCATCACGGCGGTGAGCTGCGGCACGCCGACGCCCGCGACGATGCGCGTGGTGCAAATCGAGCCGGGGCCGATGCCGACCTTCACGCAGTCCGCACCCGCGTCGATCAGCGCCTTGGCGGCTTCGGCGGTGGCGATGTTGCCGGCGATGACCTGGGCCGAGTTCGAGAGCTTCTTCACCCGCTCGACCGCCAGAGCGACGTCGCGGTTGTGGCCATGCGCGGTGTCGATGACGACCACGTCGCACTCGGCCGCCAGCAGCGCCTCGGTGCGGGCGAAGCCCTTATCGCCCACGGTGGTGGCGGCGGCGACGCGCAGGCGGCCCGCCTCGTCCTTGGTGGCCTCGGGGAACAGGACGGCCTTCTCGATGTCCTTGACGGTGATGAGGCCGACGCAATGGAAGCCCTCATCGACGACCAGCAGCTTCTCGATGCGGCGGGCGTGCAGCAGGCGGCGCGCTTCGTCCGAGTTCACGCCGACCTTCACGGTGGCGAGGTTCTCGTGCGTCATCAGTTCGCGCACCGGCTGCGCGGCGTTGGCGGCAAAGCGCACATCGCGGTTGGTCAGGATGCCGACGAGCTTGCCCGAGGCCTCGACCACCGGGATGCCGCTGATGCGGTTCGCGGTCATCAGCGCCTGCGCCTCGCCCAGCGTGGCGTCGGGGCTGATGGTGATGGGGTTGACGACCATGCCGCTCTCGAAGCGCTTGACCTGACGGACGGCGGCGACCTGCTCCTCGATGGTGAGGTTGCGGTGCAGCACCCCGATGCCGCCCATCTGCGCCATGACGATCGCCATCTGCGCCTCGGTCACGGTATCCATGGCGGACGAGATGACCGGGATGTTGAGCCCGATCGACCGGGTCAGCATCGAGCGGGTATCGGCCTGGGTGGGGACGATGTCGGACTTGGCGGGACGCAGAAGTACGTCGTCGAAAGTGAGTCCGAGCTGGATATCCATATGCGCCACCAATGCCTTCGCCAAATACCCTAGAGGGGGAGAATCGTGGCGGCCCATGTAATCAAAGGGGGCGGTTTGGGCTAGGGGTTGTGCGGTGATTTTTCCGCAGGCCCATTCCCTTGATTGCAAGAGGGCGGCACGCCCCGTCGAGCCTCGCCCCCCTCACTGGAAGAACGGCGAAACTCGCCGCTCCAGCGGAGGGGGCGTGCGGCCAGCCCGCAAACGCCCCATTCCTCCCCCCATGGGGAGGGGGACCATGCGAAGCATGGTGGAGGGGCACGCGGTGGATCGCCAGACCTCGATCGGCGGGCATTGGGAATGCGTATCGACGCGATGGCATGCGAACCGAGGGTGCCCCTCCACCACCCTGCGGGTGGTCCCCCTCCCCGTGCCGGGGAGGAACTGACGGCAGCAAACCACCCAAATCCGCCGCCACCCTGAACTTGGTTCAGGATGACGATGGAAAGGACAGGAGCGGGTCGGTTTGCTCCTTGTGCGTTGTTTCAGGAGCTAGCGCAACTTGGATGGGGACGAGGCCGGCACCCGCCGCGTATCGCCGAACCACCGCCCCAGTGCGGTCAGCATCTTCACGTCGTCGCTCGCCCCGCCCAGCTCGATCGGATGCGAGAGGTCGTCGCTCGGCCGGTGATAGTCGCCATCGAAGAACGCGCGCATGCGGTCCATGTCGCCATAGGCCGTGGTGACCATGACGGCGGGAATATCGTGCTGCAGCAGCGCCCAGCCATCCTGCCGCTTGACGTATTCGTTGGCCTCGTCGTTGTCGCGCAGCTTGAACCCCTCTGCCTTGGCGACCTTGGCGATGTCCTTGTCCAGCCCGGTCATGCCGCGCCCGACGATGGCGAAGGGAGTCCTGCGCGGTGCGATCGCGATCGAATCGATGTTGAAGGCCGCGACGATCTTCTCCAGCGGCAGCGGGGGGCTCTCGGTGAAGGCGTGTGCGCCCAGCAACCCCAGTTCCTCGGCGGTGGTGGCGAGGAAGTAGACGTCGCGGTCCATCGGCGGCCCCTTGGCGAGGCGCCGCGCCACTTCCGTCAGCGCGGCGACGCCGCTGGCATTGTCGATCGCACCGTTGCAGATGACGTCCTCGGCCGGCGGCTCGCCGCATTCGCCGAAGTGGTCCCAATGCGCGACGTAGAGCACCGCGCCGGCCTGGCGGTTGCGCCCCGGCAGCTTGCCGATCAGGTTGTGCGTGCGAATCGTCGTCTCGTCGGTGCTGGCTTCCAGCGAGGCCGTGAGGTCGAGCACGATCGGGGCGAAGTCGTCCTTGCCCGCCGCCTGCTCGAGATCGTCGAGCGTATGCGTCGTTCCCTTGAGCAGCGTCTCCATCGTCGCCCGGCCGACGAAGGCCTCGAGATCGCCTCCCACCGCCTCGTCCGACAAGGCATAGCCGGAGCGCCTGCGCCGGCTCGCCACCTCGTCGAGCGTACGCTCTCCGTCGAGCACGGTGAGAACCGCCGACGCCCCCATCGCCAGCAGGTCATTCTGGCGTGCACTGTCGGGCGTGTCGCCGTCGAGCAGCACGGCGATGCGCCCCGCCAGTTCGTTGCGCGTGAAGTCCTGGCTGCGCGCGCGCCCGACGAACAGCATCGGCGCATTGCGCACCAGCGCCCGCTTGCCCGAGGTGAACACCAATACGTCGCTGGGCGCAAGAGTCGCACGGAAGCCCTTGCGCAGGAAGCGCGCGGTGCCCGCCGACGGTTCGTGCGCGATCACCGTGACGGGCGCGAACCATTCGTTGCCAGGATCGCCGGTGCCGGAAACCAGGCCGATGTCGAACCACTGCTTCGCCAGGTAGCGCAGCGTCTTGGCCTCGCCCTGGGTGCCCGGCTCGCGGCCGTCGAAATCGTCACTGGCGAGGATCTGGATGTGCGCGCGCAGGCGATCCTCGATCTCCCGGTCCGCGCGGCTGACACTCGCGGCGATGCCCGCGATCGGCCCGCAAATGACTATGGCAACAGCAAAAACCGCGAAGAACGCGGCCGTTCTCCACCCAGTGCTCCCTGCTTCCCACTTGCCCGACATCATTGCCCGGCACGTATACGACACAAATTCGACCGCGGTTGTAAAATCTCCTCAATGACCGCGCAGGTGCAGCATTTTTCCCGAGTGCCCGGGCAACGTGACGCAGGCTTGCAACACCCGTAGAGATGCGGAACACCTGATGCGCCGGGGCATTGCTCGGCAAAGACCAACAGCCAAGGACAGGACACCGATGCGGCTAGACGACTACGATCCCGACGCCATTCGCGTGACCGAAGGAGGCCGCGGCAGTGGCGGGTTTCCGCTCGGCGGCGGCGGCAAGCTGGGATGCGGAACGCTGGCGATCGTGCTGATCGGCGCGCTCGTCTTCGGGGTCGATCCCGGCCAGATGCTCGGCACGATCGAGAACGTCCAGCAGCAACAGGCCCCCACGCAGTCGCAGCAGGGGCAGGCGCAGCAGGGGCAACGCACGGCGGCGCAGATCTGCAGCGACAATGCCTATTCGCAGGAATCGTGCCGCGCGCTCGCCTCG
Source organism: Novosphingobium resinovorum (assembly GCF_036352595.1). Taxonomy (GTDB): domain Bacteria; phylum Pseudomonadota; class Alphaproteobacteria; order Sphingomonadales; family Sphingomonadaceae; genus Novosphingobium; species Novosphingobium resinovorum_B. Next base: position 24,910 of record NZ_JAZFAX010000017.1, read on the forward strand.
CTCGACAAGACCTGGCAGCCGCTGTTCGCGAAGGCGAACATTCCCTTCGAGCAGCCGGTGCTGCACTTCTACACCGGCGGCACCCAGAGCGGCTGCGGCGCCGCGCAAAGCGCCATGGGCCCGTTCTACTGCCCGGCCGACCAGGGCATCTACATCGACGTCAGCTTCTACGACCAGCTCGATCGGCAACTCGGCGCCAAGGGCGACTTCGCGCGCAACTATGTGATGGCCCATGAGTACGGGCATCATATCCAGCACCTCGTCGGACTGGACCAGAAGGTGCGGCAGGCGCAGCGGCAGAACCCGCGACAGGAGAATGCTCTGCAGGTACGCATGGAACTGCAGGCGGACTGCTACGCCGGTGTCTGGGCCGGAAAGAACCGCGACCGCATCGAGCCGGGCGACCTCGAGGAAGGCATGACCGCCGCCAGCGCCATCGGCGACGACACCCTGATGAAGAACGCCGGTCAGGCGGTCAGCCCCGAAAGCTTCACCCATGGTTCCAGCGCCGAGCGGATGCGCTGGCTCAAGCGCGGCCTCGACAGCGGGAACGAGGACGCATGTGACACGTTCTCTTCCTCAGGATGACATAATGGGGCGCGAGCGGTTTGGCGGCCGCCGCACCGGAACAGAGGACAAGGGACATGAACGGCAAGTGGCTGGGTGCGATCGTCATGGCGGGGCTGGTTGCCACCCCGGCCCTGGCGCGACAGGACGAGAAGCCGATCACCTCACGCGATCCGGACGCGGTGGACGTCGCCAAGACCCCGATGACCGACCTCAACGTCGGCCGCGACGGTGAAATTCCGCCGCTGTTGATCGAGGCCACGGCCGCTCCCTATTCGCTCGCCCGCCTCGGCAAGTGCCGCCAGATCGCCGGCGCGATCCAGGAACTGGACGAAGTGCTCGGCCCCGACATCGACCTTCCCGCCGCCGAACGCGACCGCATCAGCGCCGGCCGCGTCGGCAAGTGGGTGGTCGCCTCCTTCATTCCCTTCCGCGGCCTGATCCGCGAGGTTTCCGGAGCCAACGCGCAGGACCGCAAGGTCAATGCCGCGATCCAGGCAGGCCTGACCCGTCGCGGTTTCCTCAAGGGCGTGGGCGAGGCCAAGGGCTGCCGCTATCCCGCATCTCCCGCCCCGGCCAGCGTGATCCAGGCCCACGCCGCCGCGCTGGAACAGGAAAAGGCGGAAAAAGCCGACAAGAAGAAGGCCAAGGGCGCGAAGGACGACAAGGAACTGGCCTTCAAGAGCGAGCCTGACGCCCGCCAGCCCGCGCCGAAAGACTGATGCATAGGGGCTGATCCCATGCGATCTTCAAACCTTGTCCTCCCCGCATTGGGCGCATTGTCGCTGCTGCTGACCGGCTGCGGAAGCGATACCCCGGCCGAGACCGAGAGCAGCGAGGCGATAGCCCCCGGCGAGGGCGCCAGTTCGCCGGAAGATCCCGCATCGAGCGCCCCTGCACCAGGAATTCCGGCGAGCCCCTCGGCCGTCGTCGGCATGGGCGATACGTCCGGCCCCATTTCCTGCGCGGCGGAGATCGGCGAAGCCGCTGCGGCCCGGCTGGCGGCACAATGCCGGGCCGTATCCCCGGCGACCCGCCCTCCGTGCCATGTCGCCAACTCCTGCGCGATGATCCGCAACGAAGTCGCCCGCAGCTGCGCGATCCTGGCGGAGGACGCCGCCCGGACGCCCGAATGCGGCGGCATAGACCCCATCGGCCAGGCCGCCGCCGCCGACATGGTGGAACGCTACTACGCCGCCATCAACGCGCGCGACTATGCTTCGGCGTGGTCGCTATGGGGCCCGGACGGCGGCGCCGGCGGCAAGACCCTTTCGACCTTCACGCAAGGCTTCGCCGAGACCCGCCGCGTCCATGTCGAGATCGGCAAGGTCTCCGAAGTCGAGGGCGGAGCCGGCTCGCTCTACGTGACGGTGCCGGTCACCATCGACGCCGAACTGGCGGGCGGCGCCCGCCAGCATTTCACCGGCAGCTATGACCTGCGCCAGATCAACCGAGGCATGGGCGTATCGCAAGGCTGGCACATCATGTCGGCCAAGCTGCGCCCGCAATGACGATGTGAGGTCAGGCCTCAGTTCCCGCCGGCCTCGCGGCGGGCATCGGCGATCTCGCCATCGAGATCGGCGAGGATGTCCGCGCGCACCCCGGCGTCGAGCGCGCGATTGGCAGCGATGGAAGCGCGCGCGGTACGCAGCGCCTCCAGGGCGGCGAACCTGGCGGCCTTGGGCTCGCCGGTGCAGACCACCACCACCGCCTTGGAGCCATTGCCCTCGCTGCGCGCTTCGCGGCGGCGGGTGTCGGCGGGGCAGCCTTCATCGAGCACCATGGTCTGGTCGGCAACGCCCTGCCCGTCCTGGCGGACGATACGGATGGTGCGGCGCTTGCCGTCTGCCGAGACGCTCTCCTCCACCCGAGGCGCGCGCGCCCTGGCTTCGGCGGCCATGCGGCGGGCATCGGCGGCGCGGCGCTGGCCTTCGCGGGCCTGCTCCTCGCCATCGCGGATCACGGTCGTGCTGATCGAGACCCGAGACGAAACGGAAGACGACGTCGGAGCGGGAGGAGCAGGAGGTACGGGCGGCGCCGGAGGCGCAATCGCTTCGGGCCCGGCCGGATACGCAGCGAGAGCGGGCAGTGCCGGCGGCTCGGGAGCTTCGGGCGGTTCCGGGGCTTCGTCGCCCTCGACCTGCGGCGGCGCGGGCGGCAGGGGAGCGCGCGCCGCGTGGGGGGGCCGCGCCGCACTCGCCGGCACGGCATCCGCGTGCGGATCGGCCCAGGCATCGGTCTGGTCGGCTTCCAGTTCGTCCATCGCAGCGTAGCTGACGGTAGCGGTGGCAGGCACCGCGACGATAGCCAGCGCGAAGAGACTGCGGCCGAGCAGACGGCGCGCCGGCGTCACGTCGCGCGCGCCGAGGGCCTTCAGACGCTGGATGATCGGCTTCTCGCCCGAGAGCGGCCCGGCCATCGGCGCGGCCAGCCCCAGCCGCGTGCCGCCGGCCATCGAGGCGATCAGCCGGCCATAGCGCGCCCGCTCCGCCCGGCTGCGACCGGCCATGACGCGGGCGTCGCAGAACGCCTCCTGGTCCGCCCGAACGGCGCGCCATCCGGCCCAGCCGACGGGATTGAACCAGTGCAGCGCGAACAGCGGCTGCATCGCGATCAGCGCCAACAGGTCGCTGCCCGCATGATGCTCCATCTCGTGCGCGATGGCGAAGTCGGAGGTTTCGGAGTCGGCTTCGGCGAGGAACCCGCGCGGCAGGGCCACGACCTTGTCGAACACCCCGAAGGCCAGCGGCGCGGTGATCGCCGGGGTCTCGACGATGCGCACGGTGGCGGAATGGGCGACGAGGCGCGCACCGCGCAGCAGGTCGCGCCGCATCCAGCGGTACGTGACCGTGCGCCAGGCCAGGAACAGCACCGCCCCGCCCAGCCATACGCACAGCGCCACACTCATCCACGGCACTTGCGCGAGCAGACCCGGTTCGACCGGCGCGGTAACGGCAGGCACGACTTGCGGCAGCGTCACGATCGCATCCGCGAGCGGCGCCACGGCCGGCGCCGCCGTCTCGACCGGCACGCCCGCCGCAGCGGCGGTGACCGGCTCGACCCCGAACCGGAGGTTCGAAAGCAGCCCATGCGGCAGGAAGCGCGGCAGAGCGAGCGGCGGCAGCACCAGCCGGATCATCGGCAGCGCCCAGAGCGCATAAGCCGCGCCCGGGCCGAACCAGCGCGCCACGGGGCGACGGACGAGCAGTACCAGCGCCATCAGCGCACCGGTTGCCAGCAGCGTATCGGTAAGCCACTCGGTCATGACTTCAGCTCCTTCAGCAGGGCTTCGATCTCGGCGATGTCATCTTCGGTGAGTTGTTCGCTTTGCGCCAGATGCGCGAAGAGCGGCGCCGCACGGCCGCCGAACAGGCGGTCCACCAGACGGCGGCTCTCCGCACCGACATAGGCGATGCGTTCGATACGCGGGGAATAGAGGAAGCGCTTGCCGTCGGGCTCCGTCTCGACCGCCTGCTTGGCGACGAGGCGCGACAGCAGCGTCTTGACCGTCGCGAGGCTCCAGCCGCGCAGACCGCACACTTCCTCGCAGACTTCCTGGGCGGTGAGCGGGGAGCGCTGCCACAGCGCCTCCATCACCGCATGCTCGGCCTCCGAAATCCGGTCAGGCTGTTCAGGGGACTCCGACACCCATCTCTCCATCGTCTACACACGTAATCGACTACGTCTGTAAACATGAACGCCGGGTGAATGTCAACTCAGCTGCGCTTGAGGAGCAGCGCTAGCTGGATCAGGAACACCGCGCGCACCGTCAGGCTGATCGCGACCACGATCGCCAGGAAGGCGAGGCCCGTCGCGGGGCTCGCGAACAGCAGCACGAGGCCCAGCACGACGTCGAGCACGCCCAGCAGCAGGCGCCAGCCCTTGTCGTGCCGGGCCTTGAGCGCGAAGGCGATCTGGAAGCCGCCGGAGATCACCAGCCACAGCCCGATCGCGATCACCAGCGACAAGGCGCCGGCCACCGGGTCGGCCACGGCGAAGATGCCGGCGAGCAGCGCCAGGGCGCCGAGCAGGATTTCTGTCCACCGAGCGCGACTCGACAGCGAGGTCCAGCCCGCTGCGATCGCCGCCACGCCCGCGACGATCAGGATGACGCCGAGGATCAACCCGGTCGCCACACCCGCCACCAGTGGATTGAGCAGCACGATCAGCGCGGCGAGAATCAGCAGCACGCCGTAGCCCATCACCCAGCCCCAGGTGCTGCCGGGTGCGCGCTCCATCTCGCGCACGAGAGGGTCGCGTTCCACGTTGGGCTCGAGCAGGGGATCGACGTCGGTGCGTTGCATGAGGGTTCCTTCCACCCCCAGCAATGCACGGCAAGCCGCCCGGTTCCTCCCCGAGCTTGTCTCGGGGAGGTGGCAGCCCGTCAGGGCTGACGGAGGGGGAATTGTTTGATCCCTTCCCCCTCCACCACCGACTTCGTCGGCGGTCCCCCTCCCCGAGCAAGCTCGGGGAGGAATAGAAAAAGGGCGGCGCAGCCTTGCCGCTGCGCCGCCCTCCTCTCGTTTTCAGCTTGCGCCGATATCAGTACACGCGAGCCTTGGGCTTGATGTACTCGACGTCGTCGGTCAGCGTGAATTCGTGCACCGGGCGATAGTCGATGCGGACTTCGCCGCCCTTGCCGCCCCAGCCGTTGAACCAGGTCGCGGTGTGCTTCATCCACTCCGCGTCGTTGCGGTTCGGGAAGTCCTCGTGCGCGTGGGCGCCGCGGCTTTCCTGACGGTTCTGCGCGCCGTGCAGGGTCACGGTGGCCTGCGAGATCAGGTTGTCCAGTTCCAGCGTCTCCACCAGGTCCGAATTCCAGATCAGGCCGCGATCGGTGACCTTGATGTCGTTCATCTTCTGATAGGTCGCGGCGAGCTTTTCCTTGCCCTCGACCATCAGTTCGTCGGTGCGGAACACCGCCGCGTGAAGCGACATCGTGCGCTGCATCTCGGTGCGGATTTCCGCCGTCGAGGACGAGCCGTTGGCATTGCGGAAGTGGTCGAGGCGGGTGAGCGCCAGATCGGCCGAATCCTTGGGCAGTTCCGCCTGCGTGCCGTTCGGCGTCAGGTTTTCCTTGAGGTACAGGCCGGTCGCGCGGCCGAACACCACGAGGTCGATCAGCGAGTTCGAGCCCAGACGGTTGGCGCCGTGAACCGAGACGCAAGCCGCCTCGCCCACCGCGAACAGGCCCGGAACCACGGTTTCGGGATCGCCGTCGGGGCCGATGGTCATCACGCGGCCGTTATAGTCGCACGGGATGCCGCCCATGTTGTAGTGGACGGTCGGAACGACCGGCAGCGGCTGGCGGGTAAGGTCCACGCCCGCGAAGATCTTGCCGCTCTCGGTGATGCCCGGCAGACGCTCGCCCAGCACCTTGGGATCGATGTGATCGAGGTGCAGGTAGATGTGGTCCTTGTGCGGGCCAACGCCGCGACCTTCGCGGATTTCCATCGCCATCGAGCGCGACACGACGTCACGGCTGGCGAGATCCTTGGCCGAGGGAGCGTAGCGCTCCATGAAGCGCTCGCCCTCGGAGTTGGTCAGGTAGCCGCCCTCGCCGCGTGCGCCCTCGGTGATGAGAACGCCGGCGCCGTAGATGCCGGTCGGGTGGAACTGGACGAATTCCATGTCCTGCAGCGGCAGGCCCGCGCGCAGCACCATGCCGCCGCCGTCGCCGGTGCAGGTGTGGGCCGAAGTCGCGGTGAAGTACGAACGGCCGTAGCCGCCGGTCGCGAGCACGACGGCCTGCGAGCGGAAGCGGTGGATCGTGCCGTCATCCATGCACAGCGCGATCACGCCGACGCACTTGCCGCCGTCCATGATGAGGTCGATCGCGAAGTATTCGATGAAGAAGTCCGCGTCGTACTTCAGCGACTGCTGGTACAGCGCGTGGAGCATGGCGTGGCCGGTACGGTCGGCGGCGGCGCAAGTGCGCTGCACCGGCGGGCCTTCGCCCATGTTCTGCATGTGGCCGCCGAACGGACGCTGGTAGATCGTGCCGTCCGCGTTGCGGCTGAAGGGCACGCCTGCGTGCTCCAGCTCGTACACGGCTGCGGGAGCTTCGCGCACCATGTATTCGATGGCGTCCTGGTCGCCCAGCCAGTCCGACCCCTTGACGGTGTCGTACATGTGCCAGGTCCAGTGGTCCGGCGTGTTGTTCTTGAGCGACGCGGCGATGCCGCCCTGCGCCGCTACGGTGTGCGAGCGGGTGGGGAACACCTTGGTGATGCACGCGGTCTTCAGGCCGGCTTCGGCCGAGCCCATCGTGGCGCGCAGGCCCGAGCCGCCGGCGCCGACGACGACGGTGTCGTAGGTGTGGTCGATGATCTTGTAGGCAGGCGCGGACATCAGGCGTGTGCTCCCAGCGCGATACGGACGATGCAGAACACGCCGAACGCGATCCCGCCGCAAGCGGCAAGGTTCAGCGCGGCGATGGCGGCGAACTTGTTGGCGTGGTCGTGCAGATAGTCCTCGACCAGCACCTGCAGGCCGAGGCGCGCGTGCCAGAAGGTCGTGACGACCAGCAGGATCATCATCACGGCCGGGACCGGGCGTGCGATCCATTCGACGATGGTGCCGTAGGAATAGTCCGGCAGCAGCACCAGCGAGACGATCAGGAACAGCACCGAGATCAGGTTGCCGATCGCGGTGAAGCGCTGCAGCAGCCAGTGGTGGACGCCGCCCTTTGCCGAGCCGAGGCCGCGCACGCGGCCGATGGAGGTTCCGTTACCCATTGTTCGTTACCCTCAGCGAAGCAGCAGGAGCGCCCAGAAGGCGGCAGTGAAGACAACGCCCAGGATCGGGCACAGGATCGACCACAGACGGTTGGCGTTCAGCTCGAAGCCGGCGCCCACGTCGAGGAAGAAGTGGCGCACGCCGCTCGCCATGTGGCTGAAGAAGGCCCACGAGATGCCCACGAGCACCAGGTAGCCGATCGGAGTCGTCATCGCCCACGCGAAGGTCGCATAGGAGGCCGGGCCTCCGGCGAGCGCGCCCAGCCACCACAGCAGCACGGCGAGGCCGGCGAATGCCATGCCGTCGCCGGTGACGCGGTGGAGGATCGACACGAACATGTGCGGGCCCCACTTCCAGATCTGGAGGTGCGGCGAGAGCGGACGGTTCTTGGTCCCGGCATTTGCCATGGCGCTTACGAATCCCCTTGCCTGCGGCAGTGTCATGAACTGCCCTATTGCATGCCCCCTTAGACAAATCGCCGCATGGTGCAAGTTCTGCGGCGCAACATCGACGCGGTGGACTGGCCTATCGCATAGGTGGGCCGTAAAGCAGCGCGCATGAGTCGCATCCCGATGGCCATCGCGCTGGCTTCCCTATGGGCCGTTTCCCCTGTCGCCGCTCACGCAGCGAAAGGGCGCACGCAGACACCTGCCGCGCTCGCCAAAGCCTGCGCGGGCAAGGACGAATGGGCGGACCCTGCCCCGCCCGCGCGCCTTTTCGCCAATACCTGGTACGTTGGAACTTGCGGCATTTCCGCCTTGCTGGTGACGGGTGAGGACGGTCATGTCCTCGTCGACGGAGGCGTCGCCGAAGCCGCACCGCTGGTTCTCGCCAACATCCGCCGCGCCGGGTTCGATCTTAAGGACGTGCGCTGGATCGTGGCCAGCCACGAACACTTCGACCACGTCGGCGCTCTCGCCGCGCTGCAGCAGGCCACGGGTGCAAAAGTTGCAGCCCTGCCGACGCAAAAAGCGGCGCTCGAAACCGGCAAGCCGGGCGCCGACGACCCGCAGTTCGCCGGTTTGACGCCGATCGCGCCGGTTCGCGTTGACCGGACGCTGAACGACGGCGACAGCGTGGTCGTCGGCAAGCTGGTGCTCACCGCGCATGCCACTCCGGTCCATGCACCGGGCTCGACGAGCTGGACCTGGCAGAGCTGCACTGCGGCATTCAACTGCAAGATGATCGCCTATGCCGACAGTTCCTCGACGATCTCGTCGGACGGCTACCGCTTCACCGACCACCCGGCGCGCGTCGCGGCGATCCGCAAGGGCCTGCCGGTGATGGCCGCCCTGCCCTGCGACATCCTGCTCACCCCGCATCCCGGCCAGAGCGCAATGATGGAGCGCTTCGCCGGACAGAAGCCGCTCGCCGACCCCAATGCCTGCCGCGCTTATGCGAAAGCCGCCGAAGGGCGCCTCGAACAGCGTCTCTCTAAGGAAACCGCCAAGTGAGCTGGAAAGTCACCGTCTTCGCCCCGCGCCCGGTCATCGAGGCCGCGCTTATCGCGCACGAGGACGCCTGGGACTGGGACCACGAAGTCGTGCTCTCCGGCCGCGAGGTCGCCGAGGACCAGCCGGAGGACTGGGTGCTCGAAGCCTGGCTCGACCGCAAGCCGGGCCGGGCCGACAAGGCCGCCATCACCGCCCTGTTCGCCGACACCAAGCCCAAGCTGATCGTCGAGGAACTGCCCGAGACCGACTGGCTGGTCGCCAGCCAGGAAGGGCTGGAACCGATCCGCGCGGGCCGCTTCCACGTCCATACCCCCGATCACCCGGCCGTTGACGAGCCCGGCGTGTTCGACTTCGCGATCCCCGCCAGCCAGGCCTTCGGCACCGGTCACCATGCCACCACCGCCGGTTGCCTGGCGATGCTGACGCACATGAAGGCGCAGGGCCTTGTCGTGCGCAACTGCGCCGACATCGGCACCGGCACCGGCCTGCTCGCCTTCGCCGCGCTCTCGCTCTGGCCGCGCACGCTGGCGACCGCGAGCGACATCGACGCCGTCTGCGTCAACGTGGTCGAGGATAATGCGCAGGCCAACGGCGTGACCATGGGCGCCCGGCGCGGCGAACTGGTGATGACCGTGGCGGACGGCATGGCCCATCCGGTGCTGGAGGCGCGCGGGCCCTATGACCTGATCTTGGCGAACATCCTCGCCGGTCCGCTCGTCCACCTTGCGCCCGATTTCGGCAAGGCGCTGATCCCGGGCGGGCACCTGCTGCTTGCGGGCCTGCTGGAGACGCAGGAGGCCGCCGTGCGCGCCGCCTGCCGCAAGGCGGGCCTGCGCCTCGCCGCGCGCATGGTCAACGGCGACTGGTCGATCCTGTGGATGCGCAAGCGGCGGGGCTAAGGCAACCGTCATCCCGGCGCATGCCGGGATCGCGGGCAAATCTTGAGGCGACAGCTTTCGTCAGGGTGGCCGCAAGAAAGGCCGCGCCTAAAGACCGCCCACGGTCCCGGCATGCGCCGGGATGACGTACCGCCCTCAGGCCGCCCTCAGGCCGCCCTCAGGACAAGTACAAATCCAGCCCCTGCACCACCCGGCTGCGGCGGACCATGGCGCTTTGCGCATCGCGTGAAATCGGACGGTCGAAGGCGAAGCCGACGCGGTCCTTCACCACCCAGCGCACCGTACCCAGCACCGGCGGATACCCTTCCAGCGCGAAGCTGAGGCGCTGCCCCTGCTCGATCGGACTACGCTCGACCACGAACTGACACCCGTCCGCTGAGACGTGCCGCGCCAGCGCCGATGCATATGCGGAATGCTTGCGTCGGGTCGGCACGTCAAATCCCTCCATTTCGGATTATTCCTTCAATACCGAATGGTAATTAACGCTGGTAAACGGCCTGTAAATATTTCCATCGAGATCAGGATGAATTTTTACACAGCTATTGCAATGACTTGCGGAAAATACAGTTAATATGCGTTAACCAACCACGATGGGTTCAATTTAACACTTATCCGGGAGAATCCGTAACTGACAGGGGGTTGGCAATTAGCATTTCACGAGGCCAACCATGGAAGACATCAAAACCGACCGCCCGGCGGTCATCACCGGCCCGCTCGGCGAGCCGATGAGCATCGAAAGCCTGCCGCCGCCCAACACCTCTCGCTGGGTCGTGCGCAGGAAGGCTGAAGTGGTTGCGGCAGTCAACGGCGGACTGCTGACGATCGCGGAAGCCTGCGAACGCTACGACCTCACGCTCGAGGAGCTTGCCTCGTGGCAGCGTTCGATCGAACGCGAGGGCATGGCCGGCCTGCGCGCCACGCGGGTCCAGCATTACCGCCAGGTGCATGAGCGCCGCGGTCGTTTCAGCTGAGCTTCACGCGCCGCGGCAACCCCCTGCCCGCGGCGCATGATACTCTCTTGATGCGGCTGCCCCCTCCCCGAAGCGGGAGGGGACGGGCATCTTCCTTCAGCCCGCCGCCTTCACGATCTCGGCCCATTCCTCTTCGCTGAGCACGCGAATTCCCAGTTCGGCCGCCTTCTTCAACTTCGAGCCCGCCCCCGGTCCCGCGACCAGAATGTCCGTCTTGGGCGAAACCGAACCGGCCGCCTTGGCGCCCAGCCGCTCGGCCTGTGCCTTGGCCTCGTCGCGGCTCATCGTCTCCAGCTTGCCGGTGAACACCACGGTCTTGCCCGAGACCTTGCTGGCCTTCGTCTCGACGATGTAGGGCGGCGGCGAGACTTCGCGCAGCAGGTCGTCCCAGACCGCGCGGTTGTGCTCCTCGTGAAAGAAGGCGATGAGCGACATCGTCACTTCCGGCCCGACCCCGGAGACGCCGATGGCCCCGGCCATCTCGTTCGCCAGCTTGCGTGACAGACGCAGGCGAAGATCTTCGTCGCCGCCCTCCACCGCCGCGGCGATCTGCTGGTCGATCTCGACCTGCCTGGCATCGCGGAGATCGGACAGTTCCTGCACGGCCACCCGCAAGTCCGGCAGCGTCGCGAAGCGCTTCATGAGGTCGCGTGCCGTCACCGCGCCGACATGGCGGATGCCCAACCCGAACAGCAGCCGCGCCGCATCCGGCTGGCGCTTGCTTTCCACAGCCGCCAACAGGTTATCCACAGACTTGTCCTTCCAGCCCTCGAGCGCCAGGATCTCCTCGCGGCGCTTCCTCAGGCGGAAGATGTCGGCGGGGCTTTCCAGCCAGCCCTGGGCAAAGAACTCGTCGATCGTCTTCTCGCCCAGCCCCTCGATGTCGAGCGCGGCGCGGCTGACGAAGTGCTTGAGCCGCTCGGTGCGCTGCGCCGGGCAGATCAGCCCGCCGGTGCACCGCACATCCACCTCGCCCTCGGCCGCGACCGCCTCGGACTGGCATTCAGGGCAATGGTCGGGGAACGCGTAAGGCTCGCGCGCCTCCTCGCGGGTGAGGTTCTCGACGACTTGCGGGATCACGTCGCCCGCGCGCTGAAGCACCACGCGGTCACCCGGACGCACGCCGAGCCGCGCGATCTCGTCGCGGTTGTGGAGCGTCACGTTGGTCACCGTCACGCCGCCGACCAGCACCGGCTTCAGGCGCCCCACCGGCGTCAGCTTGCCGGTGCGCCCGACCTGGATGTCGATCGATTCAAGCACGGTCTCGGCGCGTTCGGCCGGGAACTTGTGCGCCAGGGCCCAGCGCGGCGCCTTGGCGACGAAGCCGAGCCGCTGCTGCCAGTCGAGCCGGTCGACCTTGTAGACCACCCCGTCGATCTCGAAATCCAGTCCGGCACGCCCGTCGCGAATGGCGCGGTAGGCGGCCAGCATCTCGTCGAGCGAATGGCACTGCCGGAACTGCGGCGAGACCGGCAGGCCCCATGCCTCGATGCGGCGCACGACCTCGTGCTGGCTCTCGCCCGGCACATGGCTCGCCGCGCCCCAGCCGTGCGCCCAGAAGCGCAAGGGGCGCTTCGCGGTGACCGAGGCATCCTTCTGGCGCAGCGATCCGGCGGCGGCATTGCGCGGATTGGCGAACTGGCGGACCTTGCCGTCGTCGAACGCCTCGCCCTTGCTCTCGGCCAGAGCGCGCGCCTCGTCCATCAACTGCGTGTTGAGCGCCAGGAACGCGGCCTTCTCCATGTAGACTTCGCCGCGCACCTCGAAGACCTCGGGGATATCCTCGCCCTTCAGTTCCTGCACGATGTCAGGGATATGCGCGACGTTGGCGGTGACGTCCTCGCCCACCTGACCGTCACCGCGGGTGGCGGCGCGCACCAGCCTGCCGTGCTCGTAGCGCAGCGAGCAGGACAGGCCGTCGATCTTGTCCTCGGCCGTCATCACCAGCGGCTCGTCGGCAGAGAGCGAGAGGAACCGCCGCACGCGTGCGAGGAACTCAGCCACTTCCTCGTCGGTGAAGGCGTTGTCGAGGCTCATCATGCGAACCTCGTGCGCCACCTTGCCCAGCGACGAGGCGGCGATTTCGTGGCCGACCTTGTTGCTCGGGCTGTCGGGCCGGACCAGATGCGGGAACGCCGCCTCCAGTTCGGCATTGCGCCGCACCAGCGCGTCGTACTCGGCGTCGGAAATATCCGGCGCGTCCTCGGCGTGGTAGAGGCGGTTGGCGCGGTTGATCTGGCGCGCCAGACGCATCAGTTCGTTGGCGGCAGCGGCTTCGTTGGGGGTTTCGGAAGGAAGGTCGTCGGGATGCATTTCAGTCATTCGTCATCTGCTTGGCGAAGGCGATTCATGGCGACCGTGTAGACATCGTCCTTTGCCGAGTCTCGCTTGCAGGCCGCAACGATGAGGATAACCAGCCGCGCGTCGATCACCTGGTAGATGACGCGGTAGCCCGCAGCGCGCAGCTTGATCTTGTAGCAATCGTCACCCCCCCGAAGCCGGGCGGCAGGAATGCGCGGCTGCTCCAGCAGCGTGTCGAGCTTTCGAACCGCCTGTCGCTTGATGTCCGGCGCCATCCTGTCCCACTCCCTGCGCGCCGACGGCAGGATTTCAATCGAGTAGGTCACGCAAGGCAACCGGCGTGGCTTCGTCCAGTTCGCCCATCCGCTCTTCCACGAGCGCGGCATCCAGCGCATCTTCATGCAGGCGCTGGAGATATTCCCATACCTCGGGCGAGACCATGTAGGCGACCGGCCGATTGCGGTTGAGCACCGCCACCGCACGCTCCTGCGCCTCCGCCACCACGGCGGCGGGGTTGGCCTTGAGATTGCTGATGCTCACGCAGGCATCCGCGAGCACTTCGGCGATGACCGGCGGGGCCGTGACCGGAGGTTTGAGCGGCGCGTTCATGACCTGAATTTAGGTCATCGAACAGGTCTCGTCAATCGAGGCTCACGCCCGTACCAGCAGCCGGTCCGCCTGCGCCCGCGCCTCGTCGGTCACTTGCGCGCCGGAGAGCATGCGGGCGATCTCCTCCTTGCGTTCGGCGGCCGAGAGCGGCGTGACCGACGTGCGCGTCACCGTGCCCTGGCTCGACTTGGCGATCATGTAGTGCCGGTCCCCGCGCGCGGCGACCTGGGGCGAGTGCGTCACCGCCAGCAGTTGCCCGCTGGAGGCAAGGCGCGAGAGGCGCTCGCCGATGGCATCGGCCACCGCGCCGCCGACGCCGCGGTCGATCTCGTCGAAGATCACCGTCGCCGCGCCGCCCTCTTCCGCCAGCGCCACCTTCAGGGCGAGGATGAAGCGCGAGAGTTCGCCGCCGCTGGCGATCTTGCCGAGCGGCGCGAAGTCGGAGCCGGGGTTGGTGCTGATGAGGAATTCGACCGCATCCGTGCCGGTCGCGCCCCAGCGCTCCTCGGGCAGGCGCACCACCGAGGTGCGGAATCGCGCCGCGTCCAGCTTGAGCGGCGCCAGTTCGGAAGCCACCGCCGCGTCGAGCTTCTTCGCCGCCGCGCGCCGCAGGTCGTGGAGCGCACCCGCCTTCTCGCGGTAGACCAGCGCCGCCTTCTGCGCCGCCTTCTCCAGATCGGCGATGTGCTCGTTGCCGCCCTCGATATCGTCGAGCGCGGCGCGCATCTCGGTCATCCTGGCGGGGAGGTCGTCGACCTGGCAGCCCTGCTTGCGGGCGGCGGCGCGCAGATCGAACAGGCGGGTTTCGATGCGGTCGAGTTCGGCGGGGTCGAAGGCCAGGGCCTCGGCCGCCTTGTCGAGCTTGTCCTCGGCCTCGCTAGCCTCGATCACCGCGCGGTCGAGGGCGGCCAGCGCTTCCTCCAGCAGTTCGTGCTCGCCGGCGATGCGGTCAAGCCGGCGCGAGGCGGTGCGCAATTGCGCCAGCGCCGAATCGGACCCGGTCCACAAGTGCTGCAGAGCCGAGAGATCGTCGGCCAGCTTCTCGCCCTTCTGCATCTGCGCGCGGGCGTCGGCGAGTTCCTGCTCCTCGCCCTCGACCGGCGCGAGCGCGGTCAGTTCGGCAAGGTGCGCGAGCAGCAGATCCTGGTCCTCGGCCGCACGGGCCACGCGTTCGCGCGCGAGGTCGAGCGCGTCCTGGCCTGCGCGCCATTCCCGCCACGCAGCCTCCACGCCGGCCACCTCGCCCCCGGCGAAACGGTCGAGCAGCGCGCGGTGTCCGCGCGCGTTGACGAGGCCGCGATCGTCGTGCTGGCCATGGATCTCGACCAGCGCCGGCGCGATCTCCCGCAGCAGCGCGACGCCGACCGGCTGGTCGTTGAGGAACGCCTTGGAGCCGCCATCCGCCTTCAACTGGCGCTTGAGGATCAGCGGCTCGCCCGGCTCGATCTCCAGCCCGGCATCGTCGATCACGGCAAGCACCGAGGCGGGCAGCGCCGAAACGTCGAAGCTGGCGGTGACGCTGGCGCGGTCCTCACCGCCGCGCACCAGCCCGCTGTCCGCGCGGTTGCCGAGCACGAGGCCCAGCGCGTCGAGCAGGATCGACTTGCCCGCGCCCGTCTCGCCCGTCAGGACGCCCAGGCCACGCGCGAAATCGAGGTCGAGCGCCTCGATCAGGACGATGTTGCGGATGGAAAGCCGGCTCAGCATGTTCGCGAAGCGTTCTAGCCGATGGCGAAGCCGCCGTCACCCCGCTTCGCGCGTCGCCGGGCGCTTTTGCCGGTCAGTGCAGACCCTCCGCCAGCAGTTGCGCACCGAACGCAAGCCAGACCGCGACGAAAATGGCGACGATGAGGACAAGCTCCACCGGCGTGCCCATGCGCGCCGCATCGGCGACGTGGACTTCGGGATCCGGCGTGAAATCGTGCTTCATGTCCATCGTGAGAAAACCTGCCCCCAGCCTGATGGCGGTATCCCGATCTGAAACCGGGTTCCTTTCCCCAGGAAAACCTTACTTGGTGAATCACACGATAAGGGAAATTTCCGGCTCCGAGAAATTACTAAAAGTTCACAGTGCAATCGATTTAGACGAATTTTCTGATTGTTGTTCAATGGCAAAGTTGCGCGCGGTGCAAACGAAAGACCCCGCCCCGCCGGTATGGCGGGACGGGGCGACGATTCGCAGGCGACCGGAAGGTCGGCGGATCAGAAGTTGGACTTGATCGTGAAGCCCCAGGTGCGCGGGTCACCCGGCAGGCCGGCGATCAGGCCGGTGTTGCCCGGGCCGACGAAGAGCTGCTCGAAGTAGTTCTCGTCGAAGGCGTTGCGCACCCAGCCATAGACGTCGAAGCCGCTTTCGGTGCGGAAGCCCGCCCGGAAGTTGTGCAGGCTATAGCCATCGACCCAGGTGTAGGCCGAAGGCGACGGGTTGGACGAGAAGTTCGACCGCACCGAGCCGTCATAGCCGAAGTAGACCTCGCCCTCCTTGCCGAGCAGCTTGGCCGGGGCGTTCACCTCGGCGCCGAACGAGAACGAGAACTTCGAGACGCCCGGCAGGCGCTGGCCGGAGATGTCGCAGTTGGCCGGGCTGATGCCTCCTGCCGTGCCCGGAGGGCTGACGGTGGTAGTGGCGGTGACGGTGGTGCCGCCCGAAAGCTCAGGCGGACACGGCGCATCGACGAACTTGCGATAGGTCGCGTCGGTGTAGGCGCCGTTGGCATAGGCGTTGAACCGTTCGCTCGGCCGGACCGAGAAGTCCGCCTCGATGCCCTGCGATCGCACCGCGCCGGCATTGGCGAGGTAGCCGCGCAGCACGCCGTACTGGCCGTTGTTCACGTTGGCCTGGTAGTTGGTGATATCGGTGCGGAAGATCGAGACGTTGAAGGTGGCACGGCGATCCCAGAACTGGGTCTTGATGCCCGCCTCGTAGTGATGGACCGATTCGGGCTTCACCGTCGCGGAGGCGAGGATCGGGTTGTTGCTGGCATCGACCGGCACGCCGTTCTGGTTGATGCCGCCCGACTTGAAGCTCTTGGCATACGTCGCATAGACCAGCACGTCCGGCGCCACCTTGTAGCTGGCGGTGAAGTCGTAGCTGAAGTTCCAGTCGCTGAATTCCGGCGAGATTTCCTGCGGCGTGTAGATCGCGACCTGGGCCTTCTGCGCGGTCGTGAAGCTTGCCTGGTTGGCGAGGAGCAGTTCGTTGCCGGCGCCGTCGAACACGCGGCGCTGATAATAGCCTTCCTTCTTGTCGTAGTTCAGGCGCACGCCCGGCTGCAGGGTCAGTTCCGGCGTGACGTGCCAGCTCAGCTGGCCGTAGAGCGCCGCGCTGGTGTTCTTCAGGTACTGCGTGTTGTAGGCGACAAGGCCGTTGAGGGCATCGTTGGCGACATTGTTCCACGCGCTCGACGCAGACCCCTGAGCCTCGGTGCCCTGGGTATCGATGCGCTGGTAGAAGCCGAAGGCGCCGACGACGAAATCGATCTTGTCGCTGCTGTAGTTGTAGCGCAGTTCCTGCGTGTACTGGTCCTGCTGCGACGGATTCTGCGACAGCGCGACGATCGGCAGGCCGGTGAAGTCACGGTCGTTCGAGGGATCCCAGTCCCAGAAGCGCCAGGCGGTGATCGAGGTCAGCGCGCCTGCGCCCAGTTCCCACTTCACCCGCAGCGAGGCGCCGCCGATCTTGTTCTTCGCCCGCAAGTCGGTGTCGAGGTCGGTCAGGCGGTCGAACGGATCGGTGCTCGGCGGGGCATAGCCCAGCTTCGCGGCAAGCGCGGCGAACTGGCGGGCCGTGGCGCGCTGGGTGGCGCCGGTGCGCACGTAGACCGAGCCGCAGCAGTTGGCGTCCTGCGCGCTGAAGTCGCCCGCCAGGGTTATGTCCAGCGTTTCGGTCGGCTTCCACAGCAACTGGCCGCGCAGGCCGAGGTTGTCCTGGCTCTGGATGTGCTCGCCGGTGGTGACGTTGTAGATCGTGCCCTTGCGATTGGTCGAGGAGACCGCGATGCGCGCCGCCACGGTGTCCGACAGCGGGCCCGAGATCGCCGCCTTGGCCTGCTTGAAGTTGTAGTTGCCCAGCGACACCTCGGCCTTGCCCTCGAAGTCGAAGGTCGGCTGGTTGGTGGTGATGTTGATCGCACCCGCCGTGGTGTTCTTGCCGTAGAGCGTGCCCTGGGGGCCGCGCAGCACTTCGACTTGCGCCACGTCGAGGAAGTCGAACGTCGCCGAGGCCACGCGCGAGTTGTAGACGTCGTCGACGTAGATGCCCACGCCCTGCTCGATGCCGTCGTTGGTCAGGCCGAACGGCACGCCGAGGCCGCGGATGTTGACGGCGGTGTTGCGCGGGTTCGATGAGTAATACTGAAGTGTCGGCGTCAGCTGCTGCAGGCGGCCGACGTTGAACGAGCCGGTCGAATCGATATGCTCGCCCCCGACGACGGAGATCGCCAGCGGCACCTCCTGGCTCGATTCCTGGCGGCGCCGCGCGGTGACGACGATGTCGCCGCCGCGATCATGGGCACCGGTGCCGACCGAGCTTTCGGAAGTCTGTTCCGCTCCGGCCGGCGCTGCCGGGGCATCCTCGGCATGCGCCGCAGGAAGACCGATGGTCACGGATGCGAGAACGGTGGACGCAAGCAGCGTCCGTCGCACGAACGAAGTCATCTTCAAATCCTTTGTCAGGGAATTGAACGCATCCGGGATACCCCGGTCTGCACCTGCTGGTCGGCCCGCCCCCTCAGGACCGGCAGGTAAGGCTCGATGCGCGCCCCGCATGCATACGGGACCGCGATCGGGCGAAAAGATCATGGAAAACCGGCGTGGTCAGGCGACGCAAAACCTCATATGCCCATTCCTCATAAGGTGTCCTCCAAGGCCGTTTCGCCTCTTGTTGAGCATTACTAATCTCAACCTAATTAGTGGACAATAGACTTCCGCTATCAGGCCATAAAGGGAAACTGCATCGGCGGGCGCCCATGTATCGTCGCGGCGAAAGCACTGCGCCGCGCGGGCGGGCCGGCGATCTTGACATTTATAACCACATGGGTTATATGCCCCAGCATCCGGAGCGGTGCAGATCACATCGCCCCGGTGTATCGGGTCGGCGTCGTGGGCCGGGATGCGGTTTCAAGCCGCGATCGCGCAAACCACGCGTCCGTTCGAAGACCCGAAGTGCCCCCGAGCTACTGGAAAGCGTCGTCCATACGTTCCTGCGACACACGGCAGGACATTGGAAGGCCCCGCCGGATAGCCATCGGCTGATAACGCTGCGAGCCCTAACAGACGGCCACATGGGACACTTCGATGGAATGCAGGTCGAGCCGGGCTGACCACCGCTACCCGGCCGCTCGCCAGAGCAGGTGGAAAACAAACCCCCGCGTCCCAGCTTGGACGCTCCCGGCGCCGACCCGATGTTCTCGGATGCGTTGATCTTCCCCCGGCGTTAGGCCCGCACTCGCCAGCGGGCGTTTTCGCATGTGCAGTTCCTCCCCGAGCTTGCTCGGGGAGGTGGCGCCGCCGAAGGCGGTGACGGAGGGGCAATCGCCTTGCCCCATCCCCTCCACCACCCGCTGCGCGGGCGGTCCCCCTCCCCGAGACAAGCTCGGGGAGGAACAAGAAACCCCCGGTGGAGCTTGTCCGCCGGGGGTCTTGCTATACGATCGTCAGGAAGGAGCCTGTCGCCGCCCTCAGGCCGCGACGTCCTGTGGTGCGTGCTTCTGCATCAGCTTGTAGGCGCGCGCGTACCACTCGCTGCCGCCGTAGTTGTGCTCGAGCACGGCGGCTGCCTTCTGCGCCTCCTCCGGTACGCCGAGCGCGAGATAGCCCTCGACCAGGCGGAACAGCGCCTCGGGGGTGTGGCTGGTGGTCTGGAAGTTGTCGACCACGTTACGGAAGCGCAGCGTCGCCGCCAGCCACTTGCCGCTCAACTCGTAGGAGCGGCCGATGGTCATCTCCTTGCCCGCGAGGTGGTCGTTCACGAGGTCGATCTTGAGCTGCGCGTCGCGCGCATAGGTCGTGCCCGGATAGCGGCGCATGATGTCGGTGAGCGCCTGCTTGGCCTGCTCGGTGGTCTTCTGGTCGCGGGTCACGTCGCTGATCTGCTCGTAGTAGCAGATCGCGATCAGGTAGTACGCGTAAGGCGCGTCCTTGTTGCCCGGGTGGATCGACAGGAAGCGCTGCGCCGACTGGATCGCCTTGTTGTAGTCACGCGCGGCATAGTAGCTGAACGCGCTCATCAGCTGGGCGCGGCGGGCCCAGGGCGAATAGGGATGCTGGCGCTCGACCTCGTCGAACAGCGCGGCGGCCTGCTTGGTGCGGCCGGTGTTGAGACGTTCCTGCGCGGCGGCATAGAGCGTATCGACATCGCGCGCGACATAGGCGGTATCGCGGCTCTTGGCGCGGCCGCCGCATCCGGCAGTGAGAACGATCGCCCCGGTAGCGGCGAGAAGGACGGCGGTCTTGAGCGACGAACGTGCGAACATGGACGGGTCTATAACCAGCGCTTGGCTGAACGCCAAGTGAAGTTGCGCGAATAGCGACAGCGCAATTGTCGCAGGACGTTGCAGGCCCTAGGCTGCCTCGCATGGCAGGCAGCAGCGATCTCTATTCCCCCGTCATGTCCGACGCCCTGGTGATCCTGGGCGCGGCGGGCATCGTCATCCCGGTATTCAACCGTTTCCGCATCACCCCGGTGATCGGCTTCATCCTCGTCGGCCTGCTGGTCGGCCCGTTCGGCATGGGCCGCCATGTCTTCGACCAGCCCTGGCTGCACTACGTCACCATCACCGACCCCGACGGGCTCGACATCTTCGCCGAGTTCGGCATCATTCTGCTGCTGTTCTCGATCGGGCTGGAGCTGTCCTTCGCGCGCCTGTGGGAGATGCGGCGCATGGTCTTCGGGCTGGGCTCGCTCGAACTGATCTTCATCGCCGCCGCCCTGACCTTCATCCTCGCAGCGATCGGGCAGAGCTTTTCCGGGGCGATGGCACTGGGCCTGGCGCTAGCGCTGTCCTCGACCGCGCTGGTGCTCAAGATCACCGAGGCGACCACGCCGGTCGGCCGCGCCGCGCTGGCCATGCTGCTGTTCGAGGACATCGCCCTCGTCCCCATCATCTTCCTGCTCGGCGCGCTCGGCCCCCATGCGGGCAGCGGCGTCGACGAACTGCTGCACACGCTGCTGTGGGGGACCGTGGTGGTCGGCGGACTGCTGATCTTCGGGCGCTACCTGCTGCCGCCGCTGTTCGCGCAGGCCGCCCGCACCAAGAGCCCGGAGCTGTTCCTAGCCGCCAGCCTGCTGGTGGTGATCGTCGCCTCGCTGGCGACCGCCGCCGCCGGGCTCTCCCCGATCGTCGGCGCCCTCGTCGCCGGCCTTCTGATCGCCGAGACCGAGTACCATTCCGAGGTCGAGCAGATCACCGAGCCGTTCAAGGGCCTCGCGCTCGGCGTCTTCCTCATCACCATCGGCATGAGCATCGACCTTGCCGTGGTGTGGGAGAACCTCGGCTCGATCCTGATCGCGACGGTGGTGGTCATCATCCTCAAGGCAGTGGTCACCGGGGTCATGCTGCGGGTCATGGGCGCGCGGCGCGGCACCGCGACCGAGGCGGGCATCCTGATGTCGAGCCCTTCGGAGACGACGCTGATCGTGCTGACGGCGGCGGGATCGGCGCAGCTGATCCAGCCCGGAACCGCGCAGTTCTGGCAGATCGTCACCGCGCTGGGGCTGACGGTCACGCCGCTGCTGGCGCTCGCCGGCAAGATCATGGCAAAGCGCGTGGACGGCGCCGAAGCCCCCCCGCGCGGGAGCGAGACCATCGGGGACGACGGCAAGCCGCGCACGCTGATCGTCGGTTTCGGGCGCGTCGGCCATCTCGTCGCCGACATGCTGACCCGGCATGGCCGCCCTTACCTCGCGGTCGACAGCGATGCCGATCTCGTCGCCCACGGACGGCGGCTGGGCTACACGGTGGCGTTCGGCAATGCCGGGCGCGGCGACGCACTGCTGCGCCTCGGCGCGGCCGAATCGGCGGCGGTGATCCTCACCATGGACGAGCCCGTCACCGCCCAGCGCATCGTGCGCAAGCTGCGCCTGCAGTTCCCCGACCTGCCGATCCTCGCCCGCGCGCGCGACGCCGACCACGCTGCCCAGCTCTACCGCGCCGGCGCCAGCTATGCGGTGCCGGAAACACTGGAAAGCTCGCTCCAGCTCTCCGAGGCGGCGCTGGTGGAGACCGGCGTGGCGATGGGCCCGATCATCGCCTCGATCCACGAGAAGCGCGACGAATTCCGCGAAATGATCATGGAACGCGGCGGACTGGCGGAAAAGCCGTCGCTGAAATCGGGGCAGCTGCGGGAATCGGCGTAACCGGGCGGCGGGGGGTTTTGCTCCCTTTTTCGTCATCCCGGCATGCGCCAGGATGACGGATGACCGCTTCCCACCCAAATCCGCCGTCACCCTGAACTTGTTTCAGGGTCCATCAGGCCGATGGCCCAGTTTGTGATCCGCCAATCGAGATGGCGGCTCGAGCCACCACGCTCGGATGCCAATCGCCCGATGGATCCTGAAACAAGTTCAGGATGACGAAGCGCCGTGGGAACAGGTCCGCTCCCCCTCCCTCACCGCACCACCACCTCCATCCCGCTCTTGACCCGGTCGAGCGCCACCAGCGTGCGGAAACTCGCCACCCATTCGTGATCGGAGAACAGGCGCCGCGTCAGTTCCTCGTAGCTGCGCATGTCGCCGGTCACGATCACCAGCACGAAGCTGGTCCCGCCGGTGGTGTAGTAGCACTGCTGCACTTCGGCGGTTTCGCGGAACAGGGCCTTGGCGCGGTCGATGCTGGCGGTCCGCTCGTCGCGCAGGAACACCTCGACCACGGCGGTGACGGTCAGACCCAGCGCCGCCGGATCGACCAGCGCCACGTTGCCCGCGATCACCCCTGCCTGCTCCATCGCCGCGATCCGGCGCTGCACCGCCGCCGCCGAGAGGTTCACCGCCTCGCCGATGGTCCGCTGCGGCGTGCGCGCGTCACGCTGGAGGATGCGCAGGATGGCGCGGTCGAAATCGTCGATCGGGGCGGACTTGCGAGGCATATGCGAGCTTTTGTTGCGTTTTGACCGCGAATCAAGAGCGCACGCCCCGGTGCCTTGGTGGTAATCCCCCCGGATCACGCAACGAACGGAAGCTGCCTTGGACCTCGCCCTGCCCCCAGACCGCAAAGACGGCTCCACTTTCAGCGGCGTTCTGAGCGGCATGGGCGCGGGCGCGCTGTGGGGGCTGGTGTTCCTGGCACCCGAACTGGTGCGCGGATTCGGGCCGCTGCAGCTCTCGATCGGACGCTATCTGTGCTACGGCGCGGCCTCGGCCGTGCTGGTGGCGCCGCGCCTGCGCCGCGTGCTCGCGGCGGTCGAGCCCCGCGAGTGGCTGAGCCTGGCCTGGCTCGCGCTCGCCGGCAACACGCTCTACTACGTGTTCCTGTCAGCGGCGGTCCAGGCGGGCGGCGTGGCGATGACATCGCTGGTGATCGGCTTCCTGCCGGTGGCCGTGACCGTGATCGGCAGCCGCGACCGCGATGCGGTGCCGCTCGCGCGCCTGGCGCCCTCCCTGCTGCTCTGCGCGGGCGGCGCGGTATGCATCGGCTGGCAGGCGCTCGCCGCCCCCGCATCCGGCGCGGCGGGAAGCCAGGCGATCGGCCTCGCCTGCGCGATCGGCGCGCTGGTGTCGTGGACCGCCTTCGCGATCGGCAATGCCCGCTGCCTTGCCCGCACCCGGGTTTCGGTCCACGAATGGAACCTGCTCACCGGCCTCGTCACCGGGGCACAGGCGCTGGCGTTGCTGCCGCTCTCGCTGCTGCTGGACGACTGGAGCCGCCCCCCGGCCGAATGGCTAACTTTCGCCGGCGTTTCCATCGGCGTCGCGCTGTTCGCCTCGATCGTCGGCAATGCGCTGTGGAACCGGATGAGCCGCCTGCTGCCGCTGACGCTGGTGGGGCAGATGATCCTGTTCGAGACGCTGTTCGCCCTGCTCTACGGCTTCGCCTGGGAGCATCGCTTGCCGACCCCGCTGGAACTGGGTGCCTTCGCGCTGGTGGTGGCGAGCGTGGTCAGCTGCATCTCCGCGCACCGCCGCAAGCGCTAACCGCGCGGTTCGAACACCGACCACCCGGTCCGCTGCACGAGCCGCTCCAGCGCCAGTTGCCCGAGATGCGAGTTGCCCGCGTCGTTCAGCCCCGGCGACCACACCGCGATGCTCGCGATCCCCGGCGCGACCGAAAGGATCCCGCCGCCGACCCCGGACTTGCCCGGTAAACCGATACGATAGGCGAAATCGCCCGAATTGTCGTAATGCCCGCAGGACATCATCAAGGCATTGATACGCCGCGCCCGCCGCCCGGTGACGACGCGGTGCCCCTCCACCTTGCCGTCGCCCATCAGGAAACGCCCCGCCATCGCCAGCTGCCGGCAGCTCATCGCCAGCGCGCAGAAGTGGAAGTAGGTGCCCAGCACCAGCCCCACCTCGCCATGGATATTGCCGAAGGCGCGCATGTAGTCGGCGAGCGCCATGTTGCGAAAGCCGGTCTCCTGCTCGGCGCGGGCGACCGCCTCGTCGATGCGGATGGTGTCATCGTCGCCCGCCAGCTCGCGCACGAAACGCAGCATCTGCCCGATCGCCTCGCGCGGCTGCAGCCGGCCCAGCAGCACGTCGCACACGACGATCGCGCCGGCGTTGACGAAGGGATTGCGCGGAATGCCATGCTCGGTCTCCAGCTGGACGATCGAGTTGAACGCGCTGCCCGAAGGTTCGCGCCCCACCCGGTTCCACAACTGGTCGCCGACCGCACCCAATGCCAATGTCAGCGCGAAGACCTTGGAGATCGACTGGATCGAAAACGCCTCGTCGGCATCGCCGGCGGCATGGACGCTGCCATCGGCCATGACGACCGCGATACCGAACTTGCCGACCGGCACTTGCGCAAGCGGCGGGATATACGAGGCGACGGTGCCGCGCTCCGTCTCGGCGCCCATCTGCTCGGCGATATCGGCGACGATTTCGGCAATCGACGTCATTGCAGCTCCCGTCGTCCCGGGTCTGGGACCGCTCAGTTCACGGCTTGACGCCCTCGCCGACGGTTTATCCGGGGAAGACCGTCAGCAGCCTCGGGAAATCCCGGGGCCGCGAGAGGATCACCCCGCCAGCGCCGCCTTGACCGCCGCGATGGCATCCGCCGCCTTGTCGCCGTCGGGACCGCCGCCCTGCGCCATGTCGGCGCGGCCGCCGCCGCCCTTGCCGCCAAGCGCCTCGACGCCCTTGCGGACGAGTTCGACCGCGCTGACGGTGCCGGTGAGGTCTTCGGTGACGGCAGCGGCGATGCTCGCCTTGCCCTCGTTCACCGCGACGATCGCGGCCACGCCCGAACCGAGGCGCTGCTTGGCCTGATCGAGCAGCCCGCGCAGTTCCTTCGGGTCGAGCCCTTCGAGCACCTGGCCGGAGAACTTGACGCCGTTCACGTCCTCGTCAGCCGCCTCGGCCTTCGCGCCGCCGCCGCCGAGGGCCAACGCCTTCTTCGCCTCGGCCAGTTCGCGCTCCAGCTTGCGGCGTTCGTCGAGCAGCGCGGCGACGCGGGCTTCCACGTCCTCGGGCGTCGTGCGCAGCAGGCTGGCGGCGTTCTTGAGCGCATCCTCGCGGCCGACCAGCCACTGCCGCGCGCCCTCTCCGGTCATCGCCTCGATACGGCGCACACCCGAGGACACCGCGCTTTCCGACACGATGCGAAACACGCCGATGTCGCCGGTGGCGCGCACGTGGGTGCCGCCGCAAAGCTCGACCGAATAAGTACGATCACCCGAATGGCGGCCCATCGAGAGCACGCGGACTTCGTCGCCGTACTTCTCGCCGAACAGCGCCATGGCGCCTGCTCCGATGGCATCGTCCGGCGTCATCAGGCGGGTGAGCACCTGCTCGTTGGCGCGGATTTCGGCGTTCACCTCGGCCTCGATCGCAGCGATGTCCTCTTCGGTCAGCGCCTTGGGGTGCGAGAAGTCGAAGCGTAGACGGTCGGCCGCGACCAGCGAGCCCTTCTGCGTGACATGGTCGCCCAGACGGCCACGCAGCGCCGCATGCAGCAGGTGCGTCGCCGAGTGGTTCGCGCGCACGGCATCGCGGCGCTCGACATCGACCGCCATGGCGACGGCATCGCCCACCTTGATCGTGCCCGCCTCGACCGTGCCGCTCATCGCGTGCAGGCGGCCGAGCGGCTTGGCGGTGTCGGTTACGGTGATCTTGAGGCCGTTCGCGCCGGAGATCGAGCCGCGATCGCCTTCCTGACCACCCGATTCGCCGTAGAACGGGGTCTGGTTGGTGAGCACGACGACCTCGTCGCCCGCGTTCGCCGACTGGACTTCCTTGCCGTCCTTCACCAGCGCCACGACCTGGCCTTCGCCGGTGGTGGAGGTGTAGCCGGTGAACTCGCTGGCGCCTTCGCGCTCGGCGATGTCGAACCACACTTCGCTGTCGGCAGCCTGGCCCGAGCCCTTCCACGCGGCGCGCGCCGCGGCCTTCTGCTGCGCCATGGCGGCGTCGAAGCCCGCCTTGTCGACCGCGATGCCGCGCGAACGCAGGGCGTCTTCGGTCAGGTCATAGGGGAAGCCGAAAGTGTCGTAGAGCTTGAACGCGGTTTCGCCCGGAAGTTCGCCGCCCTCGCCCATGCCGGCGGTCGCCTCGTCGAGCAGCTTGATGCCGTTCGACAGGGTGCGGCGGAACTGCACTTCCTCGCGCTCCAGCGTTTCCTCGATCAGCGGCTGCGCGCGGCCGAGTTCGGGATAGGCCTGGCCCATCTCGGCGACCAGCGCGGGCACCAGGCGGTGCATCAGCGGATCGCGCGCGCCCAGCAGGTGCGCATGGCGCATGGCGCGGCGCATGATGCGGCGCAAGACATAGCCGCGGCCCTCGTTCGAAGGCAGCACGCCATCGGCCAGCAGGAAGCTGGTGGAGCGCAAGTGATCGGCGATCACGCGGTGGCTGGCGCGGGTGTCACCTTCGGCGGCAACGCCGGTCAGGCTTTCCGATGCGGCGATCAGCGCCTTGAAGGTGTCGATATCGTAGTTGTCGTGCACGCCTTGCATGACGGCGGAGATGCGCTCCAGCCCCATGCCGGTGTCGATCGAGGGCTTGGGCAGGTTGCCGACGATCTCGCCCGCAGACTGCTCGAACTGCATGAACACGAGGTTCCAGATCTCGATGAAGCGGTCGCCGTCCTCTTCCGGCGATCCCGGAGGGCCGCCCCAGATGTGGTCGCCATGGTCGAAGAAGATTTCCGAGCACGGACCGCACGGACCTTCGTCGCCCATCGCCCAGAAGTTGTCCTTCGTGGGGATGCGGATGATCTTCTGCTCAGGCAGGCCGGCGATCTTCTTCCACAAGTCGAAGGCTTCGTCATCGGTGTGGTAGACGGTGACCAGCAGCTTCTCTACCGGCAGGCCCCACTCCTTCGTCAGCAGCGTCCACGCATGGGTGATCGCCTGCTCCTTGAAGTAATCGCCGAACGAGAAATTGCCGAGCATCTCGAAGAACGTGTGGTGGCGCGCGGTGTAGCCGACGTTGTCGAGATCGTTGTGCTTGCCGCCCGCGCGCACGCATTTCTGCGAGGACGTCGCGCGCGGCGTGGCGCGGGTTTCCAGGCCGGTGAACACGTTCTTGAACGGCACCATGCCCGCATTGACGAACATCAGCGTCGGGTCGTTGTAAGGAACGAGCGGCGCGGACTGCACGGCCTCATGACCATTGCTGGCGAAGTAGTCGAGGAAGGACCGGCGGATGTCATTCGTAGTCTGCATGATTTGCGCCGATAATGGACACCGCGCGCGGCGGCAAGCGGGAGTCTGCGGTCAGACTGGTCGGGAATTGCGATGATACGCCGGTTTTTGCACCATAGTGGCGAGTGGGTTACGGAAGAAGAGGGAAGAAGAAGCAGGGGAGCATAGCCCCCCTGCCCCCCCGTTACCTGTCGTCGTTGTGCGTGCAGCGGCGTTGGGGGCGCATTGAAGCGCCGCAGGCTATATCGGTTTTGAAGGCGGCTTCGCCGCAGTAGAACGAAGCGCTGCGCCCGCCCCCACAGACCGAGGCTGCTGCAAGGCGCAAGGCCGACATTCCCGGGAGCGCGAGGGTATTAACCCTCGCATTTCCCATTAAACCTCTTCCCAAACAAAAAGCCCCGACATTCCTGCCGGGGCCTTTCGCTTTATCAGTCGTCGCCCTCGGAAGGCCCGACCATCATTTCCTCCGCCAGACCGTCGGTTTTGGTACGGATCGCCTTTTCGAGGCGGTCGCAGACTTCGGGGTTGGTCTTGAGGTAGGTCTTGGCGTTCTCACGCCCCTGCCCGATGCGGATCGAATCGTAGCTGAACCACGCGCCCGACTTCTCGACGAGGCCGGCCTTGACGCCGAGGTCGAGGATTTCGCCGATCTTGGAGACGCCTTCGCCGTACATGATGTCGAATTCGACCTGCTTGAACGGCGGGGCGACCTTGTTCTTGACGATCTTGACGCGGGTGGCGTTGCCGACGACTTCGTCGCGGTCCTTGATCGCGCCGGTGCGGCGGATGTCGAGGCGGACCGAGGCGTAGAACTTGAGCGCATTGCCGCCGGTGGTCGTCTCCGGGTTGCCGTACATGACGCCGATCTTCATGCGCAGCTGGTTGATGAAGATCACCATGCAGCGCGAGCGGCTGATCGAACCGGTCAGCTTGCGCAGCGACTGGCTCATCAGGCGGGCCTGGAGGCCGACGTGGCTGTCGCCCATCTCGCCTTCGATTTCGGCGCGGGGAACGAGCGCGGCGACCGAGTCGACCACCAGCACGTCGATCGCGTTCGAGCGCACCAGCGTGTCGACGATTTCCAGCGCCTGCTCACCGGTGTCGGGCTGCGAGACGATCAGTTCGTCGATGTTGACGCCCAGCTTCTTGGCATAGACCGGGTCGAGCGCGTGTTCGGCATCGATGAAGGCGGCGGTGCCGCCGGTCTTCTGCGCTTCGGCGATGCAGTGCAGCGCCAGCGTGGTCTTGCCCGAGCTTTCCGGGCCGTAGATCTCGATCACGCGGCCGCGCGGCAGGCCGCCGACGCCGAGCGCGATATCCAGGCCAAGCGAGCCGGTGGAGATCGCTTCGACCTGCATGGTCTCCTTCGAGCCCAGCTTCATCGCGGAGCCCTTGCCGAACGCCTTGTCGATTTGCGCAAGCGCGGCTTCGAGCGCCTTCTGACGGTCCATTGCGTCCTTTTCCTTGCCTTCCTGGATCAGCTTGAGCTGAGCAGCCATGTCACTACCCTCCTGCTACCGGCGTGACCGGAAAGGTCAACGTCATGGCAGGACGTGTATCTACTTTGTTCTCCGTGAACAAGAGGAGAACTTCGGCGAATTTCCGTTTTTTAACGCGGGAATCAGCCCTTGACGGTCTGCGCCAGAACTTCCCCGACTTTTTCGGAGAGCTGCTGGACCGAGAACGGCTTGGGCATGAACCAGGCATTGGCGATGCCGATCTGCTTGCGCAGTTGCTCCTCCGCATAGCCCGACATGAACAGCACCGGCAGGTCCGGCGCGAAGCGGCGGATCTCGCGCGCCATGGCCGGGCCGTCGAGCGTGGGCATGACGACGTCGGAGACGACGAGGTCGAACTTGCCGCCCTCCTCGACCAGTTCCAGGCCCTCCTCGCCGTCGCGGGCGCAAGTCACCTGGTAGCCCTGGCGGGTCAGCGCACGCTCGGCGACGATGCGCACCGGGTCTTCGTCCTCGACCAGCAGGATCGAGCCGCCGCCGGCCCACTGCGTCGGCGGCGGGGCCGGCGCGGCGATCGCCTTGTCCGGCGCGCTGCCGGGGGCGGCGTGATGGACGGGCAGGTAGACGGTGAAGCGCGTGCCCTTGCCCGGTTCACTCTCGGCGAAGATGAAGCCGCCCGACTGCTTGACGATGCCGTAGACGGTCGAAAGACCGAGGCCGGTGCCCTTGCCCTGCTCCTTGGTGGTGAAGAACGGCTCGAAGATCTTGCCAAGGATCTCGGGCGGGATGCCGCCGCCGGTGTCCTCGACGATGAGCGCGGTGTACTCGCCCGCCGGAATGATTTCCGAGCGCATCGCGCGCACGTCGGTAGTGGTGACGCGGCGGGTGGCGAGCGTCAGCTTGCCGGCACCGTCACCGCCGCCTCTGCCGCCATGGCTCTGCATGGCGTCGCGGGCGTTGACGCAGAGGTTGACGATGACCTGCTCGAGCTGCGTCGGGTCGGCGCGGACGGGGCCGAGATCGCGGTCGTGAGTGACGGCGAGCTGGATCTTCTCGCCGATCAGACGGCGCAGCATCTGCGAGACGTCGGCCACCACATCGGGCACCTGGATCACTTCGGGACGCAGCGTCTGCTGGCGCGAGAAGGCGAGCAACTGGCGCGTCAGCGAGGCGGCGCGGTTGGAGTTGGCGCGGATCTGCTGGATGTCGTCATAGTCCGAATCGCCGGGCGTATGGCGCATCAGCATGAGGTCGCAGGTGCCCAGGATCGCGGTGAGCACGTTGTTGAAATCGTGCGCGACGCCGCCCGCCAGCTGGCCCACCGCCTGCATCTTGGTGGCCTGCGCGACCTGGCGCTTGAGACGCATTTCCTCGGACGTGTCGGTGAGACCGAGCAACACGGCGGCATCGCCGAGGCCGCGCACGCCGGCCAGGCTGAGCGAAACCGGATCGTCGGGCTGGCTGGTCAGGCGGATGGCGAGGTCGCCGGCGGCGGCGGGCCCCTGCGCGAAGCGGCGGATCGCCTCGGACAGCGCGCGCTTGTCCTCCTTGACGACGAGGTCGGTGGGGTACGTCGGCGGCTCCTGCCCCTCCTGCCCCGCCGCGCGCATGAACGCAGGATTGGCGAAGAGCAGCCGCCCGTCCCGGTCAGCCATGGCGAGGCCGAGCGGGAGCTGGCTCAGCAAGGCTTCGAGGTGCGGCGCGGAGCCGGTGCCGCCTCCTCCGGTGCCGATGCCCTGCGAGGCCTCTACGACGAGCATCAGCGAGGGGGTGGTGTTCGGATCGGTATCGTCGGCGCGATCGGGATCGGCGACGGGGACATGGTAGAGCACCAGGGCGCCGCCGCGTCCGCCCTCGCGCGCCCAGCCGATCCGCTCGCCCTCTTCCTGGCTGAGCAGGGCGACGAAGTCGGCGCCGGTCATGTCGGTGTTCGGATCGCCGGTGGCGCGCAGTGCGAAGCCGGCGCTGGCGGCGCGGATGGTGCCGTCGGGATCGACCAGTGCGGCGGCGATGCCGGCCTTGGAAAGCCCGCGCCCCAACTTGCCGTCAAGCTGCGCGACGAGTTCGCCGACCGGATCGCTGGCACCGATCGGGGTGATGCGCCAGACGAGGAAGTCGTCGCCCCGTCCGGCCCGGCGCACGTCTGCGCGCCAGTGGACGCCATCCTCGTTGGCGATCTCCACCGTGCCGTGACCATCGCGCCAGGCGCGGCGAGTGGCATCGGCGAGCCGTTCGAGCGAGGCCGGCAGCACCGGCAGGCTGGGCGGCGCACCGGCAGGGCCGAACCAGTTTTCGAACGCGGAGTTGGCGCAGGTCATCCGCCCGGCGCGGTCGGTGACCGCGACCGCCATGTCCGGCCGCTCGATCCCCGCGACGGTGACCGACCAGTCGGGAAGCGCGAATTCGGCTTCCGCCGCCGGAGCACGGCGGCGCGAGAGGCTCCATGCGACGGCGGAAAAGGCGAGCACGGCGGCCAGGAACACCGCCATCAGCACCGCATCCCCGGATGCGAGCCAGACCAGCAGCACGCTCAGCAGCAAGGCGACGGCGACGACCAGAAGATCGGCATTGGAGCCCGCCTTCTGCACGCCGGGCCTCATGCAGCGGGCCCCGACGCAGGTTCGTGGCGGGTCTTGTCGGCGTTCGGGCGGCCGAGGCGGTGGGCCCGGGCGCGGTGCTTGTGACCGATCCACCAGCGCCAGAACCATACCGTCAGCACGTAACTGACGGCGGCGGCGATGACCGACTGGATGAACAGGCCGATCACGACCGCCGGCGCGGTATCGGACAGCAGCCAGTGCCACCACTGCTCCAGCCCCGCACCTTCGCTGACCATGTGCCGCACGGTGCCGATGTCGGCATGATAGCCGAAGCTGTTGCCGATCGACACCGCCAGCGGCAGGATGATGAGCAGCGTCGTCGCCGGGTTGCTGACGAACGTGACGGCGGCGGCAAGCGGGATGTTGCCGCGCAGCGGCACGCACATCAGCGCCGCGCCGACGATCTGCACGCCCGGGATCAGCGCGAAGATGCCGATGAACATGCCCACCGCCATGCCGCGCGGGACCGAGCGGCGCGTGAAGCGGAACAGTTCCTGCCGCCGCGCGAAAGGCGCCGTGAGGCGATTCGCCTCGAGCTGGGCGTGAGTCGGCATCTGGCGGTGAAGGAAGGCCGACAGGCGATGGAGGAGTGCGCTCACCGGCCGCTCAACCGTGGTCGCGCATGATGCGGGCCTGGTCGCGCTTCCACTCGCGGTCCTTGATGGTGTTGCGCTTGTCGGCGGCGTTCTTGCCCTTGGCCAGCGCCAGTTCGACCTTGGCGCGGCCCCGGCTGTTGAAATAGATCGACAGCGGCACCAGCGTCATGCCCTTGCGCTCCACCGCGCCCTGCAGGCGGGAGATCTCGCGCTCGTGCAGCAGCAGCTTGCGGGGGCGCTTGGGCGTGTGGTTGAAGCGGTTGCCGTGGCTGAACTCGGGCACGTTGGCATTGACCAGCCAGCATTCGCCGCCGCGGATCTCGGCAAAGGATTCTGCGATCGAGCCTTCACCGAAACGGAGCGACTTCACTTCGGTGCCGGTCAGCGCGATGCCGGCCTCGAACTTGTCCTCGATGAAATAGTCGAAGCGCGCCTTGCGGTTTTCCGCAACGGTCTTGAACTTGTCGAATACGGAGTTTTGGGGGCGTGCCATAGTCTGCCGCATGTAGGGATGTGCGCGGCAAAAGAAAACGCCCCTTTGCTCCGCTTTAGCGCGAGAACCCCTCCCCGCGTCACGAAGCGGCACGGCCGGGCGGCAGGCAGGACACGACGATGAACGAAATGTCATCGCGGCGTGGATCAACCCGGCGTTGCAAATGCCGGGAACTGCAGGAATATCCGCAGCCAATTCGGGGGAATCATCGAGTATGCGTTCTGTGCTGCGGGCGGCCTTTCCGACCGCTCTTTTCGTCCTGCAGGCCCTTCCGGCGGCGGCTGCCGTCGAACCGCCACCGATCGAGGCCTACGGCGAACTGCCGCGCGTCGAGGATGCGGCGATCTCGCCGAACGGCGATCTCATCGCCAGCGTCACCCGGTTCGGCAGCGAGCGTCACGTCCTGGTGGTCGACAAGGACGGCAACGTCCGTTTCAACGCCGACACCGGCGAGGGCAAGGTGCGCGGCATCGACTGGGCCGATGACGACACCGTCCTGCTCACCAGCAGCGTCACCGTGCCGCTGTTCGGCTTCACCACCGACAAGTCGGAGATGAACGGCACCGTGCTCATCCCGCTCAAGGCCGGGAACGAGCAGGCCTGGTCTTCGGCAAGTCGCGCGGCATCGTGAAGGCCACGC
Source organism: Novosphingobium resinovorum (assembly GCF_036352595.1). Taxonomy (GTDB): domain Bacteria; phylum Pseudomonadota; class Alphaproteobacteria; order Sphingomonadales; family Sphingomonadaceae; genus Novosphingobium; species Novosphingobium resinovorum_B. The sequence continues at coordinate 58,038 of NZ_JAZFAX010000017.1, forward strand.
GCGGCCGTTATGGCATGCGCACGATCGACGGGCGTACGGTAGGTTATTTCGGTGGTATCGCGCTCGACACCAGCGATCGCAACGAACCGCGCTGGGCGCATGGCCGGACCACGCTCTACGCCGTCGACATCGCCAGCAACAAGCCGCGCGTGGCGGCGAGGCCCGCGCCCGAGGACCACTATCGCGACTGGCTGATCGATGCTTCGGGCGCGGTTTCGGTCACGCTCGACATTGCCGAGACCAACGGCGTGTGGACGATCTCCACGCAGGGCGGCCTGCAGCTGGCGCGCGGCGTCGATCCCACCGGAGACGTCAGCCTCGTCGCCTTCGGCCGCGCCGGATCGAGCGTGATCTACCGGATCGAGGACGACGCGGGCGTGCAGCGCTGGTTCGAGGTGCCGCTCACGGGCGGCACGCCGCAGGAATACTTGCGCGACGTGCCGGTCGAGCGGCTCTTCGTGGACCGCACCACCGGCAACCTGATCGGCTACCGCACGATGGAGGAAGTGCCGCGCACGGTGATGGACGATCCCGCGCAGCAGAGCGCCCTCACCCGCATCTTCAAGGCTTTCGCCGGGCGCGAGGTCAGGCTGGTCGACTGGACTCCGGGCTTCGCCAAAGTCCTGCTGCGCACCAGCGGCAACGGGGACAGCGGCACCTGGTACATCGTCGACGTTGCCCGGCGCCGGGCCGATCCGGTCGCCAACGAGCGCCCCGAGATCAACCCCGAACAGGTCGGCGCGATCTCACAGGTCGATTACACCGCGCAGGACGGGCTGGGGATCGACGGCGTCCTCACCCTCCCCCCGGGGCGCGAGGCGAAGGGGCTGCCGGTGGTCATGCTGCCGCACGGCGGACCCGCTGCCTAAGACAAGCCCGATTTCGACTGGTGGCCGCAGGCCTTCGCCTCGCGCGGGTATGCCGTGTTCCAGCCGAATTTTCGCGGCTCGACCGGGCGCGGCGATGCATTCCGCCATGCCGGCGACGGCCAGTGGGGACGCAAGATGCAGACCGACATCTCCGACGGCCTCGCCGAACTGGCGAGGCGCGGGATCGTCGATGCCAAGCGCGCCTGCATCGTCGGGGCCAGCTACGGCGGCTATGCGGCGCTGGCCGGGGTGACGATCCAGCAGGGGCTCTACAAGTGCGCGGTATCGGTGGCCGGCGTCGCCGACATCAAACTGATGTACGACACCGACGTGCGCGAAAGCGGGGGCTCGCGGATGCTGGGCCGCTCGCTGGACGAGCAGCTGGGCGACCGCAAGGGCTTCGACGCGGCCTCTCCGCGCCGCTTCGCCGCGCAGGCGGACGCGCCGGTGCTGCTGATCCACGGCAAGGACGATACCGTCGTGCCCTATCGCCAGAGCACGGTCATGGCCGATGCGCTCAAGGACGCGGGCAAGCCCTACGAACTGGTCACCCTGGCGGGCGAGGACCACTGGCTATCGCGCGAGGAAACCCGCAAGCAGATGCTGGCGGCGACGATCCGCTTCGTGCAGCGGTACAACCCGGCCGACTGACCCGCCGGACCGAGGACCGCTCTTCCGGGGGCGGCCCTGCCGCCCCCGAAGCTGCGCCGGATCAGACCAGTCCGGCGTGGACCAGCGCTTCGTCCACCGACTTGCATGCCGCCTCGCTGCAAGGGACGAGCGGCAGGCGCAGTTCGTTCTCGATCCAGTCGTGGACTTGCGCCAGCGCGTACTTGCACGGGCCCGGCGAGCTGTCCTCGAACATCGCGTAGTGCAGCGGGTAGAGGCGGTCGTTCAGTTCGCGCGCCTTCTCGAGGTCGTTGGCGGCGCAGGCGGCCTGGAACTCGGCGCAGAGCGCGGGCGCGACGTTGGCGGTGACCGAGATGCAGCCGACGCCGCCCGCCGCGTTGAACGGCAGCGCCAGTTCGTCGTCGCCGCAAAGCTGCACGAAGTCCTTGCCGATGCCCATGCGGTGATCGGTCACCCGGCTGAGATCGCCGCTGGCGTCCTTGATGGCGACGAAACGGCCGGGGAAGCGGCGGGCCAGTTCGCACACCGTCTCGGGCAGCAGGTCGGTCACGGTGCGGCCGGGCACGTTGTAGAGCACGATCGGCAGGTCGTTGTTCTCGGCCAGGTAGCTGAAGTGCGCCAGCAGGCCGGCCTGGCTGGGCCGGTTGTAGTAAGGCGCCACCAGCAGCGCGGCCGCCGCGCCGCACTTCTTGGAAAAGTTCATGTGCAGCAGCGCGTTCATCGTGTCGTTGCTGCCGCAACCGGCGATGATCGGCACCCGGCCCGCCGCCTGCTCGATGCAGACTTCGATGACGCGGTGATGCTCGGCGTTGGAAAGCGTCGAGTTCTCGCCGGTGGTGCCGCAGGGAACCAGCCCGGAGGAGCCCGATTCGATCTGCCAGTCGACGAGCCGCCGGAAAGCCTGTTCGTCGAACGCCCCGTCGCGAAACGGTGTGACAAGCGCGGGAATCGAGCCGGAGAACATGGACTTTACCTCTTAGCGATGCTCAATGATCGCCCGGACCGGGAACAACCCCGGCTGCCGAACGTCACGTTCAGCGCCTGATAAGGAGCCTATCCCGAAAATGTCCAGCATGTTGCGCGCACCTCACCTTCTGCTGAGCATTTCTTTCGCCGTCATCGCCTCGCCCGCACTTGCGCAATCCCTGCAGGACGGGCGCGAGTGGGACGCGGCGCGCAGCGCCTCGATGCAGAGCCATGACATGGTGGTTCACCAGTCGATCGACCGCTGGAAGCTGCTCTCGACCAACGACCGCATGGGCTTTGCGGCCTATACCTCGTTCCTGCTGACGTATCCGGGCTATCCGCAGCAGGACAAGATCCGGGGCTTCGCCGAAAAGGCGCTGCTCACCGAATCGCCCGCGCCGCAGACGGTGGTGGGCTACTTCGACCGTTTCGCGCCGCTCGGCAGCCGGGCGGCGGGGCGTTATGCGGTGGCGCTCGCCACGCTGCGCCGGGCCGACGCGGCGACCAGTGCGGTCGCCGCCTGGCGCAAGGGCGCGCTGATCGACGCCGACGAGGCCGCCCTCCTCGGCCTCTACCGGGGCCAGTTCACCACCGCCGACCACGACGCACGCATGGACGCGCTGCTGTGGCAGGGCGAGACCGCCCAGGCCGAACGGCAGATCTCGTTCGTATCCGCCGCCCGCCGCGCCGAATTCATGGAGCGGCTGACCCTGCTGCAGGGTTCGGCGCCGGGCACGCTGGGGATGACCCTGCCCGCATCGATCGGCTCGGACCCCGGCTACGTCTACAACCGCGCGGTGCAGGCGCGCCGTTCGGGCAACCTGCCCGGCGCGATCAGCCTGCTCGCCAACCGGCCGCCGCTCGCGGGCCCGGTGCCGCAGCCGGAGCTGTGGGTGCGCGAACTGCTGACCGCCGCCAAGGGCGCCGACGACGCCAGCGCGGTGCGCATCGCCGCCTCGATCGACGATGCCTTCGCCCCTGGCACCGACGTCTCGCGCCAGTCGTTCCGGGTGCGTGACGACTATACCACGCTCGTCTGGCTGGGCGGCACCAAGGCGCTGTGGTCGCTGCGCGATCCGCGCCGCGCGGCGCCGCTGTTCTACCGCTACGGCGCCGCCGCGCAGACGCCGGGGACGCGCTCCAAGGGCTTCTACTGGGCCGGCCGCGCCGCCGCGATCGGTGGCGACACGGCCGCGGCCAACCGCTACTTCGAGATGGCGGCGCAGTATCCGCAGTATTTCTACGGACAGCTTTCGCTCGAACGGCTCGGCCGTCCGATCCCCAACCTCGACACCCGGCCCAGCGCCGTGCCAAGCCTGGCCCAGCGCAATTCGTTCGCGACGCTGCCGATCACCCAGGCCGTGCGGGATGTCGCCCGCGATGCCGACTGGCGCACCGGCGTCCAGTTCTACCGCGAGATTTCCGACCAGGCCGAAACCGCCGAGGACTATGTGCTGGTCGCCGACCTGGCGCAGCAGATCGGGCGGCGCGACCTTGCCGTCATCATGGGCCAGAGCGCGCATGCCGGCGGTTTCGACCAGTTCGGCAAGATCTCCTTCCCGCTGGTGCCCAACCCGCCCGGCACCGACTGGACGATGGTGCATGCCCTGTCGCGGCAGGAGAGCCAGTTCGCCCAGAACGCGCTCAGCTACGCCGGCGCGCGCGGCCTGATGCAGCTGATGCCCGGCACCGCGCGCGAGCAGGCGGGCAAGATGGGCCTTTCCTACGACCAGGACGCGCTGATCTCCAACCCATCGTACAACCTGCAGCTGGGGGATGCCTATTTCCGCCGGGTGAAGGATTACTTCGGCGGTGCGCTGCCGCTGGCGATCGCGGCCTACAACGCGGGGCCCGGCAACGTGAACAAGTGGCTGCGCGCCAACGGCGACCCGCGCACCGGCAGCATCGACTGGATCGACTGGATCGAGCAGATCCCCTTCTACGAGACCAAGAACTACGTGCAGCGCGTGCTGGAGAACGCGGTGGTCTACGAGACGATGTATCCGGAGAAGTCCGACTACAACGGCGCCAACAAGCTCAGCCGCCTGATGCCGGGCAAGCGCGCGCCCGGCTGAGGGCGATCGCCAAGACAAGGCTTCAACTCGCCGCCGTTAAGCCCTAGACGCGGCGGCATGAAACCCGCCGGTCCCCCGATCACCCCCACAGGCATGGCGTCGCTGCGCGCCCGCTACGACCACCTGCTCGGCAAGGAGCGCCCGGAGATCGTCGAGATCGTCTCGTGGGCGGCGGGCAACGGCGACCGTTCGGAGAACGGCGACTATCTCTACGGCCGCAAGCGCATGCGCGAGATCGACCGCGAACTGGCCTTCCTCGCGCGCCGCATGAAGGCGCTGCGCGTGGTCGATCCCGCGACGCAGGCCGAGCGCGGCAAAGTGTTCTTCGGCGCCACCGTCGAACTCGCCGACGAGGACGACGAGCGCCTGACCCTCACCATAGTCGGCGACGACGAGCAGGACGCCTCGGCCGGCCGCATCGGCTGGAGCGCCCCGATCGCCCGCGCCCTGCGCGGCGCGATGGTGGGAGACTTGCGCACCGTCCGGCTCCCCTCGGGAGAGAAGGAGTGGGAGGTCATGGCGGTGAGTTACCCGTGATCGATCCGGGCATGGCCCAACTGGGCATCGACGCCATCCTGTTCCTGATCGCCGTCGCCTTTCTCGCCGGCGGGGTCGATGCGCTGGCGGGCGGCGGCGGGCTGCTGACGATCCCGGCGCTGATGGCGGCCGGCGTCCCGCCCGTCGCGGCGCTGGCGACCAACAAGCTGCAGAGCTGCATCGGCACGGGTTCCGCCTTCCTGACCTTCCACCGCGCCGGCCATGTCGATCTCAAGGCCTTCGCCCTTCCCGCGCTCGGCGCCTTCCTGGGATCGGTGGCGGGAGGCACTGCCGTGCAGTTCGCCAACCCGGCGTTCCTGGCCGCCTTCGTACCGGTGCTGCTGATCGCGATGGGGCTCTACTTCCTCCTCGCCCCGCCGATGAGCGAGGTCGATCGCCATGCCCGGATGGGACGCGTGGGCCTTACCCTGGTAGCGAGCGTGATCGGGTTCTACGACGGCTACTTCGGCCCCGGCACCGGTTCGTTCTTGACGACGGCGCTGGTGGCGCTGGGCGGGCTCGGCCTCGTGCGGGCGATCGCCAACACCAAGTTCCTGAACCTTTCGACCAACATCGCCGGGCTGGCGGCGATGATCGCCGGCGGCAAGGTGATCTGGCTGCTCGGCGCCGGGATGGCCATCGCCAATGTCGCGGGCAACCAGGTCGGCGCGCGCCTGGCGATCCGGTTCGGCGGCAAGGGCGTGCGCCCGCTGCTGGTGGTCATGTCCTTCGCGCTGACGATCAAGCTGCTGGCCGATCCGAAGAACCCGCTGTGGAGCCTGTTTTGAAATCCCCTCGGCTGACAGCGCTCCTTGCGCTTTCGTGCGTGGCCCTGGCCGTACCCGCACAAGCCCGCGAGAGCCTGGGTCTCTATGGCGGCTGGGGGGCGTTTCGCGATCCGCTGGTGCCGCGCTGCTACGCCATCGCCATGGCCGCGCCAAGCGCCATGCAGCGCGATTACCAGCCTTATGCCGCGATCGGCACCTGGCCCCGGCGCGGCGCGCGCGGCCAGGTCCATTTCCGGCTGTCGCGCAAGCTGGCGCAAGGGGCCGCGATCAGCTTGCGGATCGGGGACCGGCGGCTGCAGCTGACCGGCGGCGGCGGCGACGCCTGGCCCCGCAGCAACGGCGACAACGCCGCGGTGATCGCCGCGATGCGCTCGGCCCGGTCCATGACGGTCAGCGCCCGCGACGCACGGGGGCGGCCGTTCTCCAACACTTGGGAACTGCCGGGCGCCGCCTCGGCAATGGACGCGGCGCTGATCGGCTGCGCGAAGCTCAGATGAAAGAAGGGCGGAGCCTCCCAGCCCCGCCCTTCCCTCGCCATGAGGCCGTCTAAGCGTTAGAAACGCACGCCCACGCCGGCCATGATCTGGTGCCGGTCGAGGTCGAGGTCGAAGCGCTGGCTGTCCGGAACGTCGCCGGTGTAGTCGATCTCGCCCTTGCTGTAGTTCGAGTAGCGGTATTCCAGCTTGGCGAAGACGTTGTTGGTCACCGCCTGCTCGACGCCCGCGCCGATGCGCCAGCCGTCGGCATCGATGTCGCGGTTGGTCTCGACCGTGCCGAAGGTGCTGCGCACGTCGAACTTGGCGTTGGTGTAGCCGCCCTTGGCGTAGATCATCGTCTTCGGGCTGATGACGTAGCCGACACGGGCACCGACGTAGAGATCGCGGTTGGTCTTGACGTTGCCGATGCCGAAGCCCTCGAAGTCGCCGTCATCGAACTTCGTCTTGGCGGTCGACCAGGTCACTTCCGCTTCCGGACCGAACACCAGGTTGCCCGAGCGGAAGTCGTAGCCCGCACCGACGCCGTAGGTGAAGCCGTCGATCGACTGGTCGTTGTCCGCGTTGGCGTCGTCGTCGATGCTGCTGCCCGCCTTGGTGATGTCGTAGCCGCCAAGCGCCTCGACGTGGAACTGCGAGAACGGATCGACCGGGGCGACGTCCTGCGCGAAGGCCGGGGCGGCCGAAGCCATCGCGGTTCCTGCGGCGAGGCAAACAAGGATCTTCTTCATAAACGGTACTCCAAAAAACCAACCCGTGAGGCGGGGTATTCCCGCTTGCCCATCGAGGTTCCATCGAGCGGATCGTTCCGCCTTGGACTGGTCAAAAGCGCACCGGCCCTCCCGAGTTTCCTGAACCTAACACAACGAAAACGTTGATGTTTTTTGGTCACACTCCGTCGATGGGCCGGGCCGGAGACGCGATGTGTGACGGGAACCCGACGAAGCGCCCGCCGTTCGCGCAGGCTCGCGCGGGCACGCATCTTCCGTTTGCAGGGCAAATGCACTATATGCCCGCCGATCATGTCAGAGCAGCACATCTCCACCGCAGCGGTCTCGACCGCCGCCGGCCTCACGCCGATCCCGGGCAACGTCGACCCGATGACCGTGGCGCGTCCCTCCCTGGTGGACGGCGTGACCCCGCGCGAGGACGGCCGCATCGACCTCATCGGCCTGCCCAAGAAGCGCATCGCCGAACTGTTCGAAGGCGCCGGGCTGGACGTGAAGGCCGCCAAGCTGCGCGCCAAGCAGGTCTACCACTGGCTCTACCACCGCGGCGTGACCGAGTTCGAGGCGATGACCGACATCGCCAAGACCATGCGCCCCTGGCTGGCGGAACGCTTCGTCATCGGCCGCCCGGAGATCGTCGAGGCGCAGCATTCCAGCGACGGCACCCGCAAGTGGCTCCTGCGCACGGCGGACGCGCACGACTTCGAGATGGTGTTCATCCCCGACGCCGATCGCGGGACGCTCTGCGTCTCCTCGCAGGTCGGCTGCACGCTCAACTGCCGCTTCTGCCACACCGGCACCATGCGCCTCGTGCGCAACCTGACCGTGGGCGAGATCGTCGGCCAGGTCATGCTGGCGCGCGATTCGCTCAGTGAGTGGCCCAAGAACGCCGAAGACAGTCGCCGCCTCGCCGCATTGATGGACGACATCGGTGACGACGATGACGAGGAAGGCGGCTACCATCCCAGCGGCCGCCTGCTGACCAACATCGTGATGATGGGCATGGGCGAACCGCTCTATAACTTCGACAACGTGCGCGATGCGCTCAAGCTGGTGATGGACGGTGACGGCCTCGCCTTGTCGAAGCGCCGCATCACGCTGTCCACCTCGGGCGTGATCCCGCAGATGGAGCGCTGCGGCGAGGAGATCGGCGTCAACCTTGCCGTCTCGCTCCACGCGGTGACCAAGGAAGTGCGCGACGAGATCGTGCCGGTGAACAAGAAGTACGGCATCGAGCAGCTGCTGCAGGCCTGCGCCGACTATCCGCGCGCCAGCAACGCGCGGCGCATCACCTTCGAATACGTGATGCTCAAGGACAAGAACGACAGCGACGACGACGCGCGCGAACTGGTCCGCCTGCTCAAGCACTACAAGCTGCCCGCCAAGGTGAACCTGATCCCGTTCAACCCCTGGCCCGGCGCGCCTTACGAATGCTCGACGCCCGAGCGCATCCGTTCGTTTTCCGAGATCGTGTTCCAGGGCGGCATTTCCGCTCCGGTCCGCACTCCGCGCGGGCGCGACATCGATGCGGCCTGCGGCCAGCTCAAGACGGCGGCGGAAAAGAAGAGCCGCGCCGAGATCGACCGTCTGCTGGCGGAGAAGGAAGCGGCGCTGCTGGGCTGAACGGTCGAGCCCCGCGTGCCGGGGCTTCGACAGGCTCAGCCTGAGCGGAAATCATCGTCATTGCGAGCGCAGCGATGCAATGACGAATGGTACTTACCCAAACCCCGCTCGTCCTGAGCTTGTCGAAGGACCACGCGCAACGCTGCGTCCGCCCCCTTACCCGGTCAACGCCGCAACCAGTTCCTTGACCTTCTTCTGCCGCCACTGCGGCGTCGGCGCGACCAGCCAGTAGCCTCGGCGGCTCGGCGTCGGCTCGCCCACTTCGGCATCGCGCCCGGCAACGCCCGCCGCCAGCAGCGCCGGAATCCGGGCGCGCCCGACACCCGCCAGCGCGGCGGCGATCGCCTGCCCGGCATCGCTCACCAGAACCGGCGGCTTGGCTTCCTCGCCTTCGCCATCGGGCTCCGGATCTCCGGGCCAGCCGATCCAGTCGCCCGAACCGACCTCGACCCACTCCGCCGCGCCCAGTGGCACGCCCTCGAGGTCGCCCGGACCATCGGTCCAGCGCACCGCAAGGTCGAGGTTCGCCTCGGTGAAATCCGTCATCTCGCCATCGACCAACACGTATCGCACTTGCGGATTCGCAGCGCGAAATGCGGCAAGGCGCGGCGCCAGCCAGGCGGCGAAGAACTCGCGCGGACAGGCGATGGTGTAGACGTGGCTCGACTGCCCCGCCTGCATCGCCTGCACGGCGTCCTCGAAATGGAGGAACCCGCTGCGCAGAGCGGCAAGGCCGGCGCCCGCCTCTTCGGTCAGTTCCAGCCCCTTGCTGGTGCGGCGGAACAGCACCACGCCGAGCAGGTCTTCCAACGCGCGGATCTGCTGGCCGACGGCGGCGGGCGTCACCGCCAGTTCGTCGGCGGCGCGGGTGAACGAGAGATGGCGTGCCGCTGCGTCGAAGACGCGCAGGGCGTTGAGGGGCAGGTGCGTGCGCTTCATGACGCTTCCCTAAGCGCCACAGTCGCGCGGGGCAATATCAGCCTGCGGTCGCGGGCGCAGCAAGCGGGAAGAAGGGGATGCTGGCGCGGAATTCGGTGCCGTCATCGCGGCGGAAGGTGTAATACCCCTCCATCGAACCCTGCGGCGTCGAAAGCGGGCATCCCGAGACGTAGTCGTGGCTGCGGCCCGGTTCGAGCAACGGCTGTTCGCCGACGACGCCCTCACCCTCGACCACATCGACTTTGCCGTTGGCATCGGTGATGCGCCAGTGACGGGTCATCAGTTGCAGCGTGTGGTCGGTCTCGTTCTCGATCCGGATGTGATACACCCAGAACCATTTACCCGCCTCGATACGCGATTGCTCGGGCAGGAAATTGACGGCCACACGCACGGTGAGGCCGTCGGTGATCGCGGAGTGCTGGAACAGTTCCTTCATGACACGGGCAACCTAACCACGATTCTTTCAGGCTACAACCGTGTAGAAGTGAGCAGGTTCCGAGGGCGAAGCGATCCGCCCGTCCTATGTCACCGTCACCCTGAACTTGTTTCAGGGTCCATCAGACAGCGCAAGCCGATGCTCGCGGCAGCAAACCGCTGGCGCCGATGGTGATCCCGACTTTCCGGTCAAACCGAGGGATGGACCCTGAAACAAGTTCAGGGTGACGAAGAGTATGGCGAGGCGCCGAAGAGGGAAAATGCCCTCCTTACAGCCCCACCGCCTTCAAAGCCTGGTCCATGTCTTCCTTGAGGTCTTCGATGTCCTCGAGGCCGACATTGATGCGCAGCATGCCTTCGCCGATACCCATCGCCTCGCGGCCTTCCGGCCCCATGTTGTGGTGCGTGGTCGAGGCCGGGTGGCACATCAGCGAACGCGAGTCGCCGATGTTGTTCGAGATGTCGATCAGCTTGAGCGCATCGAGCAACCCGTGCGCCTGTTCGCGGCCGCCGTCGAGCACGAAGGAGAAGATCGGCCCGCAAGCATCCATCTGCTTCATCGCCAGCGCCTGCGCCGGGTGGCTGTCGAGCCAGGGGTGCAGGATCGTGGGGACGCGATCTTCCATGAACTTGCCCAGCGCCAGCGCGTTCTCGCTCTGCTTCTTGGCGCGCAGGTCCAGCGTCTCGAGGCCCTTGAGCACGACCCAGGCATTGAACGGCGAGAGGTTCGGCCCGGTGTTGCGCTGGAACGGCAGCAGCACGTCGTTGATGAACTGCTCCGAGCCGCAAACGGCGCCAGCAAGAACGCGGCCCTGCCCGTCCATCAGCTTGGTCGCGGAGTAGGCGACGACGTCGATGCCGAATTCCATCGGCCGCTGGAGAGCGGGCGAACAGAAGGCATTGTCGACGACCGTGGTGATGCCGTGCGCCTTGGCGATCTCGGCGATGGCGGCGAGGTCGGCGACGCCCATGGTCGGGTTCGCCGGGGTCTCGAAGAAAAAGACCTTGGTGTTGGGGCGGATCGCCGCTTCCCACTGCGCGGTGTCACCGGCGTCCACCAGCGTCACCTCGACGCCGAAGCGCGGCAGGAGATGGTCGCCCAGCCAGCGGCACGAACCGAAGGCGGCGCGCGCGCTCACCATATGGTCGCCCGCCGAAAGCTGGCACAGCAGCGCAGCGGTCATCGCCGCCATGCCGGTGGCCTGGGTGCGGCAGGCTTCCGCGCCTTCGAGGAGAGCGATACGCTCCTCCAGCATCGCCACCGTCGGGTTCTGCAGGCGCGAGTAAGTCATGCCTTCCTCGTCGCCCTGGAAGCGGGCGGCGACCGTGGCGGCATCATCGTAGCTGTAGCCCGAAGTCAGGAACAGCGCCTCGCTGGTCTCGCCCATTTCCGAGCGCCAGGTGCCTCCGCGGATGGCGCGGGTTGCGGGGCGCCAGCTCTGGGTCTGGCTGCGGTCCTGTCCGGTGGTGCGTTTCATGGCGCAAGCCTCTAAGGGCGCGCGCGAGTCTGTGCAAGCGCGCTTGCCGAAACCCGCGCCCCTCTTTATCCGCGCATCCGATGCCACTCTCCCGTCAAAATCGCGATCCGCTCGGCTGGTGCCTTCTCATCGTCGCGGCGTTCCAGGCGCTGGTGCTGTGGCGGCTGACGATCCCCTCGCGCTACTACTTCGACGAGGTTCACTACGTCCCCGCCGCGCTCAAGCTGCTGGAGCTGATCCCCGCCAACCGCGAACATCCGCTGTTCGCCAAGGAAGTGATCGCCGGCTTCATCCACCTGCTGGGCGACAAGCCGCTGGCGTGGCGCCTCGGCCCGGCACTGTTCGGCGGACTCGGCCTGTTCGCCTTTGCGCGGCTGGTCTGGCACGTGACGCAGCTGCGCCGCGCGGCAGTGCTGGCGACGGCGCTGCTGGCCACCAACTTCATGTGGTTCGTGCAAAGCCGCATCGCTATGCTCGACATGATCGCCGCAGGCATGTGCATGGTGGGCCTGTGGCAGTTCGCCGCCGCCTGGCGCGCGAAGCGCACCGGCATCGCGCGCCTGCACCTGATCCTGAGCGGTCTGGCCCTCGGCCTGTCGCTGGGCGCGAAGTGGAGCGGCGCTCCGGCGCTGGCGATGCCGGGCCTCGCCTTCCTCGCCATGCGTATCGCGGATACCGGCCCGGTCTTCATCGGCAAGCGCGGCGCCGGGCCGATCAAGGGCGTGAGCCTGATCGAGGCCGCGCTGTGGCTCGGCCTGTTTCCGATCGCGGTCTACTGGGCGACGTTCATCCCGGCGATGTTCTACCCGCACCACACGCTCTCGCCCTGGGGCTTCGTCCAGCAGCACGAACTGATGGTACGCCTGCAGGATAGCGTGAAGAAGCCGCACCCTTACAAGACGTACTGGTATCAGTGGATCGTCGACTGGCGGGGCATCTGGTATCTGTTCCAGAACGTCGATGGCGCGCACCGCGGCGTGGTGATGATCGGCAATCCGATGGCGATGATCGCAGGCCTCCTCGCGTTCTTCTGGAGTGTGTGGGCCGCCCTCTTCCGCGGCCGCCGCGACGTGCTGTTCTTCGCGGTTCTCTATTTCGTGTGCGTGGGCATGTGGGCGGTGAACGGCAAGCCGGTGCAGTTCTACTACCACTACCTGCTGCCGGGCGCGTTCCTGATGGCGCTGATGGCGCTCGGCCTCGATGCCTTGTGGGACCGGCGCGACCGTTGGCGGCTGGTGGCGCGGTGGGTCTTCGGCCTGTCGCTGGCGCTGTTCGTGGTGTTCTACCCGATCATCTCGGGCTGGCCGCTGCCGTTCAAGGACGCCTACAACCTGTGGATGTGGCTGCCGAGCTGGCGGTGAGGCCATTCCTTCTCCCCGAGCATCCCCCGGGGAGAAGGAATCGAGGGTTACTCCCCGACCAGATCCTGAAGGCGCGCCATCAGCGTCTGGATGCGCGTAGCGGCCTCGGTGAAAGTGGCGACATCGTCGCGGTTGCCGTTGCCGCGCGCTTCCTTGGCCGATTCGAGGTAACCCTCGAGATCGACTTCAAGCGCATCGACCAGCATTTCGATCTCGTCCGTGGTCAGCGGGACGTTGATGGGCTTGCTCATGAATGCTCCTCAAATCAGACAGGCGCCGCAGATAGCCCCCCTGCCCGCGACCGCAACCCGTGCCGCGCCAGGTTACCCCGAAAAAATGCCGGACAAAAGCGCGGCGGACAAAGACACGTCAGGCAAAAATTCTCGGCAGCTTGAGCTTCACCAGCAGTCCGCCCAGATCCTCGCTCTCGTCAAGCTCGACCGTGCCGCCGTAGATTTCCACCACGTCGCGCACGATCGCGAGGCCAAGGCCGGTGCCGGGCTTGCCGGTGTCGAGGCGGGCGCCGCGATCGAAGATGCGGGTACGCTCGGCCTCGGGGATGCCCATGCCGTCGTCCTCGATCCAGATTTCGCAGAAGCGCTCGTTCTTCGCCGCATCGACGGTGACGAAGACGCTGCCACCGCCGTACTTGGCCGCATTCTCGATCAGGTTGCCGAGCATTTCCTCGAGATCCTGCTTCTCCATCGCCACCGCGACCTCGCGGTTGCCGTCGAGGTCGAAGCGGGCTTGGTCGTAGAGCCGCTCCACCGCCCGCAGCACCGCCTCCAGGCTCGGCCACACGTCCGCGCGTGACTGGCCGACGGCGCGGCGCCCCACGGCGCGGGCGCGGGCGAGATGGTGGTCGACCTGCCGGCGCATCACCGCCGCCTCGCGGATCACCGTATCGGCAAGATCGGGCGCCTGCGCGGTGGCCGCGTTCATCACCACCGTCAGCGGCGTCTTCAGCGCATGGGCGAGGTTGCCCGCATGAGTGCGCGCCTCCTCCGCCTGCCGCTCGGTATGGGCAAGCAGCGCGTTCAGCTCGTTCACCAACGGCTCGACCTCACGCGGGAGAGGATCGTTGACGCGGCTGGTCCCGGTGGTGCGCAGCTTCTGGATGGCGCGGCGGACGTGTCGCAGCGGGAACAGCCCGTACCAGGTCTGCATCGCCGCCATCAGCATCAGGCCGAAGCCCAGCGCCACGAAGCTGTAGACCAGGATCGAGCGGATCATCTTGATCTGGTCGTTCAGATCCTTGCGGCTCGCCGCGACGGTGAACATCCAGCGGGTGTCGCTGCCGGGCAGGATGATCGAGCGCTCCATCACCCGCAGCGGCTCGCCTTCGAACTGGAAGCTGTCGTAGACGTGGGTTTCGGCGTCGAAGTGATCCGGCGGCACGTTGAGGCTGCGGTCCCAGAGCGAACGCGAGGGCCAGTCCTCGTGCCCCTTGGCGCGGATCTGGTAATAAAGGCCTGAATTGGGCTCCAGGAACCGCTGGTCGCCGAGCGGGCGGATGAAGAAGACCTCTCCGTCCGGCCCGATCTCGGCCGAACCGACCATGCCGGTCAGCATGTAGCCCAGCTGGTCGTCGAAATTGCGCGTGACAATCCCGGTGACGGTATGGTCGAGTGCCAGCCCGCCCGCGAGCAGCAGGAAGGATATCCACCCCGCCGCGATCAGCATCATGCGCCGCGCGAGCGAGCCGGTGCTGGCGTGCCGCTTCACCGCCCCCGAATCGGGGACGGCGCCGAAGGCGGTGTCAGCGCCCTCGACCGTGAGGGCAGGCTCAGCCGCGACCGGGTTCGGCGGGATCGTCGAGGCTGTAGCCAAGGCCACGGATCGTCGTGATGACATCGGCACCCAGCTTCTTGCGGATGCGCGTGACGAAGACCTCGATCGTGTTCGAATCGCGGTCGAAATCCTGATCGTAGATGTGCTCGATCAGTTCGGTGCGGCTGACCACCTTGCCCTTGTGGTGCATCAGGTAGGACAGCAGCTTGTATTCCTGCGCGGTCAGCTTGACCGGCTCGCCGGACAGGGTGACGCGGCCCGAGCGGGTGTCGAGGCGCACCGGCCCCGCCGTCAGTTCGCTGGAGGTATTGCCCGAAGCGCGGCGGATCAGCGCGCGCAGGCGGGCGATCAGTTCCTCGGTCTGGAACGGCTTGGCGAGATAGTCGTCGGCGCCGGCGTCGAGCCCGGCAACCTTGTCCGACCAGCTGTCACGCGCGGTCAGCACCAGCACCGGGAAGGTACGCCCTTCGCGGCGCCACATGCCGAGCACGGTCAACCCGTCGATCTCGGGCAGGCCGAGGTCGAGGATCACCGCGTCGTAGTCCTCGGTGGAGCCAAGGAAATGCCCGTCCTCACCATCGGCGGAGAGGTCCACGGCATAGCCGTTCTGCTCCAGCGTGGTCTTGAGCTGGTTGCCCAGGGTGGGCTCATCCTCGACGATCAGGATGCGCAATGTACCGTCCTCCTAACATGAACGGGGTTGAGATGGGCCGAAAGCCTGAACGGGTCAAGCAATGGGAAAACCCTTTGGTTCCCGCCCGGCGGCTCTAGCGCGACTGGCCGATGATGCGTCCGGTGCGGGCATCGACGTCGATGAAGGTGACCCGGCCGTTCTTGATGAACTTGAGCCGGTAGGTCATCGCCGCCGGATCGTACTCGGGGCCGAGGTACTGCATCCCCGCCATGCGCGGCAGGATATCGCGCTCGATCTCGCGCGGGGGGAGGATGTTGCCGGCGCGGCGCTCACGGCGCAGTTCACCCTGCTCGCCGCCGGAACCGGCATAGGCCTGGGGGGCGGCAAGCGCGGGGAGCACCGCGAGAACCGCAAGAAGGGTCGAAATCCTTTTCATCACGGCTTCGGTGCCTAAACTTGCAGCGTTGAACAAGTCCTGAATGTGGCGGGAAGGTGGCAGACAGGTTTCCGGTGTTGCCGGCGGGCAACGCATCGTCCCGCCTTCCCTTCCCCGCTGCTCCCCTGTAGGGCGCGAGCCCATGGCACTCGCACCGATCCTCAGCTGGGAAGGCCTTGGCCTCGTCCAGGGCAATGGCTGGCTCTTCCAGGGCCTCGACATCAACATCGCCCCGCGCGACCGGCTGGCACTGATCGGCCGCAACGGCGCGGGCAAGACCACGCTGCTCAAGCTGATCGCCGGGCTGGTCGACGCCGACAAGGGCACCCGCTCGGTCCAGCCGGGCACCCGCGTCGTCACGCTGGAACAGGATCCGTTCTTCACCGGCTTCGACACCCTGCTGGACTTCGCGATCCACGGCGACGATGCGCCTGCCCGGCACGAAGTCGAAGCCATCGCCGACCAGCTCGGCATCGACCTTTCGCGCGAGGCATCCAGCGCTTCGGGTGGTGAGCGCCGCCGCGCCGCGCTGTGCCGCGCCCTCGCCTCCGAGCCCGACCTGCTGCTGCTCGACGAGCCGACCAACCACCTCGACCTCGCCGCGATCGACTGGCTGGAATCGTGGCTGCAGCGCTACAACGGCGCCTTCGTGGTCATCAGCCACGACCGTACGTTCCTGACCCGCCTGACCAATGCGACGCTGTGGCTCGATCGCGGCGGGCTGCGCCGCAAGGACATCGGCTTCGGCGGCTACGAAGCGTGGGAGAACGAAGTCTACGCCGAGGAAGCGCGCGCCGCGCAGAAGCTCGATGCGAAGCTCAAGATCGAGGCGCACTGGCTGGAGCGCGGCGTCACCGCGCGCCGCAAGCGCAACCAGGGCCGCCTTGCCAAGCTGTGGGAGATGCGCGCGGCGCGTGCCGCGATGGTCGGCCCGCAAGGCGCCGCCAAGCTGGAAGTGGTCGCCGACGACAGCAAGACCAAGTCGGTCATCGTCGCCGACAAGGTGACCAAGGCCTTCGGCGCCGGCGACGAGCAGCGCACGGTCATCAAGAACTTCTCGCTGCGCATCCAGCGCGGCGACCGGATCGGCATCGTCGGCGCCAACGGCTCGGGCAAGACGACCCTGCTCAAGCTGCTGATGGGCGAGATGCAGCCCGATGCCGGCACGATCACCCGCGCCAACTCGCTCGACGCCACGGTGATCGACCAGCAGCGCAGCCGGATGAGCCCCGAACTGCGCATCCGCGACGTGCTGGCCGAAGGCGGCGACTGGATCGACGTGCGCGGCGCGCGCAAGCACATCCAGGGCTATCTCAAGGACTTCCTGTTCGACCCCGGCCTGGTCGAGGCGAAAGTCGGCACCCTGTCGGGCGGCGAACGCTCGCGCCTGCTATTCGCCAAGGAATTCGCGACGACCTCGAACCTGCTGGTGCTGGACGAGCCGACCAACGACCTCGACCTCGAGACGCTGGACCTGCTGCAGGAAGTCATCGCCGACTACGACGGCACCGTGCTGATCGTCAGCCACGACCGCGACTTCCTCGACCGTACCGTGAACGTGACGCTCGGCCTCGACGGTTCGGGCCATATCGACGTGATCGTCGGCGGCTATGCCGACTGGGAAGCCAAGCGCCGCGAACGCACGGTGGGCGCGGCGAAGAAGGCCAAGGCGGAAGCGGCGGCCGCCGCGCCGATGCCGCCGAAGAAGGCCAAGCTCTCGTACAAGGACCAGCGCGACTACGAACTGCTGCCCAAGCGGATCGAGGAACTGGAAGCCGCCATCGGCCGTGACGAGACCGCGCTGTCCGACCCGGCGCTCTACACCCGCGACCCGGCGAAGTTCGCCGCCCTCAGCGACGCCATCGCCAAGGCCCGCGCGGACAAGGACACGGCCGAGGAACGCTGGCTGGAACTGGCGGAACAGGTCGAGGGGTGAGAGACTGCCGGCGGCATCCGGTCACGCCGGATGCCGCGAGGGAGATGAGTTCAGTCGAACGCGAAAGTGTCCGCGAGTTCCATGTTCTTCTGGCGAGCGATGCCGGGAATCAGGAAAAGATCGACGAATATCCAGATGCCGAGCGGAATCCACGCGACGAACAGCGTGATCCACCCCAGCACCCACAACCCCAGTTGCAATCCGCCACCGAGCTTCGAACCGAGATAGAAGCGATGCGCCCCAAAGCCGCCAAGGAAAATGCACAGCAGATAAGCGACCCCCTGCGATTTCTTGTTCGCATCGTACATCATCTGCGCGCGAGCGCTGGCCAGTACGGCCCTTTCATCGACCATATCGTATTCCCCCTTAGACAAATCAGTCTATGTCGCTTTCTGCCAAAGCGCCATGAAGATTGAATTATTTTGTAATCCTATAGCTTAAGCCCTGAGGAGTCTCCACGCGCCGGCGCCTTTGCCCTTGCCATATGAGCAATCCATGGCTTATCGCATAAAACCATATCGGTTACAGAGGCTCTCATGATAAACCGCATCCGCGACATTCGCCGCCAGAAGAACATGACCCTCGCCGACGTCGCGCTGGCCTGCGATCCGCCGACGACGGCGCAGACCATCGGCCGGCTCGAGACGGGGATGCGCAATCTCTCGCTGGTGTGGATGAACCGGATCGCCGCCGCGCTGCAGGTGGAGCCGGAGACGCTGCTGCGTTCCGAAGGCGCCGAACCGGCCCGGCTCGTCGCCACGCTCGGCGCCAGAGGTGCCGAAGCGCTGAAGAAGCCGGTCGATGCGGTGCTGCCCAACGACTTGTCCGCCGACGCGCCGTGGGTGGTGGTGTCGGTCGAAGCCTCGGTCGGCGAATACCGCGAGGGCGACCAGCTCTGGCTGCGCCAGCACGCGCCCGAGGCCGCCGCGGACCTGCTCAACCGCGACGTTCTGGCGCCCATGCCCGGCGGCCGTTTCGGCTTCGGCCGCCTGACCGCAGGCAGCGCCGAGAGCGTCACCCTGCTCCCTCCCGTCAGCGGCCGCAGCCCGCTGTCGGTGGAACAACCCGCATGGCTGGCCGTTGCCGAGATG
The DNA here is from genome assembly GCF_036352595.1 of Novosphingobium resinovorum. Taxonomy (GTDB): domain Bacteria; phylum Pseudomonadota; class Alphaproteobacteria; order Sphingomonadales; family Sphingomonadaceae; genus Novosphingobium; species Novosphingobium resinovorum_B. The sequence goes on from NZ_JAZFAX010000017.1 coordinate 76,849, forward strand.
CTGGTCCGCAAGCTTTAGGGCACCGATGCACGTCCTCTCCATCGCCACCCTATTCCCCAACCCGGTGAAGCCTTCGTTCGGGGTGTTCGTCGGCAACCAGATGCGCGCGGTCGCCGCGCGCGGGGAAATCGAACTGACGGTGGTGAGCCCCATCGGCATCCCGCCCTGGCCGCTGTCGCTGCGCGAACCCTACGCGCGCCTCAAGGCCATTCCGGAGGTGAGCGACGCCGTCGGCCTCAAGGTCCACTACCCCCGGTTCACGACGTATCCCAAGGTCGGCGGTGATACCAATCCCGGCCGCATCGCCCGCGCCGTGCTGCCGCTGGTGCGCAGGCTGCATGCCGAAAAGCCCTTCGACCTCGTCGATGCGCAGTTCTTCTTTCCCGACGGGCCGGCGGCGGCGATCGTCGCGCGCGAACTGGGCCTGCCGCTGACGATCAAGTCGCGCGGGGCGGACATCCATTTCTGGGGCCAGCGCCCGCATGCGCTCAGGCAGATGCTGGATGCGGCGCGGCAGTCCGCCGGGCTGCTCGCGGTCAGCCAGGCCCTGCGCGAGGACATGATCGCGCTGGGCATGCCGCCTGAGCGCATCGAACTGCACTATACCGGGCTCGACCGCGAGAAGTTCCATCCGATCGAGCGCGGCGCCGCGCGCGCACTGGTATCGGCCATGCCCAACCTGCAGATCTGGCCCGAAGGCCCGCTGCTGGTCACCCCCGGCGCGCTGATCCCGCGCAAGGGCCAGGGACTGGTGATCGAAGCGCTCACCCGCCTGCCCGAGGCCCGCCTCGCCCTTGCCGGCGCGGGCGAGGACGAGGCGCGCCTGAAGGCGCTGGCGCAGCGGCTGGGCGTCGCCGAGCGCGTGCAGTTCCTGGGCCTCGTCGATCACGAGCTGCTGCCGCATGTCTTGTGCGCCGCCGACGTGCTGGTGCTGCCGTCCGCCAGCGAGGGGCTCGCCAACGTGTGGGTCGAAGGGCTCGCCTGCGGCACCCCGATCGTCATCCCCGACATCGGCGGCGCGCGCGAGATCGTCAGCGACGAGACCGCCGGCCGCATCGCCGGACGCACTCCGGCGCAGATCGCCTCCGCCGTCGAGGACATCCTCGCCGCCCCGCCCACGCAGGCCGAAGTCGCCGAGCACGTCAGCCGCTTCTCGTGGGGCGTCAATGCCGAGAACATCGTGCATTTCTGGAAAGGCGTGCTGGGCGAAGCGACGGCGGCCAACATCGAGGTCGTGGCCGAACTCGCCTAAATGCCAGCGGTGCGGGGCGCGCCGCCGCCCTACCCTCTCCCGCGCAACCGAGAGAGAGGATATCCCATGCGCATCATCGTGGCCGGCTGGCTGCGCTACGCGGGCGACGACAGCACCTGCGCCGAGATCATCACCACGGGCCGCGACCACATCCTTGCCGCGCGCGAGGAGAGGGGCTGCGTCGCCTATACCTGGGCGGTCGATCCGATCGACCCCGGCGTGATCCAGGTCTACGAGGAATGGGAGAGCGAGGTGGACCTGCTCCAGCACTTCGCCGATCCGCCCTACCTCGAGATGCGCAGGCATCTGGAGCAGTGGGAGATCACCGGGTTCGGCGTGCAACTCTACGGTGCGGGCGAACCCGAGGCGGTCTACGCCGAGGACGGCTGGCCGCGTAAGGAGATCTTCGGGGTGACGCTGGGGTAACCCCGCAGGAGACTTCCGGCCTCTCCCCATTCACGCCGTCACCCTGAACTTGTTTCAGGGTCCATCCGGCAGCCGAGGCCGGAAGGTAGACCGCAAGAACATACCGGCGGCCCACGGTTCCGACCTTCGGAGGATGCGGCTCGATGGACCCTGAAACGAGTTCAGGGTGACGGCGTGTGTGGTGCAAGCCCCGCACCGGACCGATTACGGCAAAGATAATCGGCTAATTCGGGGTGACGCTTAAGGCCTGATGGTCAATCATGCTTCGATCGGGATCAGGAAGTCCATCGTATAGCGCCTGGCCTTCCACCCTTGCCCGGTACGCACCACGTCGAAGTAGTAGCGCCCGTTGACGGTGATCCCGCCGCCCGCCTTGTACTTGCCCATGCCGGTCACATAAGCGCGGATCGACGCGGTATCGCCGTCGTAGGCGGTGATCGCGAAGTTCGTCAGGTAATGCGCCTGCCCCGCCATCGCCGCGAAAGTATCGGCGAAGAAGCCGCGTATCTGCGCATGGCCGGTCAGGCTGGGAAAGCCGATCCCGGACAAGTCGAACTGCGCATCCTCGACGAAGACGGCGCAGATGCCGTCGAGGTCGTGCAGACTGTCGACGGCATGGGCATAGGCGACGAGCAGATCCTGGATCGCCAGCCGGTCCTCGATCGGGCAGGCCGTCATTCGGGCGCGCCCTTCACGTAATCGTTGAGCAGTTCGTGGAAGCGCTGGATGCGCTTTTCCTGGCCCGGCAGGATGCAGCCCTTGAACCCGCGCGAGTTCAGGCCCTGCTGCTGGCTGGTGCCGATCGACAGGTCCTGATCGGCCACGTAGCCCACCGAAACGCCGTCGCCGTAGACCGAGTGGCGCGCGACTGCGTCATGCTGGAGCGGCAGCATGCCGAGCGGGGTGAAGACCTCCTTCATGCCTTCGACCGGCGGGTAGAGGCACCAGTGCTGGAACACGCACTTCTCCGGATCGGTCGGGTGCGGCTCGGTGCGCAGCACCTGCAGCTGCTCGGGGCTCATGGTGAGCGTGAGGTTGGGGAACAGCGTGCAGTGGAAATAGTCCACCAGCTGCTGGTCGCTCATGTTGTCGTAATTGGTGTAGCCCCGGCCCGGGCCGAGGCGACGCTTCGCTTCGATGATGGCTTCGCGCAGATCACCCGTGCGGCCGTTGTATTCCTCGGGATCGATGCCCCAGGCGCGCGCCGCCTCGCCCAGCGGAGCGGGGACTTCGGAGGTGTGGTAATCGACGCGGGTGGTCGCCTGATGGCCCTTCATCCACATCGAGTTGTGGCCCGAGGGGTACATCTCGAACAGGGTGTCAGGCAGGCCGTCGTTGATGAAGGTCGCCAGTTCGGGGTGGATGGTCGGGAGGTGATAGCTCTCGTTGAAGTTGTCGCGGATGATCTTCCAGTTGAAGTCCGCGTCGGCCGAGACGTTGAGCACGCGCACCCAGTTCTCGATGCCGTAGCCCTTCAGCCGCTCGGGGAACGGATCGAGCCATTCGTGCAAGGGGGCGACATCATCATCCATGCACCAGAACACGAACGGACCCCAGGTCTCGCAGCGCAGTTCGGAGAGGTGGACCTTGCCGCAAGGCGTGCCGCCTTCGAAATCGTCGGGATCCTGCACTTTGGCGAGGGTGCCGTCGAGGTCGAAGGTCCAGTTGTGATAGCCGCAGACGATGCGCGGCACGCTGGCCATCTCGCCCAGCACAAGCCGGTTACCCCGGTGCGGGCAGGAGTTGTAGAACGCCTTGATCGAGTCGTCTTCCTGCTTGACCATGATGACGGATTCTTTGGCGAAGTTGTGGCGGATGATGTCACCCGGCTCCTCCAGTTCCGCCAGCAACCCGCCAAGGTGCCAGACCTTGGGCCACAGGTTCTTCATCTCGCCGTCCATCCACTCCTTGGTGGTGTAGCGGTCGGCGGTGATGGTGTCGCCGCGCACCGGCGGATCGAATTCCTGCGAGTAGCGGGAAACCTTGGTCTGGATGTTCATGGTGCCTCTCGTCCTGTCGATTATGTCTGGCTGGGGTCCGCACCCCGACGGCCGCCGCGCGGGGCTCCGGGGTTGGCGGCGAAGAAGTCGAGCGTGCCGGGATCGTCCTTGACCCAGTCGGTCACCAGCACGCGGCGAACGATGCGCCATTCGCCCTGGCGGCAGGCGTATTCGTCGAGGTAGCGGCCCGAAATGAACAAGTCGCGCATGCCGCCATCGGGCGAAGGCGCCGAATGCCAGGCCTGGAAATACCACTCGCCCGAAGCCCGCTCGCCCTCCACCGCGATGCGCGACTGGCCCAGCAGGTGATGCGTCGCGTTCATGTCGGCGAGGAAACCCTGCGAGAAGGCGACGAATTCGTCGGCGTCGCCCTGCATCAACCCGCAGTCGATCACGGCATCGTCATGGAAGGCGCTGCGCTGCAACTCGGGATCGAGCCGGTCGAGGCCGCGCATATAACGCGCCGCCGCGTCCGCGATGTCGCGGCGTGCGGCAAGGTCGCGCACTTCGGCCTCGAGGTCGAAGCGGCTTGCGGTCACGGCATCCATGCGGCGAACCTGCGGCTGGATGGCGCATCTGTGCTCGGCATGCCTTTCACTCTCCCGTTCCAGCCCCCTGCGCGTCTGTGTTCGCGCGCCTGAAGGCCATCGCCACGGTGCTTCGGCGATAAACCGACTCACCTGCCGGTTTTTTATGCTACGTCACAGGGCATCCGCTCACCTGCGATTTAGGTCAGGTTTCGCCGCATCGCCGCTTGCCGCACGAGAGCACTGGAAACGGGGAAGAGAATGAAGGCCCAGGCCCTGCAGGATCGCATGCTCAGCGCGCTGATGCCCGAGTTGCACGCGCGGCTGCCCCGGCACGGCCTTTCCGAAACGGCGGGGCCCGAGAGCGGAGCCCCCGGCAAGTGGCAGCAGCGCAAGAGCGCGCTGATGCGCGACCGGCTGGTCGGCGCCGCGATCGACTGCCTTGTCCGCGACGGCTATCCCGGCCTCACCACGGCGGCGGTCGCCAGCGCCTGCGACGTGTCGCGCGGGGCGATGCACCACCACTTCCAGACCCGCATGGAACTGGTCTGCGCGGTGGTCGACCATGTCGTCTACCACCGCATGCGCACCTTCCTCGCCGACTACTTCGACGTCGCCTCGCGACGGACCGACGAGCCGATGATCGAACTGGCCTGCGACGCGCACTGGCGCTCGGTGCAGACGCGCGACTATGCGGCCTGGCTGGAGCTGGCGGTCGCCGCGCGCACCGACGCCGACCTCGCGACGATCTTCGAGCCGGCGGCGCGCCGCTACGACGCGGTGTGGACCAGCGAAATGATCGAGGCGTTCCCGCAGTGGCGCGAGGACTGGGACAACCTCAAGCTGGCGCACGACTTCACCAGCGCGCTCCATGCCGGGATGCTGCTGCACCAGCCGATCTTCGCCAGCCAGGAACGCATCGACCGCCTGCGCCGCTTCGCCGCGCGCACGATGCAGCAGTTGAGCGAGCAGACTTCGTCACGGCCCTGAACGGATGGCCCCGATCCGACCGCAGGCGCGCTTCTCTCAAAAGTCACAGCTGTCGCTCGGCGGCTCTCTCTTCCAGACATGGGGCGCATAACGAATCCCGAAAGCCGGGTAGCAAAGGAAAGGATCCCCGATGGCAACCGTGGCAATCACCGGAGCAGCGCGCGGCATCGCGTTCGAACTGGCCCGGCAACATGCCGAACGCGGCGACCGGGTCTTCGCCCTCGCCCGCGACCCCGCCGGCGCCGAGGCGCTGAACGCGCTGGCGGATGCTTCCGGAGGGCTGATCTCGGTCCACGCGATGGACGTGGGGGACAACGCCTCGGTCGCCTCGGGCGCGGCAGGGACCGGGACCGATGCGATCGACGTTCTCTACAACGTGGCCGGAGTGACCGGCAAGGCCGAGCCGCAGCTCGACGGGATCGACTGGGACGACTTCGACCAGTCGGTCGAGATCATGCTCAAGGGCCCTCTGCGCGTGTTGAGTGCCTTTCTGCCACGTCTGAGTGCCGGCTCGAAAGTCATCAATTTCTCCAGCCAGCTGGGCGCCTCGACCTGGCCTTACGGCGGATACTGGCCTTACGCGGCGGTCAAGGCCGGGCTTGGCCGCATGATGCGCTCGGTGGCGTTCGACCTGAGGGATCGCGGCATCGTCGTCGGCATCATCCACCCCGGCTACGTCTCGACCGACATGAGCGGCCCCGGCGCCGACATCACCCCGCAGGAAAGCGCCGCCGCCATCATCCGCCTGACGGACGGCTGGGCGATCGAGGAAACCGGCGAATTCTACAAGTGGAACGGCGAGAAGCACGCCTGGTAGGCAAGGCTTCCCGCCGCGCTTCGCGTTACAGGTCGAGCTGCGCGAACATCTTTTCCGAAAGCCCGGTGAGATGCCCCATGACCTGGGCATGGGTGCCCTCCGCCTCGGCGTTGCGCAGGGGAAGCACGCGCGTGACCAGGATTTCCTCCGGCGTCGGTTGCTGCCCGAACAGGGCGATCACCTCGGCGGCGAATTCGGTCAGCGGCTGATAGCCTTCGCGCGTGCTCTGCCCGGGCGTGAGGTCGGTCTGGACCGCCGGCGGCGCCAGTTCGATCACCTCGACACGCCCGCGCAGGCTCTCGCGCAGGGACTGGGTGTAGCTGTGGATCGCCGCCTTGGTGGCGCAGTAGGTCGGTGCCCCGATCAGCGGCACGAAGGCGAGCCCGGAGGTGACGTTGACGATCGCGCCGTCGCCCCGGCCGAGGAGGTGCTCGACGAAGGCGTCGACCAGCCGGATCGGGCCGAGCACGTTGGTGGTGATGGTAGCCTCCGCATCGGCAAGGTCGCGCGCGCGGTCCAGCCGTTCGTAGCGCATGATGCCGGCGTTGTTGAACAGCACGTTGAGCGCGGGGAAACGCGCCAGCACCTCGCGCGCGAAAGCGGCCACGCCAGCGGCGCTCTCGACGTCTAACGCCACGGCGTGCATGTTCTCGCGGCCCGCGCAGGCGGCTTCCAACACGTCCAGCCGTCGCCCCGCGACGATCACGGTATTGCCCAGATCGTGAAAGCGCTGCGCCAGCGCGGCGCCGATGCCCGAGCCGCCGCCGGTCATCAGGATGGTGTTTCCGGTCATCTTCATGGCGATACTCCTTGGTTGACGCGACCGATGTAGCGCCCCACACTCGATCGGAAAGAAGGCACCCAAAAGATTTATACTTACCCGAAAGAGAGTGACATCATGGCCGCCCGCCCCGCTCCGGACAGCGTCGCCCACCCGAAACCCTGCGACGCGATCGACCCGCGCGTGGAAGCGCTGGTCACCGAACTCATCGGCCGCGTCGCCGACAAGTGGACGATGATCCTGCTCGAAGTGCTGGAGGAAGGCGGCACCTTGCGCTTCACCCAGATCGCCAGGGCGGTGCCGGACATCAGCCAGAAGATGCTCACCCAGACGCTGCGGCGCATGGAGCGCGACGGCATGCTGACGCGTGAAGTCCATGCCGTCGTGCCGCCGCGCGTGGACTATGCCCTCACCCCCCTGGGCGCGAGCCTGGGTGAGGCGTTCTGCGGGGTGTGGCTATGGGCGGAGGCCAATCTCGATCGGGTCGAACACGCCCGCGCGGACTTCGACGCGCGCTAGCCCAGCAGGCCGCGCAGGAGTTCCATGGCGCTGCGACGGGCCAGACGCTCGGGCACGTAGAGCACAGGGGCCGCCCGTCCCTCGATCAGTTCGGCGACGTCGATCGGCTCCTTGAGCGCGATGCCGCAGCGATCCAGTGCCCGCCAGCGCACTTGCCCCTTGAGAACGTGATCGCCGATCCTCAGCTCGACGGCGGTTCCGCGCGGCGGCGGCGGCGCCTCCTCCACCATGGCCAGCACCCCGCGCGACGAAGCATTGGCGATCGTCGCCGCGACGGTGCGGCCACCGATGCGTATGTCCGCCTGCACCGCAAGCATCACACGCGTTTCCATTCGCTGCCGGTGAATGAACATGCCCGCCGTCCCCTGCAAAGAGCTGGCGGGCATGATACCGTATGAATGCCTAAGATGGAGTTAAATCGGGTTCAACTCAGGCGTGGGCTCAGGCTCCCGATCACGCCGCCTTCTTCTTCAGGCGCCAGGCGTGGAGCAGCGGCTCGGTGTAGCCGTTGGGCTGCGCCGCGCCCTTGAACACGAGGTCGCAGCCGGCCTGGAAGGCCATGCTGGTCTCCCAGTTGCCCGCCATCGGCTCGTAGAGCGGATCGCCCGCGTTCTGCGCATCGACCTTGGCGGCCATGCGCCGCAGCGAATCCATCACCTGTTCTTCCGAGCAGACGCCGTGCAGCAGCCAGTTGGCCATGTGCTGGCTGGAGATGCGCAGCGTCGCGCGGTCCTCCATCAGGCCGACGTCGTTGATGTCGGGCACCTTGGAACAGCCGACGCCCTGGTCGATCCAGCGCACGACGTAGCCGAGCAGCCCTTGCGCGTTGTTGTCCAGTTCCTCGCGCACTTCCTCCTCGGACCAGTTGACGCCGTCCGCCAGCGGCACCGCCAGCAGCAGGTCGAGGCCGGGCACCTCCTCGGCGGCGATGTCCTCGCGCAGGCCGAAGACGTTGACTTGGTGGTAGTGCATCGCATGCAGCGTCGCGGCGGTGGGCGACGGCACCCAGGCGGTGTTGGCGCCGGTCTTCGGGTGGCCGATCTTCTGCTCCATCATGTCGCGCATCATGTCGGGCGCGGCCCACATCCCCTTGCCGATCTGCGCGATGCCGGAGAGGCCGTGGCGCAGGCCGATCGCGACATTGCGCTTCTCGTAGGCGGCGATCCATCCCGAGCCCTTGATCTGCGCCTTGCGGATCATCGGACCTGCCCGCATCGAGGTGTGGATCTCGTCGCCGGTACGGTCGAGGAAGCCGGTGTTGATGAAGACGATGCGGTCCTTCACCGCGTGGATGCACGCGGCAAGGTTCGCCGAAGTGCGGCGTTCCTCGTCCATGACGCCGACCTTGATGGTGTTGCGCGGCAGCGCGAGCAAATCCTCCACGGCGTCGAACAAGGCGTCGGTGAAGCCGCATTCCTCCGGCCCGTGCATCTTCGGCTTGACGATATAGATGCTGCCTTCGCGGCTGTTGCCGTACTTCGTCAGCCCCTTGACGTCCTGCGCCGAGATCGCGCTGGTGATGACCGCGTCCATCACGCCCTCGGGAATTTCCGAACCGTCGGCCAGCAGGATCGCCGGGTTGGTCATCAGGTGGCCGACGTTGCGCACGAACAGCAGCGAGCGCCCCGGCATCGCCGCCTGCTCTCCGCTCGGCAAGGTGACGACCTTGTCCGCCGCCAGCTCGCGGGTCAGCGTGCGCCCGCCCTTCTCGAACGTCTCGGTGAGGTCGCCACGGATCACGCCCAGCCAGTTGGCGTAGGCGGCGATCTTGTCCTCCGCATCGACAGCCGCGATGGAATCCTCCAGATCGACGATCGCGGTCAGCGCGGCTTCCAGGACGATGTCGGAAACGCCCGCCTTGTCGGTCGATCCGACCTGGCTTTCGGCATCGAAGACGACCTCGATGGTCAGCCCGTTGTTGCTGAACAGCAGGCCGCCTTCGGTCTCGCCGACGAACTGGCGCTCGTTGGCGAGTTCGAGGACTTCGGGGTCTTCCAGATCGGCCCACGATCCCGCCTTGAGCGGCACCGCCTGGTCGAGGAAAGCCCGCCCCGCCGCGATCACCGCGGCGCCGCGCACGGTATCGTAGCCGGGCCCCTTTGCCGGCACCGCGTCGAGCGCATCCGTACCATACCATGCGTCATAGAGGCTGCCCCAGCGCGCGTTGGCGGCATTGAGCAGGAACCGCGCGTTGAGCACGGGAACGACGAGCTGCGGCCCGGCCATCGTCGCGATCTCCGGGTCGACGCCCGTGGTGCCGATGGTGAAGGCCTCCGGCTCAGGCACGAGATAGCCGATCTCGCGCAGGAACGCCTGGTACTCGCCCTGATCGATAGGCTTGCCCGCCCGCGCGAGGTGCCAGGCATCGATCTGCGCCTGAAGCGAATCGCGGGTATCGAGGAGCGCGCGGTTGCGCGGGGCAAACTCGGCCACGAGTGCGGCGAAGCCCTGCCAGAATGCGGCGGCGTCCTGTCCGATGGGGGGCAGGACCTGCGCCTCCACGAACTTCGCCAGCCCTGCATCGACCTGCAGCCCCGAACGATCAACCCTGTCAGTCATTGCCGTCTTCACCCTGTGTTGGCGCAGTGTTGGCGCACTGGCGCATTGGTTGGGAACGCGCACGCATGGTGCCACGCCCGTATCGAATACCAAAATGCCCTGGGGAAGGATGTGAGCCCTATGGCCCATGCGCGCGGCCTTGGCAACCGGGGTGAAACTATCCACCTGTGCCAGAGGGTTACGATATCCGGCGCGATCCGGGGCAATCCCGGATTTTATTAAGCGTCGGAAACCCTTACATTCAAGGTTCCGTTAAGCACCAGACTCGGCGGGAACGCAGGGTTGGCACGATCGTTGCTCAGCAGGTGGCCAGAACAAAGGGATGAAAATGCTCCGGAAATTCGGTCGCCTGTTCGTAATCAAGAGCAACTGGGAGGCGTATATGGTGATCTATGCGCTGGCCCTGGGCGCGATCGAGCGCGGCAGCGTGTACCTGACCCGATTCCCCGGCTTCGGCGGCAAGCTGCTGTTTCTCGCCTGCACCGGCGCGGTGTTCATGGCGGGCGGCAAGATCCTCGACTGCATCAAGTACGAGAAGGCCGAGATGCTGGCGAAGGCAGCAATGGTCCAGCCCGAACCGGAAGCCGAGCGCCAGGCCGCCTGATAGGAAGGAAAGTAGGGCGATTCTGTTGATAGGCTCGCCCCCAGCCCCCGGAATCCGCTTCTGTTACCCGGTGGGTCCAACCGTGTTCTAACTTTGTAACTTCAGGGCGTTAGCCCCTAGAATTACGCCGCGAGAGCAAGTGCTTCGTTGTCGTTGGCACTTATGAGTTTTGAGCCTTGAACGGGTTACTCAGCCCGGAAGAAAACACCGCTTTTCAACACACGTCGATCCTAGTTCGGCCCCGTCATCACCCCTGCGACAACAGGGTTGTTCCCGTCAGGAAACGGGTGATGGTGGAGCCGCCGGGTACCGCCCCCGGGTCCGCTGCGTCTATTGCACGGCGCAATTTATCCTCATAGCCGGTCGAAACCGGCAAGGCCCCATATAGGGGCTCGCGTCTGAATGTGAAGTGAAAGCCTCGGCATGCTTGTGGAATGCCGGCAAGGGCACTCCACAATCGGCGCGATCAGGCCTTGGGCTTGCGCAGTTCCTCCAGGATTTCCTTGAGCGCGACCAGCTGCGGATCGACCGGAGCTTCCGGCGCCGGAGCGGCCGCGGCAGCTTCGGCTTCCTGCTTCTTCACCGAATCGATCATCTTGTTGACCGAGCGCACCAGCATGAACAGCACGAAGGCGATGATGAGGAAGTTGACGACCTGGGTGATGAACTCGCCGTAGCCGATCATCGGCACGCCTGCCGCCTTGAGCGCGGCATAGTCGGTCAGGCTACCCTTGTAGTCCGCCGGGACATCGCCGAGCTGGAGGAAATACTTCGAGAAATCGATGCTGCCGAACAGCCAGCCGATCACCGGCATGATGAGGTTCTCGTTCAGCGAGGACACGATCTTGCCGAAGGCGGCACCGATCATCACACCGACCGCGAGATCGAGCACGTTGCCGCGCGCGATGAACTTCTTGAATTCGTCTACGATTGCCATGCGCCTGGTTCCCCTTCTGCCGGCTATGGAATTATGCCTGAGTGCTGTTTGGCATACTCGGGTAAGCCCCTCAAACGTTTGTTAACCGTGACGGTTTCCGTACAGAGGGGCCTTGCGTCCTTGATCCGCCATCCGGCAGCGCTATCTATCGCGTGGAAGCTGCCGGTTCGTCCGGCGTGCAGTGGAGGAAAGACCCCGATGTCGCTCGTCAATGCCCGCAGCAATTTCGGCCGCATCAAGACCGGCCTGGTTCTCGGCGCGGCCCTGTCGCTCAGCGCCTGCGGCTTCAATTCGGTGCCGACCAAGCAGGAGGCCGCCAAGGCCAAGTGGGCCGACGTCGAGGCCGCCTTCCAGGAGCGCTCGAACCTCGTCCCCAACCTCGCCGCCGTCGCAAAGGGTGCGGCCGAGCAGGAAAAGTCGATCCTCGTCGGGGTGACCGAGGCGCGTGCCAAAGCGACGTCGGTGCAGGTGACCGCCGATGACCTGAACGATCCCAAGAAGATGGAGCAGTTCCAGCAGGCGCAGGCGGACCTCGGCGCCGGGATCGGCCGCCTCCTCGCCAGCGTCGAGGCTTATCCGGACATCAAGTCCAGCACCAACTACCAGATGCTGCAGAGCCAGCTGGAAGGTCAGGAAAACCGCATCCGCGTGGCGATCCGTGACTACAACGGCGCGGTTCAGGACTACAACACCGAAGTCCGCACCTTCCCCTCGATGATCGGCGCGCGCCTGCGCGGGGCCGAAGTTCTGGTGCCCTACAAGGCCGTGACGCCCGGCGCCGAAGCCGCCCCGAGCCTCGAAGGAAAGCTCTGACCTGATGGCCCGCGTCCGGGCCGTATCGCTGGCCGCGCTCCTGTGCCTGCTGACCCTCGTTTCGGGGGCTGGCAGCGCATGGGCGCAGGCGGCGCAGTTGCAGTTCCCCAAGCTGACGGGGCGCGTCGTCGATGCCGCGAACATCATCCCCGACGCCGAGGAAGCGCAGCTGACGCAAAAGCTGGAGGCGCTGGAGAAGCAGTCGAAGCGGCAGTTGGTGGTCGCGACGATCCCCTCGCTCGATGGGTATGAGATTTCCGATTACGGCTACCAGTTGGGCCGCGCCTGGGGGATCGGGCATAAGGGCGACAACAACGGCGCTATCCTCATCGTCGCACCGAACGAGCGCAAGGTGCGCATCGAGGTCGGCTACGGCCTCGAAGGCACGCTGACCGACGGGATGAGCTTCCTCATCATCAACCAGCAGATTCTCCCCCGCTTCAAGGCCAACGATTACCCCGGCGGGATAGAGGCCGGCAGCGACGCGATCATCAGGCAACTGACCCTGCCCCCCGAAGAGGCGCAGAAGATCGCCGCCCAGGCCGACAAGGCGCGCGCGGACGACGGCGACGACGTCTCGATCGGCATGGTCATCTTCATCCTTTTCGTGATCTTCTTCTTCGTCCTGCCGATCATGCGCGCGGCCAGCCGCGGCGGACGGCGCAGCCGCTACGGCGGCATCGACACGCCGATCATCTGGTTCCCCACCAATTCCGGCGGTAGCAGCTGGGGTGGCGGCGGTGGCTGGGGCGGCGGAGACGGCGGCGGCTTCTCCGGAGGCGGCGGCGATTTCGGCGGCGGCGGCGCGAGCGGGGACTGGTAGGCCATGGCAAGACCCAAATACCTCACGCCCGACGACCACGAGCGCATCCGCGCCGCGGTGGCCGAGGCCGAACTGCTCAGCTCGGGCGAGATCGTCACGATGCTGACCGACCGCTCGGACGGTTACACCGACGTCGCGCTGGCATGGTCGGCCTTCGTGGCGTTCCTGGCCCTCTCCGCGCTGGCGATCGCGCCTGATTTCTACATGGGCCTCTACGACGCACTGATCGCCGACTGGGGCCATGAGTGGTCGCCCGGAATGATCCTCTCGCTGGCGCTGGGCGTGGCGACGATCAAGTTCGCGGGGATGACGCTGCTGCAGCTGTGGCAGCCGCTCAAGTTCTTCCTGATCCCCGCGCCCATCCGCACCGCCCGCGTCCACGGCCAGGCCACGCGCGCCTTCCGCATGAGCGCGGAGCGGCGCACCACCGGCCGCACCGGCATCCTCATCTACATCTCGATGCGCGAGCACCGCGTCGAGATCCTCGCCGACGAGGCCATCGCCAGCAAGGTCGAGCCCGGCACCTGGGCCGACGCCATCGCCGCGATGCTGGGCGAACTGCGCGAGGGCCGCACCGCCGACGCCATGATCGCCGGCGTCGGCAAAGTCGGCGCGATCCTCTCCCTGCACGTCCCCCGCCTGCCGGACGACGTCAACGAACTGCCCGACGGAACCATCGAACTATGAGCGCACCTGACCACTATGATGCCGACCATCCCGTCGAGACGATGTGGGAAGGCCGCTTCATCACCGCGAAGAAGAAGGGGCGCTGGGAATACGTCGGCCGCGCGCGCGGCATCCGCGCGGCGGTGATCCTGGCGATCGACCCGGAAGACCACGTCATCCTCGTCGACCAGTACCGCGTGCCGCTCAGCAAGCGCTGCATCGAACTGCCCGCAGGGCTCGTCGGCGACGATGACGATAAGGCCGATGAGCACGCCGCCACCGCCGCCGCACGCGAACTGGAGGAGGAAACCGGCTACCACGCAGGCCGCATCGAGAACCTCGGCGAGTTCTACTCTTCGCCCGGCATGGTCAGCGAGAGCTTCACCCTGTTCCGCGCGCACGATCTGGTGAAGGTCGGTGAAGGCGGCGGCGTGGAGAGCGAGGACATCGTGGTGCACCGCGTCCCGCTTTCGGGGCTTGCACAGGCGCTCGAAACGTGGCGCGGCGAGGGATACGCGATCGACGTGAAGATGCTGACCTTGCTCGGCCCGTCCATCCTGGCCTGACATGCGCACCAGCCCCGGCGTCTGCCAGCGCAAGGCGCGCTACGCCAGCGAAGCCGACGCGCTGGAAGTCGCCTCGCGAGCGCCCTTCCCGCTGCGGCCGTACAAGTGCGGGCTGTGCCGCAAGTATCACCTGACCAGCCGGACGAAAGGCATGAAGCTGCCGAAGTTCGAACTGCAGAGGCGATCGAGTAATTCCTCCCCGAGCTTGTCTCGGGGAGGTGGCAGCCCGAAGGGCTGACGGAGGGGGCATTTCCGGAACTCGCCCCCTCCACCACCCGCTGCGCGGGCGGTCCCCCTCCCCGAGCAAGCTCGGGGAGGAATTTTGCTTACAGCGTCGTGAAGATCGCACCGAAGTCCTTGCCGCCGTTGCCAGCCTCGACGAAAGCTTCGTAGATCTTCGTCGCGTGCTCGCCCATCGGCACCGTGGCGCCCGCCGTCTCGGCGCCGCCCATGGCGAGACGCAGATCCTTGAGCATCAGCGCCGAGGCGAAACCGCCCGCGTAGCCGTTGTCCGCCGGGCTCGCCGCGCCAACGCCCGGTGCCGGGGTATAGTCGTTGAGCGACCAGCAGTAGCCGGTGGACTTCGAGCTGATCTCGTAGAACTTCTGCGGATCGAGGCCCGCCTTCTCGGCCAGCGCCAGTGCCTCGCAGGTGCCGATCATGTGGACCGCCAGCAGCATGTTGTTGCACATCTTGGCAACCTGCCCCGCGCCGCTCTCGCCCGCGAGAATGACGGCCTTGGCCATCGGTTCGAGCACGACTTTCGCCTTCTCGAACGTCGCCGCCGGACCGCCGACCATGAAGGTCAGCGTGCCGCCGTTGGCCGCCGCGATGCCGCCCGAAACCGGCGCATCGACCATCTCGTAACCTGCCGAAGTCGCCAGTTCAGCCACTTCGCGCGCGGTGGCAAGATCGATGGTCGAGCAATCGAGGAACAGCGCGCCCGCCGGGGCCTTGCCGATCACGTCGGCGGTGTAGACCGCCTTCACGATGCCACCGTTGGGCAACATGGTGACGACGGCTTCGGCATCCTTCACCGCGTCGGGGACGGCGGTGTAGGTGGCGCAGCCGTTCTCGGCCGCCTTGGCCAGTGCGTCGGGCGAGAGATCGAAGGCGTGGACTTCGTGGCCGGCCTTGACGAGGTTCGCGGCCATGCCGCCGCCCATGTTGCCCAGGCCGATGAATGCGATCTTCATGGATTTACTCCTCTCCCGTCATCCCGGCGCATGCCGGGATGACGGGCTGTCTTTAGAAGCGAACTCGCGTCAGGGGCGGCTTGCCGATAGGACTAGCCTAAAGACCGCCCACGGTCCCGGCATGCGCCGGGATGACGCCGATTACTTGCCCTTCCACACCCCGGGGCGCTTCTCGACGAAGGCGGCCATGCCCTCGGCCTTGTCCTCGGTGGCGGTCAGCACCTGGAACATGCGGCGCTCCAGCACGAGGCCGGTGTCGAGCGTGGTCTCGAATGCGAGGTTGACCATCTCCTTGTTCATGGTCGCGGCGAGCGGCGGCATCGCGGCGATCGTCGCGGCCGACTTCAGCGCCGTCTCCAGCAGGTCGGCGAGCGGCACGACCTGGCTGACGAGGCCCGAGCGCTCGGCCTCGGCGGCATCCATCAAGCGGCCGGTCAGGCACATGTCCATCGCCTTCGACTTGCCGACGGCGCGGGTCAGGCGCTGCGAGCCGCCCATGCCCGGCGCGACGCCGAGCTTGATCTCGGGCTGGCCGAACTTCGCGTTTTCCGAGGCGATGATGAAGTCCGCCATCATCGCCAGTTCGCATCCGCCACCCAGCGCGAAGCCGTTGACGGCCGCGATCCAGGGCTTGCGGGTGGTCTTGACGACCTGGCTGGTCCAGCCGGCGAAGAAGTCCTCCGAATAGAACTCGGCGCTGGGCTTGTCCGACATCTCCTTGATGTCGGCGCCCGCCGCGAAGGCCTTCTCGCCCGAACCGGTGATGACCGCGCAGCCCTGCGACTTGTCGGCCTCGAAGGCGGCGAAGGCCGCGATCAGATCGGCCAGAACCTTCGAATTCAGCGCGTTGAGTGCCTGCGGACGGTTGAGCGTGATGAGCGTGACGCCGCCCTTCTGCTCGACCAGGATCGTTTCGTACGTGCTCATAGGGGCTTCCATTCCTCTTCGGGGGAAAGCGGCGCGAAGATCGCGTCCAGCATCTCTTCGGTCACGCCTTCGGGCGTAGCCGGGTTCCATTGCGGATTCTGGTCCTTGTCGACGATGACCGCGCGCACGCCCTCCGCAAAGTCCGGTAGGACCAGCACGCGGGCGCCGAGGCGGTATTCCATCGCCATGTTCTGCGCAAACGTGTCCAGCCCCAGCGAGGCTTCGAGCTGGCGCAGCGAGACCTTGCAGGCCTGCGGGCTCTTGGTGCGCAGGCTCGCGAGTTCCTTCGCCGCCCATTCGCCGCCGTCGCTTTCGAGCGAGGCCAGCACCTGCTCCAGCTTGTCGCAGGCGAAGTGCTTGCGGATCGCACCGGCGTTGGCGGCGACCTTGGGTTCGGGCGCCTTGACCGAGAGCGCGGCGAGGACGCCGCCGATCTCGTCGCCCGCAGCGATCCGGCTCTTGGCCTCGGCCAGCGCTTCGGAGGGAAGGTAATGCGTCGAAAGGCCCGCCCAAAGGCATTCCGCGCCGTCGAAGCGCGCGCCGGTGAGCGCCAGGAACTGGCCCACGCGCCCGTCGAGACGCGAGAGATACCAGCCGCCGCCGACGTCGGGGAACAGGCCGATGCCGGTCTCGGGCATGGCGTAGCGGGTGTTCTCGGTCGCCACGCGGTACTTGGCGGGCTGCGAGATGCCGACGCCGCCGCCCATGGTGATGCCATCCATGAAGGCGACGATCGGCTTGTCGTATGTGAACAACTGGTGGTTGAGGCGGTATTCCTCGAAGAAGAACCTGCGCCCCTCTACCCCGCCATCGTTGAGGGCGGAATGGCGCAGCAGGTTGATGTCGCCGCCCGAACAGAAGCCGCGCCCTTCGGCGTGGTCGATCAGGATGACTTCCACTGCGTCGTCGCTCGCCCAAGCGGTCAGCTGCGCGCTCATCGCCTCGCACATGGCGAGGGTCAGCGCGTGGATCGCCTTGGGGCGGTTGAGCGAGATGACGCCTGCGACGCCTTCGCGCCGGAACAGCACTTCGTCAGTCATGAAGGCCCCTTACTTAACGAGTTCGCGGCCGACGATCATGCGCATGACCTCGTTGGTGCCTTCGAGGATGCGATGAACGCGCAAGTCGCGCCAGAAGCGCTCGATCGGATAGTCCTTGAGGTAGCCGTAGCCGCCGAAGATCTGCAGCGCGCGGTCCACCACCGAGGAGCCGGTGTCGGTCGCGATCAGCTTGGCCATGGCGGAGAAGCGCGTCTTGTCGGGCGCGCCCGCCGTCACCTTGGCGGCGGCGAGGTAGAGCAGCGCGCGGGCGGCCTCCAGTTCGGCGGCCATGTCGGCGAGGCGGAACTGGGTGTTCTGGAACTCGGCGATCGGCTGGTCGAACTGCTTGCGGTCCTTGGCGTACTGCACCGCCTCGTCGAGGCAGCGCTGCGCCCCGCCGAGCGAGCAGGCGCCGATGTTGAGGCGGCCGCCGTCCAGGCCCGCCATCGCGAACTTGAAGCCGTCACCCTCGGCGCCGACGCGGTTCTCCGCCGGGATGCGCGCGTCCTCGAACACGACCTGCGCGGTGGGCGAGCTGTTCCAGCCCAGCTTCTTCTCCGGCGCGCCGAAGCTGACGCCGGGGGTGTCCTTGTCGACCACGAAGCACGAGATGCCGCGCGCCTTGTGCTCGCCGGTGCGGGCCATGACCAGGTAGACGTCGTTGACGCCGCCGCCCGAGATGAACTGCTTGGTGCCATTGAGAACATAGTAATCGCCGTCCAGCCGCGCGGTCGTCTTGAGCGCCGCCGCGTCCGAACCCGAGCCGGGTTCGGTCAGGCAGTAGGACGCGATCTTCTCCATCGACACGAGGTCGGGCAAATAGCGGTCCTTGAGTTGCTGGTCGCCGAATTTGTCGATCATCCACGCGCCCATGTTGTGGATCGAGATATAGGCGCTGGTCGCCGGGCAGCCGTAGGACATGGCCTCCATGATGAGCGCCGCGTCGAGACGGCCAAGACCGATGCCGCCGCTTTCCTCGGACACGTAGATCGCGCCGAAGCCCAGTTCGCCCGCGGCCTTCCAGACGTCGACGGGATAGTGATGCTTCTCGTCCCACTCCGCCGCGAAGGGGGTGATCCGGTCGGCGGTGAACCGCTGCGCCGTTTCCTGGATCGCGAGCTGGTCTTCGGTGAGGCCAAACTGTTCGGTCATCTCTATCCCTGTTTCGTCATGGGCGCTGTCATCCGCAGCGGGTGTATGTAAGCGGTCCCGGCATCGCGTCCTTGCCGTAGTCCCGCCGGATCATCGTCTTGCCATCGTCCTGCACGTCGAGGACGACATCGTTGGTCCAGCTTTGGCCTTCGCCGGTGTAGTCGAAGGTGCCCCGGATGCGGCTTTCGCCGGCTTCCTTGGTCTCTCCCAGCTTCGCCACCGACTCGTAGAACCTGAGCTGGTCGGCCGAGACTTCGAGCAGGCCCTTCGCATCGCCCTTCGTACTGGTGCAGTCGGCCGGGACGAGGCCCCAGCGGCCGCGGATCGTCTCGGGGATTTCCGATGCGCTCGCCCCCCTATCTGCACCGAGGCCGCCGGCATCGAGCCCCGCTTCGCTCGCCTCGACCGGGGCGGGCGATTCCTGGAACACTTCCTCCGTCTCGGTCGGCGCCGCCGTGGTGGCGGTGGCGTCAGGCTGCTTCGAGCAGGCACCCAGCGCCAGCGCGGCGGTCAAGGCGAGAAAGGGAAGCGTGCGGGTCATCGGTCATCTCCAAGCGCGGCACCGGATAAAACGTGTGGAACGCTCCACCACCCTATCCGGTTGCCGCACGAAGATCAGCCCACCAGTGCGATGATGTCCTTGCCGAAGAGCTGCTCGTCCGACGGGATCACCTTATGCTGCGCCAGCGGCTTCGACACCCAGGTCTCGTTGATGAGATCGCGCCACGTCACGTTGTTGTTGGTGCCGTTGCCGCCCCACGAACCGCAGCCCAGCGAGAAGGTCTGGCGCATGCCGTTCCACACGTTGCCCGAGTTCGAGGCCGACTGCGGCTGGTTCACCATCACGCGGCTGGTCTTGGTGCCCTCGGCCAGCTTCATGATGTTGGCATCGCTCTGCGAGTAAATGCCGCAGGAATGGCCCTGGCCCTGGTAGCCCTGGATGGCGTTGGTCAGGCGGATCGCCTCGTCGATGTCCTTCGCGCGGTAGAGCGCCATGGTGACGGTCATCTTCTCGCCCGAGAACTTGTAGTCCGGGCCGTAGCCGGTTTCGGGCACGATGAAGAAGGCAGTACCTTCGGGGATCGCGAAACCGGCATAGTCAGCGATGAACTGCGCGGACTGGGCGACGACCTTGGCGTTGATGTGCTCGCCGTCTTCCCAGATCGCGTTCTGCAGCCTGGTCTTGTTCTCACCTTCGATGATGAAGCCACCCTTGGCCTTCAGCTTTTCGAGCATGGTGTCGTAGATCGCGTCGAGCAGGATCACCGCGTTGTCGGACGAACACGAAGCGGCATAGTCCAGCGTCTTCGATAGCAGGATCTTGGCGGCGGCGTCATCGAGGTCGGCGGTGTCGTCGACGGTGATGACCGCGTTGCCCACGCCCACGCCCAGCGCCGGGGTGCCCGACGAATAGGCCGCCTTCACCATCGGCGTGCCGCCGGTGGCGAGGATGCGGTCGCACTGCTTCATGACTTCGTTGGTCTTCTCGACCGAGGGCTGCTCGATCGGGATCACCAGGTCGGCGGGGGCGCCCATCTTGACCAGCGCGTCGCGCATCAGGTTGCAGATCTTGGCGTTGATGAACTTCGCGCGCGGGTGCGGGCAGATGATGATCGAGTTGCGGCCCTTGACCGCGCTGATCGCCTTGATGACCGGGGTCGCCTCGGGGTTGGTCGAGGGCGAGAGCGCACCGATCACGCCGACGGGCTTGGCCAGCTTGACGATGTTGCGCTCGGGGATCTCGTCGATGATGCCGACCGACTTGTCATCGATGATGTCGTAGAGGGTGGCGCGGGTCTTGACCGAGATCTTCTTGAACTTGCCCTCGTAGTTGCCGAGTTGCGTTTCCTCGACAGTCTCGCGGGCGATTTCCTCGTCCATGCCGGGCTTGCACACGGCATAGACCATGCCGCGGATCCAGGTATCGACCTGCTCCTGCGTGGCGTTCTCGATCTGCTGCTGGGCCGCGCGCGAACGGGCGACCAATTCGGCGACTTCGGCGGCGACGGGGGTTTCGGCGATCAGTTCGGCAGTGGCCATGTGCATCTTCCCTTAGATTTCTGCGCGCAGGTGCCCGGCAGACCCCGCGTTTACGCTGGCATCCGGATCACCCCTCGTTCCCCGAGTTAGGCGATCCGACACACCTTGCTCACCTGCACCTTTGGCGAGGCCTGCGCAAGTTTAATTAACCGAGCGATTAAATCGTAAGGTTGCAAAAACATCATCTTGATGCGCAGACCACGCAATGATCGATGGCCGGAGGATTTGCCCGAGAATAGCCGTCGCCCCTTGCCCGGCACAGGGGTTCCGGGCAGTAGAGGGCCGCAATATCGCGGAGGCGCTCCAGACCGGAGATGCCCGCCCGATTTCGACACAACCAAGATAGCCGGGTGGGCGGGGGTCGCCGCCGGGGCAATGGAAAAGGTGACAGGCGCGTGAGTGAGACGATTGATCCGGCAGAATTCCGCAAGGTGCTCGGCAGCTATCCCACCGGTGTCTGCGTCATCACCGCGCTGGACGAGGGCAAGCCCGCCGGCATGGTCGTCGGCAGCTTCACCTCGGTCTCGCTGGACCCGCCGCTGGTCGGTTTCTTCCCCGACAAGGCCTCGACCTCGTGGCCGCTGATCGAGAAGGCAGGCCACTTCTGCGTCAACGTCATGGCGAGCGACCAGGGCCCCGTCTGCAAGGCCGTCACCGCCAAGGGCGAGGCCAAGTTCGTCGGCGTCGAATATGCGATCTCCGAGCATGACCTGCCCGTCATCGCCGATTCCATCGCCGCGATCGAGTGCAAGCTCTACTCGGTGACCGAAGCGGGCGACCACTGGTTCGTGCTGGGCCAGGTGCTGCGCATGGAAACCGTGCGCGAGGAGGAACCGATGCTGTTCCACCGCGGCCGCTACGGCAGCTTCGCGGAGAAGATGTAAGGCTGAGCCTGACGGCGGGGCTTCGAGAAGCTCACCCTGAGCTTGTCGAAGGGTCATGCACGGCCGCAGCCTCATCGCCCGCGCGGTTTGACTCTCCCAGCATAAATGCTGTTCATCCGTTCAGCATCAGATCCGGGAGAGTATTGCACATGACACGTTCGCTTGACGGCAAGGTCGCCGTCGTCACCGGCGCGGGTTCGGGGATCGGCCGGGGCATCGCGCTGCGGCTGGCCGAGGACAAGGCGGCGATCGCCGTATGGGATCTCAACCCCGAAGGCGCGGCGGAAACCGTGAAGCAGATCGAGGCGGCGGGAGGCAAGGCCCTCGCCATCACCGTCGACTGCTCCGACAAGGCCGCCATCAAGGCCGCCGCCAACGAGACCCGCGCCAGGTTCGGCGCCATCACCATCCTCGTCAACAACGCCGGAATCGCGCCGTTCACCGCGTTCATGGACATCGAGGACGACGAGTTCGACAAGGTCATCCGCATCAATCTCAAGGGCCCCTGGCTGGTCACCAAGGAGATCGTGCCCGACATGCTGGCCGCAAGCTGGGGCCGCATCATCAACATCACCTCGTCCTCGACCCAGTCCGGCTCGTTCATGCAGAGCCACTACGTCGCCTCCAAGGGTGGGCTGCTGGGCCTGACCAAGGCGCTGGCGCTGGAACTGGGCAAGACCGGCATCACCGCCAACATGATCCCGCCCGGCTCGATCGACACCCCGATGCTGCGCGGTGCGCCGATCGACGCGGAGGCCTACGGCGCCTCGCTGCCGGTCGGGCGGCTGGGGCAAGTGGCGGACATCGCGGCGGCGGCGGCGTTCCTTGCCTCCGAGGAAGCCAGCTACATGACCGGGCAGACCATCAGCACCAACGGCGGCCGCTACATGGGTTCGGCCTGACGGGGTTTTCACGCCGCCGGGGGCAGCCTAAGCTCCCGGCATGACCGAAGAATTCCGCATAGCCGTGGACGGCGCCGTCCTGCGCGGCGAGCGGCGCGAGGGCGCCGGAACGCCGCTGGTGCTGGCCCACGGCTTCGGCGGATCGCGGCGCGACTGGGACGCCGTGGTCGCCGCGCTGCCCGGCGCAAACCCGCTGATCGCCTACGATCTGCGGGGCTTCGGCACCTCTGATACAGACGGCGCGGCTTATTCCCACGCCGACGACCTTCTCGCCCTGCTGGATGCTCTCGGGATCGCCGAGGCGGACCTTTGCGGCATGTCCTTGGGCGGGGCGACTGTGCTGAACTTCGCGCTCGACCATCCGGAGCGGGTGCGGCGGCTGGTCCTGGTGAGCCCGCTGATGGTCGGCTGGACCTGGACCGCCGACTGGATCGAGCGCTGGAAGGCAATCGGCCGCGCCGCGCGGGCCGGAAATATGGCGCAGGCGCGGGACTTGTGGTGGAACCACCCCCTGTTCGATACTGTCCGCGAGAGCCCCGCCGCCGCCGCGATGCGCGCCTCGATCGAGGCGTTTCACGGCGACCAGTGGGTGCAGGACGCCCAGCGCCCCGCCCTTCCCGACAGCGAGCGGCTGGGCCAGCTTTCAGCCCCCACGCTGCTGCTGACGGGGGAGCGCGATACCGCGGATTTCCGCATGATCGCAGAGGCCATCGCGGCGATGGGACGCAACGTCACGCGCATCGACCACCCGCGCGCGGGCCACATGCTCAACCTCGAAATCGCGGCGACGATAGCCGCGGAAATCAGCCGTTTCCTGGCCTGAAACGCCCCCGCGAAACGTCGCGGCGATGCCTGCGGGCACCCGCCTTGACCTGACGGCACTCAACGGCACCTAACAGGTACACAGAACGGGGAGAGCGACACATGAGCCCACCAAGACCGAGGCCCAAGCTGGATCACGAGAACACCGCGTTCTGGACCGGCGGGGCCCAGGGCGAACTCAGGATCGTGCGCTGCGGCGACTGCGGCGAGTACACCCACCCGCCCCGCATCCTGTGTCGCCACTGCCAGTCCGAAAACGTCGCCGCCCAGCCCGTCGCCGGGACCGGGGTGATCGATACCTTCACGATCAACCACCAGCCCTGGGCGAAGGACTTGCCCGTCCCCTACGTCATCGCCCGCGTCGCGCTCGACGGCGTGCCCGGCGTCTACCTCACCACCAACATCGTGAACTGCCCGGTCGAGGCGGTCGCGTTCGGCGATCCGGTCCGCGCCGTGTTCGAGGAGCAGGACGGCGTGTTCTATCCCCTGTTCGAGCGAGCGATCTGATGGCGCGCGAAGCCTACATCACCGGCGTCGGCCAGTCCGAGGTGGGCGTGCGCCTGCCGCGCCATCCGCTGCTGCTGACGCTCGACGCCGCGAAGGAAGCGATCGCCGAGGCCGGCCTCACCTTCGACCAGATCGACGGCGTGTTCTCCTTCCCCGGCAAGAGCCACGGCTACCTCGCCTTCTCCCCCGTCGGCACCGACGAGGTGATCGAGGCGCTGGGCATCAGGTCGAAGTGGCAGATGGGCGGGCTGGAGCAACCGGCGCAGCTTTCCGCCATCGGCATGGCGGCCTGGGCGGTGAAGGAGGGCATCTGCCGCCACGTCCTGTGCTTCCGCACCGTCTACGAGGCGGGCGGCATGGCCGACCCCGCCACCTACATGCCGCCGCGCCCGGACACCGTCTCGGGCGCCTCGCAGTGGACCGCGCCGTTCTGGGCGACGTCGGCCGCCTGCTGGACCGCGCAGTACGCCGCGCGCCACGTCCACAAGTATGGCCTGACGCGCGAGCAGCTCGGCCAGATCGCCATCAACGGTTCGAAGAACGCCATGCTCAACCCGCGCGCGCGGGCGATCACCAAGGCGGAACTGACACTCGACACCTACATGTCGGCGCGGATGATCTCGACCCCGCTGTGCCTCTACGACTGCGACCGCTTCTCCGACGCCTCCACGGTGGTGATCGTCTCGGCCGGCGACGCGCTCGACGAAATCAAATGCGAACCGATCCGCATCGCCGCGATGTCCGGCTCGGTCGACCGCTATTCGTGGGACCAGGCCGAGTGGCCCGCCGCCTACGACGCCGGCCGCGACTTGTGGGCGCGCACCGACTACACGGTGGACGATGTCGATACCGTGCAGTTCTACGACGGCTTCGCGTACCTGCCGATCACCTGGCTGGAAGGGCTGGGCTTTTGCGAGAAAGGCGAAGGCGGCCGCTTCATCGAAGGCGGCAGCCGCATCGCCCGCGACGGCCAGCTACCGCTCAACACGGCGGGCGGCCAGCTCGGCGCCGGACGCCTGCACGGCTTCGGCTTCGCGCACGAGGCGGTGACGCAGCTGCGCGGGAACGCGGGCGAGCGGCAGATTCCCGGCGATCCGAAAGTGGCGGTGGCGACATCGGGCGGCGGCCCGCTGGCGGCGGCGCTGCTGCTGGCGAAGGACTGAGGTTCGACGGCTCCGGCCTCGCGGGCTCTCCTCCCACGGGGCCGGGGATGGCAATACCGCGTCATCCCGGACTTGATCCGGGACCGTGGGCAGTCTTTAGGCGCGGACTCTCATTTGGACGCAGGCTTGCCGCCGAGGCGCCTCGGCGCGACGTGGGCTGTTCACGGCCCACGGTCCCGGATCAAATCCGGGATGACGAGGGGGTTACGCCGCCGTCGACGGCCGCGCCTCGGCCTCGGCCCGCTTCACCGGCCTCGCGCGCTTCAGCCCGATCAGCGGACGCAGCGGCCCGATCTCGCGCCCGACCAGATAGAACAGCCACGATCCCCCCGCCACGGTCACGCACAGCACCACGAACTCGGGCAGCGCGGTCAGCCCCTTGTCACGCAGCCAGTAGCTGACCAGCACCATCACCGTCTGGTGCGCGATGAACACCGGGAACACCGCCTCCGCCAGCGTGCCGCGCCAGCGGGCATCGCGGTTCCAGAAGCGGTCTGCGATGCCGAACAGCGCGATCACCGTGCCCCAGCACTGGACGGACTTGGCGAAGTCCAGCGGCTCCAGCCAGGCGCGCGGGGTACGCACGTTTCCGGGGAAGTACCAGGCCTCCAGCGCCACGAAGGCATAACCGACAAGGCCCACCGCCAGCGCCGGCTTCCACTGCCGTGCGATCGCCCGGCGCAGCGGCTCGCAGCGGCGCAGCAGGAAGCCCAGCAGGAACATGCCGCCGTAATGCAGGTGCGCGCACATGTCGGTGAGCAGGCTGTGGGTATCCGTCCAGCCATCGCCCGGAAAGCGCACCGCATACGTGGCGAGGCAGCCCGCCGGCAGCAGCCAGGGCCCGGCCAGCACTTTCTCCACGCCCCGCGCCAGCGCGGCGGTCCAGCGCCCGGGCAGGATCATCAGCGCCAGGCACAGCGCGATCGTATAGGCGAGCAGGTAGATCACGAACCACAAGTGCATGACCGCCGGCAGGTTCTCGTGGATCACCCGGCGGAAGCTGAACGCGTCATGGAACAGGAAATAGCCGTAGCCGTGCGTGTAGCCGCTGTTGAGCAGGCCCATGTAAGGCTGCGGCGGCACGATCACGGTCAGCCCGAACAGCAGCGGAATCCCCAGCCGCAGCAACCGGCTCTTCAGGAAGGAGGCGGTATTGCTCTCGCGCACCAGCAGGGCGGCGCTGGCATAGCCGGAAATCGCGAAGAGCAGCGCCAGCCGCCAGGCGCTGAGCCCCAGCAGCGGAATTTCCGCCCACCAGACCACCCCGCGCGTCGGCGTCTGGTAGCCCCACGGGGTGAACGAGAAGCCGACATGGTAGAAGATCAGCATCACGAAGGCGCCCACGCGCAACCAATCCATTCCGTAGTGGCGCTGGCTGGTGGCGGGGTTCATCGCATTCCGTTGCACATCCGGTCCGCGCATGCGGCTCCTGCTTGAGGGGCGCTCATTAGGCCCCTTGCCACGGTACTGCAATGACCCGCTTGTAATAGAACGTATCGGTGCGTTGCCTCGGTTTCGGACCAGACTGGGGTTGGTGAGCCATGCCGAGGCGCCGAACATCGCCCCATGAACATTCCCGAAGCGAGTACCCCCGAAGCAAGCATCCCCGAAGCGGCGCCCGCCCTCCGCGCGATCCGGTCACGCCGTGCCAGCGCCATCGAGCGTGCGGGCTATGCCCCGGTGCCGCGCGCGACGCCCCCACTCGCCGAACCTCCCGCATCCGTCGACAGCGGCGCGCCTCCGCCCCGCACTCGGGCCGCCGCCCGGACAGCCGCGCGGACAGCCGCTGAGGCGCCCCCCCGCCCGGGCATCGTCGCGCTGGTCCACGACGGGCGAGGCGCCGGGGTGGTCGATGCGCTGGCGGCCGGAATGGCGGGGGCGCTGGCCGGAGGGGACCATGTGCTCACCCTGCTGCCCTGCCCGGCCAAGCACGCCGCCGAACGGCTCGCGGCCTTCCTCGACCGGCACCGCCCGGCGGCGGTGATCCTCGCCCCGCCGCTGGCCGACCGCGACGACCTGGCGGCGCTGTGCCACCATGCCCGCGTCGCATGCGCGCGCGTCGGGGCGGGATCGGGCTTCGCGGCCGATCTCGTCGCCGACGAGCGCGACGCGGCGGCCTCGGCGGTACGGCGGCTGGTCGCTTCCGGGCATGTGCGGATCGGGCTGGTGGCGGGGCCGGATGGCTCGTCCAGCGCGCAGCGGCGCGAACTGGGTTATCTCGACGCCATGGCCGAACGCGGCCTCGACCGCGGCCCCGCGCTGATCGTACCGGGCGACGACAGCTTCGAATCGGGGATCGAGGCCGGCCGCCTGCTGCTGGAGATCAGCCCGCGTCCGACCGCGATCCTCGCCAGCAACGACGAGATGGCCGCCGGCGTCCTGCATGCCGCCAGCCAGGCCGGGGTGGCGGTGCCCGCCGCGCTTTCGGTCATCGGCTTCGACGATACCCGGCTGGCCGCCCGCACCCTGCCGCCGCTGACGTCGATCCGCTTGCCCTGGCAGCGGATCGGCGGGGAGATCGTCCACCGGATGTTCTCGGCGGAGGCGGCGGCAGAGGCGGGGGTCGTCCTGCTGGAGACCGAACTGGTGGAACGCGGCTCGACCGCACCGCCCGGCCAGGCGGCGTGAAGCTGCCCGGAGCAAGCCCCTCTGCGTAAAGGGAGTTCCGTTGGTGATCCGTTTACCATAAAGGATTAAGCCATAGTGGATCCATTAGCGGTGGATCGCACGAAGGGGCCGAGCTTGTACCTGCAGACCGACACACATCGTTCCGCCATCCGGCCGCTGACCGATGGCCATATCGTGTCCCGCGCCGCCGCCCTGGCGGGCGTGAGCGCGTGGAGCTGCGATCTCGCCACCGAAACGCTGGCGTGGGGTGACGGGGTGTTCGAAATCTTCGGCCTGCCCCGCGACAAACGCCTCCATCGCGGCGACACGGTGGCGCTCTACGCCGAGGAATCGCGCGATATCATGCTGCGGCTGCGCCGCCGGGCGATCGAGACGCGTTCCGGCTTCTCGATGGAAGCGCAGATCCGCCAGCCGGGCGGCGACGTGCGCTGGATGCGCCTCGCCGCCGCCTGCCATGTGGAGCATGGCCGCATCGTCCAGCTCTACGGCATGAAGCAGGACATCACCCACGAACGGCTGGAATGGGACCGCCTGCGCCGGCTGGCGGAAAGCGACACGGTCACCGGGCTCGGCAACCGGGCGCGGTTCCAGTCCGAATGGCTCGACCTTGCCGCCGGCTCCGAGGCCCTCTCCCGGATCGGCGCGCTGGTGCTGTTCGACCTCGACGACTTCAAGGGCATCAACGATCGCTGGGGCCATGCCGCCGGCGATGCCTGTCTCGCCAGCTTCGGGGAACGGCTGGGCCGCGCGTTCCCGCAGGCCCGCCTCGCCGCGCGGATCGGCGGCGACGAGTTCGCCCTGCTACTGCCCGCGACGCTCTCCGCCCCCACCCTGGAGAGCGCGGTGCGGCGGCGGCTGAGCGCCCTCGTCACCCGCGTCGAATGGCGCGGCACGCTGATCCCGATCGCCGTCAGCGCCGGCCTCGCCTTCGTCGAGGGAACCCCCGAAGCGACTTTCGCGGCCGCCGACGCGGCGCTCTATGCCGCCAAGCGCAGCGGCCGCAACGTCCTGCGGGTCGCGCCCTGACTTCTATTCCGGCTCGACCCAGGTAGTGCGCGTCACCCTTGGCGAGAGGTACTTCGTCGCCGTCCAGCCGCCGTCCACGACGATCGACTGGCCGTTGATCATCTCGCTGCCCGGCAGGCACAGGAAGGCGATGACCGAGGCGATGTCCTCCGGCTGCGCCAGGCGCGGATAGGGCGTCGTCTCGACATTGGCGCGCTTGAAGCCCTCGTCCTCGAAACGGTGGCGCACCATGTCGGTCATCGTCACGCCCGGCGCCACGCAGTTGGAACGGATGCCGCGCGGACCGTATTCGCAGGCCATGTGCTCGGTCATCGACTTGAGCCCGCCCTTGGCCGCCGAATAGGCCCCGCCGCGCCGTCCGCCGATATGCGCGAACGTGCTGGTCACGTTGACCACGCTGGCGCCCTCCCCCAGATGCGGGATCACGTCGCGGCAGAGCCGGAACGGGGCGACGAGCATGATGTCGAGGAAGTCGTCGAGCGTCTCGTCGTCCGTCTCGTCGAGCGGCTTGGGGCTGCCGACGCCCGCATTGTTCACCAGCGCGTCGATGCGGCCGAAGCGGGCCAGCGCCTGCGCGACGACGGCTCCGGGCGCGGCCGGGTCGGTCAGGTCGGCGCTGATGGCAAGGACGTGGTCGGGATTGCCGATCGCGGCTTCCAGCGCCGCCAGCTTGTCCTTCGAGCGGCCGACCCCGACGATCGCGAAGCCTTCGCCGTGCAGGATCTTCGCGGTTTCGAGGCCGATGCCGCTGCCCGCGCCCGTGATGATCGCTACCTTCACTTCGCCTGTCTCCCATGCTGTCCGCATCGTGTTAGCCGCCGCTCCGGCAAGCGTCGAACCGCCCCGGCGGTATTGCCCGGGGCTGCCTTGTCCCCGGACCGCACAGGGCTAGTCAGAAGGCTCAGACAACGAGCGAACAGGCACAATGAGCACACCCAAGGCCGCCCTCGAAGGCATCCGCGTCATCGACATGAGCCGCGTCTTCGCCGCCCCCGTCGGCGCGCAAATCCTCGGCGACCTCGGCGCCGACGTCATCAAGGTGGAGCGGCCGGGCGTCGGCGACGACGGGCGCGGCTACGGCTTCTCGTGGGTGCCCGGCAAGGACGGGATCGAGACGCGGCACTCCAGCTTCTTCACCGTGTCCAACCGCAACAAGCGCTCGATCACGCTGAACCATTCCCGGCCCGAGGGGCAGGCGATCCTGCGCGATCTGGTGAAGAGCGCCGACGTGCTGATCGAGAACTACAAGGTCGGCGACCTCAAGCGCTTCGGCCTCGATTACGAGAGCCTGCGGGAGATAAACCCGCGCCTCATCTACTGCTCGGTCACCGGCTTCGGCCAGACCGGGCCGATGGCGGCGCTGCCCGGCTACGACGGACTGTTCCAGGCGACCGGCGGCATGATGGCGGTGACCGGCATTCCCGATGGCCAGCCGGGCTCCGGCCCGCTCAAGACCGGGCCCAGCCTCGTCGATTTCGTGACCGGCCACAACACCGCGCTGGCGATCCTGGGCGCGCTGATGCACCGCACCCGCACCGGCGAGGGCCAGTACATCGACATCGCCCTGCTCGACAGTTCGGTGGCGATGGTCAGCCACATCATGCAGGACTACCTGATCAGCGGCAACGCCCCGCCCCGCCTCGGCAACGGCGGCAATGGCGGCGGCCCGGCGGACCTGATCCATTGCGCGGACGGCATCATCTACCTCACCGCCGGCACCGACGAGCACTGGCGCCGCCTGACGGTGCTGATGGAGCAGCCCGAACTGAACGACGACCCGCGCTTCGATTCGAACCTGAAGCGCGGCAAGACCAATCGCGCCGAGCTGATGGCCATCATCAACGACTGGAGCGGTCGCTTCCCGACCCTGAAGGTTCAGGCCATGCTCGACGGCGCGGGCATTCCGGCGGCGCGCTACAATGAACTGGCCGACGTCTGGGAAGACCCGCAGGTGCAACATCGCGGCCTGAAGGCGACGACGCCGCACGCCTGGGCGGAAAGCGGCTCGGTGGACCTGATCGCCAGCCCGCTCGCGAAGATGTCGGCGAGCCCGGCGACGATCCGCATGGCCCCGCCGATGCTGGGCGAGCATACCGACGCCATCCTTGTCGAACTGGGCTACGACGAGGCCCGGATCGCCGGGCTGCGCGAGGCGAACGTGGTTTAGGAAAAGGCGCGCTCACCCTTCGTCATCCGCGAGAAGGGAGCAGGGTCAAGGTGACCCTGCCCCGGCGCGCCGCATCGCGCATGAAATCGTGCAGCTCCTGCACGGGAATCCTTGCGCAACCCCGATATCGGTCCGACCAGACCCGCGTTTCGCCCGGCGGACGGTCGTGCCGGTCGTCCAGCCGGCGATCCGCGCGGCAGAATCCCCCCCTGCGATATGATGTATCAACGCCGATCGTTCGGCAGCGACCGATAATACCGTGGTAAAACAAGGCAATGACCGGACCTATCCGACCAGTCCGCATTCCGGTCCGACCAATTCACTCCCCTTGCCGAGCAACAATCGAGCAATACGATACTACGAGAACGGCGTTTCCACATCGACTCAGTTCGTTGCGGACCAGAAGCGTCGTCAGGGAGAGAACAATCATGAAGACCATGCATCCGAGGGCCGTGCTCCGTGCCTCCACCGCGCTGACCTTCGCCGCCGCGCTGGCCGCCCCGTTCCTGGCCGCTCCGGCGCTGGCCCAAAGCGAGCCGCAGCCAGCCCGCCGTTCCAGCCAGCCCGCGATCGGCGCCAACGACATCGTCGTCACCGCCCGCCGCGCCGAGGAGCGCCTGCAGGACGTGCCGATCTCGATCACCGTGTTCAACCAGGAGCAGCTTTCGCAGCGCAACGTGGTCAACGCCAACGACCTGGCGACGTATACCCCGTCGCTGTCGTCCAACACCAACTTCGGCACCGAGAACACCACGTTCGCGATCCGCGGCTTCGCGCAGGACATCGGCACCCTGCCCTCGGTCGGCACCTATTTCGCCGAAGTGGTGACCCCGCGCGGCGCCTCGAACGGGTTGCCCACCGGTGACGGCGTGCTGCCCGGCAGCTTCTTCGACCTGCAGAACGTGCAGGTTCTGAAAGGCCCGCAAGGCACGCTGTTCGGCCGCAACACCACCGGCGGCGCGGTGCTGCTGGTGCCGCAGCGGCCCACCGACGTGCTCGAAGGCTACGTCGAGGGATCGATCGGCAACTTCGACTTGCGCCGCGTGCAGGGCGTGGTGAACATCCCGCTCGCCGATACCTTCAAGGTCCGCCTCTCCGCCGACCGCATGACCCGCGACGGCTATCTCAAGAACCAGAGCGGCATCGGCACCAGCGACTTCAACGACGTGAACTACACCGCGCTGCGTCTCAGCGTCGTCGCCGACCTGACGCCCGATCTGGAGAACTACCTGATCGCGTCCTACGTCCACTCGAACACCAACGGCCCGATGACCAAGCTGGTCGCGGTCGATCCGACCGAGGGCCTGGGCGCACTGTTCTACGGCCAGCTCGCGAAGCAGGGCACCGGCTTCTACAACGTGATGAACCCGATCGACGACAACTACTCGAAGATCACCCAGTGGCAGGTGATAAACACCACCCGCTGGCGCGCGTCGGACGCGATCACCGTCAAGAACATCGCCAGCTACGCCCAATACACGCAGACCATGGATGCGGCGCAGTTCGGCACGCTGGCGCAGCTCGGCCCGTTCGTGGTGCCCTTCACCACGATCACTTCGCCGCCGGGCCTGCACACCGCAGACCAGTACACGCTGACGGACGAGTTGCAGGTGCAGGGCAAGACGCCCGATGGCCGGCTGGACTGGCAGGTCGGCGGCTATGCCGAGATCAGCCGCCCGCTCGGGCTGGCGGGCAGCCAGTCGCCGTTCCTCTCCTCGTGCATCGACAGCGCGACCTTCCAGTGCACCGACCTGATCGGCGCCGGATCGGTCAACTACACGGTCGGCAAGACGTACTTCCGGGACTTCGGCCTCTATGCGCAGGCCACGTATGCGCTGACCGACAAGCTCAAGCTCACCGGCGGCATCCGCTACACCTGGGACGAGCAGCGCAACACCAGCACGCGCCGCACGTACCTGGTCCAGTCGGTGCCGAACTACGGGATCGCTTCCGTGCGCTGCACCGATCCCGCCGCCACCGCCAACGGCTGCGAAGCGACGCTGAACCAGAAGTCGAGCGCGCCGACATGGCTGATCGACCTCGACTACAACTTCACCCCCGATGCGATGGCCTATGCCAAGTATGCGCGCGGCTATCGCGCCGCGACGATCGCGCCCAACGTCTCGGCGCCGCTCGACCTCGTCGATGCGGAAAAGGTCGACAGCTACGAGATCGGCTTCAAGAGCAGCTTCCACGGCGCCGTGCCCGCCACGCTGAACCTTGCGGCATTCTACAACGATTTCCAGAAGCAGCAGTTGCAGGTCGGCTTCAACGCGGTGGCGGGCAGCGGGCAGGCATCCACCGCCGCGCCGGTCAACGCCGGCAAGTCCGAGATCTACGGGCTGGAGGCCGAGGCGAGCATCAATCCGTTCGAGGGACTGACCCTCTCGGGCAGCTACACGTACCTGCACACCGAGATCAAATCGGTGCCCGAGGGGCTGCTGACCTACAGCGACCCCAACTTCACCCTCGCCGCGCCGTTCGAGGTGGGCGATCCCGAAGTGCTTTCGCCGAAGCACAAGTTCACCGTCTCGGCGCGCTATACGCTGCCGCTGGACGAGAGCGTCGGGCGCGTGTCGTTCGGGGCGGACTATACCTATCGCACCAGCATGCTGGTGAACTACATCGACCGCGAGAACCCGAACCCGGCCATCGCCGCGTTCAGCACGCTGCCCTCGCTGGGGCTGCTGAACCTCAACTTCGGGTGGGAGGGGATCGCCGGATCGCCGGTGGACCTGACGCTGTTCGCCACCAACGTGACCAAGGAAAAGTACTATACTTATGCGGCGGGCCTGGGATCGCCGGAAGTGGGCTTCGAGATCGCCTCGGTCGGCGAACCGCGCATGTACGGCATGCGCCTGAAAGTGCGCTTCGGCGGATGAATGCCGATCCCCTTCCCCCTCGGCGGGGGGAAGGGGAACTGCCTGGGGCGGGGCTGTTTACTCCCCCGGCGGGGTTTCAGCGTCCCTTGAACGCGGGCTTGCGCTTTTCGAGGAACGCATTGACGCCTTCGAGGAAGTCCTCGGTCCGCCCTGCCTCGCGCTGGCCGCGCCGTTCCGCCTGAAGCGCGGTTTCGAGGCTGGAATCCAGCGCGTCCCACGCCATGCGCTTGATGAGGCCGAGCGAGCGCGGGCCGGTGGCCAACCGCTTCGCCAGCTTCATCGCCTCGGCGTCGAGGTCGTCCTCGGGCACCACCCTGGTCGCAAGGCCCCAGTCGAGCGCGGTCCTGGCATCGACCTTCTCGCCCAGCAGCATCATCTGCACGGCGCGCACCCGGCCCACCGCCTGCGCCAGCAGGTAAGTCGCGCCGCCATCCGGCACGAGGCCGACGTGGCAGAAGGCGCAGAAGAAGTAAGACCCCTCCGCCATCAGCACAACGTCGCCCGCCGCCGCCAGACCCGCGCCGAAGCCCGCCGCAGGCCCGCGGATCGCGGTGACGACCGGCTGCTCCATGGTCTTGATCTGCATGATGACCGGGTTGAACGCGCGGTCGAGCTGGCCGCCGATATCGCGCATCGGATCGGCCAGCATGTCCTGCGCGGCGGCGAGGTTCGCGCCCGAGCAGAACGCCTTGCCCTCACCCGTCAGCAGCACCGCACGGGCATCGCGCGCCGCCACGTCGAGGGCGTGGACCATCTCCAGCCCCATCGCCTCGGTGACGCCGTTCATGGTCTTGGGATCGTTGAGGGAAATGCGCGCGACGCCGTCCTCCAGCGAATAGAGGATGTGCTCGTAACTCATGGAATCTCCCTCTCCGTCGATCAGGCGAGCATGGCGCCCAGGCGTTCCTTCACGATTGCCTCGGCCTCGCCAACGATCCTTTCGATCAGTTCCTTGCAGGTGGGCACGTCGTGGATCAAGCCCTGCACCATCCCGGCCCAGAAGATGCC
Source organism: Novosphingobium resinovorum (assembly GCF_036352595.1). Classification (GTDB taxonomy): domain Bacteria; phylum Pseudomonadota; class Alphaproteobacteria; order Sphingomonadales; family Sphingomonadaceae; genus Novosphingobium; species Novosphingobium resinovorum_B. The sequence goes on from NZ_JAZFAX010000017.1 coordinate 111,473, forward strand.
CTTGGTAAGATCGCCGCTCTGCAGTAGCTCGCGGCCCACCGCGCCCGCGACGAGGTGGCGGATATCCTCGAAAGTCGAGTCCGGCCGTTCGGAAATCGCGACCACTTCGTCGGACACGTCGTTCTTGCCGACGCGCGCCGAGTTCTTGAACTTGCGGAAGATGAGGTTGGTGCCGCGCTCGTCGTTCTCGACGTACCTGGCCTTCACGTTGTCGTGGATCGGCGCTTCCTTCGTGGCGCAGAAGCGGGTGCCCATGTTGATGCCTTCAGCCCCCAGCGCCAGCGCCGCGACGAGGCCGCGCCCGTCGCCGATGCCGCCGCTCGCCAGCATCGGAATCTTCACCTTGTCCGCCGCCGAGGGGATCAGGATCAGGCCGGGAATGTCATCCTCGCCGGGGTGCCCGGCGCATTCGAAGCCGTCGATCGAGATGATGTCGCAGCCGTGCCGCTCGGCCGAAAGCGCGTGGCGCACGGCAGTGCACTTGTGCAGCACGGTGACGCCGTGGGGCTTCACCATCTCCCAGATCTCGCGCACCTGCTGGGTGCCCGCGGTCTCGACGATCTTCACCCCGCCGTCGATCACGGCCTGCGCATAGGCCTTGTAGTCGGGCGGCAGGATCGTGGGCAGCACGGTGATGTTCACCGCGAAGGGCTTGTCGGTCATTGCCCGGCAGCGCTCGATCTCCTCGCGCAGCGCCTCGGGGCTGGGCTGGGTCAGCGCGGTCAGGGTGCCGAGGCCGCCGGCGTTCGACACCGCGCTCGCCAGTTCGGCATAGCCGACGCCCTGCATGCCGCCCTGGACGATCGGATGTTCGATGCCGAGCATCTCGGTCACGCGGGTCTTGAATGGCATGGTTGTCGCTGCTCCCTATCGATGGTTGCAAGCGGGGCTATGTCATGCGGCGCGGGGCTTCAAGGCACCCGGGGGGCCAAGGGGCGCGTCCATCGCGGCGGCGAAGGTTTCACACCTTGCCGTTCGCCCCGATCCCCTCGATCACGAAAGCCGCGATGGCATCGCGAATCTCCGCCTCGCTGGCCATGCCCGGCGGGAACAGCCAGTCGCGGAACATCAGGTTCGCCAGCACCGCCGCGAACGACACGCGCACCATGAGTTCGGGCGCGATGCGCGGGGTCTCCCCGACGCGCGCGCGCGACATCGCCTCGCCCTTGCGGAAGTAGTCCTGCAACCCGTCGAGCGCCTCGATCCCGCCCGAGGCTTCGGGCGAATAGGCATTCGCGACCGCCAGCGAGAGGAACATCTTCGAATGGCTGCCCATGAAGTCGAGCAGTTCGCCGATGTAGGCCCGCGCCACGTCCTTGCCCTCACCCGCTCCGGCGGTTCGGGCCTGAAAGTCCGCGAAGTGGCGGTTCAGCGGCGTGAAGATCGCCGCGCGGAACAGCGCCTGCTTGCTGTCGTGGAAGCGGAAGATCTGCGCCTCGGTCACATCGGCGCGGCGGGCGATCGCGGCGGTCGTCGCCCCGGCATAGCCCGAGGCCTCGAACTCCTCGGCGGCGGCTTCGAGAATGCGGTCGGCCACTTCCTCGGAGGAGCGGCGGCGACGTTTCGGTTTCGGATCGGGGCTAGCCAATATGTCCTGCCGGTTTCGCTTGCGTGACTGCATGTGTCGGGAACGGCGGGCGCCATTGAAACCCTCCCGCCCGACCCTAGATTCGTCGGGACAAACGCTCAAGGAGACAATTGAAAGTGAACGGAATGAAGACGGCCATGCTGCTGGCGGCGCTGACGGCGCTGTTCATGGGGCTGGGCTACATGCTGGGCGGAACCGGCGGCGCCATCATCGCGCTGCTCGTGGCGGCGGGCATGAACCTGTTCACCTTCTGGAACGCGGACAGCATCGTGCTGAAGATGCACAACGCCCGCGAGGTCGGCCCGGAGAGCGAGTTCCACCGCCTCGTCGCCGAACTGGCGCAGCGTGCGCAGTTGCCGATGCCGCGCGTCTACGTGATCGACACCGAGGCACCCAACGCCTTCGCCACCGGCCGCGACCCCGACCACGCCGCCGTCGCCGCGACCACGGGCCTGCTCGACATGCTCAGCCGTGAGGAAGTGGCGGGCGTCATGGCGCACGAACTGGGCCACGTGAAGAACCGCGACACGCTGGTGATGACGATGGTGGCGACGATCGCGGGCGCCATCTCGATGATCGCCAACTTCGGCATGTTCTTCGGCCACATGGGGAATTCGGAGGATCGTCCCAATCCGATGGCCGCGATCGCCGCGATGGTCATGGCACCGTTCGCGGCGATGATCGTGCAGATGGCGATCAGCCGCACCCGCGAATATGGCGCCGACAAGGCGGGCGCCGAGATCAGCGGCAACCCCCGCGCGCTGGCCTCGGCGCTGCAGAAGATCGCCGGGCCTGCCGCCCACTTGCGCAACCCCACCGTCGAGCGCAACCCGGCGGCGGCGCAGCTCTACATCGTGCCCTCGTCGGTGTCGGACCTGTTCTCGACTCACCCGGCGACCGAGAAGCGCATCGCCGCGCTGATGGCGATGGACGGCGGGGCGGTGCCCCCGCGTCCGGCCATGGCTTCGGTGCCGCGCCGTAGCGCGACGCGTGGCCGGTCGGCGCTCGATCCGAACCGGCGCTGAAGCCGCACACCTCGTCATTGCGAGCGCAGCGAAGCAACCCAGGGCGGCTTGAGACTGCCCTGAGTTGCTTCGCTGCGCTCGCAATGACGACTTAGGGTTTCACCCAACGCGCGATGAAGAAGCCGTCGAGGCCGCCCGCCTCGGCCAGCATTCCCGGATCGGTGCGCAGCCAGCCCTCGCCGGTCGGCGAAAGACCCTCGGGCAGTTCCGCCGCCGTGATCGGGGCAAGCGTCAGTTCGACGTCGGCCGCGCGGTCCTCGCCTTCTTCCTGCTCCAGCGAGCACACGGCGTAGACCAGCGTGCCGCCGGGCTTCAGCCACTCGGCCGCCCGCGCCAGCATCCGCGTCTGGATTTCGGCCATCTCCTCGATCTGGCGCGGCGCGATGCGGTGGAGCACGTCCGGATGACGGCGCGAGGTGCCCGTCGCCGTGCACGGCGCGTCGAGCAGGATCGCGTCGAACTTCTCCTGCGGCTCCCACGTAAAGGCATCCGCGAGCACCACCTCCGCCTCCAGCGCAGTGCGCTCGAGGTTCTCGCGCAGGCGTTCCAGCCGCCGCTTGGCGTTGTCGAGCGCGGTCACCTTCCAGCCCGCCGCCGCAAGCTGCATCGTCTTGCCGCCGGGCGCGGCGCAAAGATCGAGCACGGACCGGCCCTCACCCTCACCGAGCATGCGCGCGGGCAGGCTGGCGGCGAGATCCTGCACCCACCACGCACCCTCGCGGAAACCGTCGAGGTGCTCCACCGCGATCCCGCGCGGCAGGCGCACATGACCCGGCATCAGCGAGATGCCGCCGAGGCGCTCGGCCCACTCCGCCGTCGCCCCCGCATCGCGCAGCGCAAGGTCCAGCGGCGGCGGCACGGCGAGACCCGCGGCGATCGTCTCGGCCCGGATGCCCCAGCGCTCCATGACCGGCTCGGGCAGGGTCGGCACTTCGGGCAGCGTCACGGCGCGCTTGGTCAGGGTCGAGAACACGCCGTGCGCCAGACGGCGCGGGCCGCCCATCAGCATCGGCAGGCCGGTGGCGATGACGGCGTGCGCGGGCGTCTCCAGCCGCAGGACTTGCGCCAGCATGATCTGCAGCACCGCGCGCGCCTTGGCGTCGTCCGCCAGCGGCAGGCGGGTGGCGGAGTCGATCAGCGCGTCGAGGTCGGCGCGCCAGCGCAGCACCTCCCCGGCAATGGCGCGGGCGAGCGCGCGGTCGGCATCGCCCTTGATGCGCGCGAGCGCGGAGCCGCCCGCCTGGTCGAGCGTCTCGCCCCTGCGCAGAACGGCATCGATGAGGTTGAGCGCGGCACGGCGCGCAGGAAGTCCGGGTATGTCCATCGTCGGCCCCTATACCGGATTGCCTTTTTCCGCCACCCGCACCACATGGGGCCCATGACCAAGCGCGCCACTGAACGTCCGGCGGCCTTCACCAAGCCCGCTCACTGGACCAACGACCCCGCTCCCCCGCCCGTGAAGGCCAAGGACGAGCAGGACCCCGACGGCCTTTCACCCACCCGCTACGGCGACTGGGTGCAGAAGGGCATCGCGATCGATTTTTGATCGAGGTGGGAAGGCGCGCGCCCGCCGCACCCGCCGCTTGCTTTCTCCGCCGTCACCCTGAACTTGTTTCAGGGTGACGCCCTGCAGTTCGCAGGCGGTTACTTGGTCGCGCCTGCGCCCTGCCCCTCCCCCTGCCCCCAGCCACCGCCGAGCGCGAGGAACACGGCGATCTGGTCGTCCACCAGCGCCGCTTCCGCGGCCGCATGGCTCACCCGTGCCGACGCGAGGCTGCCCTGCGCGCTCAGGAGGTCGAGGAAGTCGCTGCGCCCGAAGCGGAACAGCTTGGCCGCCTGCCCTTCCGATATGCCGGCGCTGTCGCTCGCGCGGCCCAGCGATGCGGCCTTGTCCCGATCGCGGGCGTAAGTTTCCAGCGCCGTCTCGGTGCCCTGCAGGGCCGAGAGCACGGTCGCATCGAACTTGGCGAGATCGACATCGACCTGCGCCTTGGCGGCATCGATCTTCGCCTTGACGACCGGGCGATTGGGGAAGCTCCAGCTCAGCAGCGGGCCAAGGCTGAAGCCGAAGCTGTCGGACTTGCCGAGGTTCTGCAACTGCCCGCTGCTGGCGACGCCCGCGCCGATCGAGACGCTGGGGTAGAGGTCCGCCACCGCCACGCCGATGCGCGCGGTATCGCCGGCGATGGTGCGCTCGGCCTGGCGGATGTCGGGACGGCGGCGGATCAGCGCGGCGCCGTCACCGACCGGCATCGGCTGGGCAAGACGCGGCAGGACCGAGCAGCTCGCCACGTCCTGCGGATAGTCCGCCGGCGCCCGGCCGAGCAGCGTCGCCAGCAGGAACAGTGCGCCCTGCCGCTTCGCCACGAAGGCGGGCAGGCTGGCACGGCTGGTGTCCACCGCGGTACGCGCGCGGCTGACGTCGAAGGCGGTGCCGCGCCCGCCGCGCTGCAGCCGGGTGGTGGCATCCAGCGTCTGCTGCTGCAGCACGATCACCTTCTGGACCGTCGCCATCTGGTAATTGGCGCCGCACACATCGGCATAGGCCTTGGCGGTCGCCGCCGCCACGCTGATGCGCACCGCATCGCGCGCCGCCTCGACCACCTCGCGGTCCGCCTGCGCCCCCTCGACCGCGCGCCGCAGCTTGCCGTTGAGGTCGAGCGGATAGCTCAGCGAGAGCCCAAGGTCGTACGTCACGACACCGGGGATGTTGGTCCCGCCCGACTGGGTGGAATAGTCGCGCTCGAGATCGGCATCGGAACTGACGGTGGTGCTCAGCGCCCGCGCGCCGGTCGTCTCGCGCAGCACCGCTTCGGCCTTGCGGATGTTCGCCTCGGCGGCGCGCAAGTCGGCGTTGGCGGTGAGCGCCTCTTCCACCAGCGCGTCGAGGCGGGGATCGGCGTAGAGGCTCCACCAGCGGTCGGGCAGCGGCGCCTGCGCGAAGGCGGGATCGCGCGCCGCGACGAAGTCCCCCTGCGCGGAAGGTGTGCCGGACACCGCGTTCTCGGGCGGATGATAGTCCGGCCCGGCGGTGGCGCAGGCGGACAGCGCCAGCGCCATCGCGGCGGCGCAGAGAAGGCGGGCGGGACGCATCACCGGGCTCCCGCGCTCTGCGTCGCGGCGGGAGCGGGAGCCGCCGCCGGGGCCGGAGCCGGAGCCGGAGCCGGAGCCGGACGCGCCTGTCGCTTCGGTTCGCCGTCATGCTGCTCGATCGTCACCGTCGCGGTACGGCCCAGGATCAGGCGCACGTCGGCGGGCACATGGGTCAGCTTCACGCGCACCGGGATGCGCTGGGCCAGGCGGACCCACGAGAAGGTCGCCTCGACGTTGGGCAGCAGGTTGCCCGAATCGCTGCGGGTATCGTCGTTGATGCCCGCAGAGATGCTCTCCACCCGGCCCTTGAGCGGCTGCGCCTCGCCCATCAGGTGCACGGTCACCGCGGCGCCCTGGCGGATCAGCGGCAGCTTGGTTTCCTCGAAGTAGCCCTCGACCCGGATCGAGTCGGTATCGACCAGCGCCATCGCCTGGCTGCCCGCCGCCACATAGTCGCCGGGATGCAGGTCGAGGTTGGTGACGGTGCCGTTGACCGAGGCATGGACCTGCGTGCGCGTGAGGTTCAGCTTCGCCCCGTCGAGCGCGCTCAGCGCCTCGGCCAGCGCGGCGCGGGCAGTGGCGACCTTGGCGACGTTCTGCTCGTGCGTCTCGGTGGCGACGAGATCGCCCAGCGCCAGATCGCGCGAGGCCTCGCGCTGCGCCTGGCCGAGCGTCGCGCGGGCGCTGGCGACGCTCGCCTGGGCCTGCTCCACCGCCAGCGAGTAGCGCGGGCGGTCGATCACGAACAGCAGGTCGCCCGCCTTCACCGTCTGGTTGTCATGCACCGCCACCGAAGTGACGAGGCCGCCGATGTCGGGCGTCACCCGCACCACGTCGGCGCGCACGCGGCCGTCGCGGGTCCACGGGCTGCGCTCGTAGTGGTTCCACATCCAGAACGCGATGAACGCGGCCAGGACGACGATGACGATGGTGGCGGCGCTGCGGCCGATCGCGGGAAGCAGGTTCTTCATGGGTGGAAACCGATGTGGGGAGCGAGGAGGGAAAGGGCGCCGAGGACCAGGATGTAAAGGCACAGGTCCACGAGCGCGCGATAGGCGACGATGCGGTAGAATCCGGCGAAGTCCGCCAGCCGCATCAGCAGCATGGTGACGACCGAGGCGATGACCGCCAGCACCAGGATGGTGGGCATGAACACGCCCAGGATGGAAGTCTCGCCGTTCATGACAGGCCTTTCAGCGCGGCGGCATCAGGAAACAGGTTGCGGCGCAGGCTGACCAGCGCCAGCGCGGCGGAGCGGCGGACCGAGCGGTCCTCGTCGCCGGCGAAGACATGGAGCGCGGTGTCGATGTCGCCCAGCAGCGCCGGATCGGCGGGAGCGCGGCGATCGGGCTCCAGGCGGCGGTAGTAAGCGCCGACGTCGGCGAGCACGCTGGTCAGCGGGGCGCTGCGGGCGGGCGGCAGGTGCAGGCGCAATTCGCGCAGTTCACCGATGGCGACGCCGGTGCGCAAGTCGCGCAGCACGTCGTAGAGCGGCTCGCCCGGCTGCTTGCCCGACAGCGCGAGGCGCGGGCTGAGGATCGCGATGCGATCGAGCATGCGGTTGATCCAGCCGCGCACGTCGGGCGGGCCGTAAAGGTTGGCGCGCTCGGCGATGTCGCGCCAGCCGGCGCGCAAGGTGCGGCGGATCGCGCTCTCCAGCCCCGCCGAATGCAGCAGCCGCGCCATCAGGATCGCGAACAGCGTGCCCAGCAGCTGCGCCATCGAACTGTTGAAGAACACCTCGAAATTGTCGGTATACTTTTCCGCGATGATGAACGGACTGCCCATCCCCAGCAGCGCGGGCAGCGCGACACCGGCATAGCGCGGCGAATGCATGAACGATCCCAGCACCAGCAGCGGCGGCGCCAGGGTCATCGCCAGCATCGCAAAGCCGTCGATCCGCGGCAGTATCCCGAAGGCATAGATCAGCCCCAGCAGCGTGGCGATGACAGTGCCGTTGAAGAACATCCACAGCGGCAGCAGCGGATTGTCCGAGGCCGAGAACAGCGCCAGGAACACGCCCGCCAGCATGACGGCGGTGGCCCCGTCGTTCCAGCCGCTGCCGATCCACAGCGCGCTGCCGATGACGATGGTGGCCGTCGCCCCGGCGGCGCCGCGCACCGCGCCGCGATAGTCGCGGTGGACCTCGCGGTTGCGGCGTCCTTCGAGCAGCGGCGGAATGCGCGCGGAGACGGGCCTGCGGTCGCGGGTGCCGAGCTGCTCGGCAAGGTCGCGGCAATCGAGATGCGCCTCGATCAGGCTGGCGAGGCGCGAGCCGAGGCTGAGTTGCAGCAGGTCGTCCCAGCCCGCCTGCGGCCCGACTTCCGGTTCCAGCGCGGCGCAGCGGGCCTTGAGGTCGGCGGCGACCGCCTCGCGCCCGGTCCGATCGTCCTCGAGCGTGCCGAGCCAGGCGCGGGTATCGGCGAGCAGTGCGGCGGCCTCCTCGCCCAGCGCCTCGCGCCCGTGCAGCGCGGCGACGCGGTCGGCGACAGCGGCGCCCAGCGGCATGAGCAGCGAAAGCTGGTCCTGCAGCGCGCGCACGGTGCGCACGCGCGGCGCCAGGCGGCTGCTGTCGAACGGCAGGTGGATCGAGAGCTGGTGCAGTTCGGTCACGTCCTGCGCCAGCCGCCGCTTTTCCGCATCGACCGAGGGATCGGGCTCCAGTTCGAGCGAATCGCGGCTCCAGCGCTCGGCATCGCGCAGCATCATGGCGACGCGGCCGAGCAGGAAGGTGGAGACCGAGCCGGGCAGGACGACGCCGTGGATCAGGCTGCCGCACAGGATGCCCAGGGTGATCTCCTGCACGCGCAGCACGGCGACGTTGAAGATCTGGTCGGGCGTCTCGACCGTGGGCAGCACGATCAGGCAGGCGGTATAGCCGGCCAGCACGAACATGTAGCCGCGCGGGGTGCGGTCGAGCAGCGAGACGAACACGCACAGCCCCAGCCACAGCGCGAGCACCAGCGTCAGCAGTTCGGGACTGTGCGCCAGCGGCGGCACCATCAGCACCGAGGCGGTCGCCCCGGTGAACGTGCCGATGACGCGGAACAGCGCCTTGGACACCACCGCGCCCGCCAGCGGGGCGGCGACGATATAGGCGGTCAGGAACGCCCAGTAGGGCCGCTCCAGCCCGATCGCGAAGGAGATGTAGGCGGCCAGGATCGCGGCGAGGAACGCCTTGATCGAGAAGATCGCGGCGGGCACGCCCCACCGGGCCAGGACGGGCGCGTTCACGGCCGCACCCGCAAGTCGGCGATGCGGGTCGAGACGGTGTCCAGCAGGCGCACCGCGCCCGCCAGCTCGGCATCGGAAATGCCGTCGAGCAAGTCCGCGCGCAGAGCCACCAGCCGCGCCTCGGCCTTGCGGGCAATCCGCGCGCCCTCCCCGGTCAGGTGGAGACGGTTGGCGCGGCGGTCTCCGGCATCGGCGCGGCGCTCGACGAGGCCGGATTGTTCGAGCTGGCGCACGGTCGTCGTCAGCGAGGCCTCGGTGATGCCGATCGCCCGCGCCAGTTCCGCCTGCCGCGCGCCTTCACCCAGTCTTTCGAGGTGGACCAGCGCCCAGCCCGCCGAGTTCGATATGTCCAGCGAGGCGAGGATACGATCGGCCATCTGCCGCCACGCCCGCGCGACAGGCGCGAGCTGCGTGGCAAGATCATGGGCAAGGCTTGGTCGATCGGTCATGGAGTCCCGGGAGGTTCTGGGGGCGGCGGGTACTTAGGCTCCTAACTATTATCCGGCAACCGGGTTGCACCGGATCGCCCCTTGCATTTAACAATGCAGCAATGCCGAAAATTGCAATTTACGCAAGCGGGACGATGCGCGGCGATGCGGTCCGCAGGCCGGTTCAGGGCTCGATCTCGATCGGTGTGCCGTCCGCCACCACTTCCCACAAGGTCTCGATCTCCTCATCGGAGACGGCGATGCAGCCATCGGTCCAGTCGCCCGGCACGCGCCCCGCCGGCCAGCCGTTGGGCTGCCCGTGGATCATTATCATCCCGCCGGGAGAACGCCCCTGCCCCGCCGCGAAAGCACGGTCGGCAGCGTTCGGATAGGAGATGTGGAGCGAGAGATGATAGGCGCTGCCGGGATTGCCCCAGTCGATGACGTAGCGCCCCTCCGGGGTCCGCTCGTCGCCTTCGAAGCGCTTGGGGCCGACCGGCTCGTCGCCGAGCTGGATATGCGCGATCACATGGACGAGGCGGCCGCCGGACCAGAGTTCCATGATCCGCGCCGCCTTGCGTACGCGGATCAGGTCGATGTCGGGCAGTTTCAGAGGCGCCTGCGCCTCGGCCGCCGTAACGGCAAGCAGCAGAAGCAGCGGGGCGAACCGGAGTGCGCCCCGCATGATCATCAATCCACGAAGGGATCGCGCACGAGGATGGTGTCCTCGCGCTCGGGACTGGTGGAGACGAGCGCCACCGGCGTCTCGATCAGTTCCTGCACGCGCTGGATGTACTTGATCGCCTGCGCGGGCAGGTCGGCCCAGGAACGGGCGCCGGCGGTGGTGCCCTGCCAGCCGTCCATTTCCTCGTAGATCGGCTCGACCGCGGCCTGGTCGGCGGCGTGGCTGGGGTAGTAATCCAGCACCTTGCCGTGCAGGCGGTAGCCGGTGCAGATCTTCACCTTATCCATGCCGTCCAGCACGTCGACTTTGGTGAGCGCGATGCCGGTGACGCCCGAGATCGCGCAGGACTGGCGCGTCAGCACCGCGTCGAACCAGCCGCAGCGGCGCTTGCGGCCGGTGACGGTGCCGAATTCATGGCCGCGCTCGCCCAGGCGCTGGCCGGTCTCGTCCTCCAGCTCGGTCGGGAACGGGCCCGAGCCGACGCGGGTGGTGTAGGCCTTGACGATGCCCAGCACGAAACCGGTCGCCGAAGGGCCGAGGCCCGAACCGCTGGCGGCGGTGCCCGACACGGTGTTGGAGCTGGTGACGAAGGGATAGGTGCCGTGATCGACATCGAGCAGCACGCCCTGCGCGCCTTCGAACAGGATGCGCGCACCGGCCTTGCGGACCTTGTTGAGGCGCTTCCACACCGGCTGGGCGAACTGCAGCACGAAAGGCGCGATCTCGCGCAGTTCGCTGAGCAGCGCCTCGCGGTCGATCGGGGGCTGGCCGAAACCGGCGCGCAGCGCGTCGTGGTGCGCGCAGAGGCGATCGAGCTGCGGCTCCAGCGCATCGAGGTGCGCCAGATCGCAGACGCGGATCGCGCGGCGGCCGACCTTGTCTTCATACGCCGGGCCGATGCCGCGACCGGTAGTGCCGATCTTGCCCGCACCGGCGGCCGCCTCGCGCAGGCCGTCCAGCTCGCGGTGGACCGGCAGGATCAGCGGGCAGTTGTCGGCGATCGCGAAGTTCTCGGGGTTGATCTCGACGCCCTGGCCGCGCAGCTTCTCGACTTCGGACTTGAGGTGCCACGGATCGAGCACGACGCCGTTGCCGATGATCGAAAGCGTGCCGGTGACGATGCCCGAAGGCAGCAGGCTCAGCTTGTAGACCTGCTCGCCGACGACGAGCGTGTGGCCCGCATTGTGGCCGCCCTGAAAGCGCACCACCGCGTCCGCCCGGCTGGCCAGCCAGTCGACGATCTTGCCCTTGCCCTCATCGCCCCACTGGGCGCCGATCACGGTTACGTTTGCCATGGATATGCTCCTCCACCCTGCCACGGCGGATCCAGTAACGCCCTTCGACAGGACTCGGCGATATGGATTTACGGTGGGGCAGGAGGCCCCGGCTTTTCGTGGGCGCCCTAAGGGCAAGGTGGGCGGCTAGTCAAGGGCGGCGATGGGGCGCGGCGGCATGACAGGTTAGGTTCAGCGCGTCTGGTGTTTCCTGCCGCGCGCCGCGCCCCTGCCGGACGCAGACAGGGCGGGACCGGATGACAGGACGTGCGACGATGACCAGACTTGCGACGACCACGCTTTCGCTGATCGGTGCCCTCGTGCTGGCCGCCGCGCCCCCCGCGTTCGCGCAGGCGGCAAAGGCGCCGCCGACCGCTCTGAGCTACGGTTCCGACGCCGCGCAGCAACTGGATTTCTGGCGCGCTACCGGGAAAACGCCGGCGCCGCTGGTGCTGTTCGTCCACGGCGGCGGCTGGAAGCGCGGCGACAAGGACAGCGCCACCGGCCGCTACAAGGTGGAGCACTACACCGGCGAGGGATACGCCTTCGCCAGCGTCAATTATCGCCTCGTGCCCGCCGCCACGGTGGAGCAGCAGGCGCAGGATGTCGCCGATGCACTGGCCGCGCTGCTCAAGCGGGCGGACGCCCTGGGCATCGCGCGCGGCAAGGTGGTGCTGATGGGGCACAGCGCGGGCGCGCATCTGGTCGCGCTGGTCGGCACTGATCCTCGCTATCTGCAGAAGGCGGGACTGTCCTACGCCGACGTGCGCGGCGTGATTCCGATCGACGGCGCCGCCTACGACATCCCCTCGCAGATGGCGGATGCCGGGCGCATGATGGCAAAGACCTATCAACAAGCCTTCGGCACCGATCCGGCCCGGCAGCGTGCCCTCTCCCCGACCGCGCAGGCCGCCGCGCCCAATGCGCCCGCGTTCCTGCTGCTCCACGTCCAGCGCGACGACGGCGTACGGCAGGCCGAGGATCTGGAGGCCGCGCTGCGCAAGGCAGGCACCCCGGTCGAGCGTCAGGGCTTTCCGGGGCGCGGCCTGCCCGGCCACATGCAGATCAACCGCGAGATGGGCAATCCGGACTACGCGGCGACCGGCGTGGTCGATCGCTGGCTGGCGCGCGCGTTCAGCTAGCACTACTTTGGCAGAATTGTGATTTTCGGGATTCCCTGCAGGGGAAATGCGTGATTCATAGGGAGCCAGCTTTGATGGAGGCTGGCGATGGAAGAGGATTGGCAGCGGGATCTCGAGCATTGG
>NZ_JAZFAX010000018.1:0-120912 GCF_036352595.1 Novosphingobium resinovorum
GCTCCAGCCAGGTATCCTGGTGCTGCTTGTTGAAGATGTAGTTCAGCGCCGCCGGATCGGTGATCTCCCCCAGCGGGTTGATGGCGACGCAGCTCTTGCCGCTCAGGCTCTCGTACAGCGCCGCCTGCGCGACCGTGGTGGCGTTCAGGTTCGGGTTGCCGGTGGTCCCGTTGCAACCGTAGACCGCCTTGTAGAGCGCCGAGGTCACGAGGCCGGTGGTGTTGAGGCTCTGGTGGAAGCGGCCGTGCGTCCAGGCGACCTCGTAGTCGAGCCAGTCGGTGACCTTGCCCTTGGCGCCCAGCACGAAGCGGCGCACTTCGTTGGTCTGCGAACCCTGGCTGCCGCCCGTCTCGTCGAGGATGCGCCCGACCGTCACGTTGGTCCCCGAATAGAGCGGCTGCAGTTCGGTCGGCAGGCTGGAGACCGGCACGATCAGGCTGGTCGTGAAGTAGGCCGCCTTGGAATAGGGCTGGTGGGTGCGGCCGTAATTGCCCTCGGCATAGAGAGTGAGGCCGTCAGACACCTCGTATTCGCCGCGCAGGTAAGCGACCTGCCGGTCGTTCGCGACCGAGAGCGGGAAGGCGCTGTAGGGCGTGTAGCCCCGGTTAGCGGTGCTTCCGGTCATCACCGCCGCGATGCCGGAGCCATAGACGGTCCCTTGCGCGAAGCTGCTCGCGCTCCCACTGGCATCGAAGTTGTAGAGCTGCCCGTCGCTGGCGCGGGTGGTAATGAGGCCATAGGGCGTGACGTTGGCGTATTCGACCCCGGAGGCGAAGACCTGCGCCGGGTTGGTGCCCCCACGCTGCGCGGCCGAGAGCGCGAGCAGGCCCGGTTCGTTCGACGTGTAGCCACGCGAGTAAATGTTGCCCACACCGCTCGACTTCGCGGCATCCACGCCGAACACGATATGCCCGCGCCCGTCGCCGAACGCGAAGCCGCCCGCCAGGCTGCCCGCATACGTGGCGCCGTCGCCCTCTTCGGTGATGCCGGTCTGGATCGAGCCGGTCAGCTCGGTCATCTTGTTGCGCAGCACGAAGTTGGCGACACCGGCCACCGCGTCCGAGCCATAGGCAGCCGAGGCGCCGCCGGTGACGACGTCCACCCGCTCGACCAGTCCCACCGGGATCATGTTGGAATCGAAGGTGGCGTTGATGTTGGTGCCGACCGTGCGCTTGCCATTGATGAGCACCAGCGTGCGCAGCGGATCGAGACCGCGCAAGTCGAGCAGCGACTGCACGCCGCCCTGCTGGTCCGCCACGCTGCCGCTGCCGGTCGCCGATCGGGTCACGCGGAAGGCGGGTAGCTGGTTGACGACGTCGGCGATCTGCACCGGCGCGCGCTGGGCGATATCGTCGGCGGTCAGCGTCTGCACCGGCGTCGGCGCCGAGAAGTTGGAATTGGACAGGCGCGAGCCGGTGACGATGATGTCCTTGATCGGCGCTTCATCGGCCTGCTGCGCCGGTGCGGCCTCCTCGACCGGGACGGACTGCGCCAAGGCCATCGTCGGCGCGAACGCCATTGCGGCCACCCCCGACATCAACCGCCACGCCAGCCGCTCACGCGAAACGCCAACCAAGGACGCCATCATATCGTCTCCCATCGTCTTCTTGTCTGTTATTCAGGCTATGCAGACGATGTTTGCCCGCTCGCGGCGGCGGGCGGTACTGTTTCCCGCGCCATACCAGCTAAACGCCCAGCGGACGGGATGCCGTATCGATCGAAATTGCAATTGCGACTTATTATCACTAATGCCTCCCGAGGTTCGCATTCTGGAGGCAGGCGATGCAGGTCAACATTCACTCCGCCGGTGTCGCACTTTCTCAGGTGGTCGTACCGGCCGTCGCCGGCGTGGAGTGGCGTTCGGAAGCGACGCCCGGGCTCAGCCTGGGTCTCCTGTCGCAGGGAGACCTCGACTTCCGGCTGCCCGCGGCCCGCTTCAGACGCTTCCGGGGGCCGCTCGGGTTTCTCCTTCGCACCGAGGAGCCGCTGCCGGTGGAACACATGGTCCATTCGAATGGCGACTTGTCCTGCACCCACCTGCATGTCCCGCTCGACACGATCACCGCGAGCCTAGGGACGGGCAAGGCCCTCGACGACTTTCGCATGATGCTGGAAGACCGTGCGAGACTCGACTGCCGGCTCTGGCGCGCAACACCTGGCGCACTGGCCCTTTCCCGTGAGCTTCAACTATGTCCCTATGCCGGGGCCGTTCGGCAGATCTATCTGCATGGCAAGGCCTTCGAGTTCCTCGCCTTCGCGCTCGACGCACTTCAGGAACATGCTCCGGCGCGCTCCGGCGGACTTACCGGCTCGGACGTCGAGCGCCTGCACGCCGCGCGCGACATCCTGCTGGAAGAGTTCGCCGATCCGCCAACACTGGGCGCACTGGCGACCCGCTGCGGCATGAGCGTGACCCGCCTCACCGCGGGATTCCGCCGCCTGTTCGGAAACAGCGTCACCGCCTTTCTGCAGGAACACCGGCTTCAGATCGCCTATGACGGCCTGACCGCCGGACGTATGAACGTATCGCAGGCTGCCTATGCCAGTGGCTATCAGCTCAGTTCGTTCTCTACGATCTTCCTGCGCCGGTTTGGCGTGCGGCCGAGCGCCCTGCGCAAGCGCCACCTCTGACCGCGCCGATCGCGCAAGCCTTCGGGCCGATCGCACAAACCTGCCGCATTGAGCCGTGCCGGCCCCCGGAGGATAGCGTTTGGCACCGAACCTGGAGCCCCAAGACATGTCGTCCCGTCACTTGCCCCCGATTTCGCCGATGACCCTCCACAGCACGGCAGCCCGCGCCGCAGTGGCCGTCACGCTGGCCCTTGCCCTTCCGTCCACCGCCGCCTGGGCCGAAGACGCGGAAGCGCCGGGCTCGGGCCCGATCATCGTGACCGGCAAGGTCGAGGACGTACTGCCGCAGCAACCGGCATCACGCACGCGCATCCAGGCCGACACCATCGAGCAGGCCCGCATCCAGACCGTCCAGGACGTCGCGGCCCTGCTGCCCAATACCCTGCTGGCAGACCAGGGCTCGCCGCGTTTCTCGATCAACACCATGCGCGGCATCGGCAACACCATCCGCAACGACTATTTCAACAGCACCATCGGGCTCTACGTCGATGGCGTGCCGTTGCCGAGCGCGGAGTTCAGCCGCCGCCTCGTGGATGTCGAGAGCATCGATGTCCAGCGCGGCCCTTCCGGAACCACACAGGGGCGCTTCAGCCTCGGCGGCACCATCAACGTGCGCACGAAGCAGCCGACCAACGATTTCGAAGGCGCGATCGAAGGTACCGTCGGCAACCAGGACCAGTTGGGACTGGGCGCCAGCCTGAGCGGCCCGATCGTCAAGGATGCGCTCTACGCCCGCGCCTATGCCGATTACTCGCAAGTCGACGGGTTCATCGACGATGCCGCCGGCAAGAATATCGACGGCCGCAAGAGCTTCAGCACCGGCGGATCGCTGCGCTTCGAGCGCGACCCGTCGCTGCGCGTGACGATTGCCGGGGACTACCAGCGCGATCACGTCGGTGCCTATGCCTTCCTGCCTTACGACGACTACCGCACGCGCGACCTCGCGATCGATGCGCCGAACGACGAACTGCGCCATTCGGGCGGCCTCAGCGGAACGATCGACTACGACATGGGCGGCGCGCGGCTCACTTCCGTCACGGCATGGCGCAAGTACTCGGTCCGCGCCCGGCAGGATCTCGCCTATAGCCCGGACGTGGTGACTTACGGCGGCGGGCACACCGACAGCGACGAGGACGGCTGGCAGGTGAGCCAGGAACTGCGCCTGTCCTCGTCGCAGGACGCCGGGCGGCTGCTGAAGTGGACGATCGGCGCCTATTACCAGTACGACCGGGTCGTCTACGACTACCTGTTCGACATGCCGGCGTTCGGCGCGGCGAGCAACTACGTCTCGCGCTACGATCGCGAGGAGATCGCCGGTTTCGGCGAGATCACCCTGGCGTTGCCGCAAGGCCTCGACCTGACCGCCGGGCTGCGCGTGGCGCACGACACCGACAAGCTCGATGCCAACACCCCGTTCAAGGGCAGCACCGACGCGACGATGCTCACCCCGCGCTTCCAGGCCAGCTGGCACATCGACGCGGAGCGGATGATCTACGCCTCGGCGACGCGCGGGGCGCGCAGTGGCGGCTTCTCGCGCCTCGCCAGCAGTCCGGGAGCGTTCGACCCGGAGTATCTGTGGCAGTACGAAGCAGGCCTGCGCAGCACCTGGCTAGACCGCAAACTGGCCCTGAACGCCACCCTGTTCCGCATCGACTGGACCGACCAGCAGATCACCCAGATCGTCTCCACCGGCGAAAGCCGGACCACCAATGCGGGCAAGTCGCGTAGCCAGGGCGTGGAATTCGAGGCGGTCGCATTCCCCATCCCCGGGCTGGAACTGTCCGGGCGGCTGGGCTTCATCAAAGCCGAGTACGACCGCTACATCGACGCCAGCGGCGTCGACCTTTCCGGCAACCGCATGGTCAACACGCCCTCGATGACGGCCGGGGCCAGCCTCCAGTACCGCACGCCGATCGGCGGCGAGGCGGTGCTGGTGACGCGCTGGGACTACGAGCGGGTCGGCTCGCACTATTTCGACGCAGGGAACAGCCTGCACCAGTCGGCCTACGATCTCGTCAATGCCCGCGTGGGCGTCGAACTGGGCCGGGTGTCGGCCTCGCTGTTCGCGCGCAATCTCTTCGACAAGAAGTACCGCGCTTATGGATTCACCGATAGCTTCGGCTACGATGTCGCCATCGTCGGCCAGCGGCGCCTGGTGGGTGCGACGGTAAAGGTCGCGTTTCAGTGAGCGGGCCAATAGCGGGGCGACCGCGGCTGCTGGCGGGCCTCGGCCTGCTGTACCTGACCCAGGGCCTGCCGATGGGACTGGCCTTCGAGGCCCTCCCGGCGCTCATGAGGCAGGGCGGCCACACACCCGCGACGATCGGTTTCGTCGGGCTGGCGATCCTGCCATGGGCGCTGCGCTTCCTGTGGTCCCCATGGATCGACCGACGAACTTCCGGGCGCGGTCGCGTCTGGCTGGCGGCGATGCAATTCGTCACCGCAGGCCTCTACGCGGCCGTGGCGGCGGCGGGGCATGGAGCCGCCGCCGGTTTCCTCGCCCTGTGCCTGGTCTGCCTCGCCAGCCTGGTTTCGGCCACTCAGAACACAGTGACCGACGCCTATGTCGTACGCGCCCTGCCCCGCGATCTGCTGGGCTGGGTCAACGGGCTGCAGGTCGGCGGCTTTTCTCTCGGCATGCTGCTGGGCGGGGGGCTGGTGCTCGTGACTTACGGCAGCGCGGGTTGGCTCGCGGCCTGGTTGCTGCCCGCAGCCGTGGCCCTCGCCGCCATACCCTTGCTTCCGCGCCAGGGCGAAGCACAGCGCGATGAGCGCGAACGGCAGCGGGGCATCGGCCTCGTCGCCTTCCTCAAGCGCCCCGGCGCCGCGGTCATGCTGTCGCTGGCAGCGACGTTCTACTTCGGCCGGGCATTCGTGGGGGACATGATGAGCGTCGTGCTGGTCGATGCCGGGATGGACATCGCGACCATCGGATCGCTGCGCATCGCTTCCACCGGGGCGATGGCGGCGGGAGCGCTCGTGCTGGCCGGGCCGCTGTTCGCCCGCGTGGAAGTGCGGCGCGCCGCGCCCGTCGCCGGGCTGGGCTGGGCCGCGACGCTGCTCGCCTGGGCCTTGCTGCAGGCCGGGACGATAGCGCCTTCGGCGGCCTTCGTGCTGTCGGTGCTCGACGGACTGCTGGGCGGTATCACTTACGCGGGGTTCCTCACCGTGTTCATGGGATGGGCTTCGCGCAGGCAGGCCGGGACGGACGTGACGACGTTGATGTGTACCGAGAGCCTCAGCAACATCGGTGCGACCATGCTGGGCGGTATCTTCGCCGGGATCGTTGAATTTTCAGTAACTTACCAGATATCGGCGATGCTGATGGGCGGCGCCATGTGCTGGGCCACGTTCGCCTTGCACCGGCAGCGCAGGGTGGAGGCGAGCCATGCCGAGGCGTGAGCGGGTGGAGGGGCTGATCGCCCTGGTGGAGGCCGGCAGGCTGATCGAGGGCCTGGAGAATTTCTATCACGAGGACTGCGTGATGCAGGAAAATTGCGACCCGCCGCGCGTCGGCCTGCACACCAGCCTGGAGCGGCAGCGCCGCAACATCGAGCTGGGGGCCGCGATCGAGGAAATCCGCGCCGCTCAGGTACTTATCGACGGCGAGCAGGTCGCGATCGAATGGCATGCGCAGTGGTCCCTGCCCGACGGCAGCAGCTACCGGGTGGAGGAAGTGGCCCTGCAGCGGTGGCGCGGCGAACATATCGCGGCCGAGCGGTTCTTCTACGATCCCAGGCCACTGGGCCATCTTGCCGAGGTCCATTGAGGCTGCACCGCGTGCACTCAACGGCACCTAACAGCACCACAACACCCCCTCAACCCGTCCGCAAGTCGCCATCGCGCGCCGCTGCGGTCAGCCGACGGCGAGGCGGACGGGCTTCTCCATCTCCAGCCGGTTGCGCCCCTTGGCCTTGGCCACGAACAGCGCCATCTCGGCGCGCTCGATCGTCGAATCGAGGCTGGTGTCGATCCGCGCCACGCTGGCGCTGGCGGTCATCGCGAAGCTGCCGTCGCCCACCGTCTGCTTCAGTTCGGCGAGCGTCGTCACCACCCGGCGGCAGATGCCCTCCGCCTCGGCCGGGGTGACGCGCGGCAGGATCACCGCGAAGCGCTCCGAGCCGATGCGCGAGATGATGTCCTCGGTCCGCAGCATCTCGCGCAGCAGGTCGGCGAAGACCGTCAGCACCTCGTCCCCGGTGCCCTGGCCGTACTGCATGTTGATGGTGCGGAAGAAGTCGATGCTGAACAGCGCCAGGCAACCGTCCATCGTCGCCTGCAGCATGTGCTCCAGCATCGAGATGAACGCGGTGCGGTTGGTCAGCCCGGTCAGCGGATCGGTATAGGTGGCGGTGAACAGCCGCTCGTTCAGCGAGCGCAGTTCGTCGACGTTGCGCATCACGCCCAGCACCCCGTAAGGCGCGCCGTCATGCCGCATCAGCGCGCGCAGGCGGATCTCGAACCAGCGCTTGCGCTCGTCGCGGGTGAGCGCGGGGAACTCGATCCAGTCGATATCCTCGCCGGCCATGGCGCGGGCGTGGGCACGGGAGATCTGCTGCTTGGCCTCCGGAGCCACGAGGTCGAGCAAGTGCGGCCCGCAGATCCCCCCAGCAAGCCCGGACTCCTTGCCGGCGGCATCCCGGTGCCCGAGATCGGCGATGCCCGGCGTCGCATGGACTATGAAACCCTTGGGATCGGTCTTCAGGATCACGTCCGTCGTGCTCTCGGCCAGCATCCCGTAGAGGACCGAGCTTTCCTGGAATGTGAAGTTCATGCCCATGCCGACTGCGTCCCGGTACTGCTTCGACCCACCCTTCGGCGCCCCGGAAGGACACCGCGAATCTGGCCTGCAATCCTTTGAGTAAAACACTCCGACCGTAAAATTAATATCGTTAACCATAGATATTTTGTTAACTACAAATTCTTGTTATTTCGGTTAACTAACTCAACAAACTTGGAGCAATTGATTTATATTCGTTTACCACTTAAATTGTCATCATAGAACAGGAAACGCATGGCCGCACACTTCGGTTGCAGTCATTCCTATATTAACGATGACTTGATGGCGCCCCGCGTTACAGCTCGATCATGATCCGCACTTTGTCGGGCGTGGTCTCCACGGCCGCCGCGATCTGTTCGCGGCATCGCCCGATCAGCTCGGTAAGCCCGGGCACCGTGCGGCTCGGCCGCAGTTCGGCGACTTCCACGCCGAGCGCCTCGGCGATGGCGTCGATGCGTTCCTCGATGGGGCGCGCGCGGCCCTGCTCCCAGGCCCAGACCGTCGGCTTGCTGACCCCGAGCCGGCTGGCGAGTTCGCCCTGCGTGAGCCCGCGCAGCTTGCGCAGCCGGTGCAGCCGCTCGCCCAGGCTCTCGCCGCCGATCGCCCCCGGTCCGGCCGGCGAAGGCGCGGCGGAAATCCCCAGTTCGGTCTGCACCGCGCTGCGCAACTGTGCGGCGCGCAGCGTCGCGCTGGGAATCGGTGTCTCGAAGGCGCAGCCGTAGAGCTTGTCGCTCGCCCACACGACCCGCGCCCGCGACTGCGGCGCCTCGGGCAGGTCGAGGTCGAGCGTCTCGCCGATTTCCAGCTCCACCCGGCTTTCGAGCAGGACGCCGGTCGCGGAGAAATTGTGGAGCGTGACCTGGGTTTCGACGCCCGATTCCAGTGCCCCATGCGTCTCCAGCAGCAATCGGCGACGCTCCGCGCGGGGGCGCCCTGCGGCATCGGTCGCTTCAAAATGGGCCGCAATGGGCATCGCACCACCTCCGTTGGTGAAGCAAACGTCCACTGGTTAGGTTAAGATTCGGTTAGGAGCCGGACTAATGAAGCTCCGGGCGGGCACGTAACTTTCTGCGAACCCGCCTGCCGGCACGCCCGTCTGGCCACCTGGCCGCCTACCAGCGTGTCACCGGAACGCTCGAACCGAGCCGCGTAAAGATCGCCTTACCCCCCGCAAAGCCATTCTGGCTGGCATCGCCGGCCGCCAGAGCCCATCTGCGCCGAACCATGGCACAGAATCGCGCATCCCATCCCCGTCGCACGGGAACGGTCCATCTCGTCGGCGCCGGCCCCGGCGATCCCGACCTGCTGACCCTGCGCGCCGCGCGCCTGCTGATGAGCGCATCGCTGGTGGTCCACGACGGTCTCGTCGATCCCGCGGTCCTGGCGATGGCCCGGCCTACCGCGAAGCTGGTCTCGGTCGCCAAGGCCCGCTCGCGTCACACCATGAAGCAGGAGGACATCAACGCCCTGCTGGTGCGCGAGGCGCTGGCCGGCAACGATGTCGTGCGCCTCAAGGGCGGCGATCCCTTCGTGTTCGGGCGCGGCGGCGAAGAGGCCGAAGCCTGCCACGCGGCGGGCGTCCCGGTCGAGGTCGTGCCCGGCATCTCCTCGGCGCTGGGCGCTTCGGCCGCTGCGCAGATCCCGCTCACTCACCGCGACCATGCCTCGATCGTCAGCTTCGTGGCGGGCCAGTGCAAGGGCCTGTCCGAGCAGGACTGGTCCGGCCTTGCCGGCAAGGGCCGCACGCTGGTGATCTTCATGGGCATCGCCACCGCCGCGCAGATTTCCGAAAAGCTCATCGCCGACGGCCTCGCCCCCGACGTGCCCGTGGCAATTATCGAGAAGGCCACCCGCGCCGACATGCGGGTTCTGCGCGCGCCGCTGGCCGGTCTTGCGCATCTTGTCGAAAGTCAGAAGGTGCAAAGCCCCGCGCTTATCGTTATCGGCTCGGTCGCCGCCAACCATGACTCGGCGGACAACACCATTCGCGCCCTGGCGCTGGAGGCAATGCAGTGAAAATCCTGACGGGCAACGACCTGAAGAGCGGGGCCGTGGTCTGGTGGACCGGCCATGGCTGGTCGCTCGACGTGAACGACAGCGCCGATGTCGGCGACAACGGGGCTGCGATCATCGCACGGGAAGAGGGCGTGCAGAACGTTTTCGCAGCCTATGTCGTCGATGGCGAGAAGACCGATGAAGGCGTGCGCCCCGCGCACATCAAGGAGCGCATTCGCGCCTTCGGGCCGACCGTACGCCTCGACCTGACGCTGAAGCCGTCCGACCCCGCCGCTCTGAACTGGGTGATCTGATGTACAAGTACGACGAATACGACCAGCAGATGGTCGATGTGCGGGTCGAGGAATTCCGCGACCAGGTGCGCCGCCGCGTCTCTGGGGAACTGACCGAGGACCAGTTCAAGCCGCTGCGCCTGCAGAACGGTCTGTACCTCCAGCTCCACGCCTACATGCTGCGCGTGGCGGTGCCATACGGTACGCTGAGCGGCGCTCAGATGCACCTTCTGGGTGACATCGCGGACAAGTACGACCGCGGCTACGGCCATTTCACCACCCGCCAGAACATCCAGTACAACTGGATCAAGCTGGAAGAGACGCCCGACATCCTCGCCGAACTGGCGAAGGTGGAGATGCACGCGATCCAGACCAGCGGCAACTGCATCCGCAACATCAGCTCGGACCAGTTCGCCGGTGCCGCCGCCGACGAGATCATCGATCCGCGTCCTTATGCGGAACTGCTGCGCCAGTGGTCCAGCTTCCACCCGGAATTCCTGGTACTGCCGCGCAAGTTCAAGATCTGCGTGATCGCCTCCGAGACCGACCGCGCGGCGATGCGCCTGCACGACATCGGCATCAAGATGGTGCGTAACGACGCCGGAGAGATCGGCGCGCAGTTCTACGCCGGTGGCGGCATGGGCCGCACCCCGATGATCGCGCCGCTGATCCGCGAGTTCGTGCCGCTGGACCAGCTGATCACCTTCTCCGAAGCGTGCCTGCGCGTCTACAATCGCTACGGCCGCCGCGACAACAAGTACAAGGCGCGCATCAAGATCCTCGTCCATGAACTGGGCCGCGACGAATATGTCCGCCAGGTCGAGGAGGAGTTCGCGCACCTGCTCACCCAGCCGATCGAGCCGCCGCTCGCCGAACTGGAGCGGATCAAGGCACACTTCGTCGATCCCGCCTTCGAAACGGGCCTGTCCGACGATCTGGACCTCACCGATCCCGACTTCCGCCTCTGGGTGGAGCGTAACACCACCGCGCACAAGGTTCCGGGCTACGTCATCGCGACGATCAGCCTCAAGCCTGTCGGCGGCATCCCCGGCGATGCCTCGGCCGACCAGATCCGCCTGATGGCGAAGCTGGGCACCGAATACTCGTTCGACGAGCTGCGCGTCACGCATGCCCAGAACATCGTCCTGCCGCACGTCAGGAAGGCCGACCTCTACACCGTCTGGCAGGCGCTCGACGAAGCGGGCCTCGCCACTGCCAACCTCGACACCGTGGGCGACATTATCGCCTGCCCCGGCCTCGACTACTGCAGCCTTGCCAACGCCCGCTCGATCCCGGTCGCGCAGAAGATCTCCGAGCGCTTCGGTTCGGCGCAGAAGCAGGCCGAGATCGGGGAGCTGAAGCTCAAGATCTCGGGCTGCATCAACGCCTGCGGCCACCACCACGCGGGCCACATCGGCATCCTCGGCGTCGACAAGAAGGGTCTGGAAAACTACCAGCTCCTGTTCGGCGGCAGCGAGGGCGCGGACACCTCGCTCGCCAAGATCATCGGCCCCGGCTTCACCGAGGACGGCGTGGTCGACGCGATCGAAAAGGCCACCGAAGTCTACCTCGCCAACAAGCAGGGCGAGGAGCGCTTCCTCGACACCTATCGCCGCATCGGCATGGACCCGTTCAAGGAGGCCATCTATGGTTGACGTCCAGTTCCGCTTCCGTGACGACGAGGCCGTCAATGACCCCGCCGTCACCGTGGATGCGTTCTCCGAACAGTCGAACGCCACCGCCGTGCGCATCGAGCCGGGCGAGGACGCCCGCGCGCTGCTGCCCTACCTCGACCGGATCGCGCTGGTGGAAGTCAACTTCCCGGCGTGGACCGACGGGCGCGGCTACTCCGCCGCCCGCATCCTGCGTGAAGCCGGTTATGCCGGCGAACTGCGCGGCGTGGGCGATCTTGTGATCGACATGCTGCACCACATGCGCCGCTGCGGCTTCGATGCCTTCGCGCCCGACAAGGCGCTCAATACCACCGATGCGAAGAACACCTTCGAGCGGTGGGACAACGTATACCAGGCCACCGCGATCGACGGCAGGCAGGCCATCTGGGCCAAGCGCCACCCGGCGTAAGCCCCGAAGGGCCAGAAGGGATATCCCTATGTTCCGTACCGAAGCTGAAAACGAAGACCGTATCAGGGACCGCATCGACACTTCCGCCCGGTTCACCGAGGCGGACGCGGTGCGTCTCAACCGCCTGTTTCGCGGCACCGACACGAGCGAGATGCTCGAGACGCTGCTGAAGGAGCGAATGGCGGGCGATGTGGGAATCGTTTCCAGCTTCGGCGCGGAAAGCGCGGTACTGCTCCACCTCGTCGCGAGCGTGGACCCTAGCGTGCCGGTACTGTTCCTGGAAACGGGCAAGCACTTCCCCGAGACGCTGGCCTATCGCGACACCCTGATCGCGCGCCTCGGCCTGACCAACCTGATCAACCTGACGCCCGACGAAGCCGAGATCGCCAAGAAGGACGAGAACGGGTTGCGCTGGTCGTGGGATCCCGACGGCTGCTGCGAGATCCGCAAGGTCAAGCCGCTGGCCAAGGCGCTGGCGCACTACGATGCGTCTTTCACCGGCCGCAAGTCGTTCCAGAACGCGACCCGCTCGCACCTGCCGCGCTTCGAG
Organism: Novosphingobium resinovorum; assembly: GCF_036352595.1. Classification (GTDB taxonomy): domain Bacteria; phylum Pseudomonadota; class Alphaproteobacteria; order Sphingomonadales; family Sphingomonadaceae; genus Novosphingobium; species Novosphingobium resinovorum_B. Next base: position 12,332 of record NZ_JAZFAX010000018.1, read on the forward strand.
ATCGACACGACGGACGCGCAGGGCCGCCTGAAGATCAACCCGCTGATCGACTGGTCGGCCGAGCGTCTGGCCGCCTACATCGCGGAGCACGAACTGCCCGCGCACCCGCTGGTGGCTGAAGGCTATCCCTCGATCGGCTGCATGCCCTGCACCAGCAAGGTCGCGCCGGGCGAAGACCCGCGCTCTGGCCGCTGGAAGGGCTGGGACAAGACCGAATGCGGCATCCACGTCCCCGGCAGCGAGGACAAGGGCGGCCCCGCGAGCGAACTGCCCCCGGGCTTCGATCCGGTGTTCTGATCCGCGCGCGGTCCCGGACCTGTTCCGGGACTACGCCCGGGCTCACGCCGGATGCGGCATCTTCCTGGGCACGTAGCCCAGCCGCGACATCTCGTGCGGGAGGAAGCCGTGGTCGGTCACCCACAGCGAATCGCGCCTGAGGTCCGGGTCCGACAGCCCCGGAATATAGAGCTGCTTCAACCCGAGCTGCGCCGCAGCCTGCCCATCGAGGTAATCCGTACCCTTGCCCCCCGTCGCCGGCGCCCCCGGCCCTTCGTAGGCCAGCAGCGGACGGATCACCCGGCCCTGGACCACCGTGGTCATCGCCCCCCAGTCGAGCGGCACGCAGCACAGCTGGCGCATCGCCATCGGCACCGAGATCGCGTTGGCATCGGCGTATTTCTCGACGATCCGGTATTGCTCGAACTCCAGCCACCACTCGCCCGCCGCCACCTGATCGACGAACACCGACGAGCCGAAGCGCACCAGCACCGTGCCGAGCCCCAGCTGACGCAGTTGCGGATCGACGATGCCGCCATTGGTAATCATCGCCATCTCGTAGCCCTGGTCGGAGACCACGACATCGGTATAGCGCCGTTCCGGATTGATGCTGGACTTGTATCCGGTCGCCCGGACGCGCGTTTCAGGACGATTGAACCAGTGCTCGTTCGCGAACGACATAGACGTCTTCTCCCATGATCCCGTTGGCCGTCGGCGCAGATCATATTGCTGATCTTGCGTATATTTCCGCGAAGGAAAAATGACGAAGACAGTCATTCGCGCTTCCAGCGATTCTCGGATGGGCGCGTTGGGTGCAAAAATTTCACCACTGCATTGCAGCATTTGCACCATCGGACGGGTGGCTAATTTCCGCCGACATTTCTATTTTGCAATGCAACATGACCCAAGCCCCCATTCCGACTTCCGTGGTGCAGACCCGCGTCACGCATCCTGCGCTCGTCACGCTCGCGCTCGCCATGGGCGCCTTCGCCATCGGCACCACCGAGTTCGCGGCGATGAGCCTCGTCCCGTTCTTCGCCCGCGACCTGGGCCTGACCGAGCCCGAGGCGGGCCATGCGATCAGCGCCTATGCGCTGGGCGTGGTGGTCGGCGCGCCGGTGATCGCGGTGCTCGCCGCCAAGATCGAGCGCCGCCGCCTGCTGATCGGGCTGATGGCGCTGTTCGCCATCGGCAACGGCATCTCGGCGATGGCCGCGAGCTACCCCCTGCTACTGCTGTGCCGGTTCGTGAGCGGACTGCCGCACGGCGCCTATTTCGGCATCGCCGCGCTCGTCGCCGCCTCGATGGTGCCCGCCAACAAGCGCGCGCAGTCGGTGGCGATGGTCATGTCGGGGCTGACCGTGGCGACGATCATCGGCGTGCCGGTCGCCAACTGGCTGGGCCAGGCGCTCGGCTGGCGCAGCGGCTTCGCGGTCGTCTCCGGCCTGGCGATCATCACGATGGTGCTGGTCGCGCTCTACGCGCCGCATCAGCCTGCCGACGAGAGCGCCAGCCCCTTGCGCGAACTGGGCGCACTGCGCCGCCCGCAGGTGCTGCTGACGCTGCTGACCGGCGCGATCGGCTTCGGCGGGCTCTTTTGCGTCTATACTTACGTCGCCTCGACGATGATCGAGGTCACACACGTCTCCGAGAAATGGGTGCCCGCGGTGCTGGCGGTGTTCGGTGTCGGCATGACCGTGGGCAACCTGTTCTGGGCCTGGGTCGCCGACCGCGCGCAGACCCGCGCCGCGATCGCCGCGCTGCTGTTCAGCGCCGCCTCGCTGGCGCTGTTCTCGCTGATGGCGGGCAATGTCTGGACGCTGTCCCTGGTGGTGCTGCTGATCGGCTTCAGCGGCGGCCTCGGCACCATCCTGCAGACGCGGCTGATGGACGTGGCGGGCGATGCGCAGGCCCTGGCGGCCGCCGCGCATCACAGCGCCTTCAACACCGCCAATGCGATCGGCCCGTGGCTGGGCGGCATGGCGATCGCGGCAGGCTGGGGGCTGACCTCGACCGGCTGGATCGGCGCCACGCTGGCGCTGGGCGGCCTTGCGGTGTTCCTGATAACGGTATCGCTCCACAAGCGCGATACGCTGCAGGCGTGCCCCGCCTGAACGCTCGGGCTGGGGGTCAGGCGTCCAGCCGGCGCTCCAGGTGCATGTGGACGGCATCGGCCGTGGTATCGAGTTCGGACACGAAGTAGTCCGCCACGGCGCTGCCTTCCTCGAACAGCGGGGTGCCCTGCCCCAGCGTGCGCGAGACGACGCGCAGCCATATCTCGGGCGCCTCGCCGGAGCGCAGCGCGGCCTTGACCGCGCCCGCCTCGCCCACCACCAGCACGGCCTTGTCACCGGCCGCGAGCCGGGCGGCGGCGAAGGCTTCCCCATATGTCGTCAGGAAGTGGAACTGGCCGCGCGGCGGCACGCCAAGCGGCGCATCGGCAACCACGAAGACCGGCGCCTCGGCCGGATAGGCCTGCGCGATCCAGCCGGCGTCGTCGGACAATTCCAGCGCCCGCCGGCTCATCACCACGGCCCCGCAGGCATGTTCCACGCGGCCCGAGAGGCCGGCCGAACCGCCCGAACCACGAAGCTCGGCGGCGGAAAGCACGCTGCGTCCGCGCGCATCGGCCCAGAAGCCATCGAGGCTGGCGGCCGCATCGACGATCAATCTGCCCATTTTTCCTACTCCCGCCTCCATTCTAATCGAATGCGGTGTGGCCGCAACGAACCAAAGCTTGCACTTTGGGTCGGGTTTCACGGATTCGGGCGGATTGTTGCCCGGATGCGACAGCAGGAGCCGCGCCGTCCGAAAGCGGCGCGACTTTAGGTGAAATTCCAGAGCCTTGGGCCGCTGCCACGCGGCGCCTAGCCGATCATCATCAGGCTCGCGTTGCCGCCGGCCGCCGTCGTGTTCACCGAAACCGAGACTTCCTCCAGCAGCCAGGCGCAATTCGCCCCCGGAACGGCGCCGTCCCAGACATGCACCGGGACGATCGGACCGGGCAGCCCCGCCACCGAGTCGCAGGCTGCCAATACCGCATCCGCGCCGTGCTCGCCCGGCTCGACAAGACAGGCGGCGAAGGGCTCGGCGGGATCGGCGCGCAGGCTGGCGACGATCGCATCGGGCAGGCCGGCGGGCAGGTCCATGCCCTCCACGCTCGCACGGTTGCCGGTCGCCAGCACGGCGGCGATCTGCCCCAGCAGCCCGGCGCGCGTCGCCGGACGCAGCAGGACGTGGCCGCGCGGATGCAGGGCATAGACGTTGCGCTCACCCACCGGGCCGGGCATCAGCATCTCGGTGCCCAGCGCCGAGCACTGGCCCAGCGCGCGCGCTTCGGCGGCGGCCGCCGCTTCTCCCTGCGCGTCCAGCCATTGCGCGAAGACGGTCAGCGCCGCCGGCGCCTTGCCGCTCGCGTCCAGCACTTCGGGCGCACGGCGTACGAGGCGGCCAAGGTAGAGCGGCCCGCCCGCCTTGGGCCCGGTGCCGGAGAGCCCGCGCCCGCCGAAGGGCTGCACGCCGACGATGGCGCCGATGGTGTTGCGGTTGACATAGAGGTTGCCCGCCCTCACCGCGCCGGTCACTTGCGCCACCGTCTCGTCGAGCCGGGTGTGCAGGCCGAAAGTGAGGCCATAGCCGGTGGCGTTGATGCTCTCGACCAGCTTGCCGAGATCGGCCCGCCGGAAGCGCACGACATGCAGGACCGGTCCGAACACCTCGCGTTCGAGCTGGTCGATCCCGGCGATCTCGATGATCGTGGGGGCCACGAAGGTACCGTGCGCCGCGTCCTCTGCCACGCCCGGCTCCACGCGCTCGACGCGGCAGCCTTTGGCCCGCATCGCCTCGACGTGGCGCTCGATATGGCCTTGTGCCTCGGCGGTGATGACCGGGCCGATGTCGACGGCGAGGCGCTCGGGATTGCCGACCTTCAGTTCGGCCAGCGCGCCCTTGAGCATGGCCAGCGTCCGGTCGGCGACGTCTTCCTGCAGGCACAGGACGCGCAGCGCCGAACAGCGCTGGCCGGCGCTGTCGAAGGCGGAGGCGATGACGTCGGCCACCACCTGTTCGGCCAGCGCCGAGCTGTCGACGATCATCGCGTTCTGGCCGCCGGTCTCGGCGATCAGCGGGATCGGCCGGCCCTCGGGCGAAAGGCGGCTCGAAAGCTGGCGCTGGATCATTCGTGCGACTTCGGTGGAGCCGGTGAACATCACCGCCGCCACTTGCGGCGCGGCGACCAGCGCGGCGCCCAGCTCTCCCGCCCCCGGCATGAACTGCAACGCGTCGGCGGGAATGCCCGCCGCATGAAGGATGCGCACCGCTTCGGCGGCGATCAGCGGGGTTTCCTCGGCCGGCTTGGCGAGCACCGGGTTGCCCGCGACCAGCGCAGCGGCCACCTGCCCGGCGAAGATCGCCAGCGGGAAGTTCCAGGGGCTGATGCAGACCACCGGGCCGAGCGGCACCTGCCCGGGCCCGAACGTGTCCCGCGCCTGTTGCGCATAATACCGCAGGAAGTCGATCGCCTCGCGCACTTCGGCGATGGCGTTGGCGGCCGATTTCCCGGCCTCGCGCATGGCAAGGCCCATCAGCGCGCCGATGCCGTCCTGCATCAGGTCGGCGGCGCGTTCCAGCATCGCCGCGCGCTGCGCCACCGGCACCGCGCCCCAGTCCGAAGCGGCGGCGCGGGCGACCGCGGCGGCGGCGTCTTCGGGCGCGGCCTCGATCACGGTGCCGACGACGTCGCGGTGATCGGCGGGGTTGCGCACCGGCAGGCCGGGGCCCTCGACCCGTTCGGGCATCGCGCGCCAGTCCACCGAGGCGGAATCCTGCAGCGCCTGCGCCAGATCGGCCAGCGCGATCTCGTCGGTCAGGTCGATCCCGTCCGAGTTGCGACGGTCGGGGTAGAGCCCGGACGGCAGCGCGATCAGATCGTGCCGCGCGCCCGGACGCTGCCCGGAATCAGCCATGGCGCGGACCATCTCGACGGGGTCCGCTACCATGGTGTCCACCGAAATCGCGGGGTCGGCGATCCGGTTGACGAAAGAGGAATTGGCGCCGTTCTCCAGCAGGCGGCGCACGAGGTAGGCCAGCAGCGTCTCGTGCGTGCCGACCGGCGCATAGATGCGGCACGGGCGGTCGAGCTTGTCCTTGCCGACGACCTGCGAATAGAGCGGCTCGCCCATGCCATGCAGGCACTGGAACTCGTACTGGCCGACCGCGAAGTCCTTGCCCAGGATCCTCGGGGCAAGCTCGTAGATCGTCGCCAGCGACTGCGCGTTGTGCGTCGCGAACTGCGGGAACACCGCGTCCGGCGCGGACAGCAGCTTGCGGGCGCAGGCGACGTAGGAAACGTCGGTGTGGACCTTGCGGGTATAGACCGGGAAATCGGCGAGGCCGTCCACTTGCGCGCGCTTGATCTCGGCGTCCCAGTAGGCGCCCTTGACCAGCCGCACCATGATCCGCCGCCCGGCGCGGCGTGCCAGATCGACGATCCAGTCGATCACGAAGGGGCAGCGCTTGCCATAAGCCTGGATCACGAAGCCCAGCCCGTCCCAGCCCGCCAGATCGGGATCGAGCGCCAGGCCCTCCAGCAGATCGAGCGAAAGTTCGAGGCGGTCGGCTTCCTCGGCATCGATGTTGAAGCCGATGTCGTAGCCCTTCGCCATCAGCGCGAGGGCCTTCACCGCGGGCAGCAGCTCGCCCATCACACGGTCCGCCTGCGCGCGGGCATAGCGCGGATGCAGCGCGGAAAGCTTGATCGAGATGCCCGGGCCCTCATAGATGCCCTTGGCCGCCGACGCCTTGCCGATGGCGTGGATCGCGTTCTCGTAGTCGGCGTAGTAGCGGCGCGCATCGGCGGCGGTGGTCGCCGCCTCGCCCAGCATGTCGTAGCTGTAGCGGAAGCCCTTCGCCTCCAGCTCCTTCGCACGCTTGACTGCCTCGCCGATGGTCTCGCCGGTGACGAACTGCTCGCCCATCATGCGCATCGCAAGGTCCACGCCGCGCCGGATCACCGGCTCGCCCGCGCGCGCCACCAGGCGGGTCAGCGCCGCGCCGAGGCCCTTGTCGTCCACCGAGCCGACCAGCTTGCCGGTCACCACCAGCCCCCAGGTCGCGGCATTGACGAACAGCGACTTGCCACCGCCGAGGTGCGCGTTCCAGTCGCCGTCCGCGATCTTGTCGCGGATCAGGGCGTCGCGGGTGGCGTTGTCGGGGATGCGCAGCAGCGCTTCGGCAAGGCACATCAGCGCCACGCCTTCCTGGCTGGACAATGCGTATTCCTGCACCAGCCCCTCAACGCCAGTGCCCTTGTGATTGGCCCGCAGCGTGGTGACGAGCGCACTCGCGGTCTGCCGTACCCGCGCCTTGAGATCCGCATCCAGCGTCGCCGCATCGAGCAGCGGGGCAAGGCACTCGGCCTCGTCGCGGCGGCGGGCATCGGCGATGGCGCGGCGCAGCGGGGTCATCGGGCTCACGGCGGGGGCGAACCGGGCGAAGGGCGAAAGGGCGGGCGTGGTCATGGGATGATGCTAACCGATTCTCGCTTGTCGATCCGACTTTTGAGAGGCACAGAATAATCCGGTTCGACTTATTTCATGAACAGATTTGGGCACATCGCATGGCAAAGATCGATATTCCGGTCGAACTGGATGAACTGGACCGCAAGATCATCGCGGTTCTGCGGTCCGACGGGCGGATTACCGTCACCGATCTCGCCAAGGCCGTCGGAATGTCGAAGACGCCGTGCCAGGTGCGGTTGCGGCGGCTGACGACAAGCGGGGTGATCCGGGGTTTTCGTGCGGTGGTCGATCCCGCCAGCCTCGGGCTCGACCATGTCGCCTTCGCCGAGGTCAAGCTGTCCGACACCCGCGAGAGCGCGCTGAACGAGTTCAACCGCGCCGTGCGCCGCATTCCCGAGGTGGAGGAATGCCACATGATCGCCAGCAGCTTCGACTACCTGCTCAAGGTGCGCACCGCCGATATCCGCCGCTACCGCGAGGTGCTGGGGGAGAAGATCTCCAGCCTGCCGCATGTCGCCAGCACCTCCACCTTCGTGGCGATGGAAACGGTGAAGGACGCCAGCAGCTGACCGCCTTGGCGATGACATGTGCGCCGGTCTGTCGTTCGGCCGCCCACCGGGCTAGCACCTGAATGAACAGAGCACGTCCAGGAGAGAGCATGACCGCCGGAACCGTCGTCATCACCGGAGCCGCAGGCGGCATGGGCCGCCCCGCCGCGCAGCGCTTCGCCGCGCAGGGCCGTCCGCTCCTGCTGTGCGACCTCGACGCCGGACGGCTCGAAGCGCTGGCCGAAGAACTGCGCCCCGCCGCCGGGACAGTGGACATCCTCGCCGCCGACATCGCCGCCGGGGACTTTCCCGCCCGCATCGTCGCCGCGCTGGACGGCGCCCCGATCTCGGCGCTGGTCCACACCGCCGGGCTCTCGCCGACGATGAGCGACGGCGCGCGCATCTTCTCGGTCAACTACGATGCGACCGAAAGGCTGGTCGCGGGGCTGCTGCCGCACTTCGCCGAAGGGGCATGCGCGGTGCTGATCTCCTCGGTCTCCGCCTACATGCTGGGCGATCCGGCGCTGCTGGAGGCGATCCGCGCGTTCGTGACCACCGGCGAGCGCGGCGGCATCGCCGGCTACATGGACCATCCGGGCATGGCCTATGCGATCTCCAAGCGCGCGGTGATCGGCATCGTCGAGCGCGATGCCCCCCTCTTCGGCGAAAGAGGCCTGCGCATCGCCTCGATCGCGCCGGGCTTCATCGCGACACCCATGGGCAATGCCGAAGCGGAGGCGAACGAACAGTTGCGCGGCCTGATCGGCATGGTTCCCCAGCAGCGCATGGGCCAGGGCGACGAGATCTCCTCGGTCGCGGAATTCCTGTGCTCGCCCGCTGCCTCCTATGTCAGCGGGGTCGATATCCGCGTCGATGGCGGGATCATCGGCCTGCTCAACACCAAAGGCAGCGCGCGGTGAGTTGACTCGCCGGCTTCGCGCTCAATGCAGCTTGAGGCGCGGCCTGACGACGCGGTTGGCGTGACCCACCGCGATCAGCGCCGTGCCCTTGATCCAGCCGTGGATCGCCAGCAGATGCATTCGATAGAGCGACAGGTAGATCATCCGCGCCAGCCGCCCTTCCACCGCCATGCGCCCGCCGACCAGGTTACCCATCAGCGTGCCCACGGTCGAGAACCGGCTGAGCGAGACCAGCGAGCCGCGATCGCGGTAGTCGAACGCGCGTAGCGGGCGCCCGGCCATGATCCGCTTGAGGTTGTCGAACGCGGTCGTCGCCATCTGGTGCGCGGCCTGCGCGCGGGGCGGGACCGGGCGCTCGCGGCCGGGCAGGAGGCAATGGGCGCAGTCGCCCAGCGCGAAGATCCGGGGATCGCTGGCGCTCTGCAAGGTCGGCGTCACCACGACCTGGCCCGAGCGCGCGATCTCCAGCCCGTCGAGCCCCTGCGGGATCGGCCGCGCCTTCACCCCGGCGGCCCAGACCTGCAGGTCGGCGGCGATCAGTTCGCCATCCCCGGTCATCATGCCGTCCGGCCTGCTCTCCACCACCGGCGTCGCGGTGCGGACGCTGACGCCCAGCTTGCGCAGTTCCTCCGTCGCCGCCGCGGCAAGGCTTTCGGGCAAGGCGGGCAGGATGCGCGGCCCGGCCTCGACCAGGGTGACCTCGAGTCGGCTGCGGTCGAAGACTTCCAGCCCGTAGTGGCCGAGGGCGTCCGCCGCGTTGAACAGTTCCGCCGCCAGTTCCACCCCGGTGGCGCCGCCGCCGACGATCGCCACCCGCACCCGCGCATCGCTGGCGGCATCGGCCGACATCGCGCGCGAAACCCGCAGGCACTGGTCCAGCAACCGGTCGCGGAAGCGATCGGCATCGGCCCGCCGGTCAAGGAAGATGCAGTTGTCCGCCACCCCCGGCGTGCCGAAGTCGTTGGTCACCGAACCATAGGCCAGCACGAGGTAATCGTAGCGCAGTTCCTGCGCGCCGACCACCTCGCGCCCGCGATCGTCGCAGATCGGCGCGAGTCGGATACGCTGCGCGGCCCGGTCGATGCCCGCCAGGGAGCCCTTGAAATAGCGATAGCCCCACTTGTGGCAGTGCCCGCGATAACCCACCTCGTCGAGGTTCGCGTCGAGCGATCCGGCGGCCACTTCATGCAGCAGCGGCTTCCAGATATGCGTGCGATTCTCGTCCACCAGGATGATGTCGTGCTGCTTGCGGCCATAGTGCGCGCCCAGCCGGGTGGCGAGTTCAAGGCCGGCGGCGCCGCCACCGACGATCACAATCTGGGTCTTCTGCGTCTTCACGTCTGGTCCTCGATCCGGGGCATCTTGCCCTGCGACAGGTTATGTACTAACTGGTACACACGTTGAGCGGTCCTGTCACCGCCCTGATTTCCGTTGATCCAGGCCGGGCCCGAGTCGTGCGCGATCGCTTTGCACGCCAGGACCGGTGAGAAAAAAAGCAGGAGAAGCCGCGTGTCCGGCACAATTCAAGCGAGCAGTCTGCCGAGCCGGATATGGCTGGCGGTGCTCGGCATCGTCATCTTCGCCGCGGGCCTGTTCTTCGTGATCGCCGGCGCCCGGCTGGTCAGCCTTGGCGGCAGCGTCTACTTCCTGCTCGCCGGCCTGGCCCTGGCCGCTTCCGGCTTCCTGATCGCGCGCCGGCGCCCGGCGGGCGGGATGCTGTTTGGCGCCGTGTTCGCGGCGACCGTGCTGTGGGCGCTGTGGGAAGTCGGCTTCGCGTTCTGGCCCCTGATCTCGCGCCTGCTGGCGCTGGGCGTGGGGATGAGCGTGGTGGCGCTCTCGCTGCCGCTGATGCGCCGCGCGCAGGGCCTCGCCCCGGCATGGCGCCCGGCATTGGCCGTCGCCGCCGTCGTCGGTCTCGGCTCCGCCGCCGGTTTCGCCGCGATGTTCGTGCCGCACCCCACCGTCCCCTTCGCCGGGACCGAGGCCGCGCTGTTCCCCGTCGATCCGGCGCATGAGCAGAAGGACTGGCAGGCCTACGGCAATACCGCCGGCGGCAACCGCTTCGTCGCGCTCGACCAGATCACCCGCGACAACGTGAAGAACCTGCAGGTCGCCTGGACCTACCGCACCGGCGACGTCGCCGAGAGCGACGGCAATGGCGCCGAGGACCAGGACACCCCGCTGCAGGTCGGCGACACCGTCTACATCTGCACCCCGCACAACAACGTCATCGCGCTCGACGCCGACACCGGCCGCGAGAAATGGAAGGCCGAAGTCAACGCCCACGCCTCGGTGTGGATGCGCTGCCGCGGCCTCGCCTACTTCGACGCGCGCGCGCCGATCCGGCAGCCCGACCTGCCCGGCTCCACCCCGGTCAGCGCCGTCACCGTGCCCGAGGGCGCGCCGTGCCAGCGCCGCCTGCTGATGAACACCATCGACGCGCGCCTGATCGCGATCGACGCGGATACCGGCAAGTTCTGCCCCGGCTTCGGCGTCGACGGCGTCGTCGACCTCAAGGCGGGCCTCGGCGACGCGCCCGATCCGCAGTACCAGTTGACCGCCGCGCCGACGCTGGCCGGCACCACCGTCGTCGTCGGCGGGCGCGTGGCGGACAATGTCCAGGTCGACATGCCCGGCGGCGTGATGCGCGGCTTCGACGTCGTCACCGGCAAGCTGCGTTGGGCCTTCGACCCGGGCAACCCGGCGATCACCGGCATGCCCGCCAAGGGCCAGACATATGCCCGCTCGACCCCGAACGTGTGGTCGGCAATGTCGTACGACCCGGCGTCCAACACCGTCTACATGCCGGTGGGCAGCGCCTCGGTCGATCTCTACGGCGTGACCCGCAGCGCGCTCGACCACAAGTACGGCGCCTCGGTCCTCGCGCTCGACGCGACGACCGGCAAGGAGAAATGGCACTACCAGACCGTCCACAACGACTTGTGGGACTTCGACCTGCCGATGCAGCCGAGCCTCGTCGACTTCCCGGTCAAGGGTCGCGGCATGGTGCCGGCCGTCGTCATCGGCACCAAGGCCGGGCAGATCTACGTGCTCGACCGCAGGACCGGCAAGCCGCTCACCAAGGTCGTCGAGACCCCGGTGAAGGCCGCCGACATCCCGAACGAGCCTTATGCGCTGACCCAGCCCAAGTCGGTCGGCATGCCGCAGATCGGCACGCAGACGCTGACCGAGGCCGACATGTGGGGCGCCACCCCGTTCGACCAGTTGATGTGCCGCATCGCCTTCAAGGGCATGCGCTACGAAGGGCTCTACACGGCCCCGGGCACCGACAAGGCGCTGCAGTTCCCGGGTTCGCTCGGCGGCATGAACTGGGGCAGCCTGTCGTTCGACCCGAACACCCGGACCATCTTCGCCAACGACATGCGCCTTGGCCTGTGGGTCCAGATGTTCCCGCAGACGAAGGCCCAGCAGGGCAAGTCCGGCGCGGCGGGCGAGGCCACCAACACCGGCATGGGCAGCGTGCCGATGAAGGGCACGCCCTACTCGGTGACCAAGGACCGGTTCCTCTCGGCTCTGGGCATCCCCTGCCAGGCCCCGCCGTTCGGCACCCTGACGGCGATCGACATGAACACCCACAAGGTAAAGTGGCAGGTTCCCGTCGGCACCGTCGAGGACACCGGCCCGATGGGCATCCGCATGGGCCTGCCGATCCCGATCGGCATGCCGACGCTGGGCGGCACGCTCGCCACGCAGGGCGGCCTCGTCTTCATCGCCGGCACCCAGGACTTCTACTTGCGCGCCTTCGATTCGGGCAGCGGCAAGGAGCTGTGGAAGGGCCGCCTGCCCGTCGGCAGCCAGGGCGGGCCGATGAGCTACAAGTCCGCCAGGACCGGCAAGCAGTACGTCGTCATCACCGCCGGCGGCGCGCGCCAGTCGCCCGAGCGCGGCGACTACGTGATCGCTTACAAGCTGCCCTGACCCCGACGGGAGCGGGCCGGATGCCCGCTCCCCTTCCCGCTATGCCATAAGGACCGATCGGCCCGCCGCACCTTCCGGCGCGGCAGGCCGATCGAGGAGGAGAGGCCATGGGCCACCGCACCGTTTCCCTCGCGACGCTCGCCGGCTGCGCACTGACATTCTCGGCCCCCGCCCTTGCCGATGACGCCGAAGAGGCCGCCGCCGCGCAGGACCGTTCGGCCCAACGCCAGGCCCAACCGCAAGCCGCATCCACCGCGAAGCCGCCGCAGGCACCGCACCCGCGCGACACGCTGACCGGCGACTGGGGTGGTCTGCGCACCACCCTCAAGGACGCCGGCATCAGCATCCGGGCCGACTACGTCTCCGAGACGTTCTCCGCCGTCGATGGCGGGCAACGGCGCGGCACCGCCTATACGCAGCAGATCCGCGCGGGCGCCGACTTCGACATGGACAAGATCGCCGGCATTGCCGGCGGCGCGATCCACGTCACCATCAACGACCGTCGCGGCATCGGCATCTCGTCCGACTTCGTGGGCAACCGCCTGCCCATCCAGGAGGCCGCCGGCGGCCCCTATGCCCGCCTCGGCGAATTGTCGTGGGAGCAGAACCTCGATGGCGGCCGACTGAACCTGCGGGTCGGCTTCTTCGCGATGGGCAACGACCTGGGCGGCCTGGCGATCGGCTGCAACCTGGTCAACGCGGCCTTCTGCGCCCACCCGCTTTCGGAAAGCGGCAACACAGGCTGGTACAACTACCCGAACGCGCGCTGGGGCGCTGCGGTGCGCTACAAGCTGCGCCCGGACCTGATCGTGCGCACGGGCGTCTACCAGGTGAACCCCGAGCTTGGTCTGGAAAGGAACGCGTTCAAGCCTTTCGCCGGCAAGACCACCGGGGTGCTGCTGCCGATCGAGCTGGAGTACGATCCGGGCACCACGCCGGGAAGCCACGTGATGCCCGGCCATTACAAGGTGGGCTTCTACTTCGATACCGCGAACGCCGCGCGGCAGGGACGCACCGGACAAGTCGGCAGCCGCTTCGGCGGCTATGTGCTGGGCGACCAGATGATCCTGCGCGATCGCGGCGGCGACGGCACGCGGGGCCTGTCGATCTTCGGCCACTTCACCGCCAATCCCGAGCAGTCGGCGCAGATCACCCGCTGGTACGCGGTGGGCCTGCTCAAGCTCGGCACGTTCGCCGGGCGCGATGCCGATACGGTGGCGCTCGGCGTCATCCATGCGCAAGTGAACGAGCGCCTGCGCGCGGCTCATGCGGAGGCGGAAGCGGAAATCGGCGACGGCTACACCGCCCTGCCCGAAGGCGAGACCGCGATCGAGCTGAGCTACGGCGTGCAGGTCGCCCGCTGGCTGAACATCCGGCCGGACGTGCAGTACATCATCGATCCCGGCGCCTTCTCGCAGCGCCATACCCACGATGCGCTGGCGCTGGGCGTGCAGGTCAAGATGCAGATCTGATCGCGACAAAAGGAATTGCCCGCCCCGTGCCTCCCCGGCCATAGGACGCAAGACATGCAGGATCAGGGCTTTACCGAACGCAACCGGCGCGACATCGTCGCCGTCGCCACCTCCCACTTCGCCGACAAGGGCTTCGCCGGCGCCCGCGTGGACGAGATCGCCGCGGCGACGGCAACCTCGAAGCGGATGATCTACTACCACTTCGGCAGCAAGGAAGGCCTCTACCGCGCCGTCCTGACCGAGGCCTATCGCGGCATCCGCTCGGCCGAACTCGACGCCGGGCTGGACGAGCTGCCGCCGCTGCAGGCGCTGGAACGGCTGACGGCGCTGACATTCGACTATCACTTCCACCACCCCGAACTCGTCCGGCTGGTGATGGACGAGAACATGCGCCGCGCGCCCCATGTCGGCAGCGTGGTGGAAGCGCAGAACGAGATGGTGCTCCCCGGCACCCGCGCCCTGATCGAGCGGGGCGTCGCCGACGGCAGCTTCCGGGCGGGCATCGACGCGGTGGACCTGCACATGACGATCAGCGCGCTGGCCTTCTACTTCGTCTCCAACCGCTATACCTTCGCGACGATCTTCAAGGCCGACACCACCAGCGAAGCCGCCGCCGCGCGCCGGCGCGAACAGGTGGTCGAGACCGTCACCGCCTATTGCCGCGCGGCGTGAACCCGCGCCCGCGACGATCGAGCGGGCATCGGATAAAAATTTCGGGCGGCATGTGACTTGCCGGGCGTTTCGGTCGAATAGACCATCATGCGCCTGCACCCTCTCCTCACGCTGATCCAGCGCCCCTCGCCCCGGGGCGAGGGGCAGGCGCGCGCCCGGCCCTCCCCTTGCGCGGAGTGGGACCGGCTGATGATCGCCGCGCAGGATGGCCATGGCGGTGCCTACCGCCGCCTGCTGGGCGAACTGGCGCCGTGGCTGCAGCGCTACTTCGAGCGCCGCCTGCCGCCGGGCGAAGTCGACGATGCGGTGCAGGAAACGCTGCTGGCGGTCCACCGGCGGCGGCACACTTACGATCCGGCCTATCCCCTGCGCGCCTGGCTGGCGGCGATCGCCAAGCGCAAGTGGATCGATCAGTTGCGCGGCATCGGCCGCCGTCCGACCGACGCGCTGCCGGACGACCTGGCGATCAGCGATCACGAGGCGATGGTGACCAGCGCCACCGTGCTGGCCAGCCTGCTGGAGCAGCTGCGCCCGGCGCAGGCCCAGGTGATCGCCCTCGTCAAGCTGCAGGGATACACCATCGAGGACGCCTCGCACGAGACCGGGCTGTCCGCCTCCGCAGTCAAGATGAACATCCACCGCGGCCTCGCCCGCCTGACCGCATTCATAGAGAAGACCGACGATGTCGAGTGACGCCCTGATCCGCCGCCTGTCCGCCGATCTCGCCCCGGTGCGACGGCGTAGCGCCTGGCGCGACGCGGCGATCGTGATCGCGGCCTGCATGCTCGAGATCGCGCTGTTCCGGGCGCTGGGACTGATGCGGCCGGACATGGGGCAGGCGATCGGATCTGCCTACATGCAATGGAAGCTGGGCGGCCTCGTCCTGCTGGCCGGGGTAAGCTGCGCCGCCGCGATCCGCTCTTTCGCGCCCACCGCATCGTCCCGCGCCGGCCTTTCCGTCGCCATCGCGCTCGCGGGCGGGCTGGCGGTCGCCGGCCTGTTCATCGCCCCCGCCGGCGCGCACGGCGATGCGCTGCTGGAGCGGCTCTCGCCGCTGCACGGGATGCTGTGCGCCTTGTCCATCCTGGTCGTCTCGCTGCCGGTCATGGGCATCCTCGCCCTGCTGATGCGGCGCGGCGCCCCCACGCATCAGGAGCGCAGTGCCCTCGCCTGCGGACTTGCCGCAGGCGCCTGCGGCGCCCTGGTCTTCGCCTTCTGCTGCCCTGCCAACGACCCGCTCTACGTCATCGTCTGGTATGCCGCCGCCTGCCTCGGGGTCACCGCCATGGGCCGCTGGCTGCTGGCCCAGCGGTTCAGACTCTGAGCCGGTCCAGGCTCCAAGCCGCTTTCCACACCCGGTCCCCGCACGACCCCTCCTCGCGAAGGGGCAGCGGATCCGCGCGCCCACGCCGCGCCATCATCACGAGAAGGATGCACAGATGTTCGGAATATCGCCCTTGGGATGGATTCACACGATCGGCAGCCTGCCGGCCATTCCAGCCGCCGCCTGCATGATCCTGCGCCATGGCCGGATCACACCCCGCAACTGGCTCGGCAAGGTATACTTCCTTTCGATGCTGCTGGGGGCCACCACGGTCTTCCTGGTCGCCCACCAGCCGATCAGCTACGGCATCGGCACGGCGACGATCGTGCTGCTGCTGGCGGGCTATGGCGTCGCCGCCCTGCCCCTGCCGCGATCGCTGACCATCTATCCGGAAACCATCCTGCTGAGCGTGACGGCCTTCCTGTTGATGGTGCCGACCGTCTCGGAAATCCTGCGCCGCGTGCCGGACGGGCATCCGCTGGTGACCGACCTGAAATCGCCGGTTCTGCTGGGCGCGCAGGGCTTCCTGCTGGCCGCGCTGATCGTCGGCGTGACAGCCCAGATCATCCACCTGCGGCGCCGCCCGCCTGTGGGCGCGTAATAACCGAACCGCCGTCTGTTACAAAAAAACACTTTACCCCGGAGCGTCATCGCGTATTCCCCGACCCGCTAATGCAACCGACTCGCATTAGCACAAGGGGAATAGTCATGCTTCGTAGTTTTGCCGCCCGCGCGCTCGGCGGCGCATCCGCTGTCGCTTTCCTGGCCGCCGTCCCGGCCGCCGCGCAGGATCAGTCGCAGGACGCCGCGACCGGGAAGGAAGCGCAGGAGAAGGGCGCCGAGGGCAACTTCCTGGGCACCATCGACATCGGCGAGAGCGCCCGCGCGATCCGCACCGACACCGCCACGCCGATCACCGTGGTCGGACGTGAGGAGATCGAGGATCGCCAGGCCTCGACCATCGCCGAGCTGCTGGATTCGGTGCCCGGCGTCACCCTTATCAACGGCTCGACGCCGATCGGCTCGGGCATCAACATCCGCGGCTTCGGCGCCAACGGCACGTATGGCACCGACCAGAAGGTCGCCTTCGTGGTCGATGGCGCGACCACCGGTTCCGAGGAAATCTACCGCGTCGGCACCCAGCTGTTCACCGATCCGCTGCTCTACAAGCAGGCGCAGGTGATCCGCGGCACGGTCGGCAGCTTCGAATGGGGCTCGGGCATCATCGGCGGCGTCGTGCTGCTGGAGACCAACGATGCGTCCACCGTCCTGCACGGCAAGACCGGCATCACCGCCAGCCAGACGGTATCCGGCCAGACCAACGGCAACGGCTTCGCCACGTCCACCACCGTCGCGGCGATGCCGACCGAACAGTTCGAGTTCCTGGCGAACTACACCTGGCGCACGCAGAGCACGCAGCAGGACGGCCACGGCGACGACATCGGCAACAGCAAGTTCGACCTGCCCGGCTTCCTGGTGAAGGGCGCGTTCCACTTCGGTGCCGACAACGCCCACACCATCGCCGCCAGCTTCAACCAGACCACCACCAGCGACCGCGACGTGCCCTACGACAGCTTCGGCACCACCGCCGGGGTATTCGGCAACGTCGACCGCGACACCAAGAGCCAGGTACTGACGGTGTCCTACGCCTACGATCCGGTCGACAATGACGCGGTCAACCTCCAGTTGCTCTACACTTACGCCAACCAGGAGATCGACCAGAGCGCGGTCGGCACCCCGATCTCGGCCGTGCTCGACGCCGACCACCGCTACGAAACCTCCAAGATCACGCTGAAGAACGCGGCGCTGTTCACCACCGGCCCGATCCGCCACAACCTGCACTTCGGCGTCGAGTACATCCACAAGAAGCGCGCCGACGCCAGCAGCGCGCCGGGCGGCACCGACAATCGCATGGCCGCCTTCGCGGTGGACGAGATCGGCCTGTTCCAGGGCTTCACGCTGAGCCCGGCGATCCGCTGGGAAACCTCGAACATCAAGTCCAACCGCACCGGCACGCCGGTATCCTACAACAACCAGGCCTGGATGGGCGGCGTCTCGGCCCGCTACGAGCTGCCGTTCGGCCTCGCCGCCTTCGGCAGCTGGGCACGCACCCGCAACCTGCCGATCATCGACGACCTCGACAACGCCACCTACATGAACCAGCCGGAAAAGAGCCGCACCTGGGAAGCCGGCGGCTCGTTCGACCGCACCGACCTGCTCGGCCGGGGCGACCATCTGGCGATCAAGGTCAACTACTACGACACCCAGATGACCGACAACACGTCCTATTCTGGCGTGAGCGAGGTCTATCTCGACGGCTTCGAGATCGAGGCGTCCTACGCCACGACGAGCGGGCTCTACTTCGATTTCAACGCCACCATTCCCGATGGCGAGCGCCTGCGCACCACCGGCGTGATCGACGACTGGACCAACCTGCCGCAGAAGACCTACATGCTCTCGGCCGGCAAGCGCTTCGGCAAGCTGCTGGACGTGCGCTGGGAAACCACGCTCGCCGAAGACCTCGACATCAACGGCACCGAGCACGAGGGCTTCGACGTCCACAACCTGCGCGCCACGATCAAGCCAAGCGGCGGCATCTTCGAGAACGTCGCGCTGCGCCTGAGCGTGGAGAACATCTTCGACACCTACTACCAGTCCGCCTTGTCGACGCGGCCCGCGACCGGCCGCAACTTCAAGGCCGCTCTCTCGAAGATGTTCTGAGGGGGGAGAGGTGGCCATGGCATCCTGGATGGGCTGGCTGCAGCCGGGGCAGGGCTGGCGTGCCTCCACTTTTTCGAGAGTGGACCTCAATGCCATGGCCGCCTCGATCGGCGCGCATGCGCTGGTCGCGGCGCTGCTCGCAATGACCTGGACCGAAGCGACGCTGGTGGAGGGCGGCACCCGCGCGTCCCTCGTCAGCATCGACCTGTCCATGCGCGAAGGCGGCCCCGGTCCCAGGCCGCAGCCTTCCGCCACGCCCGAAAGACCGCAGGAACGCGCTTCCGCCAAACCGGTTGAAGCACCTTCCCAGGTCGCCATGGCCGAGCCGCAGGCGCGTCCTTCGCCGCAGCCCGTCCCTTCCCCCGCCGCGCAGGCGGGCGGCGGGGGAGCGGGCCGCACCGGCGACGGCACCGCGGCCAGCACCACGCGCGCGATGCCCGTGGCCCGGCTGATACCCGCACAAGCCGTCGTCGCCCCGGCTGCGGCGAGCGGCCCGCAGTCCCGCATGGCGGAAAACGCGGCCGAAACCCCGGCCAGGGGATCGGGCGGCAGCGGCGGCGGCCGCACTGACCAGGCCGGCAATTCCGCCGTCGGCAACTTCAACGGCCGCGTCTACCAGCACCTCCAGCGCTACCGGCGCGGCAACACGATCGGCGCGGGCGCGGTCCTCGTCGGCTTCACCGTCGAACCCAACGGAGCGGCCAGGGCGATCCATGTCGCACGCGGTTCGGGCTCGTCCCGCTTCGACGCCGAAGCGCTGCAGCTGGTGCGCCGCGCCGCGCCCTTCCCGCGCCCGCCGGACGGCGCCGCGCACAGCTTCACGTTCGAGATCACCGGGCAATGACCCCCGAATTCACGAGGAAAACCGTAGCCATGGCCAGTCCCACATCGTTCCGCCGGATCGCCGCGCTGCTCTGCGCCGCCGCATCCGCCACCGCCCTCGGCATCGCGCCGGGCGCCGCGCTCGCGCATACGTCCTATCTCCTGCCCAAGGTCTTCGCGGCCAATACGGAGAAGATGGTGACGATCGAATCCGCCTTCGCGGAGACGTTCTTCCGCCCCGAAGTCCCCGTCGATTCCAGCGACTACCACGTCGTCCTGCCCGACGGATCGCGCGGCAGCTTCCAGTCGATCACCCCGCTCAAGCAGCTGGTGATCCTCGAAAGCCCGATCGAGGCGGAGGGCACGTATCGCTTCACCACCGGCGTCAGGCTCGGCCGCGTGGGCAAGAGCGCGCTGGTCGGCGGCGAGTGGCGTCCGGTCCACGGCGAGGCGCCCAAGGACGCCGCGCAAGTCCGCACCAGCCAGACCGAGACCGTCGCCGACGTCTACGTGACCAAGAAGCAGCCCACCCGCGCGCCCGTGGACGTGGCGATCGGGCGGCTGCGCATCCAGCCGGTCACGCATCCCAGCGAACTCTACCTCGACACGCCCTTCGCGCTGACGGTACTGTTCGACGGCAAGCCGATGGCCGGGCAGGAGCTGGTTCTCGACCGGGGCGGCGCCGACTACGAGGAAGCGGTCGACCACCGCGTCGTCAGGACCGACGCGCAGGGCAAGGCCGTGCTGCGTTTCCAGCGCCCCGGCGTCTACGTGCTGATGACCCGGCACCGCGCCGATGCGCCGCCGGGATCAGGCACGGACGAGCGCAGCTACACCACTTCGCTCACCTTCCAGGTGGAAGAGTGACCCGAACTTACGCAACGGAGAAGACCATGACCAAGACCCTCATCTACGCCGGCCTGGCACTCGCCCTCGCAAGCCCGCAGGCCGCCTTCGCGCAGGACGCCGCCGGCGACCATGCCGGCCACACCGAAACCGAACGCCGGGTCGCGCCGGGCCACGGCAAGGACGCCTTCGTGCGCGAGAACGACACCGACCACGACGGCCGCGTCACCGCCGCGGAATTCGCCGCCGCCCGTGCCGCCAAGTACAAGACCTTCGACCTCGACGGCGACGGCAAGGTCAGCGAGGCGGAGTATGTAGGCGAGTTCACGGCCCGCTTCGGCAAGGACGCCGCCGTGCCGGAAGGCCAGCTCAAGCAGGCTCACGTCCGCTTCGGGGTGCTCGACACCGACAAGGACGGCAACCTGACGCTGGCCGAATTCAACGCCTCGGGCGAGCGCATGTTCGAAAAGCTCGATACCAATGGCGACGGCGTCGTCGATGCCAAGGACAGCTCCGGGTCGTACTGACCGGGCCGGGCGCCCCCTGCGCGGACCCGTCCGCGCAGGGGTGCCGCCATCAGCCTTCGCCCACTCCGGCACTCTCGCACTCCACCACGGTGGCGATGCGGAAGGAGGACCGGTCGAACAGGGCCTTCTCGTCCGCGACGATCTCCGCCGGCATCAGGCTGGTGGTGATGTAGCCGAGCGCCGCGCGGTAGATCGCCTCGTCCTCGAACCACAGTTCGGTGATGACGTCGGGTCCGTCAAGGAAAGCGCCGGTCTCGGGATGCGGCTGCGGATCGATGTAGCGCCGCAAGTAGCGCCTCACCCCGCGCGAATATCGCTGGGCGAGCGGGGCATGCCGGGTCTCGTAATATTCGCGGAACGCCTCGACCGTGAGGTCGGGGCGCCGCTTCATGAACAGCAGGATCTTGTATGCCATGCCCGCCTCTCCCTGGTCGCGCCGGGAGAAGCGATAGCATGACGCAAGCACCGGGGCCCGCCGCCCCGGCGATCCCTATTTCGCCGGCTTCGGCCGATAGACCCCATTCTCGCCCGCCGCCGGTTCAACCGCCCCCGCCACCATCGTCGCCAGCGAGGCACCGTCGAGGCCGAGTTCCTTCATCAACCCGTCGATCACGGGGGCCTGCGCACGATAGGCAAGCGCGGCGCTGACCGCATCGTTGGCGAGGTTGCCCGAACCACCTGCTGCCGAGGCGCCGCCGCCCGAACCGCCCTTCTGGGTGAGTCCATCGACCTGCACGATCTTGATCGAATCGATCGCCTCCAGCGGCCGCACGCTCTCGCGCACGACTTCGGGCAGCACTTTCAGGAGCGCCATCTTCATCTGCAGCGAGATCTGGTCGCTGCTCAGGAGGTTGGCCGCCTCGTTGATGGCGCGCTGGCCTGCCGCCTCGACCTCGAAGCGCACGCGCGCCGCATCGGCCCGCAGCTTCTCCGCCTCGGCCTCGCCCTCGGCCTCGACGCGGACGGCCTCGGCGCGGTTGGTAGCGGCGGCCTTCTCGGCCTCGGCCTGGACCTTGACCGAGATCGCCTGGCGCTCGGCTTCCTTGCTGGCCTCGATCAGTTCGATGCGCTTGGCGCGCTCGGCCACTTCGGTCTCGCGGCTGGTGGTCACCTGTTCCTCGGCGGCGACCGCCTTGGCGCGTGCGGCGTCGGCCTCGGACTTGGCCTGGCTTTCTTCGCGACTCTTGTTCTGGACCGCGATCTGCTGCTCCTGACGGGCGAGTTCGACCGCCTGGGCCTGCGCGATGCGCGCTTCCTGGATAGCCCGGTCCGCCTCGATCTGGCGGGCATCGACCTGCTGCTTGGCGAGGATGCGCGCCTCGTCGGCCTCACGCCCGCGCGCGGCCTGCTCGCGGCCGATCTCCGCCGCCTGCTCGGCGCGGCGCATCTCGACCTCGCGTTCCTGCTCCAGCCTGGCGAATTCGTTCTCGCGCTGGATCGAGAAGGTCTGGCGCGCGGCTTCGAGGTTCTTCGTCTCGATCTGAACGCGGGTTTCCTGCTCGATGTCGTTGCGCGCCTTCTTGCGCAGTTCGATCTGCTCGGTCAGCTTGGTCAAGCCCTCGGCGTCGAACGCGTTGTTGGCGTTGAAGTGCTCGATCGATGTCTGGTCGAGCCCGGTCAGCGACACCGATTCCAGCTCCAGCCCGTTCATCGCGAGGTCGGAGGAGGAAACCTGCTGCACCTTCTGCACGAAGTCCGCACGCTGTTCGTGCAACTGGTTCATCGTCATCCCTGCCGCGACCGAGCGCAGCGCATCGACGAACTTGCCCTCGACCAGTTCCTTGAGCGCCTCCGGGTGCATGGTGCGCTGGCCCAGCGTCTGCGCGGCCATGGCGATGGCTCCGGCATCGGGGCGCACACGCACGTAGAACTCCGCCTTCACGTCGATCCGCAGGCGATCGAGCGTGATGAGCGCATCCTGGTTCTTGCGCTCTACCGCGAGCCGCACGGTGTTCATGTTGACCGGCATCGTCTCGTGGAACACCGGCAGGACCAGCGCGCCGCCGTTCATCACCACCTTCTCGCCGCCGAAGCCGGTGCGCACGAAGCCGATCTCCTTGGTCGCGCGCTTGTAGAGCCGCGCGATCATGAGGGTGAGCGCCAGCAGCACGAACAGCGCGATGCCGGCGATGATGGCGATGCCGACAAGATCCTGCATTTTAGTGATTCCCCCAGATTGTAGTCGTCCCTGGCGATGCTAGCCCGGGATCGTGACGGGGCAAGGAAAACCGGGATTAAAATCGAGTGCACCGTGTCCGGCGGGGGCTTCGACAAGCTCAGCCTGAGCGGTGTTTAGAGCAGGTCTTCCATTCCCGCTCAGGCTGAGCTTGTCGAAGCCCCAGCCGTCACAACCGCGGCAGGTAATGATCCCCGCGCGCGATGGCCTTGAACAGTTCGCCCTCGCGGCGCACCAGCAGCACCTTTTCGCCCTGGACGAAGCGCTGGCCCTCATTGTCGGGCTCGACCATGACGTGATGCGGGTGGCCGTGGTGATCCACCACCCGCCCCCGCGCCGGGGAGCCTTGCGTGGCAGTGCCGATGACGATTTCCGCCTCG
Organism: Novosphingobium resinovorum; assembly: GCF_036352595.1. GTDB lineage: Bacteria > Pseudomonadota > Alphaproteobacteria > Sphingomonadales > Sphingomonadaceae > Novosphingobium > Novosphingobium resinovorum_B. Next base: position 35,473 of record NZ_JAZFAX010000018.1, read on the forward strand.
CGCCCGACCAGCAGCATGACATCGATCGCGGTCGTCTCGTCACGCGGCATGATGCGTCCCAGCGGACGCGCAACGGCGCCGGTCAGCGGGAGCGACACCAAGGCGGCGAGCGGGCCCATGATCCACGCGGTCAGCGGATGGCCGGTCAGCGCAATCAGCAGTTCCTGCCCCAGCAGCCCGGTCAGCCCGAACACGATCAACAGCAGCATCAGCCACATCAGAAACGGCACCCGGCCGAGCCCGACGAACGACAGCAGCCCGGCGTCGAGCGAGACGTGGCCGCCATGCGCATCGATGTCGAAGTCGGTATCGCCGCCGATCAGATCGCCCGCGCCGACAACCTGCAGCAGGGCCAGCATCAGCATGAGCGCCAGCGCCACCGAGAACGGCAGGCTTTCCGCGCGGGTCAGCATCTCGATCACGCCCGGGGTCATTCCTCGCCCTGGTACTTCACTTCGAGGAAGCGCCCGCGCGTCGCCAGCGCATCGACGTCGTTGCGGGACAAGTCCTCGCTCATCGCCTCGATCTGGTCGGCGATGACGCACAGCCCGTCGACCAGTTGCTCGGACGGTGAAGTGCCGCCGGAACCCGCCCTCCCGCGCAGCTGCGCGGGGATGCGGGTGTAGCTGTCGACCATCCCCGGCAAATGTTCGGTCAGCAGCTTGCGCACCTCGCGCGCGGCAGGGCCACGCTCGTCGAGCACCGCCAGTTGCGGGGACAGCTGTTCCAGCCGCACGCCGATCATGTCGATCGCATCGACGGCGGCATTGGGCAGCGCCTTGCGCCGGCCTTCCAGCCACAGTTCGGTGGCGCCGGCCAGCTCGGGCAGGCTGGCCGCGTTCATGTCCTCGACATGGGTGCGCGGGCTGGCCGGAAAGATCGAGAGCACCACGAAGACCGCCAGCCCCAGCAGCACCGTCAGCAGCGTCGCCAGGAACGAGACGCCGCCCAGCGCCAGCGCCGCGACCAGCCCGGCGATGTAGATACCCGCCATCGCCAGGAAGGCGCGGCGCAGGCGGCGCATGCGAAAGCGCCACTGCTCCTTGCGGGCGTTGTAGATGCGTGCGGCGCGCTGGCGCCGGGCGGCGCGCACCACGTCCTGCGATACGCGGGAAGGAACCTGGGCCATCGTCGCTTAGTCCAGCGCCTCCAGCAGCGACTTCGCGCCGGTACCCCCAGCCCCGCCTTCTGTCACCGCCAGCCCCTCGGACTGGCCCTGTGCGCGGGCGACGTAGGCCTTGGACTTGCCGATCTCCCCTTCGAGCGAGGTGATCGTCTGCTTCATCGAATCAAGCGCCTTCACCTTGAAGGTGTCGATCGAATCCATCGTGTCGTAGATGTTCTGGAACGCGCGGCTCAGCGTCTCCAGCGGGATCGTCGAGTTCGCAGCCTGCTCGTGGATGCGCGCGGTGTTGTCCTTGAGCATCTGGCCGGTGGCGTCGATGATGTTGGCGGTCGTCGTGTTGAGCGCGGTGATCTGTTCGAGCACCAGCTTCTGGTTCGCCATCGCCTGCGCCACCGTCACCGCCGTGCGCAGCGCGCCGACCGTGGTGGTCGAGGCGCGATCGACGCCCTTCACCAGCTCGACGTTGTTCTTCTTGACCAGATCGAGCGCGAGGTAGCCCTGTACCGACACCGCCATCTGAGTCAGCAGATCCTGCGTGCGCTGGCGTACGTAGAACAGCGCGCTCTCCCGCACCGCCTTGGCCTTGGCGGGATCGGTGTGGTCGAGGTCGTTGGCCTTGTCCTCCAGCGCCTGGTCGAGCGCGCGGGACATGTAGATCATCTGCTCCAGCTTGCCCATCGCGGCCCAGAGGTTCTGCCGCTCCACGTCGATGGCGGCATTGTCCATCAGCAGTTCGTCCTTGCCGCCCTGAAGCCGCGCGAGGATCGCGCTGATGTGCCCTTGCGCGCTGGTATAGCCGTCGAAGTAGTTGCGCAGCTTGGAGCCGAACGGGATCACCCCGAACAGCTTGCGCGGCGCCATGAGGTTGCCCTTCCGGCTGGGGTCAAGGTCTTCCACCGTGCGGCGCAATTCGGCAAGGTCGGCGCCCACGCCCGCATCCTTGTCCATCGCCCGCACCGGGCGGTCGAGGAAGCGGTTGGAATGGCCCGAGGCCTCGGCAATCTCCTTGCGGCCCATGCTGGTCAGCTGGTCCACCCGGCGGCCGAATTCGGGCGAGGCGGCATCCTGCGCGACGAGATCGTCGACGAACTCGGCAACACGCACCTGCAGCTTGCTCTTCGCCTCGTCGCCTACGGGGACGAGGCCGGCGGCCCGCTCGGGCTGGACCACCGGCACGGGGTCGGGCGGGGTCAGCTTGAGTTCGCCAGCAGTTTCGGTGGCCGTGGCCATGCAGTAATCCTCGTGAAAAACCCGGTTGTCCGCGAACCTATGTTCGCTCCGCCCTGTCTGCAAGGATAACCGGCCTCTCGCCTTCGACGAACCGTTGATCGGGATCGACCATGAGCATGGAATCCCCGCGCGCTACCACCGCCAGCCTGAGCCCCGCCGCCAGTGCGCGGCGCACCGCGAGGTCGCTCGGCGCCGAGATCGTCACCAGTAGCGGGCACCCGGCGCGCACGGTCTTCTCGACCAGTTCGTAGGAACAGCGCGAGGTCATGACGATGAACCCCAGCGACGGATCGACGCACTGTCCGCCATTGGCCCGCGCCAGCGCGCCGACCAGCTTGTCGAGCGCGTTATGCCGCCCGACATCCTCGCGCAGGGCCACGAGCCGCCCTTCCTCGTCGCAGAACGCGGCGGCATGGGTGGCGCGGGTGTGGCGGCCGAGTTCCTGCCCCGCCGCCAGCGCGCCGAGCGCCCTGTGGATCGCCTGCGGACTCGCCTGCGATGCCCGAGGCAACGGCGGCAGCGAGCGCAACGCCGCTTCCACGCCCTCGATGCCGCAGATGCCGCAGGAACTGTCGCCCACCCGCCGCCGGGCGCGCTCCAGGATCGGGCCAAGGCGCTCGGCCGGCAGGTTGACACGCGCGACGTAGCCCGTCCCCCACTGCGCATCCTCGGTTCGATGGACCGCAACTTCGCCGACTTCGTGCGCCTCTGCGAGCCCCTCGGCCATCAGGAAGCCGGTGACGAAGTCCTCCAGCGCCAGCGGAGTCGCCATCATCACGGCATAGGCAATGCCGTTGGTCTCGATCGCGACGGGCGCCTCGATGGGGACGGAAAGCTCGAAAGGCTCGCCCGGCTCGTCGCCATAAGCGTTGCGATGGGCAGCGACGGGAATGGAGCCGGGGGTGGTCAATCGCAGTTCCTCGTCATCCCGGCGCAGGGCGGCATTTATGCCTGGCTTTGCGCCGGAGCGCCGCCGATGACCACATCTAAAGACCGCCCACGGTCCAGGATCAAGTCCGGGATGACGAAAACCACTCCTTTCCGCTTAGGGAAAGCGTATGAATACGATTGCAGGGCGGGAGTGGCGTCAACGCCGATAACGCCCGGTTTTCGTATCCAATCTGCGCCGTCATATCGCCGCCCCGCTACGCCCCGGCGATGCTCGTACCGCGCAGTTGCCCACAGGTCCGGGCGAATTGGCTTGCGACCCTCACGCGGATTCCTCTAATGGGCGCGCCTCGTACGGCTCCGGCGTTCTTCCGGGTCGCCGCCGTACGCGCACGAGACGCGCCGAAACAAAGGGGAAAAGGCCAGTCTCGAAGGCCCTTTTCCACGAAGATTGGTACGAAATCGAATGAGTTGGCTCGACAAAGTCCGAAATTCCATATCGAGCCTCGCCAAGCGCGATACGCCCGATGACCTCTGGATGAAGTGCGCCAGCTGCGGCGAGATGCTCTTCATCAAGGAATTCGAGGCCAATCTTTCGGTCTGCCCGAAGTGCGAGCACCATGGCCGCATCGGCGCCAAGGCCCGCTTCGACCTGCTGCTGGACACCGGCTACACCGTCCTGCCGACCCCCAAGGTTCCCGAGAACCCTCTGAATTTCCGCGATACCAAGAAGTATCCCGACCGCCTCAAGGCCGCCCGCGCCGCCAACCCCTATCCCGATGCGCTGACCAACGCCTTTGGCGCCGTGAACGGCGCCAAGGCCGTGCTGGGCGTGCAGGACTTCAAATTCATGGGCGGCTCGATGGGCATGGCCGTGGGCGAAGCCTTCGTCGCCGGTGCCGAGAAGGCGATCGCCGAGAACTGCGCCTACGTCATCGTCACCGCTGCGGGCGGCGCGCGCATGCAGGAGGGCATCCTGTCCCTCATGCAGATGCCCAAGACCACCGTTGCCACCCGCCGCCTTGCCGCAGCGGGCCTGCCCTACATCGTCGTCCTGACCGATCCCACCACCGGCGGCGTCACCGCCAGCTACGCCATGCTCGGCGATGTGCAGATCGCCGAACCCGGCGCGCTCATCGGCTTTGCCGGCCAGCGCGTGATCCAGGATACGATCCGAGAAAAACTCCCCGACGGCTTCCAGCGCGCCGAGTACCTCCATGCCCACGGCATGGTCGACATGGTGGTCCACCGCAAGGACCTGAAAGACACACTGGCAACGCTGCTCGGTTATCTTGCACGAAAGGAAGTCGCGTGAATATCGATAGCGCCCTGGTACGCGAGCTCGCAGAGCTGCTGGCCGACACCGGCCTGACCGAGATCGAGGTCGAGGACGGCGATCGCAAGATCCGCGTCTCGCGCCAGATGGTCCAGCAGATGGCCGCCAGCCTGCCGCCGATGGGCTATGCTCCGGCGCCTGCCGCTGCCGCCGCGCCGGTTGCCGCCGCCGCAGAGGCCGCGCCCGTCGCTGCCGCCGCGCCGGTCGATGCCGTGAAGTCGCCGATGGTCGGCACCGTCTACCTCGCCGCAGAGCCGGGCGCGCCCGACTTCATCTCGGTCGGCAAGACCGTGAAGCAGGGCGACGTGCTCCTCATCGTCGAGGCCATGAAGGTCATGAACCAGATCGTCGCGCCCAAGGCGGGCACCGTCACCGCGATCCTCGTCGACAACCAGCAGCCGGTCGAATACGACCAGCCGCTCGTCGTGATCGGCTGAGAGCGGGACTGACATGGCCATCAAGCGCCTCCTGATTGCCAACCGCGGCGAAATCGCGCTGCGCATCCACCGTGCCGCGCACGAGATGGGCATCGAGACCGTCGCGGTCCACTCGACCGCCGACGCCGACGCGATGCACGTGCGCCTGGCAGACCACGCGGTCTGCATCGGCCCGCCCGCCGCGAAGGACAGCTACCTCAACGTCGCCGCCATCATCTCGGCCGCCGAGATCACGCAGGCCGACGCCGTGCATCCCGGCTACGGCTTCCTCTCCGAGAACGCCCGCTTCGCCGAGATCGTCGAGGCGCACGGCCTGAAGTGGGTCGGCCCCAAGCCCGAGCACATCCGCACGATGGGCGACAAGGTCGAGGCCAAGCGCACAGCAGGCGCGCTCGGCCTTCCGCTGGTCCCGGGTTCGGACGGCGCGATCGAGGACTTCGACGAGGCGCGCGCGCTGGCCGAGACGATCGGCTACCCGGTCATCATCAAGGCCGCTTCGGGCGGTGGTGGTCGCGGCATGAAGGTCGTGAACAGCCCTGAGGAACTGGAAAGCCAGATGGGCCAGGCCCGTTCGGAGGCCAAGGCGGCCTTCGGTGACGCCACGGTCTACATGGAAAAGTACCTCGGCAACCCGCGCCATATCGAATTCCAGGTGTTCGGCGACGGCAACGGCGAAGCGGTGCACCTCGGCGAGCGCGACTGCTCGCTCCAGCGCCGCCACCAGAAGGTGCTGGAAGAGGCCCCCTCGCCCGTCATCACGCCGGAAGAGCGCGACCGCATGGGGGGCATCGTCTCGAAGGCGATGGCCGACATGGCCTATCGCGGCGCGGGCACGATCGAGTTCCTCTGGGAAAACGGCGAGTTCTACTTCATCGAGATGAACACCCGCCTGCAGGTGGAGCATCCGGTGACCGAGGCCATCACCGGCGTCGATCTGGTGCGCGAACAGATCCGCATCGCCGACGGCCAGCCGCTCTCGTTCAAGCAGCACGAGATCGAGTTCAAGGGCCACGCCATCGAGTGCCGCATCAACGCGGAAGACCCGTGGAACTTCACCCCCTCGCCGGGTCAGGTCACGGGCTACCACGCGGCAGGCGGCATGAACGTGCGCGTCGATTCCGGGCTCTACGCCGGCTATCGTATCCCGCCGTACTACGATTCGATGATCGGCAAGCTGATCGTCTCTGGCCGCAGCCGCAACGGCGCGATCATGCGCCTGAAGCGCGCGCTGGGCGAGATGGTGATCGACGGTGTGAAGACCTCGATCCCGCTGCATCAGGCACTGCTCGAGGACCCCGAGTTCAACTCGGGCGACTACACGATCAAGTGGCTGGAAGACTGGCTGGCGAAGCGCGCCGCCGACTGAAGTATCGGTATGGGGCAGACCCAACGCTAGCCCCATACCACCGCGTCACCCTGAACTTGTTTCAGGGTCCATCGTGCCGATCAGGCCGCCGTGTGAACGGCGAAATGGACCCTGAAACAAGTTCAGGGTGACGAGTGAGTAAAGGCATTGTGGTATCGGTCGCACACAGCGCCGACGACACGGACTGGAAGAGCATGATTTCGTTCCTCGATTTTGAAAAGCCGATCGCCGAGCTGGAAGCGCGCATCGCCGAACTGCGCGCCACCGCCGACGGCAGCGACCTCGACATCGAGAGCGAGATCGACAAGCTCGCCAAGAAAAGCTCCGGCATGCTGGAGGCGACCTACGCGAAGCTGACCCCGTGGCAGAAGACGCAGGTGGCGCGCCACCCGCAGCGCCCGCACTTCGTCGATTACCTGCGCCTGATCTTCACCGATTTCGTCGCGCTGGGCGGTGACCGCCTCTACGGTGAGGACGCCGCGATCATCGGCGGCCTCGCCACGCTGGATGGCCGCAAGGTCATGGTCATCGGCCACGAAAAGGGCCACGACACGACCACCCGCATCAAGCACAACTTCGGCATGGCCAAGCCCGAAGGCTACCGCAAGGCGATCCGCCTGATGGAAATGGCCAGCAAGTTCGGCCTGCCGGTCGTCACGCTGGTCGACACCGCAGGTGCCTTCCCCGGCGTCGAGGCCGAGGAACGCGGCCAGGCCGAAGCCATCGCCCGCTCGACCGAGGCCTGTCTTGCCCTCGGCGTGCCGATGGTGGCGGTGATCGTGGGCGAAGGCGGCTCGGGCGGCGCGGTGGCGATCGCCGCCGCCAACACCGTGCTGATGCTGGAGCACTCGGTCTACTCGGTGATCTCGCCCGAGGGCGCATCCTCGATCCTGTGGCGCACGCCCGACAAGGCTGCGGATGCGGCGACCGCGATGAAGGTCACGGCGCAGGACCTGCTGGGTCTCAAGGTCATCGACGGCATCGTCCCCGAACCGCTGGGTGGCGCGCACCGCGACCCCGCCGCCACCGCTCGCGCACTGGCCGATGCGGTTGGCCGCGAACTCGATGCGCTGAGCCGCCGTTCGCGCGCTGAGTTGGTCCGCCAGCGCGAAGACCGCTTCCTGGCGATCGGTTCGCTCTGAACATCCGTCGTCCCGGACTTGATCCGGGACCGCTGGCCTGAGCAGCACGGCTGTCGGCTTGGACTGCAGGGGCTTCGACAAGCTCAGCCTGACCCTTCGACAAGCTCAGGGTGAGCGGAGGTAGCGCAGTATCTCAATCCCGCTCAGGCTGAGCTTGTCGAAGCCCCCCGCGTGTCCCCGAACGCCCCCGCTCCAATTTCTCGCACGCCATGTCCGATTAATGCTGTTGGACCGCAACACCCCCAACCGATAACCCGTCCGCCCAACAGGACCCGTTTCGGCGGGACAGGGCGTGCCGGAAACCCGCGAAAACGCGGGCCCGGCCATGGGGTCGGAAACATCGATGAGCCTTCTCGGGCGACACAACCTCGGCAGGACGACGCTCGCGCTGAGCGCACTCGTCACCGCCGCCACCGTCTACGCTGCAACTCAGGACGCCGCGCCAGACCAGACGCCCGGCTTCGCCGCGATGACCCCGCAGCAGGCCGCGAACTTCGTCGAGCCGATGCTGGGCGAATACTGCTCACGCTGCCACAACGACATCGACAACATCGCCGACCTCTCGGTGGAAGACCTGCACGCCGACGACATCCGCACCGGCAAGCACGCCGACGAATGGGAGAAAATCCTGCGCCGCGTCGCCGCCGGAGAAATGCCGCCCCACGGCAAGACGCAGCCCTCGGCGCAGATGCGCGCCGCCTTCGTGAACTGGCTCGACACCTCGCGCGCGGGCTACCTCGCCGCCAATCCCGACCCCGGCCGCCCGGCGCTGCGCCGCCTCAACCGCATGGAATACGCCAATGCGGTGCGCGACTTGCTCGCGCTCGACGTCGATTTCAGCCGCGAACTGCCTGCCGACAACTCCGGCTTCGGCTTCGACAACATCGCCGACGTGCTCTCCGTCTCGCCCACGCTGATGGAGCGCTACGTCGCGGTGGCGGGCAAGGTGGGCCGCATGGCCACCGGCCTCACTTCCCGGCGCGAGGTGGTGACGACGTGGCAGGTGCCCAAGGACGGGTCGGTCCAGAACTCGGGCGTTCCGGCGTATAACGAGCGGGCGGACGCGATGCTGCCGCTGGCCTCGCGCGGCGGCTATGCCCAGCGCTACTATGCCCGTTACGACGGCCAGTACGACGTTTCGGCCTGGCTCAACGCCAACACCAACAACGAAACCGACCGTCTGGCCGAGGACAAAGTCACCGCCCGCGTGCCGATGAAGGCGGGCTCGCACCTCGTGGCGCTGTCCTTCCGCCGCACCATCGCCCCGTCCGAGGCGGTGCAGGTGCTGCGCAACGACACCGACAAGGTGCCGCTGCCCCTCGACAAGCCGCAGATGCTTCCCCTCGACGTCTGGGTGGACGGCAAGCTGGCGAAGACGCTCAGCGTGCCCAGCTACCGCATGCACCAGCGCTACTCGCAGCAGAACTTCCCGCGCGACGTTCTGCAGGTGGACGTGGCAGGCCCGTTCGATGCTGCAGGCGTGCCCGATACCCCGAGCCGCCGCGCCGTGTTCCTCTGCCGCCCGAAGAAGGCCAGCGAGGAAGCGGCCTGCGCGACCAAGATCATCACCACCCTCGCGCGCCGTGCCTGGCGCCGCCCGGTCGGCGGCTTCGACGTCGCTCCGCTGCTGCGCATCTACGCCGAGGAGCGCAAGGCCTCGGACTTCGAGCATGGCATCGAGGCGGCGCTGGAAGCCGTGCTCGTCTCGCCCGAATTCCTCTTCGTGGTGGAACGCGATCCGCAAGGCGCGATGCCCGGCAGCGTCAACCGCGTCTCCGACCTCGAACTGGCGACGCGCCTGTCGCTGTTCCTGTGGAGTTCGATCCCCGACGACCGGCTGCTGACCCTCGCCGAGCAACGCAAACTGGCCCAGCCCGCCGTGCTGAACGCCGAGATCGCCCGCATGCTCGCCGATCCGCGCGCGAAGGCGTTGACGACGAACTTCGCGGGTCAATGGCTCTACCTGCGCAACCTCGACCAGCAGCGCCCCGACACCGAGGTGTTCCCGAAGTTCGACGTGCGCCTGAAATCCGCGATGGCGACCGAGACGGAGATGTTCTTCGCCGACGTGCTGCGCGGCGATCGCCCGGTGCTGGATTTCATCAGCGCCGACTACACCTTCCTCAACCAGCGCCTGGCCGAGCATTACGGCATCCCCGGCGTCTCCGGCCCCGCCTTCCGCCGCGTGGCGCTGCGGCCCGAATGGCATCGCGGCGGGCTGCTGGGGCAGGCCAGCGTGCTGACCGTCACCTCTTACGGCAACCACACCAGCGTGGTGAAGCGCGGCAAATGGATTCTGGAAAACATGCTCGCCGCCGCGCCGCCCCCCCCGCCGCCGGACGTGCCCGCGCTCAAGACCAGCCACGACGGCCGCCTGCTCACCGCGCGCCAGCAGCTCGAACTGCACCGCGCCAATCCGACGTGCGCCGCCTGCCATGTCAAGATGGACCCGATGGGCTTCTCGCTGGAGAACTTCGACGCGGTCGGCCAGTGGCGCACGGTCGATGCAGGCCAGCCCATCGACACGATCGCGACGATGCCCGACGGCTTCAAATTCGACGGCCTCACCGGGCTCCAGCAAGTGCTGATGGACCGCAAGGACGAGTTCACCCGGGCCTTCACCGAGCGGCTGATGACGTATGCGGTGGCGCGCGGCCTCTCGGCCAACGACATGCCCACGGTGCGCGCGATCGCCTCACAGGCGGCAGCGGACCAGTACCGCATCCAGACCATCGTACGCGGGATCGCGCAGAGCCCCGCCTTCACCCTGCGCCGCGTGCCGCAGCCGTTCAAGGCGGCCTATGGCCAGACCCCGCGCCTGACCCTTCGACAAGCTCAGGGTGAGCGGGGGTGGGGTTATGTCTCTGGCAAAAGCGCTCTCAATTCCGCTCAGGCTGCGCTTGTCGAAGCCCCGTCGGCAAGGCCCGCCGCCCTGTCTCTGATCGCCACTCCCCGGAAGGCCCTGAAATGAGAGTGATCCGCCCCGCCCTCTCGCGCCGCACCGTGCTGCGCGGTGCCGGTGCCGCCATGGCGCTGCCCTTCCTCGAAGCCATGATGCCGAGCGCGAAGGCCGCCGACCTCGCCTCACGGCCGAAGCGGCTTCAGGTGTTCTACTCCCCCAACGGCATGACGATGCCGGACTTCCTGCCCACCGCGACAGGGGCCGATTACGTCCTGCCCTCCTCGCTCCAGCCCCTCGCGCCCCATCGTGAACAGATCGCCGTCATCTCCGGCCTCGGCCATCCGCAGGCCGCTGCCATGGGCGATCGTCCCGCAGGCCACGGCCGCTCGTGCCCCGCCTTCCTGACCGGCGCACACGCCAAGCAGACCGAAGGGCCGGACATCCGCGCAGGCGTATCGATGGACCAGGTCTTCGCGCAGCATCTGGGCGATGCCACCCCGCTCGCCTCGTTGGAGCTGGGGATCGACACAGCCAGCCTGCTCGGTTCGTGCGACATCAACTACTCCTGCGCCTATACCAACGGCATCTCGTGGCTCACCCCCACGGTGCCGCTGCCGGTCGAGGCCAACCCGCGCGCCGTGTTCGAGCGCCTGTTTGGCGATGGCGACACCGATGAAGCAGGCCGCCTCGCCCAGCTGCGCCGCCAGTCCTCGATCCTCGACTTCGTGATGGACGACACCCGCCGCCTCTCCGGCCAGCTCGGCATGGAGGACAAGCGCAAGCTCGACGAATACCTCGACGCCACCCGCGCCATCGAAAAGCGCATCCAGCGCAGCGCCAGTTCGCCCGCCACCACGCAGGCGGCGAACCTTCAGCAACCGGCAGGCATCCCCGACGACTTCGCCGAGCATGTGAAGCTGATGATCGACCTGCAGGTGCTCGCCATGCAGGCGGACATCACCCGCGTCGGCACGTTCATGATCGGGCGCGAGCTGTCGAACCGCACCTACCCCGAGATCGGCGTCCCGGATTCGCACCACATGCTCAGCCACCACGGCAACAACCCGGACAAGATGGCACAACTGGCGAAGATCAACCGCTATCACATGGAATTCTTCGCCTACTACCTCCAGAAGATGAAGGACACGCGCGACGGCGACGCCTCACTGCTGGACCGCACGCTTGTAATCCGTGGCTCCGCCTTCGGCGATTCCAACGAGCACGACTACATGGACCTGCCGGTCATCGTCGCGGGCGGGCTGGTGAAGGGCGGGCGCCATACCCGCGTTGAAAAGGGCACCACCATGTCCAACCTTATGCTGGCGGGCCTGCAGACGCTGGGCGTGCCCACAACGAAGTTCGGCGACAGCACCGGCCCCTTGCGGGAGTTGGCCGATGCGTGAGGGCGCGGTGCTCGCCGCACTGGCCTGCCTTATCGCCACCCCCGCGCAGGCCGATACCTTGGCCGATGCCCTCGCCACCGCCGATCCCGTCACCGTCGAGGCCGCGCTCAAGGCGGGTGCGGATGCGAACGCGCCGCTGCTCTATGGCGAAAGCCCGCTCGCCCGCGCCATCGAGACGCAGGATCCCGCGCTGGTCGCTGTCCTCCTCGCGCACGGCGCAAAGCCGAATGTCGCCGACGCCGAAAGCCTCACCCCCCTCTCCCTCGCCTGCGAGCGCGGTAGTGCGGCCATCGTCGGGCAACTGCTCGATGCCCGCGCCGACGTGCGCAAGGCCGGGCCTGACGGCGTCCCCCCGCTCGCGGTCTGTGCGCGCTATTCGGGCGCAGAGACCGTCACGCGGATGCTGGCGAAAGGTGCGAAAGCCGACAGCCTCGACACGCGCGGACAGACGCCGCTGATGTGGGCCGCCTCCGCCGGAAACCTCGGCGCCATTGCCGCGCTGCTCAAGGCAGGCGCGAAGGTGAACCGGATCACGGCGGAAGGCTTCACCCCGCTGTTCTTCGCCATCGCCAGCGGATCGGGCGAGGCGACCCGCGCCCTGCTGGATGCGAAGGCCGACGCCGCCCATCGCGGGCCGGAGAACACCAGCGCCCTGCAACTGGCGCTCTACCAGAACAACTGGCGCGCCGCCGAAATGCTGGCACCGCTCGGGTTCGACCTCGCCGAGCGCGACCGCAACGGACAACAACCGCTCCACGTTGCGGCGACTGGCGGTGACACCGCGCTGATCGACATCGTGCTGGCGAAGGGCGCGGACGTGAACGGCCTCACCGGCCCGTCGCGAATCAAGTGGGTGACCGAGGCGAACTTCGGGGTCGCCCCGGCCCCGGTGCCGCCCACCCCGCCGCTGTTTCTCGCGGCGCAGGCCGGGCAGGTGGAGGCGATGAAGCGCCTCGTCGCGGGCGGAGCGAACCCGTCGTTCGTCGCCGAGAACGGCGTCAACGTCGTGCTCGCCGCCGCTTCGGGCCACAGCGCGGCGGCGCTGGAGGAAGCGCTGGCGCTCTCCCCGAATGCCAACGTCGCCGATGCCAAGGGCACCACGCCGCTGCATCTGGTGATCGGCGGCGGCATGCACGACGAACTCGGCGCGATGCTCAAGGTACTCGCCGCGCACGGCGCCAAGCCGACCCTCGCCAATGCCCGGGGCACCACGCCGGCGCAGATGGTCGAAGGCGGACTTGCGACCGTAAAAGCAGTCTACGATCAAGTCTTTGGCGAAACCGGCGCGCCCGTGTTAGCCAATGCCCGGCCCTGAATCACAACAAACCGACAGGATCGATCAACCATGACGCTTTCCAAGCACTTCTCGCGTGCCATCCTCGGCATGTCCGCCGCCGCCGTGGCGGTGAGCGCGACGATGGCCATCGCCGCCTCGCCCGCCCAGACCGCGATCACCACCCGCCAGGCCAATTTCAAGAAGATGGGCGGCGCGATGAAAGTCCTGAAGGACCAACTCGCCAGCGGCACCATCGACAAGGCCGCCGCCGTCGCCGCCGCGAAGACGCTCGCCGCCACCGGCCGCGCGCAAGGCCCGCTGTTCCCGAGCGGCTCGGGCGCCTCGGCCGGCATCAAGACCGACGCCCTGCCCGCCGTGTGGAGCAACCGCGCCGCCTTCGACGGCGCCATGAAGGCCTATATCGCGCAGGCCGACAAGCTGGTCGCCGCTGCAGGCACCGGCAACGCCGCCGCGATCGGCGCGCAGTTCAAGGCGGTGGGTGGCACCTGCGGCGCCTGCCACAAGCAGTTCCGCGCCGACGACTGAGGCCGACGATGACCCGTTCCACCACCCGTGTCTGGGACCCGACCGTCCGCCTGTTCCACTGGCTGCTGGTCGCGCTCATCGCCTTTTCGTGGTGGAGCGGGGAGCAGCATGACCTCGAACGCCATCGCCTGTCGGGCTACGCCATCCTCGCGCTGATCGTGTTTCGCGTCTACTGGGGCTTCTTCGGGCCCCGGACCGCGCGCTTCTCCGGTTTCGTACGCGGTCCCGGCGCGGTCGTCGCCTATCTCAAGGGCATCGGCAGCCGCCGCGCGCACCATGCCGACGGGCACAATCCGCTCGGCGGGTGGAGCGTGATCGCCATGCTGCTGGCGGTCGGCGCGATGGTGACGGCGGGGCTGTTCTCCAGCGATATCGACATGCTCTATGACGGGCCGCTGGCGACGTACCTCGATTTCGACCAGTCCTCGGCGGCGTCAGACTGGCATTCGGCGATCTTCAACGTGATCCTCGCGCTGGTGGCGCTGCATGTGGTGGCGGTCGTGTTCTACCTCGTGTGGAAGCGCCAGAACCTCGTGCGCCCTATGGTGACCGGCAAGCGTCCGGTGGCCGAGGGCGAGGCGGCGTCGGATCTCAAGTGGTCGCCGGTTCGCGCGGTGATCGGGATCGTCATCGCGGTGGCTTTCGCCTGGGCCGTCTCCACCGGGTTCCAGTTCGGGAATGCTCCGGCGTATTGACGGCAACCCGTCATCCCGGCGCATGCCGGGACCGCGGGGAAATCTTGAGGCGATAGCTCTCGCCGGGGAACCCTGACGTGAAGGCGTACCTAAAGACGGCCCACGGACCCGGCATGCGCCGGGATGACGGGTTCAGCCGGCGGTCCTGCCCGGCACCAGCAGGTTCAGCAGCACCGCCGTCACCGCCGCCGGCAGCACGCCCGATCCCAGCAGCATGCGTGCCGTCTCCGGCAGGTGCTGCAGCGCTTCGGGCTCCAACTGCAGGCCCAACGCCAGCGAGAGCGAGACGCCAAAGATCAGCATGTTGCGCTGGCTCCACTCGACCCCCGCCAGCATCGAGGTCGCCGCCGAGGCGACCATGCCGAACATCACGATCACGCCGCCGCCCAGCACTTCGATGGGAATGGTGGTGATGACCGCGCCGACCTTGGGCAGCAGTCCGCAGGCGATCAGGAACAGCGCACCGATCGTCACGACATGGCGGCTCATCACCCCGGTGATGGCAATCAGGCCGACGTTCTGGCTGAAGGTGGTGTTGGGCATCGCCCCGAACACCGCCGCCAGCGCCGTACCCACGCCGTCCGCCGCGACCGCGCCCTGAAGCTCGCGGTCGGTGGCGGGACGCCCGGCATTGCCCTCGCAGATGGCATCGACATCGCCGATGGTCTCGATCGAGGAGACGAAGCCGGTCAGGCAGAAGCCGAGGATGGCCGAGGCGGATACCGCGAAGCCGAAGTGGAACGGCATCGGCACCATCACCAGCCCCGCCGCGCCGACGGCGGAGAAGTCGATCCGCCCCATCGCCAGCGCCACGCCGTAACCCGCCAGCAGACCGATCAGCACGGCGGCAGTGGACCAGATGCCGCGCCCGAAGAAGTTCAGCCCCAACGTCACCACCACGACCACGCCCGCCAGTAGCCAGCTCTGCCAGGCGCCGAACGCGGGCGTGCCGACGGCAGGAACGCCGCCCGCCGCATACTGGATGCCGATCCGCATCAGCGATAGCCCGATCATCAGCACGACGAGCCCGGTAATGAGCGGGGGCAGCGCGAAACGGATGCGGCCGACGAACATGCTGAGGAAAGCGTGCAGGATGCCCCCGAACAACGCCGCCGTGGTCAGCGCCGCCATCGCCGCGACGCCGTGCCCGGCGACGATCGGGATCATCACCGGGATATAGGCGAAGCTGGTCCCCTGCACGAGCGGCAGCCGCGCGCCGACGGGCCCGAAGCCGATCGTCTGCATCAGCGTGGCGATCCCGGCGAACAGCATCGCCATCTGGATCATGTAGACCATCTCGGAGGTATCACCCGATCCGAACCCGAAGCCCGCAGCACCGGCGACGATGATCGCAGGCGTCATGTTGCTGACGAACATCGCCAGCACATGCTGGATACCCAGCGGCACGGCGGTGGCCCAGCCGGGGAACCAATCCGGGTCGCGCGCCTCGGCGCCGCTCATCCCGGCGGGCGGCGGGGCGTGTTCGATTGCGATCTCCGGGGCGATGAGCGCGGTCATCCGGGTCTCCTTTTCAGGCAAAAGTCATCAAGCGGTCGAGCGAGCGGCGGGCATTGGCGAGCACTTCGGCGCGTTTGACCTGAACGAGATCGCCATCACGCACCACGGCGCGGCCCTCGACGAAAACATCGCGCGCCTGCACCGGCGGGGCGAGCACCAGACCGGCGACCTTGTCCCAGGCGCCGGTGGAGGCGACGTCCGCCATGTCCCACACCGCGAAGTCGGCGCGCTTGCCTAGTTCCAGCGATCCCACGTCGCTGCGGCCCAGCACTTTCGCGCCGCCGCGCGTGGCGAGGCGCAGCGCCTCGCGCGGGTCGAAGCGGTCGGCGCCGTTCGTCACGCGCTGCAGCAGCATGGCCTGCCGCGCCTCGTTCAGCAGGTGGCCGGAATCGTTCGAGGCGGAGCCATCGACACCAAGGCCCAATGGCACCCCCGCGTCGACCATCGCCCGCACCGGCGCGATGCCCGAGCCGAGACGGCAGTTGGAGCACGGGCAATGCGCGATCCCCGTGCCGGTCCGCGCGAACAGGTCGATCTCGGCGGCGTCGAGCTGGACGCAATGCGCGTGCCATACGTCCGGGCCGACCCAGCCGAGGTCTTGCGCATACTGGCCCGGCCTGCAACCGAAGCGCTCCATCGAGAAGGCGACATCGTCGGCATCTTCGGCCAGGTGGGTATGCAGCATCACGCCCTTGTCGCGCGCCAGCAGCGCCGCCTCGCGCATGAGGTCGGTGCTGACCGAGAACGGCGAGCACGGCGCCACCGCCACCCGCAGCATCGCGCCCTCGGATGCGTCGTGGTAGCGGTCGATGACGCGGATCGTATCGGCGAGGATCGCATCCTCGTCCTCGACGACGCTGTCGGGCGGAAGGCCCCCCTTGCTTTCCCCCACGCTCATGCTGCCGCGCGTGGCGTGGAAACGCAGGCCGATCCCTTGCGCGGCGTCGATCGAATCGTCGAGCCGCACGCCGTCGGGAAACAGGTAGTGGTGGTCGCTGCTCATCGTGCAGCCGGACAGCGCCAGCTCGGCCAGCCCCAGCTGCGTCGCCGCGAAGACGTCCTCGGCGGTGTACCGCGCCCAGATCGGGTAGAGCCGCTTGAGCCAGCCGAACAGCGAGACGTTGATCGCTCCCGGCAGCGCGCGGGTGAGGCTCTGGTACAAGTGGTGGTGCGTGTTGACGAGCCCGGGGGTGACGACGCAGCCCGTGGCGTCGATCACCTCGTCCGCATCCTCGGCGAGCGGGGCCAGTTCGGTACTGGTCCCCACCGCGAGGATGACGCCGTCCCGCCACGCCATCGCGCCATCGGCGATCTCGCGGGCCGCATCGTCCATGCAGACGAGCACGTCGGCATGGCGCAGCAGCTTCACGGCGTCGCGTCCTTGTAGCGATCCCAGTGGCCGAGCAGTTCGTCCACCACCTTCGAGCCCACCGTGTAGAGGTTCTCCACCGAGGCTTCGAGGCCCGCATACCCCTCGTTCTCGCGCAGCAGGTAGGTCGCCGCATCGGTGCCCGGCGGGGGCATCGTGAAGTTGGAACCGGCACGCACCACCAGCACGCGGTCGCGGTCGGCGCGGCCGATGTTGTCGAGGTAGGTCATCGCCTGCATGACGCCGGTGTCCTCCATGGCAGAGGTCACGAATTCGCCCTTGCCGCCGCTCCAGTAGCGGACCCAGTCGTTGGCCCAGTCAGTGAGCTTCTCGCCGTGCCAGAAGGTCATCGCCGAAAGCGTATCGCCCTCCAGCACGAAGGGCGGTTCCTGTGCGTGGGGGTAATCGGTGAACTTCGCGCGCTCGGCGGCGATGGCCGGGCTATCAGGCAGCTCGATGTCCTTGGTGAGATCGTAGGCCCATTTTTCGAGGCTGGGATTGACCTGGTAGACTTCGCCGCCCGACGGGTCCGGCTTGCCCTTCATGTCGTTCGGGCCCTTGGTGTTGCGCGGGAAAT
This sequence comes from Novosphingobium resinovorum, assembly GCF_036352595.1. GTDB lineage: Bacteria > Pseudomonadota > Alphaproteobacteria > Sphingomonadales > Sphingomonadaceae > Novosphingobium > Novosphingobium resinovorum_B. The sequence continues at coordinate 53,284 of NZ_JAZFAX010000018.1, forward strand.
AGCCGCTCTTCCAGTCGGCCGGGATTTCGCGCGCATCGATCTCGTGCGCGAGGTCGCCATCGACGACATAGCGCGCCCAGGCGACCGAACCGATCGAGGCGTCCTCCGGGTCGATCCCGGCGATGCCCGCCACCAGCCAGTAGCTCTGCGACAGGTTGAAACGCGCATCCAGGCCCAGCGCCATGATCGCGGAAGTGGACCGCGCGGTGCCGATGCCGGTGACGACGCCGAGCACCTGCGTCTCGGGGTTGTAGTACAAGTCGTGGAAGCTCTGCGGGAAGGGAATGCGCTGGGTCAGGCTGCGGCGCGCCTTCCACAGCTGGAACTCGCCCGCGACGTCGCCCTCGTCCTTGCCGATCTCGAACAGCGAGACGATCACCACCTTAACCGGCAGCGGATGGTCGCAGGGAGCGCCGGGATCGCAGTCGGCGACAGCGGAGGCGGGCGCGGGCTCGGCGGCGAATGCGGGAACGGCCACGGACAGGAGAGCGCCCGCCATGACTGTCGCGAGCGTCGGGAAGCGCATGGGAAACCTTTCAGTAAACGGGGGCGCCGGCAATACCGGCACCCCCTCTCGGTGAAATCAGAACTTGTAAGTGACCGAGCCCTGGAAGCTGCGCGGCAGTTCCGGAAGCACGATCGTGGCGCCGAAGATGTCCGGGAAGTTCGCCCGGAAGTACTTCTCGTTGGTGGCGTTCTTGACCACCGCACGCAGCAGCCACGGACCGGTCTCGTACGATACCGAGACGTCGAGCTTGGTATAGCCCGGCAACTTGATCGACTGGTACTGGCCCGAATAAGTCGAATCGACCTTCACCACGCTGGCGGCAACGGCGAGGCCCATGTCGAAGGCGTACGTGCCCGTCAGCGAGTACAGGTTGGTCGGGATACCTGCGCGGCGCGACGTGCTGCCGGTGATCGGGTAGGAGCCCTGCAACTGCCCACCGAACCACAGCGACTGGTCGGTGATGTTGGTCAGATCGCCCGCACCGTAGAAACCGAAAAGCGATCCGGTGGTGGCCGCGGTGATGTTGGTCACCTTGGTGCGGGTGTAGGCGCCTGTCAGCAGCAGGTGATCGTCCACCGACCAGCGCGCCTCGGCTTCGAGGCCCTTGGTCTTCACCGCCTGGTTCACGGTGATCGACTGGCGGTTGTAGTCGGTACGCTCCTGCTGGTAGACTGAAACGGCAGCGTAGAGGCGGTCATCCAGGAACGATCCCTTGATGCCGGCTTCCTTCAGCTTCGTGGCCGAGATGAAGGTCTTGTCGGCGATCGCCTCCGCGTAGACTTCGGCGCCCTGGCCCACGATCATCGTCGACTGGCGCGAGATCGTGACATAGGGAATGATGCCGAAGGGCAGCTTGTACGAGGCGCTGGCCGTCCACGACCATGCACCGTCGCTGCCGCTGGCCGATGTCACGTCCGGCTGCGTTTCGGGCAGCATGTACTGGGTCAGGTAGTGCGACTTCGCCTTGATGTGATCGTAGCGCGCGCCCGCGGTGATATCGAGGCCAAAGGCGAAGTCGAGATCGACGAGACCGGCCAGCGAGGTGTCGGTATAGCTACCCTTGACGTAATTCGAGTAGCCGCAGTCGGATGCCGCACCGGCCTGGCTGAAGTCGCACTTGGTGGACAGCAGGCGGTTCGACGCCGGGGTATATCCCTGGGTCAAATCGACGCGGTTGAAGTATTCGAACGTGAAGTCGTCAGCGTGCTCGAAGTTGGTGTACCGGATCGAGGGCGAGACCTGGACCGAGAACTTGCCTGCATCGGTTTCCAGATCGTACTGCGCGACGATCTTGTTCTCGAACGTGTAGGAATCGTGGAACTGCGAGAAGCCATAGGCATTCTCGTTGATGTTCTCGTAGCTGTCGTAGAACATCTGGTTCTTGATCTGGAACGGGCCGTCGTCCTTGAAGATCAGGTCGGCGTAGAGCGTTGTGGCCTTGTTATCGAGGCGGTCGTTCTCGCCGGTCAGGGTCTTCTTGCGGCTCAGCTTGGCGGTGCCGACGTTCTGGAGGGCCAGTTCCGGATAGGCGCTGGTGAGGCATGCATCAGTGAACGCTTCCGGCGTGGCGCTGCCGCCGCCGCACCCGTAAGTGCCGTAGACCGCAAGGCTGCCGACCTGGCTGCGGATCTCGCCCGCCGACATGACGCCGTCCCCGTTCGAGTCGAGCGACTGGGCATTGCCGGTGATGTAGGTGCCGTTGTCGATCAGATCCTGCGTCACGCGGTTCCAGCCGCCGTTCTGCACGCCGCGATAGTTCTGGTACATGCCCCCGAACTCGAGCCGCAGGTTGGGCGTGATGTCGGTGTCGAACGAGGCCTGCAGGACGTCGTTGCGGGTCGAGACGTTGTCGTAGTAGCTGCCCGAATCCTCGATCTCGGCGAAGACGCTGTAGCCGAATTCCTGCGTTCCCAGCTTGCCGGGACCACGGATCTCGGCCTTGAGGTCGTTCTTCGACCAGCTGCCGCCGGTGTAGGTGATCTCACCCTCGGGCGACGACAGGTACGAACCGCCCTGCGCGCGCGCGGACTTGGGCACGAAGTTCATGTAGCCGCCGGTCTTCGACGGGCCGAAGATCGGCGAGGACGGACCACGCACGATGTCGATGCGCTCCGATGCGCCGATCGGGGTCGGGTAGTTGCCCGGGTTGTCGAGGCGGCGCATGCCGCGATAGTAGACTTCGCCCGGAGTACCGCGAATATCGAGCGCACCGCCGACGCCGAAGAACGAGTTGGTGAACGTACCCGGCGCCTGCGCGACGAGGTCGTAGATGTCGGTGATGCCGAAGCGTTCCATCTGCTCCGCGCTGATCGACGAGGCCGAGCGCGGCGTTTCCACCAGCGTCTTGTCGAAGCCGAAGACGGTGCCGACGTTCTCGATCGGCAGTGCGCCGAGCGAGCCGGTGACGACGATGTCCTTGCCGTCCTCTCCGGTCTCATCCGCGGCGGCCTGCGCGAAGGCCGGGCTCGTCATGGCAGTGCAGCACAGCAGCGCAGCGGCGGCAAATGCCGACTTGCGCGTCGTGTAACGGATCATATCCCTCATGGTATGCCCCCTTGTTCGGCGGAAAAACGGCCCATGCCGCCCGCCGTGTGGTGTGTGTCCCTCCTCTCCCGCACTTCACTTGGCAGTCTGCATCCGGTGCGCCGTTGCTTGACGGTCACATCCGCGATCGCGACGGGGGATCTCTAGTCCCCTGCCGCTCCCTGTCCGTTCTTGAACCGGTCGAGCGAATGCTCGAACCGGTCGAAATTGATCTCCAGCTTCGCCTGCAGGCGCGCCTTCTCGCTGCCCGAGAGGAAGGCCTTGCAGGCGCTCGACGAGAGCCCCCCGGCGCACGGCGGCACGACGGCGGCATAGCGCCGGTCCGCCCACAGGCTCGCGCCGGGCATGAAGGCATATTCCAGGCTGTTTCGCGCCATGTCCTTGAGGTCGGCGTAATGCAGGCCCTGCTGCTGCACGGCCCGGACATGCTCGTTGGTCATGTCCGAGCGCAGCACGCCCTCGTCGTCGGTGGAGAGCATCACCGGCACCCCCATCGCACGGTAGAGGTGCAGCGGATGCACTCCGCCCTCGACGCCGAGGATGACGGCGTTGCTGGTAAGGTTGATCTCCACCCCGATCCCCTCGCGCGCCATGCGTGCCAGCGTCTCGGGAGCGGCGGTCTCGTAGGCGATGTCGACGCCGTGGCCGATCCGCCTGGCCCCCGACGCCACGGCGCGGCCGATGTGGCTTTCGAGATCCCTGGGCGGCACCAGGCCGAGCGCCAGCTCACCCGCGTGCATCGTCACCTTCACCCCGGGGTACTTGCCCTCCAGGAACCGGAACATCGCCATGTGCAGGTCGTAGTCGCGCAGCGCGACCGGATCGTCCTCGGGCATCACGATGTTGACGCCGACGAAGCGCGGATCACGGTGGGCGAGCGCGAAGCCCGCCAGCAGCGAACGCCACACCACCTGCGGGGGCAGGCCGCGCATGCCCGAGAAGATGTAGCGCACCGCCACGTCGCAGCCGGGATCGGCCTGCGCCGTCCCGCAGGCAAGGCGCTGGCGCGCGGCCTGCTCCTCACGCGTGACTTCTGCGGACGTCGCCGCCAGCAGCGCCTCGACCTCGGGCAGATCACGCTTGTAGGCCGCCGCCAGCTCCGCTTCGCCCAGCGGCGCATCCGATGCCGCCACCATGAAGCCCGTCAGCGTATCCGGGTTGTGCATCAGTTCGAGGTAGACGAGGTTGTTGCGCCCGGCGCTGGCGTAGGCGTCCGCCAGCCAGCGCGCGTCCTCGCCGTCGGCGGCGGGGCCGAACTTGCCGAAGCTGGAGAAGAACTGGCTGTGCCCGGAAACCAGCACCGGGCCGATCCCCTTCTGGAAGCCGCGCGTCGAGATCGCGTCGACCAGCTTCGCATAAGTGAACGGATCCTTCTGCGCCATCGGGCCGATCTGCAGTTGGGCCGGGCACGGTCCCGGCACGATGCGGGTGATCCCGGCATCGGCGCACATGCCCTTGGCCGCGGCGACCTTCAGGAAATCCTCGGCATAGACCGAGCCGCCCAGATGATTGTGCAGGTCACCGCCCTTGGGCATCGCCTGCAGGAACACCCGCAGCCGCCCGGCATTGCCCGCGAAATCGTCGAGCATGGCCGAAGCAGCGGCCTCGCTTGCGGAACCGGCGGGGGCGTCAGCGGCCTGCGCGACTTGCGCGAAAGCGCATGCGGCACCGGCCATGGCCAGCGCACGCAGGGTTGCCCACCGGGGGCGGCCAGATCGAATCACACGCATTGTACCCCTGAACCCCGCAATCGGGAGCGCACCTGCTCCGGTCTCCATGCCATGGCGGCATGAGGGCCGGAACGAATGCGCTCCCGTCCGAAAGTGCGGCTCTGGCGAGTGCTGGTGTTCGGGGAGAGGATCGAACACTTGCATCGGCCGGATCGCACCTTCCGGTATCGTCAGTGGTGGTAAGGCACAGGGGATGGTGCTAGCAAACTCAATGAATCCCACAGTCCGTTGCAAAAATTAGAGCAGGTCAGAAACTACCGCCATGCCCGCCTTCTCCCGTTTCCTGCGCTACTTCATGGTCGTCGGCCGCCACGGATCGATCCGCAAGGCGGCGGACGAGCTCAACGTCTCGGCCTCCGCCATCGCCCGGCAGATCCTCAACGTCGAGGCGGACATCGGCACCCCGCTGTTCGAACGCCTGCCCACCGGGCTCAGGCTCACGGCGGCGGGCGAGATCATGATGGCGGCGGGCAACCGCTGGCAGAAGAACATGCAGGACATCCGCGCCCAGATCGAGGACTTGCGCGGGCTGAAACGCGGCCATGTCGACTTCGCGATCATCGATGCGCTGGCCAAGGGCTACATCCCGGCCATGGTCCGCTCGGTCCAGGAACGCTACCCCGGCATCACCGTGGGACTGAAGGTCCAGGGCAACGACGAAGTGCGCAAGGCGGTCGCCAGCGGCGAGGTCGACTTCGGCATCCTGTTCGAACCGCACAGCTACCGCGACCTGACCGTGCGCTCCTTCGTCGAAGTGGTGCTCGGCTTCGTCACACCGCCCGGCCATCCGCTCGGCCGCCAGCGCGAGGCGCGCTTTTCCGCCGCGATCGGCGAGCCGCTGATCGTGCCCGCCGACAGCCTCGCGATCAGCCAGCAGATCGCCGTACTCGAAGGCACTACCGGCATGGAGATGGTCCGCAAGGCTACCTCGGACAACATCCAGATGATCTCCTCGCTGGTGCAGGAAGGCGCGGGCGTGGGCATCCTCTCCTCGCTCGACGTCATTTCCGAAGTCCAGGCGGGGCAGGTCTGCTTCACCCGCATCTCCGACGCGCTGCTGCGGCCGATGACGCTGGCGCTGTGCACCAATTCGGCGCGCACCCCGTCCTACGCGGCGGGGCTGGTGCTTACCGAGATCGAGAACGGCTTCGCGGGGCTCAGCTATGCCGAATCGATGCTGGCGGCGCGGGATAATGGCGGCTGACCGGCCCGAACCCGATTGCCCTCGCGCCCTACTCGCGATATCGCCCTGTCTTTCCCGACATCGCCGGAACAGGATTCGCTCCGCATGAGCCATGAAGCCGAGCCCCAGTTGCACTATCTCGAATACTACGAGGAATTCCTCGCCAAGGTCCGCCTGCTCTCGCGCAAGATCCGCGAAGGGGAGTGGCAGCCCGAATTCATCATCGGCGTCGGTCGCGGCGGGCTGGTGCCGGCGGTCTACATCTCGCACCAGCTCGAACTGCCGATGCTGTCGATCGACCATTCGGCCAAGGTTCCCGGCTTTGCCGACGAACTGCTCGGCAAGGTCGCGGGGATGAGCGCGGAAGGGCGGCGGCTGCTGTTCGTCGACGACATCAACGACAGCGGCGGCACCATCGAGTACATCCGCACGCTGCTGGGCGACAACGGCTGCGAGCCGGACAACCTGCGCTTCGCGGTGCTCATCAACAACACCCGTTCCAAGGCCGTCGCCGAACTGTGGGTCGATGCCATCGACCGCGACGAGGACAAGCGCTGGTTCGTGTTCCCGTGGGAATCGGTGGGCACCAAGGACGCCATCGTCGAGGAAGCCCGATCGGTTCCCGAGAGGCTGGGCTGAGCATGCGGATCTGCGTCTATCTCGGCTCCTCGGCCGGCGTTAACCCGCTCTACCGCGAAGCCGCGCATGCCTTCGGCACGCTGCTGGCGAAGCGCGGCATCGGCCTCGTCTACGGCGGCGGCATGGTCGGCCTGATGGGTGTCGTCGCCGATGCGGCCTGCGCGGCGGGCGGCGAAGTCATCGGCGTCATCCCCGAGGCCCTGCGCGCGCGCGAGCACGACCACCAGGGCATCACCGAGTTGCACGTCGTCAAGACCATGCACGAACGCAAGGCGATGATGGCCAACCTCTCGGACGGCTTCGTCACCCTGCCCGGCGGCATCGGCACCTTCGAGGAGATGTTCGAGGCCTGGTGCTGGACTCAGCTCGGCTATCACGAGAAGCCGGTCGGCCTGCTCGACGTGAACGGGTTCTACACGGGGCTCCGGCAGTTCATCGACAACGTGGTGGAAGAAGGCTTCCTCCAGCCGCGCCATCGCTCGATGCTGATCGTCGAGAGCGATCCCGAGACGATGATCGATCGCATCGTCAACTTCGTGCCGCCCGAGAACGAACACTGGCTGGGGCCGCGCGACGTCTGAAGCAGGCCGCAGAGAGACGCACTCTGCTTTCTCTGCCGTCACCCTGAACATGTTTCAGGGTGACGGTGTTCATGGCGCGGTGCCTTTCACCCCGCCGCGTAGGCGTCCAGCGTCTCCAGATGCCGCGCCACCACTTCGGGCGGCAGGAACGAGCCGGTGAAGCTGTTGCGCGCCAGCGTCACCAGATCACCGCGTGACAGCCCGCGTGCCCTGGCGACGGCGCGGTAGTTGTCCGCGACATAGCCGCCGAAATAGGCCGGATCGTCCGAATTCACCGTCGCCTTCAGCCCCGCCGCCAGCATCCGGTCGAGCGGATGGTCGGCCAGATCCGCCACCACGCACAGCTTGAGGTTGGACAGCGGGCAGACCGTCAGCGTCATGCCCTCCTGCGCCAGCCGCGCCACCAGCGCCTCGTCCTCCAGCGCGCGGTTGCCGTGGTCGATGCGATCGACGCCAAGCATGTCGAGCGCCTCGTGGACATAGGCGGGCGGGCCTTCCTCGCCGGCGTGGGCGGTGATCCTGAGGCCCCTGGCGCGCGCCGCCGCGAAGACGCGCGCGAACTTGGCGGGCGGATGGCCGACTTCCGAACTGTCGAGGCCCACGGCGGCGATCCGGTCCAGCCACGGCCCGGCCATCTCCAGCGTGGCGAAGGCGGCATCTTCCGAAAGGTGGCGCAGGAACGAGAGGATCAGCTGCGAAGTGACCCCGTATTCAACCTCCGCCGCCGCCATCGCCGAGAGCAGCCCCTCGATCACCTCCTCGAAGGCGATGCCGCGATCGGTGTGGGTCTGCGGGTCGAACATGATCTCGGCATGCAGCACCCCGTCGGCCGCCGCCCGCGCGAAGTAGGCCATGGCGAGGTCGTGGAAATCCGCCCGGGTGCGCAGCACGTCGGCGCCCGCGTAGTAGATGTCGAGGAAGTCCTGCAGGTTGGAGAAGTCGTAGGCAGCGCGCACCTCCTCCACCGAGGCATAGGGGATGGCGACCCCGTTGCGCTGCGCCAGTTCGAACATCAGTTCGGGTTCGAGGCTGCCTTCGATGTGGAGGTGCAGTTCGGCCTTGGGCAGGCCGGCGATGAATTGGTCGAGATCGGTCATGGTGTCCTTTTGTACGCGCATTCGCCCAGCACGTAAGTAGCCGCGATGGCGCGCTCGTCGCCGAGGATTTGGAGCGCGAAGAGGCGCGTGGCAAGGTCGGCTTCCGCCGTGCGCCGCGCCATCAGCGGCGTCGCGGCGCTGTCGAGCACCACGAAGTCGGCCTCCTGCCCCACTTCCAGCGCGCCGACGCGGTCGGCGATGCGCAGCAGCGCGGCGCTCCCCGCCGTCGCCAGGTACAGCGCGCGGAACGGATCGAGCCGGTCCTCGCGCGCCAGCGCCGCCTGATAGGCAAGGCCCGCCGTGCGCAGCAGCGAGAACGACGTCCCCGCCCCCACGTCGGTGCCGAGGCCAAGCCGCAGGCCATGGCGCCGCGCCTGCCCGAAGTCGAAATGCCCCGACCCCAAGAACAGGTTGGAAGACGGGCACACCGCGATCCCCGCGCCGCTTTCGTGCAGCCGCGCGCAGGCGCGGTCGGACAGATGCACCCCATGCGCGAAGACCGAGCGCGGGGTGACGAGGCCGAAGCGGTCGTAGGCATCGAGGTAGTCGGCGCTGTCGGGGAACCGCTGCGCAACGGCGGCGATCTCGTGGCGGTTTTCCGAAAGATGCGTGTGCATCAGCACCTCGGGATGCTCGGCCAGCAACGCGCCCGCGTCGGCCAGTTGCGCATCGCTGGAGGCGAGCGCGAAGCGCGGCGTCACCGCGTAGCCCAGCCGCCCGCGTCCCTTCCAGCGCCGGATCAGCGCCTCGGTCCCGGCGCGGCCCGACGCGACGGTGTCGTTCAGGCCGTCCGGCCCCAGGTCCATCAGCACCTTGCCCGAGACGATCCGCATGCGCCGCTCCAGCGCGGCTTCGAACAGGGCATCGACCGATTGTTCGTGGACGGTCGGGAAGACCAGCGCGCTGGTGGTGCCGCTGCGTAGCAGTTCGTCGAGAAAGAACGCCGCCACCGCGTCGGCATGGGCCTTGTCGGCGAAGGCCTTCTCGGCCGGGAAGATGTGCTTGTCGAGCCAGTCGAGAAGCTGTTCGCCGTAGGAGGCGATGCGATCGGTCTGGGGATAGTGGACATGCGCGTCGATAAAGCCGGGCACGACGAGGCCGGGGAGCACTTCGGGTTCGGGGTAGCGGCCGGCAAGCTCGGCATAAGGCCCGCGCGCGGCGACCACGCCGTCCTCGACGACCAACAGGCCGTCGGGTTCGTGGCGCACCGCATCGGGCGCATCGTGCGCGACCGAGAGCAGTTCGGCGCGATAGGTACGGATCATCGTTCCTCCCCCGCACGGGGAAGGAACCTGGCGGTGTTCATCATGTCCCTCTCAATTGCAGCAATTGCGCGCAGACCGCGATGGCGATCACGTCGGGCTCCTTGCCGGAGACGCCGGGCACGCCGATCGGCGCGGTGAGCCGGGCCAGTGCCTCGGGCCCGATCCCGTCCGACGTCAGCCGCGAACGGAACCGCGCGATCTTGGTCGAGGAGCCGATCAGCCCCGTGAACGCCACCGGCTCCGCGCGTCCCAGCGCGGCCAGCGTCAGGTGATAGTCGAGCGGATGGTCATGCGTCAGGATCAGCACCGCCGCATCCGCCGGAGCCCCGGCCACGCAATCGGCGATGTCTTCCTCGGCCACCACGGTCACGCCGTCGATATGTCCCTGCTCGGGCCGGGTATCGAACCACGCAAGCTGGAGCGGCAGCCCGGTCAGGTGCCGCGCGATCGCCTGGCCGACGTGCCCCGCGCCGAACAGATAGACCGGACGCGGCCGCTCGCCCACCGGCTCGACGATCCGCGCGCCCGGCTCCGGACGCTCGCCGCGCGCCGACTGGCGGGTCGCGGTCTCGCGATCGAAGACCTGCCGGACCACCGCGTCGGCGCCGAAAGTGGTCGCCAGCATGCGCCCCGGCTCGGCATCGTGCAGCCAGCCGAGCGCGGCCGGATCGAGCCGCTCGACCAGCAGCCGCACCCGCCCGCCGCAGCACTGTCCCAGCAGAGGCCCGAGCGGATAGTCCTGCACCCGCCACGTCCCCGGCGGATGATCGAGAATCGCACGCGCCTGATCGACCGCGCGATATTCCAGCGTGCCGCCGCCGATGGTCCCTTCCTGCCCGTCCGCCGTCACCAGCATCCGCGTGCCCGCCCCGCGCGGGGCCGAACCCTCGCTGGCGAGCACCGACACCATCGCGGTCGGAACCCCGTGGTCCAGCCGCCGCAGCCAGCCGATCCACTGCGTCATGCGTCGTCGCCGCTGTCTTGCCTGAACGCGGCCACGGCCCTGAGGATGCGTTCGGGCGTGCAGGGCGCATCGAGCTGCGGCAGCGCACGGCGCTCGGGCGCGACGGCGGCGACCGCGCGGTTGATCGCGCAGAACACCGAATTCGCCAGCATGAACGGCGGCTCGCCCACCGCCTTGGAGCGGTTGATGGTGGGCTCCACGTTCTCGCCGTCCCACAAGGTCACGGTGAAGTGCCGGGGGCGGTCGGAGGCGGTGGGGATCTTGTAGGTGGCGGGGCTGTGCGTCAGCAGGCGGCCCTTGTCGTCCCACACCAGTTCCTCGGTGGTCAGCCAGCCCTGCCCCTGGATGAAGCCGCCCTCGATCTGTCCCTTGTCGATCACCGGGTTGAGCGAGCGGCCGACGTCGTGGAGGATGTCCACCGCCAGCACCCGATGCTCGCCGGTCAGGGTGTCGACCACCACCTCGCTCACCGCCGCGCCATAAGCGAAGTAGTAGAACGGGCGGCCCTTGAACACCGAACGGTCGTAGTCGATCCCCGGCGTCGCGTAGTACCCGGTCGAGGACAGCGAGATGCGCCCGATATGCGCCTTTCTCGCCACCTGGGCGAAGGCCAGCGTCTCAGGCCCGACGATCACGCCGCCGGGGGTGAAGTGGACCGCACCCTCCTCCACCCCATACGTGCGGGCGAGGAATTCGGTGAGCCTGTCGCGGATCGTCATCGCCGCGTTGTGCGCCGCCATGCCGTTGAGGTCCGCGCCCGAACTCGCCGCCGTGGCCGAGGTGTTGGGCACCTTGTCGGTGCGGGTGGCGGTGATGCGGATGGTCTCCAGCGGCACCGCGAAGACGTCCGCCACCACCCGCGCGACCTTGGTGTAGAGCCCCTGCCCCATCTCGGTGCCGCCGTGGTTCACCTGGATCGAACCGTCGGCATAGACATGCACCAGCGCGCCCGCCTGGTTGAGGTGCGTGGTGGTGAAGCTGATGCCGAACTTCACCGGCGTCAGCGCAATGCCCTTCCTGAGCACCGGGTTCCTGGCGTTGAACGCCTCCACCGCGCGGGCACGGGCGTCGTAGCGCGAAGTCTCGCGCAGGCGGGCGATGATCTGGGGGGCGATGTTGTCGGCGACGACCATCTCGTAAGGCGTCGTCTCGCGTCCCGGCCCGTAGAGATTGGCCACGCGCACGTCGAGCGGGTCGAGCCCCAGCGCGGCGGCGACATCGTCGACCACGCGCTCGATCGCCAGCATCCCCTGCGGCCCGCCGAAGCCCCGGAAGGCGGTGGCCGAGACGGTGTTGGTCTTCAACCGCTCCGACACCACCTCGACATCCGGCAGGTAGTAGCAGTTGTCGGCGTGGAACATCGCGCGGTCGTTGATCGCCGGCGACAGGTCCACCGTCGCCCCGCAGGCCGAGGCTAGGTGCAGCGACAGCGCCAGCACGCGGCCCTCGTCGTCGAAGCCGACCTCGTAGGACACCTCGAAGGGGTGGCGCTTGCCGGTCATGACCATGTCGTCGTCGCGGTCGCAGCGGAACTTGGCGGGGCGGCCGGTCTTGGCGGCGACGAGCGCGGCGGCGGCGGCGAACAGGGCGGCCTGCGTCTCCTTGCCGCCGAACGCGCCGCCCATGCGCCGCACCTCGACCGTGACGTCGGCGGAGGAGACGTGGAGCATGTGCGCGATCAGATGCTGTACCTCGCTGGGGTGCTGGGTGGAGCACAGGACATGGACCTGCCCGTCCTCGCCCGGCGTGGCGACCGAGATCTGCCCTTCGAGGTAGAAGTGATCCTGCCCGCCCATCGCGAAGCGGCCCGCGCGGCGGTGCGGCGCGGCGGCGAGCGCGGCCGGCGCATCGCCCCGCGCCATGCGCTGCACCGGCTCGATGTGCGATCCGGCGCCTTGCGCTTCGGCGATGGTCAGCGCGGGAGGCAGCGGTTCGTAGTCGATCCTGCCGAGCCGGGCGGCGATCCGCGCGGCGCGCTGGCTGGTCGCGGCGACAAGGAACACCGCCTGCCCCTGCGTGACGACCTCGCCGTCCGCGAGCAGGCGATCGTCGCCCGCGACCGGGCTGACGTCGTTGGCGCCGGGAATGTCGGCGGCGGTATAGACCGCGACCACGCCGGGCGCGGCGCGGACCTCGGACAAGTCCATGGTGACGATCCGCGCCCGCGCCTCGGTGGACTGGCCGAAGGCGAGGTGGAGCATGTCGGCGGGCTCGCCCAGGTCGTCGGCATAGCGCGCCTGGCCGGAGACGTGGAGCCGCGCGCTGTCGTGCGGGTGCGAGGGTTTGGGCAGCACCTTCCAGGCGGGGTCGCGCTCAGCCATCGTGGGCCTCGACCTCCAGCACCGAGACCGCCACGCCCTGCGAGCGCAGCCACAGGCGGCGCAGCAGATTGGCGGCGGCGTCGAGGCGATAGATGGAGGAGCCGCGCACGTCACTCAGCGGCTGGTAGTCCTCGCGCAGCGCTTCGGCGGCGCGCGTCAGGGTGGCCTCGGAGAACGGCTTGCCGATAAGGGCCGCCTCGCACGCTCCGGCGCGCTTCGGCGTCGCCGCCATGCCGCCGAAGGCCACGCGCGCGGCAGTGATCGTCCCATCGTCCACCTCCAGCGCGAAGGCACCGCAGACCGCCGAAATATCGCTGTCGAAGCGGCGCGAGAGCTTGGCGATGTGGATCACCGCGCTCTCTGCGGGACGCGGGATGCGCACGGATTCGACGAACTCGCCCGGCTGGCGGTCCTGCTTGCCGTAAGCGACGAAGTAGTCCTCCAGCGGCATCGTGCGCCGCCCGGCCGCGCTGCGCAGCGTCAGTTCGGCCCCCAGCGCGATCAGCGCGGGCGGCCCGTCACCGATGGGGGAGCCGTTGGCGATGTTGCCGCCCACCGTCCCGGCATTGCGCACCTGCAGGCCACCGATGCGCCGCACCAGTTCGCCAAGCTCGGGATGCAGGCGCGCTATCGCCGCATGGGCGTCGGCATAGCGCACCCCGGCGCCGAGGGTCAGCGCGCCCGCCGTCTCCTCGATCACGCCAAGATCGGCCACGTCGCCGAGGAAGATCACCGTATCGAGCGTGCGCAGGCCCTTGGTCACCCACAGTCCCACGTCGGTCGCCCCGGCGACCAGCCGCGCGTCGGGATGCTCGGCCAGCAGCGCCGCCAGCTCTTCGGCCGAGCGCGGCGCGAACCAGCGGCGGCCCTGCCATTCGCCCGAGGCGCTCTCCCGGCCCAGCGCCTTCAGCGCCGCCACCACCGGCGCATCGTCCTGCGGGCACGGCGCGGCGCCCTCGCCTGCCTCGATGATCGGGCCATAGCCGGTGCAGCGGCACAAGTTGCCGGCGATCACGTCCGCGACCGGCAGGTCGCAGCCGCGCGCGCCGATCGTCCGGCCATGAAGCGACATCACGAAGCCCGGCGTGCAGAAGCCGCACTGCGAACTGCCGTTCGCCGCCATCGCGCATTGCAGGGCATTGAGCCCCCCTTCGCCGCCGCCCAGGCTCTCGACCGTCATCAGCGCCTTGCCGTTCAGCATGGGCAGGAACTGGATGCAGGCATTGACCGCGCGCCAGGCCACGGCCTCGCCCTCAAGCGTGCCGACCAGCACGGTGCAGGCCCCGCAGTCGCCCTCGGCGCAGCCCTCCTTGGTGCCGGTGCGGCGCATGCGGTAGCGCAAGTGATCGAGCACCGTCGCGGTCGGATCGACCGCGTCAAGCTCGATCACTTCGCCATCGAGGAGGAAGCGCACCGCCATGTCAGCTGCCCCGGTACGTCGAATAGCCGAACGGAGAGACCAGCAGCGGCACATGATAATGCCCGTCCGCATCGGCGATGCCGAAATCGATCGAGACATGGTCGAGGAACGGCGGCTCCGGCAGTTTCACGCCCTTCTCGCGGAAATAGGCGGCCACCGCGAACGTCAGCCGGTAGGTGCCGGTGGGGAGCGCCGGCAGGCCGGGGCAGCGCCCGTCGGCATTCGTCTCGCCGGTGAACAGGATGGTACCGGAGCCGGTCTCGAGGCACAGCGAGATGCCCGTGGCGGGCGCGCCATGGGTGGTGTCGAGGACGTGGGTGGACAGGCTGCTCATGCGGTGGCCTCCTTCGGCCAGATCCCGAGGAATTCGTGCTCGTCGTAGTCGAGGAAATCGGCCACCAGCGCCTCGCGGTCATCGAGGAACAGCTGGTCGGCCAGGCCCCTGACCAGCCGGGGCAGCGCATTGTGCAGCCCCGACAGCGCCGAGGCCGAAAGCCCGAGGCTGACCAGCGCGGAATAGTTGAACGCGAACAGGCCGTGCAGCGGCGCGCCGTCCACCCCCTCGCGCGGGAGGAACTCGAACGCCTCGCCCAGATAGGGATGCGCGTCGATCAGGGCATTGGACCTTCCGGGCGGGGTCACGCGGTCAGCCCAGCGGGCGATGAGATCGGCCACGCCCGCCAGTTCGGGACGCAGGCCGGGATCGCTGAGCAGGCCGGTGGAGATCACCACGAAATCGAAATCGTGCGTCCCCTGCGGCGTGGTGACGCGCACCAGTCCGTCATGCTCAGCCACGTCCAGCCACGGCGCGCCGAGGTGGAGGGCAAAGCCCGGCCATGCCGCCGCGCGATCGAACGTATCGTTGGTCGGCGGCTGGTTGTGGCCGAGGAAGGCGTCCATCGCCGCGTACTTGGTGGCGTCGTCCAGCGCCGGGTAGCGGGCGGTGAAGCCGACGCGCTCCATGAAGCGGATCGGGTTCACGCGCGGCAGCTGCTTGCGCCGCATGAACACTTCGGCCGCCGCCACGCCTTGCGTCAGCGCATAGTTGGCGTTGTCGAAGGCCGAGGCGCCGCCGCCGAGCACGCCGATGCGCTTGCCGTGCAGCGCGGTGAAGTCGATCGGCTCGCTGGTGTGCGCCCACAGCCGCCGCGGCAGGTTGTCGCGCACCATCGCCGGGGTGAACCACTCGCCGCCGCCCTGGATGCCGGTAGCGAGCACGACCTTGCGCGCATGCTCCACCGCGCCGCCCGCGAAATGCAGGCGATGCAGGCCAAGGGCGGGCAGCGGCTCGATCCGCTCCAGCTTCGCGCCGTTGACCACCGGCAGGTCGAGCACGCGGCGATACCAGCGCAAGTATGCCATCCAGTCGCCGCGCGCGATCTTGTCGAGAGCCTCCCAGCCCGCGAGACCGTGCTGTGCCTCCCACCAGGCGCGGTAGGTCAGCGAAGGCACGCCGAAGTCGATCGGGTTGAGGTGCTTGGGCGTGCGCAGCGTGACCATGCGCGCATACGTCTCCCAGGGCCCCTCGAACCCGGCCGCGTTCTCGTCGAAGACGCGCACGTTGGTGACGCCCTCGCGCCGCAGGCCCAGCGCGGCGGAGAGGCCGCACTGGCCGCCGCCGATCACCGCGACGTCGAGCACCGGCGCGCCGTCAAGCTCACGCGGGCGCACCCATTCGGGGCGAGCGAAGCCGATCAGCTCCAGCTCGCGGGCAAGCTGCGCCTCGAGGGCGGGAAGGCCGATTGCATCGTTCATGTCATGTCTTCCAGGCGCAGGCGGACGATTTCGCCGATCTGCTCCAGCGCGGTGGCCACCTCGGTCTCGCGGTCGTTGGCGAGGCGGCGGTCCATCGCGGCGAGGATACCCGCCTTGTCGGTCAGGCGCACGCAGATGATGAAAGGAAAGTCGAAGCGCTCGCGGTAGAGCGCGTTCAGGCGGTGAAACTCGGCATATTCGAGCGGGGTCAGGCGATCCAGCCCGGCGCTGGCCTGCTCGGCGGTGCTGGCCTCGGTCAGGGTGCGGTCGATCGCCGCCTTGCCCGCGAGTTCGGGGTGCGCGCGGATCAGCGCCAGTTGCTCGTCCGGGGTGGCGGCGTGCAGCACCGCCATCAGGTCGGCATAGCGATCGCCCGTCGAAGGCCGCGCGTCGGCGCGCGCCTCTACCCAGGGGCTGTGTTCGAACAGGGCGGTCACGAGGTGCTCCCCTCAAGGCTGACGTGGGCGGAGACGACCTTCCAGCCATCGGCGAAGCGCACCCACGACTGGGTCTGGCGGCCGCGGCGATCGGCGCCTTCGCGGAAGAATTCGGCGTCGGCCGTGGCGAAAGTATCGCCGTAGACGATGATCGCCACGCGGCCCAGCTTGCGCTGCGGAGACCCGCCGCGTCCCTTGCGGAATGCGCGGATTTCTTCGATGCCGTAGAGCACTTCGCCCACGCCGTAGCGGTTGGTGGTGGGCGCATCGTGGAACAACGCGTCCATCGCAGGAATGTCGTCCGCCATCAGCGCCGTCTCGTAGGCGTGGAAGGCGTGGGTGACTTCGGCGAGGAGCACGGGGTCATTGATCCGCATAAGGATGCACCTCCATCCAGTGCCGGGCGATATCGATACGCCGCGCCACCCAGGCGTCGCCGCTGGCGGTGACATGATCGAGGAACCGCGCCAGCCACCGCGCGCGGCCGGGTTTGCCGGCGATGCGGGCGTGGAGGCCGATCGACATCATCCGCCCGCCCTCCTCGCGCAGCTGGTCGAAGGTGTCGCGCATGTGACGGAAGAACTGCTCGCCCTCGGTGAAGCCGTTGAGCGCGACGATCTTCATGTCGTTGACGTCGAGGGTGTAGGGCACGATCAGCTGCGGCTTGCCGTACTTCGTATCCCAGTACGGCAGGTCGTCGGCGTAGCTGTCCGCGTCGTAGGCGAAGCCGCCCTCCTCGGCCACCAGCCGCGCGGTGTTGGGCGAGGTGCGGCCCTGATACCAGCCGAGCGGGCGCTGGCCGGTGAGCTTTTCGTGGAGCGCGATGGCCTCGGCGATGTGCGCGCGTTCGACTTCCTCGGGCTGGTACTGGTAATCGATCCAGCGCAGACCGTGGCTGGCGATCTCCCAGTCCGCCGCCAGCATCGCCGCGACCGCGTCGGGATTCATCTCCATCGCCTTGGCCACGCCGAAGACGGTGACGGGCAGCCCGCGCTCGGTGAACAGGCGATGCAGGCGCCAGAAGCCGGCGCGGCTGCCGTATTCGTAGAGGCTTTCCATCGCCATCGCCCGGTCCGGGTGGCTGCCCGCGCCGACCATTTCGGACAGGAACGCCTCTGAACCCTTGTCGCCGTTCAGCACCGAGTTCTCGGCGCCTTCCTCGTAGTTGACGACGAACTGCACCGCAACGCGCGCGCCGCCGGGCCACTGCGGGTCGGGCGGGGTCTGGCCGTAGCCGATGAGGTCGCGGGCGCTCATGCGTCCTCCCCGGTACGGGGAAGGGGACCACCCGCAGGGTGGTGGAGGGGCACAGGCGCTTTACGGAAGGTCAGACCGCGCGGCACGTGCCCCTCCACCATGCTGCGCATGGCCCCCCTCCCCGTGCCGGGGAGGAATGGCGATCCCATCCTCATGCCTCCCACGCCGCGATGGCCGCCGGCACCGCCTCGCCTGGCGGCAACGCGAATCCCTGTATCGCCAGGCACGATTCCAGCGCCGCGAGGGTAAGCAGGACTTTGTGCTTCATCGCGTTGTAACCCATCGCGCCGATACGCCAGATCTTGCCTTGAAGCGGCCCGAAAGCGGTGCCGATCTCGATCTCGAACAGCTCGCGCATCGCGCCCCGCACGGCTTCGCCGTCCACGCCCTCGGGGATGTACACGCCGGTCACGTTGGTCATGCGATGGCGGTCGTCGCCGAACACCGTCAGCCCCATCGCGCGCAGGCCCGCCGTCATCGCCCGGCCCGCCGAGGCATGGCGGGCATAGCGCGCCTCAAGCCCCTCGCCCAGCACGATGCGCGCGCATTCTCGGGCGGCATAGAGCATCGAGGTCGCCTCGGTGTGGTGGTTCAGGCGCTTCTCGGACCAGTAATCCATTATCATGGCGAGGTCGAAGTAGTTGGAGCCGATGCGCGGCCCGGCGCCGTCCACCGTCCCGGCGCTGCGGATGCCCTGCTCGACATGGCGGCGCTTGCCGATGTGCTCGGCCGCGCGGTCCGAGATCGTGATCGGGGCCGATCCCGAGGGGCCGCCGAGGCACTTCTGCAGGCCGCCGGTGACCACATCGACATCCCAGCGATCCGCCGCCAGTTCCATGCCGCCGATCGTCGCGGTGGCATCGACGTAGGACAGCGCGCCCGCCCGGCGGCACAGTTCTCCGAAGCCTTCCAGCGGCTGCGCCATCGTCGTCGAGGTGTCGCCGTGGATGGTCGCCACGATCTTGGGGTGACAGCGGGCGATGGCCTCGGCGATGCGCTCCATCGGCACGACTTCGCCCCAGGGCGCCTCGACCGTCTCGATGATCGCGCCGATGCGCTGGAGGATTTCCGTCAGCAGCAGGCCGAAACGGCCGAAGTTGACCACCAGCACCACGTCGCCCGGCGCGACGAGGCTGACCAGCGCCGCCTCGATCCCGGCGCGGGCGGTGCCGTCGACCAGCATCGTCCACTTGTTCTGCGTCCCGAAGATCGGGCGGTAGAGCGCCATGACCTGATTCATGAACCCGGTCATCTCGGGATCGAACTGGCCGAGCAGGTCGGCGCTCATCGCCCGCAGCACGCGCGGGTGGGCGTTGATCGGCCCCGGTCCCATCAGCAGGCGCTGCGGCGGATCGATCTCTCCGAAAAGCTGCGGATCAAGTGCGGGCGACAAAGTTCTCTCCAAGACGATCGATGAAGCCGAGCATCACCTGCAGCGCGATCTCCGCGTCCGCAGGCTCGACATGCTCGGCCGGATTGTGGCTGATGCCTTCGCGGCACCGGATGAACAGCATGGCGGTGGGGCACAACGCGGCCATGTTCATGGCATCGTGCCCCGCGCCCGAGACGAGGCGGCGCACCGGCTGTCCGGCGGCTGCAAGCGCGGCATCCATCATGTCCATCAGCGCGGGATCGCTGGGGCTGGCGGCCAAGTCGTGGATCAGGCTGACGGCCAGTTCTAGCGCCCGCGCCTCAGCGATTTCCTCGATCCGCGCGAGGATCGCCTCGGCTACCGCGTCGCGCCGTGCTTCCGCGCCCGAGCGGACGTCGATGGTGAAGCGCACTTCGCCGGGGATGACGTTGGGCGCGCCCGGCAGCGCCTCCAGCACGCCCACGGTGGCGACGACGTCGGAGTTGTCCGCGCGGGCGATCTGCTCCACCGCCAGCACCATCGCCGCCGCACCCGCCAGCGCATCGCGGCGCAGGCGCATCGTCGCGGTGCCCGCGTGCCCGGCCATGCCCTTGACGGTGACGCGGTAGCGCAGCTGCGCAGCGATGCCGGTGACGGTGCCGACCGCGAGGCCGTCCGCCTCCAGCACCGGCCCCTGCTCGATATGCGCCTCGAGATAAGCCAGCGTGGTATCGGGCGCGCGGGCGGCGGTGAGATAGTCGGGAGCGGTGACCAACGCCTCGGCCAGCGTCACGCCTGCCGTATCCATGATGTCGAGCGCGGCGGCATCGAGCGTCCCGGCCACCGCCCGGCTGGTCAGCATCGCGGCGGGGAAGCGCGAGCCTTCCTCGTCGCCGAAGGCATAGACCTCGATCGGGAACGGCAGACGGCGCCCTTCGGCATGGAGCGCGGCGACCGCCTCGATACCGAGCATGATGCCCAGCGGGCCGTCATAAGGCCCGCCATCGCGCACGGAATCGAGATGACTGCCGATCAACAGCGCCGGGGCATGGCCGAGGTGACCGTCATAACGGCCCACCAGATTGGCGGCGGCGTCGACATGGATGCGCATGCCTGCGGCCTCCATCCACCGGGCCAGTTGCTCCTGCGCGGCGGCATAAGCCGGAGTGAGGTAGGCGCGGAACAGGCCGCCTTCCATGTCGCTGTAGGGCGCTATCCGCAGGGCATCGCACCGTGCGACAGCGCGGGCGCCGCCCGGGATGTCGAGGGCGGTCATGCGATTGTCTCGGCATGGAGGAGAAGACAGTGCCCGGGCTTCGACAAGCTCAGCCTGAGCGGGGTGGAGGAAATGCCGACAGGTTTGACACACTCCGCCCAAATCCCGCTCAGGCTGAGCTTGTCGAAGCCCCCAAGGCGAAGCGCAAAGCTCACCATCCGGCTGCTTCGCCATCGCTGCGGGGGTCGGATGCGCCCTCGAACCAACCGTCCGCAAGGCGCACCACCGCACCCGCATGCCCCATCGTCGCAGTCAGCCCCCCGACGCGCTCGACGTCGTGGCCGGCATCGGTGAGCTGCGCATAGAGCGCTTCGTCGAAACCATCCTCCAGCTTGAGCGAGGTCGTGACGTCCCCCCAGGTCCGGCCGAGCAGCCAGCGCGGGGCGCTGATGGCGTCCTGCAGGTCCATTCCGAAACGGGCATAGCGCGTGAACAGCGCCGCCTGCGTCTGCGGCTGGCCCTCGCCGCCCATCGTGCCATATGCCATGACGCGCCCGTCCTCGAACACCGCCAGTGCCGGGTTGAGCGTATGGAACGGCTTGCGTCCGGGCTTCAGGGCATTCCAGCCGGACTCGGCAAGGCGGAACGAACTGCCCCGGTTCTGCCAGGTGATGCCGGTCTGCGGCAGCACGAGGCCCGAGCCGAACTCGAAATAGGTGGACTGGATGCACGACACCACCCGCCCCTCGGCATCGGCGGCGCCGAACCAGCAGGTATCGCCCCACTGCGGCGGCTGCGGCCATTCCAGCGCCTTGGCCGGATCGATCCGCGCGGCGAGTTCGTCCAGCGCGGCGGGGTCGGAGAGCAGCGCCTGAAAGTCGAAGTCCGTGTACGCCGGATCGCCGACATGCACGTCGCGCAGCAGGAACGCCTGCTTGGTCGCCTCGACAAGGCCATGGACGTGGTCGAAGCCTTCGGGTGCATCCGCCTTGAGCCGGTCGAACAGCGCCAGGATCAGCAGCGAGGCGAAGCCCTGCGTCGGCGGCGTCGCGTTGTAGAGCGTCGCACCGCCGATCGCGGTATGCAGCGGATCGGGCCGGGTTGCGGTATGCACGGCGAGGTCGGCGGCGGAAACCGGGCTCCCCAGCGCCTCCAGATCGGCGGCGATCAGAGCGGCCAGTTCGCCGGTGTAGAAATCCTGCAGGCCGTTCGTCGCCAGCTTGCGCAAGGTCTGCGCCAGCGCAGGCAGACGCAGCGTGTCGCCTTCGGCCAGCGGGCGGCCTTCCGGCTCGAAGGTCGCGGCGTAGGCGCCGGGCTGGCCGCGCAGTTCGTCGCCCTTCCCCGCCGCGATGCCCGCGCCGCCCTTCGTCACCGGCACGCCGTTCTCGGCATGGGCGATCGCATCGCGCAGCAGGCGCTCCAGCGGGAGGGTGCAGTAATCCGCCTCCAGCGCCGCCGCCCAGCCGGAGATCGTGCCTGCCACCGTGTTCGCCGCCAGCGGTCCGCGCGTCGGCACTGCGTCCAGCCCGGCGTAGAGCGACAGGTCCGCGCTTGCCGCAGCGCCGCCGCAGCCGTGGATGGAGTGCACGGTGCCGTCCGGCTCGCGGATCACCCAGAAGCCGTCGCCGCCGATCGCGGTCATGTGCGGGTAGACGACGGCCAGCGTCGCGGCGATGGCGACGCAGGCCTCCACCGCACTGCCGCCGTCGGCAAGCACGTCCCGGCCCGCCTGCGCCGCGAGGAAGTGCGGCGCGGTGGCGATGCCGTTGCTGGCGGTTACGGTCTGCATGGAACCTCTCAGTCCGGAAGCGCCGCCACGAAGGCGCGCACCACGTGGGCGGAGTTCACCGAGGCAAGGCGCTCGTACGTGTCCTCCATGTTCTTATGTTTGTCGCCGCCGGCAAGGTCCGACAAGGATCGGAACACGATCGTCGGCACCTGGTTGGCATAGGCGACCTGCGCCACCGCGCCGCTCTCCATGTCGAGCACGCGGGCGTGCCAGGCCTTGTAGAGATACTCTCGGAACTCGGCATTGTCGGCATAGACCCCGGCGCTGACCCCGGTGCCGCCGACGACGACCTTGGGCGGCTTGGCGAGGCACAGTTCGCTGCCGGGAAGCTGGTGCTCCGAAGGCGGGACGCAGCGTTCCATCGCGATCGTCGGCGCTACCTTGCGCGCGAGGTCGAGCAGCGCCGGGTCCATCGCGAAGGTGAAGAACCGCCTGGGCGGGGTCGCCGCGTTGGGAACCGTCACCCCGCGCGGGAAGATGAAGTTCCAGTTGCCGGGCGCTTCGGGCAGGACGGCCTCGGGCGATTTCCAGCCCTTGCGCCCGTTCTTGCGCGCGAAGTTGACTTCCAGATACTGGCCCCAGTCCTCCGCCACGATGACGTCGCCGATGGTCAGCGAGGGATCGACGCCGCCCGCGATGCCCGAAAAGACGATGCGCTTCACGGAGAAGCGGTCGATCACCAGCTGGGTGTTCATCGCCGCGTTCACCATCGACACGCCGCTCTGCATCAGCAACACCGGTTTGCCCTCCAGCGTGCCCGTGAGGTAGGTGGAGCCGTTGAGGCTGTATTCCTTCTGGTCGCTGACCGCATGGACGAGCGCGTTCCATTCGGGCTGGTACGCCGTCATCACCAGCGTGCGGGGCGTCAGGTCGAGCCTTTCGTCGGCCAGCGCAGGAGTGGACGCCAACGTGAGGGCGGCGGCGATTGCAAACGAGCGCATCAGGCCCCTCCCATCCACACGAAGCGGGCGACGAACAGCAGCGCCAGCACCAGCAGGAACGCGTCCTTCCTGGTGATCGTCCCGCGCACGATCTTGAGCGCGGCATGGGCGGTGATGCCGAAGGCGAGGCCATTGGCGATCGAGAAGGTGAGCGGGATCATCGCCACCGTCAGGAACGCGGGGATCGCCGAGAGCGGGTCTTCCCACTCCACCTCGGTCAGCGGCAGCAGCATCAGGCCGCCGACGATGATGAGCGCCGGCGCGGTCGCCGCCAGCGGGATCACCTGGGCATAGGGCGCCACGAACATCATCGCCAGGAACAGCACGCCGGTGACCACCGCGGTCAGCCCGGTGCGCCCGCCCGCCTGCACGCCCGCCGCGCTCTCGACGTAGCTGGTGACGGTGCTGGTGCCCGCCATCGAGCCGACGATGGTGGCGGCGGCATCGGTGATGAGGATGCGGTTGAGACGCGGGATGCGCCCGTTCGCATCCATCAGCCCGGCCCGCTTGGTGACGGCGACGAGAGTGCCGATGTTGTCGAACAGGTCGACGAAGAGGAACACGAACAGGATCTCCAGCAGGCCGAGGCCATGCTTGCCCGAGAGCCCGAAGACGCCGCCGAGGTCGAGCTGGAACGCGGTCCCGGTCAGCGCCGAGAGCGAGTACGGCTCGGGGCTGATCGTCACCATGCCCGCGATCCAGCCGACCACGGTGGTCGCCAGGATGCCCACCAGCATCGCCCCGCGCACGTTCCACACGCTGAGCGCGCCGATGACGACGAGGCCGAACAGCGCCAGCGCCGCGCCGGGGCTCTTGAGATCGCCCAGCGCCACGAACGTCGCCGGATTGGCGACGACGATGCCGGAATCCTTCAGGCCGATGAAGCCGATGAACAGGCCGATGCCCCCCGCCACCGCCGCGAACAGGTACTGCGGGATCGAGGTGACGATCAGTTGCCGGATACCCGTCAGCGTCAGCAGCAGGAAGGCGACGCCCGAGATGAACACGCAGCCCAGCGCCACCTGCCAGGGCACGCCCATCTGCTGCACCACGGTGAAGCTGAAATAGGCGTTGAGCCCCATGCCCGGCGCCAGCGCCAGCGGGGTATTGGCGACGAAGCCCATCAGGATCGAGGCGAAGGCCGCCGCGAAGCACGTCGCCGCCGCCACCGAGGCCACCGGCATGCCGGCGCTGCCCAGGATCGCCGGGTTGACCAGCACGATGTAGGCCATCGTCAGGAACGTCGTCATCCCCGCCAGCACCTCGGTACGCGCCGTGGTGCCCCGCGCCGTCAGCGCGAAGTAGCGGTCGAGCCTGCCGGAGGGCGGGGCGTCGATTGTCTCATCGATGGTCGCGGTCGTCATGCGTGAGCCCCCTATGCCGCGTCCTGCGGCATGCAATGTCCAGATGCCGCCCCCTGCGGCATGCCATATCCGGTGATCCCGTCGGCCTCCAGCTTCGCGGCGAACGCGAAGAGATCGGCCTCGCGCCCGGCCCTGCCGATCAGCTGCAATCCGATCGGCAGTTCGCCCGGACGGTAGAGCGGAACCGCCAGCGACGGCAATCCGGTGAAAGTGATCGGCTGGGTATGAATGCCAAGATCCGCCCGCGCCGGGGACAGCGCCCCGTCGATCAGGATGCGCGGGTCGGCGATCGCGGGCGCGAACGTCGGCGTCGCCGGGGCGAGCAGCACGTCGTAATCGGCCACCAGCGCGCGGATGCGGGCGCAGTAATCGGCGCGGAAGGCCTGCGCTTCCTGGTAAAGCGCCTCGGGCAGGAGAGCGCCGGCGATCAGGCGGTCGCGCACTTGCGGGTCGAAGGCCATCGCTTGTCCCGCCAGCGCCTCGCGGTGCAGCGCGCCGCCTTCGCAGGCGGTGATGAGGAACGCCGCCGAGCGGGCGCGGGCGATCTCGGGCAGTTCGACCAGCGGCGCATCGGGCGCGATCGCATCGATCGCGGCAAGCTGCACCGGTTCGGCGTTCTCGCGAAAGCGGCCGCCCAGGCGGGCGACGCGAAAATCGCCGCTCCCGTCTGCCCTGCCCCCGTCCACCCTGCGCCCGGCCAGCACCTGCCAGACCAGCGCCATGTCCTCCACCGAGCGGGTGAACGGGCCGATGTCGTCGAAGCTCTCGGCAAAGGGGAACACGCCGCCCAGCGGCAGGTCGCCATGCGTGGGCTTGAGGCCGTAGAGCCCGCATAGGCTGGCCGGCACGCGGATCGAGCCGTTGGTGTCCGATCCCAGCGAAAACGCGAGCAGCCCGGCGGCGACGATCGCCGCCGAGCCACCCGAGGAGCCGCCTGCAAGGCGGGAGGGATCACTGGGATTGCGCGTGGTGCCGTAAGCCGCGTTGATGGTCGCGAAGCCGTAGGCGAATTCATCCATGTTGAGGGTGGCGACGCAGATCGCGCCCGCCGCCGTGAGCCGCGCGAGCGCCTCGGCATCGGCCCCGGCGGGCGCGGCATCGGCGTAGAGCCCGGAGCCGGCGGTGGTCGGCAGCCCGCAGACGTCGAACAGATCCTTGACGCCGTAAGGCACCCCGGCCAGCGGCCCCGGATCGCGGCCCGCCGCGACCATCGCGTCGATGGCATCGGCTTCGGCGCGGGCACGGTCGTGCAGTACGCGGGTGACCGCGACGTGCGTGTCGGCGACGAGCGCGATGAGCGTGTCCTCGACCAGCGCGCGGGCGCTGAGCGTCCCGGCGCGGACGGCGGCGGCGGTTTCGAGCACGCCCCTCATGCCGGTTCCCCGCGCATGATACGGGCATGGCGGGCCAGCAGCGCCAGATTGGCGGCGACGCCGGGGGCGCATTCGGGAAGGATCGGCAGGCCGCGCGCGGCCGCGACGGCGGCGATCTCGGCATCCCCCGCGGGCACGTCCCGGCGGATCGGGGCGACCGGCGGTTCGGCAGGGGGATCGACAGGAATCTGGGCCATGGTCTCGCGCGGTCGGAGGAAGCGGATAACGATGCGCCACGCGGTCATGATGACCGCGCCCCGCACCCATTGCCTAACTGCCTTGCCAGACCTGCGCGATCAAACGCAATGATCGGAACAGATCGTTGCAAAAATCAGCGCGGGGGTCGGGGCTATGGCGCCCCCCCTGCCCCGGCGTGTCGCCTGCAGCACGATGATACCGGGTTGCCGGTACAGCGGGAATGCCGATGTACCGGAGCCGGGCCCGCCCCAGGCGGCTTGGACAAATTCCACAGCGCCTAGCCCGGCAGCATCGTCCCGGTGTCGATGAAGCGCTGGTGCCATGACAGCGCCTCGCTCGGCAACGAAGGCGCGTGGCGGCCGTAGCTGCTGTGGTACGCGCGGTCGTAGTAGTCGCGCAAAGCATCGCGGTACATCGGATGCGCGCAGTTCTCGATCACCAGCGCGGCGCGCTTGCGCGGGGTCAGGCCGCGCATGTCGGCAAGGCCCTGCTCGGTGACCAGCACCGCCACGTCCTGCATGATGTGATCGACATGCGCCGCCTGCGGCACGATCGCGGAGATGGCGCCGCCCTTCGCGGTCGAAGGCGTCATGAAGATCGAGACATAGGCATTGCGCGCGAAGTCGCCCGAGCCGCCGATGCCGTTCTGGATGCGGCTGCCCATCACGCAGGTGGAGTTGACGTTGCCGTAGATGTCCGCCTCGATCAGCCCGTTCATGGCGATGCAGCCGAGGCGCCGGATCAGTTCGGGGTGGTTGGAGATTTCCTGCGGGCGCAGGATCATCCGGCTGGCATAGCGCGCCATCTCGGCATTGATCCGCTCTGCCGCCTCTGGGGAGAGCGAGAACGCGGTGGCCGAGGCCATGCGCAGTTTCCCTGCGTCGATCAGGTCGAGCATGCCGTCCTGGATCACCTCGGTATAGGCGGTCAGGTCGTCGAACGGGCCATTGACGAGGCCGGTCAGCACGGCGTTGGCGATGTTGCCGACGCCCGACTGCAGCGGCAGCAGCGAGGCAGGCAGGCGGCCCTTCGCCACTTCATGGCTGAGGAACTCGATGATGTGATCGGCGATCTTCAGCGCGCTGGCGTCGGGCGCGGTGAAGGGCAGGTTGCGGTCAGGCGCGTCGGTCTCGACGATCGCGACGATCTTGGCCGGATCGCACTGCAGCGTCGCCTGACCGATGCGGTCGTCGGGGCGCACTAGCGGGATCGGCACGCGGTGCGGGGGCAGCGCGGTGCCGTAATAGATGTCGTGCATCCCCTCCAGCGCCGGGTTCTGCCAGGAATTGACCTCCAGGATCACCTTGTCGGCGCGGTCGAGCCAGGTCTTGTTGTTGCCCACCGAGGACGAGGGCACAAGCGAACCGTCGGGCCGGATCGCGGTCACTTCCACCACCGCGACGTCGAGGGGGCCAAGGAACCCCTGCCACGCCATCGGCGCCACCTGCGACAAGTGCATGTCGAGGTAGTCCATCTCGCCCTTGTTGATCCGCTCGCGCGCAATGGGATCGGAGTTGTAGGGCAGGCGCAGTTCGATGCCGTCGGCCCTGGCCAGCGCGCCGTCGAGTTCAGGGCCGGTCGAGGCGCCGGTCCAGACCTTCACACGCATCGGGCGGCCGGCGGCGTGCTCGCCCTCGATCCGCGCGGCCAGCGCCATCGGCACCGCCTTGGGATAGCCGGAACCGGTGAAGCCGCTCATGCCCACGGTCTGGCC
The DNA here is from genome assembly GCF_036352595.1 of Novosphingobium resinovorum. Taxonomy (GTDB): domain Bacteria; phylum Pseudomonadota; class Alphaproteobacteria; order Sphingomonadales; family Sphingomonadaceae; genus Novosphingobium; species Novosphingobium resinovorum_B. The sequence continues at coordinate 80,931 of NZ_JAZFAX010000018.1, forward strand.
ATGGTGGATGAGCGCGGCGGCGTCGGCTGCGGACATGACCTTGGAACGCAGGTCGGCGCGGGCGATACGATCTGTCATGGGGTGCCTCTCAGTCTCTTGTGTGCCTTCTAGGTGCCGTTGAGGTCCATCGATCCGTGCGCAGATGAAGACAATACAGCAAATGAGCACATGACTTGTGCTAAAGGCGTTCAGATGAGCGACCTCATCCGATCCCTCCGCCTGTTCGTGCGCCTGAGCGAGGAAGGCAGTTTCTCGGCCCTGGGCCGGCGGCAGAACCTCAGCCACACCACGATATCCCGCGCGATCGGCGATCTCGAGGCCCATTTCGGCATCCGCCTCTTCCAACGCACGACTCGCCGCCAGACCCTGACCCGCGACGGCGAACGCCTGCTGGAACACGCCGTAGCGATCCTCGACCAGTTCGGCCTCGCCGAAGCGGACCTGGCGGGCACCGTGGCGGCGCGCGGACTGGTGCGGGTGGGCGTGACGACGGCGCTCGGCCTGCATTACGCGCAGCGCCTCGGAGCCCTGCGCGATCGGCATCCCGGCCTCATGGTCGAGTTCCTCGTCGCCGACTGGCGCGAGGCCGCGGCGGGCGGCGGCCTCGACCTGTGGCTACAGGTCGGCGAGGCCGATGCCCCGGACGGCGTCGCCCTCGGCCTCCTGCCACGCATCCTCGTCGCCGGGCCGGGATACGTCGCCAGGCACGGGCTACCGCGGACCGCAGGGGAACTGTCCGGACACGAATGCCTCGCCTACGGCTATGCCGCAAGGTCCGAACCCTGGCCGATCGAGGGCCAGGATCTGCGCGTCTCCGGCTTCCTGCGCGCCAACAGCAGCGAGGCGGTGCTGCGCGCGGTGCTGGGCGATCTCGGCATCGGCCTGCTTCCCCGCATCCAGGTGGCCGAGGATCTGGCGCGCGGGCTGGTGGTGCCGGTCCTGCCCGAAGCGGCGATCCCGCCCCTGCCCATCTACGTCGCCACCGGCTTTCGCGGAATGCGCATGCCCATGAGGGCGCGGGTGGTGATGGATTTCCTGGTCGAGAATTTCCCGCCCTAGCCGATCGGGCTACCGGACAGGAACCTGTCCAGCAGAACGGCCGTCTCTTCGGGCTTCTGCTGATGCAGGAATGCGCCGGCGCCCGGCACATCGACCGCGCTCGCACGGGGCAGCGATCGCAGCGCCGTGTCGCGATAGCCGCGGTATGCCCCGGCATTGGCAGTGCCGTATACCAGCAGCGTGCGGCTCGCGATGCGCGGGAGGTAACCGGCGATCCCGCATGTGAAGACCCCGCGCTCCGAAGGACGGATCCACAAGCCCGCCGCCGCGCGCGACGCGTTCATTTCAACCGCGATCTGCGGCGTGGCGCCGAACCGCGCGGCCATCTCCTCCACCGGCCGGGGCAGCGGCATGCCCCCGGTATCGTATCCCCCATCGCGCGCATCGTAGGCGGCGAGGTCGGCCGCGTTCATGCGTTCGCTCACGGCGACGCTGACGAGCGCGAGGTTCTCCACCTCGTCAGGGAACAGCGCCGCCATGATCGCGGCGACGCAGCCGCCCAGCGAATTGCCCGCGAGGGAATAGCGCTCGATCCCCAGCGCCGCGAGCATCGCGCGGACCATGGCGGCGGATTCCGGCAGGGTCTGCACATGAGGCACCGGGCCGGGAAAAACGGAGCCGCCGTGGCCGGGCGGATCGATCGCGACGACCCGGTAGCGGTTCGCCAACTGCAGGGCGACATCGCGCCAGTCGGCAATCCAGCCGCCGAGCTTGGGCATCACCACCAGCACAGGGCCTTCTCCAATCGAGGCCCAGTGCATCCGCCCGCCGGCGCGATCGACGAAGCCCTCGTGCGACCAGCCCGCGCCGCCGGCCGGTTCGCTCGCCAGCACCGGGCGCGCCGCCAGCGTGGCTCCGGCGAGGCCTGCGGTAGCAAGGAGCCGGCGACGGTCGACGCGAAAAGCGGACATGGAACTCCTCCTGACGCGGGATCGCGGCGGCGAGCATGCTCCGCCGGACACGCCCGCGCGCCAAGCCGGCCTTCGCACCTGCCCGTCAGGCGAGCGCTGCAGATTTGCTTCGACTTGCCCGGCCGACCCGCTAGGTAGGGCACCATGCGCGTTGGCGGCGCATCGTTCTCACCATCCCAGCGGGACAATGCGCAGATGCCGTTCCGGCGTTCCGACCTTGCCGACCTCAGCTATTTCCTCGCCATCGCGCGGCATCGGAATTTCCGCAAGGCGGCGACCGAACTGGGCGTCAGCGCCTCGGCGCTCAGCCATTCGCTGCGGGGGCTGGAAGAGCGGCTCAAGGTTCGGCTGGTCAACCGCACCAACCGCTCGGTCACGCTGACGGCGGCTGGCGAGGACCTGGAGGGGGCGATCCGTGATCCCTTCGCCGCCATCCACGACGCCGAGGAACTCCTGAACCTCCACCGCGACGCACCGACCGGGCGCGTACGCATCAACGTCCCTGACGAGGCGGCGACGCGGCTGCTGGCGCCGGTGATCCCGGAATTCGTCAGCCGCTATCCCGAAGTCGAGCTGGACATCTGCGTCGACAATACGCTGGTGGACGTGATCGAGGAAGGCTTCGACGCCGGCATCCGCTTCGGCGGCACCGTGCCCGAGGACATGATCGCCCAGCGTCTCTCGCCCGACTTTCGCTGGCTGGTCGCCGGGGCGCCTGCCTACTTCGAGCGTTTCGGAGAACCCGAGCATCCCCGCGACCTGATGCACCACCGCTGCATCCGCCTGCGGCTGGGAAACGGGCGCATGTACCACTGGGATTTCGAGCAGGGCCAAGAGGTCTTCGCGCTCGATGTGCCGGGGCCGGTCACGGTGGACAACAACAGCGCCTGCCTGGCGCTGGCGCTGAGCGGGATGGGCCTCATGTATGCGGCAGAACCGGGCATCGCCTCGCTCGTGGCGCAGGGGCGGCTGCGCACGACGCTGGCCGAATGGTCCTCGCCCGGGCCCGGCTACTTCATCTACTATTCGAGCCGGCGGCAGGTGCCGCGCGGCATGCGGCTGCTGGTGGACCTGGTCCGCGAGATACGGCCGCTGGGCTGAATGCCGCCCCGGATTGCTCCGGGGCGGCATTCAGCCTCAGAAGTCCTCGGTATCGATCGTCGCGTTCATCGTCGCCGCGTAGCGATGGCCGCTTACGGTCTGCTGGTTGATGAGATCGCCGGCACGCGCCAGCACCTGCGCATCGATGGTCAGCCCCATCGTCGCATGGTTCTGGTCGGAGTGCGCGATCGAGCGGGTCCCGGGGATGGCGTGGACATGCTCGCCCTGCGCCAGCACCCAGGCCAGCGAAAGCTGCGCGGGCGTGACCCCGGCGTCGGCGGCCAGCGCCTTGAACCGCTCGATCAGTGCTAGATTGGCGGGCCAGTGTTCGGCCGAGAAACGCGGCATCGACAAGCGGATGTCCTTGCCGCCGAGCTGCTCGGGCGCGGTGATGTCACCGCACAGCGCCCCGCGCCCGACCGGCGAGAAGGCGACGAGCGCGATGCCGAGTTCACGCGTGGTTTCCAGCACGCCCAGTTCGACCTGCCGCGTCCACAGCGAATACTCGGTCTGGACCGCCGCCATCGGGTGAACAGCATGGGCCTCGCGGATGTGCGCGCTCGACCATTCGGAGACGCCGTAGCTGCCGATCTTGCCCGCTTCGATCGCGCGCACCATCGCGCCCACCGAATCCGCGATCGGCACCTTGGGGTCGAAGCGGTGCATGTAGAACAGATCGACGTGATCGGTGCCCAGCCGCTTGAGGCTGGCGTCGAGCGAGGCGGTGATGCTGTCGGGATGGCAGTCGATCCCGCGACGCTCGCCATCGAGGACGATGCCGGTCTTGGTGGCGAGGAAGAATTCGCCGCGCCTCTCGATGATCGCCTCGCGCAGGATCTCCTCGCTCACGCCCATGCCGTAGATGTTGGCCGTGTCGAAGTGGTCACAGCCGGCATCGAGCGCGTGCCGGAACAAGGCCACGGCCTCTCGCCGCGACGGCGCCATGCCGTAGGCCCAGGCGACGTTCATGCAGCCGAGGCCGATGGCGGCGACTTCGCGGCCAGCGAGAATGCGATTGGTCATGTGCAGTCCTGTCAGTTCCAGTTTGGCGCGGAGGTCGGCCAAATCGGCCGGCTCGTCAAGCGCCCGGTACGCAGAATGGATTGCGATCATTGCGCGCTTATATGTGCGACTAATTCGCAATAGCAGTGGACATGGCGGTGTCGGGGCTTATCTAGCCCTGCACAGACATCATCAAGCGAAGGAGGCCTCGATCTCATGGAAACCCGCCGCGAATCCGACAGCATCGGTGAAATCGACGTACCCGCCAGTGCCTACTGGGGCGCCCAGACCCAGCGTTCGATCGAGAACTTCCCCTTCGGCGAGACCGAGCGCATGCCGATCGCCATTGTCCATGCCCTCGCGCTGGTGAAACAGGCGGCGGCGCGGGTGAACCGCAAGCACGGGCTCGACGCGAAAGTGGCCGACGCCATCGAAAGTGCCGCGCGGGAAGTCGTCTCGGGCAAGCTCGACGACCAGTTCCCGCTGGTGATCTGGCAGACCGGCTCGGGCACGCAGTCCAACATGAACGTCAACGAGGTGATCGCGGGCCGCGCCAACGAGATCCTGACCGGCACGCGCGGCGGAAAGTCGCCGGTCCATCCCAACGACCATGTGAACATGGGCCAGTCCTCGAACGACAGCTTCCCCACCGCGCTTCATGTGGCGGCGGCGCGCGCGGCGACCGACAAGCTCTATCCCGCTATCGACCAGCTTCATGCCTCGCTGGAGGCCAAGGCGAAGGCGTGGAAGGACATCGTCAAGATCGGTCGCACGCACTTGCAGGACGCGACGCCGGTGACGCTGGGGCAGGAGTTCTCGGGCTATGTCCATCAGGTCTACCGCAGCCGCAAGCGTATCGAGCCTGCGGTTTCGCATGGCATGACCGCGCTGGCGCAGGGCGGTACGGCGGTCGGCACGGGGCTCAACGCCGCGCCGGGCTTCGACGTCGATGTGGCGCAGGAACTGGCGAACCTGACGGGCCTTCCGTTCCGCCCGGCCGAGAACAAGTTCGAGGCGCTCGCCTCCAACGATCCGCTGGTGCACCTCTCGTCCACGCTGGCGACGCTGGCGGTGGCGCTCACCAAGATCGCCAACGACGTGCGCTGGCTGGGCTCGGGCCCGCGCTCCGGCCTTGGCGAACTGGACCTGCCCGCCAACGAGCCGGGCAGCTCGATCATGCCGGGCAAGGTCAACCCGACCCAGTGCGAGATGCTGACGATGGTGTCGGCACAGGTCATCGGCAACCATCAGGCGGCAACCATCGGCGGCTTGCAGGGCGCGTTCGAGCTGAACGTGTTCAAGCCGCTGATCGGCGCGGCGGTGATCCGCTCGATCGACCTGCTGTCGGTCGGCATGGTCAGCTTCGCCGAACGCTGCGTCGACGGCATCGAGCCGAACCGTGCGCGGATCGCCGAACTGCTCGACCGCTCGCTGATGCTGGTGACCGCGCTGGCGCCCGAGATCGGCTACGACAACGCTGCCAAAATCGCCAAGCACGCCCATGCCGAGGGTCAGACGCTCAAGCAGGCGGCGCTGGAACTGGGGCTGGTGGACGAGGCCACCTTCGACCGCGTGGTGCGCCCCGAAACGATGGTGTGATGCGTCGGCCGGGGAGCGCATCCCGCGCTCCCCGGCCAGTCATTGTCAGGCCAGCGCCGGTTCCGGGCGCTGCATCAGTTCCTCGGCCATGCGATCGGCGACCACCGGCGGCGGCAGGCCGTCGCGTCCGGCGGCATCGAGGATCGTGCGCGTTCTCGGCCCGATCTCCATCACCCGCCCCTTCACTTCGCCTTCGCTTTCGCCAAGGTACTCTGCCGCGACGTTGATGATGCCGCCGGCGTTGACGACATAGTCCGGCGCATAGGCGATGCCGCGCTCCACCAGCAGGTCGGCCATGTCGGGCGAGGCCAGCTGGTTGTTGGCGGCGCCGCAGACCACCCGGGCCTGCAACGCGAGGACGGTCGCCTCATCCAGCGCGCCGCCGAGCGCGCAGGGGGCAAAGACTTCGGCCTCGACGCCCGCGATCGCCTCGATGCCGACCACTTCGGCACCCAGTTCCTCGGCAAGCCGCGCGCAGCGCAGCGGATCGATGTCCGCCACCACCAGGCGTGCCCCGGCACCGTGCGCCAAGCGCGCCAGCCCGGCGCCGACATTGCCGACGCCCGAGACCGCTACCCGCAACCCGGCCAGTCCGCTACTGTAGCGGAACTCCACCGCGGCCTTCATCGCCTCGAACACGCCGAGCGCGGTCCACGGCGAGGGATCGCCGCCGGCAAGCCCCGGCAGCGCGGTACGCCCGGCGACGTGACGGGTATGGCGCGCGACGCATTCCATGTCGGAAACACCGGTGCCGACGTCCTCGGCGGTGACGTAACGGCCATCGAGCTTCTCGACCGCGCGGCCGAATGCCTCGAACAGGGCGCGCCGGTCGAACGCGCCCGGCGGACGGCGCAGCACGGCCTTGCCGCCGCCGAACGGCAGCCCGGCCATGGCGTTCTTGTAGCTCATGCCTTCGGCAAGGCGGAACGCGTCGGTCATCGCCGCGCCCGGATCGTCATAAGTCCACAGCCGGCAGCCGCCGGCGGCGGGCCCGCGCGCGGTGGAGTGAATGGCGATGACCCCGTCGAGGCCGGCTGCTTCGTCGGACAGGCGAATATATTCCATCGGCGGCATCATGCGCCGGTGCCGGGCTACCATCGTCAAGGCTCCTGAGGTGCTGTGGAGATGCTGCGCAGTGTGCCAGCGCCAGCGCGGGATTTCTGACCTCATTACGGCCCATGATCGTAAAATCGGACAAGACTCGGTCGCGATTCGTCTGCTATTAGAATGAAATGACCGACCTCGATGCATATGAGAGAAAAATTCTCCGCGAGCTGCAGCGTGACGCGAATCAGACGACCGCGCAGATCGCCGAGCGCGTCGGGCTGTCCGCCTCGCCCTGCTGGCGCCGCATCGACCGGCTCGAGCGCGAGGGCTTCATCCAGCGCCGCGTCGCCATCGTCGACCGGCACAAGGTGGGCCTCAACGCGCATGTCTTCGTGCAGGTGAAGCTGAACGCGCACGGCCGCGCCAACCTCGACGAGTTCGCCGCCAAGATCCGTGAATTTCCCGAGGTGCTGGACTGCTACGTGCTGCTCGGCTCGATCGACTTCATGATCCGGGTGGTCGCGGAGGACATCAGCGCCTATGAACGCTTCTTCTTCGAGAAGCTGTCCCAGCTTCCCGGCGTTCAGGAAATCACCTCGACGGTCGCGCTGTCGGAGATCAAGGCGACGACCGCGTTGCCCATCTAAGGGGGGCTTCGACAAGCTCAGCCTGAGCGGAATTGAGAGCAGGTCTCCAAATCCCGCTCAGGCTGAGCTTGTCGAAGCCCCCTCGGTACAAGCTGCCAGCGGTTCTGGATGATGAAAGGTATCGTATGTCGCACCCTCTCACGATCGAACCCACCCCCGAGGCCCCGCAACTGACGGACAGGATGCGCTTCAAGGCCATCGTCGCGGGCTCCGCGGGCAATCTGATCGAGTGGTACGACTTCTACGTCTACGCCTTCACCGCGCTCTATTTCTCCTCCGAGTTCTTCCCCAAGAGCGACGCGCTGGTGCAGGTCATGGCGACCAGCGGCATCTTCGCGGTGGGCTTCCTGATGCGGCCGATAGGCGGGTGGTTCTTCGGGCGTTATGCCGACCGGCACGGGCGGCAGAAGGCGATGGTCGTCTCGGTGCTGATGATGGGTGCGGGGGCACTGCTGATCGCGTCGCTTCCGACATACGCGACGATCGGCGTCGCGGCTCCGGCACTGCTGCTGGTGGGACGCATGCTGCAGGGCTTCTCGACCGGCGGGCAGTACGGCACGGCAGCGACGTACCTTTCCGAGATCGCCGGGCCGAAGCGGCGGGGGTTCTGGTCCTCGTTCCAGTACGTCACCCTGATCGGCGGGCAGCTGACCGCGACGCTGGTGATCCTGGTGCTGCAACAGCTTTTGGGCGATGCCGGGATGAAGGCGTGGGGCTGGCGGATCGGCTTCCTGATCGGCGCGGTCGCCGCCGGGTGCATTGTCATCCTGCGCGACCACATGCACGAAACCGCCGACGCGAAGGACCGTGAAGGCGCCGAGGCTGGAAGCCTTGCGGAACTGTTCCGCCACTCGACCCGCGCTTTCCTGATCGTCGCGGCGCTGACGGCGGGCGGCAGCCTGATGTTCTATTCCTTCACCACCTATATGCAGAAGTTCCTCGTCCTGACCGTCGGCATGGCCAAGGAGACGGCGACGCTGATGATGACGGCGGTGCTGATCGTGTTCATGATCCAGCAGCCGCTGATGGGCCTGCTCTCCGACCGGATCGGGCGGCGCAACAACATCGTCGCCTTCGCCGCGCTGGGCGTGGTGTTCACGGTGCCGCTGTTCAGCGCGCTGGCGGTGACGAAGAGCCCGGTCACCGCGTTCCTGCTGATCGCGGCGGGGCTGACGATCTGCAGTTTCTACACTTCCGTCAGCGGGCTGTTCAAGGCGGAGCTGTTCCCCGTCCATGTCCGCGCGCTGGGCGTGGGCCTTGCCTATGGTGTGGCCAACGCGCTGTTCGGCGGCACAGCGGAGAACGTGGCCTTCGCCTTCAAGCAGATCGGCATGGAGCAGGGCTTCTACTGGTACGTCACTGCCTTCTGCGTGGTGTCGCTCGTAGCGGCGCTGATGCTGCCGGATACCCGGCGCGAAAATCCGCTGGACCGCGTAGCCACGGCCTAGAGCCTGCATCGTCGTTGCGAGTGAAGCGAAGCAATCCAGGGCAGTCTTGCGCCGCTCTGGATTGCTTCGCTGCGCTCGCAATGACGAGAAGAGGTGTAATCCAATATCGACATGCGGGGCGGTACTATATTCTGCCGTGTATAGTTATGCTGTGCACAGTGATGAACATTACTCAACATCGCATGCAATCGTGACGCCGTAGCGCAGGGCAACTTATCCGGGCAGAGTGGGTTGATGGTCACATAGGGCGCGCCTTGGGCAAGGAAGGCGTGAACCGGCTGCGGTTTTGCCGTGGTCGCCCCTTGAAAGAAAGCATCACCCATGACGGAAGGATACGGAGCGATCTCTCGGCGCGACGTTCTCAAGACCAGTGCGACGGGCGCGGCGATCGCCGGTTCGCTCGGCCCTGGCAACGTGGCGATGGCGCAGGCCCAAACCGCCGCGCCGCCGCATGCCGCCGTCAGCCTCAAGATCAACGGCAAGGCGACCCGGCTGGAGCTGGACACCCGCACCACGCTGCTTGATGCCCTGCGCGAGCATGTGAAGCTGACCGGCACCAAGAAGGGCTGCGACCACGGCCAGTGCGGCGCCTGCACGGTCATCGTCAACGGCCGCCGCATCAACTCGTGCCTGACCCTGGCGGTGATGCACGAGGGCGACGAGGTGACCACCATCGAGGGCCTCGGCAGCCCGGACAACCTGCACCCGATGCAGGCGGCGTTCGTCGAGCATGACGGCTACCAGTGCGGCTACTGCACCCCGGGCCAGATCTGCTCGGCCGTCGCGGTGCTGGAGGAAATCCGCGCCGGCGTGCCCAGCCATGTCACCGCAGACGTCTCCAAGCCCTCGCCGATGACGACGACCGAGATGCGCGAACGGATGAGCGGCAACATCTGCCGCTGCGGCGCTTACTCCAATATCGCCGAGGCCATGGCTCAGGTCGCAGGAGTGAAGGCATGAGGCCGTTCACTTACGAGCGCGCTACCAGCGCGCAGGATGCGGCTGCGAAAGTCGCCGCGACGCCGGGCGCGCGCTTCATCGCGGGTGGCACCAACCTGCTCGACCTGATGAAGCTGGAGATCGAGACGCCGACGCACCTGATCGACGTCAACGGCCTCGGTATGGATAAAATCGAAGCCATAGACGGCGGCGGCCTGCGCATCGGTGCGCTGGTGCGCAACACCGACCTCGCCGCCGACGCGCGTGTGCGCAAGGACTACGGCGTGCTCACCCGCGCGCTCGTTGCGGGCGCTTCGGGCCAGCTGCGTAACAAGGCGACGACGGCGGGCAACCTGCTCCAGCGCACCCGCTGCCCGTATTTCTACGACGTCAACATGCCCTGCAACAAGCGCAAGCCCGGATCGGGCTGCGCGGCGATCGGCGGTTTCAGCCGTCCGCTCGGCGTGATCGGCACCAGCGACGCCTGTATCGCCACGCATCCCAGCGACATGGCGGTGGCGATGCGCGTGCTCGATGCCTCGGTCGAGACGATCCGCCCCGACGGCACCACCCGCGCCATTCCCATCGCGGACTTCCACACGCTGCCGGGGCAGACCCCGCACGTGGAAACTGCACTGGAGAAGGGCGAGATGATTATCTCCGTCGCCCTGCCGAAACCGCGCGGCGGCACGCATATCTACCGCAAGGTGCGCGATCGTGCGTCCTACGCCTTCGCGCTCGTCTCCGTCGCGGCGGTGATCGGCAAGGACGGCAAGGGCGCTGTCGCGCTCGGCGGCGTCGCGCCCAAGCCGTGGCGCGTCGAGGAAGCCGACGCGCTGCTGCCCAAGGGCTCGAAGTCCGTCGCCGACCGCCTCTTCGCCGGGGCCACCCCGCGCGAGGACAATGCATTCAAGCTGACCCTCGCCCAGCGCACCATCGCTGCCGTTCTCGCGGAGGCAAAAGCATGAAGTTCGATCAACCCGCAGGGACCAACCCGATCGACCGCATGAAGGTCGTCGGCAAGCCCACCACGCGCATCGACGGCCCGCTCAAGGTCACCGGCCACGCGCCTTACGCGTACGAGCATCAGGAATTGCCGGGCGCCCCTGACTCTGGCCCTGCTTACGGCTACGTCGTCGGCTCGGCGGTGGCGAAGGGCACGATCCGCTCGATGGACACCTCCCGCGCCGAACGCGCGCCGGGCGTGGTCGCCGTAGTCACGCACCGCAACGCGGGCAAGATCGCCAAGGGCAACTTCAACACCGCGATGTTGCTCGGCGGCCCGAAGATCCAGCATTACCATCAGGCGATCGCCGTGGTCGTCGCCGAGACGTTCGAGCAGGCCCGCTCCGCCGCCGCACTGATCGACGTCGATTATGCGCGCGACGGCGGCGCCTTCGACCTCGCCGTGGCCAAGGTCGATGCGCCCGATGCCACCGGTTCGGACGCGCCGACCGCCGTGGGCGACTTCGCGGGAGCCTTCGCCGCCGCGCCGGTGCAGCTCGACCAGATGTACACCACGCCCGACCAGAGCCACGCGATGATGGAGCCGCATGCCACCATTGCCGCGTGGGAGGGCGACAAGCTCACGGTCTGGAGCGCCAACCAAATGGTCGCGTGGGGTGCGGGCGACCTTGCCCGCACGCTGCAGATTCCCCCTGAGAACGTCCGCCTGATTGCGCCTTATATCGGCGGCGGTTTCGGCGGTAAGCTGTTCCTGCGCTCGGACGTGCTCATGGCCTCGCTGGGTGCGAAGGCGGCGAAGCGTCCGGTCAAGGTCGCGCTGCCGCGTCCGTTCATGGGCAACAACACCACGCACCGCCCCGCGACGATCCAGCGCATCCGCCTCGGCGCGACGCAGGACGGCAAGCTGACCGCGATCGGCCATGAAAGCTGGTCGGGCGATCTCGAAGGCGGCGGCCCGGAAAGCGCCACGCAGCAGACCAAGCTGCTCTACGCGGGCGCCAACCGCATGACCGCGCTGCGTCTCGCCGTTCTCGACCTGCCCGAAGCCAACGCCATGCGCGCGCCGGGCGAGGCGCCCGGCCTGATGGCGCTGGAAATCGCCGTCGACGAACTGGCCGAGAAGCTGGGCATGGACCCGGTGAAGCTGCGCGTCATCAACGATACCCAGGTCGATCCCGAAAAGCCCGAGCGCCCGTTCTCGCAGCGCAACCTCGTGCGCTGCCTGGAAGAGGGCGCCGAGCGCTTCGGCTGGGCGCGGCGCAAGGCTCCGGGCCAAGTGCAGGACGGCCGCTGGCTGATCGGCATGGGCGTGGCGGCGGCGTTCCGCAACAACCTCAACATGAAGTCCGGCGCGCGCGTCCGCCTCAGCCCCTCGGGGCAGGTGACGGTCGAAACCGACATGACCGACATCGGCACCGGCACTTACACCATCATGGCGCAGACCGCGGCCGAGATGATGGGCGTGCCGCTTGCCAAGGTGACGGTGAAGCTGGGCGATTCCTCGTTCCCGGTCTCGGCCGGATCGGGCGGGCAGTGGGGCGCGAACTCCTCGACGGCGGGGCTCTATGCCGCCTGCGTCAAGCTGCGAGAGGCGATCGTCGGCAAGCTGGGCTTCGGGCCGGGCGAGGCGGTGTTCGAGAATGGACAAGTCCACGTCGGCAACCGCGTCGCGGACATTGCTGCTGCGGCCAAGGGCGGCGAGATCGTGGTGGAAGACTCGATCGAGTTCGGCGATCTAGGCAAGAAGTTCCAGCAGTCCACCTTCGGCGCGCACTTCGTCGAGGTGGCGGTCGATCGCTACACCGGCGAGACGCGCGTGCGGCGCATGCTGGCGGTCTGCGCGGCGGGGCGCATCCTCAACCCCACGGCGGCGCGCAGCCAGGTCATCGGCGCGATGACCATGGGCGTGGGCGGCGCGCTGATGGAGGAACTGGCGGTCGACAAGCGCTTCGGCTTCTTCGTCAACCACGACCTCGCCGGGTACGAAGTGCCGGTCCATGCCGACATTCCGCATCAGGAGGTCGTATTCCTCGACGAAGCCGACGACAAGGTCTCGCCGATGAAGGCCAAGGGCGTGGGCGAACTGGGCCTGTGCGGCGTCGGCGCGGCGGTGGCGAACGCGATCTACAACGCCACCGGCGTGCGCGTGCGCGACTATCCGATCACGCTGGACAAGCACCTCGACAAGCTGGGCGAAGTGGTCTGATCGTCAGGCCGCTTCGACTTCCACCAGTTCGTCCCCAAACTCGACGAGGTCGTTGGCGGCGGCTCGCACGGCACTGACTATTCCCGAGGCCGCGCTGACCACCTCGGTCTTGCGGCCCAGCACGTCGAGGCGGGCCAACACGTCGCCGATCTTCACCGCGTCACCGGGCGCGCAGCACGGTTCGAACAGGCCAAGGTGCGGGGCCTGCGATACAATCGCCTGCGCGCTCGCGACAACCGCCTCGACCGCCTGTTCCTCCAGCGCCAGCAGCGGGTTCGCGCCGCCGTCCGGCCGGGCGAGGAACAGCGACCAGTCGGCCGAGCGGAAGTACAAGTCCTTCAGTGGCGAGCGCTCGAACTGCAGCAGCATCGCGCGGATATCGTGAATGGGCGAGGTCATCGGCTCAGTCCTCCAGTGCGACCAGAAGGGCCGGGAGCACCGGCTCGGTTATCATGCGTGTAATCCCCGCGCGCCGGGCGATGCGCGCGATCTCGGCATTGGCGAGGCCGCTGCCACGCGCCGCGGCGTGGCCCGCCAGCGCGCTCGCCAACTGTTCGTGGGTGCCTTCGGCCAGCAGCAGATCGACGTCCACCGCATCGGCGGAGGCGGCGTCCCCGGGGCGCAGCACTTCGATCGGGCAGCGCTCGCGCGCCCAGCCGATCAGGCGGGAGAGGCGCTCGTCCTCGTCCTCGCGCGGCACCTGCGTTGCGAGTGCGCCTGCAAAGACCTTGCCGCTGGCGCCGTCCACGGTGACCATCTGCCCCGCCAGCGCCAGGGCGCCGCTGCCGGTGCCGACCACGCAAGGGCGCCCCAGCGCCCGGCTGACGACGGCGGCATGGGAGGTGGAGCCGCCCTGCTCGGTCACGACGGCGCGTGCGGCGATCATGCCGTGGACATCGTCGGGACTGGTGGTGGCGCGCACCAGGATCACCGCTTCCCCGGCGGCGGCGCGGCGTTCGGCCTCGTCGGAATCGGCCACCAGCACGCCGGTGGCGACACCGGGGCAGGCGCCCTCGCCTTGCGCCACCACCTGTGCGCCCTCGGCGGCGTGGGGGGCGAGGCGCGGCAGCAGCAGCGTCGAGACCTGCTCGGCGCTGACGCGGGAGAGCGCGGTGGCGGCGTCGATCCGCCCCTCGCCCACCATGTCCACCGCGATCCGCACCGCCGCCTCCGGCGCGCGCTTGGCCGAGCGGGATTGCAGCAGGTACAGCCTGCCCGACTGCACGGTGAACTCGATATCCTGCACATCGCCGTTCTCACGCTCCAGCATGTCGCTGGCGGCAATCAGCGCGGCGTGCGCCTCGGGCACATGCGCCTGCATCGCGCCCAGCGAAAGCGGGGTGAACTTGCCTGAAACCACGTCCTCGCCCTGCGCGCGCGGCAGGTATTCGCCATAAGGTGCGGGGTCGCCCTGCAGCGGATTGCGGCTGAACAGGACGCCGGTGCCGCTCAGGTCATCGAGGTTGCCGAAGACCATCGCCTGCACCGTCACCGCCGTGCCCATGTCGTGCGGGATGCCGTTGTGTTCGCGGTAACGCCGGGCGCGGCGGGTGTTCCAGCTGTCGAACACCGCCCGAACCGCGCCGAGAAGCTGGTCGTGCACCGCGCCCGGAACCTCGCCGATCGCCGCGCGCCACTGCGCCGGGCTTTCGCTCGCTTCCAGCTCGACCGGCTGCTTGAGCACGATCGCGCTGTAGAGTTCGAGGAACCGCCGATGCGTATCGCGGGCGAAGGCGGGCAGGCCCGTCTCGGCCGCCAGCGCCGCTTCGCCGTCATCGTCGATGCCGAGGTTGAGCACGGTGTCCATCATGCCCGGCATCGAGATCGCCGCGCCCGATCGGATCGAGAGCAGCAGCCGCTTGTCGCCCGCGCCGAAGCTGCGGCCGGTGCGGCGCTGCAGCCAATCGAGCCCGGCGGCGATCTCCGCCTCCAGCCCCCCGGGCATTTCGCCGCGCTCCAGATAGGCGAGGCAGGCCTTGGTGGTGATGACGAAGGCGGGCGGCACGTCGAGGCCGAGCGCGGCCATGCGCGCCACCGACCATGCCTTGCCGCCGATCAGCGCGCGGTCGGGCAGGTCGGCACCGTCGAGCAGGAGAGTCCAGTCGGCCATCGTCATTCCTCCCGCTCGCGGCCCATGGTCCGCAGCAGTTCCTCGTGCAGTTCGAACCAGACGGTATGGTAGCTGTCGCGCCGGATATCGCTGACCCATTCGGGGTCGCCGTCCTCCGCCGCTTCCAGCGCGGCGAGCAGCTTGTCGGCGTAGTATTGCAGGCGCGGCAGGCGGCTCGCCAGCTTGGCGAGGATCGGCTCGGCCTGTTCGTGCAGGGCGCCGAGGCGGTCGATCACCGCATCGTCGTGGGCCTTGTCACTATGGTCGTTGGCCACCTTGGCGCCGCCGATATCCAGCGTCTGCCAGTCGGTGATGATCTGCTTGAGCGTGCGGTTGATCCGCTCGAAACCCTCGTAGGCGCCGACGAACGCCGCATCCTCACGCACATCTGCAAAGTGGCGCGCATAGCGTGCGGTGAGCGCCACGCCCGCCAGCGGCGTCAGCGCATAGGCGCCGCGCGCCTCGATCACGCGGCCGGTGGCGACGGCCTGGTCGATCACCGCCTGCGCCGTGGCTTCGGGAAGCCCGGCAAGATGGGCGATGGCGGGCAGCGGGGCATGGCGCTTGATCGCCGTCGCATGGAGCACCAGATCGCGCTCGGTCATGGTCGTCGCCATCACGCCGCCTCCCCGATCACCCAGACCCGCGCGACGCGCTCGACGCCCTTTTGATAGTCCTCCGTCGTCTTAGCCGGGGCGGAGACTTCCACCGAGATGCGATCGCCTTCGCGGATACCGGCCACCTTGGCGTTCATCAGGCAGGGGATGTTGTACTCGCGCGTCAGGATGCCGAGGTGCGAGCGGACCGAGCCCCCGGCGCAGACCACGCCCGCGAACTGGTCGATGATCGGCGCGGTCAGGGTGCCGCCCGAATCGTCGATGATGGCGATGGCACCGGTGGGGACGCCGCTCGACAGCAGTTCCATGACCCGCTCGTTCGAACGCACGTAAAGCGCCTGGCCGACGATGTCGGTGGGATAACGCACGACGTTGTCGCCAAGGCCGCGCAGGGCCTTGCCATCACCGTCCGCGTCGCCGCTGGGCGCCTCTGGATGCGCAAAGCCGGTATTGGCTTCCGAAGCGGTGCCATCGGGCTTGTGCGCATCGGGCCGCTCGGTGACGGAGACGCGGGCGGACCAGTCGAAGCGGTGGCCGCTGGCGAGGATGCGGGCCTCGACGGACTCGATGTCCTCACGCGTGACGAGGTCGTCGGCGGCGGTCAGCGCGAAGGCGTCCCAGTCCAGCGCCGATTCGCCGAAACGCGCGCGGATGCGTTCGCGCACAAGGTCCAGCACGGCTTCCACCAGCGGCGTCGCCGGCGGACCTGCGTGCAGCACGTCGTCGATAGGCAATTTAACGGAGCCCACGGTCCCTCCCAATCCTCTTTGTTGCGCACAGGGATGCCGCATGCCGATCACCCTGTCAACATGATTGGATGAAATCGTCGGACGATCTTGACCGCGCACGCAGGCTGTCGTAGCCCTCGGTCGGGAATGATCGGGAGGATATGGATGACTGGAACCCCACCGCGCGTATTGCTCGTCAACGACGACGGGATCGACGCGCCCGGCCTTGTGCTGCTGGAGAAGATCGTGCGCCGATTCACCGACGACGTGTGGATCGTGGCGCCGGACGACGAGCGTTCGGGCGCGGGGCACTCGTTCTCGACCACGCTGCCGATTCGCGTGAAGCAGCGGGACGAGCGGCACTTCGCGGTGAAGGGCACGCCGACCGACTGCGCGCTTCTGGCGATTTACGAGCTGATCGAAGGCAAGCGGCCCGACATCCTGATCTCCGGCATCAATCGCGGCCCGAATCTGGCCGAGGACATCACTTATTCCGGCACGGCGGCGGCGGCGATGGAGGGGGCTTTGCTGGGTATCCCAGCGATCGCGCTCAGCCAGTGCTTCCGCCCGCCGAACGCGGTGCCCTGGGACAATGCCGAGCGTTTCGCCGGGGACGTGATCGAGAAGCTGCTGCGCTTCGACTGGAAGCCGGGGCTGTTCGTGAACGTCAACTTCCCGGAATGCCCGGCCGACGAAGTGACCGGCATGCGCGTGACCACGCAGGGGCAGCGGCCGCCGGGCGCGTTCATCCCCGAGCGCCGCGTCGATGCGCGGCACTTCCCATATTACTGGGTGAAGATCGCCCTTCCGGCGGGCGGGCATGCTGCGGGGAACGACCTGCAGGCGATGCTGGACCGGGAGATTTCGATCACGCCGATGCAGCTCGACATGACGGCGCATGCGGCGAAGTCGGGGCTGGAGGCGCTGTTTGGGTGAGGGGAACGCGGCGGTCCGGGGGCAGTATTACGACGCCCTGGATTGCTGCGGCCCTACGGGCCTCGCAATGACGATGGTGGGGCTGAAGCTCTCGTGTTCTCTCTCATTTCGTCATTGCGAGCGTAGCGAAGCAAGCCAGGGCAGTCTTGAGCCGCCCTGGATTGCTTCGCTACGCTCGCAATGACTGAGGGGAACACTTAATCCCGCGCGAGGATCGTCACCGCCGACATGCCGTCCTCGACACCGTAAAACCCGCCCGAGTTCTCCGCCACAGCCACGCACGCGCCTTCAACTTGTCGCTTGCCGGCCTGCCCACGCAGCTGCGTGACGAGTTCGTGGATCTGCCCCAGCCCGGTCGCCGCCAGCGGATGCCCCTTCGACACCAGCCCACCCGAGACGTTCACCGGAACCCGGCCGCCCAATGCCGTCTCCCCGCGCTCGGCGGCGAGCCCGGCCTCTCCCTGTGCGCACAGGCCGAGCGCTTCGGTCTGGATCATCTCGCCGATCGAACTAGCGTCATGGACTTCGGCAAGGTCTACGTCCTGCGGGCCGACCCCAGCGCGCTCGTAAGCCAGCGCCGCGACCTGGCGGGTGACGTGGTTCGGATAGTCGTCGGGCGCGCGGTCGCTGCCGGTGCGGTTTTCCGCCGCCAGCACGCGAATCGGCGCACCGGAGAAGCGCTTCGCGAAATCCGCCGAGCACACGATCGCCGCCGCCGCGCCGTCGCTGATGGGCGCACACATCGGGTTGGTGAGCGGCCAGGCGACTTGCGGCGCGGCAAGGATTTCCTCGACACTCATCGCCTCGCGGTATTGCGCCAGTGGGTTGAACTGCGAATGCCAGTGATCCTTGGCCGCCACCGCCGCGATCTGGGCCTGCGTCGATCCGTAAGTGCCCATGTGCAGACGGGCCTGCGCGGCGTAGGCTTCCATCAGCACATTGGGGCTGGCCGCGCGCTTATCCGCCGGGACGGGCGTGAGGAGATCGCGGGTTCGCTCGATATAGGCCACCGCCTCCACCATGTCGCGCGGCTGCTGGAACACGGCGAAGCGCTTGGCGCGGTCGTCGCTGTAGAGCTTCTCCACGCCGACGACGAGCGCCACTTCGGCAAGGCCCGCCTTCACGTAGTCGACCGCGAGGTGCAGGCCCACCGTGGAACTGGCGCAGGCCTGCTCGACATGGAACCCGCGCACGCCAGAAATGCCCAGCGGGCGCAGCGCATACTCGCCCGGGATCGACATCTCGCCCGCGAAGAAGCCCTGGATGACGTTGGCATAGACCGCCATGTCGATCGCCGCACCATCAAGCCCCGCATCCTCCAGCGCCAGCCGCACCGCGGCCTGCGTGAGCTGTTCGTGGCTCTTGTCCAGATAACGGCCGAAAGGCGTCATGCCGACGCCGAGGATCACCACGTCGCGCATCAGATCGCCCTTCCCGCCGCCTGCCAGTGGCGCTTGCGCAGTTCGGCCCGCAGCACCTTGCCCGCGTTGGAGCGCGGCAGCGCGGCCATCACTTCCACCCGCTTGGGCGTCTTGACCGGGCCGAGCCGCTCGCGGGCTTCTGTCAGCAGGCGGTCCAAATCGATGGTGCAGCCGCCGCGCGGTTCGACGACGGCGACGACGGCCTCGCCCCACTTGTCGTCGGGCACGCCGATCACGGCGCAGTCCTGCACTTGCGGATCGGCCATCAGCGCCTGCTCCACTTCGGCGGGGTAAACGTTGAAGCCGCCAGAGATGATCATGTCCTTCTTGCGGTCCACCACGTAGAACCAGCCTTGATCGTCGCGCAGGCCAATGTCGCCGGTATGATGCCAGCCATGGGCGGAGACTTCGGCGGTCGCCTGAGGGTTCTTGTAGTAGCCCTGCATCACCAGCGGCCCGCGCACGACGATCTCGCCGCGCTCTCCGGGGCCGAGGATGCGGCCGTCGTCATCCATGATCTCGACGATGGAGAGCAGGTTCGCGCGTCCGCAGGAACCCGGGTGCGCGAGGTTGCCCGCATCGTCCAGATGTTCGTGCGGCGGCATCGCGGTGACGCACATCGGCGCCTCGGTCTGGCCGAAGCTGGCGTTCATCACCGGGCCCAGCAGCGCGATGGCTTCCTTCAACCGGTCGAGCGACATCGGCGCCCCGGCGTAGGAGATATATTCGAGGCTGGAGAAATCGGAGGTCTGTGCGGACGGCTCCGCCAGCAGCATGTAGATCGCGGTGGGCGGCAGGAACATGTAGGTGACACGATGGCGCGCGATAGCCGCTACCACCTCGGTCGCATCGAAGCGCGGCAGCACCACCACCGTCCCGCCCAGCGCCATGCTGGCAAGCGCGAGCGGCCCCGCCGCATGCGTCATCGGCGCGGCAACGAGGTTCACCGGCGGGCGCTTCATCGGCATCGAGGCGACGAGGCTGGACACCAGCGCCTGCCAGTTGCCGTTCGACAACATCACGCCCTTGGAGCGCCCAGTGGTGCCACCGGTATTGGCGAGGAAGCCCAGCTCCTCCGCCGCGCCCGAACGGCGCTGGGGGACAGGTTCGTCGCTTTCCACGAGCATGTCGCCAAGGAAGCGGTCGGCCTCCGCAAACGCGCGGTCGAGCGCGATGAAGCGGCGGATGTTGGGGCAAGCCTCGCGGAAATGCGCGACCCGGTCCGCCACTTCGGAATGGACGAAAAGCGTGTCCACATCGAGCAGGTCGAGCAGGTAGGCGTTCTCGTCCAGCGAGGCGCGGTTGTTGGCCATCACCCAGACGCCGTCGGCGCGCAGGATGCCCAGGATCGCCTCAAAGGCGCGAACGTTGTTGCCGCTCAGCACCGCCGCATGGCCGCCCGCCGGGAAGCCGTCGGCGATCAGGGCGCGGGCGATGGCATCGCTGCGCGCCTTGACCTCGCCATACGTGCTGACCGTATCGCCTTCGATCATGCAGGCCCGGTCGGCGCCCATGCGCGCGCCGCGGTCGAAGAAGTCGATCATCCGCATCCGCGCGTTCCCGTCCGTCAGCGCCGCATCGAGAGTTCGAGCTGGCTGGAGCGCAGCTGCACCAGCGGCAGGTTCGCCACCTTCATCAGCCGCGCCACCTGATCCAGTTCGGGCGAGGACAGCGTCGGATAGTCCCGGCGCGGGGCGCCCGAAAGGCGCATGCGGTCGATGTCGGCGGACGGCACCAGTGCGCGCAGCAGCAGTTCGTCGTCATCCCCGCCGGTGCCGTGGCGGCGATGCAGTTCCTCGCGGTCGGGCTGTTCGGGCGGGCTGGCGAGAATTTCCTTCGCGCGCGGCTTGGACAGGATGCGGTCCAACACGTCGGCGTCGATCGGCGCGACAGGCTCGCCGTAGAAACCGGCTGCGTACTGGATCACTTCGTCCGGCACCACCGAGTAGCGCTTGCCCGTCACGATGTTGAGCACCGCCAGCGTGCCGACCAACTGCGCGAACGGCGTCGCCATGCCGGGATAGCCGAGCTCGCGGCGCACGCGGGCGACTTCCTCCAGCACATCGGGCAGACGGTCGAGCATGTTCTGCTGCACCAGCTGCGCGCGCAGGGTCCCCATCATGCCGCCCGGGATCTGGTGCTTGAGCGAGGTGACGTCATACTCGAAGTGCTGGTTCACCAGGAACCCGGCGGCCTTGCCGACCTTCTCGAAGTGATCCGCCACCGGCTTGAACAGCGAGGTATCGAGGTTGTGAGTATGGCCCAGCATCTCGACGTTGCGGGCCATGATCTCGACCGAAGGGATCGAGGGGCCGTTGGCCATCGGACGCACGGCGGTGTGGATCGTCGTCACCCCGAACTCGATCGCGTCGATGTAGGATTTGGCCGACTGGCCGAGCATGTTGTTGGCATGCATCTCGATCGGCTTGCCGCGCGCCTTGGCCTTGATCGCGGGGACCAGCGTGGAAATCCGGTCGCGATCGAGCACGCCGCCGGTGTCGTAGAGCAGCAGGCTGTCCACTTCGTCCAGCGCCGAAAGCTTGTCCGCCTTGTCCGCGTAATAGGCATCGTCGTGGACCGGAGAGAGCGTGAACAGCATCGTTCCCGCCACCTGGCACTGGTGCCGTTTCGCGATGCGCGCGAGGCGGTGCATCTTGTCGATGTTGAATAGCACGTCATAGAGCCAGAAGCTGCGGATGCCGTGAGCGCAGAGGCGGTCCACCCAAATGTCCATCAAGGCATCGGGCGTGAAGCCGAAGGTCACCGACCCGTTCGAGCGGCACCCGGCGCGCAAGGGCGTGTCCGGCATCGCCTTCACCAAGAGGTCGAGGCCCGCCCAGGGGTCTTCCTGGCAATGCCGGATCAGCACTTCGAACAGCGAGGAACCGGCAAGGCTGATGATCTGGTAGCCGGTCCTGTCGATCAGCGGCGCCACCGGCAGGGCCATGCCCGCCTGCATCCGCATGCCCCACAGGCTCTGCTGGCCGTCGCGCAGGGTTTCGTCGAGGAACTGGATATGCGCCATGGGGATTACTCCGCTGCCATGCGCTGCGCGGTGAACAGATCCTGTTCCAGCCAGCGTGTGTGGATCCGGTTGGCCCGGAATTGCTCGTCGCGAAGGATCTCGCGGTGGAGCGGGATCGTAGTGGGCACGCCCTCGACCTCGAAGGCATCGAGCGCGCCGATCATGCGGTCGATCGCGGCGTCGCGGGTGGCCGCGTGGACGATCAGCTTGCCGATCATGCTGTCGTAGAATGGCGGGATGCTTGCGCCTTCACGCATGTGGCTGTCGAGGCGGATGCCCTCGCCCTCGGGCGGGCGCCAGCGGGTGACGGTGCCCGGCACCGGCACGAAATCGCGCGCGGTGTCCTCGGCATTGATGCGGCATTCGATGGCGTGGCCGGTGAGCACCACGTCCTGCTGGCGCACCGACAGGCCCTTGCCCGCCGCCACGCGCAGCTGTTCCTGCACCAGATCGCGACCAGTCACCATCTCGCTGACCGGATGCTCCACCTGGATGCGGGCGTTGACCTCGATGAAGTAGATCTCCTCGCGCATCACGTCGTAGAGGAACTCGCACGTCCCGGCGTTGCGGTAGTTGACGCTTTTCGCAAGGTTCACCGCCGCTTCGTGCAGCTGCGCGCGCAAGGCGTCGGGCATCGCCACGCAGGGCGCTTCCTCCACCACCTTCTGGTAGCGGCGCTGGACCGAGCAGTCGCGCTCGCCGAAGTGGATCACCTCGCCCTGCCCGTCGCCCATGAGCTGGACTTCGACGTGGCGCGCCTCGGGCACGAAGCGTTCCATGAACAGGGTGCCGTCGTTGAAGGCGGCGAGCGCCTCGGCGCCGGCGCGGTGGTATCCGGCCTCGACTTCGGACGGGCCATTGACGATGACCATGCCGCGTCCACCGCCGCCCGCCGCCGCTTTGAGCAGCACGGGATAGCCGATTTCGCCTGCGATGCGGCGGGCATCGGCGGCCGAGGCGATCTCACCGCTGCCGGGCACCAGCGGTACGCCTGCGGCGGCGGCCATCTCACGGGCGCGCAACTTGTCGCCCAGCGCCTCGATCATGTCGGCTTCGGGGCCGACGAAAGTGATGCCGTGCTCCTTGCAGAGCCGTGCCAGTTCGGCGCGTTCGGACAGGAAGCCGTAACCGGGATGGAGCGCGTCGCAGCCGCTCGCCTTGGCGGCCTGCACCACCAGCCGGGAGTCGAGATAGCTTTTCGCCGCAGGTCCGGGGCCGAGCACCAGCGCGCGGTCGGCCATCTTTGCGGTCACGCTGTCGCGGTCGGCATCGGAGACGCCGATCACGGTTTCCAGGTTCAGACCTTGCGCGGCGCGCAGCACGCGCAGGGCGATTTCCCCCCGGTTGGCGATGAAGAGACGGGACAGGGCCATGGCGCTATTCCGGCCGGATCACGAAGAGCGGCTGCCCGGCCGAAACCAGATCGCCGTCACTGGCGAGCACTTCCAGAACCGTGCCCGAAGCCCCGGCGCGCACGGCGGTGAACAGCTTCATCACCTCGACCAGACAGACCTCGGTTTCGGCGGAAACACGCCCGCCCACCTCGACATAGTTGGGCGCACCGGGCTTGGGCGCGCGGTAGAAGGTGCCAAGGTAAGGCGCCGTCACGACGACCGCGCCGTCCGGCACCGCAGGCGCTCCCGCCGGTGCCGCCACGGCAGCTGCAGGCGCGGCGGCCTTGGAGGCAGGTGCAGCGCTGGCAACCGGCGCAGCGACCGAGACGCGCGGGGCGTCAAGCCCGGAGGCATCCGCATCCTGTGAGAGATAGACCTCCAGTTCGCCGCAGCGTGCGTGCAGTTCGCGCAGGCCCGACTGCTTGAACTCCGCGATCAGCAGTTCCAGTTCGGGCAGCGAGGTTTCGTCAGGGTCTTTGCCGCTCATGCGCGCGCACTCCGAATGGCTTCGACATCGTCACGGCTGAGGCCCACGCCCCGGCCCGCCAGCGGCGAGCCTTCCTGTTCAAGCCGGTAGAGCGCCTGAACCTGTGCATCGTCGGGGTGGAACTTGGCCGTGGTGTCGCAGATGAAACGATACTCGGGCGCCATTTGCGCGGGTTGCAGCGCCCTTGCGCGGGCGTTGTACTCGGCCAGCGGCAAGCGTCCGGCGGTGGTGGTGTAAAGGTCCTGCTTGGGCGGGAGGTGCGAGACGCCCGGCCCGATCGGCGTCAGCTTGCCGCCCTCGCCCTCCCGCCCCAGCACCGAATAGGGGATCTGCGAGATGTAGCGCACCGGGTTGTTGTTGTGCTGCATCATCGCATAGCGGCTCAGCTGCTGGCTCGGCAGCGAGACGAGGCCCACCATCTCGCCCAGGAAATCGCGGCCGAACTCGTCGTTGAACAGGCTGCGGAACCGGTCGGCGCGCGGGTCGATCGTCATCCAGTCGTTCACGTCGTAAACGCCCGCGATATGCGCGATCTCCTTGATGAGCGAGAAGTAGACGAGCGCGCCCGCATCCATCATCTCGTCGCGCGACCAGGTGGCCGTGCGCTTCCACAGTTCGACGGTGGCCTTGCGGATGCGGTCGGTCAGATCCTCGAAAGTGGCGGCCAGTTCCTCGGCCGAACCCATGCCGACCGGGATGTAGCCGCCCGACAGCGCATCGGACGTATAGAGGCCCACGCCGGTCAGCTTGTCGGCGGTGAATTCGGGGCGGGATTCGAAGCTGCCCCAGTCGTCCATCAGGTAGAACTGGCAGCCGGTGGCCTCCATCGTCACCGTCAGGTTGCTGAAGGGGATGTCGCCCGCCACGCCGTCAAGCCAGGGATAGTCGCCCTCGGCCAGATCGGAGAAGTCGCGGATGATCATCTCGCGGTCTTCGGCGAGGCGATAAGGCCCGGAATTGTTGAGTGCGCAGCGGCTTTCGCACGAGACGAGGAAGCCGTACTGCGACACCGTCGCCAGAAACGCCTGCGCCGCGTGGCCGAGCCGGTCGCCGGGCTTGCAGGGCAGCAGTTCGGAATGGAAGCGCTGCACCCGGCGCTCGGGCAGGTGCTGCACGCGCTGGCCGAATTCGCGGGCGTTGAGGTGCCCGTCCTCGCGCTGCTGCGCCAGCTTGAAGCGGCGCCAGAAGTCCATGACATAAGCCACATCCTCCGCCGCATCCTCGGGCGCGAGCATGCCGAAGTTGATGAGTATCTCACGGCCCAGCAGGTAGAAGGTCGGCAGCGCCCAGCCCGGCAGGTTACCCAGCTTGCCGCCGATCAGGCGCGAGCGGTCGCCCACTTCCTCGGCCGGCATCACCGCCTCCACCTTCCGCAGCAATTCCGGGTAGCGGTAGAAGCAGCAGAGGTACGAAAGCAGCATGTACGACGGCACGGGAAACAGCTTCGATTCCTGCACGGTGCGCGTCACACAGAGCCAATAGGTATCATCACCTATGGTCTGGATAGCGTTGTTGGCCTCCAGCAAGCGAACGTAGTCGGTCATCATCCCCTGCCCTTGTCTTTGTTGCGAACCTTGTGGACTGCAGCTTCGTGGTCTGTCAATATCGTCCTACGATTTTGATCGATAGAATTTGCCTTTGACGGCCGGACACATTGGGAGAGTACCAGAAATGCCGCAGGGATCGCCGTTCTCCACCACTCCTCGTAACGACTGGACCCGCGAGGAGATCGCGGCGCTGTTCGACCTGCCGTTCACCGAGCTGGTCTTCCGCGCCGCCGAGGTCCACCGGGCCAGCCACAAGGCCGACGAAGTGCAGCTTTCCACGCTGCTCTCGATCAAGACCGGCGGGTGCGTGGAGGATTGCGGTTACTGCTCGCAGTCGGTCTCGGCCAACAGCGGCGTCAAGGCGACCAAGCTGATGGAAGTACAGGCCGTGCTGCAGCGCGCGGCGCAGGCGGCGGATCAGGGCTCGACCCGCTTCTGCATGGGCGCCGCCTGGCGCAACCCCAAGGACCGCGACATGCCCGCCATCATCGAGATGGTGAAGGGCGTGCGCGCGATGGGCATGGAAACCTGCATGACGCTGGGCATGCTGACGCCTGAACAGGCCGACATGCTGAGCGAGGCGGGCCTCGACTATTACAACCACAACATCGACACCTCGCCCGAGCGCTACGATCAGGTCATCACTACGCGCACGATGGACGACCGCCTCGATACGCTGTCGAACGTGCGCATGGCGGGCATCAACGTATGCTCGGGCGGCATCGTCGGCATGGGCGAAACGCGGGCCGATCGCGTGGGCTTCGTTCACACGCTCGCGACGTTGCCGGAACATCCGCAGTCGGTGCCGGTGAACGCGCTGGTGCCGGTGAAGGGCACCGTGCTGGGCGACATGCTGGCCGACACCCCGCTCGCGAAGATCGACGACGTGGAGTTCGTGCGCACCGTCGCGGTGGCGCGCATCACCATGCCGGGCTCGATGGTGCGCCTCTCGGCGGGGCGCGAGTCGATGTCGGAAATGACGCAGGCGATGTGTTTCCTGGCGGGTGCAAACTCGATCTTCACCGGCGACAAGCTGCTGACCGCGCCCAACGCGGGCGACGACAACGACCTGGCGATGTTCGCGCGCCTTGGCCTCAAGCCGATGGCCATCGAACTGACGCCCGCGCAAGTCGAAGCCCAGCGCATGCCCAAGGGCTGCGCGAAGCTGGCGGCTGCCGAGTGATGTTTACGCGGCAATCACCTCACGCTTCACCGTCTCGCCGTGCACTTGCTCGGCCCGGTGAAGGTCGTAGGCGGATTGCATGTTGAGCCATAAGCGCGCGGACGTGCCCAAGCTCGCTTCGAGCAGCTGGGCATTTTCAGTGTCAGGGCTGATACCTCTCCAGGCGGGCGCCGGACCATCTCTGCATAGGATACGACAGCCTATCCGCATGGACCACGCGGCCGAGCCTAGTCGGTACGGACAAATTCCTCGCGATCACGATAGGCCACATTTGCGCCGGGCGAGGCGCTCCGACTGACTAAAGTAAAGCCCTAGAGCACATCCATCTGGCGCAGCAGCGCGCGCAATTGCGCGGGCTTGACCGGCTTGTTCAGCACCGGCAGCGACAACCGTGCGAGCTGGGCCTTGGTCTCCGGACTGCGATCTGCGGTGATGACCATCGCCGGGATCGGCCGCCCTGCCCTTGCCCGCAGCATCGCCACCGCAGCGTCGCCCGTCAGCCTGTCGTCAAGGTGATAATCGACGATCAGCATGGCCGGCCCCTGCTCCAGCGCAGCGAGCGCCGAGGCGTCAGAGGGATCGTTGGCCGTCACCACCTCTAGCCCCCAGTTCTCCAGCAGCGCCTCCATCCCGGCGAGGATGCCCGGGTCATTGTCCACCACCAGCACCGTCCCGCCCGCCCCGGCACGCGACGCGACCGGCCCGGCGCCGGGCTCCACCGCAGAGGCGACCGCGGCGACGCGCGGCAGGCGGATCGAGAACGCCGCCCCCGCTCCCGGCGCCGTATCGAGGTCGATCGCATGGCCCAGCATCGTCGTGACGCGCCGGACGATGGCGAGGCCCAGCCCTTTGCCGGGGATCTTTTGCGTCTTGCCGACGCGGCGAAACTCCTCGAAGATCTCCTCTCGGTCGGCCTCGGCGATGCCCGGCCCGGTGTCGCGCACCCTCACCACCACCTCCGCCGCCCGCTCCGCGACCTCTACGGTGACGCTGCCGTGCTCGGTATAGCGGATCGCGTTGGACACGAAGTTCTGCAGCACCCGGCGCAGCAGGCGCGGGTCGGAGCGCACCCACAGCAGGGTGTCCGGCACCGCGAAGTCGAGCCCGCCGGCGATCGCCAGCGGCGCGAACTCGACCCGCAGCGCCGACAGGATCGCACCGAGCGGGATATCCGCGAACTCCGCCTGGATCGCGCCCGCGTCGAGCCGCGAAATCTCGAACAGAGCCTCGAGCAGATCCTCCACCGAATCGAGCGCTGTCGAGGCCTGATGCGCCAGCGAGCGCGGCCTATCGGGCATCGGATGACCGTCCATGGCGGAGACGAACAGCCGCGCGGCGTTGAGCGGCTGAAGCAGATCGTGGCTGGCGGCGGCGATGAAGCTGGTCTTGGAGCGGTTGGCCGTCTCCGCCTCGTTCTTCGCCTCGACGAGCTGGCGGTTCACCTCGACCAGTTCAGCGGTGCGCTCGGTGACGCGGCGCTCCAGCGTCTCGGCGGTCTCGGTCAGCGAGCGTTCGAACTGGACGTGGTCGGTCACGTCGTCGAAGGTGAAGACCATGCCGCCATTCTTGAGCGGCACCGAGCGTACGGTGAAGTGACGCCGACCCATCACACAGTTGGTGGCCACGCGCGCACCGCCGCCCTCGCGCCAGTCGAGCGCCTCGACCCGGTCCAACCCCAGCTGGCCGACGCACCAGCGCGACAGCGCCTCGTGCGAATCGATGCGCGGACTTTCCTCGGTCAGCGACAGCACCAGCAACACGCCCTCGTTCCAGGCCTGCAACTGGCGCCGGGCATCGAACAGGCAGACGCCTTCGGAGAGCGTGTCCAGCGTCGCCTGCAACGCCAGGTTGCGTTCGGCCAGTTCGCGGGCGCGCTGGCGGGCGTCCTCGGCCTTCACCGTGGTGATGTCGGTATAGATGCCGACGGTGCCGCCCTCGGTCGTGCGCAGCTCGTTGATCTGGATCCAGCGGCCATCGGCCAGCGCCTGCACGTGCGCGCCCTGCGCTCGCTGATGCTGCGCCATGCGGTCCTTGAGCCAGCGCTCGGGGGCCATGCGCGAGCCCATGGTGGCGCCGGTCTGCGCGAGGCGGCTGGCGAGTTCGGCGAATTCGGGCGCATCGCCCTGCACGCCTTCGAAATTGGGGAAGATCTTCAGGTAAGCGCGGTTGCACAGGACCATGCGGTCTTCCGCATCGAACAGTGCGAAGCCGTCCGACAAGGACTCGATGGCATCGCGCAGCATCACGCGGGCGGCGGTGGCGTCGCCATGAGCGGCGGCGAGCTGCGCATTGACGGTGTTGAGCCGCTCCAGCGCGACTTCCAGCGCGCCAGTACGGTCGCGCACCATGGCGTCGAGCGAGATCGCCGTCTCGAACATCGAGAACGCCCCGCCCTGCATGTCGGTGGAGCGTTCCACGCGGTCCATCAGCGCGGCGTTGATCTTCTCCAGCTGCGCGATGCGGGCGCGCAGGCGGGCGGTTTCGGTGTCGCGGGTTTCGGGATCAGTCAGGGCCATGGCCACTCCATAACCACACACCCCCTTCGTCATTGCGAGCGCAGCGAAGCAATCCAGGGCCGCGCAAACCGCCCTGGATTGCTTCGCTGCGCTCGCAATGACGAACGAAAGGGCAAGGCATCGTCATGGCCGTGCCGGTTCATCCACCGCCCGCCCGATCGCCAGCCCGCTGAAGGTCTGGTTCATGTGCGCGGCGAGGAACTGCTCGCCATACGTGCTGAACCCCAGCACGTTATTCTCGACATAGATGTCCGAGACTTCGCGCAGGATCTGCCGGTCCTCGGCATCCAGCCGGTTGAGCACGCAATCGAAGCCGATGATATGGTCGATCTCCCCCACCTTGCGCGAGACCGACTGGAACAGCTCGCGCATCCAGGTCAGCCGGTCCACCGGCTCGCCGATGGTCAGGACGACGCCGGTGTCGATCGCGCAGTAGAAGGTCAGCGAACCGTCGGGGTTCGCGCTCTGCACCGAGCGGACATGGAACTGGCCGCCGGTGCGCACCATCGGCGGATGGGCGGCGAAGAAGTGGACGTCGAGTTCCTCGCCCGGAGAGCCCGACAACCGCAGGTACTCCTCGGCGGCGGGGGCGGCGTTGATTTCGTAGACGGTGCGGGTTTCCGGGTCCGCTTCGGTGATGACCATCTTGGCCGGGCCGGGGCGGTAGTGATTGGCGCAGAACACGTGCATCGGGCGGCGGCTGGTCAGCACCGCGATCACCGCCGCGTCGGAGTGGAAGCGCCCTTCGTGCAGCACCGCCGTCTCGCGGAACGAGAGGCCGTCGCCGCTGGAGCCGCCGATCAGCTGGACGTCGCCCAGCGCGTGCTGCGCGGTCATCGTCAGCAGTTCCTCGCGGTGCGACAGGCCGTCCACGAAGAACAGCGCCACCTGATGCAGATCCTCCGCCGCGCCGTGATCCAACCGCGCCCCCGCGACGAGCTGGCGGATGGCGCCCTGCGCGGTCACCGGGTCGAAATTGTCGAGATCTTCGAACCGCAGCGAAGCCATCGAAAAGCCGGCAGCGGGAAAGCCGATCAGCAGCAGGCTGTCGGTGTCGTAGCCCCGGCTGGTGAGTTCGCCCGCGCTGGTGCAGCCGATCAGCGGCACCCCCGGCAGCCTTGCGGTGAGCACGCGCGCCAGTTCCTCGCGCGGGTAGCGGTGCGAGCAGAACAGCAGCGCGCCTGCCAGTTCCACGCCGCCTATCGCCTCGACCAGTTCCGCGACGGCATCAGCCGGGTCCTTCGCATGCGAGGCGCAGGCCACCAGCGGGCGGTCACCATCGTGAATCTGTGCTGCCATTCGCATGTCCCTCTCCTTCCGGCCGCCCTCTTCGGTGCGGTCCGTGACCCAAGCGCGAAAGTCTAGGCCGAACCGCCCCCACCGCCAAGCGCATTGACGAGGTCGCCCCGCAGTGGGTCACCTGCCGCTTCGAGCGCCGCGTTCTCCTCATCGGTGAAGATGCGGCTGCGCACGATGAAGCGCACGCCCTCGGGCGCCTCCAGGCTCATGCCAGAGCCGCGTCCGGGCACTACGTCGATGGTGACCTGGGTGTGGCGCCAGTACTCGAACTGCGCCGCGCCGATCCATACGCGGGTGTTGCCGATGAGCGAGCCGAGCAGCACGTCCTGCGCACCGACGCGGAACTCGCCCTCGGTGAAGCACATCGGCGCGGAACCGTCGCAGCAGCCGCCCGACTGGTGGAACATCAGCGGGCCGTGGATGGCGCGCAGGCGCTCGATCCATTCCTCCGCCGCCGGAGTGGCGAGGATGCGGGCCGGGAGGCTCATGACGCCGAAAAGCGGCGGATGGCGTGGGGGCCATCCGCCGTTTCGAGGTATCCGGCGCCGTTATGGTGGCGGGACGCCGGGTTGAGAGCTCTTGGCGAACCCGCCACGATCAGAAGAAGCCGAGCTTCTTCGGGCTGTAGCTGACGAGCAGGTTCTTGGTCTGCTGGTAGTGATCAAGCATCATCTTGTGGTTCTCACGACCGATCCCCGACTGCTTGTAGCCGCCGAACGCCGCGTGGGCGGGGTAGGCGTGGTAGCAGTTGGTCCACACGCGCCCGGCCTGAATGCCGCGGCCGATGCGGTAGGCCCGGGTTCCGTCGCGTGTCCACACCCCGGCGCCGAGGCCGTAGAGCGTGTCGTTGGCGATCTCCAGCGCCTCCTCGTCGGTCGAGAACTTGGTCACGGCAAGGACCGGGCCAAAGATCTCCTCCTGGAACACGCGCATCTTGTTGTGGCCTTCCAGCACGGTCGGCTGCACGTAGTAGCCCTGCGCCAGCTCGCCGTCATGCGAGGCGCGCTCGCCGCCGGTCAGGACCTTCGCACCTTCGTCCTTGCCGATCTGGATGTAGCTGAGGATCTTCTCCAGCTGGTCGTTGGAGGCCTGCGCACCGATCATCGTCGCCGCATCCAGCGGGCTCCCCAGCTTGATCGCCTCGACCCGGGCGATCGCCTTTTCGATGAAGCGGTCGTAGATCGATTCATGCACCAGCGCGCGGCTCGGGCAAGTGCAGACCTCGCCCTGGTTGAGCGCGAACATGGTGAAGCCTTCGAGCGCCTTGTCGAGGAAGTCGTCGTCGTGATCCATCACATCGGCGAAGAAGATGTTGGGGCTCTTGCCGCCCAGTTCCAGCGTGCAGGGGATCAGGTTCTCCGACGCATACTGCATGATGAGGCGGCCGGTCGTCGTCTCGCCGGTGAAGGCGATCTTGGCGATGCGCTTGTTCTGCGCCAGCGGCTTGCCCGCTTCGATGCCGAAGCCGTTGACGATGTTGAGCACGCCGGGCGGCAGCAGATCGGCGATCACTTCGGCCAGCACCAGGATCGACATCGGCGTCTGCTCGGCGGGCTTGAGCACCACGCAGTTGCCCGCCGCCAGCGCCGGGGCCAGCTTCCACGCGGCCATCAGGATCGGGAAGTTCCACGGGATGATCTGGCCGACCACGCCCAGCGGTTCGTGGAAGTGATAGGCGATGGTGTCGTGGTCGATCTCGGCGATCGAGCCTTCCTGCGCGCGCAGGCACGATGCGAAGTAGCGGAAGTGGTCGATCGCCAGCGGGATGTCGGCGGCGGTCGTCTCGCGGATCGGCTTGCCGTTGTCGATCGTCTCGGCCAGCGCCAGCTTGTCGAGGTTGGCCTCCAGACGATCGGCGACCTTGAGCAGCGTGTTGGCGCGCTCGGTCGGCGAGGCCTTGCCCCATGCGTCCTTGGCGGCATGCCCGGCGTCGAGCGCCAGTTCGATGTCCTCGGCGGTGCCGCGCGCCACCTGGCACACGACCTGCCCGGTCACCGGCGAGATATTGTCGAAGTACTGACCCTTGACCGGGGCGACCCACTTGCCGCCGATGAAGTTGTCGAACTTCTCGCGGATGAGCGACTCACCCGAGAATTTGCCAATGGCCTGTTCCAGCATCCCAAATCTCCGAACCTGACCCCCGCGGGGTTTCGACAGGCAATGTGGGCCGATGGGGCGGCCGGGCCAATTGTACCTTGGGACGATGAGAGGCGGGATGTGCTGCGAATCGGCCCGTCCCCTTTCGCTGCCGCCCATCTCCTCCTTTCCCTTCGTCATTGCGAGCGCAGCGAAGCAATCCAGGGCAGCGCAAACCGCCCTGGATTGCTTCGCTGCGCTCGCAATGACGAAATGTGGGGTCACGACGTTGGAGTGACGACGCGGGGATGGCGGCGTGAGCGCACGAAGGCACAGGACGCAACTTTCCGGATAACCGCCCCGCCGCGCTTGCACCCCGCCCCCCGCTTTGGCACTAGCCCGGACGTGAGCGCGAACATCGTCATCGGCACCGCCCAGCGCGGGGAGCCGGTAGAGATCGACATCAAGGAACTCTTGGCGACCCGCCTGCTGGTGCAGGGCAATTCCGGGTCCGGCAAGTCGCACCTGCTGCGCCGCATCCTCGAGGAGAGCGCCGGGATCGTCCAGCAGGTCGTGATCGACCCTGAGGGCGACTTCGTCAGCCTTGCCGAGCAGTTCGGCCACGTCGTCATCGACGGCTCCGCCTATGGCGAGGCCGAGATCGCCCGCCTCGGCGCGCGCATCCGCCAGCACCGCGCCTCGGTTGTCCTCGCGCTCGACGAGCTGGAGATCGACCAGCAGATGAAGTGCGCCGCGCAGTTCCTCAACGCCCTGTTCGATGCCCCGCGCGAGCAGTGGTATCCTGCGCTCGTGGTGGTGGACGAGGCGCAGATGTTCGCCCCCGCTGCCGCCGGTGAAGTCTCGGAGGAAGCCCGCCGCGTCAGCCTCGCGGCGATGACCAACCTGATGTGCCGCGGCCGCAAGCGCGGTCTGGCGGGCGTGATCGCCACCCAGCGCCTTGCCAAGCTGGCCAAGAACGTCGCGGCCGAGGCCAGCAACTTCCTGATGGGCCGCACCTTCCTCGACATCGACATGATCCGCGCCGCCGACCTGCTCGGCATGGAGCGGCGGCAGGCCGAGACGATCCGCGACCTCGCGCGCGGGCAGTTCCTGGGCCTTGGCCCTGCGATCGCGCGGCGGCCGGTGTCGGTCAGCGTCGGCACCGTGCGGACCGGCGCGAAGTCGGTGACGCCGGGCCTCGCCCCGCTGCCCACCGCGACCACCGAGGAACTGCGCGAACTGCTGCACGACAATCTCCATGTCGAGCCGGAGCGTCCCGAATTCCACCGCCCCGCGCCGCGCGTCGACGATGCCGAGACGCTGGCCCGCCGCATCGCCGCGACCGAACTGCTCGAACCCACCACCGCGCAGGCCCGCGAACGCGAGCGTGAAAGGGAGCGCAACGAGCCGGGCGCCGAGGAAACCCGCGCGGCGATGATCGAGATCATGAACGTGATGGCCGAGGAGCCGGACTGCACGTTCCAGTCCGCGACCACGCTGTTCCAGGACTTCACCATTCGCTGCCGGATGAAGGGCATCTCGGTGCGCGGCCTCGACGCGACGATGTTCCGCCGTGGCTTCGCTGCCGCGCTGGCGGGGATCGAGAACCCCGACGATGGCCGCTGGGAAGACCTCATCAACTTGTCCAAGCACGTCCCCGACGATGCGCTGGCGACTTTCTACGTGATCGCCCGCGCCGCCATCGAGGGCAAGCCCTGCCCGGACGACATGGACCTCGCGCGGATCTACGGCACCAGCTCGCCCCGCCGGGTGCAGCGGCTGCTCGATTATCTGGAGAAGGACGGGCTGATCGTGGTGCGCACCGACTTCTCTGGCAAGCGCTCGGTCGGCCTGCCCGATCTCGGCGTGACAACCTCGCCGGTCGAGGCCTGAGCGTTCACCACCCCGGTCTCCTCCCTCCGTCACCCTGAACTCGTTTCAGGGTCCATCGGGCCGCATTGTCCGGAGCGGTGAGCCACAGAGCCGCGCTGGCGGTTCAGGAATTAGAACACTGCGCTATCGGCTCCATGGACCCTGAAACGAGTTCAGGGTGACGGAGGGATTTCTCCTCGACTTGGA
Organism: Novosphingobium resinovorum; assembly: GCF_036352595.1. Taxonomy (GTDB): domain Bacteria; phylum Pseudomonadota; class Alphaproteobacteria; order Sphingomonadales; family Sphingomonadaceae; genus Novosphingobium; species Novosphingobium resinovorum_B. The sequence goes on from NZ_JAZFAX010000018.1 coordinate 115,274, forward strand.
GCGTTCTCGAAACGCCGGTCTATCGCGCCTCACCGAACCCGTGTAGGACGCGCCCATGGCCGAGATCATCAACCTGCGCATGGCCCGCAAGGCCAAGGCCCGCTCCGCCGCCAAGGCCGAGGCGGCAGGGAACCGCGCCCGGCATGGCCGCTCCAAGGCTGAGAAATCCGCCTCGCAGGCCGAAGTCGCGCGGATCGAGCGAGCCCTCGATAGGGCCAAACGGGAGGACTGATGCGCACCACCTATGAAGACGCCAGCGTGCGCCTCTACCACCTCGACGGCGGGGCCGAGGGCGGCGCGGCCAACACGTTGTTCTACGGCCCACTGTCCGAAGCGATGCGTATAGCCTCGCTGCAGAGCGAGGATGTGCAGGACGGCCTGTTCATCGCCACCGACAACGACGTGGTGGCCTACGTCGATCTGCTCGAAAGCTGATCTGCCGTTATCAGACGGCCAGTTCGCGCCACTCTCCCGGCGCGATGCCGTCGAGCGACCATTCTCCGATCCGCCAGCGTACCAGCCGTAGCGTGGGATGGCCGACGGCCGCGGTCATGCGCCGGACCTGCCGGTTGCGGCCTTCGCGCAAGGTCAGTTCGATCCAGCAGTCGGCAACGGTCTTGCGAAAGCGCACCGGGGGATTGCGCGGCCATAGCTCGGGCGAATCGATCCGGCGGGCCTGTGCCGGCAGCGTCGGCCCGTCGTTAAGCGTCACGCCCTTGCACAGTGCTTCCAGCGCGGCATCGTCGGGTTCTCCCTCCACCTGCACGAGGTAGGTCTTGGCGACCTTGAAGCGCGGGTTCGAGATGCGCGCCTGAAGGCGGCCATCGTCGGTCAGCAGCACCAGTCCCTCGCTGTCGCGGTCGAGTCGCCCGGCAGGGTAGACGCCGGGCACCTTCACGAAGTCCGACAGCGTGGGGCGCGGGGTTGGCGACTTCAGGTCGGTGAACTGCGGCAGCACGTCATAGGGTTTGTTGAGAAGGATGAGGCGGCTCATGCCGTGCCCCTTAGCCCAGGGCACGGCAGGACGCACGCATCATCCGTGGGCAGACTCTCCCCGCGTCTTCCACAGCGACCAGCCCACGCCGCCCGCGATCAGCGCCAGCGTGATGCCAAGGCTGGCGAGCGGCGGGAACTTGGCGCCGCCCAGCGCGAAGTCGGCGATCAGGATCTTGCCGCCGATGAACACCAGCACCAGCGCCAGCGCATACTTCAGGTAGTGGAAGCGATGCACCATCGCCGCCAGCGCGAAGTAGAGCGCGCGCAGGCCCAGGATCGCCATGATGTTCGAGGTGTAGACGATGAAGGTGTCGGTCGTGATCGAGAAAATCGCCGGCACCGAATCGATCGCGAAGACCAGGTCGGCCAGGTTGATCACCACCAGCGCCAGGAACAGCGGCGTCGCTGCCCAGACGAGGTGGCCCTTCGCGTTGGCCTCCTTCACGAAGAAGTGCTCGGCGTGGTGCTGCTTGGTCACGCGCATGTGGCGCGAGATCCAGCGGATCGCGGCGTTGTTGCCGATGTCCGGGTCATGGTCGCTGGTGAACAGCATCTTGATCCCGGTGAAGATCAGGAAGGCGGCGAACAGGTACATGACCCAGTGGGCATGGGCGACCAGCGCCGCACCGCCCGCGATCATCAGGCCGCGCAGCACGATGACGGCAAGGATGCCCCAAAGGAGCGCGCGATACTGGTACTTGGGCGCGACCGCGAAGTAACCGAAGATCATCGATATGACGAAGACGTTGTCGATCGAGAGCGCCTTCTCGATGAAGTAGCCCGTGTAGTAGTCGATCGCGGGCGCGGAGCCCTTGGCCCACCAGATCCACGCGCCGAAGATCATGGCGATGCCGATGTAGAACACCGACAGTTTAAGCGATTCGGCGATGCCCATCTCCTTGTCGTCCTTGTGCAGGACGCCGAGGTCGAAGGCGGTGAGCAGCAGCACGACGGCCGCGAACGAAAGCCAGAACCAGGCGGGCGTGCCCAGCCAGTCGGCGAAGAGAAATTCCATGATGACGTGCCCTGTTCAGGGGGAAACGGAGGCGCCGGCGCGCAGGATCGGGGGAGGAAAGCGCGCCGGCGCGCGGGTTACAGGCTGGCGAGTGCGCGCGCGGGCGGCAGCAGCCGCGCCATCCCGTCCCTGAGCCTGGTTTTCCGTTTCATCAGCCGGGCGACCTCCTGCGGGTCCTCGTGGCGGCCTGTCTTCATGCGGCGGATCGCGGCGTCGAGCTTCTGGTGCAGCTCTAGCAGGCGGAACATGCGTTCGGTCATTATCGTATCCCTATCGAACGGGTTGAAGTTCGATCGGATGAGCGGCGCTGGGGTTGCGTAAGAAAACAATGCTGAACCTGCACCGGTATCACCCGATGCGGTCCGACATCACGAGGCGTGAGGGAAATTCCCGATCACGCCGCGCCAGAGGGGCCCGGCCCGCAAAGGCTTTAATACGACCGAATCGCTCCGAGTTCAACCCATCGATCCTCCCTATCGCGCAGCGATGGGGAGGATTGCTTCTGCCTCAAAATCCGATATTAATGTGATATCACTTTTAGAGGGGTGCCACCGATGTCCGATTCGCATCTGCCCATCAACGCCAGCCGGGAGAGCATCGCCTCGACCCGGAGCGGCTACCTGATGCTCATAGTATTCCTGGTGCTGCTCGTGGCGATCGTGTTCTGCGTCGTCACGCTGGCCAGCGGCGATCCGGGACCGGGCACGGTGCTGGGCTTCCTCGCCTTCATCCTCCCGGCGGTGATCATGAACGTTCTGATCCTGAGCGGCTTCTACATGATCCAGCCCAACCAGGCCGCCGCGATCACGCTGTTCGGCAGCTACAAGGGCACCGATCGCACCCCCGGCCTGCGCTGGGTCTGGCCGTGGATGGGCAAGACGAAAATCTCGGCCCGCGCCAACAACGTCGTCTCGGAAAAGCTCAAGGTGAACGACCTTCGCGGCAACCCGATCGAGATCGCCACCAACGTCGTCTGGCGCGTCGCCGACACCGCGCAGGCGCTTTACGACGTGGACGACTACAAGGCCTTCGTGAACGTCCAGATCGAGGCGGCGGTGCGCTCGATCGGCTCGCGCTACGCCTATGACGACGTCGAGGATGCCGAGATCACCCTGCGTGGGAGCCACGAGCAAGTGAATGCCGAACTGCGCACCGAACTGATCGCCCGCCTGCAGGTGGCGGGCATCACGGTGGACGAGTGCGGCCTCACTCACCTCGCCTACGCGCCAGAGATCGCCGGGGCCATGCTGCGCCGCCAGCAGGCCGAGGCCGTCATCGGCGCGCGGCGCAAGCTGGTGGAGGGCGCGGTGTCGATGGTCGAGATGGCGCTGGCACAGCTCTCGGAAAAGAACGTGGTCGAACTCGACGACGAGCGCCGCGCGGCGATGGTCTCGAACCTGATGGTCGTGCTCTGCGGCGAGCGGGATACCCAGCCCGTCGTCAATACCGGCACGCTCTACTCGTAACGGCCCCATGGCGTCTCCCGGCAAGAAGGCGTTCGCGCTCCGTCTCGATCCGGCGCTCTACACGGCGCTGGGGCGGGCGGCGGCGGCCGACTTGCGCTCGGTGAACGCCGAAGTCGAAGTGCTGCTGCGCGAGGCCCTCGCCCGGCGCGGCGTCAAGGTCGAGGCGGGCGAACCGGCAAGGCGCGGACGTCCGCCGAAGGATGGAGACTGATCATGCTGCACAAGCTGTTCGACAATGATCCGTGGTTCGCCCCCAAAAGCGCTACGGCTACGGCGCGGGGCTGCCGATCGCGTGGCAGGGGTGGGCGCTGCCGGCGGCCTACCTCGCCATTATCGTCGGGATCGCGCTGCCGGGGACCGGCGGCACGCTGGGCGCCCGGACCGCGTCGTTTGTCGGCGTGCTGCTGGTGACGGGCGTGTTCATGGTGATCGCCGCACGCCACACGCACGGCGGCTGGAAATGGCGCTGGGGCGGGGATTGAGGCGAAAGGCCCACCCCCCAGCCCCTCCCGCAAGCGGGAGGGGAGAAAACCGCATCAGCCCTCCCGCTTGCGGGAGGGCCGGGAGGCTTGGTCCGAAGGACCTAGCCGGACGGGGTGGGCCCTACAACTTCGCGAAAACCGCCACCATCGCCTTCCACGCCCGGTCCGCCTCGCCCGGATCGTAGGCAGGCGAATCCGGCACGCACCAGCCGTGGTCGGCGGCATAGACTTCCACTTCGGCCGGACGCTTCGCCGCATCGGCGGCCTTGCGCAGTTCGGTCTTCACCTCGGGCTGCTTGGCGTCGTCATTGCGGGCGATGGCAAACACATAGCTGGCCTTCGTCTTGCCCAGAACCCGGTGCGGACTGTCGGGCGCCTCGCTCACCAGCCCCGCACCGTGGAGCGACACCGCCGCCTTCACCCGCCCCGGCACCGCCGCCGCCGTGCGCACGGTGAACGGCCCGCCCATGCAGTAGCCGTTGCTGCCGATCCCGCGCTTCGTATCCACCGCGTCCTGCGTGTCGAGGAACGCCACGTAGGCCGTCGCATCGCGCGTGACCGCCTCGGGCGTGAGCATCGCGCGCATCGGGCCGACTTTCGCCTGACCTTCGGGCGTGCGGTACTCGGCGAAGCTCTTCATCACCGGCGCCGGTCCGGAGCGGTAGTAGGGGTTCACCACCAGCACCGCATAGCCCTGCGCGGCGAGGTTACGGGCCATGATCTTCTTGGCATCACGCAGGCCCGCAATGTCGGGCCACATCACGATACCGGGATGCTTACCTTTCCCCGGATGGACGAAGAATGCATCGCACACACCGTCCGCCGTGGTGATCGAAACCATGCGCTCGGTCAGTTCGCCGCCGCTCTCCGCCGCCACTGCGCCGCACCCGGTCAGCGCAAGTCCGGCACCCAGCACCGAGAACGCGCGGCGGTCCAAGCGGCTGAAGTCGTCGGCGGTATAGTCGTCACACATGGGCTGGCCTTTCGCTGCTTTCCCGGCAGCCTAGCAGAGCTTCGCGCGACCTCAATCGCCGTTGAAGTTGAGTTCCAGGTTCACGGCATTGGGATCGGCAAGGAACAGTTGCCTGAGGCCGATGTGCGTCAGGTCGTTGAACCGATAGTCGAGGCCCAGTTCGTCCAGCCTCGCGCGGGTCGCCTCGAAGCCGCTGCAGCGCAGGGCGACGTGATGGAAGCCGTTGGTCGATTCGCCCGGCAGGTAATCGTCGTAGCGCCCCGGCGCGGTGGTGCGATCGACGAGGTGAATGATCGGCAGCCCTGCCCCGTCGCGCATCCAGTAGCCCGCGGTCCCGGCGCGGATCGAGGGGTTCTCGCTGCGGATCAGGACCAGCACCCGCTCGTAGAACGTGGCGGTGCCTTCGAGGTCGTCGGTCAGGATGTTGACGTGATCGATGCCGCTGACCTGCATGGTGCTCTCCCTTTGTTGGACAAGGAGTACCCACCCCTGCCCTCGCCCGCAAGCGGGAGGGGAATGAGAGCATCGTTCTTCGCCCTCCCGCTCGCGGGAGGGCCGGGAGGCTTGGGAGCGAAGCGAACTAGGGTCAGGACCTATTAATTGGTTGCACGAGGCGTGAAGGGTTGATTCAAGGTTGCAGGAGGAATGCTGCCATGACCGACCTGCTGATGCTGACCGAAGCGCAGATGCGCCGGATCGAACCGTTC
>NZ_JAZFAX010000019.1:0-109753 GCF_036352595.1 Novosphingobium resinovorum
ATGACACTGGAAACCCTCGGCTCGGTGAGCCATAACCCTATTGTCAGCTTGCCAGCATTGGCAGCCTGACCTGAACTCGATCCTGCCGTGGATCGACGGTTCCTACACCACCCTGCGGGACACGACCATTCGGTCGTACCTGTCGCCGAAGAGAAATCGAGCGCCACCCAGATCATCGGGGGGATGGCTCCAGTCTCCATTAGATGCCATTGACGGGACAGCTGTTGGCCGTCGAGCCGATGCGTCGTGCCGAACCCACCGGCTGTGTAGATCACGGGATAGGTCTCGTTCGCCTCGGGGTCATACCCCGGGGGGGTCAGCACCCAGGCATTGATCGACTGGGGTGTGCCACGGAACCGGGTCAGGCAGGGGGATGCAATGCTTTCATCGTGCAGATGTCCGCGAGAGGAGGCGATCTGCGCAGCGGCAGCTGGCGGATAGCCGGTTGTGTCAAACTGACGGGGGCTAGGCTCGATGGCGTGATCCAGCGCCATCTTCATAGGTGAGGAAAGCGGAAGGCTGACAGTCGCGACCTTCGAGACGAGGTCACCTTCACCTCTGCCAGAATAATTGTAATCGCCATTACGGTCGAGGACCGCTTGTAAATGATAGTCGCCAGGTGGCAGCGAGGCGAAGCCCTTTGGGAATACAACGTCGTTCGTGTCGATGATCGCGCGGCGGTCCGGACCAAAGTCGGAAACCTCCCGAGATGCTACCGCGACCTTCGCTTCGGGGCTGCCTATATCCACAGCATCGGCGCTTGCATTCTCAGCCGTAACCCTTTCGGCGAAGACCAGCAGACGGCCGCTTGCAGCGCTCTCGACAGTCGCTGGCAAAGTCACTGCGATACGACTGTCCGGAAGCGCCGCGCCCATAAGACAGAATGCCGGGACGACGGACATCAAGCGGGTAAGATGGAGCGTCGATTTGGCAGGATAAAGTTTCATGTTCATTTATTCGCTGCTCGCGGGAGATAGGTCACAGCTTGACGCGGAAAACAATCTGTCCTGAAGAACTGCATCTTCCAACCCGCGACGCAGCAATCGCTGATGCTCTGTGGACCCATCCACCGGGAGAAGCGTCCGGCGAACAATTTTCCAGCTTCCGTCGCTCCGAACGAGCTCCCACCGATTCACGACAGCCCGGTGGACGCGGTATCCGGTGGAAACTCCATGGTTCGGAAGGTGGCGTGGGGATCCTTGGTGATCGAGGTGAGCGATCATGAGGTAGGAGGTCACCACCGCCCTCTCTCCGTTTAGCGCGATCAGCGGCAGTCCGGTAAAGTGAGCGAGGCCGTCCCGGATCGCGGCGGCGTGCTCCGGACGACGGATGAACGCGGCGATTGCCTCCGCGCCTTCAGCTCCGTCCAGCCCGGATCCGCGATCGAAGACACCGTCGTCGCGATAGACCGAGATCGTGTAATCTGCAGAGCCCGTATCCGCGCTGGGCGGATGTGCGGCGATCAGCTCGTAGATGGCGAGCTTGTCCTCGACATCGCGGAGTCTGCGTTCAAAATCGATTTGCTGCTTTGACATACTTCAGCTTTCCTTGTTTGCGGAGGGGACGGTCTCCCCCTCCGGGAGCGTGAGATCGAGCAGGCCGATCAGGCCGGATCAGAACCATCGGGGGTCTGGGCGCCGACCGGCGCGGGACTATGATTGGCTGGCCGACGTTCGAACCATTCCCGCATTCAGAGTGAGAGTGAGGCCACTCAGGCTACAGGCGCCCTCGAGCGGAGGAGCGCGTCGCTGACGGTCAGCGAGACTGCGGAGATGAGGAAGTAGAACGCGCCGAAGGCAGCGTAGGGCGCGATGTCAGCGATGCTCACCGGCGCCGTACCGGCCGCCTTGCTGAGCATGTGCGCCCCGGCGAGCCCGGACTGGGCACCGCTCAGGATCATTGCCCACTGTGCGCCATACGACTTCCAGCGCCGTACACCGGTGATGAGCTGGAAGAGGCCAGAAAGGACAGCCCATACGCCGAAGATCTGAAGAACTGCGTGCATGCCATGCGAAATGGTTGTTGCGACGGCGATCGCGGTCAGTACGCTGACGACGAGGTTCAGCAGCTGGCTCATGTTCCTAGCCAGCCCGCCGCTCCGACTGGCGTCGAGGTAATTCGCTAACGCGTCCCAAGCGGGATAGGCGACGAGCATTACCGCAGCTAGTGGCGGAAGAGCCTTGGCAACTGTGAAGGCGAGCGCAACCCAGATCGCGGAGATCGCGAAGCGAAGAAAGTAGTAAGTCTTGAGCCAGTCCCGATTCGGGGACTTCGCTTCGGTGATCATTTTCATGGCATAATTCCTTTGTGATGCAGGCGCACGTCTTCCGCCCCGCAAGCCAGGTGGGTTGGTGATGGTTGGTTCAGGAGTTGCGCGGCTTGCTGGGCGCCGCGTCGGCTTAGGTTAGAGGCGGAAGCGTCGCGGCAGGCGCCATCGCGCCGTGGCCGCAACGGCGGTGCATCCGACGGAATACCAGACCACTACGTAGAGCGGGTCATTGAAGGGGCAGCAGAACGCGAACACAAAGGCTCCGCACGCGCCGGCGGCGATGCCGGACGCGAGTGCGCTCAGCCGAGGCTGCGTCGGCGCGGCCCTGCGCATTAGGCCGCCGAGCAACATCATTATCGGGAGCGAGAGCACGAAGATCGACGCGGCACACATTATTCCGTGCGCAGGATCGATGCGATCGAGCAACGCCCGCTCGCTCACACCTTCGGGGATGACGAACACACTGCTGACGATCGCGATGATCGCGGCAGCGCTGGCGACCATCAGCCCTCGCCGCGGCCGCGCGGTAGGCGCGTATGATCGGATTGCTAGGAGGCAGGCGACGACGGCCAGCATTCCGAGGCTTCCCACCCGCCAAATCAGATATGGCGACCCCGCCATGTGGCTCATGTCCGGACGCATCATGCCCATGGCGAGGAAGGCCGCCAGCTCCACTGTGCCAAGCGCGAGGACGAGCGCGCCCTCTCGCAGCATGCTGCGCCGCCGGACCGGCACGAGCTCGGATGATAGGTCGAAAATCAACGCTTCATTCGACATCGGGGGTCTTCTCAATGATTGCAGTAAGGCGGGCGAGGCCGCGGTGGATGTTCATCTTTACTGCCGACGGAGAGAGACCGATCTGACCAGACGCATCTTTGATGCTGTAGCCCTGCACCTTGACCAGAAGGATCGCCTGGGCCTGCGCAGGGCGGAGTTCATCGAGAAGACTGGCTAACACCGAACTACTAATTATCGAGGCCTCGTGGTCCCCGACCGCTATCTCGTCAGATAATTCATCCACCGGTCGTCGCGCCAGGCTGCGGAGTTGGTCGATCCATTTGTTCTTGGCAATCGCAGCCAGCCAAGGGCGAAGCGGATATTGCAAATCATAGGTGTGACGTCGCCGATGGACGGCAAGCAGCGTCTCCTGAACGGCATCGTCCACTTCGCCGGGCGGCAGTCGCCGCTGGAAGTAGCGCGTAAGCCACTCGGAGATATCCCCGAGCAGGCGCCGATAGGCACCGCCGTGTCCATTCTGGGCGGCCACCATCAGGCTGCTCCAATCGTCCCGCGCGGCGGTGGTCGCACGCTCGCGGATGACCGGCGCTTTGCTAGGCGCGGTCTTTGGGATCAATCTCGAGAGGAAGTCCGAGCTCATGATCTCTTATTCGCGCGCAAAGCGATGGTGGTCACTCCATGCTGAACTTTTTTTCAGAATTCCCTTTGCGGCTCGCGTCCCGCCCTGAAGTCATATGCAAGGGTGCTCACCCGTGAGATATGCTCATCGTATCGGGGCGTGACTATGGCCCACGGCTCGAGGCCGCTCCTACCGCCATACAGTATTTGCCACGCGAAGCAGGTTTCCGCCCAGAATACTGCGAATATCCTCCTTGGAATAGCCCGCCTTCAGCTGCAGTTCGACCAGCGGCTCGATCTGAGCGGGGGATACGCATCTAAAGCCGCCTTCGAGTTCGTAGCCGAGTTCGGGCGGGAACATGTGCCTCATCTGGGCGAGATAATCGTCGAGTTCCGCAGTGTCGAAGACGTAGTCGAGGCCAATCCCGACATGGCCTGCGCCCACAAGCTGGACGACATGGTCGACATGTCGGAAATAATTCTCAGTGCTGGTGTCGTTGTGCCCCAAGAAGTTGCCGATGCCGTTGAGGCACACGACCCCTTCTGTCCTTGCGCATGACAGGATCAGTTCATCTGGGATGTTGCGCGGATGGTCGGAGAGGGCGCGCGGATTGGAATGGGAGAAGATTACCGGCCTGTGGCTATATTCCAGCACCTCCCTCGCCGTACGGTAGCCGGTATGGGAGCAACAGGCGACCATGCCGACCCTTGCCATTTCGTCGAGCACCTCGCGTCCATATGCGCTCAGTCCCAGGTCCTCGTCGTCCTGGCAGCCACCCCCGATGCGATTGCTGCCATTATAGGCCATCAGCATCCAGCGAACGCCAAGGTCGTAATAGAGCGAGATGAGGCTGGGCTGGTCGGCGATGCCATTGGCGCCTTCCATGTCGAAGCCGATCGCGAGCCGGCCTGTCGCGCGCGCCAGATCGATGTCGGCGGTCGTTTCGATCAGCACAAAGCGGTCGTCATGCACCCTTATCCATCGGCGGAAATGGGCGAGCATCCGCACATGCTCCTCAATACCCTGCTCGCCAAAGCCGATGTTGAGCATCGCGACATCCACGCCGCTTTCCCGATAGAGCTCGAGCCGCGGCAGGAACGCCTCATCGAACGGTCGAAGCGGCATGCAGCCATGATTGTCCCACACCAGACTCGAGGCGATCAGGTCTTTGGCGCTCTCGCTTTCATCGGCAGCCGACATGACGGGCTCTCACTCCATGGGACGCGTTAGTGGATCAAGCCATGGCGCATGTCTGTCGGGTCAGGCAACACGATTGAAGATCCGTGCCATCGCGCCAAGGCGCTGCATCTTGCCGGCAGCGTCGGGATCCACGAAGGCGAGCGGGTAGGGGATCGCAGCGCCGTCGAGAACCATGCGGAAGAGATGGTCGCCGACCCGCTCCAGCTCAAAGACCGTGGCCTTGGCATTGTCGGTCTCGTAGAAATCCACCCTTGCGGCCATCCTGGCATGGAGCCGCCCGTCTACGCTAAAGATATCGAAGCGATAGATTTGGTTTTCGAAGCTTCCCTCATAGGTCGATGCCTCGATGTCTCCCTCGACCGGGACCAGCGCCTCGATCGGAGCGCCCCAGCTTGAAAGAATGGGCTCCACCAGTCCTGCGTCGAACATGCCATTCTTCGAGCAGTTGGTCAGCAGGGCCATGACCTTGCCGCTTGCAGGGTGCGCATAGAGGACCGAAGAAACGCCGGGGCCACCACCGCCATGAAACAGGACGTCGCCTGGCAAAATCATCCAGCCCAGGCCGACATGCCATGAGGAAGGGGAGATGAACCGCGTCGTTTCGGTCGCCATCGCCGACGCGCTCGCGCTCGAAAGGATGCGCGCGCCATTGACGCCCACGCCGCCATTGATGAGCGCACGGGCGAATGTGACAAGGTCCGTTGCGGTCATCATGATCGTTGCTCCTGCCGGGGCGAAGCTCAACGGCAGGAAAGGTCGACTGCTCTGGACCAGCCTGCCTCCTTCATCGACCTGGTCACCGACGCTGACGCGGAACCGGGGCAATTCGGTGATGTCGGCGAGCGAATGGCTTAGCCCGAGCGGCTCGAATGTGCGCGAGCGTACCAGGCTGTACCAGCTCTCGCCTCGCAATTTCTGCACCATATACCCAGCGATAACGGTGCCGATGTTCGAATAGGCCGTCGCCTCGCCGGGAGCATGAATCTGCGACAAGCCGGTGCATTCGTCGATTGCATCGACGATCCGTTGCTCATCGAAGCCCCGGTAGGGCGGAACATCATAATCGATGCCGTTGGTATGGTTGATGAGCATTTTGCAGCTGATCCTGGCGAGGGCTGCAGGGTCGCCCAGTTGCAGTTCGGGCAGATGCAGGGATACCGGATCGTCGAGAGCGACCAGCCCGTCATCGACCAGTTGCATGAACAGGGCGGCGTTGAGTACTTTGGTGATCGAGCCGATATGCATGAGCGTATCGAGCGTGACAGGGTCTTTCGTCACGCTGTTGCGAAGGCCTGCCACGGCTTCGTGAAGCTCCGTGCCATCCCAATAGGCAAAGGATGCACCGGTGACCTCGCCGCGCCCTCTCAGCTCGGCGATAATCGCCCCATAGTCCATGCTCATTTCAGAAATTCCCTCAAGATGCTTGCCGTCAGTGTCCGCCGCTGACACAGGAAGGGCAGCCGGGCAGTCGTGCGCCATGGTGGAGGAGGCGCTTGAAATTGGCTTCCTCCTCGAGCGGTGGCGGCAAATCCCTCGTCAACAGGGGATGTTCTGGAAGGCGCGCGAGGTCGATTACCCCGCCATCCTTGATGACGGCGTGGATACTGCGATAATGGTCGGCAGCCTCCAGCGGGTTCTTGTCGAGGACCAGCATGTCGGCGATCTTGCCGGCCTCGAGCGTGCCGAGATCATGGTCGACCCGGTAGGCGCGGGCGATGTTGCGCGTTGCGGCATGAAGCATGTCCATCGCGGCCATGCCCTTTTCCTCCATCGCGCGCAGCCAGGCGAAATGCCCGGTTGCCAGCCTGCCGAGCGCTTCCTGCTCGGGCATGCCGTTCCAGGTCGCCTTCAGCCAGGGCTCCCGCAGGATTTCCTGGGCAAAGACGCCGCCGTCATTGGCCAGCAGGATCGGCGCGCCTGAGCCGATGAGGTTGCGCGCGTTGATGTCGGATGCCGCCCACATCGTCCATTCATGATCGGATACCGCGCCCTTGACATGGGCAAGCCCTGCCTCGGTCACCGGGAAGATCACTGCGCCGCTTTGGGTGCGTGAGAACAGGTCGAGCGTTTCGTCCGGGATCGGCACTGGCCCGGTCATGTTGCAATGGGTGATCAGGTCGCATCCAGCCTCGAGCGCCATGCGGAGGCTTTCGACCGTCGTGATATGCGCCTGTGCGGTCCGCCCCGCGGCATGGGCCGCCTCCACGATCGCGCGCTGCACGCGCTCGGAAAACTGAAGGAAGGCGCCGGCTGCCAGCGCGCCATGCTCGGAGGCTCCATATTTGACGAAATCGATGCCGCGCTCGATATAGCGCGTGACTTCCTCGCCGACCTGGGACGGGGTCATCCACATCAAATGGCGTCCACTATTCTCGACCCAGGTCGCATTGACGCGATCGACGAACCAGGAGCTCGCCACCTCGGCCGCCTTGCCGAAAAAGTCGCCCGAGAAGGGGCCATCGAAGCCGATGATGTTGCCTGCGCAGCGGATGCGGCTGCCCACAGCCTCGCCTCGGTCGATCCGGTCGCGAACCGCCATGAGTGCGCGCCGTGGCCCCCAGGTGTCAAAGACCGTGGTCATGCCTGCCTTGAGCGCGACCTGTGCCGCCTCGGTGATCAGTTCCTCATAGCGTCCCTCGAAGCGCAGCAGCGTCTCGAGCGTCGTGTTGACGAGGAGATGAACATTGGCGTTCATCAAGCCGGGGATGACGAATTTCCCGCTGAGGTCGATTGTCTGGGCATCGGCCGGGACATTCAGCGCTTCGCTGCGACCGATCGCGGTGATGCGATTGCCTTCAACGAGGATGGCATTACCGGCGACCGGCTTGTCCGTGACACCGTCGATAATCGTGGCACCGGTGATTAAGAGGGTCATGTCACTACCTTTACAGAAGCGGGCTAAACAGACTCGGGTCAATGGCACTCGGCTCGCTTATAGCCTGGAGGGGCTTGCCTGTGCCGGGCGATGTTGCTTGCGCAGCGATGCCCAGGGACGCGCCGACCATGCCGCCCCGCACCTCGCGCCCGGTTGCGCAGTAGCCGATCCGGGGCGATTGCATCTGGTGACCTCGTCTACGAGGTGGGCCAGCAATGACCTGCAGGAGTGGGCTGTCCAATCATCATCCTCCAATATGAGAGGCTGCGCTCCTCCCCCAAGGAGCGCAGCCGCCGACCGGGTCAGAATTTGGCCGCGGCCGACACACCGAATGTACGTGGCTGGATAACCGAGACGCTGGTCATGCCGGCGCCCAGGTTAACATCGGTGCTCAGACCGCGTACATCGCCGATATTCTTGGCATAGAGAGTGAAGGTCCAGCGATCGTTGCTGACACCCGCGCGCAGGTCGACCGTGTCGTAGCTTGGAAGGTGGAAGCGGACCTGTCCTGCATTGGGGAATGCCCCCGCTCTCCAGCCGACATGGCGCCAGTCGATGCCAAGGTCGCCATTCCAGTCACCCGACAAGGGCACAGTGTAGGTAGCCCCCGCAGCGCCGCCCCAGCGAGGTGTCAGCGGGAGACGGTCGCCCGATATTCCAAGCGCCGAGCCAGTGGGAAGATCTTCGGTGAGATGCGCATCGGTGTAGGCGATATTGCCGTAGATCTCGAGGCCACGCACGGGGCGCACCGTTCCCGCTGCCTCGAAGCCACGACTGACCGCCGAAGGGCCATTGTCGACATAGGAGCCGAGCATGACGCGCTGGATCTGAATGTCGCGCCAGTCGATCCAGAAGCCGGAAAGCTCGAGGCTGAGCTTGCGGTCGAAGAGGTCGCTCTTGAGCCCGAGCTCATAGTCGGTGACCTTGTCGGGGCCATAGGTGGGGGGCGCGCCGGGATAGGTCGCATTCGGCCCGCCGGGGCGATAGCCGCTCGCGATCCGCGCGAAGACCATCATATCCTTGTCGATATGGTAGCTCGAGCTGACGAGGAAGGTCAGTGCGTCGTCCTTCGAGGGGGTCTCGAAGATCGTGCTCCCGAACAGAAGTCCCGAATTCACATTGCGTACGCGCTGCTTGTTCTTGCTGTAGCGCAGGCCGGCCGTGATGTCGAAGGCGGAGCTGAAATGATAGGTCGCATCGCCGAACAGGGCGACTTCCTCGAACTTGTAATGGCCATCGACGGACCCGATGTCGGGAAGGCTGGAGATCGGTGCTCCGGTCTCGCGATCGATACTGAGTATCTGCGAGAAGGCCTTCTGCTTTTCATGGGTGTAGAAGGCACCCAGCTGCCAGGACAGGCTGTCGCTCGTCGGCGAGGAAAGTCGCAGTTCCTGGGTATATTTGTCGACCGATACCGGCGCTGTATTCTTGAACCCGAGCGTTGGAATGCCGAAGGCCGGTGCGAGCTGGGGCGAGAGGAGCGGCGAATAATCAAGATTGAAGCGCATGGTCTGGTGATTGTAGGTGCTTGCCGAGGTCAAGGTGGCAAAACCCAAATCTCCTTCGACGAGCAGGCTGTACGCGCCGATATTCTGGCGGACATTGGTCGTGTCGGGGGCGCGTGACTGCTTGAGCGCGCCATAGCTGGGCTGGAAGGTCATCGAGTCATAATCGACGATGGGGGGGCTGCCGCTATAATGCTGGTAAAGGGCCGAGGCGCGGATCTTCCAATCGTCATTGATCTGCCAGCCCAACGCCGCACGGCCACCATAATAGCGCGTCGCGTTGATGTCCTTCTCGCCGGTCTGCACATTGTCGATGAAGCCCGGGTCGCGGCGATTATAACCGCTGACCCGTAGTGCCACGGTCTCGCTGAGCGGGACATTGGCCGCCGCACGCATGCCATAGCCGCTGCCGCCACCATCGACCGTGGAGCCGTCGACCTGCACACGGCCGAAGAAGCGGGTCGGATCGGGGTCGGCAGTGACATATTTGAGCAGGCCGCCGAGCGAACCCGCGCCATAAAGCGTTCCCTGGGGGCCGCGAAGGACCTCTACGCGAGCAAGATCCTGCGGATCGAGATCGGGAACCGTATATGCGCCATAGCCGGTCGAGGCGCCGAAAGGGGATTCATCGATATAGACGCCGACCGTAGGGTTGCCGCCGGCACCGGTCGTGATGCCACGGATGGAGAGCTGCGTCGCGCCGCTGGCACCACCGGCCTGGGAAACGACGAGCCCCGGAATCCGTGCGACATAGTCGTCGAGTTTGGATGCGACCCTTTCCTGCAGGCTTTCACTCGTCAGCGCAGTGATAGCAGCCGGTACGTCCTTGAGCCTCTCCGTCCGCTTCTGGGCGGTCACGACGATTTCCTGCCCGAAATCCTGGGTATCTGCCGGAGCAGCTGAAGCATCGGTAGCCGCGGCCTGCGCCAGGGCCGGCACAGGCAAGAGTGCCGTGCTTGCGGTCAGAGCAATCCACAATCTGGTCATTTTCATTCTCCCCCTCGTATCGACGAGGAACGATCGCCGCACATGATATGAGTGGATCACGTGCAAGTCCCGTCCCCCCGATCAAGCCCTGCCGTGTATCTCGCCTCATCTGAGGCATTGGAGTCTCGCGGTGCGTTTGAGCAGGATGAATGTGTGGGGCAAAAGGGGTATCGTGATAGAAGGATGTGGACAATTTATGGAAGATTGATGTCAATCCTGTGTAACCGGGCGGGAGGCTCTTTCCACAGCTCAGGTCGCGCGTCGGGGGTAGGTGCGCGGAAGCGTCCGCCCCCGCTGCGGGCGACAGTTTTACGGCCGCGTCGGCGCTATGTAGCGAGCCTCGGCGGGATAGCGGCAGATGCAAGTCGGCGACATGGGGCATGTCTGCGGCTCTAGTCCAATATATCCCGGTCTTCCGGCCCTGGAACGACCTGGTCATGTGTCACCAAGGCCTTGCCCGGAGGGAGGGGGCCACGCCTGCACGCAGCGAAATTGGGTCGCGACGGCGCTGGCTAGCCCAAGGCCGCGCCAACGGTGGCGATATTCTCGCGGCGCCCGGCCCTCATAGTTGCGGCAAGGCAAATGGCAGCGAGCAGGGCCAGCGGCGCACCGACACCGGCCATCGCCCGGCCCAGCATGGCTTCGCCGCCCATCGCGCCGCTCAGCGCAGCAACGGCCGGCGCCGACAGGCTGCTGCCGATCGCGCTCGATATGACATAGAGGCCGAAGGTTCGTCCGCGCAGTTCGTTGGGAACGCGAAAATTGATCGATATGACCGGCACGACGATCGCAACGGAATAGGCGAGCTGGAACAGTGTCATCGCGACCGCAAAGAGCCTGACATCAGGGGCCATCGCCATGGCTGTGGCCGGTGCGCACAACAAGGCAGCCAAGGCCGCGGGTGTCATGACCGCGTGATAGCCGCCGTTGCGCTGTGCCCAACCCACCAGTCGCCCCGAGGCCGCCACGCCCACGATGCCAGAGCCGAGCGTCACAGCGGCATACCAGCCGGCAAAATCACCCGGCTGCTGCCCATAAAGTCGCATGAGGGCGGGGGCAGCCCAGGTCGTGATGCAGGTCGACAGGCCGGTCAGGAGCCCGACGCCGGTCAGGAGAGGGACGAGGAAATCCCGATGCGCCCATAGTGCGCGCCAGCTCCCGCCACCTGGCGTACCCATCTCCATCCGCCTTGGCTCGCGCATGAAGAGGATCAGGCCGATGATCGGCAAGGCTGCTACCGCCGCAAGCGCGAAGACGGCGCGCCAGGGCGTCAATCCAGCCAGCGCCTGGGCATCGGCGGCATGAATGGTGGCGAGGGCATCGAAGCCCAACCCACCCGCCAGTACTGCCGCAGCCCCGCCCAATATGCTCCCGAACGGATAGGTCGCCGAAGCAGCGGCGCGCCGGTCGGGCGCGAAATAGTCGCCGAACAGGGACAGGGCGGCAGGAAGGAGTGCGGCTGTGGCGGTTCCCATGATGAGCTTTGCCAGCACCAGCGTCCAAAAGCCGCTTGCCGATGCGGCGAGCCCCAGGGAGGTGCACCATAGCAGCATCGCCAGGAAGACCAGCCTCACCCGGTTGGTGCGGTCGACCAGCAGTCCCATCGGTACGCTCATAAGGCCATAGGCAGCCGAATAGCTGGTTGAGCTCGCAATGCCGGCCTGCATGTCGGTAAGGCCAAGGTCATGCTTCATCGGCTCGAGCAGCAAGGCGACGATCCCAGCATCCATCGTCGCAAGCAGCGCGATCACGCCGAGGACATATTGGGCGTAGCGGGCCTGCCGCAGGGGAGGATAGTCATATTGCGCGCCTGCGTCATAAGATGAGCCTTGGCCGGTCATGATGCTGTCCCTCTTGTCGAGGAAGGGCAGAGGCATTGCTCTGCGAATATCGCGCGTTGGCGGCGTCGGAAGGCACCCGTCATTGTTGGAAAGCCTCAAAGATATGCAGGCGCAGCAGCGCGGGCATCGTCCTCAGCCGACTTTGCCGAAGCGCACATGGCGCAGGCGACCAAAGTCCAGCACGAAGCCACTTGCGTCGGGCTCGAATGTGATCACCGCCCCGATCGTGCCGGAGAGCCTGTCCTCAAGCCTCCAGATGTCCGCGGAGATGGGCGTTGCCACATAGGTCGCCCAGCCATGGCGGCCATGGCTGCGGGCCTGTGCGCCATCTCCGTCCTCGGACAGTTCAAAGGTCGTATCCATGTCTTGCGAGCGGTAGGTACCGGCATAGCGGCCAAGTCTTGCCTGAGGGTCCGTGTCGATCTCGACGAGCCGGTCCTCGTTGCCGAAGTCGCGGTGGACGATTGCATCGCCATCGATCCGGATGGATTGCTGGAGGAAGGACGCGGCAGGTGGAAGCTGCAGCATGCCCGTATCATCGGGGGTGACCGGTATCGGCGCGGCGCCATCGATGGACAGCATTTGTGTGTCTTCGGATGCGCTCAACCCGATGATACGGCCGTCGCGGGGCGAGCGGAAAATACCGGTCCGCTTTTCCTGAACGCGCATGTCGGGCAAGGGCGCGAGCCCCTCGACGCAGGCATCGATTACATTGTGCGCCAGTGCGATCGCGCTGACATCGCTCCGATTGGCGCCGATCGCGATGTGCAACCTCGCCTCAGGCACTGCGATCATCTGGAAATTGCCGCCCATGACGGTGCCGGGATGGTGAATGACCTTCAGGCCGCGATAATCTTGCGTGAAGAGGCCTAGACCATAATGGGTGGAATGGCCGTTCTCGAGCATGTGTGGCTCAAGCATCTGGTGCCATGTCTGCGGCGAGCCGATGAAGGGGGCATCCATATGCCCGAGCCATCGCAACATGTCGTCGATGGTCGATACAATGCCGCCCGCGCCGCTGATCTCCATGCCCATATAGGTGCGAGACCACGCGCCTTTCCCATCGCGAAAATGGAGCGTCGCGCTGTTGGGAAGGAAATCCTGGTCCCAGCGGCGCAGCGCCGTGTCATGCATACCGACGGGCACGAAAATGCGCTCGCGAAGCACATCCTGCAGTCGCTGGCCCGTGATCGTCTCGATCGCCGCGCTCAGGAGGATATAGCCCCCATTATTATAGCTCCAGCGTTTTCCGGGCTCGAAATCGACATCCTCGATGGTCCGGTAATAGGCGATCATTTCCTGGTCGGTGACTGGGCGACCGATGCCATTGAAGAGCATCGTCACCGAAAGCAGGTCGCGGATGCCGCTGACATGACCCATGAGCTGGCGCATTGTCACGCGTGCGTTGACCGGCCCAAGACCAGGCACATGCTGGCCGACCTCGTCGTCGATGCCGGCAAGGCCTTCCTCGCACAGCAGCATATAGGCCAATGAGGCGAAATGCTTCGAGCTGGACCCGATCCGAAGCCGCATCGCCGGCGTCAAAAGGGTCGGCAACTCGATGTTCGCGCGGCCAAAACCCTTTCGGTAAACCGGCACGCCGTCGAGCGCGATGCCAGCGACCACTCCAGGAAGATGGGACTGGTCGACAGAAGCGAAAACCGCGTCCAACGCCTTCTCATCGCAATGCGTCGCTACTTTCCTTGCCACTGGCGGCCCTCCCCAAACAGTCGCGGCTGGCGAGAGAAATGCGCTCGACGCGAATTCCGCTGCGTCGCTGAACCTGCCTTGCGCATCGAGCATAAGCCCACGATCCAAAGAATTTCCGCATCTGCCCGACGTCGCATCGCCCGCCTTCGCCTTGCAGAATGTGCGAGGCGTGGGGATGGAGGGATAGAAGGTTATGGACAAGTTCTGGAAGATGAGCGACGATCCTGTCGATCGGCACGCGACTTAGCGAGCCTCCAACCTAGCCAAGTGATCGCAAGATGGTCGTGGATTATACGCGAAAGCTCGAAACTCCGGTCTTGGAACTGCGGCTGGGTTTCCTGCTCCTTCCCGATTTTACCCTCCTGGCGCTCACCGGCTTTATCGAGGCGCTGCGGATCGCGGGCGACGAGTTCGATCTCAGCCGCAACCTCTACTGCCGCTGGGATATCATGGCCCCGGACAGTCGCCAGATCCGATCGAGTTGTGGCCTGACCGTCCTTCCCACCGCCAGGCTCCAGCCGCCTGAGAATTTCGATTATATCGTCGTGGTGGGGGGGAAGCTCCAAAGCCATGAGCGAACCGACCCGGCAATTACCGACTATCTGCGCGATGCGGCCGGCGGGACCGTTCCCATGATAGGCGCATGCACTGGCAGTTTCATGCTGGCGCGGACGGGGGCGTTGCAAGGACGGCGGGCCTGCGTCCATCAGTTCCACACGGCCGAGTTCCAGGCCGAATTCCCCGACATCATGGTGGAGTCCGACCGGCTGTTCACGATCGATGGTCCTCGGCTTACTTGTCCAGGGGGCGCGAGCGCATTCGACCTCGCCATCCATCTCATCCAGCGGCACTGCGGAAGGGAACGGGCGCTCAAGACGGTCTCGCTGCTATTGTTCGACGAGGCAAGGGCGAGCAATCATCCCCAGGCGCGAACCGCCCTCGACCTCAGTGCGCCGGTGAGGGATCCGTTCGTGCGACGTGCTCTGCTTTTGATGCAGCAGAATCTGGGCAGTCCCGTCACCATTCAGAGCATCGCCGAGACACTTGGCACTAACATGCGCAAGCTTACCCGGGCCTTCCATGCGCAGCTCGACATGTCGCCAGCCCATACCTACCGGCAAATCCGGCTCGAGCGTGCTCTTTGGCTGATCGGCCATACCGGCAAGAGCATGTCCGAAATCGCCTATGAGTGCGGTTTTTCCGACGCGTCCCACTTCTCGCGTATGTTCAAGGAAGTGTTCGATACATCGCCGAGCGATGTTCGCGCGCAGTTACGGGCGCAGGCAACCGGTCCGCGCGCCGTTGCAGGCAGCTTCATGTCAGAGCTTTCGCCTGCATGACGTCAAAGGGAGCGATCTCCCAGAGATTGTCCTGCATATTCTAGATTTGCCGTAGCCCCTTCTTTTATCCCGCCTCTCAAGTGGGCGAGGGGCCTTGCTGCGTCTCCCATGACTGGGTTGCGGGGCATCGGGAGGCCCCTGCGATCGTCGTAAATCCCGGCAGTCCCCGCCCGCGCTGCAATCCCAGTGAGGAGGAGAAATCATGTCTATCACCCGCATCGAATCCGGTTCGCGCGCGAGCCAGGCCGTCATCCACAACGGCACCGTCTATCTCGCGGGGCAGGTGGGAACACCCGGCGATGACGTCGCCACGCAGACCAAGACCATCCTCCAGAATATCGAGCGGCTGCTCGAGGCTGCCGGCAGTAGCAAGAACCATATTCTCTCTGCCATGATATGGCTCGCGGACATGGCCGATTACGAGGCGATGAATGGGGTCTGGGACGCCTGGGTCGCCCAGATCGATCCCCCGACGCGAGCGACCGGCGAGAGCCGCCTTGCAGCCCCTGAATATCGGATCGAGATCATGATCGTCGCAGCGACGGTCTGAGGCCATCCTCGAGGTAGGCGGTACGCTGACGTTACCGGCCGGTCGACCCGGCCGGGGAGGGCGAGCATTGGAATGAACGGGACTATGTCAGCTATCGGCCGATCCCTCCCCGCCAGCAATCGGGAAATAATATGCATGATCGCTGCGCCAGCCCCTGCGGCACAAGCTCGGCGGTAGTTGGGTGCAGGGCGCGCAACAACGCCTGCTCTGACGGGGCGTGTGCATAATATACAAATGATTGTCCTGAATATTCTAGTTTTTCGGTGTCGTGCCGCTCAGATTGCGCGACCATCGCGGGGAAGGTGGGAGCGCCTGCGCGACTTCGGCCTGGATATCTGCGCAAGCGAGCAAGGGGATCAACGCGGCGTGACAAATATCATAATCGGCGCAGGCGTGATCGGTCTGACCACCGCGCTGGAACTACTCGAGCGCGGTCAGGACGTCACCTTGGTGGACCAAGAGCCGCAGGAAGGCCTTGGCGCGAGCTTCGCCAATGGCGGCCTGCTGACGCCGGCCATGTCCGACCCCTGGAATGCACCTGGCATCCACCGCCACCTCGCTGAATTTCTCTTCAGCTCCTCCTCGGCCATCAAGCTGCGCTGGAGTGCGATCCCGTCGTTATTTGCCTGGGGCGGACGTTTCCTGCTGAGTTCTACGCCGGCCCGTTTTCGAGCAGCGATCGCCGCCAACTTCGAGCTTGGCATGTACTCGCTGGGCATCCTTGACGAATGGCGCGCCAGGCTTCCTCTTTCCATTGACGCTTCCGACGTGGGGACGCTGAAATTCTTCCGGTCGTCGCGCGCCTTCGATGCCGTGGTCGGGGTGACGGACTTGCTGCGTGAGCAAGGGCTCGATGCCCGGATGCTGAGTGTCGAGGAGATGATCCGCCTCGAGCCCTGCCTGGAGCCGATTGCCAGCCAGCTTGTCGGTGCAATCCATTATCCCCAGGACAAGTCGGGAGACGCATACCTGCTCTGTCGGGCGCTTGCCGATCGCATCAGAAGGCTTGGCGGCACGTTCCATTTCGGGCGCGAGGTACACGCCATTGAGTTGCGTGGTGGCAAGGCGATCGGCATCGATCTGGGCGAGGAAACCCTGCGGGCAGACAATATCATTGTGGCTGCCGGCACCGCCAGTCCGGGGCTCGTGAAGCGACTTGGCGTCCGGCTCGCGATCAAGCCGGTCAAGGGCTATTCAATCACCTACGAGCCAGAGCCAGGACAGCGTCTCCCGGCTATTCCGGTGGTCGATGATGCCTATCATGCGGCAGTAACGCCGCTGGGCGGACGGCTTCGGTCAGTCGGCACGGCCGAATTTGCCGGCGGGGACCTCCACCTCGATCGTGAGCGGGTCGATAATCTCACGGCCTTCATGAAAGCTGTCTACCCCCAGATCGCGACGGCCGAGACCCTTGCCACCGGCAAGCCCTGGACTGGTTTGCGTCCGGTCGCAGCGGACGGTCGCCCCTATATCGGCGAGACCCAGACCCCGGGGCTGTGGATCAACAGCGGGCACGGTCATTTGGGGTGGACCCTGGCGGCAGGGTCGGCGCGTCTCCTGGCAGACCTTATCACCCGGACCAGGCCCGAAATTGCCCCTGAACCCTATTGCGTCATGCGAAGAGCCTGAGGTCGAGAGACGAGCGCCATGTCTACCAGCCCGATTTTCCTCAGCTCCCGTCCGGCATTTGCCCGGCCTGCTGGGCCATATCATTGTTGCGATCAGGACATTCCTATGACACGAACAGTCGAGACCAAGGTCGATCCTGGTCTGTTTCGCGAGCCTCTACGCATTGCGGGGCGTGTTTTTGCGGGCATTCCAGCCGTTCAGGTCACGATCCGGGAGCAGGCCTTGATCGGCCGCGGGGAGGCAGGCGGTGTCTTCTTCCTCGGTGACGATGTTGCCCATATGCTCGAGCAGATCGATCAGGTCCGCACAGCGATAGAGGTGGGGGCCGATCGCAGGGCCCTTCAGGACATGTTGCCGCCCGGCGGCGCGCGCAATGCCCTGGATGCCGCGCTCTGGGAGTTGGAGGCATGCCGCAGCCAGAGGGCCATCTGGGAGATCGCCGGCATGAAGCGACCGCGCGCGCAGGTCACCACCTATACATTGGGTGCCGATAGTCCCGATCAGCTGCGCAAGAGCCTCGCGGCCTATGGCGATGCCCGCGCGCTCAAGCTCAAGCTCGATGGTGACATGGCGGCGGATATCGAGCGGATCGAGATCGTCTATCGGGAGCGACCAGATGCTTGGCTGATGGTCGACGCCAATCAAGGCTATGATGCTGCAGCGCTGCCCGAACTGATGCCCACCATGCTTGCATGTAATGTGCGCCTGATAGAGCAGCCCGTGGCGCGCGGCACCGAGGCCAGTCTCGACGGCATCAAGCTCTCCATCCCGCTGGCCGCCGACGAAAGCGTGCTGAGCATCGAGGACCTGCCCAGCCTTGTCGGACGTTTCCAGACGATCAACATCAAGCTCGACAAATGCGGTGGGTTCACCCATGGCCTCGCGATGGCGCAGCGCGCGCGCCAGCTCGGCTTCGGGCTGATGGTCGGCAATATGGGGGGGTCGAGCCTGGCGGCGGCACCGGCCTATCTGCTGGCGCAATTGTGCGACTTCGTCGACCTTGACGGCCCCAAGTTTCGCGAAAAGGATATGGTCGGCGGGGCCCGCTACACCGATGGTATGATCGAGATCGGCGATCATTTCTGGGGCGCGTCGTCGTCGCACCTGCCTCAATCCGTGCCATGACCCGCTCGGCCGGCAATAGCGCCACGCGGCATGGCCGACTTGAGGATGGCTATGCCCTCGTGGTGGGTAGCATTCTTCTCGCACTGGGGCTTTCCGTTCTGCATGCCGCTGGCCTTGTCACCGGAGGAATGGCTGGCCTCGCCCTGCTGGTCCGTCATTGGGTCGAACTGCCCCCAGGGTTGCTCTTTGCGCTGCTTAACATACCCTTCCTTCTTCTGGCCTTGCGCGTCCTGGGCGGCCTCTTCACCTTGCGTACGGTCCTTGGCAGCTGCTGCATCGCATTGCTCTCGACCGTTGCCGAGCGATCGATGACGATCCTTGTCCATGACCCGCTCGTCGCGGCAATCGGGGCTGGCACGCTGCTTGGCATGGGCGCTCTCGCCTTCGTTCGCCATGGCGCGGGGGTTGGCGGCGTCGGGATCGTGACCTTCTGGCTTCATCATCGGCGGGGTTGGAACATGGGGGCTGTCCAAATCGCTATCGACGCCCTGATCCTGGCCGCATCCACCTATTTCCTGACCCTGGACCAGATCGCCTGGTCTGGGCTCAGTGCCATCGTCATGGGCGCGGTGGTGGCGCTTTGGCACCGCCCCGACCGCTATCTTGCCATGTCGCCTTCCCTCCGCGGCGATAGCAAAGCCCGTCCGCAATCCGATGACCCACTTTCCAAGGAGCATATATGACCGACTATGCCGATATCGAAGGCAGCATCTGGCTTGATGGCAAGATGATCCCCTGGCGTGACGCAAAAGTGCATTTCCTCACGCATGGCCTGCAATATGCTGGTACCGTGTTCGAGGGCGAGCGCGCCTATGGGGGCAAAATCTTCAAGCTGCGCGAACATACAGATCGTCTGATCGATGGCGCGCGGATCATGGGGTATACCATTCCCTTCACCGCCGACCAGATCGACCAGGCCTGCAAGGACGTCCTCGCCGCCAATGGGCTGAGCGATGGATATCTAAGGCCCGCCGCATGGCGCGGCTCCGACAAGCTTGGCCTGTCTCCAGCCGGTGCGAGCGTACACCTCGCGATCGCGGCCTGGGCTTGGCCTTCCTATTTCTCGCCCGAGCAGAAGATGAAGGGGGTTCGCCTTACCCACTCCGACTGGCGTCGTCCCGCGCCCGATACGGCGCCGGTACGAGCCAAGGCATCTGGACTCTATCAGATTTGCACGATTGCCAAGCAGAAGGCCGAGGAGGAAGGGTTCGACGATGCCTTGATGCTCGACTATCGCGGCTTCCTTGCCGAGGCGACGGGTGCAAATCTCTTCCTCGTGATCGATGGGAAGCTCCATACGCCGACTGCGGACTGCTTCCTCGACGGTATTACGCGGCGGACGGTCATTGACCTTGCCCGTGCAGCCGGTCTCGAGGTTGTCGAACGGCATATGGATCCGGGCGAGCTTGCGCTTGCAAATGAGGCTTTCCTGACCGGGACTGCCGCCGAGATTACCCCGGTCGGCGAGATCGGTGAGCATCGCTATACCCCAGGGGCGGTCTGCTCGCTCATCATCGACGCCTATCATCGGGCGACGCATGATCACTAACCCCTTGGCGGTGTCGCGCCGTATAGGATGAGTTGAGCGCGGCATACGCTTTCAGCGGTGACAAGCCTCCTGAGTCCCCACTTCGTCGGCACTCAGGAGGTTGCTCAGTTTGCGTGACGTTGGCCTTAATCCTCCGCTCCAGTTTGATCCGGCAATTCCTACGACCCTAGTGAACGACCTGGTTTGGTCGCGAGCTGTCACATGAAACGTAGATCGGATGACGGCATTTCGTACGCGAAGGGTTTTCCGACACCCTGGAGGAAGCCGCCGTTCTCGTTTCACCCTTCGAATGAAAGCTTCCTCATTCGAAAGGTCCGGAATGATGTGATTGCCGTTAGGTTGGGACATAGCCCATGTGGGCTAATAGATCGGCCGCTTCGCCATCATCGCGCGAGAGGCCGCCTACGACGAAATCGCTATGGTGCTCACCAAAGGGCCGCAGACGGGCAACAATGTCTCGGTGCCCATCCTCTCCGGCGAACCAAACCAGCTTGCCATCCGGCGCATATCTATGATTCCCCTTGAACAGTGCGTTCAGAAGCTTGTTTGCAAAATCATCATTTTGAACGCGCCGCATAATTTCAGGCGATTTGGCAAGATCGTGGGCAAGCCAAAGCCAGTGCCGCCACACGTTTTCATCTTCCATGTGGAATTCATCCCAAGCCTGCTGCTTTCGGATTTCATCTTCTGTTGGGATCAAGGGGGCCACGTTCATTGTCAGTGCTTCTCTGTGGGTCGAGCCCCGCATTCATTGCACAATTGTCCGACCGTCAGGTTAATCCCTCTCGATACTACCGGCAATGAGGCTGTTTCCGAAGGCAGATGCAGGTCCGCACTATTCAGCAGACAGCATCACAAATGTCCTGTTTTCACGTTCGGCACGTCCGATGCGCTCGAAATACGCTTGGAGCAAATGGGATCGCCCTCGCTCTCGGTAGGGGTTTATCAACGCAAAAACTCCCTGCTGCCGACGATAGCGCGTCAGAAGGTCATTGCGCTGCCCTTCAGACATTTCAGGCTTGCTGGAAGTGAGATGGGAAACCGCCAGATCGGTGCCGGTCTGTTTGGAGGCTGCGCAGTGCTCCGCTGCACGCTGCAACGTCTCCCGAGCTTCACCATCGTCGGTCAAGCTCGATCCTGGCCCTGACTCTATCGTCCGCGCGTAACAGTCGAGATAGGGCTTGTAGGCCGAACTGATAGTCGCGTCGGTCTGAAGCTCCATTGCAGGCATATTGTCGGCAAGCACCTGCGCGTCGCCATTCTGCGCGTTCGCGCACGCCGGAACCGTCAAAGCCAATACCGCAATGTTTATGACAGCATTTCGAAGCACGAGCTTTCCCTATCAGCAGCACCGCCATCTATGCCACCGGCGCGGTGACGCTCCAACGGGAATCAGGTGAAATCCGTTCCGGCAGCTTCTAACATAACCTGCCGTTCGCGCGCCCGCGTCGCAATGACGTAAGCTGGTCGACTGCTGCCGGGAGCTCTTGGGACATAACTGCCGTTCAAATATGTTCCTGTGAAGGTCGGCATCTGCCAACAGCCGACCTTCACGGCGAAAGCCGGAGAACTACCTCAACGCGGAGCGCGCCGATCTATTAAGATCACGATAGCCAGCTGACGCGGTTTCTTATCCTCGATAGCTGGGGAGGAAGTCGGCGGTTAGACGATATCCTCCCACCATACATCAGTGAGCCTTTGGGACGATGTCAGTTCCATTGGGCCGATGCTGTGGCTCGTCTTGGTTGTCGTCGAGCGGCACATCCTTGCGGCCATACAGGGCGTAAAGCGTAGGCAGCACGAACAGGGTGAGAAGCGTCGCGGAAATTAGTCCTCCAATGACCACGGTAGCTAACGGCTTCTGGATTTCGGCACCGGATCCGGTCGCCAGCGCCATGGGCACGAAGCCGAGCGATGCCACCAGCGCCGTCATCACCACCGGCCGAAGTCGGCTCCTCGCGCCTTCATGGGCAGCTTGCGCCGGGTCCATGCCTTGAAGCACCAAGTCCCTGATCGCCGTCAGCATGACCAGACCGTTGAGCACCGCGATACCCGACAGCGCGATGAAGCCGACCGCTGCGGAAACCGAGAACGGCATGCCGCGCAAAAGGAGTGCGAACACCCCGCCGACCAGCGCCAACGGTATTCCTGTGAACACGATCGCTGCATCCCGCCCGCGTCCAAGTGCCCCGTAAAGCAGCAGCAGGATCAGCGCGAAACAGGCTGGCAGGACCAGCATCAGGCGCTCCCGGGCCGAGGCGAGGTTCTCAAACTGCCCGCCCCATTCAACATGCGTCCCGGCAGGCAGGCGCACGTCGCGCGCGATAGAGCCTTGCGCATCGGCCACGACGCTGGCGATGTCGCGCCCGCGCACGTTCGCTTGCACGACGATGCGACGCTTGCCGTTCTCCCGGCTGATCTGGTTGAGACCGCTTACGATGCCGATGTCGGCGACGCTGGACAGCGGCACATGCACACCGCCCGGTGTCGGAACCGGTATCTGCGCCAGCCTCGCCGGATCGGATCGCTCGCCATCGCCGAGCCGGATGGTCACGGCGAACCGCCGGTCACCTTCGAAGATCATCCCGGCATCGCGCCCGCCGACCGCGGCCGCCACAACGTCCTGAACGGTCTTCGCCGAGACGCCCAGTTGCGCCATCGCCGCGCGGCGCGGACGGATGTCCAGCATCGGCAGGCCCTCGGTCTGCTCGACCCGCACGTCGCTTGCCCCGTCGGTCCGGCGCAGGACTGCGGCGATGCGCTCTGCCGTGCGCCCGATGGCGACAGGATCGTCGCCGAAAACCTTGACGGAAACGTCGCCGCGCACGCCTGCGATCAGTTCGTTGAAGCGCATCTGGATGGGCTGGCTGATCTCGAAGTTCTGCCCCGGCAGGGCTTCCAGCTGCTTTTCAATCAGGGCGACGAGATCGGCCTTGGCAAGCACCGGATCGGGCCATTCCTTGCGCGGCTTCATGATGATGAAGGTGTCGGAAATGTTGGGCGGCATCGGATCGGACGCCAGTTCCGCCGTCCCGGTCTTGGAAAAGACGAAACGCACCTGCGGCAGCGCAGCGATGGCCTTTTCCACCTGGAACTGCATCGCCTGGCTCTGATCGACCGAGGCACCCGGTACGCGCAGCACCTGGACGGTCGCGTCGCCCTCGTCGAGTTGCGGCAGGAATTCCTGCCCCAGCAGTCCGAACACGCCGAGCGCCCCCGCGAAGGCTGTCAGCGCCACACCGATGGTCCGGCGCGGGCGACGCATCGCCCGATCGAGACCGGGTTCATAGCGGCGCTTGAGCCAGAGCATGATGCGCCCCTCCTTCTCCGCCACCGGGCGCGAGAGCAGGGTCGCCAGCATCGCCGGCACGAACGTCAGCGACAGGATGAAGGCACAGACCAGCGCCAAGATCACCGTCAGCGCCATCGGCGCGAACGTCTTGCCCTCGATCCCCGTCAGCGTGAGCAGCGGGACGTAGACGAGGATGATGATCGCTTGCCCGAAGACCGAAGGCCGGATCATTTCCCGCGCCGCGCCCGCCACCGTTTCGAGACGTTCGGCCAGCGTCAGCACGCGACCTTCGCGGTGCTGACCCTCGGCCATGCGCCGCAGGGCGTTCTCGACGATGATAACCGCGCCATCGACGATCAGCCCGAAGTCCAGCGCGCCAAGGCTCATGAGGTTGGCCGAAACGCCGCCCTGCAACATGCCGAAGCCGGTCAGCAGCATCGTCACCGGGATCACCAGCGCCGCAATCAATGCGGCCCTGAAGTTGCCGAGCAGTGCGAATAGCACGACGATGACCAGCAGCGCGCCTTCGCCGAGGTTGCGGGCCACAGTGCCAATGGTCGAATTGACCAGTGCGGTGCGGTCCAGAACCGGCTGGACGATCACGTCGGTCGGCAGCGATGCGTTAATTTCGTCCAGACGCCTGGCCACCGCCGATGCCACACTGCGGCTATTTTCACCGACGCGCATCACCGCCGTGCCGACCACCACCTCGCGCCCGTTCTCGGATGCCGAGCCCATCCGCAGCGCCTGCCCGGCCTTCACAGTGGCGACCTGCCGCAACAGGATCGGAGTGCCCTCGCGCGTGGCGATCACCGTGTCGGCCAGATCGGCCAGCCCGCGCAGCCGCGCGTCGGAGCGCACCGCCAGACCTTCGCCGTTGCGATCGACCACGCCCGCACCGACCGCGCTGTTGTTCTCTTCCAGTGCACGGGCGAGTTCATCGATGCCGATCTTCAGTGCGGCGAGGCGCTGCAGATCCGGCACCACCTGAAACTGCTTCACATAGCCGCCGATGGCATCGATCCCGGCCAGTCCCGGTGTATTCTTGAGCAGCGGCGTGACGATCCAGTCCTGCGCGGTACGCAGGTACGTCGCCTGATCGGCCTGCGTGACCAGACGCTCGCCCTCGGGCGTGATGTAGCTGCCGTCGGGTTGGATGCCCGGCTCGCCGGGTTCATGGCGGTCGTCCGCGCGGTGATCGAGGCGCACGGTCCACATGTAGACTTCACCAAGGCCCGTGGCGATCGGCCCCATCTCGGGCGCGACGCCCTCGGGCAGAGTGCCGCCGATCGTCGCCAGCCGTTCGCTCACCTGCTGGCGCGCGAAGTAGATGTCGGTGGCGTCGGTGAAGACGGCGGTAACCTGGGCAAAACCGTTGCGGCTCAGCGACCTTGTATATTCAAGCCCCTGAATACCCGAAAGCGCGGTCTCGATGGGGAAAGCCACCTGGCTCTCGACCAGTTCGGGCGAGAGCGCGGGCGCGCGCACATTGATCTGCACCTGGTTGTTGGTGATGTCGGGGACCGCGTCGATCGGCAGGCGCTGGAGCGCCCAGCCACCGACGAGGCAGGCGATGAGGGTCAGCAGCAGCACCAGCCAGCGCCGCGCGACGGAAAAGGAAACGATGGCGTTGATCATGGCTCAGTGCTCGTGCTCCGCCTCGCCCTTGCCGAGTTCGGCCTTGAGCATGAACGATCCGGTCGCGGCAATCCGCTCGCCGCCCTTGAGGCCGCGCGTGACGATGACATTGCCGCCGCTTGCCTGCCCGGTTTCGACGGCGACGGCACGGAACCCCTTCGCCGTGCGCACGAAGACGGCTGGCTTCCCGCCCACGGTCTGAATGGCAACCTGCGGGACGGAAACCGCCTTCGCGCGCGCCTCCAGCGGCAACGTCACTTCGGCGTTCACCGTCTCGCCGACGCGCCACTGGCCCGCCCGGTTGTCGAGTTCGGCTATCGCCGGAACCAGCCGGGTTTCGGGATCGAGCACCGGCGAGAGGAACCGGATGCTGGCCTCGGCGCTTCGCCCCGGCGCCGTCACGACTACCGCCGCACCAGGCCGCAACCGGGCCGCATCGGCGGCGGACAGCGACAGCGCGATCGTGACCTTGCCGAGATTGGCGACGCGGTAGAGTTCGGTGTCGGGCGCCACCACCTGACCCAGCGTGGCGCTGCGCGCGATCACCTGCCCGGAGAGCGGCGAAGGCAAGGCCACGCGATTGAGCCCGCCAGCCGCCCTTCCCGTCGCCGCCAGCTGCTGGCGCGCCAGACGCAGCGCGATTCCCGCTTCGGTCGCAGCCGTGCGGGCTTTGATAAGATCCTGCTCAGGCGAGACTTTTTCGGCGTACAGCCGCCGTTCGCGGGCTAGATTGCTGTTGGCAAGCGTCAGGCGCGCCGCCGCAGCCTCGATCTCGCCCTGCATCTGCGCCGCCTCGCGGCTTTCGACAATGGCAAGCGTTTCGCCCGCGCGAACGGTATCGCCAAGGTTGCGGCCCAGCGTCACGATCCGGCCGCCTATAGCAGCGGTGACGATGCGGATACCCTGCGGATCGGCCTCGATCGTGGCGGGCAGCGCGACCGCTCCGTCCGCGCCCGCCGAACTGACCGTCACCACCTCCACGCCCGCAGCCTGCAACTGTGCGGCGCTGAGGGAAACGGTACCTTCCTCATGGTCCGTATGGTTCTCTTCGCTGCCCTCATCATGCCCCTCCTCGTGGGCATGGCCTTCGCTTTCCCGAGGCGCGGAATTGCAGGCGCCCAGCATGAGGGCGAGCGCCAGCGGTACGGCGCGTTTCACAATCTTCATCGGATCAATCCTCGGTCAGGTGTGGCGCGGGCGCGGTCAAACGTTCCCTGCGCGCCGCAGCGTCGTGATAGGCGGCTAGCGCATCGACGGCAGCCAGACGGGTTTCGGCAAGCGCGCGTTCGGCATCGAGCAGGTCGAGCTGCCCGAACTTGCCTTCGCGGTAGCCGATGCGGGCAATGCGCGCGGCTTCCTGCGCGGCGGCGAGCGCGGCGCCGCCGGCCATGCGGGCCGCCGTCTCGGCATTGGCGACTTCGGCATCGGCGGTGGCGACGGCCTGCGCGATGCGGATCAGTGCAACGCGCCTTTGGGCATCGCTCTGGTCCCGCTCGGCACGCGCCTGCCTCAGCGCGGCGCTCCCCCGGTCGAACAGTTGGAGGGGGATCGAGATGCCGAAGGTCATCGCCGTGTCGCGGGTGGCTTCCAGTCGGCGCGGTCCGGCAAAGACCTGAATGTCCGGCACGCGCTGGGCGGCGGCAAGTCGGACCTGTGCTTCAGCCGTCGCGACATCGAGCGTTGCCGCGCGAACCGCCAGCGTATCCTCGGTGACGACCCGTTCGACCGGCCCGGCGGGATCGAGACGATCGAACCACGCCGCATCCAGATCCCCTGCCACCGGCGCGGCGATCAGGCGTGAAAGATTCTCGCGCGCCACTTGCGCCAGCCGCTTCGCCTGCTCGTCGGCGAGACGGGCATTGGCCAGCATCAGCTGGCTGCGCTGTTCTTCCAAAGGCGACGCCCGCCCGGCGCGGACCCGCACTTGCGAGGCATGCAGCGCCTCGCCTGCGATTTCCACCTGCCGCGCCGCGATCCGCGCGCGGTTTTCCCCCGCAAGCACGGCGACGTAGCCTTGCGTCACCGCAAGCCTGAGATCGGCAAGGGCAACCGCGCGTTCGACCAATGCCCGTTCCTGCCCAACATCGGCGAAGGCAATGCGGGCGGAACGCTTCCCGCCCATCTCCAGCGGCATGGTGAACTGCGCGGTCGTCTCCGCGCTGTCGAAACCGCGATAGATGCCGCTTCCGGCGACGTTCTCGGTCTGGAGGCTCAGCGAAGGGTTGGAACGCAGGGCGGCGACGGCGCGGGCGGCATCGGCTGCGCGAACCTGCGCGTTTCCGGCCTCGGCGACGGGTGAACCGGCACCGGCCAGCTCAAGCGCACCCGCCAGGGTGAGCGAAGGCGCACCTTCGCTCGCGTGGGCGCCGCAGGCGCAGCACGCCGCAGCCGCAAAGGCCGCGATGGTACGATACATGGGATCAATCTCCTGAAGACGTCATTGGAGGCCCCGGTCGCATGCGCGTTCCGGGAGCCGATCGGCGTCGTTCAGAAAATGGGTGGGTCGATCTCGGGCTGGCGCTCGACCGGCCGCAGCGCTGTCATGACTTCGGCCTCGCCGGCAAGGGCCAGAGCCCCGATCCCTGCGACCACCGGCAGCAAGGTGGGCGTGCCGATATGGTGGCCATGGCACCCGCCATGGTGATGGGGAACGGGACTGTCCTGATCGGGAGGCGAATGATCGCCATCGCCCTCCCAGTGCCACGCGACTTTTTCCACGTCGTGTTGCGCCAGACTTTCCGTGGCATGCGCCATCGCCCCTACGCCAAGCGTAAGAAGCAGGCTGACAAGCAGCATGAGGAAGGCGGAGCGGCGCACGGCCATTCGCTTAACACCGGCCCCCGGCGCTGTCACCCGCCCTGGTCGGGGGGCAATCCAGCCTGTCGCGCTCCCGGGCGACGGAGAAAATCCCGTACTCGACCGAAATCCGCCATTTCCTTTGTCATGACCAGTGATTTGCAAGGCGCACGGCCCGCAATTCCATAATATTCATGCATGGACTTACAACGGATGCCCCATTGCCGGTAATCGCTATGCGAGCGAACACAAGGTCAGGACATTCGCCCGCTCGCAAAGGTCGCTGCTTTTCATGAACATTCGCCTGTCCCGTCCCGCAGCGCTGCTGGCGTCTCTCCTGCCGCTGGCCGCATTGCCCTCCGGTCCGGCAGTGGCGCAGCAGGCGCCGCGCTATGGCGAGGCGATCACGTTGCAGGCCGCACAGGAACTGGCGCGCATCGCTCGTGAAGAGGCTCGCGCGCGCGGTCTGGCAATGGCCGTGGCAATAGCGGGGCCTGCCGGCGATCCCGTACTGCTCGAAGTGATGGACGGCACCCAGTATGCCTCCACCGCGATCGCCCCCGCCAAGGCACGAACGGCGGCGCGTTTCCGCAAGCCCACCAAGGTCCTGCAGGACGCAGCGGCGGCAGGGGCCGTCGCTTATGCCGGGGCCGACAACGCGGTTGCGCTGGAAGGCGGCCTGCCGGTGTTTATCGACGGAACGGTTGCAGGCGGCCTCGGCATCAGCGGAGGCACTTCGGCGCAGGACGGCGAAGTCGCCGCCGCCGCGCTCGCGCGCTTCAAGCCATAAGGCAAATGCATGGACCAAGGCGCTTTCATCACCTGACCCGGACGCCTTCATGTAATAAAGTAACATCGACGATCAATCGAAATTCGGAGTACCTATCACCATGACGTTTCAGCGCCGGACCATTCTAGGCGGTTTCGCAGCGATGGCCGCCCTGCAGGCCGCAGGCGCCTGCGCAAAGCCGGGCCGCAGGCTGCGTGTCGGCGTGATCGGCGGCGGCCTGATCGGCGCTTCGGTCGCCGCCCAACTGGCCAAGGCCGGCGCCGAGGTCATCGTGTTCGAGAAGACCCGGCCCGCCGCAGGTGCAACCGAGAAGTCGGTCGCGTGGATCAATCCGGTGGTCAACGATGCCCACTACATGAAGCTGCGCCTCGAAAGCATGGACGCCTGGCTCGACGACGACCGTGCGCTCGGCATGAAGGCGATCTGGGGCGGTTCGATCAGCTGGGCCTACGCGAACAAGAAAGACTCGCTGCAAGTGAAGGCGAAGCTGCTGGAGGCGACTGACGATCCCCCGGTCTATCTCGACGCTGCCGGCATCACCAAGGCCAGCCCCGGCGTGTTTCCGGGCGACGAGGTCAAGCTTGCCTTCCAGACCGCCAAGGACGGTCATGTCGATCCGGTCTTCGCCACGCAGCGCTATCTGGCGGCAGCCAAGCGTTTCGGCGCCAAGGTTCTCTATCCGTGCGAAGTGACCGCGATCAAGGTCGTCGGCGGCGCAATCGCCGGCGTGACCACGACGAAGGGCGATTTCGAACTCGACCATCTCGTCAGCGTGACCGGCACCGATACGCCGCGCATCATGGCGCTGATGGACCGCAAGCTGGAACTGGCGCACAAGCCCGGCCTCGTGGTGCATACAACGCCGCGTCCCGTCACCACGAAGCTGGTCTACGAAGCTTCGAGCATCCTGGAATTCAAACAGTATGCGGACGGGCGCTATCTCACCAGCTTCACCAGCGGTCCGCCGAACCTGCCCCAGCACGCCGAGATCCTGAAGCACCAGATGAATTACCCGGACCCGGCGCTCCAGCAGTTCCATGGCGACATGCTGATCGCCCGCACCGCCGAATACATGCCCGCCATTGCCGAGGCGAAGGCCACCAAGGTGCTGCTCGGCTTCCGCCCCTACCCGCTCGACAACAAGCCGATCGCCGGGCCGGTGCCGGGCATCAAGGGCGCTTATGTGCTGGTCACGCACAGCGGCATCACCCTCGCCCCGATCCTGGGCCGCTATGCCGCGCAGGAGATCATGACCGGCGTGGAAGCGCCGATCCTGGCGCCCTACCGTCCTTCGCGGTACATCACCGCATGACCTTCGTCGCCCACACGGGAGCAAGACCCCGCGTCCCGTGCGGGCGGCGATCCGCGCCCTGTCGCGGCGAATTTACAGCGCCGCGAGCCGGGCCTATCAGGCTCGCATGAACTTCCGGCAGCTCGAGATATACCGCGCGTTGATGATCGGCGGTTCGGCGTCACGCGCCGCGGAACTGCTGAACATCACGCAACCTGCCGTCAGCCGGGCCATCTCGGAACTCGAACACCGCGTCGGTTTCGCGCTGTTCGATCGGGTAAAGGGCCGCCTCATCGCGACGCCCGAAGGCGAGCTGTTCTTCCGCGATGTCACCAATGCCTTCACCGGGCTGGACACCCTGCGCGCGTCGGCCGCACGCATCCGCGATTTCGGTTCGGGCAGCCTGCGCATCGCCAGCCTCGCCGCGCTCGGCTCGACGCTCGTGCCGCGTGCTGTGCGCAAGTTCCGCGAGACCAACCCGCAGGTCTCGATCACCTTGCAGATCCTGTCATCGGCGGCGGTACGCGACCATGTCGTCAACCAGCAGTTCGACATTGGCCTTGCCGCAGACGAGGTCGACCTTTCGGGCGTCGATCACAGCGTCTTCCAGAGCGTGCGCGCGGTCTGCGTGATGCCGCCGGATCATCCTTACGCGAACCGGGACGTGATCCGTGCCGAAGACCTGCACAACATGGCCTTCATCGCGCTGGCCCCGGAAGATCGGGCGCGTGCGCGCATGACCGAGACCTTCGACGCGGTCGGTGCGCACCCGCATATCGTGGTCGAAACCCCCGCATCGTTGACCGTATGCGCTCTTGCACTCGAAGGCGTGGGCCTCGGGCTCGTCAATCCGTTCGCGGCGGACGGGTTCGAACAGCGCGGGCTGGTCATCAAGCCTTACGAACCGGCGGTCTATTTCCGGGCCTATATCCTGTTCCGGCCGGACGCCCAGCGGGCGCGGCTGGTCCGCGAATTCGTATCGGCACTCAACGGCGCGTTGCGGTCCGGGCCGGGGCAGTAAGGCACACCAGCGCCTGCCCGCTTTCGCAACGAACCATGCGGTGCAAAGGCAGGCGCGCTTGCCAGGCCGCGGCAATCGCCATCAGGCGCGCCTCGTCGCCGCGCCTACCCAGCAGTTCCAGAGAAACCGGGCGCGGTCCCTGAGGCGTCCCGACCACGCCGACCGGAATCGCCATCGCGGGACGCCCGGAATAGGCGGCAAGACGGTGGGTTCCGGCAGTCTCCGGCCCCCGATCCACAGGAGCGGACGGTGCCTGCACGGATGGATAGACGATGACGTCCACGCAAGGATGGCCGCCCTCACAGTCGAACGCCTCATCCAGCCTTTCTGCGACATAGCGATCCCGAAACGCGCCGTTCACGCGATAGCGCGGATCGGCTGCCGCACCGGCCCGGTTGGCGCTGAAAGTCGCCACGTCTTCCACCACACGCGGATCGGTGCTCCCGGCTGCCTGAAGGCGGCGCAGTTCGGCGAGCAAAGCGGCAGCATCCTGCGGAACGCCCGCGCGCGAAGGCAGATAGGCGTCCATCACCGCCGGAAAATCGAAGGCAGAGCGGCTTGCGAACATGGCCGTCTCTCCTGAAGGCGCGTCCTTGCCGGTCAGGACCGTCTCATCGCGCAGATGCATGTCTGCGACGACTGCGCCTGCTTTACGCATGCGATCCAGCGCCTGCGCCTCGGCATAGCCACCGGCCCGCATGAACGCGGCAAGGACCCCGACGCGCAGTCCCTTCAGCGGATGTCGGGGGCCGGCCCGGCCTGTGTCGACGAGCACGGACCATATCGCCATGCAATCCGCGACATGCCGGCACATCGGCGCAATCACGTCCTGCGTCGGGCTGAGCGGCAGGACACCGCCCATCGGCATCGCACCGAAAGACGGGCGCAGACCGACCGTTCCGGTCAGCGCCGCCGGCACCCGCGCCGATCCCGAGGTATCCGTGCCCAGCGCGATCACGCCAAAACCGGCCGCGAGCGCCGCTGCGTTTCCCGACGACGATCCGCCCGCGCTTTCGGCAAAGGCAAAGGGGCTCGTCGTCTGCCCCCGGATGGACGATCGCCCGCGATAGTTGAAGGCGAATTCCGACATGTTGGTCTTGGCGATGACGATCCCGCCCGCGCGCTTCAGCTTCGCCACGGCTTCGGCATCAGCAGTCGCATAGTTTTCCGCCAGCGCCACCGAGCCAGCCGTCGTTGGCATCCCGGCGACGTCGATGTTGTCCTTCACCAGCAACGGCGCGCAGGCGAGCGGCAATTCCTGCCGCGCGGCGCGGGGCAGAGCATCGATGCGCCGGGCCTCGTCGCGGGCGGTCGGGTTCAGCGCGACTACCGCATGCAGCGATCCGTCGAGCCGCGCGATGCGATCGAGGCGGGCTTGGATGACGGACAGGCAGCTGACTTTGCCCGAAGCCAGCTGCGCCTCGATCCGCGCAACTTCGCCCGGCCCGGAAGATCGGGCGGAGGCGATCCCGCCGGGGAGGCATGCGCAGACCGTCACGAGAAGCCCGAGCTTCAGAACGACGGTACGGCGCATGCTCATCTGTCGACCGCTCAGAACTTGAACGCAGCCGAGGCGAAGAACGACATGCCGTTGAAGCCGAACGGCGAGATCGCGTTATACGGCAGCGTACCCGCATTGTCCGACCCGTTGGTCCCTGCCGCGACACTGGCTACGGTTGAGCGCAGGTTCTGCGTAGGATAGATGTCGAACAGATTGTTCACGCCTGCGCTGAGAGTAATCCCCGGCGTGAAGTCGTAATTCACCTGGATGTCGGTGATGATCTTGCCCTTGAAATGCTGGATCACCTGCGAGTTGGCGCTGGTCGAGGAAACCGGCACCAGCGTGACGTCGTAACCTGTCGTCAGCGCTTCGATCTGCGCGGGCGTCAGGCTAGTGAAGGCAACGGCAGATACCTTGCCATAGTAAGTGTTCGTGAGGCCCAGCGAAAAGTCGCCCGACTTCCAGTTCAGGTTGAGCAGCACCTTCGAGCGTGGCTGGCTGTCCGAGATACGTACCTGCTGCGTCAGGTCAAACAGAGGCGTGGTGATCCCCAGCGCTGCGATCTCATCTGGCGTGCCGGCGACCTTGTCGAACTTGGTCTTGTTGTAGTTGCCCGCAAGCAGCACCGAAAGTTCGCCCAGCGACCCAAAGTCGAATCTGTTGGTCAGCGTCACGTCAATACCACGCGTGGTGGAATCGACAGCATTGGTGATGTAGCTGGCGCTGCCGATGCCGCTGACGCCGTTCGCCGCCAGCAGATTGGTCAGCGCCGTCCCTTGGAACGCCGAGGACTGCACAATGCGGTCCTTCAGCTTAATCTGGTAGGCATCAACGGTTATCGTCAGCCCGCCCTGGTCGTAGACGATACCCGCCGAGATGTTCTTCGACTTTTCAGGCCGCAGCGGCTCAGCACCGATGAGCTGGGCGGCGGCGCTGTTGACCGGCAGGTTGCGGCGCAGCACCGGGGCACCGTTTATGAAGTCGTTGACGGTGTTACTGAAAAAGATTTGCGCCAGATGCGGTGCGCGGAAACCCGTGCTGAACGAGCCCCGGACGGCGATCGGCTCGATAACCTGCAAACGACTGGACAGCTTGTAGTTGGTCGTACCGCCGAAGTCGGAAAAGTTCTCATGCCGTATTGCGGCATCGAGCGTCAGGCGCCCGAACAGTTCCTTCTCCAGCTCGGCATAAAGAGCCTTGCTGTCGCGCTTGCCGAAGGTCTCGTCGAGCGGGTTGATGCCGGGGCTGGGCTGGAAGCCCACGGGCGCGGGCCTGCCGGCGTTCGGACCGTCGAGGATGACGGCGCCACCGTCCGCATAGCTCACCGGCTCGCCCGCGATCAGGCGATAGGTCTCCTCGCGGTACTCGGCGCCGAGGGCGAAGTTGAGCGGCGCGCCGTCACCCAGGTCGAATTGCCGCGTGAGGTCGAGATTGGTGGTCCACTGGTCATAGCGGGTGGAGCCCAGATGCGCGCTGGTAGGGCTCGCGAGACCGTAGGAGACGTTGTTGGCGTTGATAGTCCCGTTGTCGATCAGGCTTTTGCCATAACCGGTCGAGACATCCCAATTGAACCCGAAAAGGTCTTCGCCGCGCAGGCCCCCGGTCGCCGAAACGTTCCGCAGGCGGATGTTGCCATAGGGGATGAAGCCGTCGGGATGCAGCGCCCGCACGGTCTGGTCCTGACCGGCACGGCGGAAGAAATACGGGGTCTTACCGTCGAGATCGCTGTAGCCGCCGAAGGCATAGATGGTCGCCCCGTCACCGTTGGTCGGGATTTCGGCATTGAGGAAGACCGACTTCATCTCGTAGGCCGAGTTGCCCTGCCGCGATGTGCGGCGATCTACCGTCGCCTCGCGCGCGTCCAGCCTGCCGGCCGAGGCTGTCAGGCCAGTCCCCGAACCGTAGAATGCCGACGGCATGACCAGCGCGCCAGCGGCATTGGTGCCGAAGTACTGCTGACGCGTATCGTCCATGGAGCGATCGGTCGCGGAATGGTTCTGGTACTGGACGGTCGCGCGGATCACGCCCCCATTCCAAACCGGCAACCCGACACTGGCACCAACGTCGACGTACTCGCCGTCGCCTTCCTTGGTAATGCCGGTCGAGACCTTGCCCTTCACCCCGGTCGACTTGTCGAGCGTGAGATTTATAACGCCGGCGATCGCGTCCGAACCGTATTGGGCCGACGCGCCATCGCGCAGGATTTCGACGTTGCTGAGCGCCATGCTCGGTATCGCATTAAAGTCATAGGCGACGTCGCCTCGGCCGATGCCGTTGCTGGTGCTCAGATCGCCGGTGGAATGGCGACGCTTGCCATTAACAAGCAGTAGCAATTGACCGGTCGACAGACCGCGTAGCGTCGGGGGGGTCGTAAAATCGCCAACGCCCGACGCGCTGGGGCGGGGCGTGTTGAAGCTGGGTACCGAAGTCTTGAGCATGTCCTGCACTTCGGAGCGGCCGCCCCGGGCTAGATCGTCTGCGCTGATGGTGTCGATGGGCACCACCGATTGCGCCGCCGAACGGCTACCGAAGCGCGAGCCGGTGACGACGATGTCGGTGCCTGCGTCCGCTTCCTGTGCCAGCGCAGCCGCGCTCGGCAGGATGCAGGAGAGCGCCACCAGTCCGGTGGACGCCATGGCGATGCCGCGAAATTGCCTCATGTTCTTAGCTTTCCCTGTTTTATCGATAGACGCGTGCAACCCGCCCGTCATCGGCGGACACAATCTTGCCGCCACGCCGGATGGCGATGATCGGATTTTATTTGGCTGCCGCTAGGACAGCCTAACTCCAGGCCGATGCTTGGCACCGGCCGAACGTCTGCCTGTGTTCAGCTGCAGTCGTTTCGGATGCCGTGTGGCTCCGGCGAGGTGTACAGTCTCAAATGCATGCTACCCCCTGGTAAAGAATTGCACGCTCCTGCGGACGGAAGGTTGGTATTCTTTTGATACCGTGGGTCTTTGCCCATATCCTGCCCGTCCCCGCCATCTTGCCCTGCTCATCGTGAGGGACAAGTGACGGGTTTGAACGAGTCCATGCATGAAGGTTATGGGCCTTGCGCGATCCCATAACCTTCATACGAATTTGCTCCGTCAGTGCCCTTTCAGGCTTGCCAGATAGGCGACGATGGCCTTGCGCTCATCGGGCTTGGGAACGCTGGTGAACATGCGTGTGCCCGGCACCATCTTCGAGGGACCGGACAGCCACGTGTCGAGAGTACGCGCGTCCCAGCGGACCTGCGCCTTCTTAAGCGCGGGCGAATAGGGATAGGCCCCCGTGCCCGCATTGCGCCCGACGATGCCGGACAGGTTAGGCCCTGAGCCCGACTTCTTGCCCGCCTCGGTGGCATGGCATGCCGCGCAGCGCTGCTTGAACAGCACGGCACCATCGGCGGCCAAGGCAGTGGTAGATATCAGGCCCGCCAGCAAAACGAACGGCATCGCCGCGAAACGAGTAAGCGTCATGGATCTACTCCGAAACTGTCGTGGTAATTGGCGCGCAGGGTCAGGCGAAGGTGCCTCGTTCCTGATGGATCGCGGCGACCAGCCGGTCGAGCTCGGCACTGGTGTTGAACAGCGCCGGGGTGACGCGCAGCCCCGCGCCCGATGCCAGCCCCGCCTTGGCGACGACAAGCAGCTTGTGCTTTTCCACGAACAGCGCCTGTGCCGCCTTGGCCTTTGCGGGCGTGTCCATACCGGGCAGCCTGAACGCGCTGATCGCGCCGTAATTGCCCGGCTCGTCGGGCAACATCAGCTGGATGCCGGGCACGTCGCGCACGCGCGAGACCCAGTAGTTCCGCAAGGCTTTCAGGTGCGCGAACTTGCGTTCAATGCCCATTGCAGCCTGAACCTCCAGCGCCGCGGGGATCGTCAGGCGCGCCGCGAAATCGACGGTTCCACTGGGAATGCGCGAGCGTATCTCGTCCGCCGAATAGATGCGGTTGCCGAGCCAGGGCTGGATGTCGGCAAGGCGTGACTTGCGGATGTAGATGCCGCCGGTCCCCAGCGGGGCCGCCACCCATTTGTGCAGTGAGAAACCGATGAAATCGGCGCCGGTATCGGCAACGTCGAACGGCATCTGACCCACCGCCTGAGCACTGTCGAGGATCGTATCGACCCCCCGCGCCCGCGCCATCGCCACGATCTCCCTGACCGGGGGGATCAGCCCGTTGCGGTTGGAGACATGCGTGAGGAGCAACAGTTTCGCGCGCGGCGTTTGCTTCAGGACCTTTTCATACGCCGCCAGGATATTGGCGCGGGTATGCGGCTCGGGCAGGGAAAACCGCACGACTCGAACGCCCCGGCTCTGTTCGAGGTAGTCCATCGCGAACTGCATCTCGTCATAGTCGGCATCGCAGTAGATCACCGCATCGCCGGGCTTGAGGAGCGCGTAATTGGTGATGAGCGCATAGAGCCCCTCGGTCCCGCCGCCGCTCAGCGCCACTTCGTCAAGCGACGCGCCGATCAGGTCGGCCACCGCCTGCCGGGACTTGTCGAGTTCCTGATCGCGCGGCATGTCGGGAACGCCGCTGCGCAGGAACGTGGAATTGTACCGGTTCACCCACGCGACCTTGCCGAGATAGGCCGCGTGAACCGACTTCGTCATCGCCCCGTAATAGGCCGCATCGAAGTTCACGATCGATCTGTCGATGTCGTAAAGCGTTGCCAGCCGCTGCTGGGTCTGCTCGAACGAAAGCCCGGCACCCAGCACGCTGCGCACGCCTGCCTGAGCCGGCGCCGCCAGCGCGCGGCCTGCCAGCAACGTGCTTATGGACACTGCTCCGGCCCCGGCAAGGAACTGCCGCCTGTTATTCATATCTTGTCACTCCGAAACGTGGGATCTGGATGAAGCGCCTGATCAGGCGCGAATTTCGATGATGGCGTCGATCTCGACGGCGTAGTTCAGCGGCAGCCGGTAAACGCCGACCGCCGAGCGCGCATGCCGCCCGTGTTCCGCGAAAACATCGACCATGAGGTCCGAGGCGCCGTTGATGACAGCGGGGACCGCGAAGAACGAAGGCCCGGCCTGAACGTAGCCGCCAAGGCGCAACACTTGCGTGACCCGGTCCAGATCGCCGCCGCAGACCGCGCGGAACTGCGTGATGAGGTTGATCGCGCAAAGCCGCGCGCCTTCTACCGCCTGTTCGGGCGTGACGTCTTCGCCGACGATGCCCTTCACTTCCTGCGCGGTGCCCTTGGACAGTTGCCCCGAGACATGGACGATCCGCCCGGAGCGCGTGTACGGGACGTAATTGGCAACCGGCGCCGATGGCTCGGGCAAGGCGATGCCGAGCTGGGCAAGCCTGTTCGCGATGCGAAGCATGAAATCTCCTTAGAACGGTATCTTGTCGAGGAACGCCCGCGTGCGGGGGTGCCGGGGATCGGTGAAGAAGGTTTCAGCGTCGGCGATCTCGACGATCTGGCCTTCGTCCATGAACACGACGCGGTCGGCCACTTCGCGGGCGAACGCCATTTCGTGGGTGACGCACACCATCGTCATGCCGCCGCGTGCGAGGGCCTTCATGATGTCGAGCACTTCCTTGACCATCTCGGCGTCGAGCGCGGACGTCGGCTCGTCGAACAGCATCAGCTCGGGGTCCATGCACAAGGCCCGCGCGATAGCCGCGCGCTGTTGCTGGCCGCCGGAAAGCCGGGCCGGAAACTTGTCCGCCTGATCGGCGATCCGCACCCGCTCCAGCATGGCACAGGCGACATCGCGGGCCTTCTGCTCGGACAGCCCACGCACGCGGACGGGTGCCAGCGTGCAGTTCTGCAGGACGGTCAGGTGCGGGAACAGATTAAAGTCCTGGAACACCATGCCCACCCGCGAACGGATGGTCCGCAAGGTGATCGGATCGTCCGACACGGCATGGCCGCCGACGAGAATTTCTCCCGTCTGATGCTGCTCAAGGCCGTTGACGCAGCGTATCAGGGTGGACTTGCCTGATCCCGACGGACCGCAGATCACCACGCGCTCACCCGGCTGCACATGCAGCGTCACGTTGCGCAGGGCGTGGAAGTCGCCGTACCACTTGTGGATACCGGTCAGGGAGAGCGCCGTCATCGCCGGCTCTCCGCCAGCGATTTTTCAAGGTGTCGCGAATAGCAGGCAACTCCGTAGCAGATCACGAAATACACGAGCGCAACCATCAGGTACGTCTCGGCGTAGGGCATCGGCCAGGCAGGGTCGTTCAGCACCACCCTGCCCGCGCTGACGAGGTCGAACAGTCCGACGACCACGACTAGACTGGTGTTCTTGATGACGACGATGATCGTGCTGGTCAGCGGCGGCAGCACCTTGCGGATGGCTTGCGGCAGGATCACGACCAACAGGACATCGCGATAGCGAAGGCCCAGCGCCTGAGCCGATTCCCACTGGCCATGCGCGACCCCCTGCAAGCCGCCGCGCAACACCTCGCACAAGTAGGCGGCGCTCACGAGCGTGAACACGCCCAGCGCGCGCGTGAGGTTTTCTAGCCGGACCGTCTCGGGAAACAGCAGCGGAGCCAGGAACGAGGCGGCAAACAGCAGCGTCACCACCGGCACGCCGCGCAGGACTTCCACGAACCCGGTTGCTCCATACCGGATCAGCGGCAGCGGGCTGCGCCGTCCCAGCGCCAGCGCAAGGCCCAGCGGAAAGCCGAGCGCCAACGAAAGCACCGTCAGCAGCAGCGTCACCGGCAACCCACCCCACGACGAGACCGGCACGGGCGCCAGTCCGGCGATCCCGCCCGCCATCAACACCAGCACGAGCATCAGCCCGGCACCCCATGCGCCCAGCGTCCACCGGGTCCAGTGCGCACGCGGCATCGTCCAGAGCGTGAGCGCTGCCAGAACGGTGA
Organism: Novosphingobium resinovorum; assembly: GCF_036352595.1. Taxonomy (GTDB): domain Bacteria; phylum Pseudomonadota; class Alphaproteobacteria; order Sphingomonadales; family Sphingomonadaceae; genus Novosphingobium; species Novosphingobium resinovorum_B. The sequence continues at coordinate 39,105 of NZ_JAZFAX010000019.1, forward strand.
CGACGGCGATCGGTCGCCACATCTGTGTTTCCGGGTAAATGCCGAAGAGAATGAACGGCGCCTTTTCGCGCAGGAACAGCCAGCAGGCACCCGCATGGCGGCATGTCCCGGCACTGCCCTGCCATACCCCATGCGTGACGGCCCAGGCCATCAGGTGCGGCAGCGCCTGCTCCAGCGCCGCCACCAGAACCAGCGTCGCAAGCAGATTGGCACCGCCGTTGATCAGTGTCCCGAAACCGCGCGGGCTGCGAACGGGTGTAGGAGCCAGCTGCGGCTCGGGCGAGGTCTGTACGTAGTTCACCGCGCCCACCTTGCGCTGCGCCGTTCCAGAAGCCCCATGCCCAATGAAATCGCAGCTGCGAGGATTAGATAAACAAAGGCAACCAGAACCACGCATTCCAGTGCATGGCCGGTATGGTTCATCGTCGTGTTCGCCACCGAGTTCAGGTCCGGATACCCGACGAGGAGTGCCAGCGTCGAATTTTTGAGGATGGAGGCGAACTGACTGGTCATCGGCGGCACCATAACCCGCAGCGCCTGAGGCACGATGACGAGCCGCAGGCTCTGCCGGTCGCTCAGGCCCATGGCGCGGCAGGCATCCCACTGTCCGCAAGGGACCGCCGCGATACCGGCACGGATGATCTCGGCAACGAAGCCGCTCGCATAAAGCACGCTGCCGACCACTACCGCCGCGAATTCCGGCGTGAAGCTCCACCCGCCGATGAAATTGTAGCGATCAAGGTGCGGCACGTCGGGCGCAACGCCAAGGCCGAGCGACACCCACAGCACCGCCGCCGCGATGACCGTGGCCAGCGTCACCAGGCTCGCCTGATGCAGACGGCCCCGCCATGCAAGAACGGCCACCGCGACAAGTCCTCCGACGGCCACCAGCAGCAGCGGCAACGCCGTCCCGGTGATCCCGAAAGACGTGAGGTAAAGCCCGCGATCGTTAAGGAAGATGCCGGGAATGGGCTGGAGTGACTTGCCGGGCGGCGGCAATCCCACCGTCAGCACCCCATACCAGAACAGCAGCTGCACCACGAGCGGCGTATTGCGCACGGCATCGATGAAGCTGCAGGCTACGCCGCCCGCAAGCGGATGCCCTGACCGCCGGGCCAGAGCCAGTGGAACGCCCAGCAATGTGGACAGGACGATCACGACCAGCGCCAGCACCACGGTATTGCCTAGCCCCGCAAGCAAGGCGCGCGCAAAGGTGGCCGAGGGCGAATACGGCACTATCGTTTCGGAGAGCGGGAAGCGCGCGGTGCTCCCCAGAAAGCCGAAATCCAGAGCCATGCCGCGAACCGACAGGTTGTGCTCGACCATCCCCACCATGACCGCGATGAATGCCATGAAGACCAGCGCGAAAAGCGCCTGAGGCAGCCACCAGCGCAGCATATCGCGAGAGGGTTTGCTCCGCTGCATCAGTAGAACCCTATGGACAGCATCAGCCCACCGTCGCGCCGCAGACGGTTGGGACCGCGCGGGATGTTCAGCCCGCTGCGGGCTCCGAGGTTGTCATCGTAGACTTCGGCGTAATTGCCCACCTGCCGCACGATTTGGTAGGCGAAATCGTCGCGCAGACCCAGCGCACGCCCATTGCCCGGCTCCACGCCCAGAAAACGCCGGATCACCGGGTCACGCGAACTGCTCATCGCCTCGACGTTTGTCCGATTGATCCCCAGATGCTCTGCCACGATCATCGCCTCGATCGCATACTTGACGATGTCGAACCACTGATCATCGCCATGCCGCACCGCCGGGGTCAGTGGGGCGATGTCATCGCTTGCGGGAATGATGGTGAAACGCTGCCCGGGCTTCATCGCCCGCAACGCGACGAGCGCCGACTGGTCCGTGGCCAGCGCATCGCAGCGCCCTGCCAGAAACGCTTGGCGCGTGCTCTGCACGTTATCGAAGATCACCGGATGCAGGGTGATGTGGTTGCGGCGGGCGACATCGGCAAAGACGATCTCGGTCAGCGACCCGGTCTGCACGCAGACCGTGGCACCATCGAGATCGCGCAGCGTCTTCGCGCCGCTGGCCGCGCCGGTCATGAATGCCGTGTAGTCGTAGTAATTGGGTATCGTGAAATTGATCCCGCCCGCATCGCGCTGGAGGGTCCATGTCGTCGTGCGGGGCAATACGTCGATCTCGCCCGTTAGCAACGCGGTGATCCGCTGCTGGCCGGTCAGCGGAACGAAGCGCGCCTTGTCCCGATCGCCGAGCGCCGCCACCGCGATCGCCCGGCAGGTATCGACATCCAGCCCCAGCCAGCGACCATGCCCGTCGGGAGCGCTGAAACCCGTCGTGTCCTTGCCCGCTCCGCACCGCACATATCCCCGCGCCCGCACTTCCGCGAGCGTGGGGCCGCTCGCCGCCGCCGTCGGCCCGTCCGAGCAGGCCGACAGTAATGCGCCGCCGACCACCGCGCAGGCCAGGGCAAGGAAGGCGCGAGTATGGGTCATGAATGTGCCGGATTGCCCGCGATGAGCAGACGGTCAAGCAAGCCCACAAGATCCTCCAGAAGATCGTCCGGGTCCTCAAGCCCGATGCTGATGCGCAGCAAGCGGCCTGCCGGATCTCCGCCGAGCCTTCCCTGAACCGTCATCGGCGCGACCAGACTGCGCGTGCCTCCCCAGGAACCGCCTATGACGAATACGCGCAGGTCCGCCAGCGCTTCGTTCAGCAAGGCATCCAGTGCCGGCTGCAAGGCAAGAGAGAACACACCGCTGGCGCCGGACATGTCACGCTTCCAGAAGCCATGCCCCGGACACTCGGCAAGCGCGGGGTGCAACACCCGCGAGACGGCGGGATGATCTCGCAGGGCTTCGGCGATCCCGATCGAGACTCTGCCGATGTGCGCAAGGCGCACACCCAGCGTTTCGATCCCGCGCAGCACCAGAGCGCAGTCGTCGGGAGAGACGCCGATCCCCATCACCTTGGCCATCGCCCGCAAGCGCGCATGCCAGTCAAGATCGCGCACCGTCACGGAGCCAAGCAGCACATCGGAGTGCCCGGCCGCATATTTCGTCAGGGCTTCGACCGAGAAATCCACGCCAGCCGCAAGCGGCTTGAACAGGAGCGGCGTGGCCCATGTGTTGTCGCAGCCGACAAGGAGGCCCCGACGGCGGGCGACATCGACGATGGCAGGAATATCCTCCACTTCCATCGTCCCCGAGCCGGGAGATTCGGTCCAGATCAGGCGCACGCTGCCGTCGATGAAGTCCTCTATCCCGCGCCCTGTCAGGGAGGGATAGAGGCGATGCGCTATGCCCTGATGCGCAAGCACGTTCGCGCACAGGGCACGTACCGGGGGGTACACTGTGTCGGGGATCAGCACCGTGTCGCCCGGGCGCAGAACCGTCAGGAACAACAGCGCGATCGCGGCCTGGCCCGAGGGCAGCAGCATCGTGCGCCGACCTTGTTCGAGCGCGGCGATCTGCGCTTCCAGCGCCCGCGTGGTCGGTGTCCCGTCAAGACCATAGGCATACCCGTCAGGCTCGCGCAGGCGCCGCTTTGCGTAGGCCTCTGCCGTGGGGAACACGATCGTCGAGGCACGATGCGTCGGAACCGAAAGGCTTGAAAAGCCTGCCACCTCCACTTCCGGGCGATGAACGAGTTTGGTCAGATCCTTCATCGGTGTCCTCTTGCGTGAGGGCATATTGCAGGGTCCGATCCGTGACCTCAATTGGCGACTTGTTCGCAGTCCATAAACCTTCGTTATGGCTTACCCCCCGTCCCATGAGAATTGCCGGGGGTGCGCATTGCACAGCGGAACCAGCTCCTGAGCGGACCGCATAACATTCCGGCATGGAGTAGTGCTGGACTATCAATTGTAATCAACGGCGCGGTCGGCTCGTTTCGCGGGCAAAGCGAGTAGCCGGGTTTGGCTGCCACAAGGGAGCCTTGCATGACCCGACATCTTCCCTGGATCATACTAGCGATCGTGGGCGCGATCTGCCTTGCAGTTCTAGCAGTATCGCGCGGGGAGCCGGTCAACGCGCTGTGGATCGTCGTTGCGGCAGTAAGCTGCTTCCTTGTCGCCTATCGCTATTACGCGCTTTACATCGCGCGGCATGTCATGCGGCTCGACCCGAACCGGGCGACCCCGGCGATCTACCGCGCGGATGGTCTGGACTATGTCGCCACCGACCGGCGCGTGCTGTTCGGCCACCACTTCGCGGCGATCGCGGGCGCGGGGCCGCTGGTGGGGCCGGTGCTGGCGGCGCAGATGGGCTATCTGCCGGGCACCTTGTGGATCATCTTCGGCGTCGTGCTGGCGGGCGCGGTGCAGGACTTCATGGTCCTGTTCATCTCGATGCGGCGCGACGGCAAGTCGCTCGGCGAACTCGTGCGCATGGAGATGGGCGCGGCCGCGGGCACGATCGCGCTGGCGGGTGCCTTCCTCATCATGGTCATCATCCTTGCGGTGCTGGCGCTGATCGTGGTGCGCGCGCTGGCGGAAAGTCCCTGGGGGATGTTCACCGTCGCCGCCACGATCCCGCTGGCGCTGGCGATGGGCGTCTATACCCGCTGGATACGTCCGGGCCGCATCGGCGAAGTCTCGGTGCTGGGCTTCATCGGCCTGATCGCGGCGATCGTGTTCGGTCAGAACGTGGCCGCCTCCGAAGTCTGGGGACCGCTGTTCACCTTCACCCCGCAGACTTTGTGCTGGATCCTGATCGGCTATGGCGCGCTGGCATCATTGCTGCCGGTGTGGCTGCTGCTGGCGCCGCGCGATTATCTGTCCACCTTCCTCAAGATCGGCGCGATCACGGCGCTCGCTGTCGGCATCGTGGTGATGGCGCCGCCGCTGCGGATGCCCGCGCTGACGCAGTTCGTCGGCGGGGGCGGCCCGGCATGGTCGGGCGCGCTGTTCCCGTTCCTGTTCATCACCATCGCCTGCGGGGCCGTCTCCGGCTTCCACGCGCTGATCGCCAGCGGCACCACGCCCAAGCTGATCGGCACGGAGACCGACGCGCCGTTCATCGGCTATGGCGCGATGCTGATGGAGGCGTTCGTGGCGATCATGGCCCTTGTAGGAGCCTCGATCCTCGATCCGGGCATCTACTTCGCGATGAACAGCCCGGCTGCCGTGCTGGGCACCGACCCCGCCAGCGCCGCCCATGCGGTGACCGCGATGGGCTTCCCGGTGAGCGCCGACCTCCTCGTCCAGACCGCGCGCGACGTGGGCGAGTATACCATCGTATCCCGCACCGGCGGCGCGCCGACGCTGGCGGTGGCGATGGCGGAGATCTTCAGCCATGTCGCGGGCGGGGCGGCGATGAAGGCGTTCTGGTATCACTTCGCGATCTTGTTCGAGGCGCTGTTCATCCTCACCGCGGTCGACGCGGGCACGCGCGCCGGGCGATTCATGCTGCAGGACCTGATCGGCCTTTTCGTGCCTTCGTTCCGCGCCGGAACCTCTTGGGTGCCGGGTGTGGTGGCGACCGGGCTGTGCGTGGCGAGCTGGGGCTTCTTCCTCTACCAGGGCGTCACCGATCCGCTGGGCGGGGTGAACACGCTGTGGCCGGTGTTCGGCATCTCCAACCAGATGCTGGCGGCGGTGGCGCTGATGCTGGCAACCACGGTGCTGTTCCGGATGAAGCAGCAGCGTTACGCCTGGGTCACGGTGATCCCCACCGCGTGGCTGCTGATCTGCACGCTGAGCGCTGGTTCGCTCAAGCTGCTGTCGAGCGACCCGACCGTGGGCTTCCTTGCCCATGCCACCAAGTTCGGCGCCGCGATCGATGCCGGCACGGTGCTGGCCCCGGCGAAATCGATGGAGCAGATGCAGGCCATCGTCTTCAACGACCGCGTTGATGCGGGGCTGTGCATGGTGTTTCTGGCGGTGGTCGTCTCGCTGCTGGTCTTCACCGTGCGGACGTGCCTTGCCGCGTTGCGCGAAGATCGGCCCAGCGTGAACGAGGCCCCCGTGCAGATGGTCCCGGCGGAATGAGGATGCTGCGCAACATGCTGCGCCTGATGGTGGGGCAGCCGCCTTATGAGGTCTACCTCGCCCATATGGCGCGTAACCATCCGGAGGCCGCGCCGATGAGCCGCGTCGAGTTCTTCCGCAACCGGGAGCAGGCACGCTTCGGAACCGGCGCGGGGAAATGCTGCTGAGATTGCCTGCGCCCTGCCCTACCCGCCTTTTTCTGCAGCATTCCTTTTCAGAGACCTTCACGTCATGCGCATCAACGCGACCAAGTCCATTTTCATCGCCATGGTGCTCGGCCTGACAGCCGGGTTCGTCACACATATATCGATCGGCAGCGATGCGCCGCGGGTGGAACAGGTGGCCGGGTACTTTAGCCTGCTGGCCGATATTTTCCTGCATCTGGTGAAGATGATCATCGCCCCGCTCGTATTCTCGACGCTGGTCGCCGGTATCGCCCACATGGGCGACGGCGCGGCGCTGGGGCGCGTCGGCGGGCGCGCCTTCGCCTGGTTCATGATTGCCAGTCTGCTGTCCCTGACGATCGGCCTGGTCTCGATCAATTTTTTCGCGCCGGGCAGCGGCCTAGATCTGGTGCGCTCGGCGGCGGCCCCCGGCGTGAACCCGGAGGCCCTGAATTTCATCAGCTTCGTGCTGCACGTCTTCCCGGTGTCCATGGTGGGCGCGATGGCGGAAAACTCGATCCTCCAAATCGTCGTCTTCTCGCTGTTCGTTGGCGTCGGCCTGATGGCGATGGGGGCGGAAGGCCGACCCGTCGTGGTGCTGGTGGAAGCGATCGCCGGGCTGATGTTGCGCATCACCGGATACGTCATGCGCGTCGCGCCGCTTGCGGTGTTCGGCGCGCTGGCAGCGGTCGTCACCCGGCAGGGTCTGGGCGTGCTGGCAACGTTCGGCGCCCTCATTGGCGAGTTCTACCTGTCGTTGGTCGCCTTGTGGATCGTTCTGTTCGGCACAGGCGCGCTGTTCTTGGGCAGGCGCATGGTCGTGCTGGCCCGATGCATTCGCGAGCCGCTGCTGATCGCCTTTTCCACCGCGTCGTCTGAGGCCGCGTATCCCAAGATGCTGGAACAGCTCGACAAGTTCGGCGTTCCCCGGAGCATCTACAGCTTCGTTCTGCCTTTGGGGTACAGCTTCAACCTCGACGGATCGATGATGTACGCGACTTTCGCGACCATCTTCATCGCGCAGGCCTACGGCATCGACCTGTCGATCGCCACCCAGATCACCATCCTGCTGGTCCTCATGGTCACGAGCAAGGGCATCGCCGCAGTCCCGCGGGCCAGTCTGGTAGTGGTTGCCGCAACGCTGGGCCAGTTCAATCTTCCCGTGGAGGGCGTCGCCTTCATCCTTGCGATAGACCACTTCATGGACATGGGCCGCACCGCCACCAATGCCCTGGGCAACGCAATTGCCACGGGCGTGATCGCGCACTGGGAAGACAGGCGGGCAAGGCATAACCCGGCAGCATAGACCTACAACCACAGATAAATTGTTCGCCGCCCGGCCACCGCTACCATCGGCCTGTAAACCAAGCATCGGAGCCACAATGAAGATTACGTCGAAACTGGGCCTGTCCGCCGTCGCGTTCGTTTCGCTGGCCGCCTCGGCACCTTCGATGGCGCATCCCGTCCATGCCGATGCCGAACTGCCGGATTCCTATGCCATCTCCACCTCGCAGATCGCGTTCTACAATACCCCCAACCGCAAGCATGTGCTGATCGCCAAGGGCAATCCCATCACCCTGGGCAAAGTCACTGTCGATCTGAAGAAGTCGTCCAACGTCATGGTCCAGTTCACCAGCGGGCTGGCGACCGTAGTTCCCGAAGGATGCCCGTGCTCGGTGCGGGTCTCGCTGCAACTCGATGGGATGGACCCCATCGTCATCAAGCGCGTCAATCTGGGTACTGCCAGGACCATGATCGGCGACAAGTATCAGGTCGATCGCCAGTCCGCGGACGGCTCATTCGTTTTCCCGCTAAATGCCGGGCACCACGAAATCGCCTTAGTCGTGCAGCGCATCGAAGGCGAGAGCAACGAACTGCACGCTTTCTACCCCAACATGCAGGCCTTGGTGTTTCCGGCAACCGCCCCGAACTGAGCCGGCCTTCGCAATTGATACCCTCACCTGACAGCCGCCCGGACGTTTGATCCGGGCGGCACTTTTTGCGACTATGGTTCGCCGCGTGAGATAGCGAGTGTGAGGTGGCGCCTACGCAGCCCCAAAGACTTGATCATCAATAACAGCACAGTGCGCCGTCTTCGAAGCAAGATCAGATGGCTTGGGATAGCTCGATTGTTGCCTCAATGCTGGTTTGCAGCCACCGGCAGGTATCGGAATAGTCAGCCGTTCAAAAAGTTAGCCACGAACGACTGGGTCTGGTCGGCAGGCGACGCAGCTGAGCGGCAACTATCTCTGTATCTGCGCTCCGAACGCGACAGTCGCCTACCGGCCCGAGCTGGGCTTTCGCAGCCAAGGAGTGGTATCAACCGGAATCGTCGGAAAACTCGGTTGCGGTAACAGCTCGTATATCAGACTGCGATTGTCGGGAGGATACCAAGGCTTCGCCAAACGTACCCGGCCCAAGCGGTGATACCGTTTCCAGTTCTGGTGTGCTTTCGCACGGGCATTCTTCTGAAGGTCACCGGGCAGGAGCGCGACAAGCACGCAGCGGGAAGTGTGGGGATGGCGTTGCGGATTTCGGCGCGGCTCAATCTCGGGAAGTCCGCTTGTGCCCCGCTCGGTTCAACGGCCATCGTCGATCGGTCCCGGCAGGAGGATTGCCGCTCGCGCGTCCTTGCCCCGCATGACGGGCAAGCTGGTCATCTCGTTCATGGGGTACTCCCGGATTGTCTGGTCGTGCTGTGCGGGCAGCCATGTCGCGGTGATGCGGAATGGCGGCTGCAAAGCATCGCAGCATCGCCGCCATGTGCCTGCGCATATGCGCTTTGTTGGTGATGATCGGTTCGGGGTTCAGCAGTTCGCCCTGCGGCGTCATGAAGCCGATGGCGGGATCGCCATCGCGTAGTTCGATAACGAGGCGGTGTCCGCGTGGCTGGGCTTTATCGGCATAGCGGGCGACGAATTCGCCGAGGCGGCCGGACAGCCCCTGCGCGAGCTTGGTCCAGCGGATATGGCCGCCGGCGAGGACCTCCCCCTCGCATAGTCCGCGCTCGAGCCAGGCGCGCAATTGCGCGCGCTGCTGGATCGCCGAATTACGCATGCGCTCCATGGTCCGGCAGAGCGGAAGCACGCCGGCATGTCGATCTATCCAGGCGAGATCTTTGTCGTCGGCGATGATCAGCAAGTCGTCGGGCTCGATGCCGCTGAGCAACGCACGTAACTGATCGGCCGGATCACAGGTCTGGGCGGGCTCCCCACCACGCCACGTCCGAAAGCCCCTACCGGCGTCGGCTATGATGATGTGCGCCATTTCATGCCCGGGCTGTGCCTGGAGCATCGTCATCAAGCCTGCCTTTGCATCGGATGCAGTGGCAGCACCGATGATCACGGTGCGCTTCGACCACCGGGCGGGACGCGGGGCGTCTGTCGGAGACGGCCAACTGCTCGGAGATGGCTTTGAAACCCGAGGCGTGGCGGAAATCGGCAATGGGTCTCCGGTTCGTGCGGCAGCCGCGTAGGATCGCCTGGCCCCGTCGAACAGATCTTCGAAACAACCACCGCCATCGCGGAAGCCCTGGGCGTAAGCGGGCGAGGTTTCACCCGGCGGCTCCCTTCCCTTCTTCATGCTCGCTGACCACGGGAATCAGACCGGGAACGCCGCGTGAACCGGGCGTCAGGTGGTTCGGAGCCAGTTCACCAGTTGCAGCCCATCGACGCGCTCAAATTCGCGGATGTTGTCGGTAACGAGGGTCGCGTCGATTGCGAGCGCATGAGCGGCGATCAGCATGTCATTAGCGCCGATCGGCGTGCCACGACGCTCGAGGTCGGCACGCAGACGCCCATAGCAGGCGTCGGCATCGTCCTTGAGCGGCAGCACCGCAATGAGAGACAGCAAATCCTCGATCTTGCTTTTCAGGCGCGGCGATCCGCGCTTTTCTGCGCCATAGCGCAGTTCGCCGGCAACAATGATGCTGGTCGCAACCGCGTCCTCGCCGACGTCGGCGATAGCGTGGGCGACCATGCCATCGGGCTGCCGGATCAGGTCCGACAGGATATTCGTATCGAGCAGGAACATGGATCAGATGTCGACCGATTCTGCGGGCAGGTCCTCGATCGGGCCGATCTCTTCATCGAGCGGCTCCCATGTCTTGAGAACGGCAAGCAGGGAGCGCGGACGCGCGGGTTCGATGATCAGGCGCGAGCCTTCCTTGCGGATAATGGCGTCCTCGCCCGGAAGCTCGAACTCACGGGGAATGCGGACCGCCTGGCTGCGGCCGTTCTTGAACAGTTTGACGTGACGCTCGAGGTTCATGGCGACTCCTTGGCATATGACATAGCCTATACAGGCTAAGAATGCGAGATGTTTGCGTGCCCGGCTGCCGCAAGTGATGCGCCATTCGCGAAGGGAAGTGGGATCGGAACGGTCTGACCGCCGGCAAGATTGATGAAGGCCCCGGCATGCCCGATCGAACCGCGCCCGAAAAGATCGAAGAGCAGCGCGAGAGCATGGCTTGCCAGGACGCGGTTGACGAACAGCGACTGACGCTCGAGCGCCTCGGCGACCGAACAGGATGGCGCATCGTTTTCAGCCAGGCTTTCGTCGGCGAGTTCCGGAAAGGCTTCGAGTACGGTGGGAAGACGGGGGCGATCGCTGTGACTGGTGCGCTGCGGACAGCCGATCAGGTACTGGCCGTCGCCGGAGCGGTTGCCGAGGTCCATCCAGTAGACGGGCGGATTTCTGCCGGTCTGCAGTGCCGCCCCCAGCGCGCGGCGGGCCGCGGCGGTATCAACGCAGCTGATGAGCATGTCGAAGCCGTCGATCCCGATCGCTTCAGGAGCGCGTCCGTGAACCGCCTCCCAGGCAAGGCCATGCGCTAGATTGATGCGCTCGGTCAGCGTACGCGCCTTGGAATGGCCGATATCGCAGCGGTAGAATGGCTGACGGCCAAGGTTCGCCTCGGTGACGATATCGTCATCGACCACGGTGACGTCGAGCGAGCGCGAGGAGATCGCGCGTAGCGCCGTATCAAGCGCGGCGAGACCCATCAGCATCTGCGCTCCGTTCCCGCCGCATCCGACTAGCAGGATCGTGATCGCACGATCGTCAAAGCCGGCAGGAAGATAGTGCCGCCGTGCCTGATCAGTCTGCATCGGGAGCTCCTGCAAACGGACAGCGCGGCAAGGGCAGGAACATACCGCCCGCACAGAGCCGCGCAGCCATGGTGGGACCATCGGGATGGTCGAGACGTCCGAAGACGATCGCTATCTTGGTGGCATAGGCATCATCGGCATCGTCGGTGGCGCTGAAGAATGCACGGCCGCGCGCGTGGCTGTGGATGTCACAGACCATGTGCCAGTCAGGCGGCAGTCTGGGCATGCGATATACGAGTCGTGTCGGCGTCGCTTCATCGATATCGGGGAACTCGACGGCAAATTCACGGCTCGCCTCGTTCCACAGGATGAATGCGGCGGCCTCATTCGGCAGGGCCGCCTTGAGAAATTCCAATATCTGCACGAAATAACGCCGGGGTACCAGGCCGCAGCGTAGATCGGCCCGCGGTGCCCCGATGCTGCCATAAGGAACATAGCCGGCGATGGGCGCCGCAACCGGCACGTCCAGCGCCAGCCACGGGCGACGCAGGATCAGCTTCACACCGTCATGGCCGATGGCGAGACCATGGCCGACGCGGGAAGCGCGCAGCGCCTCGATGGCGGGCGACCTTCCAAATGGCGGCACCGGATAGCAGGGCATGGCCTCAAGCACCGCCGCCGCCGTCGCATCATCGGTGAGCATCGTCATACCCGGCCCCGCGCGATAAGCCGGCCTACCGTCACCGCGCAGGCGGCGGTCCTTCGCGGGCCTATCCCCTGCCCGGCCGTGCCGGCGCCAAATGGCTTGAGACGGCTCACCGGAAACCGGCGCGCACCCCGCGCCGCCAGATCGTCCCAGAGCCGCACCAGCCCGCCCTTCCCGCGTATCGTCCGGTCCTGCCCGGGATTGGGATGCGTCGACCAGGAGTCGAACAGCGCGCTCTCATAGGCGGGAATGGAGGCGATGCTGAGCACCCTGGGTTTCGGGATATTGCCCCAGCAGAGACGCCCGTCGACGAAGACGTTGAGGATCGGCGAGTGCAGCACCGGCGTGTCGGCGCCCGGGCGTTCATTTGCCGGGAGGGCATAGACGCCAAGCCCATGGCGTGTGGCGATCAGGAGATGGGGTGGATAGGGAACCGGCAGCGTCGTTCGCGCAGCGAGCGCATGGAGATCGGCAGGAGGATCGGAAAGCGCGAAATGAGCCGGGCGCACCTTAGCCGGCACCCACCAGGCCAGCATGTCGGGATGAGCGACCAGCACATGCTCAGGGAGGAGTTCCGGCACGACGGTACGGCCAAGCGCTTCCGACCACTGCCGCAGATGCGCGCGCGTCAGCGGGCTGCCGGCCGCGATGGTCGGCCGGCCATCGCCATCGTGTTCCACTGCATGGATGCTGGCGAAGGCAGCCGTATCGATCGAAGAGGCGCCGTAGGGCTTGAGATGTCGAAGCGCCTGGTTCGTATAGAGCAGGATGGCGTTCGTCAGGACGAGACCGCCACCGCTGGCTTCGAAGTGGGTGCTATGGTCGGACATGGGTGGCTCCTGGGCTTGGGGGGATCGAAGCGGATGAGGTTCTGGACCGTGAGGAGGAACTGTGCGCCGAGCCGCAGTGAGGCGAACCAGTCGTCGATGCAGGCCACATCCGGCAGCGGGCAGATACCGGCGATATCCGTGAACCCCATTTCCATGCCGCTGCGCATGACATCGTCGAGTTCGCGGGCGAACGGCACGAAGGGAACCAAGGTCAGCGGCGGCAGCGAGGCGCATTCCTCGATACCGGGGAGATATGCGCTCGCGACCTCGAAATCGAAGTGCCAGGCGCCGGCTTCGGGCGAGAGTGTGCCAAGCACCTCCTGCGCAGCACGCAGATCTGCCAGCTTGCGACGAAAGGCAGCGGGAAGCCGCTTTAGCGGCGCCGCGTTCGCTGCGATCATCCAGGGCGGCCGGCGCTCGTCCAGTTGCGAAGGAAGCATGTGACCGTCGAGATCCTCGGCGTCCGCGCCGTGACATTCGATCAGGCTGCGGCGGGCAGCTTCGTCATCGATTTCCCCCTCCCAGTAGTACATGGACATCTCGTCCAAGAGATCCTGGTAGCTGAAGACCGGCAGCATCCGCCCGAGTGTCTGCTCAAGCGCCCGGTAGGCAGCGGCGCGCCAGGCGGTGGGCGCATCGCCGGTTTCGATCCATCCCAGATCAAGCTGTCCCATGCTGTCGCAGATGATGGCGATCGCGGGCGGCCCATCCGCCTCGCTGCCCAGGACCGCGATGCGCAGATCGACGATATCGATCGGGTCCAGGATTTCTCGCACGGCGGCATCGAACACCGCCTCGATGTGGCGACGGGCTTCGAGCCGCGTACAGGCTCTCGCATCCTGTGCCCGGGACGCGGCCCAGCGCCCGATCACCCGGTGATGGGGCGCGAGCGGCGCGTCGAAGATCGCCGGGACATCGGACGATAGCGCGACGGCCCTGCCCGCAAGATCGCCCGCAAGATCACTGGCAAGATCAGCCAAGCGGCGGGAGGCGAAGTCCGGCCGGCGGCTGGAGCAGTTCGCGGGTTTCGCCCGCGTGCCCCGGCGGGTCGACGACGATCCGCGCATGGAGGGCTCGGGCCCGGGGGCTACAGGCGGGCGGGGTGAAGCCGGCAGTGTCGCCATCGTCCGTCTCGATCCAGTCCAGGAGGGTTTTGCGCAGCGCAGGGGGGATGGCCGCGCCGGGGCGTCGCCGCGCCGTCGGCACCGCGATCAGCCCTTGGTGCCGATGGCGCGGCGATATTCGGTGACATGCGCGCCGCCCATGACCCCGGCATCGACCATCGCGGCGTTGAGGATCGCCGGGTACAGCGTCGCATGATAGGCGCGCAGCGCGGCCGGGTCCTGCGCGAGATGCGGCGGGACGGGCAGGTCGATGCCGTCATAGCGATAGGTTCGGGTGAGATGATCGATCTGCATGACTGTCTCCAGAGATGGACGGGAGCGATGGGGCGAGGTTTCCGCGCCGTGCATCACCAAAGGCTGGCCGGCTCTTCGGGCTTGGCGTCGGACGGCGGATTGCCGGGAGGCTGGGTGTCGGCGGTCGCCGGTTTCGGCGTCGATGTCGCAGCTCTGGTCTTCGCGGCCGCGGCAGCGCGGGCGGCTTCGATAGCCTGGCGCTGCTCTTCCAGCTGGTCGGCGAGCGCCTTGCGACCCGCGATGAGCTGGCCGAGCGCGCCGTCCTCGCCCCGCGCAAGTTCGGCATCGATCTCGGCGGCGCTCGCAGTGAGCGAGATCGGCCGGAGTTCACCGGCTTCGGGCTTGTGGCCGCCGCCTTCGATCATGCGCGGGATGATGGTGAGCGTGACCATGCCCTCGGGCCCGGCGACAAGATCGCAGCCGAGCGAATAGCGGGCGAGCAGCGGGAGCAGGCTGGTTATCAGCATGGGAGAAATCCTTCTGGAAGAGCGAGGGAGCGTTCAGGCGGCGAGGTCCGTAATCGGAGCCTCGTTCGCCGGTGCAACTGGGCGCGCAGGCGGGGGCCCATATGCGCCGTCGAGGGTCATGGCGCTCGGCAGACGCCCTGCCCACTCGAAACCGAGTGCATGGAGCATGCCGGTGATGAGATCGGTCTTCTTCTGGCCGAGCAGTTTCGCGAACGCCTTCTCGCCGATGTGTGCGATCATCCCGCATTCGCGGGCAACGAACCTGAGTTCCTCCTTCGAGTAGCGTTCGAGGAAGGCCTTATCGACCTGCCAGGCGTCGCGCAGGTCGACGGCGAAGACCCGCGCCAGATCGGCGACATGATCGAAACTGGTGACATCCTTCGCATAGGCCGCGCCGATGGCGGACAGCACTGTCGCAGCCTGTGGTTCCGGTAGCGCCTGGACCACCGCGATCTTCTCGCTGAAATCGAGATCGGGGAAGGACGTACCAACCAGCAGCCCGGCCCGCCCGCGCAATGTCTCCGCCTTGATCTGCGGGAGCGTGCCTGACATCGCGGCGACCAGGATCGTGGCCTGGGCATGGGCCGGATTAGCGGCGAGCGCGCGGGCGAGCGCGATGCGCCAGGTCGCCTCGCGCAGTTCCCTGGTCCGGATGGCGATCGACCGGGCAGTGACGGAAGACTTCGGCGTGTCCGGCTTCCTGGCGCCAGTATCGCTCGCGGCGATCGGCGCTGTCGGTTTCTCGGCATCATTCGCAGAAGACGCGGCCTGCTCATCCTGGAGATGGAGGGAGGGCGCACCGCTAATCTCGCTGTGGTCGTCGTCATCACCATCGGCAGCGTCAGCAGCATCGGCATCGGCTTCGATATCCGGACCTTCGATAGCGTCGATCTCGTCCTCGGCCTCATCACCACAGGTATCGTCGTCAGCGGAAACCTTCGCAGTCCGTGCGGCCTTTTCAGCGCATTCCTCCTGTTCGAAGCGGATCATTTCGGCGGTCTGGGTCTTGAGCTCGAAACACCCGGCATTGGTGCAATGCCCGTCCTCGATATGCGTCTCGAACAGGGCGCGCTGCGCCGCGGAGTTGAACGGGCAGGCCAGGCACTCGCTCTTATCGAAGCAGGCATGGGCGAGATCCTGGGTGACCCGCATCAGCAGGTCGCGGGTCTTCCCGACGTCGAGACCGGAGGTGAGGATCGTCTCCAGCGCTTTCTCCTGCTTGTCGGCGGGAACGGCGGCGAGCAGTTCGGCATGACCCAGCTTGATCCGGCGCTCGTCGAGCGCGTGCTTGACCGGCTCGCAGAGGCCAGCGAGCGCGAGACGGCGATCGAGCTTGGTTTTGGACCACCCGAGCCGGCGAGCAGCCTCGCCGCGATCGTCCTGGCAGGCGGCAAGCACGCGGACCGCCGCATCGGCCTGTTCGGATTCCGAGGCATCGTCGCGCACGTCGTTCTCGTCGATCGCTGCCTCGAGGGCCTCCTGGTCGGTCATCTCGCGGATGATGACGGGGACTTCGCCCTCGGGCCCGAAGGCTTCCAGCGCCGCACGGTAACGACGCCCCCCGGCAACAATGAGATAGCCCTCACCCGTCTCCGTGGCGGGACGAACCAGTATCGGCTGGAGCATTCCGCGCAGCCGCAGCGATGCCACGAGCTCGTCATGCTTTCGGCTGTCGAAATAGCGGCGCGGATTATACCCGGCGCTGATGCTGGCGAGCGGCAGCGTGGTGGCGGGCGGGGACGACGCGGCGATCAGCGCGGAGATTCCCGTGCCGAGGCGTCGGGTACGTGCGCGGGTCATGAGCCGGGCCGCAGGGTGGCGGTGCGGCTGAGCCCGGGAATGCGCGGGTCGTCATAGACGCTGCTTACCGACATCTGCAGCGCCTGCTGGCGGGCGCTGAACCAGGTCGAGGCGGTGACTGTGTAGCTCTGGGTGGCATAATGCTCGCCGTCGCTGAAGAAGGCGACGTCCACGGTGAAATCGGAAAGGTAAATATCGGACTGGGCGCGCATGGCCTCATCCTTTCATGAGCATAGCCGCCCCGGTCGAAGACCGGAGCGGGCGATGGAGGGAAAATTCGGATCGGGAAGTGCGCCTCAGAGCGCCTGTTCGAGCAGCTTTCGGGCCTTGCCCTCGAGCTCGAGGCGGCTGTCCTGATGCGGCCTGGTGCGGGCAACCGCGGTGATGCCCTGCACGAAATCATAGACGCTCGTGGGCGGGTGCCCTTCCTCGGCGAGGACCGTCTGGATGATCTTCGTCGTCTCGGTTTTCGAGAAGCCGCGCCGCCGCAGGAAGGCGTCGCGGTCCTCGTCCTTGCGCGCGACGATACGTTCGCGCGCGGCGTTGATGCCGGTGATGAAACGCTGCGGGGAGGAGTTCGCGAAGTGCTCGAGCGCCGGGGCGGCCTGGTGCGCGAAGCGGGCGCCGGCGAACTTCGAGTGGCGGATGTTCACTTCCTCGAAATTCTCCACGCCCCACAGGCACCTGTTCGCGCACACGCCGCGTAGATAGAATGTCGCGATGCCGAGCGTTTTGGAGCCGACTTCGGAATTCCAAGCGTAGAACCCGCGAAAATAGAGGTCGGGATCACCATTCGGCAGTTTACCGGCCTCGATCGGATGGGTGTCGTCGACGAGAAACACGAAGACATCCCTGTCCGATGCGTAGAGCGTGGTCGTCTCCTTGGTGATATCGACATAGGGGTTATAACTCATGCTTCCCCAATCAATAGTTCCAGGGACTTTCCATCGTGTATCGCCAACGCCGTCCCCGGCGAACGCCATGATGGCCTGTATCAGTTCCCAGTCGTACACCCTGCCATACTGGCTTCCGGTCGCGGCACGCAGTTCTGTTCGGCCATCGTCGGTCTGCAATATTTTGACCTGTTCGCCTCTGTGAGTGACCAGACCGTGCTGGAGATTGATACCGGCGAGCGCCGCGGGCAGCTGGCGCAGATAGGAGGCCGGGGCGCCGACGAGGCTCGCGACCTGGCCGAAGGACCAGTTGGTAGGTGTGAGCGGACGCTCGTCGCCAGGGGCGATCAGCGTGAGCCGTTCGGGATCATCGCTTCTCGCCTCGACCCGGATCGCGCGGCTTTCGACGGTCCGGGTGGTCGAGCGATCGGCGCGGGCTCGCACGCTGTCGTAAAGACTGGAGAGCGAGAGGAATTTCTCGTCGTCGGGCCGGGAGAACCATTCCGAGGACACGCGACCACTGCGGCCGCCGCGCGAGACGTCGATGCGATAGGGAGCGGACACGGGGGGCGTGTCGGTCGTGCGGGCCATGCTCGCCATGGGAACCATCTCCTTGAGCTTGAGGGTAACGGGACGATCCACATCTCCCGTCACCTTCCCGCACCCCCTTCCCCCCTTTCCGGATCATGGGATCGCGCATTCCAAAGAAGCTGATTTGGCGCTAGGATAGCGGCCGCGTTCCAAATCCTCCTTCTGGCTCATCGATCGCCAGGAGGTCTGTGCAGTGACGACATTTGCTATATTGGCGCGGCTTACGCAGCTGATGCTGTCGGCGCGCCTCGGCGCAAGGCGAAGCCTGCTCGAGGCCTTCACCCTCGAAGCCCTCGTGATCGCGATGGGCGTTGCCGGACCCTACGCCCTCAAGCTCCTGATCGACATGCTGGCAGGTCCCTCGGAATCGCTCCTGTATCTGTTCGTCACCGTGATGCTGTTCGTGGGATGCTGGGCGGGTGCATCGATCCTCGAGAGCGCGAGGCTGTCGTGCACCGCGAAAATGGTCGATGCGCTGGCGCGGCATTACACCATCCGCGCGCTCGCTGCGGCCCTGCCCGAGATCACCGCGGCGCGCGACAGCCGCAGCGGCCGCGTTCCCGGCATGCTGGAACGCCTGCCCTATAGCCTGACGCTGGTCGTCGAGGGGCTGATCTGGCGGCTCGGGCCGGTGATCCTCCAGGCCCTCGCCAGTCTCGTGGTGATCGCGGGCCTAATCCGGCCGCGCTATGTCCTGATCCTGGCGCTTACGCTGCTGGGTTTCCTCGGCGCGACCTGGCTCGGCGCCAGGCGTCACCGCGTTCACGCCGAGGCGACGAATGCGGCGGCATCGCATGTCTCGCGCACCATCGGCGATATCGTGCGCAACGCCCGCCGCGTGGTGCTGAACGGCGCGCTCGAGCGTGAACTGCGGCATGCCGGCGATGCGCTCAGTTCGAAACGGCACGCGGCCGCCGGCATGTATCGTTCGCTCACGCTCATGGCCGCGCTGCAATTCTGCGTGGTCGGGCTCGGTCTCGTGGCGCTGCTGCTGCTCGCCGCTCTCGATGTCGGCCAGGGGCGCATGAGTGCGGGCGATTTCGTCCTGCTCCAGACATACGCCTTCCGGCTGACCGTGCCGCTCAGTTCGCTAGGCTACATCCTCGCGCAGGCTGGAGTGGCGATCGCCAATATTCGCGACGTCCTGAACTTTGCGACCATCGATGCAGAGAACAGCGCCCTGTCCCCTGGTCTTACAGCGTCGTCAGATCTTGTCGCCGAGAATGTGAGCTTCCGCTATGGCGCGAGCATGCCCGGCGTAGCCGGGATATCTGTGCATGTGCCGGCTGGTTCTTTCGTCGCGATCGTCGGTCCCAACGGTTCGGGCAAGTCCACGCTCGCCCAGCTTCTCGCAGGCGTGCTTACCCCCTCTTCCGGCAGGATCGCGGTGGGCGGGATAGATATCGCGACGATCCCCTGGGCGGATCGGCATCGCCATATCCTCTATGCGCCGCAGTTCATCGGTCTGTTCAACCGGTCGCTGCGCGAGAACATCCTTTATCCCCCGGCGAACCAGGCGATCGGCGATGTCGAGGAATTGCTGCACCTTTGGCGGTTTCACGAACCCGGCAGGTCGATCGACTTCGAGATGGAACTGGGAGAACAGGGCGAGCGGCTGTCGGGAGGACAGATCCAGAAGCTCGAACTCGCGCGGCTGGCAGGCGTGAACGTGCCGGTTCTCATCCTCGATGAAAGCACCTCCGCTCTCGATCCGCGCAGTGAAGCGAACGCGATCGCGAAATTGCGGAGCAGAGCCGGCGGGGCGACCACGCTCATCATGATCACGCATCGGTTGGCGACGGCGCAGGCCGCAGACCAGGTCCTGTTCATGGAGGGCGGACGCCTGGCAGGCTGCGGCACGCATCGGGATCTTATCGATTATCACCGAACGTACCGGAAATTGTGGTGGGATGAACGCTCCGCAATATGCCCCGATGATCAACAGGCGGATCAGAAGTGAGCTGACGCGGTAGCGTCGGAGGCCTGTTGTAGTCGGCCGTGGCGGTCTCCTTATACGAGCAGGACGATTTGGCAGCCACAACAGGAGGGATCGTTTCGATCGCGGTCTTGTCCTGGGGCGTTGACGCCAGCCGGGCCGTCCAGCCGCCAAGGATGTGGGCCGGTGTGAACCACTGTTCGCGGATTTCACCGGGCATTGCCGACGATCAGACGCGCGGGAACGTGCAGCAGCGACAATTGCGCATAGGCCATATGGACGGCGCGGGGATCGATGTCGATCGCGGTCACATGGAGGTGGCGCTGGTAATTGATGCCCTGGGCCCGCAGGGCGTCGGCAAGCGCGATGACCATGCTGCCGGAACCGCATGCCGGCTCCATGGCGGTAAGATGCCCGCGACTTTCTATGGTTTCCCGAAGGGTAGCGGTATCGCCGATCAGCATGTCCGCCATCGCTCTGCTGAGCGAATAGGGCGTGAAGAACTGGCCCTTCGCCTTGTTGTGCAGTTCGAGATCATGGAACAGCGCGCCGAGCACATCGCCCATCCCCGCTTCCAGCGCGAGGGCGAGTTCGGCCATGACCCGTGGGAAACTTTCGACGCCGTCGGTGCCGTAGCGCCCGATAATGTCGAGGTAACGGGCTTCGCGCCGCGCACGCTCGCACAGGTCGACGCTGTTGGCGATCGCGATCGCCATCGCCTCCATGCAGTGCCCGAACACGGTGTAGATATCGTGGCGCGGCTGGCAGCGCTCGAGGAGCTTCCGCATGGCCTTGAGATGCGGGGCATGGGCTGCGGACTCGTCCGCAGCAAACGATGAGGCGACCATCGTTCAGGCCGCTGCTCGCCATTCATACAGCAGATGGGCATCCGGGTCGTGATCAGAGCCGATGGAAATGCGCACCAGCTTGCCGTCGCAGGCGAAGGCAGCGGCGCGCGGGAAATCGAGATGGCTCCTGCCTTCCAGGATCAGGTCACCCGATCGTACCTTGGTGATCATGCGGGTCGTTCCCAGCGATCGGTGGCCCGCCGGCGCATCGATGAGTTTCAGCGTGTCGCCCGGCTTCACCCGCTTCTTGAACGCGGCGAGTGACACCAGTGCTTCGACCGGATTCCTGGGACCGCGCCTCTTCGCGAGCGCCGCCCAATAGGCCCGCCCGATCCGCGCTTCGCAGAAGAAAGAGCAACTGTGAAATCCCTGCAGCGCATTGGCGCACGTGAAACCGAACCGCTCCATCTGGTCGCGCACTTCGATGATGAACGCGTTCTGCCTATCGCGTTCGGTAAGGTCGGAAGCCGTATCGAGGATTTCGGCGGTGACCTTGCGTCCGCCCGCAAATTTGCTCGTGCTGATCGCGATGCGCGTGAGGGTGAACTGTTCGGCGAGATGCCGACCGATTCGTGACGCAAGGGAAGGGAGATCCTCGCCCGAGCGGTACAGATCGCCCTGGTACTGGAAATTGCCACGTTCATCGTAGTCGGTCTGGCTATATAGGCGCGCGGGCACGTCCGGCGCGGTGACGTCGGTCATTGGTCTATCCTTGTTTTGCTGAAAAATGGCGCGACGGGACGCGGCGGCGTCCTCGCTGCCGGTCGCTTCAGGTCATGCGACTGACGAGGCGATCGAGTTTAAGGTGCCGCACCGGCCGAGCTTTGCCGTATGGCGATCCAGTCGAGATAGCCGAGACGGATCTCGTCATTGGCAACTTCGGTTTTCCAGTCGGACACGGGATGGACCGGGTGATCGCTCCAGGGGTCGGCAGCGGGCTGCAGCGCCTTCGACAGTCCCTCGGCAGTCTCGCCGAATTCGATCCGGTCGGCAAAGATGGCGCACCATCCGCCGCCCGTATCCTCGGGCCGGGGACGCGAGGAGCCATAGCTCCACGTAAAGCCGATCGGCGCTTCGCTCAGCGTCTGCCGACAGCAGCGCTGGATCAACGCGGCGATGGCGTCGGGTTGAAAATCGCTGTCGCCATAGATCGACACTGATCGGCTCCAGTGACCTGAAGCTCGGCACCGAACCGGGGAAACCGCGGATCATCGAAGATCGCGAGCAGGCCATTAAAAAGGTTGCCCAGTTCGACCGGCGGGAAAGCCGCGAGGAACTCGGCGCTCGGGTCGCCCGGCGCCAGGTCGTTGTCGAGGTCAGCGGCATGCTGCCACGCCTCTTCGATCAGTGCGGCTTCCTGCGCCGTACAGGTGAAGGCGACCGAGCCCTGAGCATAGTGATCAGCCATGGGTGATCTCCAAGATGACGACATCGGCGGGCTGGTCGTCCACGATAACCAGGGGAGGCGGATTCCTGCGTGCGCGCTGGTAGTCCGCTTCGATTGTTTCGATGCTTCCCAGTTTCCGGATGCGCTCGATGGAGAAGACCTGCTCGTCTTCCTCGGTGGTCAGGACCGGCTGTGGCTCGCCGTTACCCGTGTAAACGATGCGAACCGACGGGAAGCTTCCGGGAGAAGCGCCAGACCAGCGAACATAATGGAGACCGTGCCGGTGACAGATTCCCTCGATCTCTTCGAAACAGCCGTTGGCGACATCATGATCCATGAGCGCGAGCGGCTTACCGACCGGGATATCGTCGGGATCGAACGGCGTGCCGTCCCAATCGACAGCCGGATTATCGGCTTTGATCGCCTCGATCAGTTCGGGATATCGGGATCGGGCGAGTCTGCCGCCGATCAGGATGTGCGCGGATACGCAGTTCGCCATGTTGCACCTCATGGAATAGCGAGACCTCGAGCTGGTCTTCTGCTCTACTCCTCCCCCTTCCCTTTCTGCGGGCTGACGGGCTTGTTTCACTGACGACTTGCATGAGACGCGGGAACAGGCTTAGCTCTTCGGCAATTCTTTTTCGGCAAGAGACAACTTCCCTATTGCCTTCCCTTAGCCTGGAGTTTTTGCGTGGCCGATACCGAGCAGCCCGATCTCACTGCAATGACGGTGCAGTTACTGAGCGCCTATTTCTCGAACAACCAGGTGCCGGCCGGTGACATCGCCGGGATCATCGAAGCGACACGCGGCGCGCTCGAAGGAAAGGGCGAAGCAGAAACGCCCGCGCCGGTGGAGCATGTTCCTGCCGTATCGGTGCGCAAGAGCCTGGGTTCTCGCGAGCACATCATCAGCATGCTCGACGGCAAGCCGTACAAGACGCTCAAGCGGCATCTGGCGACCAACGGGCTGACCCCGGCCGAGTATCGCGAGCGCTACAAGCTCCCGCGGGACTATCCCATGGTGGCTCCCGCCTATTCCGAGCACCGCCGTGCCGTCGCTGCTAAGCTGGGCCTCGGAAGAAAGGCGAGCGAAACGGCACAGACGGAAGCGCCCGTCACCGAACAGGCCGTACAGGAAGCCACTCCGACGCCCGCCCCGGTGAAGGAGCGGAAGCCGCAACGCACGAGCAGAAAAGCCAATACAGTGACGCCCGCCGATGAGGTTGCCGCGATTGCCTTGGAGCAAACGCCGGAATCCACATCGGCTCCGGCGCCGGAAAAGCCCAAGCGTACGCGTGCAACGGCGGCTAACCCCAAACCCGCCAGCGAGGCTCCCGTGATCGCCGTCGAGACGTCGGAGGCCACACCCATGGCATTGGCTTCACCGGCTGTCTCGGCTGCGGCCGCACCTGCGCCCCGAAAGGGGAAGGGTGCAGCCACAAAGTCTGTCGCAAAGAAACCGGCGGCGAAGAAGGCATCCCCGAAAACGTCCATCGGTGCGAAGAAGCCCGCCGCTGCCAAGGAAGCTGCCACCCCGTCGACCACTCCGGAAACCCTGACTCCTGAGGCGGCGAAAACGGAATCGTCCGCGCCTGTCCCCAGGAAGAAGAAGCTCGGGATCGTCACTGGCGCTAAGTCCGCCGCATCGCCGGAAGCCAAGACTCCCAGCAAGCGTACGAATGCCGTGAAGAAAGATGCAGCGCAGGTTGATACACCGGCATCCGCGGAATGATTAGAAGGGGTGAAGTGCGATTCCGTCGCGCTTCACCCCCTTCCTTCTGCAATGTAGAGGGAATGGAGCGGCATAGCCTGGTTTGGCAGCGGTGGATCAACTCCGATCCTCAATGATCCTCGTCAATATGGCGCATGCGCGATCGGGTGGCAGGAACAACCTGGTCCTGAAGCTCAAGACCTCCGAGAATGCCCCGCACGACTTGAGCCAGGTGCGATCTTCCGGCCGGTAATCGCGAATCTCGAAGCGAGGACTATCGTTGACCTGGACCCGAACCAGCCTGGCTGGGACCAGGCCCGGGATCGCTACGCCGCCAGCCATGCGTGCGCCGGCCATGATCTCGTCAGGCCCGAGAATTACGCCGCCGGCAAGCCCGAATGCCTGTTCAAGCCGTCCGATGGCGCCGGGATGGATGATACGCCCGAGAATGGACATGCCGGTGCCATCGTCGATCCGCCACGCGCGTACGTCATCGGCGGGAAGCCTGTTCCACACAGGCAGGAGCAGGCCCGTCGCCAGCGTGATCGTTTCGACCACAAGCTTTTCCCCAGCATCGCGGGCTTCCGCGTCCCAGAGCGCCTGGAAGCTGTCACGCCCGATCTCCTCCCAGTGGCTGCCGGCAAACGCCGCGACGTCCATTCGCGCCCGGCCACCAGGGCGTATGAGATAACAGCGTTCGATCCAGTGGCCGTCCTCGTCCTGCCCCGGCCATGTCGGCACATAGAGCGCCACCCGACCCGAGCGCGTATTGTGCAGCCACCGCACCTCGCCCGAACCGTGCAACTCGTACTGCAACGCGGCCCAACTGGTGACCGGCGGTCTTCGATGAAGTTCGAGCCGTAACAGCCTCGTTTCCGCGCCGGTCACTGGGTCGGCGCGCAGGAGTTGGTCGGACAGAACATGCACACGTTCGGCGCGGATCGTCTCGATCCCCAGATCAAGCGTTCCGGCGGCCCGCGCCGCTTCGACGCGATCCTCGACCAGTCCCAGGAATTCTTCGAAGATGCGGTTCTGCGTGGCGATGCGCAGGGCGAGGATGCGATTGAGCCAGCGGTGGATCGGCGGCAGGCGCTCCTTCAGTTCCCCGCCCTCGTCGCACAGTTCCAGTCCGGTGATTTCCTGGAAATCGGCGAGCGTCACACTGCGCAGCTTGCCCTCATATAGAAGATGGAACCACCGGACGAGCGCATCGCGCGCGAACTCGGATTCCAGACTGTCGGATGGATCGAAAAGATTCTGCGATCCGGCCTGACGCTGGCCCCGGGTCAGCGCGCCGAGCGCTTCGAGGCCCCGGATGATCGTGCTGAGAAACCGGCGCTCGCCGCGGCAATCGGTCGTGAGCGGGCGATAGACCGGAGGCGTCACCTGGTTGGTGCGGTGGCTGCGACCGAAGCCCTGTACTGCCGAAAGGATGCGAAATCCCAGTTCGAGGAGAAAATGTGTCCGGCGGCAATGCGCGGTCGGGCAGTTCCGGTCCGAATGCATGGACCGGCCGGTACCGCCCGCGAGAGAAAAAGCGGCGATGGATTTGATGCCGTTCTGAAACGCCTGGACCTCGAGGACATTGGCGCGGGCGCCGCGCCTCTCGATTTTCTGACGGCCCGTACTGTCGGTGACGATGCGCCGGGAACGGCCGGTGATCTCAGCGACACGCTCTGTACCAAAATGTGCGATCAGTGCGTCGAGCGCGGTCGGAATGGCAGGCAGAGCGCACAAGTCCTCGATCAGTTCGTCGCGGGCGGCAATCGCCTGCCTGCATAGTACGGGATTACCTTGAGCGTCACTCATCGGTTCCGAGCGAACCGTGCCGTCATGGGCGCGAAAGACCCGCATCTGGCGCACCGGGAAGGCATTTTTCAGATAATCGACGAGGGTCTCCTTGGGAGAGACCTGGACATCCATCATCGCCCGTTCCTCCGGTGAGAGTTCGGACAATCGCCGGTCCATGATGGCTTCGCCCGTGCTCGCCAACTGCACCAGCACGGCATTATCTGCCGCCAGTTCCTGCTCGATGGCCGCGATCAGCGTGGGAATCTTCATGCTCACCAGAAGGCTTGAGAAGAATCGCAACCTGGCGCTCTCGAAGGAACTGAGCGCTGACCCGCGCGCCTGGCCGTTCTGGGTCTTGCCGGAAATGCGGTCGACTACGCCGATCTCGGCGAGCACGTCTCGCAGGCCTCGATGGATGATCCCCCAACTGTCCGCGTAGGCATTATAAACCGAAATCTGGTCCGGCGTGAGCGCATGTTCCAGCGGTTCATACTCGACGCCGGCGAAGCTCAAGGCGCGCGCGGTGTAGAGACCCATCGCCTTGAGATCGCGGCACACGACTTCGAGCGCCGCGATGCCGCCCTCTTCCATGGCCTTCATAAACATGTCGCGCGTGGCGAAGGCCGTACCGACTCCCCATAGCCCGAGACGAACGGCATAGGCGAGGTTTTCGGGCCGGGCCGCGCCGGTCGCCGACATGTAGAGGATGCGGGCACGCGGCAGCGCATTTTGCAGGCGGACGCCGGCGAGCCCCTGTTCCGAGCCTTGCGCCTTCCCGAAATCCGTCTCGGTCCCGGCGGCATGGGCCATGGCGTGAGATTCGTCGAAGACGATCACCCCGGAGAAATCCTTGCCGGTCCAGTCCAGCAGCTGCTGCAGGCGCGATGCCGTATCATGACGGCTCGAGCGCAGCGCAGCGTAGGTCAGGAAGACGATGCCGCTTTCCATCGTGATCGGCGTGCCCAGCGCAAAGTTCGCGACCGGCTGGATATCGATGGCAAGGCCGCCAAGCGCTGTCCAGTCACGGCGCGCGTCCTCGATGAGATCGGCCAGTGAAATCCAGATCGCGCGGCGATTGCCGCGGTTCCATTGATCGAGAATGATGCCTGCTGCCTCGCGCCCTTTCCCCACGCCAGTTCCATCGGCAACGAAGAAGCCGGTCCGGTAGGTGCAGCCCTCCTCGTCCTCGAGCAGGCGATCACCAGCCAGATTGGCCGAGAAGCGCCCGGGAAGATCGCGTTCGTGCGCTTCGCCTGCATGGATGATGGTCTCGAGCTGCGCGTCGGAGAGCGCCTTGAAGGCACGCTTCTGGAGACGGGGGTGGTAGCGAGGCGCCGGAAGCGAGACGGACGCCATCGCGATGGATTCGACGAGTTCGTCCGGATGCGCGCAGGCGTCGTCGATCACAAGCCGAGCGGGTTGCCACAGGGAATAGATACCGATCGCCTGTCCCGGTGCGAGCGGTGTCTCGCGCACCCTGTACGATACCGGTTCGGGTGGTTCGCTCGGGGGAATGCGGACTGGCGGTGCTATTTTCCGTGAAGGCCGCGTTATCAGGGCAGCAGTCGGCGGTGGCTTGGGTTCGGGTGCGGGACAGGGCCTGGCCAATGGTGCGGGCGCCGGGGGTGGATCGAAAGGATCAAGCCGGGAGGGAAGAGCCAGCACGATATCGAGAGCAGCCTCAATCGTGTCCGCGACATGGCGCTGGGGTTCTCCCGTCCATCCCTTGTCGTAATGAGGAGGCGTACATCGATACCGGTGCCATGCTTGGCGTAGGGGTTACCGCGGATGGTGATCTCGGCGCGCGGCGGCGCCATCTCGGCAACGGCAGTGTAGCCGAGCGAGGCGGTGCCATCCGCCGCGAAGTTCGGCGGCATGATCGCCACGCAGCGGCCGCCCGGAGCGAGGCGGGCCAGCGCGGCGCGCAAATGGCGGGCGCCGGCGTGGCGGTCGACACCGCGCCCGGCACTGCGACTGAAGGGTGGATTGATCAGCACCAGCGTCGGGCTTGGAGCGCCCGCGAGCAGATCGTCGATATGTTCGCCGTCATGGCGAGTAACGGTTCGATCGAAGATCCGGCCGAGCAGGTCGGCCCGTTTCGGATCCAATTCATTGAGCTGCAGGCCCGCGCGCGCTCGCCATGCATGGACCGCGAGCATCCCTGTGCCCGCGGACGGCTCGAGCACGAGGTCATCCTGCCGGATCTGCCCGGCAAGGCCTGCGAGCCAGGCGAGGCTCAGCGGCGTGCTGAACTGCTGGAATTCAATCTGTCGCTCCGAACGATAGGTCTGGGTGGGGAGCGCGTGCTCGAACGCCCGCAGCGCCGCGAATATCTGCCATGGAGCTCCCTGCAGGAGCGGGCAGTCGGCATCCTGGAGCAGCATCACCTGCGCGGCTTCTGCTCGTCATCATAGGTTCCGCAGTGTCGCTGCTCTCTGCGCTCAACACTCTCGTGAGCCAGTAGGGCAGCTTCTATCCCAAAACCCATATTCTTGAACCTGTCCGTGAGGATGGGAAGGAGCAAACATGCACGCTCAACGCCAAACCATCGCCCGAAACGTCGCTGAACGTCTCTTCGCCGCTGAAGCGGCCCTCGATATCGCTGCCGCCCGGATTGCCGAACTGAATGCGGCGCTTCCCCTGGCTCGCCTGGACGCCCTTCTATCGGCGGCCATCGGCCAGGACGCCTTTGCCAGTTCCGCCTCGGCCATGGTGCTCGTGGCCGAAACGCGCGAGCGGATCGTCGCGACCCATGCCAATCTCAAGCAGGCCAGCGACGACATGGGCCTGACCGCGGTGAGCTATGGTGACCTGCTCAAGGTCAGGGGCGCTATCTCGGAGCCCGCCAGCCAGTACCTGCGGGCGGTATGATTGCCCGCGTCTCGTGATTGACGAGCTTTCACAAATCATGTTGCCATGGGTCATGACGAGACAAATCCTGTTCTCCGCACTGCTGGTCGTCAGCAGCGGCTATGCGTTCGTGAAAGGGGGCCGTCCCGAGCAGATCGGGGCGGCAACCCTGCTTGGAGGCGCGGCTCTCAGCGTTCTGGCTGCATCGCCCGCCATTCACCGCTTCGAGAACGTCGAGACAGGTATTCTTCTGACCGACCTGGCTATCCTGGGAATATTCCTATGGCTATCCCTTCGGAGCAATCGCTTCTGGCCGATGTGGGTTGCAGCGATGCTGGCGGACGAGGTCATCGTCCATGTCATGCTGCAAACTGTGCCGAATGTCGTGCCGCGCGCTTACATGCATGCGATAGCGGTATGAAGCTGGCTGGCGCAGATCGTCCTGATCGCCGCGACATGGCGTCATCAGGACCGACTGAAGCGCCGGGGTGCCGACGCGCCCTGGAAGAGCTGATCGGGCTCACCGGCCCGGACCGGGCCCGCGAACTGGCTGATCGCCTCTTCACCAGGTTCGGGTCACTGGGTGGCGCGCTGGCGGCGTGTCCGGCCGAGCGGATCGAGCTGCTCGACCACGCCATGGATGTCGAGCGAACATTCCGCTGCTTCCAGCGCGTGCTGAAGCAGATGCTGTGGTCCGCCCTGATCCGGCGACCGATATTGTCGAGCGATCAGACCCTTCACGACTATCTGCGCGGCAACATGGCCTATGAGCGGGTCGAGCATTTTCGCGTGTTGTTTTTGAACGCAGGTAACGAACTGATCGCCGACGAGGTCATGGGGACCGGGTCTGTTTCCGGTGTTCAGGTCTGGCCACGTGAAATCCTCAAGCGGTGCCTCGACCTGAATGCGACGGCTATTCTTCTCGCGCATAATCATCCGTCAGGGTCGCCCGCACCGTCGCGGGCGGATCGGGATCTTACAGAGAAGATCGCGAACGCAGCCCGATTCTTCGGTATCGTCGTGCACGATCATCTCGTCGTCGCGCGCCGCGGGATCGTGAGCTTTCGGGAGGCGGGGTGGCTGAAATGAAGCTCATCTTTCCAATCCATTCCGCGCGATACGCTGGTTCGGCGGATTGCCTGAGCCTTGCTCCAGAACCCGGTAAGCAGATGGACATATCAATGCACGTCAGCCTCGAAGTGTTCGACGATACGAAGAAGCGCGTCCCGGACCTCTTCGGCATCGATGCCGAGTGTCTCCGCAATGACCGGAACAGGCTGTTTCTGGCGGAAAAACAGGTCGACGGCCTCGGCTACATAGGGCGGCTCTTCGCGCAGTATCGCTTCAAGCTTGCGGGTATGGCGCGCAAGCCGCCGCTTGCGTTGCCAACGGGCATGCGCACCACGCGCACGAAGAAGAAGTTCGCGAAACGCGGTCAGGACTTTTTGTGTGGGCATGGCGGGCTCCACGCTGAAGATGAGGAAAACTACAGATCATCTGTCTTCCTCCTCCCGCTCCACTTCGCGAGACGCCGAAAATATTACATTCGCCCTCAAACATAACGCCGAACATGGCGCGACCAATGGATGCCTGAAAGGAAATTTCCGAACATGAATTAAGGAGGCATACGATGTTCGACAGGGACGACTACAAGCAGATAGTCAGTATTCTGGGGGAGACGTCAGACGATAACCGGGTCTATGAGGCCCTTGAACGCCTGACATTCGTTTTGGGATTCGATCGGTTCGCGATCAGCCATCATGTCGATCTGCTGCACCCGCCGGTCGGCGCTTATGGTCTCACCAATTACGACAGCGACTGGCTGAATGAGATCATAAGCGGGCAGTATTTCCTCGATGACCCGGTCCAGATCTCGTGCGACGGGCGAAACACCGGCTTCCTCTGGCCCAACCCCCGGATGCTGGAAACGCTCACGCCGCGTCAGCGCTACATCTTCGAACAGGGTGCGAAGCGGAACCTGTGCGGCGGTTACACGGTACCGATGCACCTTCCCGGCGAATATGCTGGAAGCTGCACTTTCGCCACATCGCGGCTCGAGACAGTGCCATCCGAGTCGATGCCTGCCGCCTTCTTCGCGGTGTCCTTTGCCTTTGAAGCGATGCGGCGCGTCGTAAGGCTCCGGGCAGGTCTTGAACTCCCCGCGCCGCCCAAGCTCAAACCTCGAGAGCGAGAAGTGTTGATCCTGCTCGGGCGCGGCAAGACCTATGGCGAGATCGCCGACATCCTGCACCTCTCGGAACATACGACGCATGAATATGCCAAGCGCATCATGCGGGCCTATGGGAATATCCAGCGCAACAACCTCATCGCGCGCGCCCTGTTCGACGGCATCGTCACCTATCCCGAGTTGCTCTCGATGCACTGATCAAGTCCCAGTTCCGGGTACAGACTCGCGGTGTCCCTCACACCGATGATGCTCCCTGCCGATTCCGGCCAGACAGGGAGCATCACCATGATCCGGATTTTCGAAGGACACGAACCGCCGGGCGCCAACCCGGTTCTCGACGCCATGCATCATGCGCGCAAGCGGGTGTTCGTGGACCTGCTAGGCTGGGACGTCCCGGTGGTCGCCGAAGCGTTCGAAATCGACCAGTTCGATGATGACCACGCGATTTACATCGTCGCCAGCGACGACAGCGACGCCCATGAGGGATCCATCCGCTTGTTGCCCACCAACCGTCCGCATGTGCTGGGGACGATCTTCCCTTCGCTATGCGACGCAAGCGTGCCCGTTAATCCGCAAATCTTCGAACTGAGCCGGCTATGCCTTTCGCGGGGACTGCGTGCCGCAAGGAGGCTGGAAGTCCGCAATGCGCTCGCGACAGCGGTGGTGCAGTTTGCCCTTCAGCGCGGGATCGCCAGCTATAGCTGCGTTGCCGATTCAACGTGGCTCAGCCAGATTCTCTCGCTGGGTTGGACGGTTCGGCCACTGGGCATACCGCAGATGATCGCGGGCCTGCCGACCGGCGCCCTCCTCATCGAAATCGATGCAGACACGCCTGCCAAGTTGCGGGCGGCCGGAACCCACGTTCCGATGCGCATCCTTCCCACCGCCGCGATCGATCGCGAAGCCGCCTGAAGGGAGATGGTCATGACCCTCATTGCTATCGACAGCCTGCAGCAGGACATCGAGCACTATTGGAATCAAATCGACCGGGACGGCTACTGCATCGTCCGCGGTGCAGCGCCGCGGCTTCTGGTGGAAAAGCTGGGCGATGATCTGCGTGCCGGTTTCGAAACCACACCGCTCTCGCAGGGCCCCTTCTACGGCGACACGACGCGGCGGTTTCATGGGCTTCTGCACCGTTCGCCGCGCACTGCCGGTTTCGCTCTCGATCCCCTGATCCACGGACTTGCCGAGCGAATTCTCCGGCCCTGGTGCGATATGATCCAGCTCAACCTCACCCAAGCGATCGAGATCGAACCGGGCGGTCTTGCCCAGCCGCCACACCGGGACCAGGACATGTGGCCCATACATGCGCCCGGCGTCGAGTATCTGCTCAACGTCATGTGGCCTTTTTCTGCTTACACAGCCGAGAATGGCGCAACGCTAGTATGGCCTGGCAGTCATCGGCGCCAGGACGAAATCTTCATCGGCATGGAGGAGGCATTCCCTGCCGAAATGGAGCCGGGTGATGCCCTGTTGTTCCTCGGATCCACACTTCATGCAGGCGGGGCGAACGTGACCGCGACGCCGCGGCGCGGGATGATCATCAGTTACAGCCTCGGATGGCTCAAGCCTTACGAACTGCCGTGGCTTGCCTATCCGCCACATGTCGCTCGCACACTGCCACGCGATGTGATGGGCCTTGCCGGCTACCGCGCCCATCGGCCCAACCTCGGCACTTACGAGGGCCGCTGTCCCTCGCTGCTGCTGGATGAAGCGCAGAACGGCCCGGTCGGCGCAATCGACATGCTTCGCCCTGATCAGGAAGCGCTGATCGCCGACTATCGGTCGGGGCTCCTGCCGGTCGCCCCCGCCCCGCTTCGGACCAGGGCTGGGTAAGCGCCATGGATCAGCGACAGCGCATCTGCGAAGCGCTCAAGCAGCAGCACCGCCTGGCTGAGCTCAAGCTCGGCCTCGAAAGGCGGCAATGGCCCGAATGGCTCATGGTAATCGATCTCTATCGCGCGAGGGAGCAGGGGATGAGAGAGGGATTCAAGGCACTCGCCGCGACATCCGGGCTCTCAACCGCGACGGCCTTCCGCCGCACAGTGGAGATGATCGATGCGGGCATGTTGGACCGTAAGGCCGATCCAGAGGACCGGAGGCGAAGCCTTGTTTCGCTATCGGACGGGACCCGGTGCCGGATGGATCACATTATGGATGAGTTGGGAGATATTTTGAAAAACTGACTGGCACGCAAGCGACGAATATCAAACCCGTCGGCCCCTTGGGATAGGCGGGTATTGATCATCAGGATATTCATCCAGAGGGACAAAGAGCTCACTTGGGTTGATATTTAAGGCGCTCGCTAGCCGCTCCAGCGCTTTCACTGACGGGTTACGATTTGCGCATTCAATCCCGCTGACATAGCTCCGCTTCATTTCGATCGATAAGGCAAGCTGCTCCTGGGTCATTCCCTGCAGCTTGCGATGATGCTTCACATTTCGGGCGAGGATACGAACCAACTCCATGAAATGGAGATGGCGATACTCGCCAATCCATGTCTGTCCCTTAATCGTGCCATTTGTGATTGCGTCATGGGGCTCTAGGTGGTTATCATGTAACGATAAGGAGGCATTTGAGCGCCAAAAGCGGGTCCAGTCGCTTGTAACTCAGGAGCTTCCCAGCGTGAGGCGGTGGAAGTGGATGACGGTCAATCTCTCAGCGGTGCAGACGAAACAGATGGTACGATTGATAGCGCGAACCACGATGTAATCGTCCAACTCTACTGTGAAGAAAGTCGGTGGCTAACGCGGTACTTCTATCGCAATTCAATATCCGCAGCGGAAGCCGATGAGCTTACCCAAGAGACGTTCGTTCGGTTTATTCGAAGTGGCGCAGTTAAAATTCTCACGACGCCCCAAGCCTATCTACGCCGTATTGCTATCAATCTGCTGCGCGACCGCGCAGATCTTTCTGCAACCCGCGTGGATAATAGAAAAAGTCCTTTGTCGGATGCTGACGACATCCCCGCCCCATTCGATCCGCTTCGAATTTTGACTGCTCGCCAGGACATCGCTCTTTGTGAGAGGCTGCTGGAGGAACTTGACCCCTTCGATCGCGAACTGTTTCTTCTCAACCGAGTGGAAGGATATAGTTTTCGCGAGATCGGGCGGCGCAAGGGGCTGAATGAGTGGGCGGTGAAGAGAAAGATATTCAAGGTGTTGGACCATCTGTTGGACGGGATGGAAGGCCAATGACGGACGAAGAACCGGGCTTGCTCACCCTCAGCCAGCAGGCACGGCGCTGGGTGATGGCGGTCCGCGAGAACCCGGCACGAAAGCCTGCTGCTAGGAATTGGTGCGCGCGGTCGCCCGAGCACCAGGCCGCATTCGACGTCGCCGACGCCGCGATCTCGAACATCGTTGATCCCGCATCTGTGAGATTTCGCGAACGTCAAAACAGTCACAAGAGCGACAGCCGTCCCCGAAGTCCCTGGGCAAAGTTGGCGATCGCCGCATCGCTCGCCGCCCTCCTTCTGCTGGGAGCGCATTTTGTGCTCGGCCAGAATTTGCGTTCGCCCTCCGCACCTACGCCGATTGCATCCTCCGACGGGAAGTATGACGACGCGCCGCTTATCTTCACGACCCGGAAAGGTGAGGTCAGAAATATCACGCTTGCGGATGGCTCGGTCGTGACGCTCGATACCGATAGCCGCTTGCTCGTCCGGATGCATAGGGACCGCCGGGACGTCACGCTCGATCATGGCCGCGCCATCTTCGCCGTTGCTCATGATGTTTCGCGCCCTTTCACCGTCACCGCGGATGGCGGCACTACCACAGCGCTCGGCACGCGGTTCGGTGTGGAACGGCGCGCGCATTGCCAGATGAATGTGGTATTGTATGAAGGGCGTATCGCAGTCACTCCGCCATGCGAGACACGCAAGTCATCGGCGTCGGCAGCGAAGAGCTACCTTCAACCAGGCGAACGGATACGCTACTCTGGCACACCCACGGTAACCGGTAATGCTGTCACCGAACCGGCGCCGGCCAACGACGAGCAATGGACAATCGGCGTGAAGAGCTATGACGATGAGGCCGTTAATGTGATCCTCGCCGAGGTGAACCTCTATTCCGACGTCAAGCTGGTGGCAGCTTCTCCAGAAATTGCCGCGATGCGGGTGAGTGCGGAGTTGCATATCCGCAATCCCGAAAGTGTGGCGAAACATCTTGCTCGCGCGCTTGGGCTTACCGTTGAAAATCAAGGGTCGGACAGGCTCGTACTGACAAAATAATTGGCGGAATGCTCGCCGCCGAATTTCTCCCGTCAAGCTTTGTATGCGCGTCACGCAACGCGCCATCCAGGCAATTGGGGGTGAAATGCGAGTGGTTCGTAACGGCTTTTTCGTCGGCGTTTGTGCCTGCGCGTTGATCAGCGCTACATCTGCAATGGCGCAAGCCGATCAGGTACTGACATTTGATTTACCGGCGCAGTCCCTCACCGAAGCATTACGGACGATTGCCCGTCAAAGTGGGTTGGAATTCTCAGCCCCGGCGGACCCGTTGCGCGGCAAAACCTCAAAACCCCTGAAGGGTCATTTCCTGCCGGCACAAGCTGCAAATCGCCTTCTTCAGGGCACCAAACTTACCCCCGAGGTCATTGACGGTGCATTGATCATTCGGGCAGCGGACACATCGACGGCTGCGAGCGCATCGGGAAACGGCGATGATATCATTGTGACAGGATCGCGCATCCCATCAGTAGAATCACCCTCGCCAACGATCAGGATTACCGCTGATTCCATTGAATTGGCTGGTCAGATGGGACTTGGTGAAGCCATGCGCTCACTGCCACAGAATTTTGCCAGCGGCCAAAACCCTGGCGTCGTGAGAGGCGTGGCAAGCAGTGGCGGCGTCAATCTAACCTCAGGGTCGTCTCCAAATCTGCGAGGCCTGGGTGCCGATGCGACACTTACGCTAATGAACGGCCACCGTCTCTCCTATGGATCCACCGTGCAAGCAGTGGACATCAGTTCCATTCCCCTGGCGGCGGTGGATCGCATTGACATTGTACCCGATGGGGCATCTGCGATTTACGGATCCGATGCGGTTGGCGGGGTCATCAACGTCGTCCTCAAGCACGATTATGATGGGGCATCGCTCACAGGAAGATTGGGTAGCGCCACGTCGGGCGGTGATTTTCAGCAACAGTACAGCCTCGTTGCGGGAAAAACCTGGCAGGACGGCAGCATACTGGCGGCGGTCAGCCATGACTACAATTCGGCAATTTATAGCGGCGACCGCGCTTATACCCAATACATGCCAACCGAGAACACGCTCTATCCGAAGATCATCCAGACAAGTGCTGTTCTCTATGGGCACCAATCTCTCGGACATTCGATTGATGCCTCCTTAGATGCGACTTACAGTCGAATGACGTCGTTTCGAACACAGGAACTAGTTTCCAGTTATATCTACGAGAACCGCCCGAAAACGACCTCATATTCCATCTCTCCGTCAGTCAATATCGCCATGGCACCGAAATGGCGCCTCAACTTCATGGGTACATACGCGAAAAGCGACACACATTTTGATCAAATCGGGCTTTATAACGGCTCACAGACCAGCCATTCCTCAGGATGCTACTGCAATGAGTTGGTCAATTTGGAGGCATTCGGTTCCGGAAAAATTTTTGGACTGATGTCCAATCCCATCGGAATCGCTTTCGGAGGGGGATACCGATATAATCACCTGACCTCGGTTCGATATTCAGCAACGAGAACCGATTCCAACGGCACATCTGAAAGCTATTACGGCTTTTCGGAGCTATCCTTGCCCTTTGTTGAGCCTGGTCAAGGCGGCAAATTCATCTATCGCCTAGCGGCCAATGCTGCTGTCAGATATGAACGCTATCCAGGGATTGCCGCAGTCGCCGTTCCCAAATTCGGTCTCCTTTACGGCATTTCGCCAGCACTCGACATAAAGGCGACCTGGGGGAAGTCCTTCAAGGCACCGACGCTAAATCAGTCGGGCGCATCCACCTACGCCCAGCTGTATTCGGCGGCGGACTACGGTGGGCAGCGTTTCCCAACAGGATCAACCCTTCTGATCGCATCTGGAGGCAATCCGGACTTGAAGCCTGAAAAGGCAACGTCGTGGTCAGCATCGATGGCGCTCCATCCGCAATTCATGAGCAAGCTGAATATCCAAGCGACCTATTTCAACGTCAAATATAAAGATAGGATTGTCCAACCACTGGCCGGCACAACGGTTTATCAGGCACTGTCGAACGCTGCTTATGCCCAGTACGTAACGTACAGCCCCAGCCAGTCGCTTATCGATCAAACGGTAGCAGATGCGGACTTGTACTATAATTATGCAGGAGCCGATGGGCTCAATAACGTCGTCGCCATTCTAAACAACAGCTACATGAATGCCGCCAAACAGAAAATTGACGGCATGGATTTGACGGTTGACTACAAAATTGCGATCGGTGATCGCTCTTCCATCCTTCTAAACGTCACCGGCGCCTGGTTGTGGTCGAAGCAGAGACTGTCGTCATCCAGCGCATATGTGAACATGGCCGGCATCATCTTCAATCCACCACGCTTCAAAGCGCGCGCCAGCATCGGCTGGACCAGTGGGCACTTCACTTCGGTGCTTTACGGCAATCACATAAGCAGCTTGAAGGATACCCGCTCGACGCCGGCAGCGAAAGTCGCCTCGCAAACGACATTCGATGGCTCGGTCCGCTATAAATTGCCCAACAAGTCCGGTCCTTTCGCACAGTTGAGCCTGATCCTCAATGTACAGAACATATTCAATCAGCGGCCGCCATATGCGGCACCGACGAGCGGTGGTCTCGACTACGTGAACTACGATTCCACCAATTTCTCGCCCATTGGCCGCTTCATTAGCCTGACGGTTTCAAAAGATTGGTGAGCCTGTGGCGGCCTTTGCTGCCTCCCTTTGCGAGTTTCCTCATATGAAATTTCTCCGTCTCGCGGCCTTTGCGAGTTACGGGCTGTTTGCGCTATCCAACTCGCGCGCCGCCCATGCTCAATCACAAGAGCTCGTCTGCAAATTGCCGATGAGCCCCATTGTGGGCAAGGCACGTTCGAAACGCGTCGTACCTGAAGATCTTCTGCGGCTCAGGGACTTTGGAGAGCTGGGTGTTGCCATCGCATCTCAGCCATTCGAACTTGCACCCGACGGGGCCTTGATAGCATTGCAAATGCGCCAAGCTGATCCGGCTTCGAACAGCTATTGTACAGGAGTTGTTCTTGTTCCCACGGATCGACGGAAAAGGCCGGTCGTAATCGATGACGGGGGGGAGGTTGTTGCCACCTATAGCACTGCGTACGGGGCTGCCGAGGTTCCTAAGGGTGCCCCGAAAAGTTCACTGCTTCGATGGTCGCCTGATGGTCGATCACTGGCCTATACGAAGTCGTTCCCCGGTCATTCGGAACTATGGAGATTCGACCTGCAGGGCCGTTCCATCAGCCGGCTCATAACAATCCCGGTCGATATTGAGGCTCTTGCATGGTCATCTGACGGCTCGGCACTTCTTTATTCCAGTCGCCCCGGACGGATCGAAGCGTTGAAAAATATCATGACGGAGGGACGAACCGGGTACCGATACGACGAGCGATTTCGACCGTTATACAGTGACCGTCCACTTATATCTGCTGACGTTCCGCTTATTGAGCGAGCCATAAACGCGATTAATGGCAAGGCGATTCCATTTCCACTAGGTGAAGCACAACGGCTCACTCCCATAACCACATGGCCCGAAAAGACTGTAGCTTATGCATCTTCCCACAACAACTTTGCGTGGGCGGCACCAACGGGAAATGTTTACCGCAGCAAACCGGTGCTGAATGTCCGTATGAACGGACGAGCGATTGGTTGCGAGAATGTCGTATGTACGAATGTCCAGGGCATTTGGTGGTCGGGCGATGGGCGGACATTGATTTTCGAGCGCCGCGCGGGCGTGGCTGATAGTCGTACCGAATTCTATACGTGGAAACCCGGTCACGCGCCTC
This sequence comes from Novosphingobium resinovorum, assembly GCF_036352595.1. Lineage (GTDB taxonomy): Bacteria > Pseudomonadota > Alphaproteobacteria > Sphingomonadales > Sphingomonadaceae > Novosphingobium > Novosphingobium resinovorum_B. The sequence continues at coordinate 77,676 of NZ_JAZFAX010000019.1, forward strand.
CACGCGCATTGCTCAGTACAGAGGATGCGATTTTCGGCTGCGAGCTCGCGAGCAACAGTCTTTTCTGCGCGAAGGAAACGGCAACAAAACCTCGGTCACTGGTCGCCATCTCGATAAAGGATGGCACACAACATGGAATATTCGATCCCAATCCGGAGTTTTCCACACGCCTATTAGGAAAAGTTCAGCGGTTGGAGTGGGCGAATGCCTTTGGGATTAGCACCTTTGGTGATCTCGTGCTGCCGCCAGGTTTTCGACATGATCACCGGCTCCCTCTGGTAATCATCCAATATGAATCAAAAGGCTTCCTGCGTGGTGGAACCGGCGACGAATATCCGATTCATGCGCTAGCTGCGCGCGGATTTGCTGTTCTCAGCTTCAATCGGCCGCCCTGGTTCGCACTTACCCGGACACCTCACAACAGCGCGGAGTTCGATCAACTCAACAACCAGGACTTCGCCGACCGTAGAAGTAACCTTTCCTCCATCGAAACGATCATCCATAACCTTGCCGCTGCCGGGACGATTGACCCCACACGTGTAGCGATCACCGGAATGAGCGATGGCGCGGTTACCGCCACTTTTGCCTTGGCAAATTCGTCGCTGTTTTCGGCTGCCATCCTGAGCACATGTTGTGAGGGGCCGTTCGGTTTAGAGATCGCGGGAATGGCCTTGGACGATCAGTATATCTCGGCCGGCTACCCCGGCACCCGTCGCGGTGGGCAAGAATTTTGGCGTGTGGGTTCGTTGGCTGATGCGCCTCATGCCAAAGCTATCCCCCTTCTCATTCACGCTTCATCCGCAGAATATCGTATGGCATTAGGCACATATCGGGAATTGCTTCACCAAGGCTGGCCGATCGAGATGTACGTCTATCCTGATGAAGGTCACATAAAAATATGGCCGGGTCATCGCATGTCCATTTATCAATCTAATATTGATTGGCTCGCGAAACATCTCGGCGCGTAAAATGGCGTGATCCGTGCGTCTATTGCCAGTTCCTACACCACATCTCTGTTTCATGAAGGTAGAGCACTGAGAAGATTGTGCTGCCATTGGCGCTCCGATTCTTTGATTTTTGGATCGCAGCAAAATCTAGAAGGCCCTGCTGCGCGAGCAGCCCTTCTTGTAGATCACTATAAATTTTCTCCCAATTATTGTAGAGAATGGCGGCCAACAGTCCATTAAATGCACCCTTGCCTCTGCGATCGAGCAGGGATGCCGGAAGAAATGAGCGTAACCCCGCCCGTGCGAGAGCGCGGTCCCTTCCGTCTGAAAACCAGTACCATGTAGGAAATGAGAGACATTGCTCGACAATCGGTTGAGACAATAGCGGATAAATCGTTGGCAACTCGTCTTCAATATTGAGATGGTCGGTCAGCGCTACGGCGCGAGCGATGTTCCGGATCAGTTGCCATTCGCCTGGCATGACATGCATGCACCGGGCAAGCCAAGGATGCAGTTCGGGCTTCAGGGTCTTCATGGCCGTCGGCGTTAGCAAGTCCGAGTGGACATTCCACGCTTTGGGAGTTGAACCACTTCGCAGTCCTCGCAAGGCCTGACGCAAGACGGCTGGCATCGACGCTCCCGTGACATGGCAGATATCAAGAGCTGTCGTAATCAGCTCTTTTCCCAATCCTTCCCTACGATATCGGTCCACCAACGGATAGGCCGAGTGCAATTTCCCAAAGACATTGTCCCCACCACCTCCGCTGAAATGGGCGTCGGCTCCGATCTTGGCCGCGTAGCCTGCGGAAACCTCATCGAAGACTTGCGTGAATACCCGTGCAGATGGTCGAGGTCGTGCAGACGATAGATTCTTGTGGATTGCGATAGCGCCTGCTTCGCACAGAACGGCATGCATTTTGCCGCCAAGGTGTTCAGCAAGCATCGCGGCATACTGCCTTTCATCGCCGCGCGGTGATGTCGTGTAGAAATGGAGAAGCTCAATCGGCCCGGCCCTACCTGCAAGGGCCGAGATCGCCGAAGAATCGAAGCCGCCCGACACGGACACCAACGGGCGGGAATACCGATTGCACCACGTATCCAGCGTTTGGACCATGGTGGCTTCGAGCAGTTCGGCGGCTTCTTCGAAGGAGCATAGCCTGTTTTGCCCTATAAAGGAGTCCGGATTCCATATCTGGTCACGGTAAGCGCTATTACCATCTATGACGACCATCTCGCCGGGAGCAACTTCGAAGACACCGCTCAGACATGTTTGATGGCGCCTCAGATTTGGCACTATGAGCGAATTTGCAATCTCGTCCCAATCGATGCGGTGCTGTTTGGCCCCGATGGCATCAAGGGATCGAACATCGGTGCCGATGGCCACGGTTTCGCCGTTGAAGCTATAATAACAGGGTACCATTCCGGACGGATCACGATAGATGGTGATAGTACCCGTCAGATGGTTCCACGCAATGAAAATGAAACGCCCCCAGCGTGTTCCAGCCATAGAGCGTACTGCCTGGATCGCATCTTCACCAATCGTTGGCGGCTCATCCAGGGACGGGAAGCAGTCGCCTATCAACAGGCATCGATCTTTATGAAGCCATTGAACCAATAGATCTGGACCAGCCGAGATTATCCACTCCACACATGCAGGGTCATGTTGCGAGTTTGAATCCTTGCACTTGCTTCTACGCAGGACGACCGAGAACGCCGTATTCATGGCACAGCCAAGATCGGGCAGAAGGCCTGCACATTTTCAATATCTTGTCCGAGTACAATGTCATCTTGCTGTACCCAGCAGTGCGCCTGGAATGGGAAGCGTTGAACGCCAAAGGTGATCTGGACGCGACAACCGGCCGCCGCAAGAAGGCTAAACAGAGCCAAGGCATCCGGCAGGCAACGATCCTTCCTTCGGAACAGAAGCATCGCGCAACCGAATACGGCAAGCAGGGTATCTCTATCGCCATTCCTGACGCGCAATATGCGATGTTTTGACAGAGATGTTGCCAGGCTGATCAAGCTCTTGAGCGATTTCCGCCTGGCGAACCCATGGAACACGGCGAGCAATGCGACTGCGCGGATCCAATTAACTATGGATTTCGAGATTGTCGCTTTGTGTAAGTCCGCGATAATTGCTCGCGTAGGGCGGATCAAATTGCCCGTACATCGCGCAGGACAATCTTCTGGAACAGTCTCAAACAAGCCCGTTTGCAGCAGTGACGAAGCAAGCTTTGGGTCGACATTTTCATTCGAAGCGCAAATACGCCTAAACGACATCTCCAAGTCAGGGGCAATCTGCAAATAGCGGTCGCGCCTCACGTCGAGAAAGATCAGCCTTCTGTCAAGCTCACAATAGCCGACCTCAGCTCTTGGGCGGATGATGGGCATCCTCGCACCTAAAGAAAATGTCTGCCCCGGCTCAGTGGACCGGGACAGACAGTTGATATCAGTTCTCGAGACTTCCGAGTTGCGACTGCCGGTCGGGATTGTCGGTGTCGCCATCGCCGAAGCCGTTCGTCATCTCGCTGGCGACACCCAGTTCGATCACGCCGTCATCGGCCGCTTCATATTCGCGTTCCATATTTGCCTCCTTCTATTCGCCACACTGTTCGTGGCGACAGAAAGGCTATGCCTGAACCCTAATATATTCAGCTACTTTTGCTTTCATGGTGAAACTAATAAACGTACGATCCTATGGAATAATATTTCACAGCTAGCCATTGTCATTTTATGGCGTGATTTCAGCTTTGTAATCGCGATTTAAGCGATTCAGAAAGCATATTGGCAGCCCGAATTCGGCGACGGTGATAGTTCCAGAGGGCCTCCAGAAGCCTGCTTCCGGGCTCAAATCTTGCCAATACATTGGCAGAGACAAGCTCGTCACCGCAGTCCGACCAGCGTTCCGTTTCGACGAGTCGGATAGTGCGCAGGCGCTCGCCGGCGTTGGCGACAGCGGCCACGAGCTCGTTGGAAGAGGACCTGTTCGCCAGCGTGAGAAACATACGCTCTGCAGTCGCGACGATGCGATCGGGAGTGCTGTAGTCGGTCAGCCATCCCTCGGGCGCCACCGGTTCCCGAAGCGCTTTTGGTCCGATCGCCTTGATGGCCATACGCATGAGATGACCATGCCATGTGTAGCAATCTCTGAGCGCGTCGGCACTCCAGCTGGGCACTCTAAATCCCCGATGCGGGCCCGTCTGCAGGAGCCCCTCGCCGTAAAGTCGATGAAGACCGTCGCGGACTGGAGAGCCGCCGGCCCCGATATCCTCGGCTATAGCAGCTATCGATAGCTCCGTGTCGGACGCATAGCGTCCCGAGAGCACGGCTTCCTTAAGGTCCGCATAGACTTTCTCACCCTGGCGCGTTCCCGGCGACATCATCGTTCAGTCGTCGGGCGTGTGGTCGGCATCGCGTGCGAAGAGCTGGTGCGAGAGCGTGTCGAGGTTGTGCCGGGCAATGGCATCTATGCAGACGGTTTCGAGCTTTGAAAGGTCTCCTTCGAGTAAGCCGCGTGGAAAAACCCGCTGATGTTCCATGAACAGCAGCGGAATAACAAGATGCCCGGTCGTAAGCCCCAGGGCATGGGCGCAGCGGAAGTGATCGTCGAGCCGCGACTTGGGGTTGCCGGCCTCGATCTCGCGCAGCCAGCGCGCGCCGATGCCGACGCGGGCCGCGAAGTCTTCCTGCGTAATCTTTTCGGTACGCCGTTGCATTTCTATCCGTCTCCCCGACATCAGCTTGATCGTCGCAAGCACCGAGGGATCGCGTGCAGTGGGTATCGCCTGAAGCGGCATGACAAGATCTCCCTGCCAATGGCTCAAAGCTCCCGTGCACAGCCCAGTTCGGAGAAAATGTTGTTCGTTACGCCAAACGTCAATCCGGTAATGCTTTCATGGTGAAAGCATTATTCAAATAATCCCTACAGATAGTCGGTATCAGCGCGATCGCCGGACCGGAATGGTCTGGGCCGCTCTTCGGTAGGCGGCCTGTAGCTCCCCGTCCTCGGAACTCAGCAGCAGACTGAGCCCGGCATTATAAAGGCGCCATGTCGCTATGGATCGACCACAGTGGCCACTATCGGCAAGGCGCGCGCCAACCTGCTCGACGAGATCGGCAAGGTGTGACGTCGTCCCCACGAAGCGGTTCGAGGAACCACCGAGCGCATTGCACACCGGGGATTCCAGTTCGGCAGCGATATCGGCCGGGTCGCTGGCGTCGAGCAGGCTCATGGCGACATAGAGGGTCATGCCATAGGGGATGAATTCCTTCGCCAGGCGTGCGACCCGACAATGGCAGGCGAGGAACTGGTCGATGCCCTGCCCTGAGAGCTGCAGCTTGTATGTTCTCGAAGTCCTCATGCCGAGGCTCCCTGGCTGATTCGCAATCGAAGCGAACCGTCGTGCGACGGCGCTCCCACAGACAAGACGGTAAAATCCACGTGGCAGTGCATGAAAAGCGGAACTGACGTGCCGATTTCGGCACTGTATTTCCGAACCGGCATCTCAGTACCCTGCCTATTGTGCGGGTTATTTCTTCGCTTCATCCTTCATCCATCCGATCACCACGGGGAAGGCGAGCGCAGCCCAAACCACGCTCCCAGCCAGAACCGCATGACGAAAGCCGGCGCGCGGAATCGCACGCGCCGGAAGAAGGAGGCGTGTGCCAATGTTCCACAATCCTCGTGAATTGGCGATGACCGTCAGGCTACATCTCGTGCCCGGACCCGGCCCCGCTGCGGCGCGGCGGAAAGACTCGGCCGCGACTTCGTCATGGCCGAAGCGGCCGGGTTTATTTGGTAGCGTGGCTGGTGTCGCAGCACTGGCGCTCATGTCGGCTGCCCCCGTCCATGCCGGTGAACCGGAACATGTCCCGGTCCCGCGCCAAGATGCAGTGCAAGCTCAGGACCACGGTGAGCCGCTGGCCAACGCTCAGGCTGAAGCCGAGCAACAGTTGCAGCAGACCTTCACCAACCTGCGCTTCGAGGACTTCGGCCCAGCACCGGTCGAAGGGCCGCTCTATCAGGCCACCGCAGGCGGCAAGATCATCTATTTCGCGCCGCAGAGCGAGCATCTGCTGTTCGCCACGGTCTACGATCGTAATGGCGTGAACCTTACGGCACTTGCCCAGGAACAGGGCACGAGCCGGCGCCTGAAGGCGATCGATCCGGCCAAGGCCCTGGCGATCGGTCCGGTCGACGCGCCGACGGTGATCGAGTTCACCGACCCTGACTGCCCCTACTGCCAGGCGCTCGACCGCTACTGGAACGCCAAGGCAGCCGAAGGCAAGCCTGTCCGGCGCCTGATCTTCTTCGTGAGCGGCATCCACCCGACCGCTGCGGCCAAGGCGGAGCACATCCTGTGCTCGCCCGATCGCGAGGCTGCCTTCAAGGCCGCCTATTCGGGCCAGACCCCGCCGGTTCTGCGGCAGTGCGCGGCAGGTCGCGACAAGGTCGCCGCCGATGCCGAACTGGTCGCCAGGGTAGGTGTCTCGGGAACACCGACCCTCATCGCGGACGGAAAGCTCATCTCGGGCTTCCAGCAGGCCGAGCTCGAGGCGTTTCTCGACGGGCACGCGAAGCCCGCACTGGCGAAGGCCGCGACCGATGCGCCGCGCTGAGCTCTCGCGCACCGCCGCGCGAAGCGACGATCTCTTTTCCGGAGGGCATCCAGTCCGGCCGACCCCGGCCCGGCGGATGAACCAGGATGCCGGCGGCGGCGGGCTCATGGAGCCGTCCACCGACGCCCCGGCCGACATCGATCCTCGTCGATGCCGGCAGGCGAATGTCCGGACGGCTCCTTTTTGGAGCAATGCCATGATGCGTACATTCGGTAAAAAGGCTCTCGCGGCTGCGAATATCGGCCTCCCTTTGGGCGTGATGGCCCTGATCGCCGGCCCGGCCCATGCCTTCTCGGCGCCGGCCCAGGGCGATCTCGGCTACGACATCTACGATATCGTCGTGAACAAGGGCGTGAAGGGCCCGCTGGGCTTCGTGGGCGGCGTCGCCGCCTTCCTGTTCGGCGTCTCGCGCCTCTTCTCGAACATCATGATCGGCATCCCTACCATCGTCGCGGCTGTCTGCCTGATCAAGGCGGACTCGATCCTGCAGACGTTCGGGATGGTCGTCTGAGACGCTGCGCGCAGGGCGCGACTGGCCGACCGGCCAGGTCCGTCCCGCGCCGGCACCGTGCTGGGGGCCGATGGTCGGTCCCCGGAAACCGACACCTTCGCAAGGTGTCATGAAGCAGGAGGAGAAGGGCACATGGACGAGCGCCTTCCGCAATATCTGCATCGGCCGGTCCAGATCCTGTGGTTCGGATCGGACGAGTTCCTGCTCGCGACCTCGAGCGTCTTCGTGGCCGCGATCGTGGGCGGATTTGTCGGCTGGGCGCTCATCGCCGCCCTTCTCCTTTTCATCCCGTGGAAGCGGAGCAAGCCCAGGGGCTACCTGTCCCATCTGGCCTGGCGCTGGGGCCTGGTCTCCTTCCCCCACTATCCGGGTCCGACGCAGACCCGCTTCTTCGAGTAGGCGCGATGGGTATCCTCTCACGCAAGCGGGCGGCCGAAGATCCGCTGCTGGGTAAACCGGCGAGTTTCGGCATCCATCGCTATCTGCAGGGTTCGGCCAACCTCTTCGAGGAGAACCGGCTGCTCAAGGTCGCGGTGGCCGGCATGTTCGGCGTCACGATCGTGCTGGGAGCGGTCATTTACACGACCAACCAGAACGCGCGCACCGTGGTCGTTCCCTTTGGCGCGTCCGGTGACCTCTACGTCTCGGGCAGCAAGCCGTCCGAAGCCTACCTCGTCGCGATGACGCGCAACATCGTCGCGCTGTCGGGAACCTGGTCGGCCTATTCGGCCGACCGCCAGTTCCAGGAACTGCTCGGGCTTGTCCATCCGTCCGCCTACGGCGCGATGCGCGACAGCCTGAACGGCGTGCTCGACGAACTGGCCGATAATCCGACCCTGTCGATCGCCACTTACATTCGGGGTGACCAGCCTGTGCGCTGGACGCCGCATGAGATCCTCGTGCCGGTGGAGAGGGTCCGCGTCATCGGCGGGGTGATCCGCAAATTCCGGGGCATTCTGCGGATCGGTTACCGGATCGAGAATGGCCGCTTCTGGCTGACCCGTCTTTCCGAGGAACAGTTCGATGCTGAAACACGCTGACCCCCACGCGTCGCTGCGCCGCGCCCCGATGCTCTGCCTGCTGCTCCTGGCAGCGCCGGCATCGGCACAGGGTATCCAGGCCCTACCGGACCAGACCAGCCATATCCGCCTCTCCAACCGCGACATCAATCATGTCGTATGCGAGGGCGGCGAGATCGAGGACGTCAAGTTCTCGGCCGAGAAGGGGCTCGCCGTCGAGAAGGGCGGCGCGGACGCCTGGATCAAGTTCCTGACGCGCGAGGTCGACGACGCCGGCCAGGTCACGCGGACCTATGTGACCCAGCCCGCAGAATTCTTCGTCACCTGCAACGGCGCGACGTACCCGCTCTATGCCGAGCCCGCCGAGATCCCGGCGCAGACCGTCCTGCTTGTGCCGGGCGCCCGCCAGCGCGCGCAGGCGAACAGCGACCTGCTCGCCGCGCTCGCCGACGAGGACCGCGCGGTTTCGGTGACGATGGCGCTCCTCGACGATCATGTCCCGGCGACCTTCAGCGAGGTCGCGCCATCAGACGTGCCCATACGGCTTGCGCCTCTGCCCGCCCTTTCGCTGACCGAGCAGCGCCGGATCGCCATCGAAGGCACCGGGCTCTCCGCCTCGGAATATCGGCTGCAGGCCGCCGCGCCCATCGTGCTCGACGAACGCCAGCTGCTCGATGCCGGTCTCGGTGAGCGAATTTTCGCGATCACCCTCGACCGGGTGCGCCTGGCGGCCGGAGAAACCGCCCGCCTCGTGGTCGTACGCCGGGGAGCGGTTCAATGAACGGGCCGGACGACAAGGCCACGGGCACCCCTGAGCCGCGTTCGGCCTACCAGGCGCACCTGGCCGAACAGGCCGCGCGCGAAGGCGAGGATAGGCTGGCGCCTGCCGGGATTGGCGCACCCTTTGGTCTTCCCGACTGGAAAACACAGTGGGACCGGCTGTCCGCAAAGCAGAAGCTGCGCGCGCGCCAGCTCGCGGTCGCCACCACCGTCGGTGCGCTCGGTTTCGCGCTCTACATGGCCTCGGGGCATAAGGAAGAAGTGAAGAGCGCCGATCCCGCCGCCTCACTTAACATGGGTGCGGGACTACGCGGCGACAGCCTCGAGGTGAAGCTGCGCGGCGATCTCAAGAAGGTGCTCGACGGCCAGCAGCTGCTCGGAGACCGGGTGAGCGCCATCGAGGAAGGCAAGGTGGTTCCCGACAGCAAATCGGCTGCGGGTAACCAAGGCAGCGATGGCGATCTGCCGCCCGCCCTGCCGGACACCGTCCCGGCCCTGCCCTATCCGCCCGAAACCGGGGACATCTCGGCAGACGCCGACAAATTGCCTGCACCGCCGACCGGTCCCGTATCTGTGGCGCCGCCCGCCCCGCCGGTCGAGAAGACGGTTGGCGCGATCGGCTCGGCGACCGGAGCAGTCATAGGTGCCGGCGGGCCACAGGGGACCGCCGATGCCTCGGCCTCGTCCAAAAAAAAGAATCGGACGATCTATTTACCGCCTGGTTTCATGAAGGCGCGGCTCCTGACCGGGATCGACGCGCTGGCGAGCCGGGACGCCACGAGCAATCCCGAGCCGATCATCGCGAGGGTCCAGGCGCCCGCAGTCCTTCCCAATGAGGTCAAGGCGAACCTTGCCGGCTGCTTCGTCATCGGCAACGCCACCGGCAGCCTCGCCAAGGAGCGGGTGGAAATCCAGCTCGTCTCGCTGTCGTGTGTCGATTTCGACGAGCATTCGGTGGTCGATCAGCCGGTCAAAGGCTTCTTCGTCGACACCGACGGCAAGAAGGGGCTCTCGGGCAAAGTGGTGACCCGCGCCGGCGCGACACTCGCCCGGGCCTTCATCGCCGGCACCATCAGCGGCATTTCGCAATCGGTCGAAAGTACGTTCGGCAGCACGTCGACCTCCGCGCTGGGCTCGGTACGCACGCTCGATGCCGCGGACGCCGCCAAGACCGGCATCGCCGGGGGCCTTTCCAAGTCCTCGGACAAGCTCACCGACTTCTACCTCGATCTCGCCCGGCAAGCGGGGCCCATCGTCGAAGTCGGCGCCGCCAAGGACGTCGTCGTGGTGATCCAGGAGGGCGTGACCCTCGAGATCAAGCCCGGCGCCGCCGCCAAATTCTGACCCTCGCCAACCGGAGACAGGAACATGACCATGCTACGTCCCGCATTGCTGGCTCTCCCCCTCATCGGCCTGTCCCTGTCGGGCTGCGCGGCGGTCGGGTCGGTGATGTCGCCCTACAGCGAGAAGTTCTCCTGCAAGAACAGCGACCACGGCCAGTGCATCCATCCCGACCAGGCCTATGCCGACGCGCTGGCCGGAAGGCCCTCCAAGTCCGATCCAGGCGTCACCAACGACCGCAAGATGCTCCGGGCGGGAAAAGCGTCAGGGGCAGCTGAGCCCAAGCGCCGCGATGCAAATATCCCTGCTCTTGCCGAACCCGCGTCCATTAACATCGGCGCGGTGGTCGAGAGCCCTTCCTCGCCGATGTTGCGGCCCTCGCGCACGGTGCGCACGCTGATCCTGCCCTATGCGGACAAGCAGCGGCCGGGTCGCCTCTACATGCCGCGCTACATCTATTCGATCGTCGACAGGCCCGCATGGGTCGTCGGCGACTATCTCGTCGAACCGGGCGGCCGGGTTCCCGCGCCGCCGGTGCTGCGCACCACGCGCGAGAACGACCCGGCAGGAGCCGCTGAGCCGACCACCGGTGCACGCCGCGACGCCCTCGAACCGGAGAGCCGGCCATGAGCGCGCGAAATACACGGGGCGGTCTCAGCTACCAGCGCCTGCGCGCGGCGGTGACGCGCGATGCCTATTCCGACTTCCTGCCGATGCTGGCCTGGGTCGAGGAGGAAGAGGCGTTCCTGTGCATCGACGATGGCTGGGGCCAGGCCTGGGAGCTCGTACCCGCCGCCTACATGTTCGCCCATGTCCAGCAGGCGCTGCTCGGGCTGCTCAACATCCATTTCCCCGAAGGGACGGTGCAGCAGCTCATCACCTTCGCCGATCCCCTCATAGACCCTGCGCTCGATGCCTATCTCGACCTCAAGGTCCGGCCCGATCCGCTGGTGCAGGCCTCGGCGCGGCGGACTGCCGACTACCTGCGCGCCGGAACACGCGGGCTCGAGTCCCTGCACGGTATCCCGGTGCGTGACTTTCGCCTGTTCCTCGCTGTGAAAACGCGGGTGAAGCTGGGCGCCGATCTGCGCCGGCAAGTCGAGGAGCAACTGGCGAAGATGGGCATTCGCCGCCTGCCGCCATCGGAGCTTGTCAGTTTCTACCGGCGGATCTTCAACGGCGTGTTCGCGCCTGCGCCCGGCGTTTTCCTGCAGGACGGCGTCGGCGGCATGCCCGCGCCCTCGGTCGCGCGGCAGATCATCGAGGCCGGGCCCGACCTCTTTTTCGAGGGGCCGGAAGTCTTCCTCGGCAACCAGGTCGCACGTTGCCTGACGCCCAAGGCGCCCGCGCGTCGCATCACCGCCGAGCGCGCGAACCGGCTGATGGGCGGCATGCGCGGGAGCGCCGAAGACAGCGACCAGATCGGCGGGCCGTTCCTTTCCTGCCTCTCGGTATTGTTCGACCATTCGCAGTTCGAGATCCACAAGCGGGCGCAAATCCTCTCCGCGCAGAAGGCTGCCGGCAGCTTCGCGGTCGAGGTCGGCAAGCAGATCGAGGAGATCGGCTGGATCCTCGACGAGGCTTCGAACAGCCGGTTCGTCTCGGTGATCCCGACGATGTGGGTGCTGGGCCACGACAGCGCCCAGGCGCGCGACATGGCCGCGCGTGCCAAGCGGCTGTGGGAATCCGAACCGCTGCCGTTCATGGTCCAGGAGGAGAGCTATCTGCTGCCGGTGCTGCTCGCCGCCAGCCTGCCCTTCGGGCTCTATCCCGAAAAGCGCACCATGAAACTGCTCGAGCGTGATTTCCGGATGCCGGTGAAAGCCGCGACGCTGATGGCGCCGGTGCAGACCGATTTTCGCGGGGGCGGGCGCCCGGCGCTGCTTTACGTGGGCCGCAAGGGTCAGCTGATCACGCTCGACCTCTTCGATCCCAGGATCAACAACTACAACTTCATCGTCTCGGCCGAATCCGGTGCAGGCAAGAGCTTCCTGCTCAACAACCTGTGCCAGCAATATTACGCGCAAGGCGCGCTGATCCGGATCATCGATATCGGCGGCAGCTATCGCAAGCTCTGCACCCTGTGCTCTGGCCGCTACATCGACATCGGCGAGGAACGCCTTGTCCTCAACCCGTTCGACATGGGGCTCGCGCTCGATGGCGAAGACAAGCAGTCGGCGATCGCCATGGCCGTCGCGATCGTCGCGGAAATGGCCAATGCCGCCACCCGCAAGCCGGTCACCACCTCGCAGTGGAATCTTCTCAAGTCGGCCGTGCAGTGGACCGTCGATGGTGGGCGCGGCGAGGACGGCATCGATGCGGTGCGCGAATGGCTGGGGCGTTATCCCGAGAACGCCGTCTCGGACCTGGACCGCGTCGAGCATCTCGTGCCGGTCGCGCGCGAGCTCGCCTTCAACCTGCGCGATTTCGGGTCGGGGGGCGCTTACGGCCATTTCTTCAACGGCCCCTCGACCTTCGATATCCGCAGCGACGAGTTCGTCGTGCTCGAGCTTGAACGGCTCAAAGCGCTGCCCGACCTTTTCAATGTCATCGTCATGGTGGTGGTCAACGCCGTCACCCAGGACCTCTATCTCTCCGACCGCGGTCGTCCCCGCTTCGTGCTGTGCGACGAGGCCGCGCAGTTCATGACCCGCAGCGACGGGCAGGATCTCTCGCGGCTCGCCGAGGCCTTCGGTCAGGGGTATCGCCGGGCGCGCAAATACCAGGGCAGCTTCGGCATCGTCCTTCAGAGCATGAACGATCTGACGCTTTTCGGCGGCACCGGCCAGGTGATCCTCGAGAACGCGGCGACGAAGTTCCTGCTGCAGGGCTCAACCTACGACAAGGCAGTCGACAACAAGATCCTCGACTATTCAGGCTTCGTCCTCGACCTCCTCAAATCGGTCCGCAACGCCAAGCCGAACTATTCCGAGGTGTTCATAGATTCCCCGCTTGGCCTGGGCATCGCGAGGCTGGTGGTCGATCCCTTCAGCTACTGGATCAACACCTCGGCGCCGGGAGAGGTCGCCGCCTTCGAGGCGCTGCTGCGCGCCGGGCGCAGCCCGCTGGAAGCCGTGTGTGAACTCGCCGGTGTCGATCCCGTGCAGATCCTGGGTGATGCCGGCGGCCGGGAGCACCATTGGGATGGTCAATCGGATGGAGCCTCGACATGACGCGCGCACCCTCCCCGCATCCCGACCAGCTGCTGCTCAACTGGGAGCAGGACCCCGCCGTGCAGGCTGCCATCGAAGCGCGCGTCGCCCAGCGAGCGGAGGCTGCCGCCTTCCGCTGGCGGTTGCGGCTCGTCGCTATCGAAACCTTCATGATGGGCGCGCTGGTGACGATCGCCGGCATCGCGCTTCACCAGCCGGTCCTTCCTGCACTGCGCGCCGGGATCATCGTCGCCGCCGCCTGCTTTTCGAGCGGCATGCTGCTGATCGGACTTTCCGGCGCCTGCGGCAAGCTGGCGTCGCACCTGCGGCGGTGGAGGGCACGATGAGCGCGAAGGGCGATCCGGCCCGCGATCTTCGCGACCTTCTCACCTGTGCGCAAAGCCTGGAGAACCAGGTGATAGGCATGGAAGCGGTGGCCAACGCTATCGTGACGGTAATCGGGGCGGAACGGCGCTATGCGCGGCTGAGCTGCTTCAATCTTCTGGGTGTCAGCATCGCGAACGCGTCGCTTCTGGCCTTTACCCTCGCAGGGATCCTCGATGCTCCGTTCCAGGGCGCCGTCGCGATCGGCGTGATCGCCGGCCTCGGCGCGGCGAGTTCCGGTCTGATCCTTGTCCCCTGGCACGAGATGGGTGGGCGCCTCAAGGCGCTGTGCCGGCGATGGAGGCAGCGGTGAACGGTATCTTCTCCTCGACACCGGCGCCGGGGCCTATCCGCCTGGTGCTGGGCAGCCAGGGGCTGCTGCTGGTGCAGTCCTGCATCGCCTGGCAGCTCCCCGCCGTGCCCGATCGGTTCCGCCTTCTCGTCGTCATCACCGCAATCATTGCGACTGCCGCGCTGATCAGTGCTGCGATCGGCGAGGATCGCGATGGCGCCCAGCCTGGATGGAGGCGTCGTCATGGTCGCTAGGTTTGCGCATTGCCCCAGCCAAGTCGTGTACGCGCTGACAGCGCTTGGCCTTGGCGTGGCGATTTCGACGGCTGCCCTAGCAGCGACCAGCACCATCGGTCGCACGTGGCCGATCGCCGAGCCCGACGCGCTGAGCGAGATCGAGGGCCGAGCCGCGCGCGTTCCCGATATGACGAAGGCCTTCGGGCCGCGCGAGCGCTGGTCGGCGATGAAGGCGGCGGCGCTCGGAGTTGCCCGCGCGGATCGGACCCGCACGGTGGTCCCTTTCTATACGCTCGACCAGGATATCCGCCTGCCAGAGGGCAAGCTGCTCTATGCCAAGGGCTACAGCTTCAACCCGCTCGCCTATGTGTCACTGCCCCAGCGGCTGATCGTCGTGCATCCGCGCGAACTCGACTGGGCGCTGCGCACCGCAAGGCCTGCCGACTTCATCCTGCTCGCAGCCGGCAGCCCCGGTGATGCCGATGCGATCACGCTTGGCGAACGGCACGGCCGCGCTCTGTTCCTGCTCGAGGAGCGCGTCAAGGCGCGGCTCGGCCTGACCGTCGCGCCGGTGATCGTCGCGCAGGACGGCCAGAAGCTCGTGCTCACCGAAGTCGACAGGCGCAAAACCGACCGGAGGGCAGTGCGATGAAACTATTGTCGCTTGGCAGATTGCTGGCGCTGGGTTGCGGCTTTGCCGCACTGGCGGTCGCTGCTCCCGCCCATGCGTCCAAATGCGAAGCGGGCACGGTGTTCAACCCGATCACCAAAGTGCGCTGGAACTGCATATTCCCGATCACCATCGGCGGGGTGAAGGTCGGCCCCAGCGAACCGCTCGGCAAGGCGCTCGACGCCCAGTCGGCCTCCAAGCCGCTTTGCGCCTGCCGCAAGGGCGTGACCTTCTGGTTTGGGGTGAAGGTCAGCTTCTGGTCGCCCAATCGCATGGTCGATGTCGTGACCGAACCGGGCTGCATGATGGCGCTCGGCGCTGACATCATGCCGACCGGCGGCAAGCTGCAGGGGAGCCAGAGCAGCCTCGCCGACGGCACCAATACGCGCAAGATGTTCGCGCAGATGCACTACTATATCTCGCCGGTCTGGAAGATGCTCGACATGTTCACCGACCTGCCATGCATCGAGGACGA
This sequence comes from Novosphingobium resinovorum, assembly GCF_036352595.1. Classification (GTDB taxonomy): domain Bacteria; phylum Pseudomonadota; class Alphaproteobacteria; order Sphingomonadales; family Sphingomonadaceae; genus Novosphingobium; species Novosphingobium resinovorum_B. The sequence continues at coordinate 93,102 of NZ_JAZFAX010000019.1, forward strand.
CGGTTTCGACGTCGCCCTCATCACCGAGGTGTTGCCGACCTGGCAATCGGCGACGCTCGGCGCGATCATCCAGCCCGAGGCGATCCTCTTCGGCAATCCGGCGGCAGGCCTTGCCTGCATGTCCGACAGCGCCGCCGCGGCAGCGGGCAAGGTCGTCGATCCCCTGTTCTGGTGCATGGGCTCGTGGGGCGCGACCTATCCGGTGGCGGGCGACATTCATTTCGGGGACAGCGTCGAGGCCTGGGCGGGTCTTGCCGCGCGCGGCCTGTTCATGATGGGGCGGCTCGGCGCGCTCACCGTCAGTTCGGCCGACGGCTGCTCCTTCATCCCCCAACCGGTGTGGACCAAGAGCCGCTACAAGTTCCAGCTGATGGAGCCGGTCAAGGGCGGCAGCTGCGTCAATGTCGGCCGGCCCGGTGCGCTGTGGACCAGCGCGAAGCATGCGCCCGGCAAGGACAACGCCCAGTTCATGCTCTTCGAAAAGACGATCTGCTGCGCCGGAGTATCGACGCCGTGAGCAGCTCGCCTTCCGACAACCGCGTGAAAGCGCCCGGGATCAGCCGGTGGCCTGCCCGTCAGCCCATCAGCCCGGGCGTTTCCATCGCGGTCAGACCGGCGCCGTTTCCCCCCTGCGGTGTCGGCCGGGCGGTCGGCGTGGCCTTCAACACAGACGATGAACAGGCGGTGCGCCCCTCCTCGCCGTCTGTCGTCGTGGCCACGCTGACCGTCTTCGAGGGGCAGGCCGTGTTCAGGGCCGAAAGGCCGCACTGCGATGGCGGCGTTCTGCTGTTTCGTTTGTGTCGCGGCTCGCGCGGCGTGATTCCGGGCGAGATCCGGCCATGAAGACGCGTGCCCTCTCCCTCGCCATGGTGCTCGGCCTGTCCGTGCCGCTGTACGCGCAGACGCCGGAGGACCGCGCCCGCGCCGCCGCCGCCGCCGCGCGCGCCAAAAGCGCGGACAGCGATGCGCTGCTCGATAACTACGTGACGCCGGGGATGGCGGGCCGGAGCATCACCACGGTAGACTCATCCAGAGCGTTCACGCCTGATCTTTCCTGCCAGAAGACCGCGACCTATCTGGAACTGCTCGCGCAGCCGAATGCCACCGGCGATATCGGCACACTCAGCATTTCGCGGGACAGGGATCTCGATGGCAGCTTCGACGAGGGGCTGACGGTGCCCGTCGTGACCTCGGGCATCTGCGCGAACGGGATCATCTCCTGCAACCCGGGGACGTGGGACGCCTGCCGGTTCTTCCGCTGGGATACCGCGACCTCGGGAGCGCTCAAGCTCAGCGAGGTCGAGCTAACCGAGCTTGCCGGCTGTTACTGCGTCAACAACAGCTGCGGCAACAACCTGGTGTGGGGCAACATCGCCTCGGTGCTGAAAGACCTCGGGGGCGGCGTCGTCGGCGCGCTCACCACGTCGGACGCGCGCATCGCCATTTCGCAGGCGGCGATCGATGGGCCGGTCATCCGCTACACCGGCGCCCAGACGACCTCGTGCACAGCGCAGTCCGACGTCGGCGCCGCCGCGTACAAGAGCAATCCGGGCGCCATCTCGAGCGACGCCTCCGCCGCCGCCCAGGCGAGCAGCGTATTCCAGGCACTCGCCGCCTCCTCGACCGGCACCGGCACTTCCGAGGTCAGCCGCAGCTGCACCGTGACCCGGCAGATCACCCAGGAGGAAATCACAACCGAGAAGGTCATCGACCGGGTCGCGGGTGGCTATGCTACGTCCGTCACCGACACCGGGAACGTCACCTTCCCCATGGGCTCGCCGTCCGACAACAGTCTTTCGGGCGGATCCTGCTCGATCTTCGATTTTCACATGACGCTGCGGGCCAAGGACACGGATCGCCTGCGACAAGTTCTGCTCACCCGCTTCGGCGCCGATGACTGGGCCCAGATCCGGGTCGACGGTGAACTATTGGGTTCCGGGCCGCAGACCTGGACCGGAACCGGATTGCCGCCGGGCAAGTGCGAGAAGAAGGGCGCGTTCTACCTGAACCCCGCGCTCGATCTGACTTCGCGGATGACACAGGGCGATCATGACATCTGGCTGCGCGTCGCAATCGCCGAGGGCGGCGAAGCCTATGCCGCGATCGATGCCAGCGTCGATGCCGGCTGCAAGACGAGCGAGCAACTCGTCGATACCTGTTCCGGCTACGAAGCAAACGATGCCTGCCGGCTGCAGGATGAAGTAGTCGACGGGGTCACGACCTTCCGCAGCGGCGTCAACACCGGCCTCTCGCCGCTGCCCCAGACGCGGGTATTCGGAACCGGCGCCTGCACCGCGCAGATCGCCCGCGACTTCTTCCTGCGCGAGCGGACCTACCGGTGCAACGTCGATCTGGGAGCCGCGGCCGAGCCCGATCTCTCGCGCGGCGCCTATATCATCGATCACTCGGCCGAGACCCTGCTTGCCGACCGGGTGACGAACGCCGACGGCAGCTACAGCCTCACCACCCGCAGCTTCTCCATGCCCGATCGGGGCAGCGTCAGCGCCTGCGAGCCGATCTGCAAGACCCGCAAGGCCCAGGCGAACACGGCCGTCGCGCCCGATGGCGTGACCGGTTCGAAGCAGACCGATCCGACAGGCTGGGACTATTACTACCGCACCTGCCAGGACAGCAACGTCTGCCCGGCCGGGGAAGGCGAGGAACTCGTGGAGGGCTGCGGCTGTCTCGATGATTTTCCCGAGGCGGCAGTGATGATGCAGACGGTACGCCTCGGCGGGGCGGACATGGTCTGCACGAGCAGCGTGCGATGAGTGCCGTGCGGTCCCACCTTGCAGCGGCGATGCTGCTCATCTCCGGCGTTCTGGTGTTTCCCGCAGGCGCAGCCGCGCAGCAGCTTTGCGCCGTTGATCTCGACGGCAATGGCGATGCGGCCGACGAAGGCGAGACGGCGACCTGCCATCTGACCGCTTCGGGTGATTGGATGTGCCCGATCGGCCAGGCGACGTGCGAGGCGGACACGGCAGGCGCGCTGCACTGCCCGCTCGGCGATCAATACGCCTGCGAGGTTCCCGCGAGCGGCGGCGCGGCCGCCTGCTCGGCCAACACCTGCATCGACACCAGCGCCAATCCCGTCGTCGAGGAAGCGGCGCTCGACGATCCCGGGGTCGAGGCCGACGGCGACGTCGATGCCGATGGCAATTGCCTGGGCACGATCGAGATATTCTCGGGCCGCGCCGCGCGCTGTCGTCCCGCAGGTCTCAGCACCACATTCCAGAACTGCTGCAAGGACAAGGGCAAGATCGTCAAGGACGGCATGGGCGGTTCGATCTCGTCGATCTCGACCAAGATCGCTGTCGCCAAGGGCGTCTTCACGGGTCTCAAGGCGGCCTACACCGCCTTCAAGGCGGGCGCGACGGCGAGCCAGGCGGCAAGCGCGGGCGCCAATGCGATCATCGTCGGCATCGATCCCACCTCGATCGCGATCAGCCTTGCCGTCAATTTCATGATCGAGGTGCTGCTGCAGGGCTGCGACCAGGAGGACATGGAAGTGGGCATGCTGCGCGGCTCGGGAATGTGCCACGAGGTGGGCAGCTATTGCTCGTCGAAGATCCTGGGCATCTGCGTGCAGAAGGCGAAAGGCCACTGCTGCTTCAACACCAAGCTCGGCCGCATCATCCAGGAACAGGGGCGCCCGCAGCTCAAGAGCTTCGCCGAGAAGGGCTGGGGCACGGCGAAGAAGCCCTATTGCCGCGGGTTCACTGCGGAAGAGTTCCAGGCGCTCGATTTCAGCAGGATGGATCTCTCGGAGTACTACGAGGAGATCGAAGCGCGCGCCCAGAGCGAAATCCAGATCGACATGAAGGACAAGATCGATGCCTATATGCAGACGATCAGCAACTAGGGACGCCCTGCTCGTGGCTTGCCTTGCCTGTACACCGATGGGGGCAGGCGCAAGTGCGCCGCCGCCCGCGTTCGGGCAGGCGCAGCCGGAGAGCGCCCGCACGCGGATCGAGGACCAGGGTGCGGACGCCATGGAGCGCGTCAAGCGCGCCGCCGACAAGGCGAAGGCCACAAAGGTCCCCTCGCCCGTTCTGCCGACGAAGTCGGACACCGCCACCCAGCGCCGTGCGTTCGAGGGGATGCGCCGCCGCAAGACGGATCCTGCCATGGTCAAACGCGCGGAAGGAGACGTCGCGGCCGCGCGCGAAGCGCTCGCCGCCGAGCGGGAAGCTGCCAGTCGCCGGGTCGCGCAGGCGCTGGGAGTGAAACAGCCCGAAGCCGCGGCGCTGGCCGGCGTGGTCTCCGCTGGTGGTGAGAAACGCTGGGTGCCGGTGCTGTTCGTGTCGTCCGCGATGCCGGTCGCGACACTGCGAACCTACGCGGGCCAACTCGAGCGTGCCGGCGGCGTCATGGCGTTTCGGGGAATGCCCGGCGGAATGCGACAGGTCGCGCCGATGGCGAAGCTGTCGGCGGCGATCCTGCGCATTGATCCGGGGTGCGAAGGCCCCGCCTGCGCCATGCGTAACGTGCAGCTGATCGTCGATCCGCTGGTCTTCCGCCAGCATGGCGTCACCCGGGTACCGGCACTGGCGATGGTTCCCGGCGATCCCACCCGGCCCTATTGCGAGCGTGACGAGGTGCCCCTGCGGCCTGCGCATCTCGTGTTCGGCGACGCGGCGCTTACCGGGCTGCTCGAGGAATATGGCCGCCTCGGCGGCGGAGAGGAGGTGCGGGATGCTCTCACTCGCCTGGCGCGCCGGTAGACGGCTTTACCGTGAAGGCAAGGACCTACCGCTGCGCGCCGCCGTGGCGCTCGGCGCCAGGGGCCTTGGCAAGCCGGCGCGCCCCGCGCAGCTGTTCAAGGCTTACGGTATCGTACTCCCGATCGGTCTCTTTGCCTGGTGGGCGATGCCGCACACGACGCTGGTGATGACCCCGTCGATCGACGCCTGGGTGGTGCATCGCGCTCCCGGCCCGATCGGGCGCGGCGATCTCGTATCGTTCATGCTGTCGGACTCGGTGGCGGGTCCGAGGCCCGTCAACGTCACCAAATATGCGCTGTGCATGCCGGGCGAGCCGATCGTCATGATCGAGAAGGCCGTTCGCCTGGGCCAGCCCGGCAATGGCTGGTACTATTGCCACGGCCGCCTGATGGGCGTCAGCAAGCCGGTCGGCCGCGACGGCAAGGCGCTGACGCACTGGCGCCCGGGCGTCACGCGCATTCCGGAGGGCATGATCTTCGTCGGCTCGACGCATCCCGATGGATATGACAGCCGCTATTACGGGCTGGTCGCGATCGAGCGGCTTACGCGGATGGAGAAGCTGCTGTGAGGCGGCGGCTTGCCCTTGCCGCAGCCCTGTTGCTGCCTACCCAGACAGCGCTGGCGCAAGCGTCCGGGCGCACCGGCCCGCAAAGCGGCACCCGCGGCTACTGGTGGTATCAGGCGCCGGCCAAGGTGGAAGAGGAGAAGTCCGATCCCGACGCACTGGTGAAACCGGTGATCCCGCCGATGGCGGAACTGGCGACCTGGACCCCGCCGAAGATCCGCATGCTGATCGAACAGCAGCGCGACTATGCCGCCACCGTACTTACCGTCGAGGCCGTATCGGACTTCTGGCGGCTGCAGGACTTCGCGCGTCGCAAGGCCCGCGCTTTCGCAGGGGTCACCCAACTCGCCCTGCTCACGCATCCCGAGCTCAATGCGAGGGCGGCGAACCCGATGGTCGGCGAGGCGCGCGATGTGCTCGGCGCGCACAAGGATCAACTGCGCCGCCAGTATCTGCGCTCGAAAGCGAGCGAATTCGCGCTGGTCATGTTCGCGCGCGCATCCTGCGGCTACTGCCGAGTGCAATGGCCGATCTTGCAGCGCTTCCAGGACGAGATGGGCTGGCAGGTGAGCCTCATGGATCTCGACCGCAAGCCTGAGCTCGGGCAACGTTTCGGGGTGGAGGTGACGCCCACCACCATGGTGATCCGCCGGAACAGCGCCCAGCGCATGGTCATCGCCGCCGGGGTCGAGACCTACCCCAACATCGCGCAGATGGCCTACCAGGCCGTGCGGCTGCTCAGCGGCGATATCCGGCCCGAGCAGTGGCTGACCGCCGCGGGCGAGGAAGACGGCTTCTTCGATGCGCTCGCCAATGGCCCGGTCTCCTCGACCGATCCGCGCGTGAGCGGCGGCGATCTCGTCGATACACGGGAACCGCGGCCATGACTTGCTTGCGGAGTGTCCGCCTTGGATACGCCCTGCTTATTGGCGTAGGGTTGTGCGCGGCGAACCAAGCTGCCGCGCAGCAGGCGAACAGGGACATCGCCAGGCGGGCCGCCATTCACCCGGTATCGACCGCCCCCGACATGCGACTGTGGCTATCGCGCGTTCCGGTGACGCGCGCCTTTCCCCCCGACTTCGAGACCATGCTACGTGGCCAGGCCTCGCTCTATGTGATCGAGATGAGCACCGCGCCCGACTGCCTGCCCTGCGCCGATCTGTGGTCGAAGCTACTCGCATTCCGCGCCCGCTATGGCTGGCAGGTGCGCACCATCGGCGCCGAGGAGGCGATGCTGCGCTCGGGGCGCCTGGGGCTCCCCTGGGTCGGCAGCCCGGTCGCGTGGGTTCGCGCGGCCACGGATCCGAACCGCATGGTCCCGATCGCGATCGGTACGGACCACGGACCGAACATCGCGCGCAATGCCTGGCTCGCGGCCCGGATGCTGACCGGGGCGCGAACCGCCGTCGGCGTGCGCGCCATGTCCAAATTCACCGGGATCGTCGGCGTGAGGGCGCCGGCCTCCTCCAACCCGAAGGGACGCTGATCATGGCGGGGCCGCGTCACCTTTCCACTTCACCGGGATGCCCGCCATGGAATGTAATCCACACCGTCTGAACCGTCGCGCTGCGGCCCTCGTGCTCTTCCTGGTGGTCGCATCGTGCGGCCACGCGGTCCCCGCCCATGCGCAGAGCTGGGCGGAGAGCTGGTTCGACAATGTCACCTACACTTCGCCCGGAAGCTTCGAGGACCAGACCCGCGGCTACGTGACCGCGGGCGGGATGTCGGGCCGGGTCGACGTCCATGACGACTATCTCATGAGCCTGACGCTGCCCAAGGTGAAGGCGGGCTGCGGCGGCATCGACATGTTCCTGGGCGGAATGTCGTTCCTCGATCCGGAATACCTCGTCGAGAAGCTGGAGACGATCCTTCAGGCGGCCCCCGCGGTCGCCTTCCAGTATCTCCTGGAAACCCTTGACGAGAAGATGGGGAATATAATTTCAAAGATGGAGGCGGCGACCAATTACCTGAACTCGATCCAGGTGAACGATTGCCGCCTCGCCAACCGCATGGTCCAGATCGCCAAGGGCGACGACAACATGTCGGGGATCCTCGAGGAGATGACCGGTTACAAGTCGATCCGCGAAGGTTATGCCAATAGCTGGCAGCAGAGCCGCGAGAAGATCCAGGCGAACAAGGGCAATCCGACCGAGGATCTGAAGGACGCGCTCGAGAATTGCCCCGCCGAGGTCACCGAGATCTTCAAGACCGGCTCGCTCCTTGCGCATGCCGCCGCCCGGGTCGGCGCTTCGGACTGGGCGGGCGTCATGCGGGCGCGGGTCGGCGATGTCTACATGCGCTGGGATACGAATGACAAGGTGCCGATCTTCTCGGCCATCCCCGCCTGCCCGCACCAGGACACCGAAAGCGCCGACGATTTCCTGACCGGCCGCGTGCCGACCCGTGCGCTCAACATTCCCGCCACCGCCTCGGACTGCTCGGTGAACGGCGCCGGGCGCGGCGCGCTGGTACTGGCGCGCGAGAAGATGGAATCGGTCGCGGCCAAGATCCGCACCCGCTCGGCACTGACGAGCGAGGAGAAGCAGTTCGTCGCCAACGTGCGGACCCTGCCGGTCTATCGCCTGCTCGAATGGGGCGTGCGCCAGGGCCTGACCGACAGCGTGATCGCCGACACCGACGAACTGGTCGCCCTCACCCTCGCTTACCAGATGCTCAACGACCTGACCCGTTCGATCGACTTCGCCCTCCAGAACGCCGAGCGCGGCGTCACTACGGCGGGCGCGGCGGACGCGGCGAATACGAACGTGTGCCAGACGCGCATCCTCACCAAGGGCATCGAGCAGCTTCGCGAACTGCGTGACGAGGTGCTGCGCCAGCGCGCGCAGATGCGCCAGTCCTACATGGCCGCGATGAACCAGGCGAACCTCTCCGCCAGCTATGCCGGTGTCGTGCGCCAGCGTGACCGCGACGCCCGCGATGCCGCGGGCGCCAACGCCAATCGTAACCGGTGAGGCCCGCCATGCGCTCCTTTCTTCGCCTGCTGATTGCCCTCGCCGGCTCTCTTATCGCGACGCCCGCGCTGGCGATCGATGCCAGCTATCACACCTGGGGCGGTTTCGCGGAAACGGTCGATGCGTTCCATCTCGTTGCAATGATCTTTGGCGACCCCCGCTACGAAACGCTGGTCGTGATCATCGCGGTAGCCGGCATAGCTCTTGGCGCGGTGCTGGCCAGTATTCGGGGTTCCGGAATGGGTCTTGTCGCGTTTGGTTTTCAGATGTTGGTCGGCATCGGGCTGTTTGTGGGAATGATCGCCACAACGGGAACGGTCCACATCTATGACCGGGTACGCAATGCCTACCAGCCGGTTGGAGACGTGCCCAATCTGATCGTTCTGGTCGCGGGTGTCACCAATCTCATGGAGCGGGCGCTTGCCGAAACGATCGACGACAACACAACCGATCCCAATGCGAAGCTGGAATTTGGAGCCGGCGGACATGCGTTCGACCTTTTCCTGAACGCGGTGTCCCCGCGCAGTCCGATCGTCGATACCTTCCTCGATGCGACGGTGAAGGACTATGTTCGGCAATGTTACCCGGTCGCGCGTGTCTCGCCGGCCTATGGCGTCGATGACGATCAGCTCTTTCGGACCTCGACCGACCTTCCCTCCTCTTTCGCGGCGATGGCGGGACCGGCAACCTTCTCGACCGTGTTCACGGCGAGCGACAAGGCGGGAACGACGGTGAGCTGCGAGGCGGCGTGGAGCCACATTTCCGAGCGGCTGTCGGATTCTACTCTATTCGATGCCTACAGCGACCAGGTCTGCGCGCGCACCGGCTTCGACGTGACCCAGACGGCCCAGCGCGATCGCTGCCGCCAGCAGATCGACGGCCTGGGCGACATGATGCTGGGGCAAGCGATGAACCGGCAGAAATTCCTCGCCAACATCCTGCTCGGACAGACGGTGGGCGATGTCCTGTTCGAGGATTCCCCGGCAGCGACAGCTCGGGTGATGGCGAACCGGGCGATCGAGTCCAACGGCCTGGCGACGCTTTCTACCGCCAATGAGTGGATGCCGACGATCCGCGCGTCCGTCTTCGCGATCATGCTTATGATGATGCCGATCGCGCTGCTCTTCATTCTCACGCCGATCAATCTCAGGGTAGCCAGCTTTGCGCTGGGGCTGTTCGTGTTCGTGGCGCTGTGGAGTGTCATCGATGCGGGCATCTATCAGCTTACGCTTGGCCGGGCGATGGACGTGCTGGCGGAACTGCGTGCCACCAATGTCGCGGCCGACAGCTGGATTCTCGCGCCATCGGCAGCGATGAAGGCGCTTGCCATTTTCGGTTCGTTCCGGACCGCCGCAGCGGGTCTTGCCGGCGCCTTTGTGTTCACCGTGTTCCGCTTTTCGGGCAACATGTTCACTGCTTTCACGTCGGGCATGCTCGGCGTGCAGGGACAGGGGAGCATGGCGGCGGCGACGGTGGGAACCAGCGAGGGCTATGCCTCGGCGCTGGAAGCGCAGGCTTCGGCCGGCGGCACGCTCTCTCGCCGCTCGACATCGTCCGGGTTCGGCGATTTTGGCGAGCGCAGCAGCTTTGGCCTCGACCGGGCTTTCGGCGCTGCGGGAACCGTCATGGGCGAGCATGGCGGCGGCCCGGCAGGGACAGCGGCGTTCGGGTTGGGGCGGACCGATGCCGCGCGGGAACTGGGCGGGCTATCCCCTGCCCTCGTCGGACGGGATCTGAGCGATCCTGCCACGGCGCGCGCGATACGCAGCAACGCCGCGACGTCGGCGATCCATGGTTTCGCGCAGAGCGATGCGCTGCGCCAGCTCGGGACCAGCTATTTCGGGGAAGGCCAGTCCGGAGAGCGGGCCTTTGCCGCCTTTGCGCAGAACATGGTGCAGTGGAAGGCGTTCGGCGACCAACGTGCCTATGAGATGATGCAAGCGGGCGCCCGGCGCCATTTTGAGCGGAACGGCTATGATCCCAGGGATGCCGCGCTCAAGGCGTCCACGGTGATCGGGCAGGCAAGTGCTGATCCGACCTTCGCCAAGCTGACGGCCAATGCCTTCGATCAGGAGCAGATGTTGCGCAATGATCTGACCGCGGCACAAACGCAGGTCGGCGCAATGGAAGGGCGGCGTGATTATGCCGGCGAGAGGGTCACCGCGGTCGAGCGCGGTAATGTCGCCACTGAGCAGGCGCGCCGCACAGGGCATAACGAGGGGGAGAGGCAGGCCGCTTCCATGCTCGGCCTGTCTGTTACCGAAACCAGCCGGCGGATCGGGTTTATCAACGCTTTGTCGGGCGAGGCGCGATCGACGGCGATCAGCCAACTCTCGCGCGCGACCGGACGCAACGAGGCGCAGGTGCTGCGCGCGCTGGAAAGCTACAATGCCGCAGTCCAGGTTGGCACGGCCGATGGCGCGAGCGCGGAGGCGGCGCGTGAAGGTACGAGTGTCTATGGACGTACCCGCGAGGCCGCAGGCTACGACTTTGCCGAACGTTCGGGCAAGCTCGATGCGCAGCGGGAGGTCGGTGCTGACGGCGCGCGCAGTTCCGCCCGGATCGGCGAGCAGCGGCGGCAAGCGGACAATGCGGGATTTGCTGAAGGGGCAGCGGCCGCGGGCGTTTCCGTGCGCGAGGCAGCGCGGCTCGATTCCTTTATTCGCGCGCTGGCCGGCACGGCCGGGAACCAGGTCGATATGGCCGAAGGCGGCGCGGAAGGCATCGCTGATCGCGCCCGCAACGAGCGGCTGACAGGGATCGTCGACAAGGAGCGTCTCACCCGCACGCAGGCGCTTCTGCGCGAGCATGGCGTCGAGATGTCGAAGCGACAGATCGCAATGAGCCAGAATGGCGATGTCAGTCTCAACCTGACGCCAGAGCTTGCAGCGCAGATGTGGCGTGGCGGCCTCATCAACGAGGGCCAGCTCGGCGCCATCGCCAACGGCGGGCATGCGCGGCTTAGCTTCGCGCACAATGACCTGCTCGTGTCCAGCAGCACCGGGTTCAGTCAGTCGGCCCGCAACGACACCAGCACGCGGTTTGAGGCCGGTAAGCAGGCGGGGCCTGATACGATCGAGCATTTCCTGGGGAGCGGGCCGCAAGGTGAAGCAGCCATGGCCAGCTGGCTGCGTGGCGGATTCGAGATGGATCGGCGCGGCAATTGGCGGCTGAAGCCGCAGGTCGCCGATACGCTGGAGCGCGATGTTACGGCGATCATGGTTCAGACCGGATGGCAGCGGTCGCTTGCGCGATCGGCTGAGCACTCAACCGCGGATAGCCAGAGCATCTCCGGCGATCTCACCGCATCAGCCTCGCGCGGCGCTGGCTCTGGCGGCAAGGGCAGCGACGAAAAAGAAGGCGCCAAAGGCAACAGCGTTACGGGCTCGTTGAGCGGTAGCTTGAGTGCCGACATTTCCGATCGAGGTGTTGCAGCGGTTGTCGCTCATTCATCAATCGATACCGTGAATTACGATGTTCGGGAGGCAATTGCTTCAGCCGAGAAAACGGCCGCCCGTTCTAGTCGTCCTGAGCAGACTTTTGCCCGGGAACTCAGTGAGCAGGTGCTTGGCAACTACGGGCTGCGAAATCGATACCTGAGAGAGGCAGACGCTGGGCGAGGTACGCTTGATGTCACGGGTCCAGTCATATCAATGGAGCAATCGTCGATCCTTGGTAATGGTCGACTACTATTCGACCGTGACAACGGAATGGCCGACGGCGATCCGAGCTTCAAGGAGCGGCGGGATCCATGATGCTAATCCTTAATCACGCCGATGTGCCGAAGGTGGCGGAGACCCGAGCGGGGATCGGACGGGTCTGTGTAGGGATCAATGGCCGGTCTTCGCGAAGGCGGTCCCGGCGTTATCACCGATTCCCCGCATGCAACCTTGGCCTTGAGAAATCCATATCCGAGCACCGCAACGACAGTGATTGGATTGAAAACGAAAATCAGCAGGACCATTGTGTTGACCAAATAGATATTCAACTGGTCGAAAGGTACTGTGAGCAAACCCTCGAGGCCGATCCAGTAGAGCAGCGTCAGCGCCCACGTGAGTTTCGCATACCATGGGCGCCAGAACCAATCCGCAGCCCGTGGCGATGGTTCCTGGTGGATTTCCCGATCGATCTGCTCGAATTGATCAACTTGCTGCATGTGCGAAGCCTTTTCGGCGCGAAGAATAGCACGGATTGCGAGCGCGGCGATATGAGTTTTCTGTCATTCCGCCGTTCTCTTTCTCCTTCCCTCCACTCCCATCTTGCTCCTCTGCGTCTCTTTCGGTTCTCCCGCCCGACACCTGTCAGGGTCTTGGGCCAGGTTGCCCTGAGGCCATGAAAAACAAGACGGGCTCACCGATCGAAAAGCCTGCGCTCTCTCCGGAGGCAGATGCCGCCATCCTTCGTCTGGCACGCCTTCTTGGGCGTCAGATGGCCCGCGAACTCCATGAGGAGCACACGGCGAAGCAGGGCAAGCCTTCAGAAGAGGCACCTTGAAATCGACCAGCAGGCAAATAGCCAAGGAGCAAGCGATTGGTCGATTGGCAGGGCGGAAATGCGCGATGGCGGGTCAGGGCAACGGCGAGATGAGTTAGGCGATGGCGGAAAATCCGCGTGAACTACGATATAGGGGCTGACCACAGTTTACCATGGGCTCGGCGTCTGGAGAGCACATAGCAGAACTTCAAGGCGTGCCGGGTTTGGGAGGCATTTCGTCGTTTTGCGGCGGATGGTGCAGCGTAGAATCGCAGGGAGATAAGGATGTGAAGGCAGTTCACAAAAATCTGGATGGTCCCGTTGAAATCGAAGAGGATATTGCCCTCTATGGGACTGTGACGGGCGGCGCTACTTTATGCAGTAGCATTAAGCTCATCCTCCATGGCACGATCGCCGGTGATCTGAAGGTGGAAAAAGGTGCACACGCCATCGTGCGCGGGACAGTGGCTGGCCGTATCTACAATGGTGGCGGCAAGGTGGAGCTTTTTGGCATGGCGGATGCCATTTGCAACAGTTCGCGAGATGCCGTCACGATCATCGATCCGGCCGCCCATGTCATGGGCAAAGGTTCTGCCTCGTGATTGAAGGTGCCGGCCCGCAGCCAAGCGTTAAAACGATCCGGCCGCTTCTCGTCGTTTTTGCAACTTGAGTGTCGTTTCACCCCATTCACGGCACCGCGGGTCCATGAAGGGGTTGGAAAAGCGCTCCTCCTGCATGACCTTCTCATGGCGAGCTTAGGCGGAGAGAACGAGATAATGCTCACCAAATCAGTCATGCCGGTCGCGACATCCTGCGCGCTGTACCTCCTTGCAACGACTGGTGCTGCCCGAGCCCAGGACGCAGTCAGTCCTGGCGCCCCGCCTCCTGCCGCGCCGGCGACGCCTCCGGTTCCGGGAGAGGCGGGAGGCTTCAGTGACGCGGAGCTTGAACAATATGTAAAAGCCGCGCTCGCCGTGCAGGAGATCCAGCAGGATACCGCGACGCCCGACGGCGATAAGCAGGCCAGAATGGTAACTGCCGTAAAAGCTGCGGGATTAACGCCGGAAAAGTTCAACCAAATTGCAACTGACTCACAATCGAACCCAGCCCTTCAGCAGCGCATTCAGGCTTTTGCCAGCAAGCTTAATGGCGGTTCGCCCCCGCAATAGGCCCCTCTTCGTGTGACATGGTGCAATGGGCTGTTTGCGTGCTATGATGAATTCCAGAACGGATAGCCTGACATTGCGTGGGAGATGGTGCTGACGCGTGACTGTCACCACAGCGTGGACCGTTCAATGCGACTTGCTTTCCCCCTTTGCTGGATCAACCGACATACACCTGTTCGTTCGGGCGTGACCTGGGACGGTTTGAACTATGTTGGCACTTGCCGTCATTGTGGCGCTCAGATCCGTAGAAGGGCTCGCCGGTCATGGCGTATAGACTGGCTGGCCGACAAGGGATAAAGTGAATTGGCGCTGTGATCGCATAGATCTGATTTGTTTTGCGCAAGTTTCCGGCGATTACGCTTTGTCTGACAAGTGCTTCGTTCGTCTCATGAATATGGCCAATCGCAGATCCAATCTGGAACCCCTGATCGTTTCAGCCTTTTGCGACCATATCAGCGATCTCGATCATGATATTGGTTGTAGCGATCCGTTCCTGAAAAGGAGACTCTTGCATGAGTCGGCTTTGCAAGCTGTTTGGTCATCAATCTGACTGGAAGCATACGTATGCCAAAGACGGTCAGTGGATAGGTATCTGTGAACGGTGCAGCATGCCGCTGGTATGCGAGATCTCCGAAAATGAGTGGAAGCCTGCGGGCAGTTCCCCGGACTCAAGCAGCGATCGATCGCCCGGTATTTCAGGTTTGTAATTTGGCCACGCCATGCCGAACGAGGTAAAGTCGTTGGGACTGCACCTTAAGTAAGGATTCAGGAAAATCATGGTAATCCTTGAAGGAATAAGCGAAGACGACATTGCACAAGCACTGCTATCCTTACCTTCAAGTCGTTGGCCCGAGGACGAGCGCGATTTGCTAATCCTTTTCAATCGTGTAATTGACCTCAAATTCGCTGCTTCATCATGCGGTGGGCAGCAGGCCGACCCAATTCGACACGATAAACGTGTCGGAGCAAAGCGTGTGCGGCAGACGCTGAATTAATAAAATATTTACCGAATCCCTGTCTCCTGTTGTTAACCAGGTGACGGATGCAGGCGCATTGTGTCCCCGGTTTTGGAGTGGACACTATATGATCGAGACACGTCGTGGTCTGCGCCACGATGTCACGCATTCCGTTGTCGCCGAGCATCGCCGTCTTGGCGAGATGACGCTGAACATCGCCAACATTTCGGATCAGGGCTTCATGTGCCTTGGCGAAGTTGCCATCGATCGCGGAGAACGCGTGCTCATCCGACTGCCGGTGATCGGACTGATCGAAGCCCATTTGATTTGGACGCATCGAGGCCGATCCGGCTTTCAACTGGAACGGGTCATACGGCCTGACCTGCCCCCCGAAAGGTCCCTCATTCTGATGTAGAGTCTGTCCACGAGGAAGGAGCAGACGCATGAGGAAGAGCCGTTTCACCGAGGCGCAGATCATCGGGATGATCAAGGAACAGGAGGCAGGGCTTCCAACGGTCGAGGTTTGCCGGAAGCACGGCCTGAGCACGGCGACCTTTTACAAGCTGAAGGCGAAATACGGCGGCATGGAGGTTTCCGATGCCCATCGGTTGCGGCAGTTGGAGGACGAGAACGGCAAGCTGAAGCGGCTCCTGGCCGACAGCATGCTGGACAACGCGATCCTGAAAGACCTGCTGGGAAAAGGCTGACGACGCCAGGCCAGCGGCGCGACGTGGCGCTCGGTGTGATGCGGGACTACCAAGTCTCACAGCGCCGGGCCTGCGTGCTGATTGGCGTCGATCCCAAGACGGTCAGGCGCGAACGCCCGCCGGACCACGGAGCCATCCGCGAAGCGATGCGAGAAATCGCAGGGCAGCGCCGTCGGTTCGGCTATCGTCGGATCGGCGTCATGCTGAAGCGCAAGGGCATGAGCATGAACCACAAGAAGCTCTACCGGCTATATCGGGAAGAAGGCTTGTCTGTATGCCGACGCCGCGGCCGCAAGCGCGCCCGGGGTAGTCGGACACCGGTGCCGGGGGCACTTCGCCCTGGTGACCGCTGGTCGATGGACTTTGTCGCCGATACGTTTGGCGCGTCGCGTAAGTTCAGGATTCTGGCGATCAACGATGATTGCTGCCGGGAGAACCTTTGCTTGGCAGCGGACACCAGCATCTCGGGAGCTCGAGTGGCGCGCGAACTGGATGCGCTGGTTCGCCTGCATGGGAAACCTGCTTGCATTGTCAGTGACAATGGCACTGAATTTACGAGCCGGGCGATCCTGCAGTGGGCCAGCAAGAACAAGGTCGAGTGGCATTACATCGACCCCGGAAAGCCCCAGCAGAATGGCTTGATCGAGAGCTTCAACGGCTCATTGCGCGATGAGCTGCTCAACGAGGAACTGTTCGACAGCCTGGCTGATGCCCGTCGGAAGCTGGCCATCTGGCGCTACGATTACAACCATGTTCGGCCCCACTCATCGTTGGGAAATCGAACGCCTGCACAAGCGCGTCGGACGTTCGTGCAGGACGATAGCATCACGCCCGACGCGCTTGTGCAGGCGAGCGTGCCGGAATATTCAACCGCAAGACTCTCGTTATGACCGGGGGACCGCCGGGGGGCAGGTCAGGCCGGATGATTTTCGGGCCTTGCTTGCGATTCTCAAAGGCAAACGGGTCGTGTCCCGCGGGGTGGTGTAGGAAGGTTTCCCTGAGAGGGTGGCCACCGTCGATCTTCTGGTAGGGTTCGGATGCGAACTCGAACCTGGAGAAGAAGACGATGACCGAGGACAGAATGGCCCT
>NZ_JAZFAX010000020.1:0-102288 GCF_036352595.1 Novosphingobium resinovorum
GCCGAGCATGCCCGCCATCCGACAGGCCATCATTGACCGAATATCAAGACCTCCGCCAGACCAATGCCCTCATTGCGGTGGGAGCCTATCAGTCACGCATTTCAAACTTCTGCCAAAGTAGTGCTAGAGTCGATCGACATTCAAAGCCGACACGGCAAAGCTACCGTCACCCTGAACTCGTTTCAGGGTCCATCTTGCAGCATGGCCCAATGCGTCAGTTCACCGAACGGCGCTGGCGGGTTGTAATTCCGGCCACCACGCCAATCGGCATGATGGACCCTGAAACGAGTTCAGGGTGACGATGCGAAATGTCGGATGCCCGACCGTGAACAGTATCCGAGGCGATCGCTCTTTAAAGCGCGACCGCCTCGCCGCCTTCCAGCTTGTGCGAGCAGCCCAGGGCCAGCGCGTCGTCGGCTTCGGACAGCGCCGCCACCGTCACCCAGCCGATCGCGCGCTGGCGCGACGCGACTTCGCGGTCGTGGCCGAGCGGAAGGAACAGGCGCCGCTCCTCGCCCGCTGCGGCGGAGAGGCTCTCGATCAGCGGATCGGGATAGAGCGAGAAACCGGTCGCGGCTTCGGGATTGCGTCCGGTCTGGCCGAGGATCGAGTAAGTACCGCCGCGACCCATGCTGCCGGGAATGCCGTCTGCATAGATCGTGAAGCCGAACCACGACTGATATTCGAAACCATGGCGCTCGGACGGATCGAGCGTCAGCCGCGCCTTGCCGCTCACCCGCGCGGCGATGGCGCGCAGCGCGGCGATGCGCGATGCCAGTACCCCGCGCTCCTGCGTGTTCTCGGCATCGAATGCCGCCAGCCGCTCGATCGCGGTGTCGAAGGGGCCGACTGCGTAGAGCAGCGGCAGATACGCCTCGCCGCCCGCATCGACGAGCCCGCCTGCGTCCTTGGCGTCGAGCATCTGGCGCACCGCCTCGATGTTCTGCGCGGGCAGCGGCAGCGCGCCGGCGCTCAGCGTATCGACGAGGTCGGGCAGCGTGAAGTCCACCGACACCCCGGTCGCCCCGGCCGCGCGCAGCGTCTCGATCGCCAGTTCGACGATCTCGGCCACGGCCTCAGTCGAATCGGCACCGACGAGTTCGGCGCCCACCTGCAGGCGTTCGCGGGCGGGATCGAGGCCGTCGCCCTTGATCGTCACCACCTGCCCCGAATAGGACAGGCGCAGCGGACGCGGCGCCTCTGCCAGCCCGGTGGCGGCGATGCGCGCGACTTGCGCGGTGATGTCGGAACGCAGCGCCAGCATCCGCAGCGACACCGGATCGACGAAGCGGAACATGCGGCGCACCTGCACGCCCGCCATGCGGTGCGCCAGCGCCTTCTCGAATTCGAGCACCGGCGTCTCGACGCGCGCATAGCCGTGGCTCGCCAACACGTCATGCGCGGCGCGGCGCACGGTCTGCGAGGTCCATGCCTGTTGCACCAGTCGGTCGCCCAGTCCCTCGGGCAGAAGATCGCGGTCGTTTTCCTGCATAATGGCCGCGCCCTTAGCCCGACGCGGCGCGGTTGTCGAATGCGCAAATCTGCGACGATTGGTGACGATTTTCCCATCGGCAGCGACACCCGGAACCGCTAAGCATCGCGCCATCGTCTGGCGGGACGCATGCAATGGAGATCACGAACCGATGAAGATGCCTCGTCCCGGCAAGAGCCTGCCGATCCTCGCCCCCGTGCTGATCGCGCTGGCGACATCCGCATTCGCCCCTCACGCACTTGCCCAGGGCATGGGCGGTATGGGCGGCGACATGGGCGGCGGCGGCATGGGCGGCGACATGGGTGGCGGCGGCGGTGACATGGGCGGCGGCCCGCCCTCCGGCGGCGACGGCGCGCCCCGTGCCCCGCGCCAGCCCAAGCCGATCAAGCGCGAACGCTTCGACCAGGTCGTCACCGCGATGTTCCGCGAGGCCGACACCGACCGCAACGGCACGGTGACGCTCGACGAACTGCACGCGATCGTCGAGGCCCGCCGCGCCGAGATCATCCGCACCCGCTTCGCCCGCGTCGATGCCGATCACAACGGCTCGATCTCGGTCGCCGAATTCACCGCCTGGCAGCGCGACATGGGCTCGGCCGCCTCGCAGGAAGGCGCCGCGATCGGCGACCGCGACGGGCCGATCGCCGAGGCCATCATGCCCGATGCCGGCAAGGATCCCGAGGACCGCATGCTGGCGGCGCTGATCGAGCCGCTGACCGGCACCGTCATCGCCAAGGCCAACACCAATTACGATGCCGGCGTCTCGCTGGAGGAACTGCTGGCCTACGAAGGCAAGCTGTTCGAGGCTGCCGACGCCGACCACGACGGCTACCTGACGATGGAAGAGCTGCGCCCCAAGGGCAAGGATGGTGGCCGCATGCGCGGCGGCCCGGGCGGCCCCGGCCCGATGGGCGGCCCGCCGCCGCGCTGATCCGTCAGAGCAGCACGCGCCAGGTCTCGCCCTGAACCGGTTCGCCGAACGTATGGTGGACCTGGGTGTCGATGCACTCGAAGCCGTTGCGCGCGTAGATGCGGCGCGCGGCTTCGAGCACGGTATGCGTCCATAGCACCACCTGTGCGTAGCCCTTCTCCCGCGCGAAATCGAGGCAGCCGGCGACCAGCGCGTCGCCGATGCCCCGCCGCCGCGCGAAAGGCTCGACGTGGAGCAGGCGCAGCCGAGCGGTGCCTTCCCCCTCGTCGGTGAGGAACACTGCTCCGGCCATGACCCCGCCCAGATCCGCGACCCAGCAGCGCTCTCGCTCGGCATCGAAGTTTCGCAGGAACGCCGCAGTGGTTTCCGCCTCCACCACTTCGAGTCCGCGGCCCCAACTGTGGCTTTCGGCGTAGAGCACCGACTGACGGGCCGCCACCTGACTGACTTCGCCGACTCGCGCATCGCGGATCGTGAAGGCATCGGGCGCCTGGCGATCCAGCAGCAGCCGCCCCCTTGTCAGCGCCTGCACCAGATCGTCGCGCTCGGTCGCGCTCAGGCGTTCCAGATCGTGCGCGACGGCATCGCGCTGGCGCCCGTCGATCTCTTCGAACGCCGCCTGCCCCGCCTGCGTCAGCCGGATCGGGCGGGCACGCGCGTCGCTGTCGAGCCGGTCCCGCGCGACCCAGCCCCGCTCCTCGAACCGGGCAATCATCCGGCTGAGATAACCGCGATCGAGGCCCAGCTCGGCCTGCAGGACATTGGCCAGCACCGGCCCCAGCCGTGCGATCTCGAACAGGAGGCGCGCTTCCGGCAGGTTCGCGTCGGTGTCGAGAAAGCGCGCGTCGATGGCGCCGACGTGCCGGGTGAAGAAGCGGTTGAAGGTGCGGATCGCGTCGATGGCCTGGTTCATGCGCCAGCCTTGATCTATTATGTTGACTGAGTCAACAATATCAAGAACCGCGAGGCAAACGACGCCTCACGAACTAAAAAGGGGCCGGCGCCGCAAGGCACCGACCCCCTTTCGTTGGGAGCCTGTTAAAGCGTCAGCTTAGAACGTCAGCGCCTTGACGGTCTTCACGCCCGGCAGCGCGCGCGCCTGCTCCAGCAGCCCGGCCGAGAGATCGCCGTCGACCGAGAGCAGCAGCACCGCTTCGCCGCCAGCCGCGCGGCGGCCGAGGTTGAAGGTGCCGATGTTGATCGCGTTCTCGCCCAGCAGCGTACCGATGCGGCCGATGAAGCCCGGCGCGTCCTCGTTGACGATGTAGAGCATCGAGCCGTCCAGTTCCGCCTCGACCTTGATGCCGAACATCTCGACAAGGCGCGGCTCGACGTTGTTGAACAGCGTGCCAGCCACCGAACGCTCGCCCGCTTCGGTCTTCACCGAAACGCGGATCAGGGTGTGGTAGTCGCCCTCGCGCTCGGTCTTCACTTCGCGCACTTCGAGGCCGCGCTCCTTCGCCAGGAACGGGGCGTTGACCATGTTCACCGTGGCCGACTGCACGCGCAGGAAGCCGGCGAGGACGGCGGCGGTGATCGGCTTCTGGTTCAGTTCGGCGGCAGCGCCCTCGACGTGGATCGAGATGCGCGGCACCGAGTCCACGGTCAGCTGACCGACCATCGAACCCAGCACTTCGGCCAGCTTCATGTAGGGCTTGAGCTTCGGGGCTTCCTCGGCGCTCAGCGACGGCATGTTGAGCGCGTTGGTGACGCCGCCGTTGACGAGGTAGTCGGCCATCTGCTCGGCAACCTGCAGCGCCACGTTGACCTGCGCTTCGGTGGTCGATGCGCCGAGGTGCGGGGTGCAGATGAAGTTCGGGGTGCCGAACAGCGGCGAATCCTTCGCCGGTTCGGTCTGGAACACGTCGAGAGCGGCGCCCGCGATGTGGCCCGAATCGAGGCCCGCCTTCAGCGCGGCTTCGTCCACCAGGCCACCGCGTGCGCAGTTGATGATGCGCACGCCCTTCTTGGTCTTGGCGAGGTTCTCGGCCGAGAGGATGTTGCGGGTCTGGTCCGTCAGCGGCGTGTGCAGCGTGATGAAGTCCGCCTTGGCGAGCAGCGTTTCGAGGTCCGCCTTCTCGACGCCCATTTCCACGGCGCGCTCTGGCGTCAGGAACGGGTCGAAGGCGACGACCTTCATGCGCAGGCCCAGCGCACGGCTGGCGACGATCGAGCCGATGTTGCCCGCGCCGATCAGGCCGAGCGTCTTGCCGGTGACTTCGACGCCCATGAAGCCGTTCTTCGGCCACAGGCCCTGCTGGGTCTGCGCGTTGGCTTCGGGCAGCTGGCGGGCGAGCGCGAACATCAGCGCGATGGCGTGCTCTGCGGTGGTGATCGAGTTGCCGAACGGCGTGTTCATCACCACGACGCCCTGCGCCGAGGCGGCCGGGATGTCGACGTTGTCGACACCGATGCCGGCGCGGCCGATGACCTTGAGGTTCTTGGCGGCGGCGAGCATTTCCTTGGTCACCTTGGTCGACGAACGGATGGCGAGGCCATCGTATTCACCGATGCGGGCGATCTGCTGTTCCGGGTTCTCGCCGGTGATGACGTCTACGTCACAGCCCATCTCCTCGAAGATGCGGGCGGCGTTGGGGTCCATCTTGTCGGAAATGAGGACTTTGGGCTTGGTCATAATAGTCTCCCTCTCCCCTTCAGGGGAGAGGGCCGGGGAGAGGGGAATATGCCGCACCCCGGCCCTTTGATGTCTGGAAAAACGGGAGGGGTGAGCCCCTCTCCCAACCCTCTCCCCTAAAGGTGAGAGGGCTTAAGAAAGTCAGCCAGCCTTGACGGTGGCGTAGGCCCAGTCGAGCCAGGGACCGAGATCCTCGATATCCTGGGTATCGACGGTGGCGCCGCACCAGATGCGCAGGCCCGCAGGGGCATCGCGGTATCCGGCGACGTCGTAGGCGGCGTCCTGCTTTTCGAGCAGGGCAGCGAACTTCTTGATGAAGTCGGCGTCGGCACCTTCGACGGTCAGGCAGACCGAGGTCTTCGAACGGGTCGCCTCGTCCACCGCAAGGTGGCCCAGCCAGTCACGCTCGGCGACGATCTTGCCAAGGGCAGCGGCGTTGGCGTCCGAACGGGCCTTCAGACCTTCCAGACCGCCCAGCGACTTCGACCATTCCAGCGCGAAGATCGCGTCCTCGACGGCGAGCATCGAGGGGGTGTTGATCGTCTCGCCCTTGAACACGCCCTCTGCGAGCTTGCCCTTGGAAACGAGGCGGAACACCTTGGGAAGCGGCCATGCCGGGGTGTAGGTTTCCAGACGCTCGACCGCGCGGGGGCCGAGGATGAGGACGCCGTGGCCGCCCTCGCCGCCCAGAACCTTCTGCCAGGAGAAGGTGGCGACGTCGATCTTCGACCAGTCGATGTCGTAGGCGAACACCGCCGAGGTCGAGTCGGCGAAAGTCAGGCCTTCGCGGTCGGCCGGGATAAAGTCGGCGTTGGGGACGCGCACGCCCGAGGTGGTGCCGTTCCAGGTGAACAGCACGTCGTTGCTGAAATCGATCTGGGTGAGGTCGGGCAGCTGGCCGTAGTCGGCGCGGATCACGGTGGGATCGAGCTTGAGCTGCTTGGCGGCGTCCGTCACCCAGCCTTCGCCGAAGCTTTCCCACGCAACCGTGGTCACGGCGCGCTGGCCGAGCATGGTCCACATGGCCATCTCGAAGGCGCCGGTGTCAGAACCCGGGACGATGCCGATGCGGTGGGTATCCGGCAGCTGCAGCACTTCGCGCATCAGGTCGATGCAGTAGGCGAGGCGAGTCTTGCCGATCTTCGCACGGTGCGAACGACCCAGCGATTCGGTGGCGAGCTTTTCGGGGGAATAGCCGGGCGGCTTGGCGCAAGGTCCGGAAGAGAACTGCGGACGAGCAGGTTTACGCGCGGGAACGGCAATCAAATCAGTCATTTCTGACTCTCCTTACAGAGAGCACGCGCGGCGTTGGGACCGCGTGGCCCGGAGCCGCTCCTAGTGGCACCTACGGGGATGTCAATCGTCTTGCAGGCCAAAGGGCGGTCAGTTCACTGTGCAAAACGGTCGCACCCATATGGCGCCCTGCCGCCGTGTAAGGCACGGATAAGCACAGGTTAAGGCACTCTCCCCCCAAGAAGCTTGGCCAAGAGCTTGGACCCATGCGCAGAATTTTGTTCACCCTCCCCCTGCTCGCCGTGCTCAGCGGGTGCATCGACCGTCCGGCGCCTTCGAACCGACGGCCGAATCACATGGCGAGTCGCCCCCGCCCATCGCCGCCGCGCCCCGAACTGCGGCAGTGCCTGTCGACTCTCAGCGCGCAGCAGGCCGTGTTCACCCCGGTCGAGGATCGCTGGTACGGCAGCGCCTGCTCCACGGTGGGGACGGTCAAGCTGGCCGCCCTCAACACCGACGACGCCACGGTGACCGTTTCCGGGCTCGGCCCCGTGACTTGCGCAACATCGACGGCCTTTGCGGGCTGGGCACGCTACGGCGTGGACCGCGCGGCGCAGCAGATCCTCGGCAGCCGGCTGGTGAAGATAGAGACGTTCGGCAGTTATTCGTGCCGCAACGTCGCGGGCACTTCACGCCGGTCGGGTCATGCCAGTGCCAATGCCATCGACGTCTCTGGCTTCGTCCTTGGCGACGGACGACGCATCACCGTGCTGACCGGCTGGAACGGCGGCACGCCCGCCGAACGCCGCTTCCTGCGCGTGGTCCACGACAGCGCCTGCAAGCGCTTCGGCACAACGCTGGGCCCCGGTTACAACGCCGCGCACGAGAACCACTTCCATCTTGAGGCGGACGGCGCGGATTTCTGCCGCTGACGACGCGCCCATTCGTCATTGCGAGCGCAGCGAAGCAATCCGGGGCGGTTGAGGTCGCCCTGGATTGCTTCGCCACGCTCGCAATGACGGAAGGTGAGGTTCCCGGGAGGAACGGGGCTCAGCCGCCGAGGATGATCGGATCGGGCGCGTCGTCGCTGTCGCCCGCGTCTGGATGGATCGCGAAACGGATGCGTTCGATGCAGCCACTGCGACCTTCCTGCGAGGGCGCCGCCTTGGCCGACTGGATCACCTGCAGCGCCTGCCGTCCAAAGTCGTCGGAAGGCTGCGCGGCCAGTACCTTGGCATTGCCCACCGCCCCCCACGGCGCGATGTCGTAGCTGACGACCGCCCAGCCCTCGATCCGGCGGCGGTTGTAGGCCTGCGGGAAGCGCAGCACCGGCTGGCTCGCCCAGTCCTGCCCGGCCGGGCACTTGTCGCCTGCGGGAAACGCGCTCTTTTCCGGCATCGGCGGCGCGGGGAGCACTTCGGGCTGGCGCCAGTAGGGATAGGAACACCCCTTGCGCGCACCGCCGGTGAAGCGCGATTCGCGCATCGCCTTGACCGCCGCCGCATCGAGCGCCTTGTTGCCGGTGCCGGTGCCGATCCGCACGTTCACCGGCTTGCCGCCCGCATCGGTGTCGTACGTCACCAGCGCCCATTCCTTCATGCCGGGGGTGCCGGGCAGCTTCGCGAAATCCGGGAGCGCGCGCACCAGCGGCTGCGGGCGCGGGGCGTCGGCGCAGTTGCCGCCTTCGCGGATGCGTTCCCAGCCCGGCATCGGCAGTTGCCCGTTGAGCGGTGACACCGTGTAGGACACCAGATCGGGCACCGACGCAGTCGCGAAAGGCTCCACCGCGACCGCATACGTCACCGAGCAGGCGCTGTGCGCCCTGGCCGGGAACCGACTGGCGGCGAGCGCGGGCGCGATGTCGTCGTTGGGCACGAAGCGGGCATCCCCGCGCGTGATCGAGACCGGTCGGCCACTGGCGTCGATGTCGAAACGCAGCGTCACCGACTGCTGCGCGTTCGGCCCGCGCCAGCCGATGGTGTTCAGCGGACGGCGCAGCGGCGCGCCGGAGACGAGAGCGCCGCCATCACAGCGCACCTCCCCGGGAGTCCAGGCGGCAAGGCCGCGTTCGCTGGAACGGCGGAATTCATCGGCGACGACCGGCGGCGGAGGGACCGCAGGAGGCGCCGCCACCGCCATCAGAACTGCCAGAGCAACCGCCACCATGCCTGATCTCCTTGTCCGGAGAATTCAGGCTAACACGTTGCCAAGACAGGACAAGGACAGATCGGAAACAGATTTGAGCCCGATCCCCTTCAAAGGAGGGGAATCGCCCACCGGTCTTCCGCTCCCGCTTCGTCACCCTGAACTTGTTTCAGGGTCCATCGCGCCTCAGGCCCGGCGCTTTGCCGCAGCAAACCGGGAGCGCCGATGGTGACATGTGCCTGCCGGGAAAACCGCCCAATGGATCCTGAAACAAGTTCAGGATGACGGGTCGCGGAACGGAAAACTCATCCCTGCCCTCGAAGGCCCGTCAAATCTCCAGCTGGCTGCCCAGTTCCACCACGCGGTTCGTCGGCAGGCGGAAGAACTCCATCGCGCTGGCCGCATTGCGCATCATCCACGCGAACAGCTTCTCGCGCCAGATCGCCATGCCCGGCTTTTCCGAAGGCACCAGCGTCTGGCGCGAGAGGAAGAAGCTGGTCTTCATCATCTCGAACGGGCCACCGCACATCGGCGCATGCGCCAGCGCGGCGGGAATGTCGGTCTCCTCCATGAAGCCGTAGCGCAGCGTCAATCGGTAGAAGCCCTGCCCCAGATCGACGACGGTGAAGCGATCCTCCGGCTCCACATAGGGGCCGTCCTGCACTTCCACCGTCAGCACCACCACGCGCTCGTGCAGCACCTTGTTATGCTTGATGTTGTGGAGCAGCGCCGAGGGCACGCCCATGTTGCTGGAGGCCATGAAGATCGCCGTGCCCGGCACCCGCGCGGCGCTGCCGTGCGCGCTCTTGGCGAAGACGTTGAGCGGCAGCGCGGCCTCGGTCATGCGGTCGCGCATCAGGCGGCGGCCCTTGTTCCACGTCGTCAGCAGGGTGAAGGCGATGCCGCCGATCATCAGCGGGAACCAGCCGCCGTCGGGGATCTTGGTGGCGTTAGCGGCGAAGTAGGCGCCATCGACCACGAAGAACGTGACGATCACCGGGATCGCCAGCGCCTTGTGCCATTTCCACACGACCACCAGCATCACCGCCATCAGGCAGGTGTCGATCAGCATCGCCCCGGTCACCGCGATGCCGTAGGCCGAGGCGAGGTTCGACGAGTTCTGGAACACCAGGACCAGCACGATCACGCCGGTCATCAGCGCCCAGTTGACGAAGGGGATGTAGATCTGGCCCGCCTCGTGCTCGCTGGTGTGGCGGGTGGAAAGGCGCGGGATGAAGCCCAGCTGCATCGCCTGATGGGTGATCGAGAACGCGCCCGAGATCACCGCCTGGCTGGCGATGAAGGTGGCGCAGGTCGCCAGGATCACCAGCGGCAGGCGCAGCGATTCGGGCGCGAGGTTGAAGAACGGGTTCTCCATCGCGACCGCCGCCTGCGCGTCGTCGAGGCCGAGGATCATCGCCGCCTGCCCGAAGTAGTTGATGAGCAGGCAGGGCATCACGAAGGCGAACCACGACAGCCGCAGCGGGCCGCGCCCGAAGTGCCCCATGTCGGCATAGAGCGCCTCCGCCCCCGTCACCGCCAGCACCACCGAGCCGAGCGCGAGGAAGCCGAGGATCTTGTCGGTCAGGAAGAACTGGATCGCGTACCACGGGTTCAGCGCCACCAGCACCTCGGGCATCTGGACCAGATGGTAGATGCCCAGCACTGCGAGCACGGTGAAGTAGGTGACCATGACCGGCGCGAACAGCGCGCCGATCTTGGCGGTGCCGCTCTTCTGGATGACGAACAGCGCGATCAGCAGCACCAGCGCGATCGGCAGCACGAAGGGCGCGAGGTCGGACTGGACAACGGTGAGGCCCTCGACCGCCGACAGCACCGAGACCGCCGGGGTAATCATCGAATCGCCATAGAACAGCGAGGTCGCGAAGACGCCCAGCAGCACCACCAGCGGGCCATAGCCGGACTTGCGGATCACGCCGGAAATCAGCGCGACGAGCGCGAGGCTGCCGCCCTGCCCCTTGTTGTCCGCGCGCATCAGCACGCCGACGTACTGCACCGACACCACCAGCGTCATCGACCAGAAGATCAGGCTGACGACGCCGAGTACGTGTAGTTCGTCGATCGCCAGCGGGTGCGGGCCGACGAAGGTTTCGCGGAAGGCATAGAGGGGGCTGGTGCCGATGTCGCCGAAGACGACGCCGACGGCGCCAAGCGCGAGCTTGGTGATATTGCCCGAACCGTGGCCGTGATGGCCGCCCGAACTGTGAGACTCACCCGCCGTCGAAGGAACGTAAGGTGTGTCTGCTGGAGAATCACTCATTCATGCGTCCTGTAATGGACTCGCAGACACGCTAGAGCGGCTGCGGCAGGCTTGCGCCGTTAGCAGCATGAATGGGGCCAAGCAACGATACTTACAATCCCGGCGCCCGGCGGCAATGTTCCGTTCAGGGATTGGCCGGGCCGGGCTGAACGGGCGCCGATTCGGCCGGGGCCTGACCGTTTTGCGCCGCGATCGCAGCATCGAGACGCATCAGTTGCTGCGCCAGCGGCAGCCGCCAGGGCGCATCTTCCGGTGCGTTCTTCACAACCTCGACCCACAGTTCGCGCGCCTCGGCCAGCCGGCCTTCGCGCGCATAGGCGAGGCCGAGGAAGAAGCGTGCGCCGGGCGCATCCGGCTCGGCGTCGATCGCACGCCGATAGGCATAGAGCGCGGGCGGCGTCAGCATGTTGTCGGCGTGGGCGACCAGCGCGTTGGCCAGCGCCAGCCAGGCGTCGGCGTTCTTCGGGTTGTCCTCCACCGCGCCGCGCAGCACTTCGGCGGCATCGGCATAGCGCCCGTTGCGAGCGAGCCCATCGGCGATGACGACCCAGCGGTTGTTGGTCGGGATGCCGCTGTTGGTGACCTTGGCGCGGCCCTCGACCAGCGCGGCGGGATCGGCGGAGACCGATTCATCGGCCTCCTTCGGTGCCCCGGCAAGTTTCGGACTGCCTTGCAGGACGTAGCCCGCGATGCCCAGCAGCAGCGCCGAGGCGACCGCCTCACGCGTGCCGCGCGGCACCTTGAACACGAACAGCAGCGCCGCCAGCACCAGCAGGGCAAGGGCGATGACGAAGAACCAGGTCACTGCTCCTGCCCTTTCCCGGAAAAGCGGCGGCGCAGCAGCAGCCCCGCGATCAGCAGCAGCACGGCCGGCACCGCGAACAGCGGCCAGGTCAGGGTGGTCAGCTGGGGGGCGTAGCTGACGTAGTCGCCATAGCGCTCGATCAGCCAGGCGCGGATCTGCTCGGGCGTTTCCCCCGCCGCGATCCGCTCGCGCACGAGGCTGCGCATGGAGCCGGCGATCGGCGCGTCCGAATCGGCGATCGACTGGCCCTGGCACTGCAGGCAGCGCAGCGTGACCATGAGATCCTGCGCCCTCGCCTCCTTCGCCGGATCGCTCAGCTGGCGATAGGCGTAAGGCGCGGTGGACTGCTCCTCCTGCGCGAAGACGGGCGCCGCGAGGGTCAGGGCGACGAGAGCGATCAGGCGCTTCCCATGCCCCCTCATTGCCCGGCCTCCTTCAGCTTCTCCAGCAGCAGGCCGAGATGCTCGGGCCGGATCTCGCCGATGTGCTGATAGACGATGATGCCCTTGCCATCGACGACGTAGGTTTCCGGCACGCCGGACGATCCGAGCGCCAGCTGCACCTTGCCGTCGTCGTCCGCACCGACGCGCTGGAACGGATCGCCGTTGGCTTCGAGGAAGGCGTGGAGGTTCTCCGTGGTATCGCGCACCGAGATGCCCTCGATCGGCACCCCGGCCTTCGCCAGCGCGCCCAGCTGCGGCGCTTCGACGCGGCAGGGGATGCACCAGCTGGCGAAGATATTGACCAGATGCGGCTTGCCGTTGGCGAGCACCTTGCTGTCCAGCCCCGGCCTGCCGGGCAGCGCGGCCGGCAGGTCGAACCGCGGCATCGGCTTGCCGACGAGCTGGCTGGCGACATTGCGGTCGGCAGGGCGATAGAGCCCGACCATGACCAGCGCCACGAAGCCGAGGAACAGCGCCAGCGGCAACCAGATCGCCCATCGTGCGTGTCGCCTGGTGCCGTTGTGGTTACCTTGGGTGCCGTTAGGTGCCACGCTCATCGTCCCTGCTGCTCGCGCCGATAGGCGATCTTGTCCCGGGCGATGATGCGCCTGAGGTCCGTCGCCACGCGGCCGAGCAGCGCCAGCAGGCCGCCGAATGCGATCATCAGCCCGCCGATCCAGATCAGCGGCGCGAACGGCTTCCACCACAGGCGCAGCTGCCAGCGGCCGTCCTTCTCGCCATCCACCTTGGGCGCCTCGCCGCCGAGAACCGCGTAAAGCTGCCCGTTCCAGCGCGTCAGCAGCGCCGATTCGCTGGTCTGCTGCGGCGGCGCCCAGAAGCTGCGCGACTGCGGCAGCATCCGCTCGACCTTGCCGTCCGTGCCATAGCGCACCAACAGCCTCGCCTCCAGCGCGGTCCAGTTCGGCCCGGCGACCGGCTCGACGGTGTCGAGCTTGACGCCCCAGGGCCCCACCGCGACTGCCTCTCCGGCGCGCACCGCCACCAGCTTCTCGACCGAGAAGGCGCTCTCGCTGCTCATCCCGAACAGCGCGACGGCAATGCCGAAATGCGCGACGACCATGCCCCAGATCGGCAGCGGCGTGCGGCGCAAGTTGCGGCCCTTGAGCGGCAACAGGCTTGCCCATGCCAGCCCCACCGCCAGCGCCAGGCCGAGGTAGGGCAGCAGCGCGATGCCGCCGACGAAGGCCAACCCGATCCCCGCCGCGACGACCAGCATCGCCGGGATCACCAGCCCGCGCCGGACGCGCGAGAACTGGTCCCGCCGCCAGCGCAGCAGCGGCCCGACCATCAGCACCACCAGCATCGGCCCCGCGAACAGCGCGCTCATCGGGTTGAAGTACGGCGGCCCGACCGAGACCTTGGCCCCCATCGCCTCGGCGAACAGCGGATAGAGCGTCCCGAACAGCACGATCCCCAGGATCGCCGAGAGCATCACGTTGTTGACCACCAGCGCGCCTTCGCGGCTGACCACGGCGAAGCGCTCGCCCTCGGTCACGGTGGAGGCACGCAGGCCGAACAGGGTCAGCGCCCCGCCGATGTAGATCGCCAGCAGTGCGAGGATGAAAGTGCCGCGCTGCGGATCGACCGCGAAGGCATGCACGCTCGTCAGGATGCCCGAACGCACGAGGAACGTGCCGATCATCGACATCGAGAAGGCGACCACGCCCAGCATGATCGTCCAGGCCCTCAGCGCATTGCGCGCCGCCAGCACGCCGCACGAATGGAGCAGCGCCGTCGCCGCCAGCCAGGGCATCAGCGAGGCGTTCTCGACCGGATCCCAGAACCACCAGCCGCCCCAGCCCAGCTCGTAATAGGCCCAGTACGAACCGGCGGTGATGCCCACGGTGAGGAATATCCACGCCCCCAGCACCCAGGGCCGCATCGCCTTGGCGAAGGCCGGGCCGACCTCGCGCGTGACCAGCGCGCCGATCGCGAAGCTGAACGCGATCGAGAGCCCGACGTAGCCGAGGTAGAGCGTCGGCGGATGGAACGCGAGGCCGAGATCCTGCAGCAACGGGTTGAGGCCATTGCCCTCCGCAGGCGCCGGCGACAGCCGCTCGAATGGGTTGGAGGCGATCAGCAGGAAGGCGTAGAAGCCCAGGCTCACGAAAGCCTGCCCGGCCAGCGTCGCCAGCATGGTGCGTTCGGGCAACCGTTTCTCGACCAGCGCCACGAAGCCGCCGCCAAGGCCCATCACCGTCACCCACAGGAGCATCGAGCCCTCGTGATTGCCCCAGGCCCCGGCGATCTTGAACACCAGCGGCTTCATCGAATGCGAATTGAGCGCGACCAGCTTCACCGACAGGTCGGTGACCGCGAAGACGTAGATGAGACAGGCGAAGGCGAGCAGCGCCAACACGCCCTGCACCACCGCGACGGGCCGCACCGCCTCGCCCAGCACCGCGCCGCGCTGCGTCAGTCCCAGCACGCCGGACACGAGTTGCAGCGCCGCCAGCGCCGCTGCCAGCCAGAGGGCGGCAAGCCCTAGTTCCGCGATCATTTGGTTTCCTGCATGACCTTCTGGGCCTGTTCCTTGGTCATGTCCTGCATCTCTCGCGGTACGTAGTTCTCGTCGTGCTTGGCGAGCAGGTTGTCGGCGACGAACGTG
Source organism: Novosphingobium resinovorum (assembly GCF_036352595.1). Taxonomy (GTDB): domain Bacteria; phylum Pseudomonadota; class Alphaproteobacteria; order Sphingomonadales; family Sphingomonadaceae; genus Novosphingobium; species Novosphingobium resinovorum_B. The sequence goes on from NZ_JAZFAX010000020.1 coordinate 14,595, forward strand.
CCGTCCGCCCGCAGCCTGCCTTCGGCGACGACGCCCGATCCCTCGACGAACAGCGACGGCACGATGCCGTGGAACGTCACCGGCACCCGCGCCTTGCCGTCCTGCACGGCGAAATTGATCGTCACGCCGTCCGCCGCCGTCTTGAGCGAGCCCTTCTCCACCATGCCGCCGAGGCGCACCGCGCGGTCCGGTTCCGGCGGCTTGGCGACGATCTCGCTCGGCACGTAGAAATAGCTGGCCTGGTTGCGCAGCGCCCAGGCGGCGAGCAGCGCCGCGCCGATCAGCACGACCAGCGCGACGACCAGCAGCACGAGGCGCTGGTGCTTGGCTTTCACGGCCGTCGCCATCAGCGCACGCCTCCGGAGCCGCGCGCCGAATCGCGCCGCTTCTCGGCCCGGCGCATCGAGAGCAGCGACCACGCCACCATGCCCAGCGTCGCGCCCACGCCCACGACGTAGGCGGCGACCACGAAGGTCCAGGGGTTCATCATCTCGCGCATCAGAACGCTTCCACTTCGGCGCGGGCCTTGCGGCGAAGCCGCGCCTCGGCCTGTTGCCCGGCCAGGATCGCGCGCATCCGCGCCAGCACCACGCCCGCGAAGATCAGGGTGAAGCCCAGCATCGCGGCCAGCAGCGGCACGAGAAAATCGCCCGACATCGCCGACCCGCCGGCCGTGATGCTCGGCGGCTGGTGCTGGCTGTTCCACCAGATCACCGAATAATGGATGATCGGCACGTTGACCGCGCCGACCAGCCCGAAGATCGCGGGGGCGCGGTTCTGGCCGCCGTCCGAAGCCTCGCTCGCCTGCGACAGCGCCATCCAGCCGAAGTAGAGGAACAGCAGCACCAGCATCGAGGTCAGCCGCCCGTCCCAGACCCACCAGGTGCCCCAGGCGGGCCGTCCCCACAGCGAGCCGGTGACGAGGCATACGGCGGTGAACACCGCGCCCGGCACCGCGCAGGCCCTGGCGGCGATGCCCGCCAGCGGATGGCGCCAGACGAGTTCGGTGAAGCTCGCCCCGGCGATGCCCATCCACCCGGCCATGCCCAGCCATGCGGCGGGGACGTGCAGGTAGACGATCCGCACCGTCTCGCCCTGAAGACGCTCGGCGGGCGCGACGAACAGCCCCCAGCCCAGCGCCGCGAAGGCGACGACGAGGCCGAGCCCCATGCACATCGGCATGAGCCAGCGCGCGATGCGCAGGAAACGGGCGGGATTGGCAAAGCCGTGCATGACAGGCGCGCTTCTATAGTGCGGGTTGAAAGGAGCAAGTGACTCAGATCAAAGCACAGCGCTTTTCGCCCGCCAATCGGGCATTGGTATCATGCTGCCGTTCGGCGCATCATACTGTGGTAAAAGGGAGAAAATGGGGCGATCGATGGGGTTCGAACCCACGACCTCCGGTACCACAAACCGGCGCTCTAACCAACTGAGCTACGATCGCCACAGGCGCCCGACTTGCGGGCGCCGCATCCGGCAAGGGAAGCGGGTGCCTCCGATGCGGAGCGCGCCTTTTGCACAGCGAGGGGATTCTTGCAAAGCAAAAATGCGAGGGCACGAAAATTCCCCGGCGAAGGCAACGCCCCGATTTTCCTTCGCGCTGCCCGTGGCTAAGGTCACGCCATGGACGGACCCGGCGAATCATCGGCTGCAAGACTGCTTTCGCGCCCCGGCGCGCAGCGCTTCCCCTCCTCGCGGCTGGACCTGTTCATCCTGCGCGAGTTCCTGAGCCGGGAAACCTGCGCCGAACTGATCGACCTGATCGAGACGAACAACCGCCCCTCGACGATCGCCGACTACAACGGCGACGACGCCTTTCGCACCAGTTCCACTTGCGACCTGTCGCCGGACTATCCGGTCGTCGCGGGGCTGGCGGAGGCGCTGTCGCAGCTCTCGGGAATCGACCGCAGCCACGCCGAACCACTGCAGGGCCAGCGCTACGAGGTCGGGCAGGAATTCAAGGCGCACACCGACTACTTCGAGCCGAACAGCGCCGATTTCGAAAAGTTCTGCGCCACGGCCGGACAGCGGACCTGGACCTTCATGGTCTACCTGAACGACGTCGAGGCCGGCGGCGCCACGCGCTTCAAGGTGATCGACAAGATGATCCAGCCGGAAGCCGGCAAAGTCATCGCATGGAACAACCGCCGCGCGGACGGCAGCCCCAACGCGGCGACGCTCCATCACGCGATGAAAGTGCGCAAGGGGCGCAAGTACGTCATCACCCAGTGGTACCGCGAGCGGCCCTGGGGCTGAAACCGTCGTCCCGGAAAATCATCTCGCCGGAAAACCGTCCGGCCGGAAAACCATCCGGGACGACGCTCCGTTCCGTTACTTCGCCGCAGCGATCACCGCACAGGCGATTCGCCCACCGGCATTGCCCGACGGCTGGCTGGTGTAGTCATCGGTGCCGGCATGGATCACCAGCGCCGAGCCGTCCGCATCGAGCAGCGACTTGGGCCCCGGCGAGAGCGTCACGCCGGTGTTCAGTACCTGCGTCTTGAGCACGCCGTCGGCGCCGACGTTCTGGTTGGGCATGTCGCCGCCGTGCGGGCCGGTCGCGACCATGTAGCCGTGCTGGTGCTCGCCGCCCGCGAAGTGGCCGCCCGAACTGTCGAACTTGGTCGCGGTCTCGCACAGGCCCTTCTGGTGGAAGTGGAAGCCATGCTCGCCCGCCGGGATGCCCTGCACCTCGGCGCTGACCAGCACGCCGGCGGGAGTTTCCTGCAGCATGACCATGCCCAGCTTCTTGCCGTCGAGACCGATCACGTCGGCATGGATCATCGGCGCGGCGGCGACCGTGGTGGCTGCGGTGGCGGCAGCGGGAGTGGCTGCATGCCCGGCATGCTCGTCGGCGGCATGAGCCGCCCCGGCGAGCGAGAGCAGTGCCGCCGATGCGGCGAGGATGCGGGAGGATCGCTTCATTTGGTTTCTCCGGTCTTGCTGGCCCGATACACGCCCGGACCGCGCGTCGGGGCGGACCCTAAAGGGCTGCACATGAAAGGCAATCGCAAGTCTCGCCGGAAAGTTCCGTCGCGCCCGGCGCATAACGAAAAAGGCGGCCCGAATGGACCGCCTTCTCGATAAAGCGATGTCGGCCCGTGGGCCGCGCGATCACTTCTTCGTGAGCGAGAGACCGCCGAAACGCTTGTTGAACTGGGCCACGCGGCCACCGTCCTGAAGCTGGGCCTTGCCGCCGGTCCACGCCGGGTGCGAGGTCGGGTCGATGTCCAGAACCAGCGTGTCGCCTTCCTTGCCCCAGGTCGAGCGGGTCTGGAATGTGCTGCCATCGGTCATCTGCACCGTGATGGTGTGGTAGTCGGGGTGCGTATCGGCCTTCATGGTAAATCTCTTTCGCATGTGGCCGGTTCCGACCGGCCTGGCTTGGAAAGCGGCGCGCTTACAGCGAAGCGGACCGAAATGCAAGGGTGGATACCTGTACCGTTCCAATCCCGCTCAGGCTGAGCCTGTCGAAGCCCCCAAAGGCAGGCACTGCGGCCGATCCTTCGACAAGCTCAGGATGAGCGGAGTTGGCTTCAATATCAACTATCCGCGATCATCGCCGTGAAGTTGACCTCGCAGGTCACCTTGTCGTCGATCGAGGCCTTGCCCCAGAACTTGCAGACGCGCGAGCGCTTCTGCACGAAGCCGGTGCGCAGCGTCAGCAGGTGCCCCGGGGTCACGGGGGCGCGGAACTTCGCGTCCTCGATCGCCATGAAGTACACCAGCTTGCCGGTCCCCGCGAGGCCGAGGCTCTCGATCGCGAGGATGCCTGCGGCCTGCGCCAGCGCCTCGATCTGGAGGACGCCGGGCATGATCGGACGGCCGGGGAAGTGCCCCTGGAAGAAGTCCTCGTTGAAGCTCACCGCCTTGACCGCCTCGATCTCCTCCTCGGAGATCGAGACCACGCGGTCGACGAGCAGCATCGGGTAGCGATGCGGAAGCGCCGCCAGGATCTTCGCGGTGTCGTACACGACTTCGGCCTTATCGCTCATGCCCGTGACGTCCGATCAGCGGCCCGAAGGCTGCGTCGCCGGAGCGGCGCCGGCCGGGGCCTGGCCCTGCGCGGCGGCGGCCTGGGCGCGCTGCTCGCGGACCTGGCGCGGTTCCCAGCCTGCCGGCGGGACCAGCTGGGCCGAGGGGATCGACGTGTTCAGCTCGTTCAGGATGTCCTGGTTGAGGTTGTAGGCGCCGCCGTTGACCGCGAGGATCGCGTCGGGCGAGATCAGGATCGACACGCCCTTCTTAGTCATCGCCGCCTTGACGGCGTCGTTCAGCTTGTCCTCGATCTGCTCGTTGACGTAAGCCTGCGACAGGCCGACCGGCTGCAGGATGCGCTGGAGTTCGGCCTTACCGTTCTCCTGGATCTGCTGGATCGCACCGGCCTGCTGCTCGAGCGAGGCCTGGGTGGCCTTGCCGCCCTGGCGATCGGCGTTGAACTTGTCGATCAGCGGCTTGATCTGGGCGTTGAGCGCGTTCTGGCGGGTCTGCGCCTGGTCGAACTGCGCCTTGAAGGTGGTCTGGCGCTGAGTCTCGGCGGTCTTGTAGGCGTTCGAGTTGGCGATCACCGCGTCGAAGCTGGCGACGCCGAGACCCTGCACGATGTTGCCACCGGCTGCGGGAGCGGCAGCGGCCGGAGCGGCATCCTTCTTGGCTGCCAGCGCGGGCTGCGCGGCGACGGTGGCGAACGCGAGGCCGGCGGCGGCCAGCGCGATGGTCTTGTTCCTGGTAGTCATCAGAACTGGGTTCCCACGTTGAAAGTGAAGGCCTTGGGATCATCGCCCTCCTGCTTGAGCAGGACGCGCGAGAAGTCGATGCGGAACGGGCCGAAGGGCGAGTTCCAGTTCACGCCGATACCGACGGCGACACGCGGCTTCCACGTATCGCCGACGAAATACTCGTTGAAGTTGTAGGCATAGTTGCCGGTGGCGGTCAGCTGGCGACCGCTGGAGTCGGTCGACGAGGTCGTCGTCGTCGTGGTGTCCACGCCGTTCGAGTCCTTCGTGTAGTACGTCGGGATACAGCCGTTCTTGCAATCCGTAAGGGTCGGCTGCTTGACGCCCCACACCGCGCCGACATCGGCGAAGATGGAGGGACGCAGACCCATTTCGCGCGCACCGGCACCGAGCGGCAGTTCGAGTTCGGCGCGGCCCATGTAGTAATAGTTACCGCCCACGGCATCGTCCGACCATTCGCTGCGCTTGGTCGATTCCACGCCGTCCGTAATGGTCTTGCGCAGCACGCGCGGGCCGACACCGCGGATCGCGAAGCCACGGATCTGCGGTTCGCCGAGATAGAAGCGGTCGGTCAGGCGGATGTCTTGCCCGGCCAGCCCCTTGATCGCGCCGCCCTCGGCCGAGAGCGAGAAGATGAAGCCCTTGCCCAGGTTCATGAACTTGGACGCATTGCCGCGCAGGCGGGCATAGCGCACGTCGCCGCCGAGGCCCGCGACGTCGAGGTTGATGGAGGCGGTGATGCCGCGCGTCGGACGCTGGCGGTTGTCGAGCGTGTCGTAGATCAGCGACATGCCGACGATCGAGCTGAGGCGCTTGCCGATCGCGTCGCACAGGTAGCGGCCGGCATAGAGCGGGTCGCACTTGAGCGTGCCGTCCTCACGCGTCGAGTAGTAGGTGTCCTTGTCCAGGCTGACGTCGTCGTAGTTCAGCGTGTAGCTGCCCACGGCGGTCAGGTACTCGGTCAGCGGCACGCCGGCGCGGGCCTGGATACCGGTGGTCGACTGCTCGTACGTCGTGTTGCGGTCGGAGTTGTAGTAGTTGAAGCTGTTGTAGTCGCGGCGATAGATGTTGACGCCCAGCGAGACGTTCTTGTCCATCAGGTAGGGCTCGACGAAGCTCAGCTCCACGCTCTTGGAATAGCGCGAGATGCTGCCCGAAAGGCCCACCGTCTGGCCGCGACCGCGGAAGTTGCGCTGGCGGATCGAGGCCTGGAAGATGAAGCTTTCAAGGCTTGAGAAACCGGCCGAAAGCTGGAGTTCGCCGGTCGGCTTCTCCTCGACGTTGGCTTCCAGCAGAATGCGGTCGTCGGCGCTGCCGGGCTTCTGCTCGACCTCGAACTTCTCCTGGAAGTAGCCGAGCGACTTGATGCGGTTGGTCGAACGCTTGACCTGCAGCGAGTTGAACGCGTCACCCTCGGCGAGACGGAACTCGCGGCGCACGACCTTGTCCTGAGTCAGCGTGTTGCCGTTGATGTCGATACGCTCGACGTAGACGCGCGGCGCCTCCTGGATCACGAAGGTCAACCCCATGGTGAGGTTTTCCTTGTCGCGATCGTACTGCGGACGCACGTCGGCGAAGGCATAGCCGAAGGTGCCGGCGGTCTCGTTCAGGCCGTCGATCGTATCCTCGACCTGCTTGGCGTTGTACCAGTCGCCCTTGTGCATGATGAGGTTCTTGGCCAGCTTCTCGCCGTCGAAGTCGCGCAGCTGGCTCTCGACCTTGACGTCGCCGAACTTGTAGCGCTTCCCTTCCTCCACCACGTAGGTGATGATGAAGTCCTTCTTGTCCGGCGTCAGCTCGGCCACGGCCGAGACGACGCGGAAGTCGGCATAGCCCTGCGTCAGATAGAACTGGCGCAGCTTCTGCTGGTCGAAGGCCATGCGGTCCGGATCGTAGCTCGTGCCCGAGCTGAACAGGCGGGTGAAGCGCGCCTGCTTGGTCACCATCTGGCCGCGCAGTTCACCATCGGAGAAGTGCTCGTTGCCGATGATGTTGATCTGGCGGACCTTGGACTTGTCGCCCTCGGTGATCTCGAAGACGATGTCGACGCGGTTCTGGTCGAGCGAGACCATCTTCGGCTCGACGGTCGCGGCGTAGCGGCCCTGGCGCTTGTACAGCTCGATGATGCGCGCCACGTCGGCGCGGATCTTGGAGCGGGTGAAGATCTGGCGCGGGGCGACCTTGATCTCCGGCAGGATCTTGTCGTCCTTGATGCGCTTGTTGCCTTCGAGGATGATGCGGTTGACGACCGGGTTCTCCTGAACCGTGATCGTCACCACGCCGCCGTCGAAAGCGACCTGCGCGTCCTTGAACAGCTCGGTCGCGTAGAGATCCTTGAGCGCGGCGTCGGCTGTCACCTTGGTATAGCTCTGACCGACGCGCATCTTGATGTAGGACAGCACCGTCTGCGGCTCCAGGCGCTCGGCGCCCTTCACCACGATGGTCTCGATCGGCTGGCCTTCCTCGACCGGGGCGACGGCGGCGGGCGCAGGAGCCGCAGGCGCGGCCGGGACCGGCGTGCGCTTGCCGGTCTTGCCCGTATTCGCCTTTGCCGCCTGGGCCGAAGCCTCCATCGGCAGTGCCGAGAGGATGGTGGTTCCAAGGAGCATCGCCGCGACTTGTGGGGCCCAGCGCCCTGCGGTGCCGCGTCCAGCGCTGCGAACCATTTCCCGTCCGATCATTCTACGCAAAATCCCGTATTCGCTTTCGCGATGAAAAACAGACCACCCGCGGGGACGCACCCAGACCCGCAGGCAATCGGAGCCATCTGCCCGATGGAGCCGTCCCGATCAAGCAGACAAAACCCGGCAACAATGTGATGGCTAGTGAATCCCTCCAGGCTATCCCCCGAAAATCGGGAGAGACGCCAGGTCATTGACCGTGACGAACACCATGAGAGCGAGGACCAGCGCCACGCCCGTGCGGATCGCCCACTCCTGACTGCGTACACCCAAAGGCCTGCGACGAACCAGTTCGGCCGCGTAGAAAGCCAGATGTCCGCCGTCGAGGCCAGGAATTGGCAGGAGGTTGATGAATGCCAAGTTAATCGAAATCAGCGCCGCGAAGGACACGAAGGCTTCCCAGCCCAGCGTGAACTGCTGTCCGGAATATTGCGCGATCTTGACCGGCCCGCCCAGTTCGCGCACCGAGCGGTCGCCGGTGAAGATCTGGCCGATCCCGGTGACCATGTCGCCCATGACCTTGAAGCTCTGGTCGAAGCCCAGCGCCACCGCTCGCAGCGGCGCCACACGCTCGAGACGCCCGGCCCGCACGCCGATCTGGCCGACCTTCTGCGGCTTGCCCTGCGCGTCGGGGACGGTGCCCTCGGTGACCCTGACGGGGATCGTCAGCACCTGCCCGTCGCGGCGCACGGCCACGGACACCGCATGGCCCGCCTGCGGCTGCACGAGCGCGGGAATATCCTCGAAACCCGCCACCGGGCGGCCGTTCACCGAGAGAATGCGGTCGCCGATGCGCAGGCCTGCCGCCTCGGCCGGCGAATCGCCGTAGAAGCCGCCTACCAGCGGCGGCGTCATCCGCACGCCGAGGTCGCCAATCCGTGCCTTGTTGCCGAACTGGTCGCTCATCTCGCGCGTGGCGAGCGTGACGGGCACGACGACTTCGCGCCCCTGCCGCTCGACCGCGAAGGGCAGCGTCTTGCCCGGGAAATAGGCGACGCGTCCGGCGACGTCGATCGCGCCGTCCATGCGCTCACCATCGATCGCGACGATGCGGTCGCCGATGCGCAGCCCCGCCGCCTGGGCGGGCGAACCGGCCTCGAACCCGCTGATCTCGGCATCGGCGACGACGCGGCCATACGTGCCGTAGAAGCCCGCGAAGATCGCCACGCACAGCAGCAGGTTGGTCATCGGCCCGGCCAGCACGATCAGCGCGCGCTGCCACAGCGGCTTGGCATGGAAGGTCTGCGCCCGCTCCTGCGGGCTGAGGCGCGCGTCGCTGGCGCTCGGCGCGCTCGACGGGTTCATGTCGCCCGCGAACTGGACGTAGCCGCCCAGCGGCAGCACGGAGAGCTTCCAGCGGGTGCCGCGCCTGTCGGTCCAGCCCGCCAGTTCCTTGCCGAAGCCGATCGAGAAGGCATCGGCCTTCACGCCGAACAGGCGGCCGACGAGATAGTGCCCCAGTTCATGGATGAGGACCAGCGGCCCCAGCACCAGGAGGAAGGCGAAGATCGTCGTCAGAAGTCCTGGGGAACCGGTCAAGCTTTACCTCTTTTCAGGTACTGGTCACGAGCAGCCGCGCCCTCGCCCGCGCCTCGCCGTCCACTTCGAGGACATCGGAGAGGCTGCCGGGCGGCGGCGGCGCATAAGTACCTAGCACGTCTTCCACTTGTGCGGCGATATCCGTGAACGAAATCTGACCGGCAAGGAACGCGGCAACCGCGATTTCGTTCGCGGCATTGAGCACGGCCGGGATCGCCCCGCCCGCCTGCGCCGCCTCGCGGGCGAGCCGGGTGGCGGGAAAGCGGACTTCATCCGGCTTGCGAAAGGTCAGTTCACCGATTTCGGCAAGGTCGAGCGGGGCGCAAGGCGTATCCATGCGCGCCGGCCAGGCCAGCGCCGAGGCGATCGGCACGCGCATGTCCGAGGGGCCAAGCTGCGCCAGGGTCGAACCGTCGCGGTATTCCACCATCGAATGCACCACGGACTGCGGGTGGACGATGATCCGCAAGCGGTCCAGGCCGACGGGAAACAGGTGATGCGCCTCGATCAGTTCGAGGCCCTTGTTGAACATGGTGGCCGAATCGACGCTGATCTTCGCGCCCATGTCCCAGTTGGGATGGCGCACCGCCTCGGCCGGGGTCGCGGCGCTCAGGCGCTCCCACGACCAGTCGCGGAACGGGCCTCCGCTCGCCGTCAGGGTGATCCAGCGCACGTCGCGGGTCTGGTTGCCGGACAAGCACTGGAAGATCGCGTTGTGCTCCGAATCGACCGGCAGCAGCGTGGCGCCGTGGCGCGCGACGGCGGCCATCATCACTTCGCCCGCGGAGACCAGCGCCTCCTTGTTGGCGAGCGCGATCACCTTGCCCTGCTCGATCGCCGCCATCGTGGGCGCAAGGCCCGCGCAGCCGACGATGGCAGCGACGGTGACCTGCGCCCCGCGCGCGGCCGCCTCGACCAGCGCGGCAGGGCCGCCAGCGGCCTCGATCCCCGAACCGGCGAGCGCCTCGCGCAGTGCCGGAAGGTGCGCCTCGTCGGCGACGACGGCGACTTCGGCGGCGAATTCGCGGGCCAGCTTCGCCAGCTCGGCGGCATTGGAATGCGCGGTCAGCGCGATGACGCGCCAGTCCTCGCGGCTCCGCCGGATCAGGTCGAGCGTGGATGCGCCGATGGAGCCGGTGGCCCCCAGAACGGTGAGCGTACGCATGGTCAGGACAGGAACACGATGGCCACGGCCAGCAGGAACAGCACCGCGAGCAATCCGTCAACCCGGTCGAAGAAACCGCCATGGCCGGGAATGAGATTGCCCGAGTCCTTCAGGCCCGCACGGCGCTTCATCCAGCTTTCGAAGAAATCGCCCGCCTGCGCACAGACCGCGACCAGCAGGCCCATCACCAGGCACATGCCGAGCAGCGGCACGGAGCCGGCCTGCGCATACCAGCACGGCTGCGTCCCGAAGCACGAGGTCGCATTGGCGGCGGAGACGTCGGGGGTCAGCCGGATCGCGCCTTCCTGCCACAGCCGCGCGGCGGCGAAGAGCGCGCAGGTCGCCCCGAACACCGCGCCCATCAGCCCCGACCAGGTCTTGGACGGGCTGATCGACGGCGCGATCTTGGGCCCGCGCAAGGTGCGGCCGGTGAAGTAGGCGCCCACGTCCACCGCGATCACCGTCACCAGCACCGTCAGGATCGGTGCGAGGGTGAAGGCGTCGTTGTGCAGGAACATCAGCATGGCCGCGCCGATACCGACGTAGAGCATCCCGGCGAAGTTCCACGCCGCGCGCGCGCCGGGGCCGGGCACGATGCGGCGGGCCAGACGGACCCACTCCCACAGCACGCCGACGGACACCGCGCCGACGAAGGCGATCCACACCGGGCCGCCCAACCACAGCGCAGCGCCCGCGACCAGCACCATGACGATCGCCGAGACGGTGCGGACCTTGAGGTCGGACGTGCCTTTCGCCGGAGGTTCAGCGCCCGCCATAGCGACGCTCGCGAGTGGTGAAGGCGCTCAGCGCATCGCGCAGGTGATCGGCGGTGAAGTCCGGCCAGAGCACGTCGGTGAACAGCATCTCGGCATAAGCCGCCTGCCACAGCAGGAAGTTCGACAGCCGCACTTCGCCGGACGTGCGGATCAGCAGGTCGAGCGGCGGCAGGTCCGCCGTGTCGAGTTCCGCCGCGATCGTCTCGGGCGTGATCGGCCCCTTCGCCGCCGCCTTGGTGGCAGCGCGGGCGATCTCGTCCTGCGAGCCGTAGTTCAGCGCCACCGCCAGCGTCGTGCCGGTGTTGTGCGCGGTCTTCGCCATCGCGCCTTCGACCAGTTCGACGACGTCGGGCTTGAACGCCTTGTAATCGCCGATGATCTTGAGGCGCACGCCCGCCGCCGCGAATTCGTCGAGGTCGGAAAGGATGAAGCGCTTCATCAGGCTCATCAGGTCCGAGATCTCGTCCTCGGGCCGCCGCCAGTTCTCGGTCGAGAAGGCGTAGAGGGTCAGTGCCTCCAGCCCCATCTCGCGCGCGCCGCGCACGACGCGGCGCACCGCCTCCACGCCGCGCTGGTGGCCCACCGCGCGCGGAAGCAGGCGCTTCTTCGCCCAGCGCCCGTTGCCGTCCATGATGATGGCGACATGACGGGCGCGCAGAGATTCGTCCTTGGCCATCAGGCTCCCTTCTCGGCGAAGCGCAACAGGCTCACTTGCCGAGGATTTCCTTTTCCTTGGCGCCGAACACTTCGTCGAGCGACTTGATCATGTCGTCGGTCAGCTTCTGGACTTCGGTTTCGCCGCGCTTGCGGTCGTCTTCCGATATTTCCTTCTTCTTCTCGTCGGCCTTCAGGTTCTCGATGCCGTCGCGGCGCACGTTGCGCACGGCGACGCGCGCCTTCTCGGCATAGGAGCTGGCGAGCTTGGCGAGTTCCTTGCGGCGCTCTTCGGTCAGATCGGGGATCGGCAGGCGCAGGGTGTTGCCGTCGTTGATCGGGTTCAGGCCCAGACCCGCAGAACGGATCGCCTTTTCGACCGGACCGATGTTGGTCTTGTCCCACACCTGCACCGAAAGCATGCGCGGCTCGGGCGCGGAGATCGTCGCGACCGACGTGATCGGCATCGAACTGCCATAGACGGTCACGGTGATCGGCTCGAGCAGCGCGGTGTTCGCGCGGCCGGTGCGCAGACCCGAGAGGTCGTGCTTGAGCGCGTCGATCGCGCCCTTCATGCGGCGCTCGAGGTCCGCCTTGTCGTACTTGGCCATGGTTCAGGCTCCTTTCTGAACGATCGTCTTGATGCCGCCACCCGCAAGGACGGTGGCCAGGTTGCCCTGCTCGCGGATCGAGAACACGACGATCGGAATGCTGTTGTCGCGGCACAGGGCCACGGCGGAGGCGTCCATCACCTGCAGGTTGTCGGCGAGGACGGTGTCGTAATCGACGGAATCGTAACGCTTGGCGTCCGGATTGCGCTTCGGATCGCTGTCGTAAATGCCGTCGACGCTTGTGCCCTTCAGCAGGGCGTCGCAGCGCATCTCGGCAGCGCGCAGGGCGGCGCCGGAATCGGTGGTGAAGTACGGCGCGCCGACACCGGCAGCGAAGATCACCACGCGACCCTTCTCGAGGTGGCGCTCGGCCCGGCGGCGGATCACCGGCTCGCAGACCTGATCCATCTGCACCGCGCTCTGCACGCGGGTCTCGACGCCGATCTGCTCCAGCGCGTTCTGCATCGCCAGCGCGTTCATCACGGTCGCGAGCATGCCCATGTAGTCGGCCTGCGCCCGGTCCATGCCGCGCGCGGCGCCCGCCATGCCGCGAAAGATATTGCCCCCGCCGATGACCAGGCAGACTTCGAGGCCGGTTTCCTTGGCCGCCTTCACTTCCTTGGCAAGTTCCGCCACGAAATCGGGATCGATCCCGAACTGCTGGCTCCCCATCAGCACTTCGCCCGAAAGTTTGAGCAGGACGCGCTTGTAGGGGGATGACATGCCGCTGGGTCTCCTATGGGGGCCGGAAATACTGGAACGGCCCCGGCTTTAGGAGGGCAAGCGCCAATTGCCAAGGGGCTTGGACTGTGGATGAACCCGGTTCAGCGCGCCATTACGGACAGTTCGACTTCCCGCCGATCATAGGCAACTTGCGCCGAGGCCACCGCCGCCATCCGCCGCTCTGCCCAGTCGATCATCGCCTGCAGCGCATCGAGCAGTTCACGCCCCAGCGGCGTGACCGCATAGCTGACCGAGACCGGCACCGTCGGCACTACCTCGCGCAGCACCAGCCCGTCACGCTCCAGCGAGCGCAGCGTCTGGCTCAGCATCTTTTGCGAAATGCCGTCGATCCGGCGCCTGAGCCCGTTGAAGCGCATGCCCCCTCCCCCGAGCGTGGTCAGGATCAGCACGCTCCACTTGTCGGCGATGCGATCGAGCAACTGCCGTGTCGGGCAGTCCGCCGCATAGACATCGGGCGTGAGACGGGCGGTTTCCTGAAGGTAACCCGGTGCGGTGAAAGTGCCTTCTTGCATGGCCATCGCCGATACCACATCTGGTCACCATTGGATACCTAGTGGAGAATGGAAATGAAGATCGCAGTCCTCGGAGCCAGCGGCCGCGCCGGATCGGAGATCACCAGGGAAGCCGCCGCTCGCGGCCACGAAGTCCTCGCCATAGCACGCAACCCGGAAAAGATCGCGACCGGCGAGCGGATCACGGCAGCGACGGGCGATGCCTCGGACCCCGCATCTCTCGCCGCCCTGATCGCCGGAAGCGACGCCGTCATCAGCGCCCTGCACTTCGACGTCCCCGCCGAAACCTTGCTCTCGGCAATCCGCGAGGCCGGCGTGCCCCGGTTGCTGGTGACCGGAGGCGCGGCCAGCCTCGAAGTCGCCCCAGGCAAGCGCCTGATCGACACACCGGACTTTCCCGAGGAATGGAAGACCTTCGCGATGGGCGGGATCACCTTCCTCGGCGCCCTGAGGCAGGTGGACGACGTGGACTGGACGTTCTTCTCCCCCGCCGCGCTGATCTTCGAAGGCCCGCGCACGGGCAGCTACCGCTCGGGCGGCGACGAACTGGTCACCGACGAGGCAGGTGAGAGCAAGATCAGCTTCGCCGACTACGCAATCGCGATGGTCGATGAACTGGAAGCCCACAAGCATTCCAGGGAACGGTTTACGGCAGCTTATTGAGATAAAAGGGAAGTCCTGGGGCCATCGCCCCAGACCCCGGAACTGTCGTCGCTCCGCGCGCAGCCGCCTCAGCCCAACGCGGCGGCGCAGGCTTTGAAAGTCTCCCGGCGCAGCGTCATCGCATGACGAAGCCGCGCGCCAGACCTCGACGGTATACGGGGTGCAGGGGTAGTAACCCCTGCCTCCTCCCTCTTAGGCTGCTTCCGCCAAAGGCCCGCCAATCGAGCAAACCCCGTCGACACCCAGCACATGCGCCACCCTGCCCATCGCCATCCACGCAGCGGTGCAATGCGTCAGATCCACGATCTCGGCATCGGTCATCACGCTCTTGACCTGAGCCCAGAACGCATCGTCCTCGGCCAGCCCGCGCGGGTCGGTGCCCATCTTCTGCGAGTACCGCACGGCAAGGCGCTCCTTCTCGGTCAGGCTGCCGAGGTCACCGCCGAGCACGGCCTGATACATGGCCTCGTCAGGCGCGTTGCCCTGATCGATCACGCCGCCGTCATAGCCGAGAATCCGCAAGTCCCGCTGCGCGCGCCAGTTCATACAGACGGTGCAGCCGTTGATGACGGCGGTGGCGATGCGGCATGCCTCGAACAGCCGCAGGGGCAGTTTCGAATACTGGTAAGGCGCCATCGCGAAGGCGCCTGAAGCCCGGACGATCTCAGGCGAGTACTGGACCGAAAGGTCCGGAATCGGATTCTGCGGCTGGGGAGCGAGTTCTACGCGCATGGGGCCTCTCCGGTTGCGCCCGGATCTGGCCGGGTCGATGCGGAAGGCTACGCCGACCCTTTAACAAGTCAATCATGCATGTTTTTTAGGGAGCCGCAAACGAGACGGGCCGCAGAAGCATATGCTCCTGCGGCCCCCACGTTTCTTCAGCGAAGAAGGCTTGAGGTCAGCCGGCGACCGCTGCGGCCACTTCGGCTGCGAAGTCGGTGACTTCCTTCTCGATGCCTTCGCCCAGCTGGAAGCGCACGTAGTCCTTGAGGACGATCTTCGCGCCGGCTTCCTTGCCGGCCTGGTCGACGACCTGCTGGATCGGGGTCTTGTTGTCCATGACGAACACCTGCGAGAGCAGTGCGTTTTCCTTGGCGTACTTGGCGATCGCGCCATCGACCATCTTCGCCTGCACGGCTTCGGGCTTGCCCGATTCGGCGGCCTTTTCCTGGGCGATCTTGCGCTCGCGCTCGATCAGCTCGGCGTCGAGGTCTTCGGCGTTCAGGGCCAGCGGGAAGGCAGCGGCGATGTGCATCGCGATCTGCTTGCCGAGACCTTCGAGAACGGCAGCCGGGGCTTCAGATTCCAGAGCCACGAGCACGCCGATCTTGCCGAGATTCGGCGCAGCGGCGTTGTGCATGTAGGGAACGACGAGACCGGCCGAGACTTCGACGGTCTTCATGCGGCGAACCTGCTGGTTCTCACCGATGGTCGCGACGTTGTTGGTCAGCGCGTCGGTCACGGTGCCGCCGCCCGGGTAGGCCGAGGCCTTGAGGGCTTCGACGTCGTCACCGGCAACGCCAAGCGCGGCTTCGGTGGTCTTGCGCACGAAGTCCTGGAACTGGTCGTTCTTGGCGACGAAGTCCGTCTCCGAGTTGACTTCGACGGCAACGCCCTTGGTGCCGGTCACGGCGATGCCGACCAGGCCTTCAGCGGCAGTGCGGCTGGACTTCTTGGCAACGGCGGCAAGGCCCTTGGCGCGCAGCGCGTCGATCGCGGCTTCGATGTCGCCGTTCGTCTCGTCGAGAGCCTTCTTGCAGTCCATCATGCCGGCGCCCGAGCGCTCGCGCAGGGTCTTCACGTCAGCGGCGGTGTAAGCCATCGCTCAATTCCTCTTGATTGAGTGGGGAACCGTGCAAGGTTCCTTGAAACAGGTGCGCGCCGGGCCACATGGACCCGGCGCGCGACAATTCCGTGACGAAAGTGTCGTCGTGCCGGGCTATTACGCCTCGACAACAGCCTCTTCGGCGACCGGCTCGTCGAACGAACCGATGTCGGCACCGCTGTCGATC
The DNA here is from genome assembly GCF_036352595.1 of Novosphingobium resinovorum. Classification (GTDB taxonomy): domain Bacteria; phylum Pseudomonadota; class Alphaproteobacteria; order Sphingomonadales; family Sphingomonadaceae; genus Novosphingobium; species Novosphingobium resinovorum_B. The sequence goes on from NZ_JAZFAX010000020.1 coordinate 30,688, forward strand.
ACGCCTTCGCGGTGACCCTTGGTCGCGGCCTTGGCGATCGCGTCGCAATAGAGGCGCACGGCGCGGCTGGCGTCGTCGTTACCCGGGATCGGGAACGCAATGCCGTTCGGGTTGACGTTGGTGTCGAGCACGGCGACGACCGGGATACCGAGGACGTTGGCTTCCTTGATCGCCAGCTCTTCCTTGTTGGCGTCGATCACGAACATCACGTCCGGGATGCCGCCCATGTCGCGGATACCGCCGAGCGACAGTTCCAGCTTGTCACGCTCGCGGGTCAGCTGAAGGACTTCCTTCTTGGTCAGACCGGCGGTGTCGCCCGCCAGCTGCTCTTCAAGAGCCTTGAAGCGCTTGATCGAACCCGAGATGGTCTTCCAGTTGGTGAGCATGCCGCCCAGCCAGCGGTGGTTGACGTAGTGCTGGCCGCAAGCGCGGGCTGCCTGGGCGATCGGCTCCTGCGCCTGGCGCTTGGTGCCGACGAAGAGAACCTTGCCACCGGCCTGGACGGTCGACTGCACGAATTCCAGAGCGCGCGCGAAGAGCGGCACGGTCTGCGACAGGTCGATGATGTGGATGCCGTTGCGCGCGCCGAAGATGTACGGCTTCATGCGCGGGTTCCAGCGGTGGGTCTGGTGACCGAAGTGTGCGCCGGCTTCGATGAGCTGCGACATGGTGACGACAGGTGCCGCCATAGTAGAATTCCTTTCCGGTTGAACCTCTGGAAGGCAGGAACCGCACGGAGACCCCGTGATCGGCACCGGTATGTGCGCCTTCCATGTGGATTGCCCGCTTCGAGTCGCACCGGACGATCCGGCCGATCTCTACGCGAACGGGGCGCCCTTAGACGCCTTCGCCCCCGAAAGCCAGCCCCAATTCGCCGCAAACGTTTGCCACTTCATCGCCCGAATCGGCGATTCCCGGTCGGATCAAGGGGTTGGCGCGGAACTCATCGCTTCCGGATGTTTTACTGAAGCATAGTTGATGATAAGTTTGTTAACGCAGCAAACAACGGAAATTGTTCGGGTTTCGTCCTGATGGAGGCGCCGTGAAGGCGGGGTGGGCAGGGAACCTGACAGAACAAGGGTCGCTCGCCATGAGTATCTTCGCATCCATCATCTTCGGCCTGGCGGCAGTGACTGCCGTCGCGACGATCTGGAAGACCACGCTGACCGCCCTGCCCTCGCTACGCGCCCTGCGACGCGCCCTGGCCGAGGAAGAAGCGGGCCATGTGATCCGCGTCACCACCCTCAATACCCGGACCGCGATGCCCCGTCGGAGCGGCAACAAGGTCCGTCGCCATCCGCAGCCCAAACCGGTGACGCACCGCCTGCACCACTATCCGCACAGAACCCAGGTGGCCTGAAGAAGCGGGAAACCGAGGCGCCGCAAAAAGGCGCTTGACTCGCATGGAACAAAAAGGGAACTAACGCCTATCGGAACATTGTTAGAACAGATTCGCGTTTTCCACAAGGTGTCCACAGCCCTCTGCCGGGTGCGGGCGAAGGTTCGAAAGGAACGGTCATGACTGCATTCGCCGCCTGCATCTTTGCCCTCGCCGCGCTGGCCTCGGCGCTGACGATCGCCGCGACCCTGCGCCGCCACGGCGCCGATGCGCTGGCCCTGCGGGCCCGGCTCGCAGAATGTCCCGAGACTCTGGTGCTGACCTGGAAGGTGATGGAGCGGGTGCCGCTGCCCACCCTCGCGGCGCTCAGGAAGCGTCCGGCACGCCGGATTCCCGCACGGCTGGAATGGCCCGGCGCTACGATTGACCTTGCCGCTTGACCCGGACGTAGATCGCCAGCCCCACCGGGATGAGCAGCAGGTAGACGATCGTGACGGCGACCAGCGTGAACCACGGCTCGGTCAGCAGTGCCGCCATCGTCAGGCCGACCAGCGCGATCACGCCAAGGCGCAAGTGGCTGGGCGGGCGCATCCGTGACCATCCCAGCGTCGGGATGCTCGATATCATCAGGAAGGCGACCAGCACCATCCAGATGCTCACGGCTATCGGATTGGCGAATTCGGACCAGCCGGTCGCGATCCACAGGTAGAGCGGCAGGAAGGCCAGGCCCGCGCCCAGCGGCGCCGGAACGCCGGTCAGGAACCCGGCGGCCTTGTGCGGCTGGTCGAGCATGTCGAGCCGGGCATTGAACCGTGCGAGGCGCAGCACGCAGCAGATCGCAAAGGCCAGCGCCGCGATCCAGCCGAAGCTCGGCACCTGATGCAAGGTCCAGAGGTAGACGATCAGCGCCGGGGCGACACCGAACGAAATCGAATCGGCAAGACTGTCGAGTTCGGCCCCGAAACGGGTCTGGGCCTTGAGCAGACGGGCCGCACGGCCGTCGATTCCATCGAGCAAGCCGGCCAGGATGATCGCCTGGACCGCCTTTTCCAGATGCGCGGGATTGCCCTCATAGGCCGAGATGGCAAAGCGGATGCCCGTCAGGCCCGAACACAGCGCGGCGGCGGTGATGGCGTTGGGCACCAGCGCGCGCACCGAAAGCCCTGGCGACAGCCGCCGACGCGGAACGGCCTCGCCATCGGAGGCGAAGTCATCCACGGGATCGAACTCCGGTTCATGGCTGTCCGGACCGCCGATCCCGCGCCCGTCGTTCACTGGGCGATGCCCTCGATCAGCGGCGCGCTGCCGAGTTCGGCAAGCACGGTTTCGCCGGCGATGATCTTCTGGCCCATCAACACCTTGGGCTCGACGCCCGCCGGCAGGTAGACGTCGACGCGGCTGCCGAAGCGGATCAGGCCGATGCGCTGGCCGGCGGCGATGATGTCGCCCGGCTTGATGAACGGCACGATGCGGCGCGCCACGAGACCGGCGATCTGCGTGTAGCAGATTCGCAGGCCGTCGGCGCGCTCGACCAGGATGTGCTGGCGCTCGTTCTCTTCGCTCGCCTTGTCGAGGTCGGCGTTCACGAACTTGCCGGGGATGTAGATCACCCGCTTGATCGTGCCGCTGATCGGCGAGCGGTTGATGTGGACGTCGAACACCGACATGAAGATCGAGATGCGGGTGACCAGGTCGGTCGGCATCGGCGCATTGCCGCTGCCATCGTCCATGGTCAGTTCGCGCGGCGGCGAGACTTTGCCGATCAACGTGACGAGGCCGTCCGCCGGGGCGACGATCGCGCGCTCGTCCTGCGGGGTGACGCGCACGGGATCGCGGAAGAACGCCAGCACGCAGACGGTCAGCACCGCCAGCGGCCAGCCGAACCACGGCCCCCACAGGATCCACACCAGCAGCGCGACGGCGCCGGCGATGGCGCCGAACTTGCGGCCTTCCTTGTGGATGGCGGGCCATTGCCACGACGCTTCGCCGCGACCTTGATTATCGAGAATGTTTCCGGGCATCGTTCTCGTCTAGCCAGTGTGCACGAGTACCGCAATGCCGCCGCCGCCCGGTTGTTCCCTGCGCGGGGGATAGCGCGCCTCTACTCCGCCGCCGCCGCAAGGAAATCGGCGTCGAAGCGGTTGCCCGGCCGTTCGAGGCCGAGGTGCTCGCGCAACGTCGTACCTTCGTATTCCGTGCGAAACAGGCCCCGCCGCTGCAATTCGGGCACCACGCCCTCCAGGAACCGCTCGGCGCCGCCCGGCATGTAGGGGGGCATCACCACGAAACCGTCCGCGCCCCGCTCCGCCACCCAGCGCTCCATCTGGTCGGCGACCGTGCGGGGCGATCCGACGAACTTGGCGAAGGCCAGCCCCTTGGCATAGCTGCGCCCGAGTTCGCCCAGCGTCAGCCCGCGATCCATCGCGTCCTTCAGGACGACGTCGAAGCGCCCCTTGCTGCCGCGAATCCGGTCGCGGATGTCGGGCACCGGACCGTCGATCGGATGGACCGACAAGTCATAGTTCATGCTGCCCGACATGAAGCTCAGCCCCGCCTCCGGATCGATCAGCGCGTCGAGTTCGGCTTCGAGCTGCAGCGCCTCCTCGTCGGTATCGGCGATGATCGGGACGATGCCCGGCAAGACCTTGACCGAATCCGGCGCGCGCCCCGCCGCCACGACCTGCGCCTTGAAGTCCGCGTAAAAGGCCCGCGCCTTTTCCAAGGTCGACTGCACGGGAAAGATCACTTCGGCGCCCTGCGCCGCCAGTTGCTGGAACGCGCCCGAGACCCCGGCCTGGATCAGCACCGGATGCCCCTGCGGCGGCCGCACCGCGCCGAGCGGGCCCTTCACCTGGAACCATTTGCCCCGATGGTCGGCGTAATGGATGCGCGCCGGATCGGAATAGCGCGCCGCCGCCTTGTCTGGCGCGATCGCATCCTCCTCCCAGGTGTCCCACAGCAGCCGCACGACGTCGATGAACTCGGCGGCGCGCTCGTAGCGCTCGGCATGGCCGAGGTGCTCCTCGCGGCTGAAATTGCGCGCCTCGCCGTCGTTCACCGAAGTGACCGCGTTCCACGCCGCCCGCCCGCCGCTGAAATGGTCGATCGAGGCGAACATCCGCGCCGCGTGATAAGGCTCGCTGTAGCTGGTGGAGATCGTCGCGCCCAGGCCGATGCGGCTGGTGCTCACCGCCAGCGCCGACAGCAACGTCAGCGGCTCGACATGGATCGCCGGACGCAGCCGCACCGCCGCCTCGAACGTACCGCCGTAGATATCGTCGATCGACAGCTTGTCGGCCACGAACAGCATGTCGAGTTTGGCCGCCTCGGCCTGGGCGGCGATCCGCTGGTAGCGGGCGATGTCGAAGGGATCGCCCTGGCCGGCCAGCGGATGGCGCCAGCCCGCAAGGTGCGAGCCCGAGAACGAAAGGAACAGGGCAAGGTGCATCAGGGTCTCCGTCGGAACGGAGACGACCTGAACGCCGCGCGCGGCCGCCTCAATCGAGAAGCATGCCGAGCCTTATGAGTTATCGTGAAGAACCGCCTGGCGTCGGACCGGCGTTCGTTCGCCGGGACAGCTGGTGGTGGACAGGGCTGGATTCGAACCAGCGTACGCTTGCACGGGCAGATTTACAGTCTGCTGCCTTTAACCACTCGGCCACCTGTCCACACCAGTTGCTGGCTGCTGGAAATCCGCGCAAAAGCTAGGAAATCCGGCGTTGGTCGAGGCCCCCGAAGGCGCCCCGTTGCCGAGGAGCCGCGCCTTTGCCGAAGCGAGCCTTGCCTGTCAATGCCCTCCCTGCCAGAGGGGGCAAGATTTTTGCATTTCCCGATATTTTCGAAAGGACGACAGATGGACAAGCGTAGCGATGGACGGGGAGGCCCGCAGGGCGAACGTCCGGCAAAGCCGCTGCGCGGACGCGCGGGCCGGATGAAGAACGGGCGCGGCAGCGGCCGTGCCTCTTCCGGCATGGTGCGCCTGTGGGGCCGACACGCGGTGGAAGCCGCGCTCAAGAACCCCGACCGCAGCCACCGCAAGCTATGGGCGACTCGCGAAGGCGTCGAATCACTCGATGGCGAGCTGCCCAGCGACTTCCCGGTGGAATGGGCACAGCCCGCTGACCTGGCGCGCCTCGTCGCCAAGGATGCGCCGCACCAGGGCCTCGTGCTCGAATGCGCGCCGCTCGACGACATGTTCCTCGCCGACGTGCTCGAAGGTGATCCCTCGCGTCCCGTGATCGTGCTCGACCAGGTGACCGATCCGCACAACGTCGGCGCCATCATGCGCTCGGCCGCCGCGTTCGATGCCTGCTGCATCGTCACCCAGGACCGCCACGCGCCGCCCGAATCGGGCACGCTGGCGAAATCCGCCTCGGGCGCGCTCGAAGTGCTGCCCTGGGTGCGCGTGGTGAACCTGGCGCGCGCGCTGGAGGAGATCGCCGAGGCCGGATACTGGCGCATCGGCCTCGACGGCGCCGCCGAAGCGACGCTGGGCGAAGCGCTGCCCGCGGGCCCGGTCGCGCTCGTGCTCGGCGCCGAGGGCGACGGCATGCGCCACAACATCGTCCAGCACTGCGATGCCATCGCCAAGCTGCCGATCAGCGAGGCGATGGAAAGCCTCAACGTCAGCAATGCCGCCGCGATCGCGCTTTATGCGGCGGCGACGCGCGAAACGGCGTAAGCTGGCGCCAGGCAGATGGAGGGGAGAAGCATGGTCTCGATGGGCATTCGCGCACGCCGGGCGATCGTCGTCGCGGGGCTGGCCTTGCTGGCCGGCGCCTGCATCTTCGCGCCCGGCCGGTTCGGATCGCAACTGGAGCTGCGCAAGGACCGCAGCTTCGCGTTCCGGTACACCGGCGAGATCCTGATGGTTCCGCTGATGCAGACCGGCAAGGACGAGACCTTCACCCCCTCCGCCTGCCACGACGAATCCACCTACGACGAACGTGAATGCACCGCCGACGAACTCGCCGGGCAGAAGCGCGACTGGGAACAGAGCCACGAGCAGAAGCGCAAGAGCGATTCGGAAGCGGTGCGCATGCTGCTCGGCGGGCTCGACCCGAGCGATCCCGAAGCGGGCCGCGAGGTCGCCGCCAAACTGCGGCGGCAGGCGGGCTGGAAGAAGGTCGAGTATCTGGGCGACGGCAAGTTCGACGTCGACTTCGCGATATCAGGCCGGCTCGACCATGACTTCGTGTTCCCCACCTTCGAAGGCTTTCCGATGAGCAACGCCTTCGTCCAGGTCTTCGCGAGGGGCGACGGCAGCGTGCGCATCGAAGCCCCCGGCTTCGGCCCGCCGAGCGGCGGCGCGGCGGCCGGCATGATGTCGGGCATCGGCCAGAGCGTGATGGGCAAAAGCGACGGCGCGGACGGGGGGGACGGGGCGCAGGGTCCGTCCGCGATGGCCGACGGCACCTTCACGGTGGTGACCGATGGCGAAATCCTCGCCAACAACACCGACGAGGGGCCGGCGAAAGCACCCGGCGGAAACGTGCTGGCCTGGAAGGTCAGTCCGCGCATCACCGCCGCTCCGACCGCGCTGGTCAGGCTCACGCGCTGAGGTGAAGTCGTGGGACGCCGGGGGTAGACATTGCGGGGTAGCCCGGGCTGCCTCGGCTCCCCTCAGGTGCTGCCAGGGTGCCGCTGTGTGCCGCTGTGTGCCGCTGTGTGCCACTCTCTCGGCATACGCTTCTCGGCGCCGGAAACGAAAAACGCCGCGCCAGCTGGAGGGCTGGCACGGCGTATTCGGTTCGACCTGCGAGGCGTGGCAGGCCGGCCGCGCGTCTTAGTTGACGGCGTCCTTCAGGCCCTTGCCGGCCTTGAACTTCGGCTGGGCCGAAGCCTTGATTTCCATGGGCTCGCCGGTGCGGGGGTTACGGCCGGTCGAAGCCTTGCGCTTGGCCACCGAGAAGGTGCCGAAGCCGACGAGGCGCACTTCGTCGCCCTTCTTCAGCGCGCCCGTGACGGCGTCGAAGACAGCCTCGACGGCCTTGGTGGCGTCGCTGCGGGTCAGGCCGCTGGAGTCGGCGACTGCGCCGATGAGATCGTTCTTGTTCATTATGGGAACCCCCTTACCTTTCAGTGGAGCGGATTGGAAAAAACTGAATCGCCTCGAGAGCGACGGAATTGAGCCGTTTTTATGACGGGAGGCAAGGGCCAAATAGCGCCAAAACCCGCAGTTAATCGCGTTTTTCCGCCGTTTTTACAGCGACGAAGCGTTGTGCGTCGCAGCATCGGATCGGGGGCGGCTCGGCGATTCGCGGCGGGCGATGCATTGCCGCGATGCAGCAACGAGAGGCGCAAAAAAAGGCGGCTCGAAACCGAGCCGCCTCTTGATGCGGACCCGGCGGTGAGGCCGGGCCGACGTTCGCTTACGCGTTGTCGGTGATACGACGCTCGGCGATACGGGCGCGCTTGCCGGTACGACCACGCAGGTAGTACAGCTTGGCGCGGCGCACGACGCCGCGGCGAACCACGGTGATCGAATCGATGTTCGGCGAGTAGAGCGGGAAAACGCGCTCCACGCCTTCACCGAAGCTCATCTTGCGCACGGTGAAGTTCGAACCCATGCCACGGTTCGAGCGCGCGATGCACACGCCCTCGTAAGCCTGGACGCGGGTGCGGGTGCCTTCGACGACCTTCACGCCGACGCGGACGGTGTCGCCCGGACGGAATTCAGGGATATCCTTCGCAGCCTTGGCGATTTCCTCGGCTTCGATCTGCTGAATCAGGTTCATGAACCCAAATCCTCGTTTTTTCGCCGCGCGCCAGAGGCAGGCTGAACCCGAGCGTCCCTGTGACGCTCCCAGAGGTCCGGCCTGCGTGACCGTGTATCGTCCTCCGCCTGTCGTTTCCGCCAGGCGGCGATCTTCGCATGATCCCCCGATCGCAGCACTTCAGGGATCGTGCGCCCTTCCCACTCAGGGGGTCGGGTATAGTGCGGGTACTCGAGAAGACCGTCCTCGAACGATTCCTCGGTCCCGCTGGAAGGCGCGCCCATTACGCCGGGAAGCAGCCGAATGCAAGCATCGAGTACCATCAAAGCGGCGCATTCCCCGCCGGACAGGATGATGTCGCCGACCGAGACTTCCTCGACCTCGCGGCCTTCGAAGATGCGCTCGTCGAAGCCCTCGAAACGGCCGCACAGCAGGATGACGCCTGGGCCCTGCGCAAGCTGGCGCACGCGCTGCTGCGAGATCGGCTTTCCACGCGGCGTCATGGCGATCACCGGCGCGCCCGGGTTGACGCTGCGGGCGTGGTCGATGGCGGCGGCGAGGATATCGACCTTGAGCACCATCCCCGCGCCGCCGCCCGCGGGCGTGTCGTCGACGGTGCGGTGCCTGTCGGTGGCGAAGTCGCGAATGTGCACCGGATCGATAGACCACTTGCCGTCCGACATCGCCCTGCCCGCCAGTGACACGCCGAGAGGGCCGGGGAACATCTCTGGGTAGAGGGTGAGCACGGTGGCGGAGAAAGTCATCGCTCGCCCTTGGCCCGGCACGGCGCGGCAATCAAGGTGCCGGCGACGCCGGCAACGGGCTCAGGCCCGCTCATCCGCCCTGCCCAATTGACACGAAAGCCTGTGTGAAACACCCCCGATTTTCCAAGTTAGCGTTTGATACGATTATCTTTTCATCGACATGGCTGTGACCTTTGGCGGAACCGCAAGGTGACAGATTGGAAAAGCGCGGCATTGGCGTCATGCGGCGCATGATACCGATCTCGCCCTGTGTAGGACAGAGAGGTCCAGATTGAGCGCGAGGTCGTCCCGGCCCATGCCGGGACGACGAAAAGAGGTGTCACGCCAAGACCGGGCGCGCGCCCACTGGCGAGCTATTCTTCCGCGAACGCCGCGTTGAGGACGATACGCTCGTCGTTCCATTCGGGCACGGCGGCGGGCGTCATCGGCACCATGAAGCGGCGGCGCTTGCCATCTTCGCCCACCGGCCGTTCGATCTCCAGCACGTCGCCCGCGCCGAAGTTCTCGACCGCCACGCACGTACCCAGCGCCTCGCCCTCTTCCGACACGGCAGGCAGGCCGAGGAAGTCCGCGTGGTAATACTCACCCTCCTCAAGCGCCGGCATCGCCGAGCGCGGGACGGTAAGCACCGTGCCGCGCAGCTTTTCCGCCGCGTTGCGGTCCTTCACCTCGTCGAAGCGGGCGATCGCGCCGCCCTTGCCGTCGTCCTTCAGCTTCACCACGGTGAGGCTGGAATCGTTGAAGGCGCGGTAGCGCTTGAGCGCCGCCACGCCTTCACCGAACAGCTTGAGGCGAACCTCGCCCATCACGCCGTGCGCGCCGGAAACGGCGGCAAGCGTGACGGGGCGATCCTTCTTGCCGTCAACCAAGGCTTAGGCCTCGGTCGATTCCTCGGCGGCTGCTTCGGGAGCAGCTTCCTCGGCCGGAGCAGAGGCGGCGGCAGCAGCCTCGGCAGCGGCTTCTTCAGCTTCGCGCAGCTTGGTGGCGCGGTCTTCAGCGCGCTCCTTGGCCTTCTTGCCGGGCTCTGCCTGCTTCGGGTTGTTGGTAGCGGCGCGCTCCTTCACACCGGCCTTGTCGAGCAGGCGGGCAACGCGGTCGGTCGGCTGGGCGCCAACGCCGAGCCAGTAACGCACGCGGTCCTCGACCAGACGCACGCGGTTCTCGTCGTCCTTGGCGAGGATCGGGTTGTAGGTGCCGACCTGCTCCAGGTACTTGCCGTCGCGCGGCGCGGTCGCGTTGGCGACGACGATCTTGTAGTACGGGCGCTTCTTGGCACCACCACGCGAGAGACGGATCGAAACGGACATGAGACTTACCTTTCTATAATTCTGGGAATATTTGAGATTATCGTTTCAGGAATTTGCTGAGATCGGCGCCGCCAGCGCCGCCAAGACCGGGGAAGCCCCCGGCCGAGGGACCGAGACCGGCACCGCCAAGGCCCGGCATCGCGGCATCGAGGCCGCCCTTGCCGAACATCGCGGCCAGCCCCTTGAGGCCGCCCATCTTCTTGATCTGCTTCATGGCTTTGGACATCTCCAGGTGCATCTTGAGCAGCTTGTTGACGTCCTGGACCTGGGTGCCCGAGCCGTTGGCGACGCGGATCTTGCGCTTGGCGTTGAGCAGTGCAGGATTGCTGCGCTCCTTCGGCGTCATCGAGCCGATGATCGCGTCCATGCGCAGGAGGACGCGGTCGTCCATGCCCGACTGCTGCATCGCCGCCTTGGCCTTCTTCATGCCCGGCATCATGCCCGCCAGCGCGCCGAGGCCGCCCATGTTCTGCATCTGCTTGAGCTGCATGCGCAGGTCGTTCATGTCGAACTTGCCCTGCTCCATGCGCTTGGCAAGCGCCTCGGCATCCTCGATCTTGACCGCTTCGGCGGCCTTCTCGACCATGGAGACGATGTCGCCCATTCCCAGGATGCGGTTGGCGACGCGGCTGGGGTGGAAGACCTCCAGCGCATCCATCTTCTCGCCGGTGCCTGCGAACTTGATCGGCTTGCCGGTAACGGCACGCATCGACAGCGCCGCACCGCCGCGCGCATCGCCGTCCATGCGGGTGAGCACGACGCCGGTGAGATCGACCTGGCCGGAAAACGACTGCGCGACGTTGACCGCGTCCTGACCCGTCAGCGAGTCGACCACCAGAAGCGTTTCACGCGGGGTCGAGAGGGCGGCGACCGCCTTCATCTCGTCCATCAGCTGCTGGTCGACGTGGAGGCGGCCCGCGGTGTCGAGCAGCAGCACGTCCACGGCCTGCAGGCGCGCGGCCTGCATCGCACGGGTGGCGATCTCGGTGGGCTGCTGGCCGGCGATGATCGGGAGCGTGGCGACGCTCACCTGCTCGCCCAGCACCTTGAGCTGTTCCTGCGCCGCCGGACGGTTCACGTCGAGCGAGGCCATCATCACCTTCTTGCCCTGCTTCTCCTTGAGAAGCTTGGCGATCTTGGCGGTGCTGGTGGTCTTGCCCGAACCCTGGAGGCCGACCATCATGATGACGATCGGCGGCACGGCCTCAAGGTCGAGGCCGGGGGTCTCTTCGCCGCCCAGCGTCTCGATCAGCGCGTCGTTGACGATCTTGACGACCTGCTGGCCCGGCGTGACCGAGCGCAGGACGTTCTGGCCGACGGCCTTTTCGGTGACGGTATCGATGAAGCGGCGCACCACCGGCAGCGCGACGTCGGCCTCGAGCAGCGCGATGCGCACTTCGCGCATGGCATCGAGAACGTCCTGCTCCTTGAGCGCACCACGGCCGCGCAGCTTGTCGAAGACGCCACCAAGGCGATCTGACAGACTGTCGAACATAGGCCGTTCACTCCTTCAAATCCGGCGCGAAACACGCCAAAAACGCCGGTGGGCGAAACCTCGCTGACCGGCGGATGCATGACTTGATAGCAAAAAACGCCAGTGGACGAAACCTCGTCAACCAGCGTGTCGCAATCATGCGAAACTTCAATTTAGTGAAATGGTGGAGCCTAGCGGGATCGAACCGCTGACCTCCTGCATGCCATGCAGGCGCTCTCCCAGCTGAGCTAAGGCCCCAATCATTTCAGCAAGTTAGCCCTGGGAGGACCAACCCGTTTCCCTTGTTTTCGGCGTTTCGAAGAAGCGCCTCCGCTTGGGAGGCCGCCATCTACGGGCGGTCTGAAAACTTGGCAAGAGGAAAATTTGCGTGATGTCGATTTTTTTCGGCGGCGAGTTTTGAAGCTCGGCCCGCCGTTCAAAACCACACTTGCGCTCCCACTCCCCTGCCATCCCAGCGAAGGCGGGGGCCCAACTGATGCGGGTTCAACAGGAGCCGTCGGGAGATCGGTTCCCGCCTTCGCGGGAGAATGACTGGGGGAGCGAAAGCGCAGCAGCGTGCGCCACCGAACAAGCACCCCAGAATCAGCCGGGGCCGGTTCGCTATAAAGCGGACCGGCCCCGTGTCAGATCAGTTGTCGTGGTCTTCGTCGTCGCCGCCGGCACCGATGCCGAGATCGTCGTCGCCGCCGAGGTCCACATCGTTGTCCGGCGAATCGCCGTCGTCATCGATGTCGAGATCCTCTTCGGCCAGATCCTCGTCTTCGGTCTCGACGACTTCCTTCTTCTTCTGGATTTCCTCGTAGGGAATCGGCTGCTTGGACTTGAGCACCGGCTCGGGGGTCCATTCGTTGCCGCATTCGATGCAGGTGACCGGGTCATCCTTGCCCAGGTCGTAGAAGCGGGTGCCGCATTTCGGGCAGCCATGCTTGGCGCCCCATTCAGCCTTGGCCATGGAAAGTCCTCGTCTGGCCCGTTCCGGATGGCGCGGGCAAAGTAAATTGCGTGTCTTGATGGGAAAGCCTGCGCACTTAATCAAGTCTCGCGAGATTAGGCGCGCAAGGCCGCATCAGGGCGCGCGCCTTGCCATAGCGGACAGGCGCTGTCAAAAGCCGCCCCGTTTTTGCAGCATTCCAGCCTCGAAAGTCCAACCCCGTGAGCCACGACACCCTGAACATGCGCCCCCGCCGCTTCCTGCCGACCGGGCCGCTCAAAGGGCGAATCCGGGTGCCTGGCGACAAGTCGATCAGCCATCGCTCGATCATGCTGGGCGCGCTGGCAGTGGGCGAGACGAAGGTGACCGGCCTGCTCGAAGGCGAGGACGTGCTTTCCACCGCCGCCGCGATGCGCGCGATGGGCGCCGCCGTGACGCGCACCGGGGAAGGCGCCTGGACCGTCAACGGCGTCGGCGTGGGTGCGCTGCTCCAGCCCGAAGCGCCGCTCGACATGGGCAATTCGGGCACGTCGACGCGCCTCTTGATGGGCCTTGTCGCCAGCCACCCGATCACCGCGACCTTCATCGGCGACGGCTCGCTCTCCAAGCGCCCGATGGGCCGCGTCATCGATCCGCTCTCCGAGATGGGTGCCAGCTTCGAGGCATCGGAAGGCGGCCGCCTGCCCCTTATCCTTAAAGGTGCCAGCCCGGCGGTGCCGATCCGCTACCGCCTGCCGATGGCCTCGGCACAGGTGAAGAGCGCGATCCTGCTTGCGGGCCTCAACACGCCCGGCATCACCACCGTCATCGAGCCGGTGCCCACCCGCGACCACTCCGAGCGGATGCTGCGCGGATTCGGCGCCGATCTCACCGTCGAGACGGATGCCGACGGCGCGCGGGTCATCTCGATCCGGGGCGAGGCCGAACTGAAGCCGCAGACCATCGAAGTTCCGGGCGATCCTTCGTCCGCCGCCTTCTTCATCGTCGCCGCGCTGGTCATCCCGGGCAGCGAAGTGCTGATCGAGAACGTCGGCCTCAACCCCACCCGCGCCGGGATCGTCGAAGTGCTGCGCCAGATGGGCGGCTCCATCGAGGAAGTGAATCCGCGCGAGGTCGGCGGCGAACCGGTCGCCGACCTGCTGGTCAGGCACTCCGCGCTCAAGGGTATCGCGGTCGATCCCGCGATCGTGCCCGCCATGGTGGATGAGTTCCCCGTCCTCTTCGTCGCCGCCGCGCTGGCCGAAGGCGTCACCACCACCACGGGCCTCGAAGAACTGCGCGTCAAGGAATCGGACCGTATCTCCGTGATGGCGACCGCCCTCGCCGCCGCCGGTGTCACCGTGCGCGAGACCGAGGACGGCCTTGTCATCACCGGCTCCGGCGGCGAGCCGCTGGTCGGCACCAACGGCGCCATCGCCACCCATCTCGACCACCGCATCGCCATGTCGATGGCGGTCGCCGGCCTCGCCAGCCGGGCGGGCGTCGAAGTGGACGACGTGCGCCCGATCGCCACCAGCTTCCCCGTGTTCGAAGCCATGCTGGAGGGCCTGACCGCATGATTATCGCCGTCGACGGACCGACCGCCTCGGGCAAGGGCACGATCGCCAAGGCGCTGGCCGCGCACTTTCACCTGCCGCACCTCGACACCGGGCTGCTCTACCGCGCGGTGGGCCGCCAGTGCGCGCTGAGCGGCGGCAATCCGGACGATCCGGCAGACGCGCTGGCTGCCTGCACGTTCGCGCCCGAACTGCTGGCCGATCCCGAACTGCGCTCCGAGGCGACCGGCGGGCTCGCCAGCCGCGTCTCGATCCACCCGGCCGTGCGCCAGGCCCTGTTCGAGCGCCAGCGCAGCTTCGCCACCCAGCCCGGCGGCGCCGTGCTCGACGGGCGTGACATCGGCACCGTCATCGCGCCGGAGGCCGAGGCCAAGCTGTTCGTCGTCGCCTCGGTCGAGGCCCGCGCGCAGCGGCGCTTCCTCGAAATGCAGGCGCATGGCCGCGACGTTTCGCTGGAGGAGATCGCCGCCGACCTCGCCGCGCGCGACGAACGCGACCGGGGCCGCAAGGACGCGCCCCTCAGGGCCGCCGAGGACGCCCTGGTGATCGACACCTCGACCCTGCGGCGCGAGGAGGCCATCGCCGCCGCCATCGCTGCGGTCGATGCGCTGGCGTCAGCCGACACCTGACGCGAGGTCCGGCCCAGCAGCGCTTCGTTCACCAATTTGCGCTAGCCCTGCCCCGGACATTCGCGCGGAGACCGTCTTGACCTCGACCCATCGCCTGAAGACCGCGTTCGCGCTGGCGCTGCCGCTGCTGTTCGACGTCGCGCCGGCTACCGTGAACGCCGCGCCGCTGCCGCCACCGCAGCCCGCCGCGGTGAACAGCCCGGCGCCCGGCGAGCGCGACCGGCTCTACCCCTTCTACATGCCGATGGGCGGCTTCCGCGCCCCGGCGGTCACCCTGAAGGTCAAGTGCGACGCATCGCGCGAGGCGGGCCGCGAGGTCTACTACGGACGCGGCGCCGATGGCCTGGGCGGCCGCGTCGAAGGCGGGTTCGAGCTGGTCTACGATGCGCTCGATGCCGCCGGGAACCCGTGCGTCTACCCCTTCGCGCCGTTCCTGCCGCAAGTCGCCGGCTCGCTGCAGGGGACGCAGTACATCCTGCGCTCGTCGATGCCCGGGCGGCGCGTGGCCTTTCGCACCGGCGACGACTGGGCGAGTGTGGACCTGCGCCTGTTCGAAGTCGGCGACCAGCGCGTCCACTTCGAGATGCGCGACGTCGAACTCGACTTTCCGGCCGCGATCATGCCCAAGGCGGCGCTCCACCTGGAAGTCACCGACACCCGCAAGCCCGGCCTGTTCACCGCCGTGATTCGCCGCTCCACGATCTACGGCGGCAAGAACGGCCTGTTCGTCCCGAACGGGCAGACGATGCTCTACGTCGAGGACAGCGACATCGCCGGAAACGTCGGCACCAACACCGACCAGGAGCACACCACCTACATCAACGGCACCCTCGTCTCGCATTTCCGCAACACCGTGTTCCACGGCCAGCGCGCCTACGAGAACATGGCGAGCGGGCATCAGCTCAAGGACAAGGCCTACCTGCGGATCTACGAGAACGTCACCGTCTCGAACGTGCCGCGCAATTCGACGGCTTCGGCGATGCCGCTGATCGACGCCTCGGCCTTCGGCTTCACCTGGGCTGACGGGCTGCGGATCGAGCGCATGCAGTCCGCCCAGACGCCGCGCGACACCCTCGTCGACCTGCGTACCGACATCCGTTACGGCGAGCCGGGCAATTATCCGTGGAACGTCGTCGCCGATCCCTCCTGGCGCATGCCCGCCGATCCGCTCCGGGCGCTGGACAAGGTCTATCTCTCGGTCTTCATGAACACCGCGATCGAGAGCTTCCGCGACGAGCCCTGGATCTTCGCGCTCAGGCAGACGGGCTACCGGCTCGGCGCCGACGGATCGCACGTCGAGGGAGACGACGACACCACCCGCGAGCAGCAGCGGGCGGTCTCGATCGCGTTCGGCACCTCGGGCAACTACGCAAGGGTCTATTCGGAGGAATCGACCCGGCGCGGCTGGGCCTATGTCGAGCCGGAGCTGCCCGCCGGAGCCGAATGGGTGACCGACCGCGACGCCTTCGTCCGCCACGCACTGGGCCTGATCGGGCGGTAGCCTCTTCCTTCGCGATGCCGCCCTTCGTCATTGCGAGCGCGGCGAAGCAACCCAGGGCAGCATTAAAACGCCCTGGGTTGCTTCGCTGCGCTCGCAATGACGAGGCTAGGCAAGCCCTTTTCCACAAGGCGCGCATTGCCCTTGGCACCGGCGGCTGGAATACCGGCGCGCATGGTGAACGCATGAGCTGGCACGCACGCCGCGAGAACTGGACCCCGCAGGCCGAAGACGCGCGCGAGGACGGCGATATCGACTATGCCCGCGTCATCCATTCCGCCTCGTTCCGGCGGCTGCAGGGCAAGACGCAGATCCTCAACCTGGGCGACAGCGATTTCTACCGCACCCGCCTGACGCATTCGCTGGAAGTGGCGCAGATCGCCGGCGGCCTGGCGCGCCAGTTGGCCAAGTCGTTCCCCGACCACGTCGCCACCGCGCTGCTGCCCGACCGCAGCCTGATCCACGCGATCGGCTGCACCCACGACTTCGGCCACCCCCCGTTCGGCCACGGCGGCGAAGTGGCGCTCAACTACTGCATGCGAGCAGATGCCGAAGGCGGGGGAGGCTTCGAGGGCAACGGCCAGACGCTGCGCATCCTCGCGCGGCTGGAGACATTCTCCGCCGGAGCCGGTGCCAATCTCTCGCGCCGCACCTTGCTCGGCGTGCTCAAGTACCCGGTCGCCTGGTCGGCGGCGCGCAATCCGGCGCTGGAGCCGCGCCTGCTGCCCGGCCCCTCGACCATCCGGGTGCTCGATCCCGCCGCCTGCAAGCCGCCCAAGTGCCACTTCGACGGCGAGCAGGACGTGGTGGACTGGATCCTCGATCCCCTCTCCGCATCCGACCGGCAGAAATTCCAGGCGCTGGAACAGGTCGAGGGCAAGCATGCCCGCACGCTGCACAAGTCGCTCGACTGCACGATCATGGATGTGGCCGACGACATCGCCTACGGCGTCCACGATCTGGAGGATGCCATCGCCCTCGGGCTGGTCACCAGGGAGGCCTTCACCGCCGCGCTGGACGGCCATTGCGGCTCGTTCCTCGACGCCCTCAAGGAGAAGTATCCCGGCGAGAGCGAGAACGACGTCTTCTCGCACATGGTCGAGGGGCTGTTCGGCGGCGCCGATACCCGCAAGCGCTTCGTCGGCCGGCTGGTGCACCATTTCCTGACCGGCGCCCATTTCGTCGAGAAGAAGGGATTCCGCGAACCGCTGCTGCGCTGGCGCATCGCCCTGCCCGCGCCGCGCCGCGCGTTTCTCGATGCCCTGCAGGGCTTCGTGGTGCGCGAGGTCATCGCCAGCCCGGAAGTGCAGCAGCTCGAATTCAAGGGCCAGGCGATGGTGGTCGCGGTGTTCGAGGCCCTCGCCGCCGACCCGCGCCGCCTGCTCCCGCGCGAAACCTGCGCGCTCTACGAGGCGGGCGGCGGCGTGCGCGTGATCTGCGACTACGTGGCGGCCATGACCGACACGCACTTGCTGCGCACGTATGAGCGACTGTTCAGCCCGCGCATGGGTTCGGTGTTCGACCGGTTGTAGAACACCCGTCATCCCGGCGCATGCCGGGACCGCGGGCAGGTCTTTAGGCGGTTCCTGTCTGATCCGAACCGTCTGAGGCCAAGCGTCTGGCGCTCCCTTCTCGCCACAGGCCCTCGCGCCGGAGCGTCACGCCGAGAGCGATCGCCTCAAGACCGGCCCACGGTCCCGGCATGCGCCGGGATGACGGGGTGCGCGACATAGGCCCCCTCACCCCAGCGCCATCTCGCCCATCGTCACGTAGTCCAGCTTGCCCGTGCCCAGTACCGGCAGCGCCTCGACGGCGCGGATGTCGCGCGGGACCATCAGTTCGGTGACGCCGTTGGCCCGCGCCCATTCCTGCAGCGCCCTGGGATCGGGCGACGGCGCGGTGGTGAACAGCACCAACTGCTCGCCCTTCTTCGCGTCCGGGCGGGTCACCACAGCATGCTCGAAACCGGGCCACACCGCTGCGGCATAGCCTTCCACCGCCGGCAGCGAGACCATCTCGCCGCCGATCTTGGCGAAGCGCTTGGCGCGGCCCCGGATGGTGACGAAGCCCGCATCGTCGATGGTAACGATGTCGCCGGTGTCGTGCCAGCCCTCCTGCGGCGGCTGCAGCACGCCGGGCGCGCTCGCCAGCAGGTATCCCGCCATGACGTTGGGGCCACGGATGAACAGGCGCCCGCCCTCGGCGATGCCGGGCACCGCGTCGAGCCGCCCGACGATCCCCGGCAGCAGGCGGCCGACGGTTCCCGCCTTGAAGTGCATCGGCGTGTTGACCGCGATCACCGGCGCCGCCTCGGTGGCGCCGTAGCCTTCGAGGATGCGCAGGCCGAACTTCTCGGCATAGACCCGGCGCGTCTCATCACGCACCCGCTCGGCGCCCGCGAAGATGTAGCGCAGCGAATAGAAGTCGTAGCCGTGCGCCATGCGGGCATAGCCGGACAGGAAGGTATCGGTGCCGAACAGGATCGTGGCATTGGCGTCATAGGCCAGCGCGGGGACGATGCGGTAATGCAGCGGGCTGGGATAGAGCACCGTGCGGATGCCGTTCAGTAGCGGCAGCAAGGTGCCGCCGGTCAGCCCGAAGCTGTGGAACACCGGCAGTGCGTTCAGCACCACGTCGCTCGAATTGAAATCGATCCGCGCGGCCAGCTGCGCGCAGTTGGAGAGCAGGTTGCGGTGGGTGAGCACGACTCCCTTGGGCGTCCCTTCCGAGCCGCTGGTGAACAGGATCACCGCCGGGGCATCGGCCGAGACCCGCAGACGCCGGTGGCGCCGCGCGATGCCGCCACGCCGCAGCGCGGCCCACAGCTTCGCACCCGTGCCGATGGCGGCGCCCACGTCCTCCAGCATCACCACGGCGAGGCCGTCCGCCTCCAGTGCCGCGATCACCTCGCCCAGCTTCGCCTGCTCGACGAAGGCGCGGGCGGTGACGATGGTGCGGATCTCGGCCGTCGCGCAGGCGGAGCGCAAGTTGGCGAGGCCGGCGGTGAAGTTCAGCATCGCCGGCACCCGGCCCTCGGCCTGCAGCGCGAAGAACGCGGCGACGACGCCGTTGACGTTGGGCAGCAGCAGCCCCACCGCCTCGCCCTGCCGCGTCGAGGCGGCAAGGCGGCGGCCCAGCAGGCCCGAGGCGATCAGCAGGCGGTCGTACGTCAGCGGCTGGCGCTTGACGTCCTCCACCACTTTCGCCTTGCCGCCGTGGGTATCGCGCGCGTCGCACAGTGCCTCGAACAGGGTGCGGTCGGTCTCGGTGGTGTCGAAGATCATCGCGCTCATCTCGTCGTAGAGACGGCGCCCGGCGATGGCGCGGCGCTCGCGCGCGCTCATCTCGCCCTCTATGGAGAAACGGCGCTGGGGCAGCACGGTCACGGTGATCTTCGGGAACCAGCGGCGGCGCACCTTGCCCTTGAGATACGAGAACGGCGTGCGCTGCGGACCGTCCAGCCGCACCGGCACGATCGGTGCGTCGGCGCGGTCGGCCACCATGCCGGGGCCGTCGAACACCTTCATCAGCGCGCCGGTCACGGTGATGCGGCCCTCGGGGAAGATCACCAGGGTCCGCCCCTCGCGCACCGCCTTGACCATGGCCTTGGCGGCCATCGGGTTGGTCGGATCGACCGGGAAGGCATCGAACAGGCCCAGGAACGGACGCACCCACCAGGCCTTGGCGATATGCGTGTTGACCGCGAAGGTCGGCTTGCCGGGCAGGAACGCGCCCAGCAGCACGCCGTCGAGCAGGCTGAGGTGATTGACCACCACCACCGCACCTTCGCCGCCCCTTGGCATGTTCTCGGTGCCGTTCAGTTCCACCCTGTAGAGCACCTTGAGCACGGCGCGGATCACGCTCTTGAACAGCGTTTCGGGCAGCAGCCAGATGCTGACCACGGCGACCACCAGCGAGGCGAAGCCCAGCACGCCGATCAGTTCGGGCACTTGCGCGCCGAGCGCCAGCAGGCCGGTGATCGCCAGCACCACCACCACCGTCACCGCCGCATTGACGATGTTGTTGGCCGCGATGATGCGCGAGCGTTCCTCCGGCAGGCTGTGCGTCTGCAGGATCGCGTAGAGGGGCACGATGAACATGCCGCCGGAAAAGGCGATGACGCCAAGGTCGACGAGGATCCGTATCGCGCCCGGAGTGGCGACGAACTGCCCGATCGAGGCGCCGGCGGTGTGGACCGCGAAGCCGCTGCTCGACAGCCACAGGTCGATGAGGCCGAGCGCCAGCCCCAAGGCCGAGACCGGCACATAGCGCGCCGAAACCTCGCCGCGCAGCAGCGTGTTGACCGCGACCGAGCCCGCGGCGATCGTCAGCGAGAAGATCACGAGGAACACCGTCGCCACTTCCTGCGTCGCGGCCAGGGTGCCGCTCACCAGCGGCGCGAATTCGGAAACCAGCACCGCGCCCGCCGCGAAGAACCAGCTGATGCCCAGGATCGACAGCCACACGCCGCGCCCGGCATGCGCGGTGCCAAGGACATGCAGCGTGCCCTTCCAGACGTTCCATTCCACCGCATGCTCGCCGCGTACCGGCGGCGCGGGCGGGATCGCCAGGGCGGCAAGGTAGCCCAGCAGCGCCACGCCCATCGCGGCGAGGCCCGCCTCCCACGCCGGGATCACGCCGGCCAGCAGCTGCCCGCCCAGGATCGCCAGGAAGGTGCCGGCCTCGATCAGCCCGGTGCCGCCCATGATCTCGTTCGGGGCGAGGTGCTGGGGCAGGATCGAGTATTTCACCGGGCCGAAGATCGTCGAATGCAGCCCCATCAGGAACAGCGCGGTCAGCAGCGCGGGGATCGACTGGAACCAGAAGCCCGCCAGCCCCAGCGCCATGATGAGCACTTCGGCCAGCTTGATCCAGCGCACCAGCCGCGCCTTGTCCACCCGGTCCGCCAGCTGCCCGGCCAGCGCCGAGAACAGGAAGTACGGCGCGATGAACAGCCCTGTGGCGATCGCCGCCAGCATTTCCGCCTTGTCCGGCTGGCTCGCGAAGATGCCGAAGTTCGCCAGGAACAGCATCGCGAACTTGAGGAGGTTGTCGTTGAACGCCCCCAGGAACTGAACGACGAACATCGGCGCGAAACGGCGCCTGGCAAGCAAGGACAGATCAGGTGCGGACATGCGTACTTCCCCCGTATGGACCCCTGCCTAGCAGCCAAAGCTTAACGCTCCGACCGCCATTGGGGCAGCGATGAGAGACGGGATCGCATAAAAATATACAACGTTCAATTATTTTCTGCATGCCGTTTTCGGCATCCCATCCCGAAACGGATCGGCGGTTATGACCGACCTGGACAAACCGCGACTTGTGCCCGCCGGCCAATTGCGCGATTATGCCGGCATGCTGAATTCCCCTGTTCCCGGTGTCGCCGCGCGATGACCGACATGCGTTTGACGATGATGGAAGCGATTTCGCGCCGCCGGCTGGTGCAGGCGAGCTACAACGGAAGCGTCATCAATCTCGCCCCGCACCTGCTGTTCGAGCGGCATGGCGACCTGTTCGTCGCTGCGCTCAACATCGACAAGACCTGGCGATCGGACGAGGATCCGCGCCTCGGTCAGTTCAAGCTCGCAGGGCTTGCCGATGCCACGCTCAAGGACGACGAGTTCTCGCCGCTCCCGGCCGATCGCATCACGGCCCCGCGCGAAGACGACATCACGCTCCTGACCGTCGAAGTGTGATCGCCGCCGGCTGATCCGCTGCGCTGCCGACCCTCAGGTCAGGAGCGCGGGGTCACCGAAACGATCACGCGGCGGTAGCTGGTGAGGGCCGGCTTGCCCGCGTCGCGCGCCTCCAGGATGATGTGGAACCGCGTCGGCTCGCTCACTTGGGGAACCACGAAGCGGGTATCGAGCGGGTCGCCGCGCTGGAGTTCGAGGCGCGGATTGCGGTTCACCGCCTCGGCCTCGCGATACTGCCACCAGTCGTAGCGCACCGCATCGCCATCGGGATCGCGCGATCCGGCGGCGGAGAGCCGTACCGTGTCGCCGGGCTGCGCCGCGATCTCCACCGGTACGATCCCGCCCTGCCCGTTCAGGACCAGCCGGGGCGCATGGTTGGCGCCCCTGAACGCACCCTGCAGCGTCCACTGGATGCGCGCCGCGAAGTCGTTCTGGAACGCCTCGCGCCAGCGCCAGATCGTCGCCTTGTTGGTCTGGCGGACCTTGCCGTCGATGCCGGTGGCGAGGTCGCTGGTATCGGTCCAGATGCCGTCCCATTCGGAAACCTTGCCGTAACGCCCGCCCCAGCTCCCGTAGTCGGGATGCTCGGGATCGCCGAGGCCGTTGGGAACCAGGTAGAGGAAGCTGGGCGTATCTCCCTCCATGATGAACTCGTAGTCGGGATATAGCGAGCCGAGCGGGCCGATCTGCACATTCTCGCGCAGCCACTCCTTCGAGACGGTGGTGAAGTCCGGTCCGTCGAAATAGTACATCCGGTCGCCCGAGATGCCGCCCCAGGTCGACAAGTTGTAGTGCCGGTGGGCCGTGAGGCTGACGATCCAGAACACGTCTGGGAACTGCCGCCGGACCCATGGCCCCGCGTTGTCCTGATCGGAGATCGAGTAGACGCGCAGCTTCGCCGCAAGGCGCGCCACGTCCTCTGCCGGGCGTGTCTCGCGCAGCGACCACAGCGCCTGCGCCAGATCGACCGCCCCGCCCCAGACGCAGATCCACACCGGGCGCGGGTCCGCCTTGTCGAGCGCGGCGACGATGGCGCGCGATCCCTCGGTATCCTTCCCCGCGCCGACGCCGAGCATCCCGTATTCAGGCCGCCCCGGCTTTACGCGCGCGCGCAATTGCGCGGCAGTAGGCCAACCCTGTGCATGGGCACGCAAGTTGGGCAGCACCTGTTCGTAGGCGTCGATGCGCTTCAGGATCTGCTCGGGATGGACGGAATCCTGCAGATGCCGCGAGGTCGAGGGCACCAGCGCCTCGACCTCGAATTCGTTGGAGTACAGCAGGAACCGCACCATCGATTCCATGTCGTCCGGGTCCGAGCCGATGTCCGTCAGGACGATCACGCGCGGCTTTCCGGCTTCCGCGACGCGGGACACCGGAGCGGCTTTTGCCAGCCCCGGCAACCCGAGCGCTGCGGCTGCGAGCAGAACCGGAGCAAGGCGCTTCATCACCATATGTCATCCCGAATGCCAAGAAGGGACCGGGTATCGCGACCCGGTCCCTTCCATCGATGGTCAGAAGCGGACGCGCACACCGCCGGAGAAGCGGCGCCCGGTCCTGCGATACTCCTTGGTGCGGTCCTCGCTGACGGAGTAGATGAACTCCTTGGCGTCATTGAGGTTGAGCGCGTCGGCGAAGATCGTGAACTGCGGCGTCACTTCATAGGACAGCCCGGCATCGAGCTGGCCATAGGCGGCGAAGTATTCCGGCTCACCGTTGCGGCCAGAGGCCACCTGCAGGAAGTTGTCGCGCCAGGTATAGGCCACCCGCGCCTGCAGGCCGTACTTCTCGTAGAACCCGACGAGGCTGTAGGAGGTCTTCGACAGGCCCTCCAGCCCGTAGGACACGCCCGCGACCTGGTTGGTGTAGTTGGCATTCGACTTGGTGTAGTTGAAGCTGGTCTGCACGCCCAGACCGTCGAACGGCGCGGGAAGGCCGGTGAAGGCCTGACGATAGCCAAGCTCGAAGCCCTTCACCGTCGCACCCTTGCCGTTGTCGGGCACGGTGACCTGGAACGTCACCTGATCGACCAGTTGCGGCGTCGTCACCAGGGTCACGAAGGAGTCGATCTTCTTGTAGAACGCGGCCGCCGACAGCAGCGAACTCGCGTTGAAGTACCACTCCACGCCCGCCTCGATCTGCTTGGCGCGGAACGGCTGCAGATCGGGGTTGCCGCGGCTGATCGTCTCGTTGCCGGGGTTGGTCTGGATCGACTGGCGCGGCGACAGGTCCGTCAGCGTCGGGCGCGTCATCACCTTCGAGGCAGCGAGGCGCAGGATGAGGTCGTTGGTCGCCTCCAGCTTGATGTTCACCGAGGGCAGCCAGTCGTTGTACTTGCCCTTGAAACCGACCGGCACGACCGGCGAGACGACGATGATGTTCTGCCCCTGCCCGTTCGGCTGCGCGCTGAGGACCGTGCGCGATGCGCCGGTCGAGGTATAGGTCGTCCCCTCATAGCGAAGACCCGCGTTGATCGTCAGCGGCATCGAGCCCAGCGAGGTGCGGAAGTTGGCCATGACGTAGCCGATCTTCACCTTCTCATCGACCACCGAAGAGGCTGAAGGCGAGAAGACCGCCGGGTTGAACGCAATGCCGTCCTCCGCCGCGAACTGGTCGATCACGCTCACCAGCTGCTGCGGACTGTAGATCACCCAGTCGCGGATAATGTTCGAAGGACCGCCACCCTGGAAGAAGTTGCGGTTGGTGGGCTGGAACAGATAGCCCGGAAGCACACGGTCAGAGCCGCAGTAGGCGCACTGCTCACCGAAGGGCATCTCGTCCCCGGTCAGCGTCTTGGTGCGGCGCGAGTACATGCCGCCGGCGAAGAGGGTCAGGTTGGACGTCGCCTCCCATTCGTTGTCGAAGCGATATTCCTCGATCTTGTCGTCTACGTCGGTGCCGCCGCCCCAGATGTAATAATGCGCGGTGATGCCGTCCGGGCTGGTCGCGGCGTTGGGGTAGGTCGGACTTGAGAAGCCATATTCGTAGATCGGGCTGCCGGACCGGCGATCGAACCAGAGGTCTATGTTCTTGCGCCGGATCGTGGTGAAGAGGTTGTCCTCCTTGCCGCGCCGTTCCGCCTTCGAGCGCGAGGCATCGAAGCGCATCTTGAGCGTCTCGGTCGGCTTCCATTCGACGTTGGCACCGAACTGGTTGGTCATGACCTTGCGGTGGTCGTACTGCAGGATCTGGTCGACGAAGCCGCCCTGATAACGCTGGTAGACCGCCTCCTGGCCTTCGACCACCTGCTCCACCAGAGTACCGCCGGAGAAGTCGTAGGCGAGACCGGTCTGCTGCTCCTTAAAGTCAGCCTTCGAATAGAGCCCGTCGAGTGAGACGGTCAGCGTCTCGGTCGGGCGGAACTGCAGCGAACCGGAGAAGCCGTAGCGCTTCAGGTTGCGCTCGAAGAAGAACGGCGACAAGTTCGAAGGCATCGAGACCCGCGTGAACGGTGCCACGTCCGGTCCGATGCGCGCGCCGGGAACGCCGCCTGCATTGTAGTAGGAATCGGTGCTGGAACGATAGACGTGACCCGCGCCGATGGTGAATTCGTCGTTGCGGGTCTGGCGCTCGGTGTAGACCGCCGAGAGCGAGATGCCGAGCGTCTTCTCGGCATTGCGCCAGGAGGCGACGCCCGAGATTTCCGGGTTGAACTTGTCGGCCAGTTCCGCCCACATCTGCCCGGCCGATCCGGCGAACGAGAATTCGTCCTTCTGGTCGATCGCGCGCAGGGTCTTGACGTCCACCGTTGCGCCGATCGAGGCGCCGTTGATGTTGGCCTGCGGTGACTTGTACACGTCGGCCCCGGCGATGATCTCGGACGGCATGACGTCGAACGAGAACTCGCGGCCGTTGTTGTCGGTCGCCAGCGTGCGGCCGTTGACGGTCACCGCGTTGAACTTCGGCCCGAAGCCGCGAACGGTGATGTAGCGGCCCTCGCCCCGGTTGCGCTCGATGGTGACGCCGGCGATGCGCTGGAGCGATTCCGCGACGTTCTGGTCCGGCAGCTTGCCCAGATCCTCGGCGACGATCGAGTCCACCACCGCGATGGAATCGCGCTTGATGTCGATCGAAGCCTTCTGGCTGGCGCGGATGCCCGCGACGATGATGACGTTCTCCGCATCGACTGCCTCCGATGCCCCGGCATCAGCCGCAGCTTCTTGAGCCTGCGCGCTTGTTGCCAGCGCTAGCACCGATGCAGCTGAAAAAAGCAGCGCCGTCGTGGCCGCGCTGCGAAGCCTTCCCTCCTTGGACATTTCGACTCTCCCTCGAAATTCTTTGCAGGCGTTATGACCTGCCAAAGATCATGTGTCAAACTACATCATACGTATTATGAATTATCGCACCGAGCGGATCGGCAGTACGCAGAGCGCCGAGGCAAACACGAAGACGACGGCGGCGATGAAGATCGCGCGGTAGTCTCCGCCGAACACGCCGAGCAGCGCCGCCGCCATGACCGGGCTGATGATCTGGGGGATGTTGACGGCGGTAGTGAGCACGCCGAGATCCTTGCCCTCGTCGCCCAGGGCGGCCTTGGGCAACACTTGCGTCATCAGAGCCATGTCGATCGACATGAACATGCCGTAGCCCACCCCGATGACGGCGGCGTAGACCCACATCCCCGTCATCGAGGGCGCGACCAGCGGCGCCACCATCGCCGCGCCCATGATAAGGCTGCCACCGATGACGAAGGGCTTGCGCCGCTGCCAGCGGTCCGACAGCCAGCCCGAGACGAGCGAGGAGACCACCAGGCACACCAGCGTCACCATCGCCATATTGGCGATCGCGAGGTTGGAGGCGCCATCTGCCAGCCCTATGTAATCGCGCAGGATGTAGAGCAGATAGGCGGCGACCGCCTGATAGCCCATGTAGATCGTGAAGCGGCTGGCGAAGGCCCAGGCGAAGTCGGGATGTTCGCGCGGACTGATCCAGAAGCTCTTCAGGAACGCGCCCCAGTGCACCGGACGGTGCGGCTGGGTGTCGCTGGGCGGCTCGCGGTTGAGCGCCACGAAAGCCACGCACGACGCGGCGATGGCGCCCGCGAACAGGCCATAGGCCAGCAGCCGCTCCGACGCGAGGTAGCCCGCGACGACAGTGCCCGCAGTCAGCCCGGCGGTCATCCCCGCGCCGACGATGCCGGAGACACCGCCGCGCGTCTCTGGTGCGAAGCGGTCGGCGATCAGCGTCGTCATCGCAGGCTGCATCGAATTGTAGGCAACCGCCGCCATGACCCACAGGACCATCAGCGACCAGAACCCGGTCGTCCACGACACCCCGAACAGGCACGCCGATCCGACCAGCGAACCGATCGCGATCCACGGCGAGCGCCGCCCCCAGCGGCTGCGCGTACGGTCCGACAAGGCGCCCGCGATGGGCGTCGCCAGAGTCGAGAAGATGGAAGTGATCGCAAAGAGCAGCGCCAGGTTGTTCTCCTTCGAGCCCGGCGAAAGCTCGGCGATCTGGTTGGGCAGCAAGACCCCCAGAACGCCGCTGTAGAGCGCCATCAGCAGGAAGAAGTTGACCATCAGCGAGAGTTGCAGCCGCCAGCGCGCGCGACCCTCAACCCAGGCAGGTTCGGAAACGCCGCCGTGCATCACTCTGCAGCCCGCCGCATTTCCGGCACCAGCCGCAGCCCCGCGTCCGCCGGGCGGCGATGCGGGCCGCCGCGCTCACCCCAGCCGATGGCGGCGACTGCACTGGCGACCGCGGCCTCGTCGATCTCTATGCCGAGGCCCGGACGGTCGCCCAGCACGATGCCGCCCTCGGCGATCTGCTGGTCCACGTCGAACCCGGCGGGAAAGGCGAAGTCCTGCACCTCGATCCCGATCATGTTCGGCACCGCCGCCGCCGCGTGCGCCACCGGGTTGGCGTTGTAGGCGACCGGCGAGACCGGCAGCCCCCGCGAATGCGCGGCCATGGCCACGCGCAGGAAATGGGTGATCCCCCAGACGCTGCCCGCCTGCACGATATCGACCGCGCCCGCATCGAACAACGGCGCGTACTGCTCCAGCCCGGTCAGGTTCTCGCCGGTCGCCACCGCTGTCTTCGCGGCGCGGGCGATGCGGGCATGGCCCGCCGAATCCCACCGACGGACCGGTTCCTCGATCCAGGTCAGGTCCACGCGCTTCGCGATCTCGGCAAGGTGGCGGATCGCCTGCTTGGTGTTCCACGCCTCGTTGACGTCGAGCATCAGCGCGGGCCGGCTGGTATTGCGCGAGAGAATCTCGCGCGCCGTTTCCAGCCGCGCGATGTCGCGGTCGAGATCGCGCCCGCCCTTGATCTTGGCGGCGGTAAAGCCGCGCTCCGCCCACTGGCCGTAATGCTCGGCGAAGGCGGCATCGTCGAGGCCGTAGCACAGGCCCGAGGCATAGCCCGATACGAACCGGTCGCCCGCGCCCAGCGTACGCCACAGCGGTTCCTCGGCCATCTTCGCCTTCAGATCCCATAGAGCCATGTCGATCGCCGCGATCGTCCCGAAAGTAGCCCCGGCATGACCGCTCTTGAACACATGCGAGAGCATCGTGTCATAGAGCGTCGCAACGCCGCGCGGGTCCGCGCCCTCGACGGCGGGGAACAACCGGTCGATCTCGCGGTGCGAGCCCAGGCCGATGCCGGTGAGCCCGCCGTCCGTCTCCAGCAGCAACACCGGCACTTCGGTAATGCCCGATTCGACGATCCCGTTGACGTCGCCGACAGGCCGCTGCCAGTCGTGAAAGGCGGTAAGGCTGCGGTAGCCTGTGATCTTCATCCGGGTTTCCTCTGCCCCAAGCCCTGTTTGTAATTCGTATTATGTATGATCTATGTCGTTTGACAAGCCTTGACGTGCTCCGTCAAGTCGGTTCAGCGTGAATCAGGCGCGAACGATGCGCGTCACCATGATTTCACAAGGCGTCAAAAAGCATGCAGGACAAGGTAGTCGGCCTCGGAGCGCCCGCTAAGACACGGCGGCGTCCGCGCCTGGCCGAAGCGGTGGTGGAGGAACTGGTGAACGCCATCGTCACCGAAGTCTATCCGGCCGGCAGCGCACTTCCTCCCGAGAACATGCTGTGCGACCACTTCGGCGTCAGCCGCACCGTCGTGCGCGAGGCGACCACCGCACTCACCGAAAAGGGCCTCGTCGTCTCGCTGCAGGGGCGCGGCACCATCGTGCGCGAGCAGGGTGACTGGAACCTGCTCGACCCGATGATTCTGGCGGCGCTGTTCCGGCGCGAGGACGGGCTGGCCTATCTCGACAACCTGCTGGAAATCCGCTCCTCGCTGGAGGCCTCGATGGCCGCCAAGGCCGCCCGGCGCGCGACACCGGAAACCCGCGCGGAACTGAAGACCCAGATCGACAAGCTGGAGGCGCTGGTCGAGATGCCTGCCGCCTACGTGCATGAGGACGTGAACTTCCATGACGTCATCATGCGCATGTCGGGCGCACGGCTGAGCAAGGCGATCATCGACAGCATCCAGTCGCGCGCGCTCAACACCCACGGCTATTCGGGGACGCTCAACGTCGAGCACGTACGCCAGACGCATGCCGCCCATCGCAAGGTCTATCAGGCCATCGTCGACGGCGATGCCGAAGGCGCGGCCAAGGCAATGCGCGACCATATCGAATCGTCGTGGGCGCGCCGCCGGGCGAACGGGGCATGATCCCCTAGCCCTGTTCCGACAGCGCGTAGATCCGTTCCATCTCCACCCACGTCGTATCCGGCGCGAAGGGTAGCGGGCGCTGGAACGTGCGCATCAGCGCGTCCCACGCCTGCACCTCCGGGTTGGCCGCATCGCGCGCCGCCTTGCCTTGCGGATCGGCGGCCAGCCCTGCGTCCTGCTCCATCATCATGAACAGGCGGTCTCCCACCAGCCATATCTGGAGATCGCGCACACCATCGGCGCGAATCGCTTCGGTCACCGCCGCCGGAGGGCCGCCCGGTGCGTGCCATTCCCGGTAGCGCGCGATCATCTCCGGCTCATCGACAAGGTCCACGGCAAAGCATCGGCGCACGATTTCAGTCATTCCACTCTCCCGGTTGACGCCCATCCTCTCCTTACGTATTCATCATACGTCTTACAAGATGGAGAGGGCAGGCATGGCCTTGCTGTATGGCGCCGAGCGGTCGAAAAGACACATCGCCGAGCGCACCGGATCATTGTCACAGTTCGCCGGGGTCCGGTTGATGACGCTGGGCGACGGCGTCGAGCGCGGGGTGCGCCTGCTGGAATTCCGCACCGGCTCGGGCCTGCGCTTTACCGTGCTGGTGGACCGCGCCATGGACATCGCCGAGTGCGACCACGCCGGGCGTGCGGTGGGCTGGCACTCGCCGTCCGGCTTCCGCAACCCGGCGCTGCACGATTACGAGGGCGAAGGCGGGCTCGGCTGGTTCCGCTCGATGTCGGGGCTGAACATCACCTGCGGCCTCGACCACATCCTGTTCATGCATGACGACCCGGCGTGCCATTACAACTACGGCCCGCGCGAAGTCGTCTCCTCCTCGCTCCACGGGCGCGTCGGCACGATCCCGGCGCAACTGACCGGCTACGGCGAGCGCTGGGAGGGCGATGCCTGCATTTTCTGGGCCGAGGGCATCGTGCGCCAGTCCACCGTCTTCGGCGAAGACCTGCACCTCATCCGCCGCATCGAGGCGGACCTCGGCGGCGACGAAATCCGCATGACCGACCGGGTGGTGAACCACGGCTTCTACACGACGCCGCACATGTACTGCTACCACATCAACGTTGGGCATCCGGTAGTGGCAGAAGGCGCGCGCTACGTCGCCCCGGTGCGCGAGGTGCTCTGGGCCGCCCATGCGGACGACTATCAGAAGCAGGGCGTCGGTTATCGCACCCTACCCGCGCCGATCGTCAACTTCCACGAACAGGTCTGGCAGCACGACATGGCCCCTGATGGAGGGGGCCGCGTCGAGGTCGCGCTGGTGAACGAGGCGCTGGGCTTCGGCTTCTCCGTCACCACCCGCAAGGACCAGTTTCCCTGCATGTTCGAGTGGCAGAACCTCCACGCGGGCCACTATGCGGTGGGGATCGAGCCTTCGACCAACCACGTCCTTGGCAAGGATTTCGCCCGTGAACGCGGCGAGCTGATCCTGCTCGAACACGGCGAGGAGCGCCACTACGACACGGTGCTGCAGGTCTTGCCGGACAGCGCCGCCGTCTCGGCCGCCGTGGCGCGGATCGAGGGCGTCATGCTGCAGCCGCAGGAAGAATATCCCGCGCCCACCGGCAATTACCCCGCGATCGGAAGCCGCGCATGAAGGGCCGCACCGTCCTTTACACCGGCGCAGCGGGCGGGCTCGGGCTCGATACCACGCTGCTGCTGATCGAGCGCGGCGCGCATGTCATCGCGCTCGACAACGACGATGCGAAGATCGCCCGCCTCTCCGCCGCCGCTGCCGGCAAGGGGCCGGGACAGCTCACCGTCTCGCGCACCGACCTGTCCGATCTCGCCGCCCTGCGCAGCACATTGGATGCTCTGGCGCAGGAGCATGGCGGCATCGACGTCGTCATCAACAACGCCGCGATCTACCCCTCCAAACCCTTCGAGGACTACACCATCGAGGAGCACCAGCGGGTCCAGCGCATCAACGTCGACGCCGGGATCGTCGCGGTGCAGGCCGCATTGCCGGGGATGCGCGCGAAGGGCTTCGGGCGGATCGTCAACGTATCGAGCATCACCATCTCGGGCGGGTGGGCGAACCTGTCTCCCTACGTCGCCTCCAAGGCCGCGCTGGTCGGCCTGACGCGGGCATGGGCGCGCGAGTTCGGCGAATGGGGCGTCACCGTCAATGCCATCGCGCCCGGCGCCTTCCCCACCGACGCCGAGACGATCCACCCCGATCCCGAGGGCTACAACCGCATGGTGCTGGACGCCCAGGCGATCAAGCGGCGCGGCACCGCGTCCGACATCGCCCACGCCATCGCCTTCTTCGCCGCCGACGAGGCGGGCTTCATCACCGGACAGACGCTGCACGTCAACGGCGGCTGGACCATGTCCTGAAGGACACGATCGACATGACAATCCTCAAAGGTATCCGCGTTCTTGACTGCTCGATCGCCATGGCCGGTCCCTTCGCCGCCCAGCGCCTCGGCGACATGGGCGCCGACGTGGTCAAGGTGGAGCCCACCAGCGGCGAATGGCAGCGCCATGCCTCGGCGGGCGGAGCGACCGGTAACAAGATCAACGTCTCGTTCCTCTCGCTCAACCGAAACAAGCGCTCGCTGGCGATCGACCTCAAGGCACCCGAGGGCAAGGCGGTGCTGCTCGATCTGGTGAAGGACGCGGACGTCTTCCTCCAGAACTACCGCCCCGGCGTGGCCGAGCGCCTCGGCGTGGACTACGCGACGCTTTCCGCGATCAACCCGCGCCTCGTCTACGTCTCGATGTCCGGCTACGGAGAGGACGGTCCTTACCGCATGCTGCCGGGGCAGGACCTGCTGCTGCAGGGCATGTCGGGCGCGATGCTCTCGGCCGGAAGCGAGGGCACGCCGCCCTCCCCCGCCGGGCAGTATCTGGTGGATGCGATCGCCGCCTACAGCGCCTTCGAGGGCGCACTGGCCGCACTGTTCCACCGCGAGCGCACCGGCGAGGGGCAGCTGGTGCAAGTCAACATGCTTGACGCGATCACCACCATCCAGATGCAGGAACTATCGGTCTTCACCGTCGGCAACAAGCCGCAGGCCCGCTCGGCCGAGCCTCACGCGCACAGCTACATCCGCTCGCCCTACGGCGTGTTCCAGACGGCGGACGGCTACATGACGCTGGCAATGGCCCGCTTCGACACGCTGGCGCGCGAACTCGACGACCCGTTCTTTGCCGACATGGAGGAGGAACGCGAAGGCTGGACCCGGCGCGACGAGATCTTCGCCCGCCTGCGCGAACACCTGATCCGCCAGCCCACCGCCCACTGGCTGGACAAGTTCCGCGCCGCCGACATCTGGTGCGGCCCGGTCTATGGCTACGCCGACCTCGTCGACGACCCGCAGATCAAGCATAACGGCACCTTCGTCGAGTACGACCACCCCACCGAAGGCCGCGTGAAAGTGCCCGGCTTCCCCATCCGCTTCTCCCGCACGCCCAGCGCCATCACACGCGGCGCACCGCTGGTTGGCGAGCACAGCGAGGCCATACTGCGCGAAGCGGGCCTCGGCCCGGAGGACATCGCCCGGCTCATCGCATCGGGCGTAGTGCGCCAGCACGCATGAGCACGCCCGCCTATCGCGGCCTCACCTGGGACCACCCGCGCGGCTACCGCGCATTGGAGGCCGCCGCCGCCATCGTCGCGCCTACGCATGGCCTGTCGATCGCGTGGGATCGCCATCCGCTGGAAGGCTTCGAGTCCCACCCGATCGCCGACCTTGCGCAGCGCTACGACCTCATCGTCCTCGACCATCCCCACGTCGGCGAGGCGGTGGCGCACGATTGCCTGCTTCCGATGGAACAGGTGATCGGGGCGGATGCCGTGGCGGCGCTGGAACCGGCAGCCATCGGCCCATCATTGGTCAGCTATCGCTATGCGGGGCAGCACTGGGCCTTGCCGCTCGACGCGGCCAGCCAGGTCATGGCCTATGCCCCGGCGCGCGTGGGAACCCCGCCCCAGACCTGGGAGGAAGTGATCGCTCTCGCCCGCCGCGAGCCGGTGGCGCTTTCGCTCTCCGGCCCGCATGCGGCGCTGACCTTCCAGTCCATCGTCGCCTCGCTGCACGCGGGAGGCAGGCCGGAAGAACGCTTCGTCGATCCCCACACGGGCCGCGAGGCTTATGAACTCATGGCCCGGCTGACCGGCGATGCCACGCGCGTCCGCATCGACCAGAACCCCATCGCGCTGCTCGAAGCATTGTCGAACGGGGAAGACCTCGCGCTGGTGCCGCTGGTCTACGGCTATGTGAACTATGCGAGGTCCGGTGTCGCCTTCGCCGATGCGCCGCGCGGAGCGGCAGGGATCGGTTCGATCCTCGGCGGCACCGGCGTCGCCGTCTCGCGCCGCTGCGCGGTGACCGACGAACTGCGCGCGCATCTGCTTTGGCTCATGAGCAAAGAGGCGCAGACGGCGTTCATCCCCGCTCACGAAGGCCAGCCCGCCCTGCGCGCAGCCTGGGCCGACAGGCAAGTCGATGCCGCGTGGAACGGGTTCTACTCCAGCACCCGCGCCACGCTGGAAGCGGCCTCACTGCGCCCGCGCCACGACGGCGCCATCGCCTTCCAGACCGAGGCTTCCGCCCGCCTGCGCGAAGGTCTCCTTGCCCAGGAACCCGCCGCCACCGTCCTCGCCGGGATCGAGGCCGCCTATACCCGCCATCTCACCCGAGGAACCGAGACATGAGCGCCAACTTGCGCTTCGACATCGCCGCCCACGTCGCCACCATCGTGCTGGACCGCCCGGAAAAGCTCAACGCCATGACCCCGGACATGGCCGAGGCGCTGGTCGCCGCCGTTGCCACCTGCAACACCTCGGACGACGTGCGCGTGGTCATCGTGACCGGCGCGGGCGAGAAAGCGTTCAGCGCAGGCTCCGACATCTCGGGGCTCGATGCCTACGCGACGCCCTGGGACTTCCGCAACCGGCAGGACTATTGCGACGCCCTGCGCGCCTGCCGCAAGCCGGTGATCGCCGCGATCAACGGTTATGCGCTGGGCGGCGGGCTGGAGACGGCGATGGCCTGCGACATCCGCATAGCCTCCGCCAACGCCCGCTTCGCCGCGCCCGAGATCAAGCTGGGCTGGATCGGCGGCGGCGGCATGGCGGTGGGCCTGTCGCATTCCATCGGCATGTCGAACGCCGCGCTGATGCTCTACACCGGCGAGATGATCGACGCCGCGCAGGCCGCCGCCTGGGGCCTCGTCAGCGAGGTTACCGAGCCCGCCGCGCTGCTCCCCCGCGCCCGTGAGATCGCCTCACAGATCGCCGCCCGCGCCCCGATCGCGGCGGAAACCGCCAAGCTCAACTTGCGCGCCGCGCACCAGATGCCCTACGAAAAGGCCATCGAGTACGAGCGCGACCTGCAGGCCATCTGCTTCGCCACCGCCGACGCCGCAGAGGGCCGCGCCGCCTTCGCCGAGCGCCGCGCGCCCGTGTTCCGGAGGCGCTGAGCCATGGACCTCTCCCCCGCCGCGATCCTTCCCGCCGATCCCGAAGCCCTGCTGTTCGGCCGCGTCTGGCGCCCCGATGTGAGCGGCCCTTCGCTGGTCCGTGTCGATGGCGAGCGCCTGACCGACGTGACCCGCGCCTTCCCCACCGCCCGCGACTTGTGCGAGGCACCCGATCCCGCAGCAGCCCTGCGCGCCGCCGAGGGCGAGGACATTGGCCCGCTCGCCGCGATCCTCGCCAACACCGACCCGGCGGTGCGCGATCCCGCGCGGCCCTGGCTGCTCGAGCCGGTCGACCTGCAGGCCGTGAAGGCGGCGGGCGTCACGTTCGTCACCTCGATGCTGGAGCGGGTGATCGAGGAGCGCGCGCGCGGAAATCCCGAGGCCGCCGCCGGTATCCGCGCGCAAGTCCGCGACCTCGTCGGCGACGACTTGCGCGCCCTGCGCCCCGGTTCGGCCGAGGCCGAGACGCTCAAGCAGGCGCTGATCGCGGCGGGGGCATGGAGCCAGTATCTCGAAGTCGGCATCGGGCCGGACGCCGAGATCTTCACCAAGGCGCAGCCCATGGCCAGCGTCGGCGCGGGCTCCGAGATCGGCGTCCACCCCGCCTCCACCTGGAACAATCCCGAGCCCGAAGTCGTCCTCGTTATCGCCTCGAACGGCCGGATTCTGGGGGCTACGCTGGGCAACGACGTCAACTTGCGCGACCTCGAGGGGCGTTCCGCGCTGCTGCTCGGCAAGGCCAAGGACAACAACGCCGCCGCTGCGCTGGGGCCTTTCGTGCGCCTGTTCGACGGGGGGTTTGACCTCGCATCGGTGGAGACCCTAAGCCTCACGCTCACGGTAACCGGAGAAGACGGCTTCGACATGCAGGGACGCTCGGAAATGCGCGAGATCAGCCGCCCTCCGGCGGATCTCGCGGCGCAGGCGCTCAACGCGCACCACCGCTATCCGGACGGGCTGGTGCTGTTCCTCGGCACCCTGTTCGCGCCGACTCAGGACCGTGACGAGCCGGGGCGCGGGTTCACGCACAAGCCCGGCGACGTGGTGCGGATCGGCTGTGCGCAGCTGGGCACGCTGGTCAATCGTGTGGCGTCCACAAGTGCCTGCGAACCCTGGACTTTCGGCCCCGGCGCGCTGATGCGCAATCTTGCGAGGCGCGGACTGCTGTGAGCGACAGGCCCAGGATCCTGCTTACCCGCCGCTGGCCCGAAGTCGTCGAGGCACGGTTGCAGGCGCGGTACACAACGGCACTCAACGGCACCGACACGCCCCTTAGCGAAGCCGAACTGGCACAGGCGATGCGCGACTACGACGCGGTATGCCCCACCGTGACGGACAAGGTGACGCGCGCGGTGCTGACCGTCGAGGGACGCCGCGCGGCGATCATCGGCAACTACGGCGCCGGCTTCGAACACATCGACCTTGCCGCCGCGCGCGAGCAGGGTATCGCCGTCACCAACACCCCCGACGTGCTGACCGAGGCCACCGCCGACATCGCCCTGACCCTGCTCCTCATGGCCAGCCGCCGCGCGGGCGAAGGCGAGCGCGAATTGCGCAGCGGGGCATGGACCGGCTGGCGGCCGACGCACCTTGTCGGGCAATCGCTTTCGGGCAAGCTGCTCGGCCTCGTCGGCTTCGGGCGGATCGCGCGGGCCACTGCGAAGCGGGCCGAGGCGTTCGGCATGCGCATCGCCTACCACAGCCGCCGCCCCGCGCCCGACATGCCGCCCGAAGCCTACTTCGCGGACCTCGGCGAGCTTGCGGCGCAGGCCGACATGCTCTCGCTCCATGCGCCCGGCGGGCCGGAGACGCGGCATATGGTCGATGCCGCGCTGCTCGCCCGGATGCCCGCCCATGCGGTGCTGGTGAACACCGGGCGCGGCACCCTGATCGACGAGGCGGCGCTGGCCGAGGCTCTGGCCGCCCGCCGCATCGCCGCCGCCGGGCTCGACGTCTACGAGGCCGAGCCGAACGTGCATCCCGCGCTGGTCGATCTGCCCAACGTCGTGCTGCTGCCCCATCTGGGCAGCGCCACGATCGAGGCGCGCACGGCGATGGGCATGAAAGTCGCCGACAACCTCGACCGCTTCTTCGCCGGGGAACCGCTGCTTGACCCCGTCCTCTGAGCGCATCCTGGCCGCCGTCCGCGAATGGCTGGAGGAACGCCGCGACGGCCCGCTGATCCTCGGCCTGTGCGGTTCGCAAGGGTCGGGCAAATCGACGGCGGCCGAGGCGCTGAAAGCCGCGCTGGACGCGCAAGGGCATCGCGTGGCGATCCTCTCGCTCGACGATCTCTACCTCGGCCGCGCGGCGCGCGCGCAATTGGCGCGTGACGTTCATCCGCTGTTCGCGACGCGCGGGGTGCCCGGCACGCATGACGTGGCGCAAGGGATCGCCCTGCTCGATGCGGTGCTGGCCGCCGCGCCCGTAACCCTCCCCCGCTTCGACAAGGCGCACGACGAGCCTGCCCCCGAAGGCCAGAGCGTGCCCGCCGCCCTCGACCTGCTGATCTTCGAGGGCTGGTGCGTCGGCGCCCGCCCGCAGGACAGCGCCGCGCTGGCCGCCCCGGTCAACGCCCTCGAACGCGAGGAAGACCCGCAGGCCGTCTGGCGCACCGCCGTCAATGCCGCGCTGTCCGGACCTTACGCAGACCTGTTCGCCCGGATCGACCGCCTCGTCCTGCTCGCCGCGCCGGGCTTCGAGGTCGTGCGCGGCTGGCGCGGCCAGCAGGAAGACGCGTTGCGCGCCCGCACTTGCGACAGCGCGGCACGCGTCATGGACGCCCCGCAGCTCGACCGTTTCGTGCAGTATTACGAGCGCCTGACCCGCCACATCCTTGCCGAGATGCCCGGCCGCGCCGACCTCGTGCTGCACCTCGCACCCGACCGATCCCTGAGGGAACCCGCATGATCGTCTCCTCCCCGCTCGACTTCCGCGAAGCCGCGCGCCGCCGCCTGCCGCCGTTCCTGTTCCATTACCTCGACGGCGGGGCCTTCTCGGAAGAGACGATGGAGGCCAACCGCACCGCGCTGAAATCCGTGCGCCCGCGCCAGCGCGTGCTGCGCGATGTGTCCGCGCTCAGCCTCGAAACCACGCTGCTGGGCGAGAAGCTGGACATGCCGGTGCTGCTCGCGCCGATCGGCCTTGGCGGCATGATGCGGCGGCGCGGCGAGTTGCAGGTGGCGCGCGCCGCCCGCGCCGCGAACGTGCCCTACATCCTCTCCACCGTCAGCGTCTGCCCGCTGGCCGACGTGATCGCCGCCAGCGGCGCGCCGATCTGGTTCCAGCTCTACGTGCTCAAGGACCGGGGCTTCATGCGGCATGCGCTGGAGCGGGCGCAGGCGATGGGGGTGACCAAGCTGGTCTTCACCGTCGACATGCCGCTGCCCGGCGCGCGCTACCGCGATGCCCACTCGGGCATGAGCGGCCCGGCCGCCCCGCTGCGGCGGATGCTGCAGGCCGTCACCCACCCTCGCTGGGCCTGGGACGTGGGGCTGCTCGGCCGCCCGCATGACCTCGGCAACGTCTCCGACTATCGCGGCAAGCCGACCGACCTTGCCGACTACATCGGCTGGCTGGGCGCCAATTTCGACCCGTCGATCACCTGGTCCGACCTCGAATGGATTCGCGAGTTCTGGCAGGGCGAGATGATCGTCAAGGGCGTGCTCGACCCCGAGGATGCGCGCGACGCGGTGCGGCTGGGTGCGGACGGGGTGATCGTCTCCAACCACGGCGGCCGCCAGCTCGACGGCGCCCTCTCCACCGCCGAGGCCCTGCCCGCCATCGCCGACGCGGTGGGCGACAAGCTGACCGTTCTGGTCGACGGCGGCGTGCGCACCGGGCTCGACGTGGTGCGGATGCTGGCGCTGGGCGCGGACGGCGTGCTGCTGGGCCGGGCGTACATCTACGCCTTGGCGGCAGGCGGAGAGGCCGGGGTGGCCAAGCTGCTCGACCTTATCGCGCAGGGCATGAAGCTGACCATGGCGCTGAGCGGGGTAACCTCGGTGGATGCGATCGGGCGCGACATGCTGGTATAAGCCCCCCACCTCGTCATTGCGAGCGCAGCGAAGCAATCCAGGGCGCACTAGACTGCCCTGGATTGCTTCGCTGCGCTCGCAATGACGGCAAGGTGTTGATCTCAAATTCGGCGGTTCGCGCGCCCTTCCGCGAGTAAATTCCCTTCGCAACGGCTTGGCATCCCTCATCCATTATGTAATACATCATACAACATAATTTTGAGGGAGCAGGACGTGAACCGCGTGATCGAACGGGCGGAGTTCAGCCGCCGCGCCGTGACGCTAGGCATGGGCGCGGCCTTCGCGATGAGCGCGGCGCCGGTGCGCGCCACAGGGGCCTTGTCCGGCTTCCACGACGTTCGCGACCACGGCGCGAAGGGCGACGGCGCCGCGATCGATTCCGATGCCTTCAACCGCGCCATCGCCGCCGCGAGCGATGCGGGCGGCGGCACCGTGGTCGTCCCTCCGGGCCATTACCTGTGCTTCTCGATCCGCCTGCGCAGCCATGTCACCCTGCTGCTGATGCCCGGCAGCGTGATCGAGGCCGCCGACCCGCGCCGCCACAAGGGCGCCTACGACTTGCCCGAGGGCGTCTACGAGGAACAATACGTCGATTACGGCGTCGCCCATTTCCGCAATGCGCTGATCTCGGGCATCGACCTGACCGACGTGGCGATCATCGGGCGCGGGCTGATCCACGGCCTCGGCCTCGACCGCGAGGGCCCCGCCCCGCGCTGGCACGGGATCGAGGGGTGGAAGTCGCCGAAGGAACTCGGCCTCTCGCCCGATGCCGCGCGCCGCGCCATCCCGCGCGAGATGGCCTACGAAGGGCGCGGCAACAAGGCGGTGGCGCTCAAGCGTTGCCGGGGTGTCCTGATGCGCGACTTCACGATCCTGCAGGGCGGCCACTTCGCCTGCTACGTGCTGGGATCGCGCAATGTCACCATCGACAACCTGACCGTCGACACCGACCGCGACGGCATCGACATCGACTGCTGCCGCGACGTGCGCGTCACCAACTGCGTGGTGAACGCCCCCAAGGACGACGCCATCGTCCTCAAGAGCAGCTATGCCCTGAACGAGCCGGTGTTCTGCGAGGAGGTCTCGGTG
The DNA here is from genome assembly GCF_036352595.1 of Novosphingobium resinovorum. GTDB lineage: Bacteria > Pseudomonadota > Alphaproteobacteria > Sphingomonadales > Sphingomonadaceae > Novosphingobium > Novosphingobium resinovorum_B. The sequence goes on from NZ_JAZFAX010000020.1 coordinate 70,829, forward strand.
ATCGGCTGCAAGACCAGCGGCTACGATCTGGGCGCGCTGGTGGACGGCAGCTATCGGCCCTCCACCTACCGTTCCGTGGACGACGTCGGTGTGCTCGGCCGGATCAAGCTGGGCACCGATTCCGCCACGGGCTTCCGCAATATCCTGATCGCCGACTGCACCTGCGAGAACACGCGCGGACTGCAACTGGGCGCGATCGACGGCGGCGTTCTGGAGGACGTGACCTTCCGCGACATCAACTTGCGCAATCCGGTGAACCACCCGATCTTCGTGCGCCTAGCCGCCCGCAACCGCGCGCCTCTGGGCAATGGCCCCTCGAAAGTGCGGCGCGTGCGGTTTTCCGGCATCAACGTCTCGGGCGCGCCCGGTCCTTACGCCTGCGGCGTAGTCGGCAATCCCGGCGCGCCGATAGAGGATGTGACTTTCGTGGATGTCCACGTCCGCTCGGCCGGCGGCGGCACGGGCGAGGATGCAGGCCGGACCATTCCCGAGCGGCCCGCCTCCAGCCTGGAACCCAGCTTCATGGGGACGTTCCCCGCGCACGGCCTCTATGTGCGCCATGCCCGCAACGTGATGCTCAAGGACGTGACCTTCGCGGTGGACGCGCCCGACGCGCGGCCCGCCGTGGTGTTCGACGACGTGGCGGGCGCGCTGGTGGATGGCCTGCGCTCCCCGCACGAGCGCGCCCGCGCGGTGCGCAGCGCCGCCAGCAGCGACATCGCGATCGGCGATGTGGCGAAACTCTCCTGAAGGACCGACGATGCTTCTGCGCCCTCTTCTCACCGCCCTGCTCGCTTCCGCGCCATTGCCGGTCCTCGCCGCCAGCGAGCGCCCGCTGGCCGAGGGCTGGCACTTCCTCAAGACCGACGCCGCCGGGGCCGAGGCGCCCGCCTTCGACGACCGTGCCTGGCAGACCGTCTCCGTCCCCCACACCTACAACGCGGGCGATTCCGGCATCGGCGGCGCCAAGGCGCGCGGCGAGCCCGAGGGCGTCTACTATCGCGGCCCCGCCTGGTATCGCCTGAACTTCGAGGCCCGGCCCACGCCCGGCAAGCGCACGCTGCTGGAGTTCGCGGGCGTTTCGCTCAAGGCCGAAGTCTGGCTCAACGGCAAGCGGCTGGGCGCGCACAAGGGCGGCTACGGCGCCTTCCGCCTCGACGCGACCGAAGCGCTGCGCGACGGCGCCAACGTGCTGGCAGTGCGCGTAGACAACGCGCGAGACACCACGATCGCGCCGCTTAACGGCGATTTCAACGTCTTCGGCGGCCTCGCCCGCCCGGTCACGCTGATCGAGAGCGACGCGCTGGCCTTCGACCGGCTCGACCATGGCGGGCCGGGCCTTGCCGTGCGCACCACCGCGCTGAAGGGCCGCGAGGCGAGTGTCGGCCTCACCGTCCTGCTGCGCAACGACCGCACCGCTCCCGCGCGCTTCACCCTGAACAGCCGCGTGCTCGACGCGGGCGGCAAAGTGGTGGCGAAAGCATCGCGCGCGGTGGCGCTCGGCGCAGGCGCACGTCAGAACCTCGAACAGTCGTTGGCCCTGCACAATGCGCGACTGTGGCAGGGCATCAAGGCCCCCTACCTCTACCGCGTCGTCACCGAAATCGCCGAGGACGGCAAAGTCATCGACAGCCAGAGCGCCCCGCTGGGCATCCGCACGGTCGCGGTGAAGCCGGACGGCACGTTCCTGCTCAACGGCGCGCCTTATCCCTTGCGCGGGGTGAACCTGCAACTGCCCACCCGCTTCGGGCGCGGCCCGGTGGTGACTTCGGCGGAAATTGACGAAGACCTGAACCTCTTCGCCGAGATGGGCACGACCGGCCTGCGGCTCGCGCATATGCAACATCCGCAGCGGGTATACGAACGTGCCGACGAACTGGGCCTGCTGGTGCTGACCGAAGTGCCGCTGATCGACGACCACGATCCTTCCGACGCCTTCCGCGAGAACCTCGTCCAGCAGATGCGCGAGCTAATCGCGCAGACCGGCAACCATCCGTCCGTGGCGCTGTGGGGCATCGGCAACGAGATCCGCAAATCGGACGCGGCATCCAACCGCATCCTCGCCGAATTGCAGGCGACCGCCAAGACGCTCGATCCCACCCGGCCGACGACATACGCGCACTGCTGCCTCGCGGACGACGACCCCATCGCGCGGCACAGCGACACGGTGTCCTACAACCGCTATTTCGGGTGGTACTGGACGCAGGCGGAAGACATCGGGCCATGGGCCGACGAACTCCACGCCAAACTGCCCGGCCGTCCCATCGGCGTCAGCGAATACGGCGCCGGGGCCAGCGTGCTGCATCAGGAAGACCCGGTGCTCAAGCGCCCGGAATCGAACGGCTACTGGCACCCCGAGCAGTGGCAGACCGACTTCCACGTCAAGCACTGGCGCGAAATGAAAAAGCGGCCGTTCCTGTGGTCCACTTTCGTATGGGTGGGGATCGACTTTCCCTCGTTCAAGCGCAACGAGGGCGACCGCCCCGCGATCAACGACAAGGGCCTCGTCACCGAGGACCGCAAGGTGCGCAAGGACGCCTGGTACTGGTATCAGGCCAACTGGTCGGACACGCCGATGCTGCACATCGCCAGCCGCCGCGACCTGCACAAGCGGACGCAGCGGGTGACGGCGCAGGCCTTCACCAACCAGAGCGAGGTGGAGATGCGCCTCAACGGCGGCGCCTGGACGAAAGTGCCGGTGACGGACCACATCGCGGCGTGGCCGCTGGACCTCGCGCCGGGTGCGAACCGGGTGGAGGCCCGGTCGGGGGCGCTGGCGGATACGGTGGAATGGACGTGGGAGACGCAGCCTTAGGGAAAGTGGGGCAGCGAGCAATCCACCTCCCTTCCCGTCACCCTGAACTTGTTTCAGGGTCCATCCCTCGGCACGGGCCGGAGCCTAGAGCCACTAAGCCGCTTGGCTGGCGTGAACACGCAACGTCAGGGGCATCGCACGATGGACCCTGAAACAAGTTCAGGGTGACGAAATGGAGTGCGGGAATCACGCCACCGTGAAGCGATACTCCCCCGACCCCACTTCCACGACCACGCGGTCCCCGCGCTGCACCCCGGAAACCGGCCGCCCGCCCTCGCGAACGGCATCCACCGAGCGTGCGGGCAAACATACCTCGGCGCGCGAATTGGCGGGCACCACGATCCGCGCCTCGAACCGCGCCTCGGATCGCTCCGGCGCATAAGTCCAGTCCGTCACGATGCGCCCCAGCACGCTGTCGTAGCTCGCTCCGCCGCGCGGCAGGCGCGGGTCCAGCACCGGGTCGAAGCGCCACTTGAGGAAGCCCGCATCCAGCGGGTCAATCCCGGCGATACGGCGGAACACGAAGCCCGTCACCGCCCCCAGCGCATAATGGTTGTACGAATTCATCGAGGCATCCGCCATGTCGGCGTTCCAGCGCTCCCAGATCGTCGTCGCGCCCTTCGCGATCATATAGCCCCACGAGGGGAACGCGGTGCGCAACAGCAGATCGTAAACCAGCGCATGCTCGCCCTGATCGGCCAGCGCGTCGAGGCTGAAGGGGGTGCCGAGGAAGCCCGTGGACAGCAGCGTGCCGCGCCGCCGGATGTCGGCCACCAGTCTGGCCGTCGCCGCCGCGCGCAAGGCTTCCGGCACCAGCCCGAAACGCAGCGCAAGGATGTAGCCGCACTGCGAACCGTTGCCCACGCTGCCGTCCGGCCTGACGAATGCTGCACCGAATGCTGCAGCAATATCCTTCGACAACTGCACGTAGCGCTCCGCCTCGGGCTGGCGCTTCGAGCCTTTGGCCATGTCCGCCATGGCGTCCGCCGAGCGCTTCCACATGGCGGTGGCGATCAGATCCTTGGGTGTCGTCTCGTCGCCCGGTTCCTTCGCGTCGAGCGCCACCCAGTCGCCGTAGTCGTAGCCGCGCAAGGTCCGCCAGACCTTGTCGGGATTGTTCTGCGCGATGAACGTCATGTAGCGAGTCATCGCCGACCAGTTGCGATCGACGATCGCGGTGTCGCCATAGCGCTGCCACACCGTCCACGGCAGGATCACCCCCGCATCCGCCCAACCGGGAGACGCGCCGAGCAACTGGTCCTGCCAGCCCGAGGGCGCATAATCAGGGAATTCCCCGCGCGGCCCCTGCGCATCGCGCATGTCGCCCATGAAGCGACGGGTGAAGGGGCCGACGTCCATGGTGAAGGCCGCCGCGTCCCAGAACACGTTGGCGTCGCCGGTCCAGCCCAGCCGCTCGTCGCGCTGGGGGCAATCGGTGGGGACACCGAAGAAGTTGGAGCGCTGGCTCCAGCGGCTGTTCTGCCAAAGGCCCTGGATGATCCGGTTCCCGATCAGCGGGCGGCCGGTTTCAGGCAAGGCGCTGGAGACGACGATCCCGGCGATCTCCTCCTCCGTCGGTGCCCGGCCAAGGCCGCTGACCTCGACATAGCGGAAGCCGAAGTAGGTGAAGTGCGGCTGATAAGTCTCGCCCGCCGGATCGCCGCGCAGGGTGTAGAGACAGGCACAGCGCGCCGATCGCAAGTTGGCCTGATCGACCGCGCCATCGGCCCCGAGGATCTCCGCGAACTTGAGCGAGACCTGCTGCCCCGCCCGGCCACTGGTCTTCAGCTCCACCCAGCCCGCGAAATTCTGCCCGAAATCGACGACGTGCCGGTCCCCGCCCGGACTGGTGATCGACTTCGCCACCATCCGCTCGATCGGCCTGAGCGGCGGTCCGACATGGGAGACGAGCGCACAGGGCGGTGTCCTGCCGATACGCGCGGGCACCCAGCCCGCCCCCCGGAAACCCGCCTGCGACCAGCCCGGCTGATCGAGACGCGCATCGTAGTCCTCGCCGTAGTAGATCTCGGCCTGCGTCACCGGGCTTTCGGGGCGCAGTTGCCAGTCCTTGTCCGTCGCCACGATGGAGCGGGTGCCGTCGGTGTGCTCCACCTCCAGCTGCGCGAAGAGGCGCAGCGGCGGGTCGCCGAAGGCATAGCGACCGGCGGGGGCGTGATAGCTGCCGTACCACCCCTCGCCCAGCATCGCGCCGATGGCGTTGGCGCCCGGGCGCAGCAGCGCGGTGACGTCATACGTACGGTAGAGCGCGGTGAACCGGAAGTCGCTGCTTTCGGGTGCGAGGCACGCGTCGCTGATCCGCTGCCCGTTGATCTCGGCCACGTAGGCACCCAGCGCGGTCATGCGCAGGCGCGCCTGCCGCACCGGCTTGCCCAGCCTGAACTCGCGGCGCAGCATGTACGCGCCGCTGCGCGGAAAACCCTGCGGCTGCTGCGCCGAGCGGGCGGCCTTGTCCCAGCGGCTGTCGTCGAAGCCGACCGTCGACCAGCCCTCGCCTGCATGAAGCGCGGTGCGCATGCCTTCGCTGGTGATGCGGCGCGCGGGGCTGCGGATCATGGCGGTGGCGGCGATCTCGTGGATCTTCGGGCCGTTGAAGCCGCGCGGGTTCTCCACCCGGAAGCCGAGGACGTGGCGCCCTGCCGCAAGCTGGCGCGTCGTCGCCTCCACCGGATCGATGCCGAAGCGCTTGAAGCCCAGCGGCACCTGCACCTGCTCCCCGTCGAGCCAGAGCGTGGACTTGAAGTTGGCCCCGGTGAATAGCGTCACCTCCCCTGCTCTGTCGAGGTCGAAGACCATGCGGAAGAAGCGCGGGCTGTCGTCCGCAGTGCGGTCCCCGCGCATCCAGACGAGCCCGGCGGCGCGGTCAGCGCGTTCGAGGTCGGTCTGCGCCTCGATCCATTGCGCCTGCCAGTCCGCCTTGTCGAGAAGACCCATCTCGAAGCTGGCGACCGCGCTGGCGGCGCGCTTGCCCGCGTCGTCGCGCACCAGCACGCGCCAGTAGACCTTCTGGCGCGACTTCAGCGGCGCGCCGAGCCAGCCCATGTCCATGCTGCGCCGGGTGAGCACTTCGCCCGCGTGCCACAAGTCCGGTGTTCCCGCTTCCAGCAACGCGCGGGTGGAAGCGGCCTGCACTTCGCAGCGGACTTGCTCCACCCCGCGCCGTTCGCTTTCCAGCCGCCACGACAAGCGCACGTCCTGCATGTCGAGGCCGATGGGATCGACCAGCCCCTCGGCGCGCAGATCGACGATGCGCAAGGCCGCCACATCCTGTGCAAGTGCGCCATGCAGCGGCACGCCTACGGTTGCCCCCAGCGCACCCGCGCCCTTGAGCAGCGCGCGGCGGTCCAACGCCGTCACTTGCGCACCCCCGCGCTGTCGATCACCGCCTGCGCCGCTGCGGGCCAGTTGCGATCGGGGACCAGCGTGTTGTCCTTCGCGGTGTTGCCGATCTCCTCCAGCCAGCGGCCGCCGGTGGTGTTGACCGTGTGCCAGTTGCCGCTCGCCACGTTGTCGGTGGAGATGCGCCGCTTGTACATCGCGCCCGCCGTGTTGATGTTCAGCCACTTGCCCCCGGTCTCGACGACGTTACCGGTGACGCGGAAGTGCTTCGATCCCTCGTCCAGATAGATCGCGATCTTGTTGCCGATGTCGAAGATGTGGTTGCCCCGGATCACCGCGCCGGGATTGGCGGAGAGGTTGTAGATCGCCCCGCCGTCCATGAACCAGGTCTTCACGCCGTGGATGCGGTTACCCTCGATCACGGTGTCGCGCAGCGTCGTGGGCGTGGTGAACCTGGTGTTGTGGACGTAGCCCTTCGCGTTCTCATCGTAGTTCGGGTTGCCGCCCGCGTCGTTGTAGCCCCAGCCCCAGCCCACCGCGATGCCGTCGTAAGGCGCGTCGGTGATGTCGTTGTGGGCGATGCGCGCGCCGGAGATGTAGGTCGTCAGGATCGCGGCATTGTCGCGGTAGTCCTGCGAAACGGTGGCGACGGTGTTGTCCTCGATCGCGAGGTCGCGGTTCACGAGGTTCGCGTTATCCGGATGGTGCGCCTCGATCCGCACGCCGCCCGCCATGATCGCGCTGCCCGAAAGCACGGCGAAGCGGTTATGCGTCACCCGCACCCCCTGCGTCGCCAGCCCCACGCCCGAAAGGTTGGCGTTGGCGTCGTTGCCGATGCCCAGCGCCACCTGCCCCAGCTGCGAGAAGGTATTGCCCGCGAAAGTCACGTCGCGCGCGGCGGCCACTTGCACGGCGGCGGGCATCTGGTGCCACTTCTGGCGCATCGATTCGAACTCGGTGCAGCCCCAGCCGCAGGTCTTCCAGGCGTCCGCCGGACGGATCGGCGAGGTCTCGTAGAGGAACGCGCCGCTCTGCTGGTTGGCGTAGCCGGTCGGGCGCGAAGGGCCGAGCCAGCTGGTGTGCGAGAAGCGCAGCCCCTCGAAGTGCAGGTGCTCCACCGGGGCGTCGGGCGTGCCGGCGATGGAGACGAGCGCCTCCAGCCGGGGCACCACGGCCTCGCGGCCTGCGATGTCCTCGTCCAGCCCGATGCGCAGGTAGAGCTTGCCCGCCTGCGGGTCGATCGCCCACTGGTAGGGGCGCGAATGCCAGTCGTTCGCCTTGCCGATGAACTCCGGCGCGCCGACGAGGAACAGGCGGCTGTCGTCCGGGAAAATCGGCTTCGATATCGTGTCGTAGCCCCAGGTGTTGTTGTCCCAGGCGGGCTGCTGCATCGTGACCTTGCTTCCCGCAATACCCTTCACCGGAGAGACGCGGTCAGTGAAGAAGCCGGTCGCTTCCAGTTCCACCCGGTCGGGCCGCGCCAGCGTGGAGAGCCAGTCCAGCTTCGGGTTCACCACCGTGAAGCCGGTCGCATCGAAGGTAACGTCGCCAGCGCGCAGTTCCACCCAGGGCCGTTCGCCCAAGGTGCCGTTGATCCAGAGCTGGCGGGTGTCGAGGCCCTTGGGAACGTCCGCCACGAACACGCGCCGCTCAGCGTCATAGGGCTTGAAACCCGTCACCGTCATCCCGCCCGAGATCACCGGATGCGCTCCTGCCGCTGCCTTCCACGTCACGCTGTGGCCACCCTGCCCGCCGTCCGCGCGGCGGAACGCCAGCGGCGCGTCGAGCCGGTACGTGCCCTCGCCCAGCAAGACCGTCACGTCGCCCCCCGCATTGCTGCGCCTTACCAGCGCCTGCGCGCGGGTGAGAGAGCGCACGGGCCGCGCCTCGGTGCCGGGGTTGCGATCGTCACCCGTGGGGGAGACGTGGACCTCGACGGCACGCTCCTGCGCCATCGCCGGCAGGGCACTGACGCTCGCGGCCAGAACGGCCAGATGGCGCGCGATGCGGCGGGCCTTGTTCATGTCACTCTCCCTGTCGTTTTTTCAGCGTCGTTTTTTCAGCTCGTCCAGCCACCGTCGATGACGTGGATCGCCCCGGTGGTGAAGGCGGACTCGTCGGATGCGAGGTAGACCGCCAGCGCCGCCAGTTCCGCCACCCTGCCGAAGCGGCCCATCGGCTGCCTCGCGGTGAAATCGACATAGGCCCGCTCGAAGTCGCCGGTGTCGTGCAGGCGCTGGATCAGCGAGGGCGTCTCCACCGTACCGGGGCAGATCGCATTGCAACGCACGCCCTGCGTCACGAAGTCCACCGCGACCGACTTGGTCAGGCCGATCACCGCGGCCTTGGTGGTCGAATAGGCGAAGCGGTTGGGCACCGCCTTCACGCTGGAGGCGACCGAGGACATGTTGATGATCGATCCGCAGCCCCGCGCGATCATGTTCGGCAGCAGCGCGCGGATCATGCGGTACTGCGCGGTGACGTTGAGCGCGGTGGAGAAATCCAGCGCCTCCTCGTCGCAGTCGAGGATCGTGCCCGCATGGACGAAGCCCGCGCAGTTGAACAGCACGTCGATCTCGGGATGCGCGGCAGCGATCGCCCTGATCGCCGCCGGGTCGGTCACGTCGAGCACCCGCGTTTCGGCCCCGGCGAAGTCCGCCAGCACGTCCTCGCGGATGTCGGTCGCGATCACCCGCGCGCCTTCGCGCAGGAACGCTTCCGCGCTGGCCCGGCCGATGCCCTGCCCGGCCGCCGTGACCAGCGCGGTCTTCCCCGCCAAACGCCCCATGCCCTCTCTCCATCATTACATAATACGTATGATGATTTAAGCGCATGGTGCGCACGGTGTCAATTGGCGGAGACGAACTCCTGCCGCTGGCTCCCGAGTTTCTCGATGCCGAGCGTCACCAGGTCGCCGCTTTTCAGATACCAGGGCTCCGGCTTCTGGCCGAGGCCGACGCCCGGCGGCGTGCCGGTGGTGATGACGTCGCCCGGCAGCAGGCGCATGAACCGGCTGAGGTAGGAGACGATCTGCGCCACGGTGAAGATCATCGTCGCGGAATTGCCGTCCTGTACCCGCTTCCCGTTGACCTCCAGCCACATCGCCAGCCCCTGCGGATCGCCCACTTCGTCGGCCGTCACCAGCCACGGGCCGATCGGGCCGAAGCCGGGGAAGCCCTTGCCCTTGTCCCAGGTGGCGCCGCGTTCCTGCTGCCACTCGCGCTCCGACACGTCGTTGATGACGCAGTAGCCCGCGACGTGATCGAGCGCGGCGGCCTCGTCCACCTGATAGGCCTCGGTGCCGATGACGACGCCGAGTTCCACTTCCCAGTCGGTCTTGCGCGAGCCGGGCGGGACGGGGACGGGATCGTTCGGCCCCTGGATGCAACTGACCCACTTGTTGAAGACCACCGGCTCCTCGGGGATCGGCAGGTTCGATTCGGCGGCGTGGTCGGCATAGTTGAGGCCGATCGCCACGAACTGCCGCGTGCCCCCGACGCAGGGGCCATAGCGCACCGCCCCGTCGATCAGCGGCAGCGAGGCCGGATCGATCGCGGCAAGGCGCGCCAGCCCCTCGGCACCGATCGCATCGGGTCCGATCTCGGCGACATGGCCGGAAAGGTCGCGGATGCCGCCCTCGGCATCGATCATCGCGGGGCGCTCGTTTCCGGGTTCCCCGACACGGCACAGTTTCATTCGTGGCATCCTTTCGTCATGATCGACGGACGGCATGGACAACCGTCCGTCTATTTGTATGATGTAGTATGTTTAAGCAGGAAGCAAGCCGGGAAGGCGCAGCAGCGCAGCGTGTCCTCGATTCGCACCAGCACTTCTGGCGCATCACCGCGCCCGAGTGCGCATGGCCCGATGCCGACTGGCCCCTGCTCCATCGCGATTTCCTGCCGGTCGACCTCGCGGCGGAAACGGCGGACATCGACCTGGTCGGCACCGTCCTCGTCCAGTCCCAGCCCGACGACCGCGACACCGACTGGCTGTTCGCGCTGGCCGCCGGCGAGCCGGGCGTGCTCGGCGTCGTCGCCTGGGCCGCGCTCGATGCCCCGCAGGCGCCCGCGCGCATCGCCGCGCTGGCCGCCCGGCCCAAGTGCCTCGGCCTGCGCCCGATGCTGCAGGCGATCGCCGATGCCGAATGGATCCTGCGCGGCGACCTCGCGCCCGCCATCGACGCCATAATCGCTCACCGCCTGCGCTTCGACGCGCTGGTGGAACTGCGCCACCTGCCCGCCCTCGCCCGCTTCGCGCGGCGCTGGCCCGCCCTGCCGATCGTCATCGACCACGCCGGGAAACCGGACGCCGCGACCCTGACGCTCGATCCGTGGCGCGCGGACCTGGCCGCGCTCGCCGCGCTGCCCAACGTCTGGTGCAAGCTCTCCGGACTGCGCACGCAGCAGGCGCAGGGCCAGGACGGCGCCGCGCTCGCGCCTTATGTCGCGCATGTGCTGGAAAGCTTCGGCGCGCGCGCGATGTGGGGTTCGGACTGGCCGGTGCTGCACCATGCAGGCGACCGCTACGGCGACTGGATCGCCGATACCCTCGCGCTCATCGGCGACGCCGACCGTCCCCGCCTGTTCGAAGGCGCGGCGCGCGAATTCTACGGACTGAAACAGGCATGACACCGACTTTTCCCGGCACCCTGGGCTTCGGCTGCGCGGCCGTCGGCAATCTCTACCGCCCGGTCGCCGAAGCCGATGCCTTCGCGGTGATCGAGGCGGCATGGGCGGCCGGCCTGCGCTATTTCGACACCGCCCCGCATTATGGCTTCGGCCTCAGCGAAAAGCGGCTCGGCACGGTGCTCGCGCGGCTCGATCCGGGCGGAGAGGCACTGGTCTCGACCAAGGTGGGCCGCCGCCTGGCACCCGCGCCCGGTGCCGACCTGACTGCCCCAAGGCAGGGCTTCGTCTCGCCCGAGCCCTTCGAGAGTGTGTTCGACTACGGCTACGACGCCGTCATGCGCTCGTACGAGGACAGCCTGAAGCGCCTGCGCCGGGGCCGAATCGACGTGCTGCTGGCCCACGACATCGGCCGCTACGCCCATGGCGAGGCGCACGAGGCGCGGCTGCGCGAGTTCCTGGACGGCGGCCTGCGCGCCATGCTCGAACTGCGGGGCAGCGGCGCGGTCGGCGCGATCGGGCTGGGCGTCAACGAAACGGCGATCTGCGAGGAGGTGCTGGGCCATGCCGACCTCGACGTGATCCTGCTGGCAGGCCGCTACACGCTGCTGGAGCAGTCGCCGCTCGCCACGCTGTTCCCCCTCTGCGCGCGGCGCGGGGTGCGGGTGATCGCCGGGGCGCCGTTCAATTCCGGTATCCTGGCGCGGGGGGTGCGCCACGCGGCGCCGGCCCCGTACGAGTACGGGGCGCCGCCCGCCGCCGTGATCGAGCGGGTCGGGCGGATCGAGGACGTGTGCGCCGACTTCGCCGTGCCACTCGCCGCCGCGGCGCTGCAGTTCCCGGTGCGCCATCCGGTGATCGACGCGGTGATCCCGGGCATCGCCTCCACCACCGAACTGCACAGCGCCGTCACCTTGATGGCCCACCCGATCCCGGAAGCGTTCTGGGACGCACTCGCCGCCGCCGGACTGATCGAGCCATCGGCGGGCTGCGCAGCCCCGGCCTGCCCTTCCGAGTAACGCGGTGCAGACGGCGATTAACATCGCTTCATCGCCGTAAGAATGTGGATTGCTTGAAGAAATATCGGGCCATATACCATGATCGTGGGGTGAAGGACGCGGGGGCGACCTTTAGCCTGTCGTCGATCTAAGTACTTGGCCAAGCCGGACGTTTGCGTTCCGGCTGCGGTTCTTGCGGCAAAGGGGCCAATTCTAGGGTGCGACCAGGGGGTGCGGGATCTTGGATCCCGGGCCGGGGGCAGAGGTGTCTGGTGCTGGCGGCACTGGCGCTTCAGGCGTGTCCGGCCGATGCGGAAACATTTGGCGAAGTGCTCGGCCGCATGGCGCAGGGGCACCCGCGTATCGTTGCGGCGCAGCAGCTGTCGCGTGGCGGCCGGGCGGATGTCTCGGCAGCGCGCTCGGCTTATCGCCCGCAAGTCGGCGTGGAGACGAACGCCGGGTGGCAGACCGTGGGCGGCAACAGCGGCTTCACCGTCCTGCCCGAAGCCAAGGTCAGCCAGCTGGTCTTCGACGGCGGCCGCACGCCTGCGGAAATCCGCCGCCGCAAGCTGCGCGTCGATCTTCTGGGGGTGCAGGAACAGAGCGTCCTTGCCGAAATCTCATTTCAGCTTGCACAGGCGTGGATCGATTATGCCCGCGCGTCCGATCTCGCTTTCGTCAGTTGGCAGCAGGTGTCGGCGCTGCAGACGCTCGACAAGCTGGTGGTGGAGATCGCGCAGTACGACCGGGGCCGCGCTTCCGATGTCGTCATGGTCGAATCGCGGCTGCAGCAGGCCGTCACCACCCAGCAGACCCGCGAGATTTCGCTGGCCGAAGCCCGCGCCCGCATCCGCGAGATTTCCGCGCTTCCGGTCGAACCCACCGGCGGCATCCCGGACATCGCCGCATTCCTCCCGCGCAATGCCGAGGATGCGCAAGGGCTCGTTCCCGTCAGCCCGGCGGTGCGCATCGCCGACCTCGAAGTCGCCGAGAATGCCGAAACCGTGCGCGGCACGAAGAACTGGTGGATGCCCAGCCTCGCGCTCGAAGGCGCGCGGACTTCCGACATTTCCTCGCAAGGCGATACGCGGCTGTTCAACGCCTTCGCTTTCCGCCTCAACGCCAGCATGGTGCCCTTCGACAGCGGCGGCGGGCGATCGCGGCACGAATCCGCCAGGGCGACGCTCGAATCCGCCCGCTCCAATGCCGAACTGACCCGCGTGTCGCTCGGCGAGCAGGCGCGGCGGCTGTGGACCTTCCAGGCCCAGCGCACCGAGCGCCTGCCCTCTATGGAGAACCTCGTCGATCGTGCTGACCAAGCGCGCGAAGTCGTCTTCGAACAGTTCCGCATCGGGCGCCGCTCGATCCTCGACCTGCTGAGCTATGACCTCGAACGCTTCAACGTGCGCGCCCAGCTCATCAACGAACGCTACGACATCGCCCAGACGCAATACCAGCTGATGGGCGTGCTCGGCCGCATCTATCCCGCCGTCGTCGAGGGTGATGGGGGCAAGCCGCTGCCGCCCGGAACGCAGGGACCGCAGCCATGAACGACATGAGCCAGACCACCACCGCTACGCCGCTGGCGCGCGCCTTGGCGGAATGCCTCCGCTTGCGCGGCATCGCCACAAGCGAGGCGGTGCTCAAGGCGCACTTGCGCGGCGCTCAGGCGGAAGCCGAAGTGCTGCGCGGACTGTCAGAACTCGGCATCGAGGCAAGCTGGTTGCCCTCCTCGGCGCTCGATACCGACCTGCTGCCCGCGCTGGCGCTGACCGATGACGGTGCCGTTGTCCTGACCGGCCTCACTGATGGCGGTTTCACGACAGCCGACGGGCAAAGGCTGCCGGCTGACAGCCTCGGCCGCTGCATCGCTTTCGCCCCGGCCCGCTCCGCAGACTCGCGCGCGGACGATCTCGTCGAGGGTTCGGGTAAGGGCTGGTTCTGGCCGGTCCTCTGGCGACACCGGCGCTATTACTATGAGGCCGCCGCGCTTTCGGCGGTCATCAACCTGCTCTCGCTGGGCGGGATCATCTTCATGATGACCGTCTACGACCGCATCCTGCCCAACCTCGCCTTCGTGACCTTGTGGTCGCTGCTGGCGGGCGTGGGCCTTGCGCTGGTGTTCGAGTTCGTCGCCCGCAGCGTGCGCGGCGCGGCGCTCGACAGTGCGGGCAAGAAGATCGACCTCGTGCTGGGCGACGCGGTGTTTTCCCGCGTGCTCGCCACCCGCATGGAGGCGCGGGCGCAGTCCTCGGGCGCCTTCGCCAATGTGCTCAAGGAATTCGAATCCGTGCGCGGCTTCGTCACCTCGGGCACATTGGTCGCGATCGCCGACCTGCCCTTCGCGCTGCTGTTCCTTGGCGTCTGCGCGCTGATCGGCGGCAAGCTGGTGGCGGTGCCGCTGCTCGCCTTCCTTGTCGTCATGGCGCTCTCACTCTTCGTGCAGATCCCCATGTCGCGCCTCGCGAACGAGAACCTGCGCGAAGCCGCCGTGCGCCACGGCACCGTGATCGAGAGCCTCGAGGGCCTCGAAACCCTGAAAGCCCTGCGCGCCGAAGGCCGGATGCGCCGCCGCCACGAAATGTCGAGCGGCTACATCGCCGAACGCGCGATGACGAGCCAGCACTGGTCCACCCTCGTCACCAACGTGACCGTGGCGCTGCAGCAGACGGCGGCGGCGCTGATGCTGGCCTGGGGCGTCTACCTCGCCAGCACCGGCGAGGCGACGGCGGGCGCGCTGGTCGCCTGCGTGCAGCTCAATTCGCGCGCGCTGGCGCCGCTGGTGACGCTGTCCTCGCTGGCGGTGCGCTTCCAGCAGGTGCGCTCGGCGCTCGCCAGCCTCAACCGGATCATGGCCCTGCCGGTGGACCGCGATCCCGCGCGCCGCCTGCTTTCCAGCGATGCATGGCGCGGCGAAATCGAATTGCGCGGCGTCAGCTTCGCCTACGAGAAGGACGCAAGGCCCGCGCTCGACGGCGTCTCGCTCAAGATCGCGCCGGGCGAGAAGATCGCCATTCTCGGCCGCATCGGCAGTGGCAAGTCCACCCTGCTGCGCGTGCTGGCCGCGCTCTATCGGCCGCAGGAGGGGCAGGCTTTCCTCGACGGCGTCGACATGACCGCGATCGAGCCTGCCGACATCCGCGCCGCCCTGCTGCTCGTCGGGCAGGACGCGCGGCTGTTCCATGGCTCGCTGCGTGAGAACATGCTGATGGCCGCGCCCGACACCGGCGACGCACGGATGCTGGAAGTGGCGCAGGCCACCGGCGTCACCGCACTCGCCGCCGCGCATCCGCTCGGCTTCGACCGGGGCGTCGGCGAGCGGGGCGACACGCTTTCGGGCGGGCAGCGGCAGGCCGTCGCCCTCGCCCGCGCGCTGATGGCCGGGGCGCCGATGTACCTGCTCGACGAGCCGACTTCGGCCATGGACCAGCAGACCGAGGCCGAGATGCTGCGCACCCTTGCCGCGCTGGGAGACAAGGGCGCGGGCTTCGTCATCGTCACGCACAAGCACTCGATCCTGCCGCTGGTGGACCGCCTGATCGTGATGGATGCCGGGCGTATCGTCGCCGACGGACCGCGCGACGCGGTGGTGCAGGCGCTCTCCGACGGCAAGGTGAGGACCGCGTCATGACCGATACCCGTGCCCTGCGCTCCCCTCTGTCGCTGGCGACGATCCATGATCGCCACCCCGCATGGCTGATCTTCGCGGTCGTGCTGCTGACGACGCTGATCGGCCTCATCGTCTGGTCGCGCTTCGCGGTGCTGGAGGAAGTGACCACCGGCTCCGCGCAGATCGTGCCCTCGGGCAAGATCCAGGTCATCCAGTCGCTCGAGGGCGGGATCGTCTCGGCCGTGAAGGTCAGGGAAGGCGATCTCGTGCAGGCCGGGCAGCCGCTGATCGTGATCGATCCGAAGCGGGCCGAATCCTCGTTCAACGAGATGGAGAAGCGCCGCCGCTCGCTCATCGCCGCGGCCGCGCGCCTGCGGGCCGAGGCGAGCGCGCAGCCGCTGCGTTTCCCCGGGGAAATATCGGGGGACGCCGAACTCGTCCGCTACGAGACCGACACCTACAACGTGCGCCGTCAGGCGGTGGATCAGGCGGTCGCCGCGCTGACCGCCTCGATCGCGCTGATGCGCCGCGAACTGGCGATCACCGAGCCGATGAGCGCGCGCGGCCTCGTCCCCGAAGTCGACGTGCTGCGCCTGCGCCGCCAGATCAACGAGGCGCAGGCGGCGATCTCGGAGCGTACCAACCGCTATCGCGCCGATGCCGGCACCGAACTGTCCAAGATGGAAGGCGAACTGGCGCAAGTCTCCGAAGTCGCCGCCGGTCGCCGCGATGCGGTGGAACGCACGGTGCTGCGCGCGCCGATGCAGGGCACCGTCAAGAACGTGCAGGTCACCACCATCGGCGGCGTCGTCCAGCCCGGCGCTCAGGTCATGGAGATCGTGCCGTTCCGCGACGTGCTGCTGGTGGAGGCTAAGATCCGCCCCGCCGACGTCGCCTTCATCCGCCCCGGACAGGACGCGACGGTCAAGCTCGCGGCGTACAATTACCTCGTCTACGGATCGCTCAAGGGCCGGGTCGAGAACATCAGCCCCGACACCCTGCGCGAAGACCGCAAGAGCGGCGAGGAAACCTTCTACCGCGTGCTGGTGAGCACCGGGCAGTCGCGGCTCGTCCATCAGGGCAGGCCGCTCACCATCATCCCCGGCATGACCGGCAGCGTCGACATCCTGACCGGTCGGCGCACCGTCTTCGACTATTTCCTGCGGCCCGTCCTGAAGATCGAGGAAGCCTTCAGAGAGCACTGAGCCGCGCATCCCGAACAACCCGTTTCCATGGAGTGACTACAGATGGCATTGGTTGCGAGAATTTCCGCGAAGTCCGGCAAGACCATCCGCTCGATCAAGCTGCGCAAGGGCGTCAACGTGCTGGCGGCCGATGCCGACGCCGTCGTCACCGTGGTCGATGACGCGACCGGACTGACCGTCGATCATGCGAAGGTCGTCCACAAGGACGGTGAAGTGAGCGTTTCGGCGCCCGATTCCTACTTTGCGGCGATGCAGGACGCGCCGGAAGCGGGTGCGGCGGCTCCGGCTGCGACCGACGCGGCGGCGGCTCCCGCAGCGGAGACGGGCGGCGGCAACGGGCTGCTCTATGGCCTGCTCGGTGCGGGTGCACTCGGCGGCATCGTCGCGGCGGCTGCGGGCGGCAGTGGCGGTGGTTCCACCCCGACGCCCACCCCTACGCCGACCGACACCACCCCGCCCGCCGCGCCGACCGCGCTGGCGCTTGCGGCGGCCGATGACACCGGCACCTCGAATTCCGACCGCGTGACCAGCCAGACCTCGGGCCTCACCATCACCGGCACCGCCGAAGCCAACGCGACCGTCACCATCAAGGACGGCGCCACCACCGTCGGCACCGGCAAGGCGAACGCCAGCGGTGCCTTCAGCATCGACGTGGCGCTGGCGCAAGGCGCGCACAGCCTGACCGCCACCGCGACCGACGCGGCGGGCAACGTCGGCGCTGCCTCTTCGGCGCTCGGCATCACGGTGGATACCACGGCGCCAACGGTCGCGATCACCGCCGCCGACACTTCCCTGACCGGCTACCTCACGACCACGCTGACCTTCACGTTCAGCGAAACGCCCGCGGGCTTCACCGCCGCCGACGTCAGCGTAACCGGCGGCGCCATCAGTGATTTCGCCGTCTCGGCCAGCGACCCCAAGGTCTATACCGCCACCCTTACTCCGGACCGCACGACCCTGCCCGGCACGATCAACGTTGCGGTCGCGGGCGCGGCCTTCACCGATGCGGCGGGCAACGCCTCGAGTGCCGCGACGCCGATCGCCATCGCCTTCGATCCGGGCACGAGCGGACAGGTCGTCGACGGCTACCTCGCCAATGCCCTCGTCTTCCGTGACACCGACGGCAACGGCGTGTGGGACCACGAAAGCTTTACCGACACCAACAACAACGGCGTGCGCGACAGCGGCGAGGCATTCGTCGATGCCAACGGCGACGGTTTCTTCACCGCCGAGGAATACACCACCACGGACTCCCTGGGCAACTTCGACGACCTGCTCGGCAACGGCCGGATCGTCGCCACTGCGCTGATCGCGGGTGACGGGACCAACCTCACCACCGACATCGCGACCGGCAAGGCCTTTACGGGCATGTTCGTCGCGCCCGCCGGGTCCAGCGTCGTGACCCCGCTGACCACGCTCATCGCCGCGCTCACCCCGGCCAATGCCACCGCGCAGCAGCTTGCCGCCGCCGAGGCGCAAGTGAAGGCCGCGTTCGGCATCGATGCCTCGGTGAACCTCACCAGCTTCGATCCCCTCGCCGCGATCACCACCTCCACCGACGCGGCGACGCTGGCCAATGCCGTGGCCGCGCAGAAGGCGGCGATCCAGGTCGCCAATATTCTTTCCGTAGTCGCTTCGGCGAGCGAGGCGGCAGGCGTAGCGGGCGGGGCCAACACGGGATCGCAGGCCGCAATCCAGGGCATCGCCGCCCAGATCGCAGCGGGCCATACCGATCTGTCCGACGCCGCCGTCGTCAGCGCAGTGATCCAGAGCGCGGCGACCACCACCGGCAGCACTGCCCTCGGCACGCAGGCGAGTGCGATCGGCGAGGCGCTGGCCAGCGTCAACGGCGCGGTGCAGAGCGCCAGCGGCAGCGATGCGGTCAGCACGCTGGGCGCCGCCACCGCCGCGCAGATCGTCGCGCAGGACACCCTCGCCACGCAGGCCGGCACGGCGGTCAGCGGCGGCGCGGCCGTCGATCCGGCAGCCTACGAAGGCGCCGCCCTCACCGACAAGCTCGACACCGCCGCCGGTGAAGTGGGCACCGTCGGCCAGCCCCAGTCACCCGCGGATGGCTGGATAGCGCCGCCCGAGCGTCCCGTCGTCGACGACGGCGCGCGCGTCACGGCGGCCGAGGTGGCGGACGGCATCACCGTCACCGTCGCCTTCGATCCGGTCGGCGGCGCCAAGGCGGGCGATACGCTCAAGCTGATGATCGGCGGCAGCGACGTGAAATCCGTCGTCCTCACCGCCGCCGACATTCCGGCGGCAGGCGCAACCGGCGCGATCACTTTCACGCTTTCGGCGGCTGAACTCGGCGCGGACGGCGCCAAGTCGCTCACGGCCCTGTTCGTCAGCGCTGCAGGCGTGGTCGGGCCGGCTTCCCTGCCTGCGGTCATCACCCTCGATACCGCCGACACTATCGCGCCCGCCGCGCCGAGCGATCTCGCCACGCCCGAGGGTACGCTGATCACCGCGATCAGCGGGGCGGACGGCACGACCATCACCGGCACGACCGAGGCGGGCAGCACCGTCACCCTTACGCTGACCAATGGCGACGTGACCCTGACGAAAGTGGCGACCGTCAGCGGCACCGCCTTCACCGTGGCGCTCAGCGCCGCCGACCTCGCGCAGTTGGGCGAAGGCGCGGTGCATTACTCGGCCGTCGCCACCGATGCCGCCGGGAATGCCAGCGCACCCTCGCTCACCGGCCAGTACGTCTATTCGGTCCAGCCCATCGTCGCGCCCGATGTGCGCATCGACAGCCTCGGCGCGCCGGTGCTGAACGATGACGACGGCGGCACGATCGGCATCACCCCGCTCGCGGGCGGCGGCTTCGTGGTCCACTGGCTGGTCGATTTCGACCACGACGAGACGCCCGACGCCATCGCCGTGCAGCGCTTCGCGGCGGACGGCGCCAAGGATGGCGGCATCACCCTGCTGCAGGGCCTGTCCGAGCAGCTGGTAGCCGATGCGGGCGACGATTCCGCCTACGACCTCACCGCCCTCGCGAACGGCGGCTATGCGCTGGCGTTCACACTGTCGCAGGACACGTCCTATCGCAACATCGTGCTCTCGGCGCAGGCGCCGGTGGCCCCGATCGTCGGTGAGCCGACCGACATCTACGTCTACGACGCCCCCACCGGTGCGACGTTCGCGCTGATGGGCCTTGATGCGAGCGGGGCGGTTCGTACCGTGGCGCTCACCGTTGACGGTGGCCGGATCCAGATCACGCAGGCGATCCTCGACCAGTTCGCGTTCGACAACCGCCTCGCACTGACCGTGAGCGGCGTGGCTCCGCAGCAGCCCGTCATGGTGGCGATCGAAGCGAAGATCGATGCACTCTACGACCCCGCCGCGTCGCTGGAGAGCACCACCCTCACCGCGACCGTGCAGCAGGGCGGCATCGCCGTGCTCGGCAGCCCCGAGGGCCGGGTCGAGACGCTGCACCTCGACAGCGTGACCGGCACGCCGGGCGCCGTCGTGGTCACGATCACCTCGACGATCGACATCGCGCCCTTCAATACCCAGCCCGTGCCCAACTTCGCCGGGATCGAAGGGCTGACGGCCACGCCGAACGGCACCTTCACCATGGTCCTGACCGCCGGGGCGGACGGCACGTACAGCATCCCCCAGGAGGTGCTGACGTTCTTCGGCGAGGACTCGTTCCAGTCGGTCTTCGTCGTCACCGGCCTGACCGCCGGCACCACCGTCAGCGCGACGGCGGGCGTGCGCGAGGGCATCGACACGGTCGAGGGCGTATTCGTCCAGACCTTCGGCCCCGACGGCGTCGCCACCGGCCCGGTGGGTGAACGCGTGGACGGCGGCAATGCCCCGTTCCTCGGCGATGGCGACGATGACGGCGCGGCGAAGATCACCGCGCTTCCCGGTGGCGGCTATACCGTCAACTGGGTCGTCGATGCCGACGGCAACGGCGATGCGGACGGCCTTGCCTTCCAGCGTTTCGGCGCGGACGGCACCAAGGTCGGCGGCATCACCCTGCTCCAGGGCGTGACCGAGCAGTTGCTGGACCAGATCGACGAAGTCGGCTCCTACGACCTGCAGGCGCTGGCGAACGGCGGCCACGTGCTGACCTATTCGCTGTCGATGGAGCAGATCGGCACCAACGTCTCGCTGTCGCAGGCGGCGCCCACGATGCTGATCATCGGCATTCCGTCGAGCATCCAGGTGGATGCCTCGCTCAGCAACGTGAGCTACATGCTGCGCGGGCTCAACGCGAGCGGCGTGCTGATCAACGTCGCGGTGACGCCTTCGTCCGACGGGCGGATCGAGGTCACGCAGGCGCTCCTCGACCAGTTCGCGGTCGACAACCGCCTGACCCTCGTGGCCAGCGGCTTCACCTCGGGTCAGCAGACTTATGCTTTCGCGGTGTCGTCGGCAGACCGGATCTTCGACCTCGACGCCGCACTCGTGGACACGACCGCAACCGCCACGGTGCAATCGAGCGGCGTGGGCGTGCTCAACCTGCCGAGCACCCGTTCGGAAGTGTTCCACATCGACAGCGCCAGCGGCACGCCGACTTTCGTGACCATGCAGATCACGATCGCGGGCGGCAGCTACGTCGACATCTCCGGCGTACCGGGCGCCACGCGCCTGCCCAATGGCACGATCACGATCGCCAACCTGCAGGCGGACGCGAACGGCGACTATGCGGTGCCGGACGCCATCCTCGCGCAGACTTACGGCCACGACTTCCAGGCCCTGCTGATCGTCGGCGGTCTCGCCGCGAACAGCACCCTCACCGGCACCGTCGGCGTGCGCGCAGGCACCGACGCACAGGAGGGCGTTTTCGTCCACACCTTCGATGCCAACGGCGTCATGCTGCCGGGTTCGAGCGATCGCATCGACGGCCCCGGCAGCGCCGTGATCTCGGGCGACGATACCGACAACACCGTCCACGTCACTCCGCTGACCAATGGCGGCTATGTCGTCAACTGGGCGGTGGATGCCGACAAGGACGGCCAGGTGGACGGTGTGGCCGTGCAGCGCTACGCAGCGGACGGCACGAAGCAGGGCGGCGTCACCCTGCTGGAGGGCCTGCCCGCCGTCGCGCTGCAGGACGAGGACTTGCCGTTCGACCTGCAAGCGCTGGAGAACGGCGGCTACGTGCTGAGCTACGGCACCTCGGCCGAGCAGTACGGCGC
Source organism: Novosphingobium resinovorum (assembly GCF_036352595.1). Taxonomy (GTDB): domain Bacteria; phylum Pseudomonadota; class Alphaproteobacteria; order Sphingomonadales; family Sphingomonadaceae; genus Novosphingobium; species Novosphingobium resinovorum_B. The sequence goes on from NZ_JAZFAX010000020.1 coordinate 92,607, forward strand.
CTCGATCATGCTCGGCGGCAGCGCGGGCAACCTGTACAACATCGTCGGACGGCCGACTGAAATCTACCTCGGCGGGGCTCCGGCCAATGCCAGCTTCCTGCTCTCGGGCACCGGCAACGACGGGTTCCTGTATCAGCTCACGATCACCCCGGATGAGAACGGAATGTTCGCCGTGACGCAGGACGTGCTCGACCAGTTCGCGGTCGACAACCGCTTCACGCTGGTCGCATCGGGCCTGCCGGGCACCTTCTCGTTCTATGTGAACGGGATCATGGACGTGGTCTACGATCCGGACTCGGCGCTGCAGCAGATCGAGCGGTCGATCACCACCGGGGACACCGTCACCGGCGTCGGCCTCAACGCCGGGCGCCTGCCCGACGGCACCACCGGGCTGCGGGCAGAGGCGTTCCACGTCGATACCCATGGCGCCGTCCCGACCAGCGTGACGCTGCAGATCATCCCGGGACAGCCGCACTCGCTCTACCTCGGCGACATTCCGGGCGTCACCGTCACCGAGACCGTGAACGGCATCATCCGCATCACCGGCCTCACCGCCGATGCGGACGGCGTCTACCGCGTGCCCGAGACGATCCTCGACCAGCTCGGCAGCCGCGACGCGCAGATCTCGCTGATCCTGGGCGGTATCCCGGCCAACCACACGGTGGACGCGACGATCGACGTGCGCGTGCCCTCCCCCGCGCAGGAAGGCCTGTTCGTGCAGACTTACGACGCCGAGGGGCACCTCGTCAGCGACAGCCTGCACCTCACCGGCACTGCCGGGCACGACCTGCTCATCGGCGGCGAGGGCAACGATGTCCTCTCCGGCCTTGCGGGCAACGACACCCTGATCGGCGGTGCGGGGCGTGACGTGCTGACCGGCGGCGACGGCGCGGACCTCTTCGTCCTCGACGCCCCGGACGGACAGACGCTGTCGATGACGGATCTCGTCACCGACTTCCAGATCGGCACCGACCATCTGCGCCTGCCGGGCGGCATCAGCTTCGAGGACGTGACCATCGCCCAGGGCAATCCCGCAGGCAACGGCGCTGCGGCAAGCGACAGCCTGGTCATCCATGCCGCCAGCGGCGACGTGCTCGCGGTGCTCGCCAATACCGAGGCCCAGGCGCTGACCCAGGCCTCTTTCGCCTGATCTGCCCCCGCCGACCCGCTAGATGCGGGTCGGCGGGGCGACTGCTTCAGGGCCATCGCTGCACAGGCTCGCGCAAGGCCGGCCGCGCCCCCGCGGAAGCTGGAATCTGACATTTTGCCGGAAGATACATTCGACCTCCGCTTGTGCGGGCGTCGAGCCACGATCATACTGACATTCCCTAAGGGAATGATGATATGGATCGACTATCAACCTTGAAGTTGCTTACCCGTGTCGTCGAACTGGGCAGCTTCACCCAGGCCGGGCACGAGCTTGGCCTGGGGCAGCCCTCGGTCAGCAAACAGATCGCCGCCCTCGAGGCGCATCTGGGCACGCGGTTGCTGGAGCGCACGTCTCGCGGACTCCGGCCGACTGCAGCGGGTCTGGACCTCTATCATTCGGCGCTACGCCTGACGAGCGACCTGGAAGAAACCGAGGCACGCATCCGCGATGGCTCCACAGCGCCGAGTGGCCTGGTCCGCGTTGCCACACCTCCGGCCCTTGGCCGCATGTACATCATTCCGCGCCTTCCCGCCTTCCTTGCACAATTCTCGGAGATCGAGGTCGAATTTACCGCAGGCCAGCCACTTGCCGACCTGGTCAGGGATGGCGTGGACGTTGCACTGCGCGTCGGGGAACTTGGTTCTTCGGCGCTGATCGCCCGCAAGATCGGCGAGATGCAGATGATGACTGTCGCCTCACCCGCCTACCTCGCCGCGCACGGCGTTCCGGCGAAACCGCAGGATCTGGCGCACCATAAGCTCATTGCCGCCCAGACCGGCGGGCGGGCCGTCGAATGGCGGTTGCGCGGCGAGGACGGCACTGCCGCGATCATGCCGACGGGCGCATTCCGGTCGAACGACGGCGAGGATTTGCGGGCCGCCGTGCTCGCCGGGCTCGGCATCCTGCATGGCCCGAGCGCGCTATTCCATGCGGATCTGGAAGCCGGCAGGATCGTCAGGGTTCTCGAAGCCTATAAAGCGGACGCCGATCCGATCCATCTGGTCACGTCGGGCGGGCGCAAGATGCCGTATCGCGTGCGCGTCTTCATCGACTTTCTGGCGGCGACCTTCGCCAGCGAACCCGGCCTTCGGATGATCTAAGCATTCCTTCAGGGATTGATTGCCATGCTTGCTTGCCACCTACAGCGTTCGGGGTGCCGGGCATAAGTTCGCTTGATGTCGCCAAGGCGACGCCAACCGGATCAGGATCGCATCATGTTGAAGACCGACCAGCCAACCTACCCGAGCTATACCGCAGACAGCCTCGCAGCGGTCGAAGCTCTCTACCGCTTCGCCGCCGGGATCGACCTCAAGGATACCGATCTTCTCGCATCGGCCTTCGCGGCGGATGCCGTGTCCGACTTCGGGCCTGCCGCCGCCAAGGCCGGTTTCGAATATCCGGTGCTGCAGGGGCGGGAGAATATCGTCGCCGCCCTGTCCGGATCGCTCAAGTCGCTCGCCACCACGCATTCGGTCAGCAACCCGCGCGTCACCGTCGATGGCGACCGGGCTCGGCTGGATGCACTGGTAGAGGCACAGCATGTGCCCGCGGCCGACCCTTCGCGGCACTATCTCATGAAGAACCGCTACGATGTCGAACTGGTCCGAAACGATGATGCGTGGGTTATTCAGCGCGTCACGATCGATAACCTCTGGCGCTCCGGCGATCCCGCAGTGCTCTCCGACATCTGAATACCGGGCGGCTTTCGCCAAAAAGAAAGATTCTCATGAAGCTGAATGGAAAAGTCGCGCTCGTCACAGGCGCGTCGAGCGGCATCGGCGCGGGCATTGCACGTGCCCTGGCCGCCGAGGGGGCGGCGGTGATCGTGAATTACGCCGCCAGCAGGGACGAGGCCGAAGCGGTGGCGGCCTCGATCGAAGCCGAGGGCGGAACCGCCACGGCCATGCAGGCCGACATGTCCAGCGAGGCGGACGTCGTGCGCCTCTTCAAGGACGTCATCGCCCGGCACCGCAAGCTGGATATCCTGGTCAACAATGCCGGCGTCGCACAGTTCGAGACGGCGGAGAGCCTGACCGAAGACGCGTTTCACAAGCAGTTCAACGTGAACGTGCTCGGCTATTTCCTGGCCATCCGCGAGGCGGTCAGACATTTCGGCGAGGACGGTGGCAGCATCGTCAACATCAGCTCGATCCTCAGCACGCATCCGTCTCCCGGCACCAGCATCTATGCCGCGACCAAAGGCGCGGTCGACACCATGACTTATGCGCTGGCGCGCGAACTGGGCCCGCGCGGCATCCGGGTGAACGCCGTGATGCCGGGCTATACCAACACCCGCGCGACCCAAGGCAATTTCGCGGGCGAACTGGGTGAAAGGCTGCTCGCCGAGACGCCGCTGGGGCGCTTCGGCGAGCCGGAGGACATCGCGCCGACCGTGCTGTTCCTGGCATCGGACGACGCCCACTGGATCAGCGGCGAGTCGATCAGGGCCACCGGCGGGGCGCGCGGCGTCTGAAGTGTCAGGGCTGGTCCCGGCCTGAAATCTGCGCCTTGCGGAAGCAGGCCGGGACATGGTCGTTAGTGATGCCGACGGCCTGCATCCAGGCGTAAACGATCGTCGGTCCGACGAACTTGAAGCCCCGGGTCTTCAGATCCTTCGAGATGGTCGCCGACAGCGCGGTCTGCGCGTCGGTGACCTTGCCTTCGATCGGCTTGCCCGAAGTGAAGGACCAGCAATAAGCCGCGAAATCCTCGCCGCGATCCTGCATCTCGTTGTAGATTTGCGCGCCCCGGATCGTCGCCTCGATCTTGGCCCGGGCGCGGACGATGCCGGGATCGCCCATGAGGCGTTCGATATCCTGCCCGTCGAACCGGGCGACTGTCTGCGGATCGAACCCGGCGAAGGCTGCGCGGAACGCCTCGCGCTTGCGCAGGATGATCTCCCAGGAAAGTCCCGCCTGGAAGCCTTCCAGCATCAGCGTCTCCCAGAGCATGCGGGAATCGCGTTCCGGCAAGCCCCATTCGGTATCGTGGTACTGCTGCATGAGCGGGTTCGATCCCGCCCAGCCGCAGCGGTGCTTGTCGTCCATAGTCAGTTCCTCCTGTCGCCTCACTGATCGACGATCCGGGTATCGGCGATCGTCCCGGCAAAGCCGTTGCCGAACAGCGTGGCCGGGGTCTGGAAGCCCGGCCGGGCTTCGCCACCCAAGACCCGCCGCGCCGCTTCCGCCGCCGCGATCGTCGTGAAGGTATAGCCGTTTACGGTATCGAGCAGCGACCGAACCACCGTGCCGTCCTCGCCCGTCACTTCCACTGCCGCCTGATAGCGATTGGCTTCGCGCTGTTCCAGCGTCGGGCCATCCGGCATCTGCGCCAGATCGCCCTCGGGGAAGGCGCCCTCCGACACGTGAACGAACGTCTCGATGTTCGGGATGCCCGTCGCATGCCAGATCGCGATGAGATCGGGCAGCGTCACCGGGAAGGCCATGGCCGGGCCCTTGCCGAAATCGAAGGCGCGGACCTCATCCGCATTGCGGCCGACCAGCGCCCCGTCGACGCGGTGGAGCGTCTGCGCCGTCACGTTCTCGCTGGCGCTGACCGCCGACCCGCGCGAGAAGCCGCCGGTGACATGCAGCGCGATGCTGACCTTGATGGGAGCGGCCACCCGCTTCGCCGCATGTCCGGCCAGCGATCCGAGCATTGCCACGCTGCCGCCGCTTCCGGGCAGCAGCATGACGCCCGCCGCCCTGGCTTCAGCATCCAGCGTCTCGGCAAGCCGGTAGCTGTCCATCTCGGCCGCGATGTCGAGATAGTGGACTCCGCTCGCCAGGCACGCACGCATCAGCGGCTCAGCCGTGTGCATGAAAGGCCCGGCGCAGTTCACCAGCACGCCGATGCCGTCCATTGCCGCGTTGGCAGCGGCGCGATCGTCGGCCGCGAACAACCGGTACTCCACCCCCAGTTCCGCGGCGAGCAGGCCGAGCCTGCTTTCGTCCTTCACTCTTCCGGCGATGACGAAGTCAAGCCCGTGCGCCTTCGCGTTGGCGCAGACCATGCGCCCGGTGTATCCGGCCGCGCCGTATATGATCAGTTTCGACATGTCAGTGCTGCCAGTTCTTGTAGGTGAATTCGAGGCTGTATCCGTCCGGATCGAGCACGTTCGCGGCGTAATAGCGCGGGTCGTAATGGAGCCGGGGGCCGGGCGGTCCGTTGTCGGTCCCGCCCGCAGCGATGGCGGCGGCATAAGCCGCATCAACCTCCGCCCGCGAACCGGCGATGAAGCCGACATGCGCGGCACCGCCCTCGACGGTGCCCGGCCGCAGCCAGAAAGCCATCCGGTTGTCCTTGCCGAACCCCTTGAGGTCCGGATGCCCGGGAGGGCCGTCCTTTCCATCGTAATCGATCCGCTGCGTGATCCCCAGCGGCGTCAGTGCGGCGGTGTAGAAGGCGACCGAGCGATCGAGATCGCTGACCGACAGGAAGACGTGATCGAGCATGTGGCTCTCCCGTTCAGATGATGTAGCCGCCGGCGATTTCGATCGACTGCGCATTGACCCAACGATTGTGATCGGAAAACAGCCCCGCGATGGCGCCGCCGACGTCATCCGGTTCGCCGACCCGGCCGAGCGCGGTCTGCCCGGCCAGCATGGCCTCGAACTCGTCATCGAGACCGCCGCCCAGGTCGGTGCGGATCGCGCCCGGTGCGATCGAATTCGCGCGGATGCCGCGATGCCCGAACTCCTTCGCCATGTAGCGGGTAAGCACTTCGAGCCCGCCCTTGAAGCTGGCGTAAGGGGCAACACCGGCGGTCGCGACACGCGTGGTGGCGCTGGCGACATTCACGATATGCCCGCCATCGGCCATGAGCGGCAGCAGCGTCTGCGTCAGGAAGAACGGTCCCTTGAGGTGCACGGCGAACAGGCCGTCAAACTCCGCTTCCGTGACCATCGCGATCGGATTGAAGACGCCGTAACCCGCGTTGTTGACGAGGCCGTCGAAATCCTCGCGGCCCCAATGGGTCTTCAGCGCGGCGCCGACGGCATCGCGGAAGGCGGGAAACGTGGAGGTGTCAGCGACGTCGAGCTTCAGTGCGGCCGCCTTGCCGCCATCCGCCTCGATCCCGGCGACGACGGCTTCGGCACAGGCGGGGTTGCTATTGTAGGTGAGGATGACCCCGATGCCTTCCCTGGCGCAGAGGCGGGCGGCGCTGGCACCGATGCCCCGGCTCCCACCGGTGATGATGACGATTTTCATTGGGTAGTTCCTCGCGATGTTGTCGAGCCTTGAACTACGCCGATGGGCCAGACGGCGCTCACCGGATCCTCTTCGATCCATGCCTATTTCTGCTTTTGACTTGGCCGGGTGAACTGCGCGTGAGATGGTCATCCGCATGAACGCGAACCTCACCGAACTGCGCCGCCTGGCCGCGCATGCCGAAAACCGGCGCACCGACACAGGCATACCTCGGGTCGCGATGGTGCAGGGCGAAACTCCCGAACATCAGCTTGCAGCGGTCTATGATCCGATGATCAACCTCATTCTCACCGGATCGAAGACGATGACGGTCGGAGACCGCACGCTGCGCTACGATCCGGCCACTTACTTCGTGATGTCGATCGATCTGCCCGCCGTGGGCTCTGTTCACCCGGCCGAGACCGGCGAGCCCTATCTGGCAGTGAGCCTCACGCTGGAGCCGACGATCGTTGCAAACCTCTTGGCCGACCTGCCCAAACCTGCCGGAGGGGATATCTACAGCCCCGGTTTCTCGATCGCGCCGGTGACGGAGGAACTGCTCGACGCCTGGGTGCGCATGCTGCGCCTGATGGAGCGCCCCGCCGATATCGCCGCGCTGGCTCCCGCCTATGAGCGCGAAATCCTCTACCGCGTCCTCCAGGGGCCGCATGGCTGGATGCTGCGCGACATCGCCGCGCCGGGTACTGCGCTCTCGCGCGTCAGCATCGCCATCCAGTGGATACGTGAGAATTTCACCAGGCCGCTAAGGGTCGAGACCCTGGCCGCGATGGCGGCGCTCAGCGTTTCCGCGTTTCACCGGCACTTCAAGGCGGTCACGGCGCTCAGTCCGCTTCAGTATCAGAAGCGGATCCGGCTGCTTCACGCCCGGTCGCTGCTGATCGCGGGAGAAGGCAATGCGACCTCGGTTGCGTTCGGCGTCGGCTACGAAAGCCCGACCCAGTTCAGCCGGGAGTATTCCCGCTATTTCGGAGTACCGCCGTCGAAGGAATCCCTGGTTTCAGCGCGGCGGCGGCAGGCGCAGCAGTTCAATCATCGATCGGCCCTGCCTTCGCTCGCCCAATAAGATCATGGAACTTCCTGATGCCCGCCATCGCGGCGCATAACCTCGTGCGTGCAGGTGACAGCCTCATCCGCAGGTATGATCGAGCAGAGGGCCCGGTCCGGGGCCCGCCGCCGGAGACCGGCGGGCGGGCGCTTGGAGCACCGGATGGTTCGGGAAGAGCCGCCTTCAGATCTGGACCTGCCCGCCATCGACGAAGAGTTCGACGCCGTTGACGAAGCTGGCTTCTTGCGAACTGAGGAACAGCACGGCCTTGGCGATCTCCGAAGGCTGGCCGATGCGCCCCGCAGGGATCAGTCCGGCCAGATAGGCCTTGGTGTTCTGGGCATCCGCGCCGCCGCCGAACAGGTCATCGACGCCGGGGGTGTCGGTGACGCCGGGGCTGACCGCGTTGACGCGAATGCCGCGATCCTTGAGGTCGAGGATCCAGTTGCGGGCGAAGCTGCGCACCGCCGCCTTGCTGGCGCTGTAGACGCTGAGCGCAGGCGTGCCGGAAATGCTCACAGTCGATGCGGTCAGCACCACCGAGGCGCCATCGCGCAGCAGCGGCAGCGCCTTCTGGACGGTGAACAGCACGCCCTTCACATTGGTGTCGAAAGTCTTTTCGTAGTGCTCCTCGGTAATGGCGCCAAGCGGAGCGAACTCGCCGCCGCCGGCATTGGCGAAGACCACGTCGATGGCGGAATGCTGCTGCTGGACGGCATCGTAAAGGCGGTCGAGATCGGCCAGCTTGCTCATGTCGGCCCGCACTCCGGTGACTTTGCCGCCAATGGCCTTCACCGCTGCATCGAGCGCCTCCTGGCGGCGGCCGGTGATGAACACCGATGCCCCTTCGTCGGCAAACGCCTTTGCCGTCGCCAGACCGATGCCGGTCGTTCCACCGGTGACGACGACGACCTTGTTTTCGAACCTGTTAGCCATGTCATTTCTCCATTCTCGTGTCCGGCTGGCACCGTTGCCTGCCGCTGGAGAGACAAATGCATCCGGAACGATCTTGGCTGTAGTCGGCAAAATCGCTACTCATCGTTCCATCAGAGGAACGATGAGTAGCGCTCCATGGCGGACTTCAACGACTATGCCTATTTCGCCGAGGTGGTGAAGCACGGCGGCTTCGCCCCGGCCGGGCGCGCGTTGCGCACGCCGAAATCGAAGCTCAGCCGCCGTATCGCTGCATTGGAGGAGCGCCTCGGCACTCGGCTGATCGAGCGTTCCTCGCGGCGCTTTCGCGTTACCGAAGTCGGCGAGGCGTTCTATGCCCGCTGCCGCGCCATGCTGGAGGAAGCCGAGCAGGCCGAGGCGCTCGTCGCGCAGGCACAGGCCGAGCCGCAGGGACGGGTGCGTTTCAGTTGCCCGCGCGGCCTGGTGGAAGTGCTCTCGCCCCACCTGCCCGCGTTTCTGGCCCGTTATCCCAAGGTCGCCTTGCAACTTATCGCGACGGATCGGCCGGTCGATCTCATCGCCCAGCGTATCGACGTCGCCCTGCGGGTACGCGTGACGCTCGACAGCGACGCCTCGCTGACGATGCGCACGCTGGGGCAGTCACGGCGTATTCTGGTGACCGGCCCAGCACTGGCCGCAAGGCTGCAGGACACCACGATGGAAGGTTTGAAGCTGTTGCCGACGCTCGGGTCGAGCGACGAGATCGGCGAGATCACATGGCACCTTGCCGGGCCCGACAACACGGTCATCGATCATCGCCACGAACCGCGAATGACCTGCGAGGACTTCGCGGCCCTGCGTGAAGCGGCCATGGCGAACATCGGCGTCGCCCTGCTGCCCGATCATTCCTGCCGCGAGGATCTCGCCGCAGGCAGGCTGGTGCGCATCCTGCCTGAATGGGGTGGGCAGACGGGCATCGTCCATCTGGTCTTCACCACGCGGCGCGGCCTGCCCCCCGCCGTCCGCTTGTTCATCGACCATATCGCCGCGACCTTCCGCACCCTCGACAGCGCGCGCTGACCGGACGACTTCCTGCTGGGATGTTACGCGAGACATGCGCAAGGATGTTTTCGGATCGCAGGCAGGTCCGGTGAATTGAGCGGAACGGCAATCCGGAGTGAAACGATGCTGGTCTTTCGAAGTTCTACATTTCGAATTTATTGATGCGGATTTACGTCAACGGATGTCGATGAACCGTAAGCGGTAAAGATCCCCCACATTTTCAGATGCTCCGAGGTTGTTAAGTTTCGCCGCAATGAATGGCGAGGTTACCAGTGAGAGATGAAACTGATTTCGAAACATGTTTCGATACGAACGCCCCG
>NZ_JAZFAX010000021.1:0-98149 GCF_036352595.1 Novosphingobium resinovorum
ATCGCTCCGTCACCGGAACCGCCCGTCTCAGCGGCAAATCGGCCCTCGTAGCTATCCGCGAACTCGTCGACGGCAGGTTCGTGGTCGCCTGATCAGAGCCCAATTGCTGACCCCGTGAGCAATTACCTTTCCGGCTGGGTGGATAGAAGAGCACCCTCGCTATTCTTTGCGAAATGGATGTGAGGTACGTCCTGATGCTTTTACGCCATCGCGATACTCGGGTATAAGCCGTGCTTAGTCTGCGCTACAAGGATTAAATTTACTATTGTGCCAGACGCGTTGTTTTAAACTTGCAATGCAGGTGACGCAGGATAGTCGTAGAGTATTGAACCACGAAGGTCTTCGAAGATCGACAACCTTCATGGGGCAGCAAACGCTGACACGGAGATTTGTGCGATTAACACATGAATATTGACAAACTGCCTGAGCGCCAATTCGAAATGTTGCTCCTCAAATATCGAAATTTAATTGGCGTTTTCCACTAATAACGTGCCCTGATTACCACCGCAGAATAGATCAACGAAGGCAGACGGCAATCGCGAAAATCCTTCTCGCCGGTCGACTCTTGCGATCAAACGCCCGGCATCGGACCACTTTCGTAAAGCCTGCCATATTGTGGGGTAGTCCGAGGCATGATCTCCGACGAGGAATCCCTGGATCTTCAGCCGACCATATACGATTTTCATCATATCCGGGCCTCGAGCGAATTCACCCCCGTCGTAAGCCGAAATTTGTCCGGAAACTACGATCCGCCCGAATGGTGCCATGGCATCGACGGCAGCATCAAGTACTGCTCCTCCGACATTATCGAAAAACAGATCCACGCCGCCGGGGCATAGTTCGGCGATCTGCCCGGCAAGATCGCCGGATTTGTAATCGACCGCTTCGATGCCGCATGTTTCTTGCAGCCATCCGCACTTTTCAGATCCGCCCGCAATGCCGATGACCCGGCAATCGAGATTGCGGGCGATCTGGCAAGCCATCGCGCCGACCGATCCCGCAGCGCCGGAAACAAGAACGGTATCGCCAGCCTTGGCCTGCCCCACCTTCACGAGGCCGGCATAGGCCGTCAGGCTGTTCGAGGAAAACAGGCTCATGGCATCAATAAGTCCGATACCCGGCTCCATGCGCGTCACCGGCACGGCCGCGCGGTCGGGGGCGAGCACGGCAAAATCCTGCCACGGCGCGATCGCGGTGACCAGATCGCCGGCTGCGTATGCCGGGTGGCGAGATTCGATAACCTCCGCCCCCACGAGCCCCCGGATCGGTTCGCCGATGTCGATCGAGCCTCGATAGCTTTGCCCCGGAGGGTTGAGCCAGTTGCGGATAGTCGGCGCGCACGAGAATATGCGGTTACGGACGAACACTTCGTTATGCGCAAGCGCGCCGGGTAAACCGATGTCGGCGCGATAGGCGAAATCCTCAACCGCGACTTGCTGCTGCGGACGGCGTCCAAGAACCCATGCGCGGTTTGGGCTGGAAATCAGAATGTGCTGCTCTCCGCTGCTAGCCGGAGCAACAGGCGGGACGGTCGAAATGCCGCGCCGTGAAGGCTTTCCAACCGCTCCAGACCGGCAACGACCCTGTCGAGCCCGATTGTATTGGCCCAAAACATCGGTCCGCCGGTGTATACCGGCCAGTTGTAACCGAGGATGGCTGCGATATCGATGTCGGCGGCGCGGAGAGCGACCTGCTCTTCCAGAATTTTGGCACCTTCATTGACGACCGGGAATAGCAGGGCTTCGAGCAGGGTGTCCGGATCCGTGGTCGGGCTTTGCACAATGCCCTTCGCCGAAGCGACATTGACAACAACGTCAGTCGCGACCTGGGACATGCGAGGCTTGCGCTGCTCGTCGTAGTCGTAGTACCCGCCATTCTGCTTCTGTCCGAGCCGCCCCATGGCAACGAGGTCGCCCATTACCGTGCGTTCCGCAGCATCGCGGCCAATGACGTCCAGGCCGACCAGATCCATCATCTGGAAATGACCCATTGCAAAGCCGTAGTCGCGCAGCACCTTGTCGATGTCCGCTATCGGCGTTCCCTCAAGCGCAAGCAGTTCCGCCTGTTCTCCGCGCGGCGCGAGGAGCCGGTTGGCGATGAAGCCGGGGCATACGCGGCTGAGCACGGGCACCTTGCCGATCCTTTTCGCCAGCTTCATCGCAGTAGCGACCAACGGCTTGGATGTCGCTTCGCCTCGCACCACTTCCAGGAGGCGCATCACGTTCGCGGGCGAAAAGAAGTGCAGCCCGATGACGCGTTCCGGGCGAGTTGTGGCCTGCGCGATTTCATCGAGATCGAGAAACGAGGTGTTCGACGCCAAAATGGCCTCGGGCTTCGTTGCCCCGTCGAGGCGGGCGAAGACGTCCTTCTTCACAGCCATGCTCTCGAACACCGCCTCGATGACGAGGTCGGCGCCGCGAAGCGACTCGTAATCCAGCGACGGCGACAGCAGCGCCATGTGGTCTTCCACCTGCTCGGCAGTCATCCGCCCCTTTCGGACGCTTGCCTTGTAATTGCGACGGATCGCGGCCACGCCCCGGTCGAGTGCTTCCTGCTTCATTTCCACGAGCGTCACGGGAATTCCCGCAGAGAGGAAGTTCATGGCTATGCCGCCGCCCATCGTCCCTGCCCCGACGATACCTACCGATGCGACGTCGATCGTCCCTGTATCGCGAGGGATGTCGGGAACCTGCGCGGTTCCGCGTTCCGCGAAAAAGGCATGGCGCTGGGCTGCGGACTCGGTCGTTGCGACGAGATGTTCGAACAGCGCCTGTTCGCGCGCCAGCCCTTCCTCGAAAGGTAGTGTCACCGCTGCTTCGACCGCTTCCACGATTGCATCGGGCGCTTTGAATCCGTGGAAGCGCCGGGCGTTCGTCTGCCGAAACGCCGCAAACAGACCTTCCTTTGCGCGAGCTTCCGCAATCCTGTCTTCGCGATCGCGGATGCGCGGGCGCTGTGCACCATCGGCGACCACCTGCCGTGCAAACGAAAGTGCCCGGTCCAGCAGTTCCGCATCCGGCACCACCTGATCCACAAGTCCCAGCGCCTGCGCTTCCGCCGAACCGATCAAGCGGCCCGACGCGATAATATCCATCGCAGCCTCGGCGCCCGTTACGCGCGGCAGACGCTGCGTTCCGCCGGCGCCGGGCAGGATGCCGAGGTGGACCTCGGGCAGGCCCACACGCGCTGTCTGGGCCGCAATCCGATAATGGCACACGAGGGCCAGTTCGAAACCGCCTCCCAGCGCCTGCCCGTGGATGGCGGCGACAACCGGTTTCGCTGCGTTTTCGATGGCATCGAAAACTTCCGCGAAGCCCGGACTTTGCGGTGGTTTGCCGAACTCGGTGATGTCGGCCCCGGCAATGAAGGTACGACCAGCGCAGATCAGCACGACTGCCTGAACCGTCTCATCGGCCATGCCGCCTTCCAGCGCTGCCAGCAGATTCCGCCGCAGCGGCGCCGACAAGGCATTGACCGGAGGGTTGTCCAAGGTAATGACGGCCACCCCGCCTTGCACCAGGGTGGTAGTTAGATGGTCCAAGACCTTCTCCATGATTGTGTGCCGATCCGTCAGGCGACGCGCGCGCAGACTTCGGCGATGGCCTTTGCGGCCATGGCTTTCTTGTCGAGCTTGCCGGTGGCGGTGGTTTCCATCGCCTCCACTACTAGCATGTGTTCCGGCCACTTCTTCCGCGACACCCCCTCGGAGGCCATGTGATCCAGCAGGGCGGCAAGATCGACATCTCCTTCACCCGGCCGCAGGCGGCACACCGCGCAGGCTTGCTCACCAAGTTTGCGGTGGGGGATCGCCACGACGGCGACTTCCGCGATGCGTGGATGCCGCAGCAGGGCACTTTCGACTTCTGCCGGGTCGATATTGAATCCACCGCGGATGATCTGGTCCTTGATCCGTCCGACGACGCGAATAAAGCCCTCATCGTCGCGAATGATCTCGTCACCGGTTAGATAATATCCGTCCGGCGTCATGCGTTCCTGTCCGGCGCCAAGTCCCTCGGCATAACCGAGAAACAGCGATGGTCCCTTGACGCCCGCCTGTCCGCGCTCTCCGCGCGGCAACGGCACGAGATCGGCGTCGAAAGCCTCCTCCTGCGTGCCCGTGAAAGGGAGACCGTCAAACATCTGCCGACGCTCGAGCGAATGGTCGGGCCGCGTCGAGGCATGCCCCATGCATTCGGACATCCCGAACATGCGAAGCGCCTTCAGGCCAAGCAGCGATTGAGCGTCCGCAATGAGCTCCGATGTCATCGCGCTGCCCCCGACCGCCATGGCGCGCAGAGGCAGAGTACCGCTCCACTCGCCCTGACGTGCCGCCTCGACCATGGTGAAAAGGTGCGTGGGCACAGCGATCGCCCAGCCACATCCGTACAGTTCCGCCCGGCGCAGTGCCTCGGCCGGCACCCACGGGTCCACGAACACCAGCGGATGGCCCAGGGAAAGCGCGAAGTGCGCGGTGAACGTGAAGCCTGGCGCGCTGTCGAGGGGGACTATGCCCAGGACCGCGTCGCCAGACTGCAGGCCGGCAATCGCAGCGCAGGCGCGGGTGGCGTAATTGAGCGCCCGCGCGCCGTGCATCACCCCCTTGGGAACGCCGGTCGAGCCCGAAGTGAATCCAATCAGCGCCGCTGCGCCGTTGCGCTGATCCTGCGAATGCGCATCGCTGGCGATATGTACGACGACCTCGCCGACATCGGTGCCGCCGATGCGGGCGAAATGCCCGAGGTGGGTTTCGAGCACCTCCAGGTCGGCAACGCCCAGCTTCGGGGAGTAAGGACAGAACACACCTTCCATCGCCGAGACCGCCAGCGCCACTGCAATCGTCCAGGGGGTCTTGTAGGCCGGCACCAAAATCCGGTGCCCACGGATCATGCCCGCGCCGCGAAGCCGCTCTGCCGCATCGAGCGCCATTGCACGCAGTTCTCCCCGGCTCCACAAGCGGTCCTGGCAATCGACCAGGGCGAGCGCCTCGGGATCTTCGGCGGCGAGGGCGTCGAACTGCGGCCAAAGGCGTTGCTCGTCCCATGTAAAGGGCGGATGTTCGAGGGCGTCAGGCAAGCGACTGTCCTCCGTCGACCAGAAAAGTCTGTCCGGTGATGAAGCTGCCCGCTTCCGAGGCCAGCAGCGCCAGAGTGCCTGCGACCTCATCCGGTCTGCCGAAACGACCGAGCAGGATGGACGCACGGGTGCGCTCCTGCGTGGCAGCGTCCAGCGTCTGCGTCATGCCGGTCTCGATCGAGCCGGGCGCTATCGCGTTGACGCGAATACCGTGTTCCGCCCACTGCGCGGCGAGGTCGGAAGTCAAGTGGACGATCGCCGCTTTGCTCGTGGTATAGGGTACGACCTGCCCGGCATCGGGTCGATAGGAGAGGAACGCTCCGACCGAGGCGATGTTGACGATCGCACCTCCCCCAGCGGCAATCATATGGCGAGCGGCATGGCGACAGGCCAGGAACGTGCCGGTGACGTTGACGTCCATCACCTTCTGCCATCCCTTGAGCGGGATCTCCTGCGGGAGCCCCCACCACGAAGCGCCCGCATTGTTGATGAGGATGTCCAGCCCACCCAACCGCTCGACCGTGGCGGCGATCGTGGCTTCCACCGACGCTTCGTCGGAGATGTCGCAACTCAAACCGATGGCCGGAACGCCAAAGCTTCCGGCAAGAACGGCGGCGGCTGCAATACACTCGTCCTCGTGGCGCGAGGCGAGCGCGACGGCGCAGCCGAGGTCCGCCAGCGTCGCCGCCATCGCCTCGGCCAGCGCACCACGCCCGCCCGTTATCAGCGCCCGCTTGCCGTCGAGACGGAACCGGTGGGCCGTAAAGCCCGGCACGAATTCAAGTACGGGTTCAGACATCGGCACCTTCCATCAGGAGATCGACTTCCTCGGTTATAAGGATGATGCGCCGGCCACCCATTCCTTTGGTCTGCCGCGTCGCCGCCGCCCATTCGGGCGAGGCGAACGCGGCATCCAAGCCTGCCTGGTCGGCGAAGGTCAGCACGGCGTGGCCGTCCCAGCCGGGCTCGGCAGGATTGTCGTAGTCCTTCGTCACCACACCATGCCGATAGGCGGCAAGGCCCGGCAATACCCTGGCGGCGGCGGCATGAGGCCCGCGCCACCAGGTGGTGAACTGTTCCTGGGTCCAATCCGCCGGCCGACTGGCCAGCACGACCATGCTGACCGCCATGGCTTAGTTCCCCGTCCAGACCGGCTGGCGCTTTTCGAGGAACGCCGCAACGCCTTCCTTCGCATCCGCCGAGTGATGAACGACGTTGCAGGTCATCGTTTCCAGCGTGATGAGCGAGTTGGTATCGGCATCCATGCCGCGGTTGACGGCCATCTTGGTCATCCACATGCAGAAGGGGCTCTTGTCGATCAGCGGCGCACAGAAATCCTGGATCAGCTGCTCAAGCGCCTCGCCGCTGGGTGCGGAAGCATTGCACAGGCCCCATTCGACGCACTCGGTCCCGGAGAGCAGCTTGCCGGTCAGCATCAGCTCCTTGGACTTGCGCATGCCGATGTAGCGCGGCAGGCGATAGATTGGGCCGGCACCGCCGAAGAGTGCACGGCGGATGTGGAAGTCGCCGATCTTTGCGTCGTCGGCGGCAATACCGAAATCGCACGAGATGAAGAGTTCGAAACCACCGGCGACGGCATACCCTTCGACGCAGGCGATCGTCGGCTTCTTCATGTTGTAGATCTTGTCGTATGTGCGCGCCGAATCGATAGCGAGCTGCAGCGAGGTGCTGGTTTCATGAAGTACCGGCCCGACCAGCTGGCCAAGGTCCGCGCCTGCGCAGAACGTATTGCCACGACCGCGGAACACGACGGCCAGAACCGACTTGTCTTCAGCCGCGCGATCCACGGCCACTTCGAGGTCGCGCAGAAGCTGAGGGCTCACGCAGTTCTTCACGCGCGGGCGATTCAGCCAGATCGTGCAGATGCCGTTTTCGGCGACTTCGTACTGAATGACGTCTTTTTCGAGTTCCACCGGTAATCTCCTTGGTAAAAAGCGTTGTGAGTGTGGTCGGGTCGAGTCAGCGGGCGATGCCGCCTTCTTCAGGGGGCGCCAGCATCGCACCGACGGCCATCCAGGCCGCCACCCCTGCCGCCGGGACGGCGCACAGCACGGCCTCGGCGATTTCTTCGTCGGTTGCGCCCGCATTTCGGGCACCTCGGACATGGGTTGCCGCCATCGGGCTGTAGCTGGCGGCGAGAATGGTCAGAAGCAGCAGCTCGCCGTACTTGGGCGACAGCGGATTGGCATCGATACTGCCGCGCCGCATCAGATAGTAGGCGTCCGCGGCCTTGGGGCTCAGGCGCAGAAGCTGGGCCAACGGAGACGGGATCGTCCCGAAATAGGCAGTGAAATTGGCCTTCGCTTCGCCCTCCCCCGCGACCGGCAGGGCCTGCGCTTCGGGAACTGCGAGATCGTCGAAACATTCCTCCACGATCGAGGCGAAATCCGCTGCCGCAGCTTCGCCGCGAAGGCTGGTGAGGACGATGAGGCCAGCTGTCGCTTCGGTAGGCGTCAGGCCAAGACCCACTCCGCGTGCAAGTTCCCGGCGGGCCAGCACAAGATGTCGACGGTCGATCGCCGCGACGCTGGCAAACAACGCCTTCATGTGCGCCGGCACGGCCCCATCGGCGTCTATGACCGAACGGAAGGCGGCATAGCCGGCTAGGGTGTAGGGCGCGTGACCATTGAGCAGTGCGTTGGCCATCAGCGGGCTCTTCGTCATATCTCTCTCCTGTCGTTTAGATGCTCGACCGACTGGTCGGGCGTCAACTAAAAAATTTTATCCTATCCAGTTTGACAGCCGACCGGTCGGTCGAGTAACGAATTCCCGACCGATCGGACGATCGAGTCCCGCCGACCGAGCAGGGGCTGATTTATCCGGCAATCTAGGAGGGATAGCTTGAACTTTGCGCAGTCTGCCAAATCCGTCGCGTGGATGGAGCGGGTCCGGGCCTTCATCGAAGAGCACGTGGTTCCCGCAGTGCCGGTCTATCACGAGCAGGCAGCACAGATCGACCGCTGGGCCGAAATCCCGCCCATCTTCGACGAGCTCAAGGCCAAGGCCAAAACGGAAGGACTGTGGAACATCTTCATGCCTCCGTCCGATCACGACGACGAATTCTTCACCAGTGTCGGCCTGACGAACGTCGAATACGCCCCGATCGCCGAACTGATGGGTCGGATTTCTTTCGCCAGCGAGATCTTCAATTGCATGGCGCCCGACACCGGAAACTTCGAAGTCCTGCATCGATACGGGACTCCCGAACAGAAGCAGGAATTCATGGTCCCGCTGCGTGATGGCGAGACGCGGTCCGCGTTCCTGATGACCGAACCCGAGGTTGCGTCTTCCGATGCCCGCAACATCCGCACGGAAATCCGGCGCGATGGCGGCGACTATGTCATCAACGGACGCAAATGGTGGTCTTCGGGCGCCGGGCATCCGTGCTGCGCCTTCTTCATCCTCATGGGAAAGACCGATCCCGACGCCGCGCCCTATCGCCAGCAGTCGATGATACTGATCCCTCGCGATACCCCCGGCGTCACCCTGGTGCGTCATTTGCCGGTGTTCGGATACGACCATGCGCCTCATGGACACTTCGAGGTCCTGCTGGAGAACGTGCGCGTCCCCGCCGAATACATGCTCATGGGCGAAGGCTGCGGGTTCGAGATCGCCCAGGGCCGCCTGGGGCCGGGCCGCATCCACCATACGATGCGCAATATCGCAACGATGGAAGTGGCGCTCGAAAAGATGTGCCGGCGCCTCGTGTCGAGAAGCACCTTTGGCAAGACCATCGCCGAACACTCGGTCTGGGAAGAGCGGATCGCCCGTGCGCGCTGCGAGATCGAAATGTCCCGCCTGCTGTGCCTGAAGGCGGCGCACATGATGGACACCGTCGGCAACAAGGAAGCACGCGCGGAAATCGCCATGATCAAGATCGCGGCGCCGCGAATGGCGCAGCGGATCGTCGACGAAGCCATCCAGGCTCACGGCGGCGGCGGTGTCAGCGATGACTTCGGCCTGGCCGAACTTTGGGCCAATACCCGCATCGTGCGATTGACCGATGGTCCGGACGAAGTGCACGAACGCCAGCTTGCGCGGATGGAACTGGGCAAATACCGCGAAACGCCCGCTCGTGGAGCGAGCTCATGAGCGGTTCCCAGCCAGCCGCAATGATCGGCGGCACCGTCGATGTCGCCCGGAACGGTGCCTTCGATGAGACCGTACTGTCGAAGTATCTGGAAGCCCGCGTTTCCGGGTTTCGTGGCCC
This sequence comes from Novosphingobium resinovorum, assembly GCF_036352595.1. GTDB lineage: Bacteria > Pseudomonadota > Alphaproteobacteria > Sphingomonadales > Sphingomonadaceae > Novosphingobium > Novosphingobium resinovorum_B. The sequence continues at coordinate 9,305 of NZ_JAZFAX010000021.1, forward strand.
GATGAAGGTCCAGCAGTTCGAGGGCGGTCAGTCGAACCCGACTTTCCTGCTTGCGACCCCGGACGCAAGCTTTGTCCTGCGCCGCAAACCGCCAGGCGTGCTGCTCAAGTCCGCGCACGCAGTAGACCGCGAATACCGGATCACCCGCGCCCTGTTCGAATCGGGTCTTCCCGTCCCCGAACCGCTGGTGCTGTGTGAGGACGACGAGGTCATCGGCACGATGTTTTACGTCATGCGCCACGTGCCCGGCCGCAGTTTCTGGGATCCGCGTATGCCCGGGCTTACGCCATCGGAGCGCGCCGCGATCTACGATTCGGCAAACGAGACGCTCGCCCGGCTCCACCTCGTCGATTACGAGGCAATCGGCCTGGGCGATTACGGGCGCGTGGGAAATTATTTTTCACGCCAGATATCGCGCTGGTCGCGCCAGTACGACGCCTCGCGCACGCAAGACATACCCGAGATGGACAAGCTGATCGCGTGGCTGCCGGATGCAGTGCCCGACAACGGCGAACGCACGACGATCATCCATGGCGACTATTCGTTCCATAACCTACTGGTTCATCCTACCGAGCCGCGGATTTCAGCCGTCATCGATTGGGAACTGTCCACGCTGGGCGACCCGCTGGGCGATCTGACCTATCACATGATGGAATGGTTCCGGCCTGAAGGCGTGGATGTGCGCGGGACGCTGAACGGCGCTGACCTCGCTGCTCTCGGCATCCCCACCGCCGCCGAATACTCGGCACGCTACTGCGAACGCACCGGGATCGACTGCGATCCCAACCATCCGTTCTACCGCGCCTTCAACCTGTTTCGCATCGCCGCGATCTTGCAGGGCATCGCTGGCCGGGCGCGCGACGGCGTCCAGACGTCCGCCAACGCAGGCGAAATCATCACGCGGATCCAGCCTCTGGCCAAGGCCGCCTGGTTCGCCGCACGGGAGGCAGGCGCCTCGTGAAGCCTCACCGAACATAAGAACGTGTCATGCGGGTAATCAAATAACGGCACCCCGCGAATACTTGGGAGAGAAAAATGACCGACAAGGTTCTTAGAGTGAAACGTGCCGCGCTGCTCGCCGGTACGATTGCCCTCGTCTGGGGCGCACCGGCGCAGGCACAGGACGCCGCCCAGCAGGTGCCGCCCGCGCAGCAATCCGCCGAACCGCCCGTGAGGGCGGACGTGAATGACATCATCGTCACCGCGACCCGCAGGGCCGAGCGTATGCAGGATGTACCCATAGCCGTAAGCGCTCTGGGCGAACAGCAGATCCAGCAGCGTAAGATCGACAGCTTCGCCGAGATCGTCAAGATAGCCCCCGGGCCTACCTTCGTGCCGGTCAAGGGCACCTCGGTCATCACCGTGCAGATTCGGGGTCAGGGCACGATCAACGATTCGCCCGGTCTCGAAAATCCGGTGGGCGTCTATATCGACGATGTCTACTACGGGACGCTCGCCTCGTTCGACGCGAACATGTTCGATGTCGCGCAGGTTTCTGTCCTACGCGGACCTCAAGGCACGACGTTCGGCCGCAACGCCGTGGGCGGTGCGCTGCAGATCACCAACAACACCGCCAAAATCGGGGCCTTCGAAGGGCGCGCGACCTTGACCGGCCTGATCTATGACGGGGGTAGCGCCGGCATCGAGACGGATGGCTTCATCAACGCACCGATCGCCGACAATCTCGCCGGGAGACTGGCGTACAGCGTGAAGGAGGTCGACGGGTACCAGCACAACCTCGTCACCGGGAACGACTTGGCGGACAACAAGGTCGCCTCCGTACGCGGATCGCTGCGGTGGCAGCCGGGCGATGCCTGGGACGTGGTACTAAGCGGCTCCTTCCTCAATCGCCGCGGCTACGGCGATGGGCCGACGATCGTCGGCGACGGTGCGCTCGCGGCCGAGGTCGCGCAGCAAACCGGCGGTGACCTGCATAAGGTCATGCTCGACGACGACGGCTATACGCGCCGCCGAATGTGGGCTGGTGTTCTCAACGTCAGTTACGACACGGGCGTCGGCACGATCAGTTCGATTACCGGTTATCGCTCGCTGCGCGCGCGGCTTGGCGAGGATGCTGATGGCGGACCGAATCCTGTCAACGCCCCCTCGTACAACACCAACGATGAATGGCAGGTAAGCCAGGAATTTCGTTTCTCATCGCAATTCGGGGGCAAGTTCAGCCTCGTGGCTGGCCTCTATTTCGGATACGAGGATCTCAACCACAAGATTGCCTTCGGCTTCAACGGCACCGATCCTTCTCTTTACTTCTCCGTCCTCAATGGCGGCCTCTACACCCCTGGCCAGGTTTTCGAAGGACAGATAGAAAACCGCAGCTTCGGTCCTTACGCAGAAGGCAAATATGCCTTCTCCGATAAGTTGTCGTTCACCGCAGGCATCCGCTATTCCTACGAGCGCAAGACCGGCTTCACGCGGCATACCGGATCGTCCCCGTTCCAGGGCGGCCCTTACTATCAGGAACTGCCCGCCAATGGTGACGCGACCGATTCCTGGCAGGCCTTCACTCCGCGCTTTATCCTTGAGTATCGCCCGGTTCAGAACAGCCTGATCTATGCATCGGCATCCAAAGGATTCCAGGGCGGTGGGTGGAGCTTCAACGTGCGTACGCCGCAAGCAGCCGCGACCCCGTTGAAGGCGCAGACGACCTGGAGCTATGAAATCGGCACCAAGACCGACTTCTTCGACCGGCTGGCCACCCTCAACGTCGCCGCCTTCCTCGCCGATACCAGCAATCTGCAGGTACGCTCGCAGGTGAACGGCGTCTTCCAGGATTCCAACGCCGGCGCCCTGCGCGCCAAGGGCGTGGAAGTCGAGGGCACGATCCGGCCAGCGAACGGCCTCTCGTTCGGTGTCAACTATGCCTATACCGATGCGTACTACAAACGCTTCGTCGGCTGCACGGCCACCGGACTGGACTGCACTGGCAACCAGGCGCCGTTCACGCCCAAACACGACTTCACCGCGCTGGCCGACTACGACGTCGACCTCGCGAACGGCGGGCGACTAACGCTGCATGCCGACACGAAGTTCGCGAGCGCCTTCCAACTGACCCCCCAGGGCGGGGGACAGAAGGCCGTTCCGCTGACCAAGCGAAACAACATCGCGAGCGCATCGATCACCTACACCGCGCCGAACGGGGCATGGGACGTGCGGCTGTGGGGCCGCAACCTCTTCAACAAGGATTACGCGACCAACGGCCTGGCCTATAATTTCTACCACGTCACCAGCGCTGAAGTCGCAGCCGCAGGCGGGCTGGGCAACCTAGACGTCGAGCGTATCACCGTGGCACCGCCGCGCGTGATCGGCCTGACCTTCACAGGCAGGTTTGGCGGCTAAAATGAAGGAGGCAGCCATCAAGGCCGGGAATACACATAGCGGCGCGCTGGCACTCTTCGTGCTGATGCTGGTGTCCATCTTCAACTATCTGGACCGGACGATCATCTCGATCCTGCAGGTTCCGATCAAGCGCGAGCTATTGCTCAGCGATGCACAACTCGGTCTCATGACCGGCCTCGCGTTCGCACTGTTCTATTCGACGCTGGGCGTGCCGGTCGCGCGCCTGGCGGACCGGTTCAGCCGCAAATACGTCATCGCCGCCTCTTTGTTTCTGTGGAGCGCGATGACGGCCCTGAGCGGGTTCAGCACGGGATTCGCAACGCTGGTATTCTTTCGCATCGGCGTGGCGCTGGGCGAGGCCGGAAGCATCCCGGCGAGCCACTCGGTCATAGCCGACTGCTATCCCCCCGATCGCCGCGCGACCGCGATCGGAATCTGGGGGCTGGCGCTGCCGATCGGCGTGATGCTCGGCTACCTTTCGGGTGGCTGGCTGGCGCAGGCGATCGACTGGCGGGCCGCCTTGTGGATCATCGGCGGCATCGGGGTGCTGCTCGTGCCGATCGTTCTTTACTTCCTCCACGAACCGCCCCGTGGCCGCTTCGAAACCACTGCGGTCCCAGAGGCTCCGCCATGGCGCGACGCCCTGGCCGTCATGCTGCGGCAGAAGAGCCTCCTGATGCTGTTCGCAGGCGGCGCCCTTAACAACTTCGTCCTCAGCATGGCGCTTAACTGGAATGCACCCTTCTACGCCCGTGTGCACGCCATGGCGCTGGGCGACGTGGCAACTGCATTGGCACTGATGACGGGAATAGGCGGCGGCGTAGGCATCTTCCTGGGCGGCTGGCTTACCGACAGGATCGGCGTGACTGACGCTCGCCGACGCCCCCAACTGACCGGGTGGGCGATGATCGCCGTTGTACCGGCCGCACTGATTCAGTTCCTCACCGATTCAGCACAGGTATCGCTGGTTGCCGGCGGCGTCGCGGTCATGCTGCTGTTCTTCTACTACTCCCCCATCATCGCAATGACACAGTCTCTCGTCCCCGCCTCGATGCGGGCCTTCACTTCCTCGATCCTGCTGCTGACGGTCAATATCGTGGGCTTGGGACTTGGCCCCTGGCTGACCGGCATCCTGAGCGACATGCTGGGTGGTGACGCGCAGGGACTGCGTTACGCGATGACCTCGTTATCCCTCCTGGGGATTGCTGCGGGAGGCTGCTTCCTCCTGGCGTCAAGGTGGTACCGCGAGGACATCCTCAAGTGACCAAGCACACCCGCGCAGGCCTGATAAGACCTACCCGTGGGACGAGCCTCGAACACGGCACCATAAGCAAAAAGAGCGTGATCCCCGAAGTGGATCACGCTCTTTTTCTTGCCCTCGAACTCGGCCCCCGATGCGGGAGGTCAGGCCGCCAACTTCGCCCGTGCGTCCGCAGCGCCGCCAAAAAGCCTGGTGAGAAGAAGAACCCGCCGAAGGCCGCGCCCGACGGCGAGTTCCTCCGTCACGCCCATGCCCCCATGCAGTTGCACCGCGTCTTCGGCCAGACGCAAAGCCGCATCGGCAACGTAGGCCCGTGCCGCCAGTAGCGCGTCCGCTCGCTGGGCCGGTTCGGCAAGCGAAGCCTTGATCATCATCGAACGGGCCTGCTCGACCAGAATGTACAACCGAGCACAGCGATGCTGGATCGCCTGGAAGCTGCCCAAGATAGCCCCAAACTGCTTGCGCTGCTTAACGTAATCGAGCGTCAGATCGAACAGCGTGCCCATCGCACCGACCGTCTCGGCCACCACGGCCAACTCGGCCAAGCCGGTGCTTTCCGCCAGAGCCCCTGCCGGTATCTCCACGACTTCGCAAGGTGCGCCCTCGAAACTAAGCGCGGCCGCAATGCTGCCGTCGACGAGCCTCACTTGCGTACGGCCGACGCCCTCGGCATCGGCTGCGACCAGCACGGCTCCGCCGCCTTCGGTCGCCACGACGAACCCCGTCGCTGCCATGCCTTCTCGCACCAGCCCGCAATCGCCCGTGAGCCGCTCGCCGTTAGTCGACCCGCCCGAAGCGAAGGCCAGCATGGACAACCCGTTGATTACCGGCTCCACCCATCGATCGATCTGCGCCTGTGTTCCATATTGGCCCAATAACCTTGCGCACAGCAACACGCTCTCGGCCAGCGGCGTGATGGCGAGACTGCGTCCCATCTCTTCGGCAACAAGCATGACGTCTTCGGGGCCCGCATCCATTCCGCCTGCCCGTTCCGGCAACAGGAACGCCAAAAGCCCCAGTTCCCCCAATGCACGCCAGTCCGCAGAGGAAATCGGTCCCTTCGCCATCGTCGTCGCATCATAGCGATCGCCCAGGAAGCGGCGCAGCATTTCGCGCATCATCCCCTGTTCCTCGTTCGGGGCCAGATTCATGTCAGAGCACCTCGAAGATCGAGGCGTTCGAGATGCCGCCGCCCTCGCACATCGTCTGCAGGCCATAGCGGGCGCCGCGTGCCTTCAGGGCGTGGATCAGCGTCGCCGTCAATTTGGTACCCGTCGCCCCAAGCGGATGACCAAGGGCAATGGCCCCGCCATTGACGTTGAGCCGCGTCGGATCGGCATCCAGAGCCTTGGCCCAGGCCATCGGGATCGATGCGAAGGCCTCGTTCACCTCGAACAGGTCGATGTCCGCCATCGAGAGTCCCGCGCGGGCAAGAACGCGCCGGGTAGCGGGGATAGGCTCCTCCAGCATTATCACCGGATCGCCGGCGGTTACCGCAAGATTGACCACCCGCGCGATCGGCGTCAGGCCGTGCGCCTTGACCGCAGCTTCCGAGGCGATCAGCACCCCACTGGCGCCATCGCAGATCTGGCTGGCGGACGCAGCGGTGAGCGTACCGTTCTCGCCCAGCAGCTTGACCGAGCTGATCGATTCCATCGTGGAATTCGGCCGAATGCCCTCGTCTTTGTCGTGCACGCCCGGATTGCCCTCGGCATCGGTATAAGCAAGCGGCACGATTTCGGCGGCGAATGCGCCTGCGCTGGTGGCCTTCGCCGCCTTCTGGTGGCTTTCAAGTGCGAAGCGGTCCATCTGTTCTCGCGTGAAGCCGTAGTTGTCGGCGATCATCTGCGCGCCGATGAACTGGTTGAAGGTCTTCACGCCGTAACGATCCTGGATCGACGCGGGGAACGGGTTGGCACCGATACCGCCAGCGTGCGCCAGGGTGATGGCGGAACCCATCGGCACGCGGGTCATGCTTTCCACGCCGCCGGCGATCACGATGTCCTGCATTCCCGACATCACCGCCTGCGCCGCGAAGTGCAGTGCCTGCTGTGATGAACCGCACTGGCGGTCGATGGTCACGCCGGGCACACTGTCCGGCAAGCTCGATGCGAGAACGACGTTGCGGCCGAATGCGAATGTCTGCTCGCCAACCTGGCTGACGCAGCCGATGATGACATCATCGACAGCGGCGGGGTCCAGCCCGCTTTCCGCAATCAGCGCGTCAAGCACTGCGGCGCCAAGGTCGGCGGGATGCCAACCGGCGAGCCGTCCGTTGCGGCGACCACCGGCGGTGCGCCGGGCGGAAACGATATAGGCTTCAGGCATGGTGCATCCTTCGTTCTGTCAGAGGCCAAGAGCGGCCTTGGCGATTATGGTGAGCTGAATTTCACTTGTGCCGCCGAAGATCGACCAGCTGCGGCTATTGAGATAGCGGGCGGCAGCGATCTGCGCCTGCGGCGAACCGAACGCAGATGGCGCCTGCGTTTCGTAAAAAGGGCGCTCGGTCGGCAATTGGAGACCGGCCATTCCAAACGCATCCACTGCGAGGAGGTCTATGCCCTGCCGGATTTCCGATGCGACCAGCTTGGTTGTCAAACTGCGCAGCGAGGTGGCCCCCCCTGCTTCGATCTCTATCAGCGTGCGCAGTTCGGTCATCTCAAGCGCCTCGGCCTCAAGCCGCAGGCGCTTGCCCCGCTCGGCGATTTCGCCCGTCCAAGGCCCCGAAGCATCGCGCAGGCGCGCAAGATCGGCCATAAGCTGCGGGCCGAACGAAGACCCGCCGCGTTCGTTCTCGAGCAGGAATTTGGCGATCGGCCAGCCCTGGCCTTCTTCTCCCACACGGTTGGCGACCGGCACGCGGACCTCGTCGAAGAAAACCTCGTTGAGTTCATGATCCCCCGACGCACTCAGGATAGGCTGTACGGAAATGCCCGGACTGGCCATGTCGATCAGCAGAAAGCTGATGCCCTTCTGGGGTTTGACCGTCGGATCGGTGCGGACCAGCGCGAAAATTTGATTGGCGAACTGCGCCTGCGTGGTCCAGATCTTGTGACCCGAAACGATGTATTCGTCTCCCTCGCGAGACGCCCGGGTCCGCAGGCTGGCGAGATCGGAGCCAGATCCCGGCTCTGAAAATCCCTGCGCCCAGACATGTTCGGCGCTCCGCAGACGCGGCAGATAGTGCGCCTTCTGATCCTCGCTCGCGAAGGTGTACAATACCGGGCCGACCAGCTTCAGGCCCATCCCCGGCAGCGCAGGCGCACCAGCCAGGGCGCATTCCTTTTCGAATATCCAGCGTTGCAACGGCGACCATCCCGGCCCGCCAGCCGCCTGCGGCCAGTGGTAGACCAGCCAGCCGCGCGCATCGAGAATGGCCTGCCATTCGCGGGCGATGTCGGGCTCGGCGAAAACGCCGGACGTGAGTGCAGCGCCTTGCCGCAGTCGCTCCGTCAGCGACGAGGCCAGAAAGGCGCGGACTTCGTCGCGGAAGGCAAGCTGGGCGTCCGTGAAACCAAGGTCCATGTCAGCGTTCCACGATCGCGACTGCCGAAACGCCGGGGGCGCCATAGACGTGGCTGTAGCCTAGGCGAAGGTCCCCGGGCGCCTGTCGCAGGCCGGCCTGGCCCGTGAGCTGCATGTAATTTTCGTAGACCTGCCGCAGGCCCGACGCGCCGATCGGCTCGCCGCAGGCAAGGCAGCCACCGTCGGTATTGACCGGCAACACACCGCCAATCCGGGTGCGCCCTTCGGCGATCCACTGGCTCTGCTCGCCGTCGGCGCAGAAGCCGTTCTCGGCCATGTGCATGATTTCGGCTCCCGCTTCGGTATCCTGGATCTGGGCGATATCGATGTCTTCGGGCCCCACGCCCGCCATCTCGTAAGCGGCGCGCGATGCGACCATCGTCGGCGATTCTCCGCGCTGTAGGTCGATTGCCGGCGAAAAGACCTCAAACGAGCCGGGCGGGCGTGTCCGGACCGCTGCTGCCCGCAGGCGAACGGCGGGTAGGCCAAGTTCCTTCGCGCGCTTCCCGCTGGCAAGGATCAGGGCAACGGCACCTTCACCTGGCGCACAGAACATGAATTTCGTAAGCGGATCGCTGACCATCGTGGATTCCAGGATAGTCTGTGCATCCACTGCCTCGCGCCGCCACGCATGGTCGGTCAGCACGCCATTGGCGAAGGCCTTTTCCGCCACCGCACCCAGCGTTTGCGGGGTAATTCCGTACATCGCCATGTAGCGCTGGATCTTCATTGCGAAGAACTGCGTCGTCAGCATCAAACCTGTCTCACCGTACCAGTCGGGCAAGCCCCAGTCGGCCGGAAGCGGGGAGAACGCACCGCGCGGATGCTTGTCGAAGCCGACCGCGATGCCAAGATCGAACTCCCCCGACTTGATCGTGTTGTAGCCGCCGAACATGGCCGACCCACCCGTCGCGCAGCCGTTTGAGACGTTGATGAACGGAAGCGCGGACAAGCCAAGCTCGGCAACCATCGTATCGGCGTTCCCGGCGGCATCCGACCCGCCGAAGGCGAAGCGGACGTCGGACCACTCCAGACCGGCACCGGCCAGCGCCTGCCGCACGGCGTATACGCCCTGCTGCAGACCGGTACGCCCCGGCGTGCGACCGAAAGGATGAATGCCCGCGCCCACGATATAAACGTCGCTCATGGCTGTTCTCCATCGATCGGCGAAAACGCGAACGTCGTGCGCAGATCGCCGCTCGCCAGGAGGAACGACTGCGGAACGAGCCGCATGGGCATGCCGATGCGCAGGGCATCGAAGGCGACGCCGCTCAGACGAGCCTCGACGATCAGAGCATCGTCCAGCGCGACATAGCCTACCGCATACGGCTCGAAGGTTTCCGCCCCGGCGTAGGGCGGGCTCTTCGGGCGAAACCTCTGGATGGTCCAGGACCAGAGCCGACCCTGCGCAGGCAGCAGGATACGCTCGAACCTGTCGTCCTGTTCCGAACGGGGTGGGAAAACAACGTGCCCGGTGGTCTTCTCGCGCGAAGCGACAAGCCGGAGCTGTCCGGCGTCCCAGGCGATCAGATCGTCGGCGATCGGGGGCGGCAGGTGATCGGGCCGCGTTTCCGGCTTCATTTCGGGCATCATCGTTCTCCTGCCCGATGATGTAGATTGCCAGCCTTGCCGCTGGCTTCTGACCAAAACGTCAGCGCTTCAGCGGATCATCCCCAGATAGCCGAGCTGCGCCGCCTTGAAGAGGGTTTGGTCGCGATTGACTGCGTCCAGTTTGCGCGAAGCGGCGCGTATATGGAAACGTACCGTGGTGCGTTGAAGGCCCAAGATCAGGCCGATTTCTTCGTTGGTCTTTCCCGCTGCTGCCCAGCGCAGGCATTCCACCTCTCGCTTGGTCAGCGCGGCCCCGGCGATATCGCGGCGGGGCTGCGCGGTAACGGCGAAATAGCTATGCACGAAAACGCGCGCGATGATGGCGAGCGCATCGGAAAAGTTCGCGAAGGCGTGGGAAAGGTCGTCCTGCGCGGGATCGGCGGACAGGAAACTGGCCGCGCCGATCTGGCCGAAGGGCAAGTGAATAGGGACGACCAGCGCTGCCGCCGTGAGAGCGCGGGTGCGGAACTCCGAAAGATCGAGCGAATCGAGCAGCGGGTTGGGAATGCGCGTGTGATAGCCTTGCGCGTTGCACCAGAACGGCTCCACCTCGACCCGGCATGCACCTGTCAGAGGAGAGGAGAGGGCAAGCTGCGGCGACTGCCACCAGCGCGCGTCCTCATCCTCCTGAAACCCGAAAACCTCGCTCGCCAACACCGCACCGGAGGAATCGCGCATCGGATCGCGACTGGAAATATTGTGCGAGACCGCCGTGCGAAGGCCGCTCAATTCCCGCACGAAATTTCTGAATGCTTCAGCCGCAGGGCGGATTCCCTCGGCGTCGAAGAAACGCACCGACGTTATTGTTTCGGCGAGGGAAGGATCAAAATGTTTGCTCATTTCCGATCAGTCGGCGCTTCGGCTGAGCCCTTCGAAAAACGGGCGACACAAGGCATCCGCAACGTCCTCCGGCGACCGTTTCTTCGCAAGCGGTGGATACCATTTGTACGCCCAGTTGCACATGCCCAGGAAACCGTATGTCGTGAGAGTGGGATCGCACTCACGGAACTGGCCGTCGGCTATGCCTTCCTCGATGATGCTCTGGAGCCGGGCGAAATATTCGTTCCGACGCTCCCGGATCTGGCTGCGCAGCTTGCCTTCCAGATCGCCGTAGTGATCCATGAACGCACGCACGTAACCGGGATGTTCCGCGATCTGTCGCAGGATGTCGATGCAGGCGCCGCGCAGAAGTTCGAGCGGATTTGCGTCCGTCTTGCCGCCATCCAGCCCTTCCATCAGTGTGCTCATATGGGCATCATGAATGGCGTACAGAATGTCGTGCTTGCTGGGAAAGTAATGATAAAGGGTCGGTTTCCCGAGACCAACCTCGTCGGCCAACATCTGCATCGATGCCTTGTGATAGCCGACCCGGTCGAAAAGAACGGCGCAATGCCGCAGAATTTCGTTGCGCTTCTCTCCATGGGCCTCGGTCGTTGGCCGCTTTTTTGTCGTCTCTCGTGCCATACTCGGCGTAAACCCTTGTATTTGTGAGGCCGTCCGGCCGCGCCCCACCCTATTGCACCAGCGCGCCGCCGTCCACGGGTAGCCCTGCGCCGGTGATGTACGACGAATCGTCGCTTGCAAGGTACAGGACGGCATTCACCACTTCGAACACCTGCGCCAGCCGTCCGGCCGGCACACGCGAGATACGTTTGTCGAACGCGCTCGGCTGGGCATAGGCAGATCGGGCAAGTTTGCTGTCGACAGGCCCCGGGTGCACCGAATTGCACCGCACACCCTCCGCCGCATGCTGCGCTGCCGTGATGTGGGTGAGCATCGTCAATGCCGCCTTGCTGCAGGCATAAGCGGGATCCATGATCTGCGACTGGCCCAGCCCGGCCACCGATGACACGTTGACGATCGTGCCGCCGCCGTTCGCCCGAAAGACCGGCAGGACAGCGCGCGTGCCCAGGAACGGGCCCTTGGCATTGATCGCCATGCTGCGGTCCCAATCCTGCGGGGTGCGGTCCTCGATCCTTACGAGCCCTGATGCGATCGCGGCATTGTTGACCAGAATGTCGATGCCGCCGCAATTCTTCGACAAGCTCCGCACCAGATCGTCCCAGCCTTGAGGATCCGTCACGTCGAGCCGGTACGCCGTGGCCCTGCCCCCGACCTCGACAATCGCCGCCGCCGTCGCTGCGGCGCCTTTTTCGTCAATATCGGCAATGGCGACGATGCTGCCTTCCGCCGCGAACTGCCGCGCGATAGCCGCGCCCAGTCCATTGGCCGCCCCGGTGACAATGACACGTTTGTCCGAAAAGCGCACGACCTGTCCTTTTGTGAACTCGACCGCCCGGTCGGGTGCATGTAGCTTTGGGGCCAAACTTATTGACGCGCAAGACAATAACGGACCAGAAGGAGAGTATCGATGGGCCTAAACGGGCGTACAGCTTTGGTGACCGGCGCCAGCTCGGGCCTTGGCCGCCACTTTGCGAAAATCCTGGCCGAGCGCGGAGCGACCGTCTTTGCGGCAGGTCGCCGGGCATCCGCATTGGAATCTCTGGTGGAAGAAACAGCGGGGCTGGCAGGTACCTGCCGCAGCGTTGTGATGGACGTGACCGACCCCGTCTCCGTAAGCCAGGGCTTCGCGCAGATGGCCGAGGCCGGAGGTTCTACGCTCTCGATCGTGGTCAACAATGCCGGGGTCGCGCAGACGCGCGCGGCCATCGATGTGCAGCCCGAGGAATGGCAATCCGTGCTGGCTCCCAACCTGACCGGCGCTTTCCTCGTCGCACAGGAGGCCGCACGCGCGATGACGAGCGGCGGCTCGATTGTCAACGTCGCCTCTATCCTGGGCCAACGCGTATCCAAGGGCCTTGCTGCTTACGCTGCAAGCAAGGCAGGCCTGATCCAGCTTACCAAGGCGCTCGCGCTCGAATGGGCTCCGCTCGGAATCCGCGTGAATGCACTGGCACCGGGCTACATCGAAACCGACCTCAATCGCGAGTTCTTTCAGTCGGAAGCGGGCAAGCGCCTTATCGCGCGTATCCCGCAGCGCCGGCTGGGTCGCATGGATGACCTGGACGGCCCCTTGCTAATGCTGTGTTCGGACCAGTCAGCCTACATAACCGGCGCGGTGATCGCGATCGACGGAGGCCACCTGGTCAGCGGGCTCTAGCGCCGATCGCGGGGCGCCTTCAGCGGGACTGTTTTCGCTCAGGCATCCATCGCTCCGGCCCCGATAACCCAGGCGGACAATCCGCCGGTCGGGACCGCGCAGATCACCGCTTCGGCCACCGCCTTCTCGCTGGCACCGGCCTTGCGCGCCCCGTTCATATGCACGGAAGCCCAGGAGCTGTAATCAGCGGCCAGCACGGTCACCAGCAGCAGTTCGGCATTCATCGAGCCCAGCACCGTTCCCGACAGCGTGCCTTCACGCATCAGATAATACGCATCGGCAGCCGTCGGCTCCAGCTCGAGCAGCTTGCCGAGTGAGGGAGGCATCTCTCCGAAGTACTGCAGGAAATTGGCCTCGGCCGCGCCCGGCTCGACGACCATATCCTCATCATGGGCCTGCGGATCGATCGCCTCGGGAAAGACCTGCTCGAAAAAGCCGTGAAACCGCAGGGCTGCGCCTTCTCCTCGCACACTGGACAGGATCGTCACCGCTGCCGCCGCCTCTTCGACGGTCAGCCCTGCGGCGCGCGCGGCTGCCAGTTCGCGCAGCGCCATTTCCCGGTAACCCTTGACCGTCGCCGCGCAGGCCACGAACAAGCGCTTCATCCGAGCCGGGACTGCGCCGTCGGTATCGACGACCGCGCGGAAGCGGCGGTAGCCTGCAACTGTCTTGGGGGCGTTGCTGCGTAGTAACCCAAGCGAAACGAGTTCATTGCGGGGTTCGGCGGAGGTGGTCGGGTCGAGCACAATCTCTCCTGTATTTTCTAGACCGTCCGGTCGGTTTGGCAAATGGCTATACAGCCCTTTGCTGTCGGTCAATGCCTTCAACGGAATTGACGCCCGACCGGACGGTCGGCTAACGTGCCTTCACCGTTCGAGTCCCCACAAGATGGCTCCGGACGAAAAGAGAGGCACTGCAATGAAAGACTTCTCCGGAAGGACGGCCGTCATCACCGGCGCCGGCAGCGGCATCGGCGCAGCCCTGGCGCGGCGAGCAGCTAGCGAGGGAATGAACCTCGTGCTGGCGGACATCAATCTGTCCGATCTGCAGGATGTGGCCACGACGCTGCCCGGTCATCCCGCCGTTCTCCAGCGCACCGACGTGGCGGATCCCGGGGCTGTCCAGGCGCTCGCTGACCTCGCCTGGGACCACTTCGGTTCCGTGGACCTGCTGTGCAACAATGCCGGTGTCGTTCCGGGCGGCCGGCACCGAATGGTCTGGGATTATGCGCCGGAAGACTGGCGCTGGGCTTTCGGAGTCAACGTGGATGGCGTGGTCAACGGCATCCGCAGCTTCGTGCCGCGCATGATCGCGCAGAAACGGTCCGGTCATGTGCTCAACACCGCATCGGTGGCAGGCTTCGTCAGCGGAGCGGGCTCGGCTGTCTACGGTGCATCCAAGCATGCGGTGGTGCGGGTGACCGAAGCGCTTTACGCGGGCCTGCGCGACGTGGGTGCGCCGATCGGCGTAACCATGCTGTGCCCCGGCCTGGTCGCCACGCGCATCTACGATGCCGAGCGTTCACGCCCGGATGCCCTGCGCGCCGTATCGGGACCCGCAGAGGAATCGCAGGAACTTCAGGCAATCGCGGACAATCTTTACCGAAGTGCCCCCTCTCCCGAAACTGTTGCCGATCTCGCGTTCGACGGTATTCGCGAGGACCGGCTTTACGTGTTCACGTCGGAGAGCTTCGACGAGCCGATCGCGGCCCGCACGAAGTCCATCCTGGCGAGGACAAACCCCGAATTCGCCAGTCTGCTGGCCCTCAGTAAAGGCGATTCGGACATGCAGGACCAACCGGCATGACCGTGTTGGCGGGGCGCATCGCGCTGGTCACCGGCGCAGCATCCGGCATCGGCCTGGCAACCGCGATGCGCTTTGCACAGGAAGGCGCGACCGTCCTGCTGGCCGACCGCAATGCGGCAGGGCTGAACGATGCGCTCGCCCGCATTGCGCCCGGAGAACACGAGGCGGCCGTGCTCGATGTTACCGACGAAGCCGCATGGACCGCACTCGCAGCGAAGATCATGGAGCGGTTCGGCCGGCTCGACATCCTTTTCAATAATGCGGGCTTCGGAAAGTTCGCATCGATCGCCGACACTTCGCTGGACCAATGGCGTACGGTGCTCGCGGTCAATCTCGACAGCGTCTTCCTTGGTACTAAATCCATGCTGCCCCTGCTGGCCGGGTCACGCGCAGGTTCGATCATCAACATGTCGTCGATCAGGGGCATTGCCGCCGCGCCGAATGCCGGATCCTACTGCGCGGCCAAGGGCGGCGTTCGGATGTTCACGAAGGCCACCGCACTCGAATGCGCGGCGCTGGGCAACAAGGTGCGCGCCAACTCGATCCACCCCGGCCATATTGACACTCCGCTGACCGCCGGAGCCCATGCCGACCCGCAAGTCGCTCGCCAACTGCTGGCCGACGTGCCGATCGGCCGCATCGGCCACCCGAACGAGATCGCGGATGCCGTCGTGTTCTTGGCGAGCGACGCCTCGCGCTACATGACGGGCTCCGAACTGATCGTCGACGGCGGCTCGACCGCACAATGACCACGCGGTCGCCAAAATACAGGAACCCAGGATGAGTTTGACCACTACCGACCGAGCCATGGCCATAGCCGCCGACGTGGAAGCATTCGTGCGTGGCGTCGTCGTCCCATATGAGCGGGATGACCGCCTCGGCGGGCACGGGCCTTCCGACGATCTCGTGACCGAACTGCGCGACAAGGCCCGCAGCGCAGGCGT
Source organism: Novosphingobium resinovorum (assembly GCF_036352595.1). Lineage (GTDB taxonomy): Bacteria > Pseudomonadota > Alphaproteobacteria > Sphingomonadales > Sphingomonadaceae > Novosphingobium > Novosphingobium resinovorum_B. The sequence goes on from NZ_JAZFAX010000021.1 coordinate 24,927, forward strand.
CTTGACGCCGCACATACTACCGGACGGTTCGCACCTCACCCAACGCGAAACGGCCGCCGTGCTGCGCCGAAGCGGGCTGTCGCCGCTTGGTCCGCTGGCCTGCAACACCGCCGCGCCGGACGAAGGCAACATGTACTTGCTGGGCAAGGTCGCCACGGCAGAGCAGAAAGCCCGCTTCCTCGCACCGCTCGTAACAGGCGGGGCGCGCTCGGCTTTCTTCATGACGGAACCGGCCGAGGAAGGCGGCGCCGGCTCCGACCCGTCGATGATGCGCACGACCTGCCGACGGGATGGGGAGGAGTGGATCATCTCCGGCCGAAAGCGCTTCATCACCGGAGCGGAAGGAGCGAAGGTCGGCATCGTCATGGCCAAATCCGATGATGGCGCCTGCATGTTCCTCGTCGACTTGCCGGACCCGGCGATCCGCACGACGCGGGTGCTCGACACTATCGACAGTTCCATGCCTGGCGGCCACGCGGAAATCGACATCGTCGACCTGCGAGTGCCGACATCACAGATGCTCGGGGCATCTGGCGAAGGGTTCAAGTACGCCCAGATCCGGCTCTCGCCCGCGCGCCTGTCGCACTGCATGCGCTGGCTCGGTCTCGCCACGCGCGCAAACGAGATCGCCGCCGACTACGCCTGCCGCCGCACCGCCTTCGGCAAGCCGCTGGTCGACCACGAAGGCGTCGGCTTCATGCTGGCCGACAATCTGATCGACCTGAAACAGTGCGAACTGACTATCGACTGGTGCGCGGGAGTGCTTGATTCCGGGTCACTGGGCACGAGCGAGAGTTCGATGGCCAAGGTCGCCGTATCCGACGCCTTGTTCCGCGTCGCCGACCGCTGTGTGCAGATCATGGGCGGGACCGGCGTCTCGGGCGACACCATCGTGGAACAGGCGTTCCGCGAAATCCGCGCCTTCCGCATCTACGACGGGCCGACCGAAGTCCACAAATGGTCGCTGGCCAAGAAGATCAAGCGCGACTGGAAAGCGGCGAACGCATGAGCACCGCTATCAGGGACGCCAACAGCGGAACCACCAACGTTCGCACCGGCTACGAGATCGACGCGCCTGCGCTCGATGCGTGGATGCGCGGGAACGTGGAAGGGTATGCCGGCCCGCTCGTGATCGAGCAATTCAAGGGCGGGCAGTCGAACCCGACCTACAAGCTGGTGACACCTGGCAATTCATACGTGCTGCGCCGCAAGCCCCCCGGGCCGTTGCTTAAAGGCGCTCACGCGGTGGAGCGCGAGGCCAAGGTGCTTACCGCGCTCGGCGGCCAGGGCTTCCCGGTCGCGCGAGTCTACGCCCTGTGCACCGACGATGCGGTGATCGGTTCGTGGTTCTACGTCATGGCGATGGTAGAAGGGAGAATCTTCTGGGACGCGACTTTCCCGGAGGTGTCCCGATCCGAGCGCGCCGCCTACTTCGACGTCATGAACGCGGCCATCGCCCAGTTGCACGAGATCGACCCTTGCGCAGCCGGCCTCGGCGATTACGGCCGTCCGGGGAACTACTTCGAACGCCAGATCACGCGCTGGTCGCGGCAGTATTTCGACGATGCCGATGCTGGCCGCGACCCAAACATGGACCGACTGGCGGAATGGCTGCCCCTGCATATTCCACCCGGGGACAAGACCAGCGTGGTGCACGGCGACTTCCGCTGCGACAACATGATCTTTCACCCGACCGAGCCTCGCATCCTCGCCGTGCTCGACTGGGAATTGTCCACGCTGGGCCATCCCGGCGCGGACTTCGCCTATCACGCGATGATGTATCGCATGCCGCCCCACATCGTGGCAGGCCTCGGCGGTGCGGACATAGCCGAATTGGGCATCCCGGACGAAGCAGCCTACCTGGAAACCTATTGCCGCCGCCGGGGAATGCCCGAAATGCCGGGATACGACTTCTACGTGGCGTTCAACTTCTTCCGGTTGGCCGCGATCTTCCACGGTATCAAGGGCCGGGTGATCCGGGGCAACGCCGCCTCGGCCCAGGCGCGCGAGCGGGTCGCGGTCCTCCCCGAACTGATGGCCCTGGCCTGGCGGCAAACCGAACAGGTCCGGGGATGACCATCGACGATCCCGTCACCTTCGCGGTCGAGAACGGCATTGGCACGCTCACGCTGGCAAGCTCCGCGACCCGCAACGGCATTTCGCCGGCAATCGCCCGCTCGCTCCGTGAAAAAGCGAGCCTGTGCGCCGCCTCGGACGAAGTGCGATGCGTGGTACTGACCGGCAGCGGTCCCTTTTTCTCGGTCGGCGGAGACATCGCTTTGTTCGCCAGCGTGGGCACGGACGCGCAGGCGCAGGTATTGCAACTGGCGAGCGTCTTCCATGAAGCGGTCCACAAGCTCGCGACCATGCCCAAGCCGCTCGTCACCGCGATCAACGGCCCGGCGGCGGGAGCGGGCTTCAGTCTCGCAATTCTGGGCGACATCACCATAGCCGCGGTATCGGCGCACTTCACCGCCGCATACAGTGCCGTAGGCCTGACGCCGGATGGTGGAATGTCCTGGACGCTGCCACGGCTGATCGGCCTGCGGCGCGCGCAGGATCTGATCCTGACAAACCGCCGGGTCACTGCGCAAGAGGCCGTGGAGATCGGCCTGGTGACGCAAGTGGTCCCCGATGGAGACCTGGCGGCCGCCGCGATACGTTATGCCGAACGCCTCGCCGCCGGACCGACCGGAGCGCTGGCGCAATGCCGGGCCCTGTTGTTCGCGGGCCATAATGCGACGCTGGCCGAACAACTGGACGCCGAGGCGAAGTCGATAGCCGACGCCTGCGCGGGGCCCGAGGGCCGCGAGGGCGTAGCCGCCTTCATCGAGAAGCGCGCGGCGGATTTCACGGGGCAGCGGGCGGCGGCGGGGGCCACCATCAACAACCATACCGGATGACCTGAATGACGAATACCACTTCCAACATTTGGAGCATCTCTCAGCGATCCGCACTGTTATGTGCCTGCGCCGCTGTATTATGCGGCTTGCCCGCATTTGCGCAGGAAGATCAAGGCCAATCCGCCGGCGATCCGCCGGTCGAAAAACCGGCGACGACGTCGGCGCTTCCGGACGACGATAGCCCCCCGGCTCCCGCAGTTGCACCTGACGCCGATCGCTTCAAGCGCTTCGACGACCTCAGCCTCAAAGGTTGGGCGATTTCCTATCCGAAGGTGGCTGACACCATCCTGGCCGATCACGGCGGCGTACGCGATGCGTTGGCCGACGTCGGAATTGGCATCTCGCCGATCAATACGGCCAACTTCCAGTACGACTTCCTGCAGAACGACCGCGGCTATGACGGGCCGCAGCTCTATAACGGCCAGGACGTCACGCGCACCAACACCACGATCAGCTTTACCGCGACGTATGATCTGGGCCAGATCGGAATCAAGGGCGGCCAGATCGCGACGACGCTGGCCATCGTCGACAACAGCTTTCCGGAGGTCAATGGGCCCAAGAAAATCCGCATCGGCCGGCTCCACTACTATCAGTCGCTGTTCGACGGAAAAGTGGATTTCAAGCTGGGCTATATCGACAACACGCAGGAGTTTCTCGGTATCAACGTCGGCGGCAATCTCGCCACGGGCAACCTTGGCCCGCAAGCGACGATCCCGTTCCAGTTGGGGCTGAGCTATGGCGGCTTTGCCGCCCCGGGCTTCAACACCCGCGTCAAGTTCGGAGAGCATTTCTACAACAAGATCGGCTTCCAGCGCAGCCTGCCGCCCGGAGGCGCCACTGCCGAAAACCGCGTCAATTCCGGCGGGTTCCGGTTCCGGCCTCCCGGCACCGGCCTGCTCGTTATCGACGAGGTCGGCTTCAACCGTCCGGCCGCACCCGGACAGAAGTCGATGTGGGTGCGGGGCGGCGGCATATACAACACCACCAAGTACCCGGTGTTCGGCGGCGGCCAAGCAGAGAACTGGGCCGCCTTCCTTGCGGTCGACCGCCAGTTGACTCAGCCCGATTCAGAAAAGCCATTCCGAGGAATCTATGCCGGCGCCACGGTAAACTATGCTCCCCCGCGCCAGAACCTTTACACCCAATACTACGAGGCGCGGCTCTATGCCGTCGGGATGCTCAAGGGACGCCCCTTCGACCTCGCTTCGCTGGTCACAACCTACAACAAATACAGCCCCGCTGGCCTGCGCGCACGCACGGCGCCCGACCAGAGGAACTACGCCGGCACCTTGGCGCTGATCGCGAGCTATGCCTACCGCGTGAGGGCCGGCATCTATCTGCAGCCGGGTTTGGGCGTGACAATGCACCCGATCTACAGTTCACGCTTCGGTACGGCGCTCAACGGCTACCTGAGCTTAGTGACTCTGTTCTGATGAGCGGAATAGACGCAACATCACGCGGCCCCGCCCTTGAGCCGAAACCTTTTCCGGTACGTTGCCGAAATGTCATTCATGCGCCCCACTGATCTGCCATTCCCGCGAAACCCAGCCTACGGTTCTGGTAGCTGCCGCCGGCTTATTCGAATTACCGGTCACCCAGGCGCCGTAGATGCCCACCTTTCCGACAACTTCCATGAGTTTCGTTGCCGGATCGAGCACGACGGAGGCACCGTCGTAAAGGTTGAAGGGGCGGCAATCCGGATTCCAACCACCGGCTGCCCTCAGGCCGTGACGATATTACGTGAGCTCGAGGGCCGGCCGATCGATGTCGACGGGCAGACGCTTTACAGCGGCAGGCAGGCGTTTCGCCACTGTACGCATCTTTACGACCTTGCGGTCATCGCGATCCGCCATGCCACCCTGCCCCAGCGCAGCGTCGTCTACGACGCCATTGTACCGGACGAGACTGACGGACCGGTATCTATCTCAATACGCCACGATGATCGTGTGGTTCATCGTTGGCTGGTGCGGGAAGGAATCATCCTGGAACCTTACGCGCTTCTTGGGCGCACGCTCGATAAAGGTTTTGCAGCGTGGGCAAGAGATGCGTTCTGCCAGGGCGATGACCTGGAGACTGCTATGGTACTTGCGCGAACATGGCTGATCGCAATCGGTCGGCGCTACCTTAAGGAAGGCTCTGCAGGCCGCCTGATCACCGGAAATGATGCGCTGCATGGCCGATGCTTTGCCTACCGACTGCCGGAAACCGCAAAGGCAACCTATACGGCCGGGCTTTCGCGTTCGTCGTCCGACCTTGAAATCTAAAGTGTCATAGCGGACAGACCCGCTAGTTTGCGCGACCCGAATGGCGGGTTTCAGCAAAGAGCCGTCGCTCACATCAACGACGCTGAACGCCTTGAGTTGGTCGCAACCCGACGGTTTAAGACGATGTCGTTGATGATACATGCATGATCGAGAGCTTCGCCCGAATCACTGCGTTTCCCTGTCCGTGGCAATCCAACTACATCCAAAGATTCCCGGGCATTGCTTGGGGGCCACGATGGGGAGACTATAAGGTAACCGACTGTTTTTGTGAATTAAAATTCTGAGAGTTAAATTCCCGCTACCTCCAGAATCGATGCGACGGGGTGCAAGTTGCGCCAAGAACCGCGATAGTGCCGTGCCTGCCACGGGATATGGCGGCATCCTGTTTCGACACTGCTGGCAGAACGTTCGCATCGGGGATATCATCGCACCCAGGGAGCCGGGTGATGATGCGTTATTCCGAAAAGCCGTTTCTCCAGTACCTCGATTACTTCGTGCTACGCGCGATAGGCGAACTGACGCCGCAGCAGGAGCGCAGCATCGCGCAGATGGCGCCGACACTGTCGCAAGCCTACGACGACCGCCCCTGGTTCGAGATCGTCGCGGCGCAGATGAACTTCGGCGAGGATTATCCTGCGCAGATCGCCCTGGTCTGGCAGACCAGCCGGGAGTCGGCGATCGCGCAGGGCATCGACATCGATCCCACCGATTTCACACGTTTGTTCGTCGACGCGAACTTTCCGAGCTGATTGGGCCCCGGTCCCGGTCAGTCCTGCGTCTTGTCGTGCTGGTCGCCCGCAGCCAGCGTCCTGAGGGCCGAGACGATCGAGTCCGTCGCGATCGCCACCGGACTGCGAGCGCCCAGATGCATGAGCGCGAGCCATGAAGCGACGGCCTTGCCACCTTTTTCGGTCAGGCGCAGGCGCCGTCCGGTGGTGGCCGCGTTCGGAACTGTCTTGTCGCAATCGACGAAGCCGCCTTTCAGCAGCGCGGTCACTTGCGCGACGGCCTTGCCGGACGGGCATGGCGCCGCCGAGCAGGCCTGCGAAACCGTCATCGCCTGCCCCCTCGACCGGTCGGCGCGGTAGAGGCCCAGCAGGATGAGCCAGCCGGTCTCGTCGATCTCCGGTGCTACCCGGCGGCGCGCGGTGACGCCGTCGAGGTAGGCCTGGACGTTGTCGATCTCGCATTCGATTTCCGCATGGTCACCGAGGATGCGGCCGAGTTCGTCACCCAGCCTGTCGATGTTCAGCATCGGCCGCCTCCCGCGATGCGTGGCGCAAGTCGAGGATCGGCCCCGCGCACAGCACGACCAGTTGCGGAATGCTCCAGAACGCCGAGATCGCCTTGAACAGGCGCGGCGAATTGGGAACGATCTGCCAGGCCAGGAATGCGATGACGCTGAGCGCGTGGAACGCGCATATCCACAAGGGCCAGTAGCGATCCGTCCGCAGGGCGACCTGGGTGAGGCCGCAGAGCAGCGCCAGATCGACCAGGAAAGTGGCGTTCGCCAGGCTTACGTGGTGCTTGAGAACCGTGGTGCCCAGGTATGTCGCCAAGGCGGCGGCAACGAACATCACGCATATCCTGCGTCCTTCCCACCCGCCCCATATCAGCGCCGGAACGCAGGTGACGAGCATCAAGAAGCCAAAGGCAAGGTTCAGGAGCATGGCCTTGATTTCAATCTGTCAGGATCATCGTCAAGGCCATGGCCCTTTCGCCCAGGCGGAATGGGTCAGGCGACGACCGGCCTTGCGGCGGTTTCGGGCGTCTTCAGCAGCCCGCTGGGCGCATCGTCGCCGAAGCAGCCCCAGTCGGTCTCGCGGTGCTGGGATTCGCCTTTGATGAAGGCCAGCTTGCGATGCATCTGCACCATGTCCTTGCGGCCTTCCACCAGCTTGGCGAAGCCCGCCGCGGCCGAATCGAGCGCGCCCTGAAGGTGTGCCGGCGGCACCGAGGAGGCGGCGTTGGTTTCCATGATCGTAGCGGCAAGGCGCGCCGCATCGAACAGCGCCGTATCGACGCTCTTGAACATGCCCGAAATTTCCGTGGCGACTGCCCGTCCGCCCGCTTCCGAAAGACGCATAAGTTTCTCCGCTGCGTGAATCACGCTCAGGTTGGCTTCAAGAGGAATTACCTGCCCAGCAGGTTGAGAATGCCCACCATGACGGTGACGATGGCGCCCAGGCCGGCCACGGAGACGAGGGCGATCTGCCCCATCGCCACCAGCCTTTGTGCGTGCGTCATGTCATGACGGGTACCCCCGACCGGAGGAAGCCTCAGCAGCGATGTGCGTCGTGGGGCCCGCTCCGGTCGATCGGTACTTGCATCGGAAAGAGCGGGGCTGTCGAGCGGTTGCGACGTACTAGGTAGTCGCTCCCTAGTCTTTGAGGAATCGAGGAAAATTCGCGCGGCATCGGCGCGGCTGGTAACCCCGAGCCTGACCATCAGGTCGGCGACGTGATTGTCGATGGTCTTGTAGGACAGGCCCAGCCGGGCACCGATCTCCTTGGACGACAGATGGCGCGCGACGAGCGAGAGCACCTCGTACTGCCGGGCAGACAGCTTTTGCCGAAGCTCCGCTTCAGACCATTCCTGCATTGCGCCGCCCTCGTATCCCTCTTGCCGATCCGGATGCCCTGACGGCTGAAAGACATCCTAGCACTGTTTGCAATGGGTAACGTGGGTTGTTTTGATGCGGTGCCCGCTTGCCGTTCGGGCAAGCGGGCCGATGCCGCTAGGAAAATGGCCCGATGGGGGCCAGACAGCCTCTCAGAAGATGCGCCGCAGCGATACCATGATGGTGCGGCCCATCGGGTCGAGGTAGTCGCCCTGATAGGCATAAGGCGTCGCGCCGGTTTCGTCGGTGACTTTCTGGCGCTGGTTGAACAGGTTCTCGACCGAGAGGCTGACGCGGGTGCCGCGCGCCCATTCGACGCCGCGCAGGCGGTTCTGGAGATTGGCGAACACGCGCAGGTCGAGCGTCGCCAGCGAGCCGAAGTGCAGGTCGCCGGAACTGGCTCCGGTCACCCGCGAGGCGCTTTGCCAGTTGCCTTCCAGCCGGACGCCCAGCCCGTTGTCGATCACGCCCAGGCTGCCCTGGACCTTGTGCCGGGGCGTGGCGCTGCCGGTGATCGTGCCGCCGTCGAGGAGGTCGATCGTGGCACTGTCCTGCGTGAGCTGCACGTCCTGGCGAAGGATCCAGGTGTGGTAGACCGAGGCGAGCAGGCGCATGCCGTTGTCGCTGCCGCCACCGAAGCCGCGTCCACCGGAGCCGCGGGGGCCGCCGGGGCCGCCCGGTCCGCCGGGACCGCCACCCGGAGGCGGCATCCCGTCCGGCGGTCCCATGCCGTCAGGCGGACCCATGCCATCGGGCGGACCCATGCCGTCACGGGGCGGGCCGAAGCCGGGGCCGCCGGTGTCGTGCTCGCGATCGCCGGTGACGGTGATCTCGTCGCCGTTCGCGTCCGGTGCCGGGGCATGCTCCTCGGCGGAATCCTGGCGGTTGTCCTGTCGGTTGTCCGAACCCTGCCGGTTTTCGCCTGTCCGTGCGCCTTCCGCGCCGCGCTGCCATTGTCCGCGCGTGAAGCCGCCGGCCGGCATTGGCGGGCGGGGCGGACGGGTCGGCTTGCGCAGCTGCGCCGAGAGGTTGAAGCCCCAGCGGACCTGCTCGCTGCGCTGGCGGTAGACGTTGACCGGCCGGGCATCGACCGACAGCAGGTTGCCGTCCTCGTCGCGCACGAAGCGCTGGGGGTAGGCATCCTCGACCGCCTCGGTGACGCCGCCGAGCGACATGATGGCGTTGCGCGTGCGGCTGTTGACGTACGTGGCGCTGAAATTGAGCTTGGGCGCGCTGAGCAGCTGGGCGGTCAGCCCCAGCTTGAAGCTGCGGCGATCATCGGCCTTGAGGTTCGGGTTGCCGCCGGTGATCGCGGTCACCAGCACGGTCTGGCCGGTGACGTAGTCGTAGACGCGCTGGTTGCTGGTGGTCACCGTGGGATCGCCCAGGTTCGCGACCGTCGGCGCGCTGCGGTCCTGGTTCATCGCCGCGATCACGGTGACGCCGTCGCGCGGGCGCCAGTTGAGCCCGTAGCCGAAAGTGGCGAGGCTGCCGTAGTCCGACACTTGCGTCACCCCGGCGTTAAGGTTGACGCTGAGATTGCCGATCGCGCCCAGAACGCCCTTGCTGCGGCTGGTCAGCGGGATATCGACGCTGAGCCGCGCGCTGCCGTTGGTACGATCGGCATCGCCGCTGCTCGCGGTGCCGTCGCGCACGCTGGTGGAGGATTGCGCGGTGTAGTCTCCTCCCAGCTTCAGGCTGACGGCAAGGTCGCCGGCGGGCAGTGGCAATACCTTGCCCGAGACCAGCAGGCTGGCGCTGCCGGTGTCGGAACTCGACTTGGCGCGGTTGACGATCATGTCGCCCAGCAGCGAGGGCGAGAGGGGGCCGTAGGGATCGACCCCGGCGGTCCCGGCATCGAGAGCGTCCTGCAGCGCCGTCACGTCATAGCCGTTGTCGGCGCGGGTCTCGCTTTCCGAATGGGCGTAGCTGCCGATGACCGAGAGCTTCCAGCGGGTCGAGAGATCGACGTTGACGGTGCCGCCGGCCGATACGCCGCCGGTATTCACCGCCTTGCGCAGGGGATCGGTGGACAAGTAGCGGGTGAGGGTGCTCTCGGTGCCGTCGGAATAGGGATTGTCGGCAGGGACGGTGAGCGCATCGGTCGCCAGCCCGTCGAGCGAGCGGCTGGTGGTGTAGGTGCCCTTGACGTTGAACGAGGCGGTGGCGCTGGAACTCAGCTGGTGGGCCAGGCTGGCGGCCAGGGCATAGCTGCGCGTCGATGCCTGGACGGTGCGGTAGTCGCTTTCGCCCGGGATCGCATCGACCGGCGTGACGGTGCTGTCGGGATCGGCGTCGATGTCGCGGTCGCTTTCGCGGATTGCCGCCTGGCTGGTCGCCTTGCCGGTGATGTTGACGCGGTCGTTGTCGTGGATGCGGGTGTAGGTGAGCGCCCCGGTGCCTTGGCCGCCGCCGCCCTCGCCCGACATGCCGCCGCCCAGGTTCACCACCTTGGACTGGAAGCGGCGCTTCAGGATGATGTTGACCACTTTCGACTGCGCATCGTAGCCGTACTTGATCGCGACTTCCTCGGGCAGGATGTCCACGCGCAGCACGGACTCTACCGGCAGGTCGCCGACTTCGTTGACGCCCGACACGCGCTTGCCGTTGACCAGAACCACCGGGCCGCTGGAACTGTCGCGGCCGGCGATGCTGGCGGTCTGGTCCGCCAGTTCGTCGAGCAGGTCGGCGATCGAATCGACGCCGTAGGAGGCGATCTCGGCCTGTCCCAGCTTATTCTCGGGCGGAATGTCGCCGATCACCGCGCCCGGCAGCGCTTGCCCGGTGACGATGATCTCGTCCATGTCGCCGGAATTGCTCGAGGTTTGTTGGGCCGTCTGCTGCGTCGTCTGCTCCTGGGCCTGCGCGACGGTGGGCGCGGCGAAGGCGGCGGAGGTCAGCAGCGCGGTGAACGCGCGGCGCCGGAAGGGCGTGTGACGGAAGCGAGTGTGATGGGCTGGCGACATGCCATCCGGCTACAGCCGAGGGGCACGCGCGCACTATCCGCAAATAGTGAGAAATTGTAACGAGCAGTCGCAGTGGGCCGGCCGCTCTGATACCGGCTGTCCGTTCCGGTCTTCATCGACCTGCCAGGGATTTGACTTTGCAGCATTCCATCGCGTTGAAAAACGGCATCCGCTTCGCCAACCATGCGCCCTTCGTCCTGATCGGCGGCATGAACGTGATCGAGAGCCGCGAGACGGTCCTGTCGGTCGCCGCGAGGTTCGCCGAAGTGACCGGCCGGCTGGGCATTCCCTATGTCTTCAAGGCAAGCTTCGACAAGGCCAACCGCTCCTCGATCGCCGCGTTCCGGGGGCCGGGGCTGGAAGAGGGCCTTGCCGTGCTGGCGGAAGTCAAGGCGCGCTTCGGCCTCGCCATCCTGACCGACGTGCATGAGCCGTATCAGGCCGGACCGGCGGCCGAAGTGGCGGACATCATCCAGTTGCCCGCCTTTCTCGCGCGGCAGACCGACCTCGTCACCGCCATGGCCAAAACCGGGGCGGTCATCAACGTCAAGAAGCCGCAGTTCCTGGCCCCGCAGGAGATGGTCCATATCCTGCGCAAGTGCGCGGAAGCGGGCAACGACAGGGTGCTGCTGTGCGAGCGCGGTTCGAGCTTCGGCTACAACAACCTCGTCGTCGACATGCTGGGGATGGACCTGATGAAGGACATGGCGCCGGTGGTGTTCGACGCCACCCATGCTCTGCAGCGTCCCGGTGGCCGGGCCGACAGCGCCGATGGCCGCCGCGCCCAGGCGGCGGCGCTGGCCCGTTCGGGCATGGCGCTGGGGATCGCCGGGCTGTTCCTGGAAGCGCACCCCGATCCCGACGCGGCGCTGTGCGACGGCCCCTGCGCCCTGCCGCTCGACCATCTCGAACCCTATCTCGCGCAGATGCTGGCGATCGACCGTCTGGTGAAGAGCTTCGCGCCGATCGTCTCGGGCTGAGCGGCCGTCTGGAAGTTCGCGAAAAGCGAATTTCGCGGCACTGGCCCCTCCGATACCGACCTGCCGGTTTTTCCGCTCCGGTTTTGTGCGATCCAGCCGCGTCCGGTGACAGGCTACACAGGCTCCGTCGCCTTGGGTGGCGGTGTCTGGAGCGAATAGTCCCATGCGTGTGATCGTGACCGGCGGGGCCGGCTTCATCGGCTCGGCTCTAGTGCGCCATCTGGTGCTCGACAGGGGCCATGACGTCCTCACCATCGATGCGCTGACTTATGCGGGGTGCGAGGCTTCGCTGCGCCCGGTCGCGGGGCGGGATGAGCACAGCCTGCTGCACGCCGACATCTGCGACAAAGCGGCGATGGACGCGGCGTTCGCCCGGTTCCGGCCCGACCGGGTCATGCATCTTGCCGCCGAAAGCCATGTCGACCGCTCCATCACCGGCGCCGGCGCCTTCATCCGCAGCAACCTCGTCGGCACCTTCATCCTGCTGGAGGCGGCGCGCGAATACTGGAGCGGGCTGGACCGCGCCGGGCGGGAGGCGTTCCGCTTCCTGCATGTCTCGACCGACGAGGTCTACGGCTCGCTCGGGCCCGAGGGGCTATTCACCGAGAGCACGCCCTACGATCCCAGTTCGCCCTACTCGGCGTCCAAGGCCGGGTCCGATCACCTCGCCAAGGCTTGGCAGCGCACGTACGGGCTGCCGGTGGTGGTCTCCAACTGCTCGAACAACTACGGGCCTTATCATTTCCCGGAAAAGCTCATCCCGCTTACCATCCTCAACGCGCTCGCCGGGCGGGCGCTGCCGGTCTACGGCAAGGGAGAGAACGTGCGCGACTGGCTCTACGTCGAGGATCACGCCCGCGCGCTCGACCTCATCGCCGAGCGGGGGCGCCCCGGTGAAACCTACAATGTCGGCGGCCGCAACGAGCGGCGCAACATCGACGTAGTGCGGCGGATCTGCAGCGCGCTTGACGCCCGTGTTCCGACTGCGATCCCGCGCGAGAGCCTGATCGAATTCGTCGCCGACCGCCCGGGGCACGATGCGCGCTACGCCATCGACGCGACGCGGCTGGAGCGCGAACTGGGCTGGCGCGCGAGGGAAACCTTCGAGACCGGGATCGACAAGACCGTCGACTGGTATCTCGGCAACGCCTGGTGGTGGGAGCCCTTGCGTGAAAGCTACGCAGGCGGCCGGCTGGGCCTGCCTGCCGCCGGGGTCGCTGACGGAGCCGCTGCCGGGCCTACTGCGGCGATGGTGGCGGCATGAAGGGCATCATCCTGGCCGGCGGCAGCGGCACGCGGCTCTATCCCATGACGCTGCCGACTTCGAAGCAGCTCATGCCGGTCTACGACAAGCCGATGATCTACTACCCGCTCACCACCTTGATGCTGGCAGGAATCCGCGAGGTTCTGGTCATCTCCACCCCGCGCGACCTGCCCGCGTTCCGTGCGCTGCTGGGCGACGGCGCGCAGTGGGGCATGGCGATCACCTATGCCGAGCAGCCGAGCCCCGACGGTCTCGCGCAGGCCTACGTCATCGGCGCGGACTTCGTCGGCACCCAGCCCTCGGCGCTGATCCTGGGCGACAATATCTATCACGGCCACGGCCTGCCCGAACTGCTGGCGAGCGCCGCCACGCGCACCCATGGCGCCAGCGTCTTCGCCTATCACGTCCAGGATCCCGAGCGGTACGGCGTCGTCAGCTTCGACACGGGGATGAAGGCGATCTCGGTCGAGGAGAAGCCGGCGCACCCGCAGTCGAACTGGGCGGTGACCGGGCTCTACTTCTACGACGGGCAAGTGGTGGACATCGCTGCTGACCTTCGGCCTTCGCCGCGCGGCGAACTGGAGATCACCGACGTCAACCGCGTCTATCTGGAGCGCGGCCAGCTGTCGGTCGAGATCATGGGGCGCGGATACGCCTGGCTGGATACTGGCACGCCCGACAGCCTGCTCGACGCGGCCGAATTCGTCCGCGTCCTCGAAAGGCGGCAGGGCTTCAAGATCGCCAGCCCGGAGGAGATCGCCTTCCGCCAGGATTTCATCGGCGCAGCGCAAATGGAGCGGGCGATCGACCGCCTCGGCAAGTCCGACTACGGGCGCTATCTGCGCGGGATTCTCTCGGCGGCCCGTCCACCTTGCGCGCATCCCCGGGAAATGCCCGAGAAGGCATTCTCCTAGCAGCACCGGACGGCCAAAGGGTACGCACGGCCAGCCCGCAGTTGTCCGTCAGCGCGATCGATACAACCGTAAGGGGCCTTTTCGAACCGACGTCGATAGCGGCCCTGCGTCGTTCGGCCGCTTGCGATGCGACTCCCAAAAGCCCTGGAAATGCAGGTGCTTTTCCGGAACCGACGGCCGCTGCAGGTATTTCGGCGACGGAAAGCGGCAGTTCCTCGCATTCGGAGAGGCAGGCGGGTTGACCCAAGCTAGAGGGAATCCGGATCATTTCCGGGGAGCCAGTCCCCGAGATCGGGGTCTTTTGCGGGAGCGGGGTGTTAAATTCCTGAAATCGGCTGGGAAGCTGGCCGGATCAGGCTATCGAATGAGCAATCTCGCAGTGCACATTGCTTGGTGGCCGGTTCATGCACAGGCAATTCGCACAATGCTCAAATATCGGTCACAAACCGATATCTGTTTATAAATATTTGAATGCCAAGGACTCTGTGTTTGTATGAATAGCGCGCTGTTTCCGAAGCGGCATTCCGCATCTGCGCTGAAGACGCTGGAGATCGAGCTGGAAGCCTTGCAGTCGCTCAAGACCGCGATGCAGTCTCCGCAAATGCGCAGCGCCGTGGACCGCGCGATCCAGGCCCTCGCCAATACGCCGGGGCGGGTGATCGTCACCGGCATGGGCAAGAGCGGCCACATTGCGCGCAAGATCGCGGCGACCATGCGCTCCACCGGAACGTCGGCGCTCTATCTCCACCCCGGTGAGGCGAGCCACGGCGATCTCGGCGTGATTACCGAGCAGGACGTGGTGCTTGCGATAACCTGGTCCGGCGAGACGGCCGAACTGGGGGACATCCTCCATTACTGCAAGATCTACGGGGTTACGCTCATCGTCGCCACCTCGCATGAGGACAGCACCGCAGGGCGCGCCGCCGACATCTGCCTTGCCATGCCCCCCGTGCGCGAGGCATGTCCGAACGAGCTGGCGCCTACCTCCTCGACGACGCTGCAACTGGTGCTGGGCGATGCCCTTGCGGTGGCGCTGATCGAGGCGCGCGGGTTCACCTCGTCCGATTTTCGCGTGTTCCATCCCGGCGGCAGCCTCGGCGCGCAGTTGTGCACCGTGGGCGAGATCATGGGGACGGGCGATGCGATCCCGCGCGTGGGCGGCGATGCCTCGCTGACCAGCGCGACGATCGAGATGAGCCGCAAGCGCTATGGCTGCACCGCCGTCGTCGACAGGGAAGACCGGCTGCTCGGCGCCTTCACCGACGGCGACCTGCGGCGCTGTATCGCGGTTCACGACCTCAACGACAACATCGGGCTGCACATGTCGCCCAACCCGCTGTCGGTCTCGCCCGATACGCTGGCTTCCGAGGCCCTGCGCATCCTCAACGAGAACGCCGTCTCGGTGCTGTTCGTGGAGGAGGAGGGCAAGCTGGCCGGGATCGTCCACATGCATGACATCGTCAGGGCGGGCGTGGCCTGACCGGACCGGCCGGATGCAGCCGCAAGGGGTGACCGAGGCCGCTTCGTCGGCGCTGATCGTGGTGCCGGCGCGGCATGGATCGACGCGGCTTCCCGGCAAGCCGTTGCTGCCGATCGCCGGGCGCACGCTGTTGCAGCGCGTGGTCGCGGTGGCCCAGGCCGCCGCGCGTCTCGCCGAGGACTGCGCGGTGGTGGTGGCGACCGATCATGACGGCATCGCCGACCATGCCCGCGCCATCGGCGCCGAAGTGGCGATGACGGCGGCGGACCTCGATTCCGGATCGTCGCGCGCCCGTGCGGCGGCGCACGCGCGGGCGGTGCTGCCGCAGTTCGTCGTCAACCTGCAGGGCGATGCGCCTTTCGTGCCGCCCGAAGTGGTCGCGGGGCTGCTGGCGATGCTGCGACAGGGCGATGCCGACGTCGCCACGCCGGTCTATCGCCTCGACTGGACGCGGCTCGATCGCCTGCGCGCGCACAAGCAGGCGGCGCCCTTCAGCGGCACCACCTGCATTCGCGGGGATGACGGGCGCGCCTTGTGGTTTTCCAAGGCGATCGTCCCCGCCATCCGCGAAGAAAAGGCGCTGCGGGCCGCGCAGGCATGCTCGCCGGTATGGCAGCACCTGGGCCTCTACGGCTATCGCATGGCCGCGCTCGACTGGTTCGCCGGGGCGCCACCGGGCGTCTACGAGCGGCTGGAAGGGCTGGAGCAGCTGCGCTTCCTCGAAGGCGGCCGCACCATCGCCACGGTGGAGGTCGATCCCCCCGCGCATGCGATGTCCGGCATCGACACGCCCGCCGATCTGGCGCTGGCGGAAGAGGCGATCAAGCGGCTGGGCGATCCTTTCCCTGCCTGATAGTACCCCCCGCATGTCGCCACCGCTGTTCGTCATCGTCCGCCACGGCAATACGTTCGAGGCCGGGGAGCCCCCCCGCCGCATCGGCGCGCGTACCGACCTGCCGCTGACCGGGGCGGGCATCGCGCAGGCGCGGGCGCTCGGCGTCCATTTCGCCGCGCTCGGCTGGCATTTCGTGCGGGTGCTGGTCTCGCCGCTGGCCCGCACGCGCGCGACGGCGCAGGCGATCCTGGAGCACCAGGACGATCCGCCCGCGGCCGAGACATGCGAGTGGCTGCGCGAGATCGACCACGGACCCGACGAGGACATGCCGGAACCCGTCGTCCTCGCCCGCATCGGTGCGCAGGCCCTGGCGGCCTGGGACACGCAGGCGCAGCCGCCGCCGGGCTGGACCGTCGATGCCGAGGCGCGCCGCGCCGCCTGGCGTGACCTGTTCGCCGGAGCGGGGGAACCGGCCGGGCCGACGCTGCTGGTCACCAGCAACGGTGCCGCGCGTTTCGCGCTGGCCGCCGATCCTTCCCTGTCCGCGCCGCAGGGCCTGAAGCTGCCGACGGGCGGCTACGGCGTGATCGTGCGGCGCGGCGACGGCGGCCTGCAGGTCGCGGCATGGGGGCAGCGCCCTTGAGCCCCGGTCCCGTACTGCGCGCGCCCCCGTTTCCCTGGGCGGATGCCACGGTCTCGCAGCCTAGCGCCGATGCGGCGGCGCCTGCCGACCCGGCGGCGCTTTTCGCGCTGGTCCGCGAAGCGCGCGTCGGTGGCCGGTTCTGGGCCGCTCCGGCGGCCCTGGAAGGTCCGGCGGGAACCGTGGTGCGGCCTGCCGCTGCCGCGGAGATCGCGGCGCTGGTGGGCGAAGGAGCGGGCGAAGCGCGGTGGATCGCGCCGCCCTTGCGCTGCCACTGGCGCCGCGACGTGGACCCCTGGAGCGTCCTGCCCGGCGCGCGCGAACTGGTGGCGCATGGCGATGACGAGTGGGTGGTGCTGGCACGCGTCGCCGGGGTGCCGGTGCGGGTGCTTTCGCCCGGCCGCTTCGGCGTGCCCGGCGATGACGGCGCGGCGCTCGATCGCCGGGCGGCTCAGGCGCTGGCCGCCGCCAACTGGCGCGATCCGTTTACCGGCGAGCCCTCCACCCTGGAGGCGGTGGTGGAACTGCTCGGCCTGTGGCGCACGACCCTCGATGCCAACCGGCCGATCGCTGCGGCTTGCGGCATGGCCTGGTGGAAACGCAAGGAAATCCGCCGCTTCCTGTGGCATCCGGAGCGCCGGCTGGCGATCGTGCCATGGCCGCAGCGGGCCTTGCGCATCGCCGGCAAGGCGGGCGGCGGCGTGGCCATCTGGCCTTCGCGCGTGTCGCCCGCGCTCATCGCCGGGGCGGCGGCGAAAGGCGTGCCGCTGGTTCGGGTGGAGGACGGATTCGTGCGCTCGGTGGGGCTGGGCGTAGACCTCGTGCCGCCGTCCTCGGTGGTGGTGGACGCCTCGGGCATCCATTTCGACCCCTCCGGCCCGAGCGATCTCGAGACGGCACTCAACGGCACCCAGACGGCACCCAGGCTGCTCGAACGCGCGCGTATCCTGCGCCAGCGGATCGTCGCGGCGGGCATCAGCAAGTATGCGGCCGGTACCGCCCATCCGGCCCCCGAACGCATGCCCGGACGCCGCCTGGTGCTCGTCCCCGGACAAGTCGAGGACGACATGTCGGTGCTGGCCGGAGGCGGCGGCCTGACCTCCAACCTCGAACTGCTGCGCCGGGCGCGCCAGTTGGAACCCGAGGCGGAGATCTGGTTTCGTCCGCACCCCGATGTCGATGCCGGCCACCGCAAGGGCGCGGTGCCCGATGCGCAAGTCCTGGGCCATGCCGACCGTATCGTGCGCGGCGGCGGCATGGCGGCGCTGCTCGATGTGGTGGACGCGGTCCATGTGCTGACTTCGCTGACCGGGTTCGAGGCGCTGATGCGCGGGCGGGAGGTGACCTGCCATGGCACGCCGTTCTACGCCGGCTGGGGGCTGACGCGCGATCTTGGCGCGGTGCCGACGCGGCGAACCCGGCGGCTGACGCTGGATGCGCTGGTGGCCGGGGTGCTGATCCTCTACCCGCGCTATCTCGATCCGGTCACCGGACTGCCGTGCCCGCCCGAAGTGCTGGTCGGGCGGATGGCCGAGGCTGGTTCCGGGGCGACCAACCGCCTGCGGTGGATCGCGCCCTTGCGCCGCTGGCAGGGGCGGCTCATGGCGATGCTGCGATGACCCCAGAAGCCGGCAATGTGATCCTCGACATCTCGCGGCTGATCTCGCGCCTGCGCTATTCCACGCCTTCGGGGGTGGACCGGGTGGAGATGGCCTACGCGCGCGGGCTGCTGGCGCATTACGGCGAGGGCCTGGCCTTCGCCGCCGTCCATCCTTGCGGGCTCTACGGGCGGCTGGAGCGCCGCGCGGCAATGGCCTATCTCGACGAACTGGAGCGCCGCTGGGCGAGCGAGCAGGACAGTCCCCGCCAGCGCTCGCTGGCCTCGGTCATGCCGCAGCTGGCGGCGCTGATGCCGACGCGCAAGGGTGTCGGCTCCGGCCCTGCGGTCTATGTCCAGGCCTCGCCGCATCACCTGACCAACGCGGCCAAGGTGCATCGCATCCTCGCGCGGGAGCGGGCGAAGTTCCTGTGCCTCGTCCACGACCTGATCCCGATCGAGTTTCCCGAATATGCCCGTCCTTCGGGCGCGGCGCTGCATCGCCGGCGGATCGAGACCATCGCCTCGGCCATCGCCGCGACCGGGGGCGCCGCGATCGTCAATTCCGCCGCGACCGGGCGCTCGCTGGAGCCCTGGCTGCGGCCCGGCACGCCGATCCATGTCGCGCTGCTGGGCACCGAGGCGCTGCCGCCGGGACCGCCCCGATCGGCGCCCCTCCCGTCTCTGGGGCCGAACCACGATCGCCCGTACTTCGTGTGCCTGGGCACGATCGAGCCGCGCAAGAACCACCTGCTGCTGCTCCACTTGTGGCGCCACCTGGCCGAGACGCTGCCCGCCGCCGAGGTGCCGCGGCTGGTGATCGTCGGCCGGCGCGGCTGGGAGAACGAGCAGATCGTCGACATGCTGGAACGCTGCCCGGCCCTCGTCGGCCATGTCGAGGAACTCGGCGGCTGCCCCGATGCGCGTCTGTCGGCCCTGCTGCGCGGGGCGCGGGCGCTGCTGATGCCCTCGTTCGCGGAAGGCTACGGCATGCCGGTGGCCGAGGCGCTGTCGGTGGGAACCCCGGTGCTGTGCAGCGACCTTGCGGCCTTGCGCGAGGTGGGGGGTGATGTGCCGGACTACCTCGACCCGCTCGACGGGCCGGGCTGGAAGGCGGCGGTGCTCGACCACGCGCGCCGGGGCGAGGGCCATGCCGCGCAACTGGCGCGCCTGCCGGGCTGGTACGAGCCGACCTGGGCCGAACATATGGCCATCGTGACCGGGGCGATCGCCGCGCTGCAGGAGCGGTGACAGTTCCTCCCCGTATCGGGGAGGAAAGGGCAATATTCGCCGGATCTAGTTCCCCAGCCGCCCGGTCGTATCGTAGCGTAGCGAGGTGTAGGGC
The DNA here is from genome assembly GCF_036352595.1 of Novosphingobium resinovorum. Classification (GTDB taxonomy): domain Bacteria; phylum Pseudomonadota; class Alphaproteobacteria; order Sphingomonadales; family Sphingomonadaceae; genus Novosphingobium; species Novosphingobium resinovorum_B. The sequence goes on from NZ_JAZFAX010000021.1 coordinate 44,735, forward strand.
ACCTGCAGGTAGTCCAGCGCCGAATAGGCCGCCCGGCCGACGCGCGACTGCGAGCGCGCGAACAGCAGTTCGCCCAGGTTCAGGCCGACGCCCACGAACAGGTGGCGCTTGGGCTCGATGCCCTTCTCCCGGTCGCTGTTGAGGAAGTTGGAGGCGTAGTAGCCGACCTGCAGATCGAGATACTTCAGCGGGCTGCGATCCAGCGCCTCGAAGCCCGCGCCCTTGAGCGAGAACATGAAGCGCTGCTGCTCGTAGTGCTTCTTGCCGACATGGCTGTAGATCTGCCCGTTGGGGATGATCTCCAGCTTGAAGGCGAGCTTTTCCTTGAGGCCCGGCACCGTGTTGCGCAGGACCGAGAAGGTCGCGCCGGCGATGTTCATGGTGATGTCCTGCATCGAATAGCCGCTGTCGGGCTCGATCGCGTCGGAGACCTCGTTCAGCGCCATGAGCCCGGCCGCGAGCACGCCCGCGGTCAGCGCGTCGCCTTCCGAGCCGCCGGTGTTGCGGTGCAGGCGATAGTGCAGCAGTTCGGCGATGAGGTAAGTGTTGAAGGCATGCGTCAACTTGTCGACGCCGATATTGTGGGTGTCCTTGCCGAACCAGCCCTCGTTCTGGAAGTGGAACGGGGCGGTTGGCTTGAACAGCTTGGGGATCGATTGCGCGCCGACGTAGGCGGTCATGATCGCCATCTCGGTGCCGATGCTGCCGACCTGCCGGAAGAACCCGCGATGCGAGGCATATTCGCGCGGTACGTGGCCCGAGGGCGTGAGCGGGACGGCAGCATCAGAAGTCTCGGCGTTCGGGATCGCGGAAGACGGGCTTGCGGGAGGCGGGCCGTAGGCACCGGGTGCCGGTTCGATCGATGCGGGGCTGGGCGGCGGGGCCGCAGCTTCGGCGGGCGGCGCGGGAGCGAGACTCCAGCCGGATTCCGGCGTCGATTCGTCCTCCGCAGCGGTGCCGTCCTCCAGCGCGGCGTCCTCGGCCGCCGTCTCTGTCGCCGTCTCCGCCTGAGCCGGGGCGCACGGCAGGCACACCGCCAGCGCCAGTGCGGCCGGGCCGCCAAACCTTGTCCTCATCGAAATCCCCATCGGCGCCGTCGATAGCGGGGCGGCTCCCCTTGTTGTTTCGACTAGGGGATTTTAACCGGGCTGTCTCGGCCGAGTTATGAATTTGTCATTGAAATGCCATGCTTCGTCGTTCGCGCGGGAGCCTTCCCACAGCCTCTCAGCGCCTGAGCGAGGTGATCCGCGAGCGGAACAGGCGGTCGAGGAAGATCGCCGAGATCGCATAGTTCCCGTGCTCGTCGACATGGTGGTGGCGCATGTGATGGCGCTTGAAGGCGGAGCCCAGCCGTCCGCGCATCGGCCACTGGTGGCAGGCGAAGTGGATCGCGTCGTAGAACACGTACCCGCTCATGAAGCCCAGCAGCAGCCAGGTTCCCGGCGCACCCAGCAGCGCGAGGCACAAGGCCCAGACCAGCGCGCCGACGCCCATGCTCACCGGCAGGGGCATCAGGCCGCGCATCGGGTCGTTCGGGCTGGCGTGGTGATTGCCGTGGATCAGGAAGACGAACCACTTCACCAGCGCCAGTTCGGACTGCAGGTGGAACAGGTAGCGGTGCATCGCATATTCGAACAGCACCCATACGACCAGACCGGCGGCGATCAGGCCGAGGGCCTGGTGCGGGGCGGCGAGGGGGCGTGCATTCGTCCACCCGGCGGCGGCGATCGCCGGAAGCATGATGGCCCAGCTCCACGCGAAGGTTCGCGGCGAGATCAACGTAAGCTTTTCCAGCCGTTCATTTTTGAACAGCCTGATGCGTTGCGGACTGGAAACCTGGGAGGGCATTGGCGTCCATGCTGGACAAGACGAGCGCTTGGCTGTCAAGCTGAATTACCTCCAGACGAGATGAACTTATGGCAAGGCGTTCGACAGGCGGTTCTCCGAACGGAGGGCCGGGACGATGACGGAATCGATGCGCCGGACCCGTATTCTTGTGACGGGCGCCTCGGGCGGGCTGGGCGGCGCGCTGGCGCGGCATTATGCCGCACCGGGTGCGCGCCTGAGCCTGTGGGGGCGCGACCCGGCGCGGCTCGCGGCCATCGCGGATGATTGCCGGGCGGCGGGGGCGGAGACGCAGGTGCGCTCGCTCGACCTCGTCGACATCGATGCCGCGCTGGCGGCGCTGGCGGCGGAGGACGCGGCCGATCCCTTCGATCTGGTGCTGCTGGCTTCCGGGCGCGGCGACGTGCGGGGACCGGGGCTGCGGGTCGAGGAGGCGGCCATGGTGGCGCGGCTGGGCACGATCAACTTCACCGCTCCCGCCGCGCTCGCCGCTGCCGTCGCCGGGTACATGGCCGAGCGGGGGCACGGGCGGATCGTGCTGGTGGGATCGGCGGCGGCCTTCCACGCGCTCCCTTTCGCGGCGGCCTATTCGGGGACCAAGGCGGGGCTGGCCCGCTTCGCGCAGGCGCTGCGGCTGTCGGTGCGGGGGCACGGGGTGAGTGTCACGCTGGTCTCGCCCGGGTTCATCGACACGGCGGCGGGGCGCAAGGTTCCGGGGCCCAAGCCGATGCTGATGCGCCCGGAGGCGGTGGCGGCGCGGATCGCCCGTGCGGCGGAACGGCGGCAGGCGCATCTGGTGCTGCCGTGGCCTTTCGCGGTGCTGCGCTGGCTGGACCGCCTGCTGCCAAGCCCGCTGCGGGACCGGGTGTTGCTGGGGCTTACCCCGCCGGAGGGATGACCGGAGCGCCGAGCACGCGGTCCAGGATCGCGTGGTGCAGTCCGGCGGGCGGCAGGTCCACGCGGCGGTTGTCGGCGGACTGGATGCGGCCTTCGCCGTCGATGACGATCATCACGTAAGGCGTGTGGCGGGGGCCGCCGGGAACGCTGGCGCCGGGGATGCTCGGGCGGTGATCGCCGAAGAACACCAGCAGCGCCGGGCGCTTCATCGCGCGCATCTCCTCGACGAGAGCGGCGAGCATGGCGTCGCCCCGGCGCACCAGCCGCAGGTAGCCGGGCACCAGTTCGCCTTGCGCGGTGTCGCCATCCGCCGCCCAGGGGCCGTGGTTCTCGATGGTGACGGCGTAGATCAGGCTCGGTCCCGGGGCCGAGCGGGCGATATCGACGATCCGCCCGGCCACCGCCGCGTCGCCGACGTAGCGTCCCTCGCCGGGGGCGGGCGGCGCGAAGCTCTCCTCGCCCACCAGCGCGGCGAAGCCGGCGGCGGGCATGATCCGGTCGCGGCCGTAGAATCGCATGTCGTGGGGATGGACGAAGACGCTGCGCCAGTCCGCCGCGCCCGCATGATCGCGCAGCCGCGCGGGCAGTGCCCAGGATGCCTCGCCGAGCGCGGTCAGGAACGGGTCGAAGCGGCGGAAGCCCAGCGCATCCTCGTCACGCCCGAACAGCACGCCGTATTCGGTGCGCATGGTATAGGCGCCGAAGCCGCTGACCTCCAGATTGCCCCACTGGCAGGCATGCCGCCGCGCCTCGGCAAGGGCGGGCAGCGCCAGCGCGGGCTCCGCGAACAGCTCGACCGGGTCGGCGAAGCTCTCGCACTGGACGATGACGACCAGTTCCGGGGGCAGTCCAGGAGCGCCCGGCGGGGTCTGCCGCGCGATCGGCGCGGGTGGCGGCGGATCGCGGCTCTCGCGCCAGCGCAGCCAATGGAGCAGGAGCGTGGGCCAGAGGCCGAGCCGCGCGACGTCGTCGTGCGCGCGGGGCAGCGGCGCGAGGTCTCGCCACGGCGGCAGGCGCAGCAAAATCGCCAGCGCCGCCAGCCCGGCCAGCAGCAGCGCGAGGCCGAGGAGATGAGGCGCCGGCGCGGCGACCGAGAGCCAGGCCAGCACCGCCAGCAGCCCGGCGGCGACGATCCCCACCGCGATCCGCTGCCAGAGCCGGACGGCGGAGAGATAAAACTGTGGATGGCGAAATATCGCGCCGACCAGCGCGAGGTCGGAAAACAGCAGCGGCTCGCCGAGCATCGCATGCTTGGCGTTGGAGGCCAGCACCAGCAGTGCCTGCACCGCCAGCACCAGCACCGCCGCCACCGCGCCGTTGCCGCAGACCGCCAGGAACAGCCCGAACAGCGCGCCGCTCATGCAGGCGAGCAGCCACAGCCCCGCCGCACGGCGCATCCGCAGCCCCGTGCCCGCGCGGACGCGCGGCCGCACCAGCGCGTCGAGGATCACGGCGCCGATAGGCAGTCCTACATATGTCAGGCTTTCCAGCGTCACCGTCCTGCCGTGTCGAACGCCCGCAGGACCGGTCCGGCGGGCGTGGGCGGCCTGATAGCGGCCCCGGCGCAGGCTGGAAAGGGGCGGCGGCCCGATCGGACCAAGGTTGCGGGCGATCGGCTCCGTCTTCGTCGCAGTGCGGCGACGGGCGGGCTTGCCCCTTCCCGCCGGGAACACTAACCCCTTGAAGATCGGGGCGGATCGACCGTCCAAGCGAATCCCGACAGGTCTTGGCGGACGTCACTGCGGAGTACGTTATTTTACGATGTCAGTAGTCACGACCAATACAGGGCAAGATACCGGCCAAAGCGGCAAGCGGACGGTCCTGCTGCTGCAGGGCCTGATGGGCCCGCTGTTCCGCCGCCTGGGCCAGGAATTGCTGGCGGCGGGGCACACCGTCCACAAGATCAACTTCAACGGCGGCGACCGGGTCTTCTGGCGCCTGCCGAACGGGCTGGAATATCGCGGCTCGCTGGAAGACTGGCCGCAATGGCTGGCAGCGGTGATCCGGGACAAAGGCGTCACCGACGTCACCCTGTTCGGCGACTGCCGCGACCATCACATGGACGCCACCCGCGTCTGCCGCGAACTGGGCGTGCCGGTCCACGTCTTCGAGGAAGGCTACGTGCGGCCGGACTGGGTCACGCTGGAACTGGGCGGCGTCAACGGCCATTCCTCGCTGCCGCGCGATCCGGTCTGGTATCGCGAGACCGCCGCCGCGCTGCCGCCGGTGCCGCCGCATGCGCAAGTGCCCTCCTCGTTCCGGCGCCGCGCGGCCGAGGGACTGCTCTACAACGTCGCCGACGTCCTGATGCGCTGGTATTACCCGCACTGGACCAACCACCGGCCCTGGCATCCGCTGGTCGAGGGCATGGGCTGGCTGCGCAAGCTGAGCCGCCGCAAGGAGCGCGAGGCGGCGGGGGCGGCGCTGGTGCACCGGTTGGTGCATACCGACGCGCCGTACTTCCTGTTCCCGCTGCAGCTCGATTCCGATGCGCAGATCCGCCTGCATTCGCCGTTCGTGGGCATCGCCGATGCGCTCAAGCTGGTGCTCGGCTCTTTCGCCGCGCATGCGCCGGCGGGCACGCGGCTGGTAGTCAAGGAGCACCCGCTCGACAACGGCGTGCGCGACTGGCAGCAGGAAACCGCCGACATGGCCCGCCGCTTCGGCGTGGAGGAGCGCATCGACTACCTCGCCTGGGGGGACATCGTGCCGGTCACCCGGCGCGCGCAAGGCGTCGTCACCATCAACAGCACCAGCGGCACCCTGGCGCTGGCCGAAGGCGTGCCGGTGGTGGCGCTGGGGCATGCGGTCTACGACATTCCCGAAATCACCTGCCAGGCCGGCCTCGATGCCTTCTGGACCGATCCGGTGGCGCCGGACGCGCCGACCTTCGCCGCCTTCCGCCGGGTGCTGGTGGAGCGCTGCCTGATCCCCGGCGGCTTCTTCTCCGACGAGGCGCTGGACAAGGTGGTGCGCCATGCCGTCGCCCGGTTTGAAGGGCGGCCCATCGCTCCGGAATAAGTCCGGTCCGTCAGATGCACTGGCCGGGGGCGCCCGGGGCATAGCGGGCGCAGTCCCAGCGCGCCTTGTCGCCGGCTGCGCTCCCCGTATCGCGGCGTTCGAAGACGAAGGCGATGGTGTCCACCGAACTGCCGGGCATCGGCAGCGCGCGGGGGGTACGGGCGGGGTCGGTCCAGCCGATCACGCGGCATTCGCGCAGGCCCGCGCAGCGCCGGGCGGCCAGGGCGCGGAAGCTTTCCGGCCCGCCGTCCGCCGGCAGGGTGACGAGGAACACGCCGGTCGCGGCGAGCGCCAGAGCCGGCGGCGACTGCAGGCGCGGGGCGGCAGCCGCGAAAGCGGGGGCAGCCGGGGCCAGGGGCGCGGTCTGGTCCGTCGCCAGGGTCAGGGGCAGGCCATGGGCCTGGGACAGGCGGGCCATCTGGGGAATGGCCGGCTCGTGCCCGGCATGGCGCATCGTGAACGTCTGCAGCCCGCGCCAGCGATAGAACAAGTGCGAGCGCACGGCGGCGATCTTGTCCATCGTGCGGTCCCACGCGGGGCTCACCCAGTCGGTATGGTAATGGGTTGCGAGGCCGACGGCCGGCTCGACCTCTCCCCGCAGCATCTGCGCGGCAAGGGCGCGGGCCTGCTGCCAGGCGAGGGCGGAAGGCGTGCGGCGCAGCATCGCGCCGTCGCAAGTGAAGGTGAACTGGCAGCCGGTGCGCCGCTCCGCCCCTTCGAACACGACCCCGCAGACGGTGGCCGGAAAGGCCCGGTGACGGACCCGGTTGAGCACGACCTGAAGCACCGCCCGCTGGTCTGCCGCGCGGCTTCCGGCCTCGTAGTAGCCCGCCGCCGCCAGGCAGTCGGCAGCGCGGGCGAGATCCGGCGCGGAGGCATCGAGGCGGAACGGTGCGGCGATAGCCAGCGCGCTGCGCGCCAGCGGCACGGCGGCGTTGAAGGCGACCGCAAGCCGGGCCGAGGGTTCGTCGGGAGCGACCGGCACGCCTTCGCCGGGCGGGGCCGGGCGGGATGCGATCGCTGGTGCGGGCGGGGGCGGGGGTGAGGGCAGCGGCAGCGCGCTCGCGGTGGGATGGCGGGCCGGAACGGTCGTCCCCGCCACCAGCGACAGACATGCGCCGAGCCAGAACCGTGCCCGGCGCATGGCCGCCCTCCCGGAGCCGTTATTCGGGCGGCGTCCCCACCATCCGCGATGCAAGTCGGCCAGCGTCGTCAAGACGGGTCTCCCGCTGTGAAGCCTCACTATCCGTCGTCGGCGGGGCAAGGGGCATTCGGGCGATCACGCTCCCCCGTCGCCCCGGCCAGATTGCCTAAGGAGAACCCCCAATGCCGCGCGCGGGCCGCGCGCGCATAATGCGGGGATGTTCGAGATCACCCAGACAATCGCGGGCGCGACCCTCGGCTTCCGGCGCCATGCGGAAGACGAGGCGCCGCGTATCGCCGGGGCGCCGCGGCCCGGCGCCGCTGCGCGGCAGCGGCCGGCGGTCGCCTATCTCAGCAACGTCTATCCCAAGATCAGCCACAGCTTCATCCGCACCGAGATCGCGGCGCTGGAGCGGCAGGGGGTGGAAGTCCACCGCTTCACCGTGCGGCGCGCGCCCGAGGCGCTCGGCGATCGGGACGAGACCGCCCGCACCACCGCGCTGCTGGAGGACCGGGCGGCGCTGGCGGCAGCGGTGCTGGCGCAGTTCGCGATGCGTCCGCTGCAGGCCCTGCGCGCCTTGGCCCTGGCCCTGAGAGGCGCCGGCGGCATCCGCGCGCTGGCCTATTTCGCCGAGGCGGCGCTGCTGGCGCGGCGGCTGGAGCGGGCGGGGGTCGCGCATGTCCATGCCCATTTCGGGACCAATCCGGCGATGGTCGTGCGGCTGGCGGCACGCCTGGCGCCGGTGACCTACAGCTTCACCGCGCACGGCCCCGACGAATTCGACGCGCCGCGCGGGCTCGATCTGCCGGGCAAGATCGCCGAGGCGGCCTTCGTGGTCGGCGTGTCCAGCTTCGGCCGGGGCCAGTTGATGCGCTGGTCGGACCCGGCGCACTGGCCGCGCATCCACGTCGTGCCCTGCGCGCCCGATCCGGTGTTCCTGGCCGATCCGGGCCCGGCAGCCGACGATCCGCCGGAGGATGCGCGGTTCCTGTGCGTCGCCCGGCTGAGCGCGCAGAAGGGGTTGCCGCTGCTGCTGGAGGCCGTCGCCCGGATCGCCGCCGACCGCGCGATCCGCCTCGACATCGTCGGCGACGGGGAGGACCGCGCGATCATCGAGGGGCAGATCGCCCGGCTCGGCCTCGGCGCGGTGGTGACGCTGCGCGGCTGGGCGGGGCCGGAGGCGATCCGCGCGGCGCTGGTCCGTGCCCGCGCGCTGGTCCTGCCGAGCTTCGCCGAGGGGCTGCCGGTCGTGCTGATGGAGGCGATGGCGCTGCGCCGCCCGGTGATCGCCACCGCCATCGCCGGAATTCCCGAGCTGGTCGACGGGCAGGTCGGCTGGCTGGTGCCCTCGGGCTCGGTGGACGCGCTCGCGCAGGCGCTGGAGGCGGCGCTCGGCGCCTGGCCCGAGGAACTCGCCGCGATGGGCGAGCGCGCCAGCCGCCGCGTGCGCGAACGCCACGATCCCGAACGCTGCGCCGCCCGCATGGTCGAACTGCTGCGGCCCTTCGCGGGCAGGTAGAGTGTGCGCGCCGCCTAGAGGCTTGCGCTCGGGATCATCCTGAGCAGCGGCGAAAGCTGGCCGCGCCACAGGGCGGCGCGGCGCTGGCGTTCGGGCAGGCCTTCGGCCAGCGCCAGGGCGTCGGCGCGGCCCAGGCCGGTGCGCTCGCACAGGAAGGGGTGGCGCGGCGGATTGGCGAAGTAGCTGTAGAACAGCGCTGCCCGGTCGCGGGTGGTGGCGGGCTTGCCGCGATGGAAGAAGCGCGCGGTGTCGCAGAACACCACGGTGCCGCGCGGGCCGGTGCAGCTCACCACGTCGCGCGCGAAGTCCTCGCCCAGCCGGCGGGCCAGCGCGTCGTCGTCGGCGAGGTCGTAGTTGTAGCCCTCGCGGTCGCTCTGGACGGTGTCCTGCCGGGCGATGCACTCGAACGGTCCGCCGCCGGTATCGACGTCGTGGAGGTAGACCGCGACCTTGAGCATGCGCCGGTCCTCCCAGTCGCGATGCCACTTGCGGGTCGATATCTCGCGCCCGTCCGCCACGGTGTAGTTGATCGCGACCCCGTCGTAGGCGGCGGGGAGGCCGATGTAGCGCTCGGCGATGTCGAGCAGGCGGTCCTCCAGCCCCCAGTGGAAGATGCGCGGGTTGGCGGCGATGTCGGCCGGCGGGACGATGATGAAGGCCTGCCCGGCGCGCGACAGGGCACGGGCCTCGGGGGCGAAGGCCTGCGCCAGCGCGGCCGCCGTCTCCACCAGCGCCTCCGATCCGGGGATCGCCAGCGCATCCAGCGTGGTGATGCACACGCCGCAGCGTTCCAGTCGATCGACGATTGCCTGCCCGGCCCCGTCGATCGGCGGCAGCCGGGCATCGTGGCGGGCGATCGCGGCGGCATGGCGCCGCCCCAGCCAACCGCGCACGCGCCGCTCGTTCAGTACCTTGAGCGCGCTGCGCGAGGGCAGGTCGCGCAGCCACCGCGCGCGCTCCGGCGAAAGCGGCAGGATCATCGCGGGTCTCGCTCCTGGTAGTAGCCGTAGTCGATCCGGCGCTGCGGGCGGGATATCGAGCGGTTGAGCACGGTGCCGACGATCGGCGTAGGGCCGAGCGCGCGCGCGATCTCCTGCAGCGCGCGCCTGCCGGTGCGGCCTTCCTCCGCCACCACCAGCACCCCGTCGACGTTGCGGGCGATCAGGACGAGGTCGTCGCTCAGGATCGCCGGCGGGGTATCGACGAGGATGATGGTCCGCTCGTCGCCCGCGTGGCGGTGGCGCAGCGCCAGCGACAGCGCGTTGGAGCCGAGCAGCGCCTCCACCTCGGAGCGCGGATGGCGCACCCGGTGGACGGCGAGGTCGAGCCCCTCGACATGTGCGCGGGTGGATATCCACGGGCAGTCGCCCGCCAGGTAGTCGTCCACCCCCGGATAGTCGTCCGGCAGGCCCAGCCGCACGCCGAGCGACGGCCGCCGCAAGTCGAGTTCGACGAGCACGGTGGGATGGACCCGCGCCATGACCATCGCCAGGTTGGCGGCCACATGCGTCTTGCCGTTGCCCGGCTCGGCCGAACTGACCGCGAAGATCCGCTGCCCGCTGGCGCGCGCGTGCTCCATCAGCGCGGAGCGGATCATCGTGAAGGGATGCACCGCCTCGCTCAGCGGTCCGGGGCCGGCGATGCGGTGGCGGGCGAGATGCGCGGCGTCTGGCACCAGGGTGATGCTGGCGATGGCGGGAATCCCGATGCCCGCATGGATCGAGGGGATTTCGGGAATGATGGGGCTCTCTGCATTCATGATCCGGCTCCCGAAAATGAGAGTGAGGCTGGCGGTGAGACGATGCGGCCCGGCAGCCAGCCGCCTGCCAGCCGTTGCAGGATGTTCGGCCCGTCGTCGGCGGGGACGGTGCCCAGCAGCGGCGCGGGCAGGGCCCGGCGCAGGCTCTGGATGCCGTGGACGGTGCCGTTCGCCAGTTCGCGCCCGACCACCAGGCACAGCCCCAGGCCGAGCCCGGCGGCGAGTCCCGTCAGCAGCACCGACCAGGCCGCCGATCCCAGCGGATGAAGCGGCAGGTTCGGCGGATCGACGACGGTGAAGCGCTCGCCCTTGTCCTCCGACTGGAGATTGGCGGCGACTTGCGCGTCGAGCTGCTTCTCGCGCAGCGAATCGTACTGGCGCTTGATGTTGTCGTATTCGCGCTCGATCGTGTTCAGCTCGTAGGCCGACTGCGGCGCCAGGGCGACGCGGCGGTCGAGTTCGCCCATCGTGCCCACCAGTTCGCCGCGCCGCGCCGCCAGCGTCGAGATGCGTTCGCGGCTGGCGGCGATCTCGGCCTGGATCAGGGTCGAGCTGGGCCCCGGCTGCTGGCGCAGCAGCGTGCGCTGGCGCTCCACTTCGGCGCGCGCGGCGATGACGTCGGGGAAGCGCTCGGAATGGGTGGCGAGCAGGCGGGCGAGCCGCTCCTGCGCCGCGTTGAGGCCCTCGATCCCGCGCGGCGGGGCGGCTTCCAGCTCCTGCTGGCGCGCGGCGAGCAGGCCGCTCTGCTGCACCAGTCCCTGCGTCTCGGCATCGGTGCGGGCGATCTCGGCGCGGATCGCCGAACTGGCCTGCGAACTGAGCGCCACGTCAGTGGGCAGTGCCCCGGCATAGCGCGCCTCGACCTCGCGCCGCTTCTCCGACAAATCGCGCAGCTGGCGGCGCAGTTCGTCGGAGCGCCGGGCGAGGAAGGCGGCGGTGCCGGTCGCCTGCTCGGTCCGGAACCGCTTGTCCTGGACCAGGAACATGCGGGTCAGCTGGTCGGTCACGCGCTGCGCCGCGCGGGCGTCGCGGTAGTCGAAGGAAAGCGTGAAGGCGATCGTGCTGCCCTGGCCGCGCGCCTGGTTCGCGGCGACGAGGTTCACGCCGACGTGCGAACGCATCAGCTCGAGCAGCTTGGGATACTCCATCGTCTCGCGCTGGTCGGGGTAGAGGCGGTTGCGCTCGATCAGCCGGGTCAGGCTTTCCCGGCTGACGATCTGCTGGCGGATCTTGGCGATCCGCTCATCCGCCACGTCGGTCAGCGGCGAGGCGACGAGGCTGGTGGGGATCTGCGGGGAATCGATCAGCAGCGTCGCATTGGACCGGTAGACCGGCTCGCGCAGCAGCACCACCGCCCCGGCCGCCAGCGCGCCGAGCATGGTCGGCGCGATCAGCCAGCGCCAGCGGCGGCGCAGCATGGCGAGGAGCTCGGCGGGATGGATGCCCAGCGCCTCGGGCTCGCCGGGATGCATCGGGGGCGACGGGTCTGGAAAGGGCGTCATCGTCATGGGCTGGGTATCCGGAAAGTGACGCCGACCCTGACGGTCCAGGTGTCCTGCGTCTGGCGGGTCACGCCGGAGCGGCGATCGTAGTCCGCGCCGACATGAAGGCGAAAGCGGCTGTCGAGCCGGTGTTCGTAGGCGGAGGAAAGGCGCAGCACCGAGGCGTCGGAACCGAAGCCGGGGCGGGGCACCGAACGGTAGTCGGCCTCGGCGCTGAGCGTGCCGCGCTCGCTGGTCTGGAAATCGAACGCCAGGTGCGCCGAGCGCTCGCGCCGGATGCCGCCGAAGGTGGTCAGGACCGGCGCCACCCTGGCGGTGGCGCAGATGCGCAGGCGGCGCGGATCGTAGCATAGCGATGCGGCGGCGGTCAGCCGGGCCGGCCCGTCTTCGCGCGGGAGGCCGGGGTCGCGGCGGGAGATGCGCGCGGCGCCCGCTTCTCCCTCCAGCGTCCAGTGCGCGGCAAAGCGGGTACCGGCCTTGGCCACCAGAGCCCCGGCATCGGCATCGACCCCGTCGCTGGACTGGCTCACGGTCGCGCGGCCTTCCGCCCCGATCCACGAGGTGGTGGAGATGCGCCGCTCGGCGGCGAGGCCGAGGCTGGTGCCCTCGGTCCGCGCCAGCAGCAGCGAGCCGCGCGGCGCCAGCTTCATCCAGCTGACCGTGCCGCGCAGCGTCAGGAACGGGTCGGGGCGCCAGACCACCTCCTGCCGCGCCTCGTAACGTTCCTGCAGGCTGACCGGATCGATCGCCGCGTCGATGCTGGCGGCGAGTCCTTCGAGCGGCAGGAAGCGCTCGTAGCGGGCCTCGGTGCGCAGCGAGAGATGCTCGTCGAGGCGGTGGTCGATCGCGGCCATGGCATGGCCGGTGACGAACGATCCGTAGCGGCGGTCATAGCGGCGATAGGCGATCCGGCCGTCGAGGTCGATCGTGGTGCGGTGCCCGAGGGCGAGCTTCGCCCCGCCTTGCGCCGAGACTTCGCCCGCGCTCGTCATCGCGTTGTCGTCTCCGGTAAGGAACGGGTTGCGGCCGGAGAACACGGTCGCGTCGAACTCGATGTGCGGCGGCTCCTCCTGCGCCCCGGCGCGGCCGGGGTGGCAGGTGGCGATGGCCAGGAGGAGCAGGGAGCCATGCTGCCGGCCCGTCACGGGATCAGCAGGACGTCGCCGCTCGAAAGCGTCGGCAGCGGCGTGGAGAGCGCGCCGGCTTTGAGCGAGCGGGCGCCCTTGAGCAGGCTGCCGAGGCGGATCCGCTCGACCACCTGGCCGGCCGGGGTCTGGCGCAGGATCACCGCGCCGCCGGTGTCGGCGAACTCGGCGGTGCCCCCGGCCATGCTCAGCGCCTGCAGGATGTTGGGCGCCGAGCCGCTGGTGAAGCTGCCGGGCGTGCGCACTTTGCCGAGCACGTAGAAGCGGGTGCCGTCGGTCTCGCGCACGGTCACCGTGACGTCGGGCGGGGCCGAGGTGTAGTTGAGCGCGATGCGCCCGCGAATGTCGTCGGCGATGTCGGAGACGTTGCGCCCGTCCGCGCGGATGGTCCCTGCGAGCGGGAAGGCGAAAGTCCCGTCGGGCTGGACGAGCACCTGGCGCTGCATGCGCTCCTCGCCCCAGACGAAGACGTCGAGCTGGTCCCCCGCCTTGACGACGTAGCGCGGCATCGCGGGACGGTCCGGCATCGCCGCCGTCGATTGCGCGCCGGTGACGGCCGCCACGCCGGCGCCGGGCTTCGCTTGCGCCGCCGCGTCCTGCGCGAACAGCGCCGCTGCGGCGATCATGCCGGCCGCGAAGGCGACCCGGCGCTTCCGGCGCGCAGGGCGCGGCCGGTCTGCTTCGTTGGAATGGAACACATCAACCCCCTCGGCCGACATCCGATGACGGCCTGTCGAGAAGGCTATGCCCATGCTGCACCTGCGGAAATTCTCCCGATGGAGAGCCGCCTAATCCCTTGGCAGAAATCCGTATCGGTCCGTCGCGCAGGCGTGGGGCGGTGCCATGGCGAAAAGACCCCGACGGGCATCTACCGGACGGGCTCTGCGGAAATGCACGGGGGGCTTTTGCGGGAGGGGAAACGGCGGACGCAGTAAATCGCCCGGATTTGCCGGGGAAGACCGTGCCCCGGGCCGGCGGCATAGTCGCGGGCGGGGAGGCACGCTCATGTCGCTTGAAAACCTGAACCTTACCGGCCGCGAAATTCCGGCGCCGGTCGTTGGCTTGCAATTGGACGGCCTTTCGCTGGACGGCCTGTCCTTCGCGGAACCGGCGCCCGCCCGGCCGGCACTTCGGCACGAGGTGGAGTTCCTCGACCTCGACTTCACGCCGATCGACTTGTCGGTGGCGCTGGCGGCGGTCGTCGGGCGTCCGGCCTCGGCGCCGTTCACGTATGTGGTGACGCCCAATGTCGATCACGTCGTGCGGCTGCTGCGCCGCCGGTCGGACTTGTGGCCGGCCTACCGCGACGCCTGGATGACCTTGTGCGATAGCCGCATCCTCGCCCGCCTGGCGCGCGGCGAGGGGCGCGACCTGCCGGTGGTGACCGGCAGCGACCTGACGCTGCGCCTGTTCGAGCAGGGCATCGCGCCCGACGATGCCGTCGCGATCCTGGGCGGCAGCGAAGCCACCGTGGCGCGCATCAGCGCAATCTACGGGCTGCGCAACGTGCGCCACTACAACCCGCCGATGGGCTTCATCCGCGACCCGCGCGAAGTGGCGCGGGCGGTGCGCTTCCTGGTCGAGGCCGGGGCGCGCTACTCGTTCCTCGCGGTGGGCTCTCCGCAGCAGGAGATCGTCGCCCGGCGCGTCGCCAAGGCGCGCGGCGGGCGCGGCATCGGCTTCTGCATCGGCGCCAGCCTCGAATTCCTCTCGGGCGAGCAGGAGCGCGCGCCGCTGATGGTGCAGCAGATGTCGATGGAGTGGTTCTTCCGGCTCTGCTCCAACCCGCAGCGGCTCTGGCGGCGCTACCTGATCGAGGGGCCGCAGATCTTCCGCATCCACCAGGCCTGGCGCAGCCGCGCGCCCGCCGGTGCGGGCGTACGGCTCGATGCCTGAGGCCGGGGCGTGAAGCGGGCGGCCCTGGTCGTAGTGGCCGCTGCGGCGGCGGCTTCGGCCCTGCTGTCGCAGTTCGGCGAGGGCTGGCGGCAGGCGGGCCGTGTCGAGGCGCGCGCCACCGGGCGCGTTCCCGAAACCACCGTGGGCATCAACCTGTTCGGTCCGCAGACCTACAACCGCCAACAGGTCTTCGCCAACCTGATCGCCCAGAGCGAGTGGTTCCAGTCGCGCGGGAGCGGCTGGACGCCGATGCCGGCGGACCGGCTCGACGCCGCCGGCTGGGTCTTGCGGCTCGATCCGGGGCAGACCGCGCCGCGCCCGCTGGTGCTGCCCGATGCGCCGTTCCGTCCCGCCTTCGTGCGCTGCACCTTCCTGGGCAGCGGCGAGATCACGGCGGGCGGGGTGGCGCGGGTGATCGGGCAGGGGGCGCACAGCATCGACCTGCGCCTCACCCCGCTCGGCGCCGAGGACGAGGGGGCGTGGATCGAACTCGTGCGCACCGATCCGGTCGATCCGGTCCGCGCGATCGACTGCCGCAAGGCTGGCACGCCCGCCGGCGTGCGCTTCGATCCCGATTTCCTGCGCTTCGCCGCCGACTTCGGGGTCATCCGGTTCATGGACTGGCAGCGCGTCAACGACAATCCGCGCATCGCCTGGAACGCCCGCGCCCGCCCGCAGCAGGCCTCGCAGGTGGGCGCGGGCGGGGTCTCGGCGGAGGACATGGTGGACCTTGCCAACGCGGTCCACGCCGATCCCTGGTTCGTCATGCCCTACCATGCCGACGAGGCCTATCTGCGCGGCTTCGCGCGGCTGGTGCACGACCGCCTCGATCCCGATGCGCGGGTCTACGTCGAGTTCGGCAACGAGATCTGGAACGACGGCTTCGCGGCCGCCCGCGATGCCCGCGCCGAAGGGCTGGCACGCGGGCTCGGCGAGGGCGATCCGATCCGCGCCGGGATGGAGCGCTATGCCGAGCGCATGACGGCGGCGATGCGCGTATGGACGCAGGTGTTCGCCGATCGGCCGGGCGCGCTGATCCGGGTCTGCGCGACGCAGCATGCCAATCCCGAACTCGCCCGCGTGGTGCTGGGCTTTCGCGACAGTGCCGAATGGGTCGATGCGCTGGCGACGGCGCCTTACATCTGGCTCGACCTTGCCGGATACCGCAGCACCGACGCCGACCGCGTCTTCGCGGCGCTGCCCGGCGCGGTGGACCGCACCCTGGACATGGCGGCGGAGAACCGCGCCATCGCCATCGCCCATGGCAAGCGCTACATCGCCTACGAAGGCGGGCAGCACCTCGTCACCCCGGACATCGACCTTGCCCGCGCGGTCCAGCGCGATCCGCGCATGGCCCGCGCCTACACCCGCTACCTGACCGGCTGGCGCGACCGTTTCGGCGATACGCTGACGCTCTACGCCTCGACCGCGCCGATCGCCTGGTACGGGTCGTGGGGCCTGCGCGAATATGCCGGACAGCCGCTGGCCGAGGCGCCCAAGTACGATGCCCTGCGCCGCTTCCTGGAGGCCAGACCTTGAACGAAGATACCGCCGCGCGCACGCCGCTTGCCGTGCTGGCCATGGTGGTGGCCGCCGCCTTCGCCTTCGTCCTCGCCAAGCCCGGCTTCCATGCCGCCTGCGTCAGCACGCTGGGGGTCATACTGTTCGTGTCCTCGCTGCGGCTGCCGCTGCGACAGGAGATGGCGCTGCGGGCGGTGCTGATGACGTTCCTGATGCCCGTGGTCGCCTGGCTGCTGCCGAGTGTCTGGCTGCTCTATGCGGTCATGGCGCTGTGGGTGCCGGTGTTCGCGGGACGCATGGAGCGGATCGCCGGGGTCTATCTGTTCAGCCTGCTGCTGCTGCCCGCGCTGGAGATGCCGGTCGAGCTGGGCGGGCTCAAGCTGTTCGACCTCGGCGTCCATGACGCGCTGGCGCTGGGGGCCACGTTCGCGGTGCTCTCGCACCCGGCGCGCGCGCGGATCGCGCCGGCCGACGACATCCGGGTCGGCTGCCTGCTGCTGGCGCTGGTGTTCATCTCGGCGCGCGACACCAGCTTCACGCATGCCCTGCGCAGCACCATCAACGTGACGATCGACTACGGGCTGCCGTATTACATCCTCAGCCGCACGCTGAAGGACGGCGAGACGATGCGCGCCGCCATGCGCTGGCTGGCCTGCGCGGCGAGCGGCCTGGCGATCCTGCTCGCCTACGAGGCGTGGCGCAACTGGCCGATCTACAACGAGCTGTACTGGCATCTGCAGGTGCCGATGGTGCTGATCGTCAAGACGCGCGGAGCGCTGCTGCGCGCGGGCGGGCCTTTCAACGAGCCGACCTCGATCGCGCTGGTCATGGCGCTGTGCCTCGTCGCGCTGTGGCTGCTGCGCGACGATTTCCGCAGCCGCCGGCGCCATGGGCTGCTGTGCCTTGCGGTGTTCGTCGGCGTTTCGGCGCCGCAATCGCGCAATGCCTGGATCGCGCTGGCGCTGGCGGTGCTGCTGGGCGACGTGTTCCTCGGCCGCTGGCGCGCGCTGGTGCGCAAGTTCGCCCCGACCGCCATGGTGCTCGGGATCGTGCTGGCGGCGGCGAGCGTATCGCCCTCGTTCTCCGAATCGCTCGGCCTTTCGGGTCAGGGCAGCGATACCGCCGACTACCGCCGCGACCTGCTGCATCGAGGCAGCGAGGAATTCTGGGGCAGTCCCCTCGTGGGCTTTTCCGGCGCCCAGCTCGAAGTGCGGCTGGAGGACATGCGCCAGGGCGAGGGCATCATCGACTACGTGAACACGTACTTGTGGTTCGGGCTGTTCGGCGGTGCGGCGGGGCTGTGGATCTTCGTGTGGAACCTCTTCGCACCGCTCTCGCGGCTGTGGCGCGGCCGCAGGCTGGCGTTCGCGAGCGGCGGGGCGGCGCCTGCGGCCTTCGTGTTCGGCTGCCTCGCCACGCTCAGCCTGGCGCTGTTCTTCGCCTCGTTCGGCAACCGGCCTTCGGTGCTGATGTTCGGGTTCTTCGGCTTTGCCGCCGCGATCCGGGCTCTCGGGCGGCGGCAGGCGGTCTCCCCTGCCGGGGCGGTGCCGTGGACGGGTGCGGCGCTGCCGGCGTGATCGTCTTTCTGGCTATCGCAGCAGCGGTCCCAGCACCGCATCGGCGCCAAGGCCCAGCAGTATCCCGCCCGCTCCGGCGGCCAGGAACGCCAGTTCCTGCGTCATGTCGAGCAGGCCGGCCTGCCGCATCCGCAGCCACTTGAAGCCCAGCGCCGCCGCTTCCATCAGGCCGACCGCCAGCACCAGTCCGAACTGCCCCCAGATCAGGTATCCGGCGACGCCGGCCAGCCCCAGCCACGCCAGCTTGGCCATGCTCGCCTCGAACGTGGCGCTGATCCGGCCGGTCGCGGTGAGCGTCTCGTTCGCCGCGCACGAGGGCAGCGCCAGCAGCGAGGACACGCACAGGATCTGCAGGTAGAGCGCGGCCTCGGCATAGCGCGGATCGTAGAGCACGCCGACGACCAGCGGGGCGCTGCCGATGATCCCGCCGGTCGCCGCCGCGTAGAGCAGCGAGGGCAGCCGCCGCCTGGCGTAGAAGCGTGCCCGCAAGTCCGTGGCGCCCTCGCGCCAGAGCGCGGCGTAGCTCGGGTAGAGCACCCGGCTGGCATAATTCGCCGCGAACCCCAGCGGCGCGGAGGCGAGATTGCCCGCCAGCACGTAGAAGCCGAATTGGTCGAGCGGCATGACCTTGGCCAGCACCAGCTTGTCGCACTGGGTGACCAGCAGGTAGATCACGCTCGATCCCGTCACGTAGCGGGCGAAGGCCCAGAGCCCGCGCAGCGTCGCGCGATCGAGCGCCAGGCCGCGCGCCGAATCCGGGAATGCGGCGTAGCTCAGCAGCGATTTCAGCGCCGCCCCCGCCAGCATCCCGCCCAGGATCGCCCAGTAGTCGCCGCGCAGCCAGGCCAGCCCGGCGCTCACCGCGATCTGGACGACGAGCGCGGCGATCTCGACCACCGAAAGACGCAGGATACGGCGGTCGCGCAGGGCGCTCAGCAGGCTGGTCGAGGCCAGCCCCTCGATCAGGAATACCAGGCTCGAGGCGGCGATCAGCGGCATCAGGTCAGGCCGCGCGAGCGCCCGCGAGACCGGCAGCGCCAGCGCCGCCAGCGCCGCCGCCAGCAATACCGAGCGAAGCAGCGCCACGGTCCATACGGTATCGAGGAAGCGCTTCCTGCCGCCGTCCTCCTGCCGCACGACGAAGGCCTGGAAGCCCAGGTCGCTGGCCAGCGCCACGGTGAACTGCAGCGAGGCGATCACGCCGGATATGCCGAACACCTCGGGCGCCAGCAGCCGGGTCAGGATCATGCTGCTTACCGCGCGCAGCAGGTTGTTGAGCACCACCGAGGCGACGACGACGTTGGTATCGCGCAGGGCCAGCGCGCCCAGGCGTGCGGCGAGGCCGGGACGGGGCGATCCGGCGGGCCAGGCGGCTCCGGTGGCCTGCACCGTCATTGCAGCGTCGCCACCGGACCGGCGGCGCGTTCCGCCGCGGCGGCTTCGATCGCGGTCTCGTAGCAGTCGATCAGCCGGGCGCCGACGACCTCGATGGCGAAGCACCGCCGGGCGCGCTCGCGCGCTGCCGCGCCCATCGCCGCCGCACGCTGCGGGTCGGCGAGCATCCGTTCCAGGCTCGCCGCGAGAGCCGGAGGATCGGCGATTGGGGTGAGCATCCCGCTCTCGCCATCGACGATGACCTCGCGGCTGGCCGGCCAGGCGGTCGAGATCAGCGGGCAGCCCGCGACCATTCCTTCGAGCAGCACGTAGGAGAAGCTCTCCTCGCGTGAGGCGCAGACGGTCACCATCGCCTTGCGCCGCAGCGGCGCGATCTGTCCGGCTTCGAGCTGGCCGGTGAAGGTGATCCGTTCGCGCGCGCGCAGCGAGAGGTTCTCCGCCACGAACGTCTCGAAGCCGACGCGGCGGCCGTGGCTGTCGATGCCGTCGTCGGGCCCCACCAGCGTCAGCCGTGCGTTCGGACGGGTGTCGAGCAGGCGATCGAACGCCAGCAGCATGGTGTCGGCGCCCTTCCAGTAATCGAACCGGCCGACCATCAGGACGTGGTCCGGCTCGCATGTGTCGAGGCTCCAAGTCGGGGCCTCGGGATCGATGCGGATCGGGTTGGGGATCGCCAGCGAAACGCTCGCCGGGTCGCGCCGGGCCTGGGCGCACAGGACGTCGAGCACCGCGCGGGTCGGGGCGGTGAGCACCGGCGCGGCGCGGATCGCGCGGGCTTCCGCCCGGCAGCGCGCTTCGTCGCTTTGCAGTTCGGCCTCGCTGCGCGGGCTGGGCGGGCGGACCGCGTGGGGGCCGTGGAGCCGGGTCACTACCGGGGCGTCGATCGCCTTGCCCACGAAGGCGGACCAGCCGAAGCTCTCCTCCATCTCGAACACGTCGAAGCGCCGGATGCGGTGGGCCTGCGCGACCTCGCGCGCCAGCATCCGGCCGAGCGGGGCGAGCGCGCCGGAGGACCGGTCGAAGCGCCAGGCGATCCGGCGGCCCAGGGCTCCGATGGCTTTCGCCCCGAACCAGCGGACGCCGAAGGACTGGTCGTCAAATGACTGGGCCGCCCCGCCCGGCGCCTGGAGCGGCGTCACCGTGCCGTCCTGCGCGATCAGCCTGCCCTGCGCGACGATCGAGACGTCATGTCCCCGCGACAGCAGGTATTCGCGTACCTGCGAGACGTAAGTGACGATACCGTTGGCGCCTTGCGAAGGCGGCCAATGGGGTGAGCAGAGCCCGATATGCACGCGGCATCTCTCCTTGGATGTGGGGAGGAACGTTCGCGCCAAGTCTATTTGGCAGGCGTGGTGGGTGTCGATCATGAGAACATCCAAGGGAGTTTCACGTCTGCCCCGTCGGGGATGGGCTCCTTATCCTCGGTCCGTTCCAGCGATGGTGCGGGACGGCGCCCGCGCGGCGCGTGACAGGGGGATCTGATGGCGTTTCTGGGGCTCACCGACCTGGGCGGATACCATTGCTTCGACTACGACGCCTGCCGCGAGGCCGGGGCGGCCATGGCGACGGACTACCGCCAGGGCGATCCGTTCCCGCACGTCGTCGTCGACGATTTCCTCGACCGCGATTTCCTGCGCCGGGTGCTCGGCGAATTTCCCGACAGCGCCGGGCGCGACTACTTCGACCGCGACCAGGAACGGCTGAAGTTCCAGTTCCGCCCCGACCAGTGCGCCGGGCCGCATACCCGCATGCTGTTCGCCGAACTCAATTCGCGCGCGTTCCTCGCCTTCCTGAGCGAGATGACCGGCATTCGCGGGCTGATCGCCGATCCCTACCACGCTGGCGCTGGCCTGCACGAGACGCGGCGGGGCGGGCACCTGGGCATCCACGCCGACTTCCCGCACCACGGCCGCATGAAGGTGGAGCGCCGGCTCAACCTGCTGATCTACCTCAACGAGGACTGGTCGCCCGACTATGGCGGCGCGCTGGAACTGTGGGACCGGGCGATGAAGGCCCGGTGTCGCTCGGTGCTGCCGGAAATCGGCCGCGCGGTGGTGTTCAGCACCGATCGCGACACCTTCCACGGCCATCCCGAGCCGCTCGCCTGTCCGCCGGGCCGCTCGCGCCGCTCGATCGCGACGTACTACTACACCGCCGTCACCGCGCCGCTGCCCGAGATCGAGCGCAGCACCGACTTTCGCGTGCGCCCCGGCAGCGGCGACCGGGCGGACTGGCGCATGCGCCTGCACAACCTCAAGTCCGACTGGATTCCGCCGGTGCTGCAACGCCGCCGCCGAGAGCCGCTGAGCCCGGTTGCCGGTCAGGGCGCCGAAGCGTGATCGCCCCGCTCCTGGCCTGGTGGACCGCCGTTGCGGCGGGCGTTCCCACTGCGATGCTCGCGCTCGAATGCCTCGTCGGTGCCCGCCGCCGGGCCGTACCGCCGGGCACGGTGGCGCCGGCCTTCCTCGTGGTAATGCCCGCGCATGACGAAGCCTCGGGGATCGAGGCCAGCGTCCGGGCGGCGCTGGCGCATCTGCGTCCCGGCGACGAGCTGCTGGTGGTCGCCGACAATTGCGCGGACGATACCGCCGCCCGGGCCCGGCGGCTCGGCGCGACGGTGATCGAGCGGATCGACCCTGCGCGGCGCGGCAAGGGCCATGCCCTGGACCATGCCCGCGCCTTCATTGCCGCCCACCGCCCGCAGGCATCGGCGATCATCGTCCTCGATGCCGACTGCACGGTCCTGCCGGGGGGGCTGGCGGCGCTGGCGGCCAGGGCGGTAGCAGGAGCGGCGGCGGTGCAGGGCGTGTTCCTCCTCGCCGCACCTGCCGGAACGGATGCGATCGTGCGGGTCTCGGGCTTTGCCTTCCTGATCAAAAACTTGGTGCGCCAGCAGGGGCTGGAGCGCTTGTCCGGCGCGGCCCTGCTGCACGGATCGGGCATGGCCTTCCCGCGCACGATGTTCCTCGCCATGCGCTGGCCGGGCGGCTCGCTGGTGGAGGATCTGGAGATGGGGCTCGACCTCCTGCTCGCGGGTGAGCGGGTCGTCGTCGAACCGGCGGCGCGGGTGCTGAGCGCCGCCAGTTCGCTCGCCGGCACCGGCAGCCAGCGTCGCCGCTGGGAACACGGGATGATGCAGACCGCCTGGCGCTACATCCCGCGCCTGCTCGCGCGCGCGCCGCGCCGACCGGCGCTTGCGGTCGTGGCGCTCGACCTCATGGTGCCGCCGACGGTGCTGCTGGCGCTGTGCTCGCTGGGCGCCGGGGTCGCGGTCTTCGCGCTGGCGGGGTGGTCGCCGCCGCTGCTGGCATTGCTGGCGGCGCAGGCGGCCGCCGCAGCCGGGCTGCTGCGTGCATGGTGGCACCATGGCCGCGATCTGATCCCGCTCGCCGGGCTACGCGCGCTGCCGTCCTATTGCGCGTGGAAGCTGCCGCTGATCGCGCAGTTCCTCACCCGGCGGCAGCGTGAATGGACGCGCACCGAGCGCCTGCCATGACGGCGGTGGGCTTCGTCATCATCGGCCGCAACGAAGGTGCGCGCCTCGACCTTGCGATCGCGAGCGTCACACGGACGGGGCACGAGGCGGTCTACGTCGATTCCGGCTCCAGCGACGGCAGCGTGGCGCTGGCCAGGGCGCGCGGGCTCGCCGTCGTCGAACTCGATCCGGCGCGGCCCTTCACCGCCGCGCGCGCGCGCAATGCCGGGCTGCAGTGGCACCGGCGCCGGGATCCACGGCTCGAACTGCTCCATTTCATCGACGGGGACTGCGAACTCGTGCCGGGGTGGCTCGACAAGGCCTGCGCGGCCCTGCTGGCGGACGAGCGGCTTGCCGCCGTCTGCGGCCGCCGTCGCGAGCGGGCGCCCGATGCCAGTCGCTACAACCGCTTGTGCGAGGACGAATGGAACACGCCCGTCGGCCTTGCCGATACGGTCGGCGGCGACGCGCTGTTCCGGGTCGCCGCGCTGGCCCAGGTGCAGGGCTTCGACGAGATGCTGATCGCCGGCGAGGAACCGGAACTGTGCCACCGCATCCGCCGAAGGGGCTGGCTGATCCGCCGCATTGAAGGGGACATGACGATCCACGATGCGGCCATGACCCGCTTCGCGCAGTGGTGGCAGCGCAATCGCCGCAACGGCTACGCCACCGCCGAGGCGCTGGCGATGCGCGGCACCGAGGATCACCACGCCCGCCGCCGCCTGCGCCGCGAGGTGGCGAGCAACGTGCTGTGGTCCTTGCCTCCGTCGTGGCCGTTCTGGCCGCTGCTGTGGCTGCGCGTCAGGCTGCGCAGGGATGCGCTGCAGGCGACCTGGATGACGCTGGGCAAGCTACCGCACCTGCAGGGCCAGCTCGACTACTGGCAGCGGCGCGAGCGTCGCGGCGGTACCGGCAGGCGCATCCAGCTAATCGAGTACAAGTAAACCTCTCCATGAAATTCCCAAATACACATCGGTAGGGAAAACCGGTGCGGTGTTTGGGAAGTGTCGCGCCGAGGGGAATGAAAATAGGGTCGTCGGTGACTTGGGGCGACGATTACGGGGTGAGCGATATCATGACATCTTCTGGTGATTCCTGCGGTGCCTCGCTACCCACGGTGCCGCGCAGCATCCTCATCGGCAACGAGACCCTGCTGGCGGAATGCGGCAAGCTGCTCGTCGAACAGGGGCACGAGATCGTCGCGGTCGTCGCCGCGCCGGGGTCTCCGGCGGCGGACTGGGCGCGGCGGGCCGGGCTGGCGCTGCTCCCCCGCCCGCGTGACCTGCTGGACCGGGCGCCGGGCAGCGCCGACTACCTGTTCAGCATCTCCAACCTCGCGGTGCTCCCTTCCGAGGTGCTGGCCCTTGCCGTGCGCGCGGCGATCAATTTCCACGACGGCCCGCTGCCCGAACTGGCCGGGCTCAACACCCCGGTCTGGGCGCTGCTGGACGGCGCGCCGGAGCACGGGGTGACGTGGCACCTGATGACCGGCGCGGTGGACGAAGGCGCGATCCTCGCGGCCGAGCGCTTCGCCATCGCCGCCGGGGAGACCGCGCTGTCGCTCAACACCCGCTGCTTCGAGGCGGGCCTGCGCTGCTTCGCCGGGATCGTCGCGGACCTCGGCGCTGCCGTTGCCGCCGCCGTGCCGCAGGAGCGGCCCCCCTTGCGCATGCTCGGCCGCGCCGATCGGCCCCGCGCCGCCGCGACGATCGACTGGAGCCGCCCGGCAGGCGAGATCGCACGGCTGGTGCGCGCGCTCGATTTCGGGGGCTATGCCAACCCGCTGGGCGCTCCCAAGGCGCTGCTGGGCGAAGGCCTGCTGCTGGTGCAGGAGGTCACGCCGCTGCCGACCTCGTCGGGACGCGCGCTGGGAACCGTCATCCTGGCCGGCCCGACGCCCGTGATCGCGACCGGCGACCAGGACTTGCGCCTCGACCGCGTGGCCACGCTGGCCGGAGAGGTGCTGAGCGGGGCACGGCTGGGCGAGATGCTGATGGGCGTGCCGGCCTTCCCCGCGCTCGACGCCGGCGCGCGCGACCAGCTCGACGCCCTCGATGCCGCTGCGGGGCGGTACGAGGCCTGGTGGCGGCGGCGGCTGCAGACGCGTGAAAGCCTGCAACTGCCGCAGTTCACCCCCCGCATCGGCGCCGACGCGCCGCAGCGCTTCGTTCTCGACCGGGCGCTGCCTGAAGGGTTCTCCGGATCGGATGCGCTGGCCGCCGTGGTGGCATGGCTGGCCCGCGCCGCCGACCGCGCGAGCGTGGAAGTGGGCTATGCCGACTGCGTCAGCCGCGCCCGCCTCGATGACGTGGCGGCGTGGTTCGCGCCGGAAATGCCGCTACGGGTCGAAGTCGATTTCGACGCGCCGCTGGGCGCCTTGCGCGATGCGCTCGGCCGCGAGGTCGCCGGGCTGCACCGCCGCGTCGCCATCGGTGCCGACCTGATCGCCCGCAGCCCGGAACTGCGCGGGCGCGTCGCTTTCGACCACCCCGTCAGCCTGCAGGTGGTGGACTCCCTGGAGGACGCGCGCCCCGGCGGCGCAGTGCTCGACGTGGCGGTCTGCGCCGCGCAGGGCATGCTGCGCTGGACCTGCGATGCCACCCGCCTCGCACGGGCCGATGCCGAGGATCTGGTGCGCGGCTTCGAGGCGATGTGCGCCGGAGCGGCCGATATGCCGGTCGGGTGTCTGCCGCTGCTGGAGCCGGAGGAACATGCGCGGATCGTCGGCGCCTGGAACGCCACCGGAGGCCCGGTCCCGGCCGGTCCCGCCTGGTATCACCACTTCGTCGAACAGGCCGTCCGAACCCCGGAAAAGCTGGCGGTGACGGCGCTCGGCACCTCGCTGACGTATGCGCAGCTCGATGCGCTTTCGAACCGCATCGCCCGCGATCTTGCCGCGCGCGGCGTAGGGCCGGAAGTGCTCGTCGGCCTCCACCTGTCGCGCTCGGTCGAGATGCTCGCCTGCCTCATCGGCGTGCACAAGGCGGGGGGTGCCTACGTGCCACTCGACCCGTCCTATCCGCGAGATCGCATCGCGCACATGGTGGCGGATTCGGGCCTCGGCCTGATCCTCAGCGAGACCGCGCTGGCGGGCGATTTGCCGCAGACGGACGCGCCGATCCTGCACGTCGATACCATGCGCGATGTCTTCGCCGCGTGCCCGTCCGATCCGTTCGATGGCGGCGCGGAAGGCGCGAATCTCGCCTACATGATCTACACCTCGGGTTCGACCGGGCTGCCCAAGGGGGTCATGGTCGAGCACTGTAACCTATTGAATTTCTACGCGGGAATGGATCGCAAGATCGCGCCGGACGGGACGTGGCTGGCGGTCACCAGCCTCAGTTTCGACATCTCCACGCTGGAGCTGATGTGGCCGTTGATGCACGGCTACCACATCGTCATCGCCAGCGAGCGCGAGGTGCGCGGCGATGTGCCGGAAGTGGTCGCCGTTGATGCCCACCCGGTCGGTTTCAGCCTGTTCTACTTCGCCAGTTCCAGCGCGGGCAGCGCGGCCGAGCAGTACAACCTCCTGCTGGAGGGCGCCCGCTTCGCCGATGCCGAGGGCTTCGAGGCGATCTGGACGCCGGAGCGACATTTCCATGACTTTGGAGGACCTTACCCGAATCCCGCCGTCGCTGCAGCGGCCATCGCGGCGATCACGTCGCGGGTGCAGATCCGTGCCGGGAGCGTGGTCGGGACTTTGCACCATCCGCTGCGTATCGCCGAGGAGTGGGCGCTGGTCGACAACTTGTCCGGCGGACGTGTGGGGATTGCTTTCGCCTCCGGCTGGCAGCCGGACGATTTCGTCCTGAATCCAGAGGCTTATGCCGATCGCGCGGGCGTTCTCAAGCGGTGTGTCGAGGATGTCCGGGGCCTTTGGCGGGGCGAGGCACGGGCTTATCCGGGGCCGTTGGGGCATGACGTTTCGGTGCGCACGTACCCGCGTCCGGTCCAGCCGGAGCTGCCGGTCTGGATAACTTCTGCTGGAAATTCAGAGACTTTCCGCGAGGCAGGGCGGGTCGGCGCGAATGTGCTGACGCACCTGCTGGGGCAGTCGATCGAGGAGGTGGCGACCAAGATCGCTGCCTATCGTAGCGCCTGGCACGAGGCCGGGTATTCGGGAGAAGGGCGCATCACTTTGATGTTGCACACTTTTCTTGGAGAAAGCGAAGATGCGGTGCGCGCGGCCGTCAAGCCTGCGCTCATCGAGTACCTGCGCACCTCGACCAATCTGCTCAAGCAGTACGCCTGGTCGTTCCCGGCTTTCAAGACGCCGCAAGGTGCTGAAAGACTGGAACTTTCCGATATCTCCGAGGAAGAGACCGACGCCCTGCTCGACCATGCCTTCGAGCGCTACTTCGAGACCAGCGGCTTGTTCGGCACGCCTGAGGACAACGTCGCACTGGTCCACCGTCTGTCGGCGATCGGCGTCGACGAGATCGGCTGCCTTGTCGATTTTGGCGTGGATTCCCAGACGGTTATCGAACATCTGCCGCAAATCGCGCAGTTGCGCACACTGGCACTCAACGGCACTCAACAGGACCATAACGCCGCAGAACGCCCGCTTCACGACCTGATGGCGCGCCACGGGGTGACGCACCTGCAGTGTACGCCGTCCCTGCTTCAGGTGCTCGCGAGCGACCCGGCTGCCCGCCCGCGCCTGCAGGCGCTCCAGCACCTCATGGTCGGCGGCGAGGCGTTTCCACCGCAGCTGGCGACCGACATGACCGGCCTCGTTTCCGGCATCGTCATGAACATGTACGGGCCGACCGAGACGACCGTGTGGTCTGCCGTCCACGCGCTCGACGAAGGGGGCGCGCCGCCGCTCGGCAGGCCGCTGCTCAACCAGCAGATCTACATCCTCGACCGGCGGCTGCAGCCGGTGCGGCAAGGCACGCCGGGCGAGCTGGTCATTGGCGGCGCGGGGGTCGTGCGCGGCTACCACGACCGGCCCGAGCTGACCGCCGAACGCTTCGTCGCCGACCCGTTCAATCCGGGCGCGCGCGTCTACCGCACGGGCGATCTCGCCCGCCAGCGCGAGGACGGGACGCTCGAATTCCTCGGCCGCCTCGACCATCAGGTGAAGATCCGCGGCTACCGCATCGAACTGGGCGAGATCGAGGCCGCGCTCACCGCGCACCCGGAAGTCACCGAGGCCGTCGTGATCGCCCGCAAGGAAGGCGCCGCCACCCGCCTCGTCGCCTACCTTGCGCCGCGCACCGGGGCCCCGGCGGTCGAGGACTTGCGCGCGCATCTGCGGGAGCGGCTGCCCGACTTCATGGTCCCCGGCAACTTCGTCCTGCTCGAAGCCCTGCCGCGCACGCCCAACGGCAAGATCGACCGCAATGCCCTGCCCGAGCCCGTCAGCGTGGTCGTCGACAACATGGATGACAGCGCCGCCCCGGCGACCGGCGTGGAGGCCCAGATCCAGGCGATCTGGTGCGACGTGCTCAAGCTGCCGCAAGTGCGCCTGACCGAGAACTTCTTCGACATTGGCGGCCACTCGCTGCTCGCCATCCAGGTCCACCGCCGCTTGTCCGCCGAACTCACGCAGCCGGTCGCGCTGACCGACATCTTCCGCTTCCCGACCATCGCCGCGCTCGGCGCGCACTTGTCGGGCGGGCAGGACGATGCCGCCGCGCTCGCCGGTCAGAACCGCGCCGAAATGCGCAATCAGGCACGTAATCGCCGCGCGACCGCCCGCATCGGCGTGAGGGTCTAGACCATGCACCAGCCCATCGAAGAACCGTTCGACCCCTCGCTCGACACCTCCAGCGCGGTGGCCATCGTCGGCATGGCGTGCCGCTTCGCCGGGGCGCGCGGCCCGGAGGAATTCTGGTCGCTGCTGAGCGAAGGCCGCGACGGGATCGAGACGTATTCCGAGGAGGAACTGCTCGCCGCCGGAGTCTCGCCCGCCCTGCTGCGCAACCCCGACTACGTGCGCCGCGGCGCGCCGCTCGCCGACATGGAGTGCTTCGACGCCGCGCTGTTCGGCCTTTCGAAGCGCGATGCTGCAGTCATGGACCCGCAGCATCGCCACTTCCTCGAATGCTCGTGGGAGGCGCTGGAAGACGCAGGCCATACGCCGCAGGGCTTCGCTGGGGATGGCGGCGTGATCGGCGTCTTCGCGGGATCGGGCCACAACGCCTACATGCCCTACAACCTGCTCACCAACGGCAAGCTGGTGAACGAGGTCGGCCTGTTCCTGCTGCGCCATACCAGCAATGACAAGGACTTCCTGACGACGCGGGTGTCGTACTTGTTCGACCTCAAGGGGCCGAGCATCAACGTCCAGACTGCGTGCTCGACCTCGCTCGTCTCGATCCACATGGCGGCGCAGAGCCTGCTGTCGGGCGAGTGCGACATGGCGCTCGCGGGCGGAACCTCGATCGAACTGCCGCACCGCCGGGGCTACCTCTACGAGCAGGGCGAGATCCTTTCTCCCGACGGCCTGTGCCGTCCCTTCGACGCGGACTCCAAGGGCACCGTGTTCGGCAGCGGCGTCGCCGTGGTGGCGCTGCGCCGACTGGAGGATGCCATGGCCGCCGGCGACCACATCCATGCGGTGATCCGGGGCTCGGCGATCAACAACGACGGCGCGGGCAAGGTCGGCTACCTCGCCCCCAGCGTGGACGGGCAGGCGGCGGTGATCGCCGAGGCCCTCGCGGTGTCCGGCATCGCGCCTTCGGCCATCGACTATGTCGAGGCGCACGGCACCGGCACGCCGATCGGCGACCCGATCGAAGTGGCGGCGCTGCGGCAGGTCTTCGCTCAGTCTGGTACAAGGCCCGAGCCCTGCGCGCTGGGTTCGGTGAAGGCCAACATCGGCCACACCGACACTGCCGCAGGCGCGGCGGGCGTCATCAAGGTGGCGCTGGCGATGCGCCACGCCGAGCTTCCCCCTGTTCCGCATTTCGGGGCCGCAAATCCCGAATGCGCGCTGGATACTGGCCTTTTCCGCGTACAGGCCACCAGCGCGCCCTGGCTCCGGCGCGACGATCGCCCCCGTCGCGCCGGGGTCAGCTCACTCGGCGTGGGGGGGACCAATGCCCACATCGTCATGGAGGAAGCGCCGCCGCGCGCGCCAAGCGGGCCGAGCCGCCGTCGCCAGCTGCTGATGACCTCGGGCGCCACGCAAGGTGCGGCGGATGCCAATGCTGCGGCGCTGTCCGCGTATTTTGGGGCGCAGCATTTCGCGGGGGCCACCTCCGTCATTGCGAGCGAAGCGAAGCAATCCAGGGCCGTTGACGCCGCCTCTGGATTGCCGCGCCCCTTCGGGGCTCGCAATGACGAAGCGGGGGAGGAGGGCTGTTCCCTCGCCGACGCCGCCTTCACCCTCAACACCGGCCGCCGCGCGCTGGCATGGCGTCGGTTCGCGGTGGGTCAGGACGGGGCTGAAGCCGCCGCTGCGCTCGAAACCGCAAGTCGCCAGTCGTCCGCGAAGCAGGTTTGCGTGCCCGGCCGCCCGGTCGCCTTCCAGTTCTGCGGCGGCGGGCTGCAGCATGTCGATATGGCGCGTGATCTCTACCAGACCGAGGCCGCGTTCCGTGCCGACGTGGACAGGGGCCTCGCCGTGCTTGCGCGCATCGGCGTGCCGGACCTCAAGCGCTGGCTGTTCCCGGTCGAGGCCGACCGCGATGCTGCGGCCGCCGAGCTGGAACGTCCCTCCAACGCGCTGCCCGCGCTGTTCATCGTCCAGACCGCGCTCGCCCGTTTCTGGATGGCGCTGGGGATCGCGCCGGCCGCGATGATCGGCCACAGCTGCGGCGAGTATGCTGCGGCGCATGTCGCGGGCGTGGTGGACCTCGAAGCGGGCCTGCGCATCGTCCACGCGCGCGGCCGCCTGTTCGAGACGACCGCGAAAGGCGGCATGATCAGCGTGCCGCTTTCCGAGGCGGAACTTGCGCCGATGCTGCCGCCCGGGGTTTCGATCGCGACGATCAACGCCCCGTCCCTGTGCGTCGTATCGGGCGCGGCGGACGCGGTGGCGGCCTTCCTCGACGACTTGCGCGCGCGTGAGATCGAGGCGCAGCCGATCCCCATCGAGGTCGCCGCGCATTCGGCGATGCTCGACCCGATCCTGCCCGAATTCCGCGCCCTGCTGAAGACGATCACGCTGCGCGCGCCGCAGATCCCCTTCGCCTCGAACCTGACCGGGCGCTGGGTGAGCGCGGCGGAGGCGACCGATCCCGAATACTGGGTGCGGCATCTGCGCGAGCCGGTACGCTATACCGACGGCCTCGAATGCCTGCTGGGCGAGGCGGATCAGGTGCTGCTGGAAGTCGGCCCCGGCCGCGCCATGACCAGCCTTGCCCGTCAGCACCCGGCGCGCAAGGCCAGCCAGCCGGTGGTCGCCTCGATGCGCCATGCGGGTGAGGACGTTGCTGACGACCAGCGGTTGCTCGAAGCGCTCGGCGAACTCTGGGCGCTGGGCGTCGAGATCGACTGGACCGCATGGTGGGGCGAGGAGCGCCGCCTGCGCGTGCCGCTGCCGACCTACCGCTTCGAGCGCGAACGGCACTGGATCGAGCCGGGTGCGAGCCTGCACACGGCGGTCTCCGGGGGCGATGCCGATACCCGCCTCGCGCTGGGCGACTGGGGCTACGAGCCGGTGTGGAGCCGCGAGGATCTGGCGCAGGGCGAGGCCGTGGGCGGGGCTGCAGGCGGTCCGGCTCTGGTGCTTTGCGATGACGACGGGTTCGGCGCCAGCCTTGCCGCGCGGCTGCGCAAGGCGGGGGTGGAGACCGTCACTGTCCACGCCGCGACGCGCTTTGCCGCGAGCGCCGCCGACGCCTTCGCGCTGCGGCCCGATGTGCGCGAGGACTGGGCGCGGCTGTTCGTCCGGCTGGGCCGTGACGGGCGGATGCCGCGTCAGGTCTATCATTGCTGGCTGGCGGGCCGGGTAGCCGCGCCGAAGCGCCGGGATGCGGCGATCCTCGATCGGGGGCTGCATGCGCTGATCGCGATGGTGCCCGAACTCGCCGCTCAGGTGGACGAGGGGCCGGTGGTCGTCGCGCTCGTCACCGACAAGGCGCAGCGCGTGGCGGGCGATGCGGACCTCATGCCGCTCAAGGCCACGGCGATCGGCGCCGCGCGCACCGTCTCGGCCGAGTATCCGGGGCTCGAGGTGCGCGCGATCGACATCGATCTTGCCGCCGTGAACGCCGCCGATCTTGCCGACGCGGTGATCGCCGAGGTTTCCGGCCCCCGCGCTTCCGGCGACGTCGCCTTGCGCGCGGGCGAGCGCTGGACGCTCGCTTACCGCAACGCGCGCGAGCCGCTGGCCGAGGGGCAGGCGACATGGCTGCGCGAGGGCGGTGTCTATCTCGTCACCGGCGGGCTGGGCGGGCTGGGCCTGTCCATCGCCGACCACCTTGCGCGCGGATACAAGGCGCGCCTCGCTCTCGTCGGGCGCAGCGCCTTGCCGCCGCGCGGGGAGTGGGCGCAGCGCCTCGCAAGCGGCGACCTGCCGCTGGGCGTCGAGGACAAGGTGCGCAAGCTGCTCGCGCTCGAAGCGGCGGGGGCGGACGTGGAGCTGATCGTCGCCGACGTCGCCGATGCCAGGGCTCTGGCGAAGGGCGTGCGTAAGGCGGTTTCCCGCTTCGGCCCGATCGACGGCGTGTTCCATGCCGCCGGTGCGCTCGACGACGGGCTGATCGAGACCCGCAGCCGCAAGGCGGTGGACGCCGTGCTGCGGCCCAAGATCGCGGGCACCTTCGCGCTGGAGGAAGCGCTCAAGGGTCAGGCGCCGGGCTTCCTGCTGCTGTTCTCCTCGGTCAGCGCCTTCGCGGGGCTGCCGGGGCAGGTGGACTACGCTGCCGCCAACGCCTTCCTCGACGCCTACGCGCAATCGCGGCGCAGCGATCCGCGCACGCGGGTGCAGTCGGTCGGCTGGAGCCAGTGGGCCGAAGTCGGCATGGCCGCCGCGCTCGGCGGGCGCGAGGGCGGCGTGCCTGAAGGAGGGACGGGCGCGCTGCCCGACGACCTCGGGACCGGGAAGGCGATCGAGCATCCCTTCCTCGAACGGCTCTGCACCATTTCGGACGACGAATTCGTGGTCACCGGCGTCCTAACCCCCGTGCGGCATTGGGTGCTCGACGAGCATCGTGTCGCCGGCGCCGGTGCGCTGCTGCCCGGGACATCTTTTCTGGAGATGTCGCGGGCAGCAGTTGCGCTGGTCCACGAAGGCGCGCTGGAACTGTCCGACGTCACCTTCCTCAAGCCCTTCGCGGTGCCTGACGGGGAGGCGCGCGGCCTGCGCGTCCATGTCCGTCGGCGCGGCGCGAGCGGGTGGAAGGTCACCGTGCTGGGCCGCCCCGAACAAGGCGGCGAATGGACCGAGCACGCGCATGGCGTGGTGCGCCCGCACGCGCTGGCGCCGCTACGCCCGGCGCTCGACCTTGGCGCCGTCGCCGAACGGTGCGGGCCGGCGAGCGGGGGGGCGGCGGACCAGCCGATGATGGACTTCGGCCCGCGCTGGGACACGCTGGTCCAGGCGCTGGCCGGGCCGGGCGAGGCGCTGTTGCAGCTTGAACTGCCCACCCCCTTCGCCGCCGAGACCGGGACGATGGGCCTGCACCCGGCGCTGCTCGATTTCGCGACCGCCGGCGCGCAGGGGCTGATCCCGGGCCGCGACCCCGCGCGCGATTTCTACGCGCCGTTCACCTATCGCCGCTTCATCCTGCACGCGCCGCTGCCCGCATTGGTGTGGAGCCACATCCGCCTGGCGTCCAGCGATGGCCAGACGGCGGTGTTCAACGTCACCATCACCGATGCCGACGGCCTCGTCCTGGCCGAAGTGCGCGAGTTCACGATGATGCGCATGGGCGATGCCGCCAGCCTGGCCGCTCTGCCCGGACCCGCCGTCCGGACGGCCCGGGCAGAGCCCGCCGCGACGCAGGGAATCCTGCCCGAGGAGGGCGTCGAGGTCGTCGCCCGGCTGCTTTCCGGTCGCTGCCGGCCGCATACGGTGATATCGCCCTGCGATCTCGTCCCGGTGCTGACGCGCCTGCGCAGCCCGTCGCAGGCGGTGCGCCGGGGAGAAGGCGGCGGCGATCCGGCCGATGCCCCCGCGACCCCCACCGAACAGGTCATCGCCGACTTGTGGTGCGACCTGCTCGGCATGGAGGCGGTGGGCCGCCACGACAACTTCTTCGACCTTGGCGGCCATTCGCTGCTGGCGGTGCAGTTCACCAACCGCCTGCGCAGGCGGACCGGGCGCACCCTGCCGCTGGCGGCGATGCTGGGCCAGCCGACGGTGGCGGCGCTGGCGGCGGTGATCGATCCCGATGGCCAGTCGGCCGACGGCGCCGCGGCAAGCCCGGAAACGGGGCTGCAGGGACCGGGCGAGGGCGTCGTCACCATCCGCAAGGGCGGGCAGGGCACGCCGCTGTTCCTGGTCCACGACGGGCTGGGCGAGACGCTGCTCTATCGCGGCCTGGCGCTGCGGCTGGACGGCGCCCGCCCGGTGCTGGGGCTGGAGCCGCCGCGCAAGGCGTACGGCAACTTCGCGCATACCCGCATCGACGAGATGGCCGCCTGGTACGTGGCAAGGCTGCGCGCGGTGCAGCCGGAGGGGCCCTATCTGCTTGCGGGCCTGTGCGCCGGGGGCGTGATCGCCTTCGAGATGGCGCAGCAGTTGCAGGGCGCGGGTGCGCAAGTCGCCTTCGTGGGCATCATCGATGCCGCCGACGTCGAGGCGCGCAAGCATCGCTTCGGCGAGACCCGCGTAAGGCTGGGCCGCCTCGCCGCATCGCTGCGGGGCGGCGGCAATCCGCTGGGGCTGCTGTCCGAGATCGGCCGCCGGGGCTGGAACCTGGCGCGGTGGGAGGTCGAATCGCGGCTGCGCAAGGCGCGCGACCGGCGCACGGTGCAGTCGCTGCGCGCGGGTGCGGGCGCAGGTGCAAGTGCGGGCGAGGCGGGCGCCGGGGATATCGGCGCCAGGAATGCGGGATACGGCGCGGCGGCGGGCGAGCCGGCGATCGGCTTCCTCAAGCTCTACGAAGTGGCGCATCGCGAGCATCGGCCGATGGGCATCCTGCAATCCGCCAATGTCGCGCTGTTCAAGGCCGCCGACGATACCGGGCTGGTCGACGACATGCCTTACCGCATGGTCTATCGCGACTACGCGCTGGGCTGGGGCAAGCGCGTGCGCGAGGACATCGCGATCATCGACATTCCCGGCGGACACGGCTCCTGCCTGCAGGAACCGCACGTCGCCACGCTGGCCCCGCTGTTCCAGGGCGCGCTCGACGATGCGCTGGCCGATCGGCTCGCGGGGTCCGCGTTCGGCGGCGGGGCGATGCCGGGCGCGCGCTTCGCGTTTCTGGAGGAGGCGGCCGAATGAGCGCGCGAAACGGTCCCGTCGTGCGGGCATCGGCGCTGGCGTTCCCGATCGGCGTGGTCATCGTCAATTACCGCACCGGGCCGCTGGTGGTCGATTGCCTCGCCAGCCTGGCGGCGGAGCGCGGGGCGGGCGCCAGGCTGCGGGCGATCGTCGTCGACAACGATTCGCGCGACGGTTCGGCGGACCTCGTGGCTGCGGCGATCGCGGCGCGCGGCTGGGCCGACTGGGCCACGCTGGTCCGCGCGCCGGGCAACGGCGGCTTCGGCGCCGGGTGCAACCTGGGCATCGCGCTCGCGCTCGGCGATCCGCGCATGCGGGCGGTGTGGCTGCTCAACCCCGACACCCGGGTCATGCCCGGCGCGGTGAACGCGCTGGCCGCGTTCATGGCCGCCACCCCGCGCGCCGGCATCGCGGGCACCGCGCTGCTGCTGGCCGACGGCACGCCCTGGCCTTTCGCCTTCCGCTTCCCGAGCGTGCTGGGCGAACTGGAGCGGGCCCTGCGCTGGGGCCCGGCGTCGCGGCTGCTGGCGCGCCATGCGGTGGCGCGGGCGATGGACGGGCGCGCGGTGCAGGCGGACTGGGTCTCGGGCGCGAGCATGGCGGTGCGCCGCGAGGTGCTGGACCAGGGGCTGCGCTTCGACGAGGGCTATTTCCTCTATTACGAGGAGACCGACTTCTGCCGCGCCGCGCAGGCGCTGGGCTGGCAGTGCTGGTATGCGCCTCGGCCGGTGGTGCTGCACATCGCCGGGCAGAGCACCGGCGTCACCGGCAGCGATGCGGCGGCGCGGCGGGTGCCGGGATACTGGTTCGCCTCGCGCCGGCGCTATTTCCGCAAGAACCACGGCCGGGCCTATGCGCTGGCGGCGGACCTCGCGTGGATTGCCGGGCATCTCGTGCATCTGGCCAAGCAGGCGCTGCGGCGCGCCCCGCGCGGCGATCCGCCACGGCTGCTCAGCGATTTCGTGTGGCACGGGCTGCGGCCCGCCAGCCGTCGCTGAACATGGCGCCAGATGCGGCGCGGGACGGGCCGGGACAGGACGGGCTGGCACAAGACGGCGCGACCGGCGCGCTCCTGCAGGCCCATGGCATCGCGGCGGAGCGGCTGGAGGCGCCTTTCGCGCTGTGGCTGGTGCGGGCGGGGCAGGAGGGGGACCGGCGCGCGCTGGCGGCTTGCCTCGGCCCGGCCGAGCGGGCGCGGGCGGAGCGGTTCGGGCCGGAGCGCCTCGCCCATCGCTACCGCGCCGCCCACGCCGCGCTGCGGCTGCTGGTGCAGGCGCGCTTCGGGATCGACGCCGGGCGGCAGGACTATGGCGCGAATGCCCACGGCAAGCCCTTCCTGCGCGGCGCGCCGGAGGTGCAGTGCAACATCAGCTACAGCGGCGATTTCGCGCTCGTCGCGGTGGGGACGGGGCGGCAGATCGGCATCGACCTGGAACGGGTGCGGCCGGTCGCGGATGCGGCGCAGCTGGCCTTCGCCCACTATACCGATCGGGAGATCGCCGGGCTGGCGGCGCATGCGGGGGCCGGAGCGGCAGCGGCGCTGGATCGCGCGTTCCTGACGGTTTGGGTCAGGAAGGAGGCCTGCTCCAAGGCGTTGGGAAAGGGCCTGTCGATCCCGCCATCCTCGTTCGAGTGCGGTCTTGGCTGCGGCTTGCGCAATGTCCTGATCGAAGGCGAAATCGTCGAGAGTGTGGTGAGCGACCCGAAGGGTGGCTTGCTGATGTCTTGGGCCCGTAGGGGGCCAGGCGTGAACTAGGCCTGCGACATTCTGTGCATGCGCCTGCGAAGGTTCAGTTGGCGCTCGTCTGG
This sequence comes from Novosphingobium resinovorum, assembly GCF_036352595.1. Taxonomy (GTDB): domain Bacteria; phylum Pseudomonadota; class Alphaproteobacteria; order Sphingomonadales; family Sphingomonadaceae; genus Novosphingobium; species Novosphingobium resinovorum_B. The sequence continues at coordinate 81,586 of NZ_JAZFAX010000021.1, forward strand.
AGCAGGCCCTGGCGGATGACGTAGGCGATCATGTGCGCACGGTTCCGGGTACGGGTCTTGAGCCTGACGTTTTCGACGTGACGTTCGACGGTGCAGGGTGCGATTTTCAATTCGATCGCGGTTTCCTTTGCCGAGCGGCCCATCGCTACATACTGCAGCACGTCCAGTTCGCGAGACGTTAGTTGAACGTTCTCTATTCCCTCTATCCGATACATTATGAACCCCCTCAGACTTAAATGGAGTAAGTTAACCCCATAAACCCAATGTCGCATCGCTCTTAGGAAGAGTCACGGTATATTTTGGGGAATATACCTAAAAGGTGAACCCTTTAGGAGGGGCGGATGGGCTATAATGGGATTCCGAAAAATCAGGAGAGGCAGGCGATCGGCAGGAAGGGGATATAACAAATGTAGGAAATGGCCTTCTGAACGAAGTTCTGTGACAAAGTATTTCTGATGTTTTCAGAATTTATATTTACGTCATCATCATGAAAACTTCCGTTAGGTCGGGGTTTGTCCTGCGGGGGACTGCTCGAATCGCCCTCGAAATCCCTGCCGGAATGCAGGCTGACCAGTTCGCGCGCCATGACGGCGGCCTGCGTGCGATTGTCCACGCTTAACTTGCGCAGTATCGCCTTCACGGCGGCCTTCACCGCCGCCTCGTTGATGCCCATGTGGCGGGAGATCGCCTTGTTGGGCTGGCCGATCGCCAGATGCTCCAGCACGCGCAGTTCGCGCTCGCGGAAATTGTAGGTCTCCAGCGCCGGGACGCTGGCCGACCGGCGCGAGGCGGCGGGCATGGCGACGAGGAAGTCGATCACTTCCGGCGGGGCCACCTTCTGGCCGGCGGAAACCATCTGCAGGATCGCGACCAGCGAGAGATAAGGCACCTGGTCGGGGAAGTAGGCGTAGGCGCCGGCGGCATAGAGCGCCACCATCTCGTCGAAATCGAAGGTCGCGGTCAGGATGACGATGCGCAGGCCGGGGTGCGCCTGCTGCATTTCCGCGATCGCCTCGGCATGGTCTCCGTGCAGCAATTCGCGTTCGAGGACGAGGATATGCGGTTCTTCCCCGGCTTGCGGGACAGGCTCGATCTCGCCGAGATCCGAAACCGATTCCAGGACTGCGAAGGCCGCGTCCGTGAATATGCGGCGAAGACCTTCGCGAACGATGGAGTTCCTCATCGCAATAGAAATCGCTGCCGGCATTTCGATCCGCAGGCCTCCCGCCGCTTCTCCGCCCCTTGCGTACAAACACCATGTAGCATGATTAAAATTTTGACAATGCCGGAAAAAGGGGAGGATGCTGCAACGTATCCTTTCGGGACTTGACAGGCACTGGCGGTTTCATTGCCAGGCCGGTGCCTGGTCTGGGCCTTTATTTCGAAGGGGGCACTGCGGCCTTAGGCGCGCGGCGTGAAGTCCGGCACCAGATGGCCCTTCTCGTCCATGCGCGCCGGCACGATGCCCGGCTTTTCGCGGAACGGCGCTTCGTCGTCGTTGCCGAAGATGGTGCACCACCAGCGGCCTTCCTTGTCCTTGAAGATGTTGCCGCCGCCGCCGCACGGCACGCTCTCGTAGCGGTCGCGGTACGGGCCGAACGGCGTGTCCGAGGTCGCCAGCGCGAAGGAATAGCGGTTGGGGTGGAAGCGGTCGACGGCGCCGAGGTAGTATTTGCCGTCATGCTTGAACATCGTCGCGCCCTCGAAGCCGATGTCCTTGAAGCCGCGGTGGACGCACTTCTTGTTGTGGTGCAGCGGGTCGGGATCGGGCGTTTCCAGCGTGATCGGGGTCCACTCGCCATCGTAGCCGGAGAGGTCGGGCTTCAGGCGCACCATCTCGAAGGCGCCGCCGTAGGTCAGGTAGACCGCGCCGTCGTCGTCGCCGAACAGGGTGGCGTCGATGCCGTTGCGCAGCGGCTTGTCGGGCGAGAAGGCGTGGACGTAAGGGCCGGTCGCCTTGCCGGTGGTGCTGCGCAGCACCGCGATGCCGGAGCGGCTGATCGAATGGCAGATGTAGTAGTTGCCGTTGATGTAGTGGATCTCCGGCGCCCAGATCGCGCGGAAGTAGTCGCCCTTGCGCACGGTCCACTGCTTTTCCCAGCCGCCGTCCTTCTCGATGCTCCAGACGAGGCCGAGGTAGTCCCACTGTTCGAGGTCGGCCGAGCGCCAGAGTTCGACACCGTCGTTGGCCTTCCAGATGTCGTCGCCGGTGGAGCCGGTCATGTAGTAGAAACCGTCACCACCCAGGCACACGATGGTGTCGCGCAAGTGGACGTGGATCAGCGGCTTCACCGTCGGGATCAGGCCCTGCGTGACGACGCGGCCGGAGTCGGAATCGTTCCACGGCAGCGCGTTCTTCGGCGGCGTGCCGGGGCCTTTGAAGCGCACGCCCTTGCGGTCCACCGCCGCTTCGCTGGTGACCCACCCACCGCGCTCGGTTTCGGGAGTTACGGGCAGGCCGGGACCGCTGCGCGTGGCGACGTCGTAGTAGCCGGGTGGGGGAGGCGCGATCGGGCGGCCGTTGTCGTCCTCGACCGGGAAGGGCGGGCGCTTCAGCGGCTCGGCGGCAAGGCCGAGCGAGGGGCGCGTGCCCAGCAGCGCGAGGCTGCCGGCAACTACCGCGCGGCGGCTCAGTTCGAAGCCCTTGGTCATGCTGATCTTCCCTCTTTTTCCGCGTCATCCCGGCGCATGCCGGGACCGTGGGCAAGTCTTGAGGCGATCGCTTGCGTCGGGACGCCCCGGCGAGAGGCTGCTTCTAAAGACAGCCCACGGTCCCGGCATGCGCCGGGATGACGATGATGATGAACGCACGAAAAAATCCCGGCCCTCGCGCAATGCGGGGGCCGGGACAGGTCGTCAGTACTTGAAGCGGACGCCGAAGTAGAACTGGCGGCCGAAGCTGTGGTTGAGGACGACGCGGTCGGCATCGCCGATGTACATGTCCTTGACCTCGTTCGTCAGGTTGTTGCCCTCGATGGTGAGGGTGATCTTGTCGGTCAGGTTGACGCCGATCGAGGCATCGACGTTGATCGCGCTGTTGACGCCTTCCTGCGTGCTCTGATCGCGCGCGCCGCCGCCGAACGCTTCGACGTAGCCCGAACGGTAGGACACCGAGCCGCGCAGGGAGAGCAGCTTGTCCTCGTAGAACAGAGTGCCGTTGGCGGTGTGCTTGGACAAGTTGGTCAGCGGGCCGACCACGGTGCCGATGCCGCCGGGGCCGGGGTACTTGAGGTCCGCCTTGACGTAAGTGTAGTTCGCCAGGATGCCGAGGTTGCTGAGGAAGCCCGGCAGGAAGTCCAGCTGGTGCTGGTAGTTCAGCTCGAAGCCCTTGAGCTTGCCGCCGTCGCCGTTGATCGTGCGGCGCACGGTCACCGGCACGTTTGCGGGCAGGCCCTGGTCGGTCGCGAGGTTGAGCGGGAAGCCCAGCTGGTCGAACGGCACCAGCGTCGAGATCTGCGTGCCCGAAAGCGAGCCGATATCCTTCTGGAACAGGCTGATGCCCAGCAGCGAGCCCGGTGCGAAGTACCACTCGGCCGAGAAGTCGAGGTTGAACGCCTCGGTCGGGTTCAGGTACGGGTTGCCCTGGTTGAAGACCTGGTTCGCCTGCTGCAGGATCAGGTTGCCGCCGGGCGACAGCGCGCCGAGGCCCGGACGGGTGATCACCTGCGCGGCGCCGAAGCGCAGCAGGAAGTCGGGGGTGATCTCGGCCACGAGGTTCATCGAGGGCAGCCAGTTCTCGTAGCTGCGCTTGACGGTGATCGGGGTGGCGACGCCGCTGGAGAGGCCATACCCGAACGAGGTCTGGCCGGTCTTCACGTAGCGCACGCCCGCATCGCCGCGGAACATGATGCCGCCGATTTCGCGCTCGAAATCGATCTGGAACCACGCCGCCTTGTCGACTTCCTTGATCGAGCCGGTGTTACTGGCCGCCGTCGCGTTGGGGTTCGTACCTGCCACGTCACGTCCGTTGACGCGGAAGTCCACGTCGCGGCCGTTGATGTTGGTCACGCAGTTGCAATAGATATTGAGCGTATCGACGAAGCCCTGCAGGTCGGGGATCACGTAGCCCGAATAGTTCGGATCGCCGGTCTTGCCGTTCAACGGCTTGGTCAGCGCCGCGACCTGCGCGGGCGTCAGCGTGCCAGAGGAGGTTTCGGCGACGAAGCGGCGGCTCTCGAAAGTCTCGTAGCGGAAGCGGCGATATTCGCCCCCGAAAGACAGCTTGAAGCCGTCGGCCACGTCCCACTCCGCGCCCAGCTTGGTCGAGAGGTAGTCGTTGGTGACCTCGTTCTTGCGGATGCGGATGTCCGAGGTGCCGTTGGTGAACGCCCAGCTGGCCGGGTCGCTGGGATCGAAGCCCCAGTTGATGGTCGGCGCGCGGCTGTTGTCGCGGTAGTCCCACGAGAACCCGTCCGAGTTGGCGCGGTCGAGCACAACGGTGGTCTGCTCGGGGCTGTCGAACTTGGACTTGGAGTAGCCCGCATAGCCGTTGAGGCGGAAGGTATCGCTCAGTTCCTGCTTCACCACGGTGTTGTACTGGTAGAAGGTGGTGCTGAAGCGGTCGTGGCGCGATTCGATGCGCATGTCGACGTCGTCGAACACGCCGTAGACCAGCGAGTTGTTGTCATCGACCACGCCGTCGCGGATGATGGTCTGCGACTTGCCCGAAGCGCCCGAGCGGCTGAACGAGAGCGCCTCGATGTAGTTTTCCCAGCGCTGCGTCTTGGACTTCGCATAGAGCCCCTCGACGACGATTTCGGTGCGATCCGAGGGCTTCCACTGGACGGCGCCGGTGAGGCCCAGGCGCTTGATGTCGTTCTTCCAGCTGTCGTAGCGGGGAATGCGCGGGTGATAGATCAGGTCGCCCCAGTTGGAACCGTCGGCGGCGGGGGCCTGGTTGATCTGGGCGGCGGTGTAGCCGGGCAGGGTGGAGGCCGCGTTGAAGCCGCCGTTCACGCCCGCCGGGCTCCAGCGCACGGTCGAGTGGCCTTCCTCCTCGATGGTGCGGGTGGAGTACGCGGCCGAGGCGAGGACGCCGAACGTGCCCGAATCGTTCTGCCAGCTGACAAGGCCCGCAAGGCGCGGGTCCCAGGCCTTCGACAGATCGTTGTAGCCTGCGCGGGCGGACCCGGCGACGACGAAATTGTCCTTGAAGTCCAGCGGGCGGGCGGCCTGCAGGTCCACCGTGGCGCCGAGCGAGCCCTCTTCGACCGAGGCCGAGGCGGTCTTGCGCACGGTCAGCGAGTTGAACAGTTCCGAGGCGAAGATGTTGAAGTCGAAACCGCGGCCGCGGTTGACGCCGCCGCCTGCGTCCGAACCGCCGGTGGTCGCCACGGCTTCCATGCCGTTGATGCGCACGCGGGTATATTCGGGGCCAAGGCCGCGCACCGAGATCGCGCGACCCTCACCGCCTTCGCGGCTGATCGCGACGCCGGGAATGCGCTGGAGCGATTCCGCCAGGTTGTTGTCGGGGAACTTGGCGACGTCCTCGGCCTTGATCACGTCCACTGCGGCGGTGGACTGGCGCTTTTCGGCCTGCGCGGTCTGCACCGAGTTACGGAAGCCGGTGACGATGATGTCGGCGGGCGTCGCGCCATCGATCTCGGAAGTCTGCGCGTCCTGCGCATAGACCGGCGAGATGCAGGCGACGGCCAGAACGGTCGCGGACGCACCGCGCACCAGGCGACGACGAAGAATTGCGGAACTGCGCACCCTGATTTCCTCCCCATTTGTAGACCGGCGACGCGGGACTTTCCCGTCCTCGCCTTGACCGGCCCAGCCTCCCTTTTATGGTCGAGCTTGATACCGGTGTCAGAGACTACGAACAACACGCAGATTGATACGCCCGGCGCTTCATTGCTTCGTGCGCGAAAAGGGGCTTGATCGATGCAGTCGGTGCATCGGTTCGGGGAAGAAAGCGGGATTGTCGAATGCCGAACCACCGTCCCGTCATTGCGAGCGTAGCGAAGCAATCCAGGGCAATTCCACCCCGCCCCGGATTGCTTCGCTACGCTCGCTATGACGAAGCGACGGCGCCGATGCACAGCGCACATCGATCAAGCTGCACAGCGGCATGGATGGAGTGGACGCCGCGCGCGTAAGTCTGAAGGCACGGAAAAAGCCGCAAACCAGTGCGGCGGATGTGGGGCGATGGAGAGATGGATTTGTCAGGTTCGATAGAAGCGGCCACCCCGACGGGTACGCGCCCGACGAAGGTGCGTTTTCTCATCATCGCGCTGATCTTCGTCATCACCTCGCTGAACTACGCGGACCGTTCGACCTTCTCGATCGCGGGGGCTGCGGCCTCGGCGGAGCTGGGGCTCGATGCGGTGCAGACCGGGTTCATCCTGTCCGCCTTCGCCTGGGCCTATTCGCTGGCACAGATCCCCGGCGGCGCACTGCTCGACCGGTTCGGGACGCGGCCGATCTACATCGCCGCGATCGGGACATGGTCGTTCTTTACCGTGCTGCAGGGCTTCGCGGGTTTCATCCTCGGCGCGACGGTGGTGACGCAGCTGTTCCTGCTGCGCTTCCTCGTAGGCTTGTGCGAGGCGCCCTCGTTCCCCGGCAATGCGCGCATCGTCGCCGCATGGTTCCCGGCGCGCGAGCGCGGGACGGCTTCGGCGATCTTCAATTCGGCGCAGTATTTCTCGCTGGTCGCCTTCGCGCCGCTGATGGGCTGGGTGGTCCATGAATTCGGCTGGCGCGCGGTGTTCTTCGTGATGGGGGCGCTGGGCCTGATGGCGATGTGCGCCTTCGCCGCCTTCATTCGCGAGCCGACCCGCCACAAGTGGGCCAACGCCGCCGAAGTCGAACTGATCCGCGAAGGCGGCGGCCTCGTCGAACCGGAAGGCCGCAAGGACAAGGCCGCCGAGCCGACCTTCACCTGGAGCAACGTGCGCCAGCTGCTGACCAGCCGCATGATGATCGGCGTCTACCTCGGCCAGTACTGCATCAACGTGCTGACCTATTTCTTCGTGACGTGGTTTCCGATCTATCTGGTCAAGGATCGCGGCTTCAACATCATGGAGGCCGGCTTCGTCGCCGCGCTGCCCGCGCTGTGCGGCTTCGTCGGCGGCGTGGCGGGCGGCGTGATGTCGGACATGCTGCTGGCGCGCACCGGCTCGATCACGATGGCGCGCAAGGCGCCGCTGCTGGCGGGGATGCTGCTGGCCAGCCTCATCATGGTCGCGGCCAAAGTGGAGAGCCAGGTCGGCGTGGTGCTGCTGATGTCGGTCGCGTTCTTCGGCAAGGGCGTCGCCTCGCTCGGCTGGGCGGTGATGTCCGACGTGGCGCCGCGAAAGCTGGCGGGTCTGGCGGGGGGCGTGTTCAACACCTTCGGCAATGCCGCCGGGATCGTCACGCCCATCGTCGTGGGCATTCTCGTCGCGCAGGCGGGGTCGTTCGACACCGCGCTCGTCTTCGTCGGCGCGCATTGCCTCTTGACCATCGTTGCCTATTTCGTCGTCGTGCGGAAGCTCGAGCGACTGGAGCTTGCCGCATGAATCTCGACCGTCGTACCGTACTGCTGGCCACCGGCGCGTTGATGCTGGTTCCGGCCATAGCCCGCGCCGGATCGGCCGAGATCGCCATCGACACGCCGATGGCCGCGCCGCGCTGGGCGGTGCTCCAGCGCCACCTCATCGCCATGCAGGGCGACGCCGCCCGCGCCTTCCACGACCGCTACTTCAACGCGAAGCACGAGATCGAGGCGTTCCTGCGCTGGGGCGCCAACGACGGCCCCGACGACGCCATCGAGGCGATCAACGACTGGCCCTACCTCTACCTTATCGGCGGCGAGGCGGGCCTGCTCGACCTCGCACAAAAGGTGCAGGAAGCCCACTTCGCGCAATACTCCCGCGCCCGCACCAAAGACGTGCTGATGGGCCGGAACGGCATGTACGTGCGCGAATTCCCGCCGCAGATGGACTGGCAGCACATCAGCGAGGGCCTGACCACCTTCAACCAGCTCGGCCTGTGCAGCCCGGACGACCGCAAGCTGATCGAGCGCGCCCGCCGCTTCGCCGATTTCTACACCGGCCGCGATCCGATCGCGCGCAACTACGATCCGAAGCTGAGGCTCATCCGTTCGATGTTCAACGGCAGCATCGGCCCGCTGATGCGCCCGGCGACGATGCTCGACTGGGCGGGCGACCCCTTCGACACCGCGCCGTTCGAGATGGTCCACGGCGAATCGAGCTACAAGGACACGCTGGAGCACTACCGCGAATATACCGAGACGGTCGGCGACAACCCGCTGAACCTGCACTCGACCGCGCTGGGCTTCAACGCCTGGATGCTGACCGGCGAGGCGCGCTTCCGCGACTGGATGCTCGAATATGTCGAGGCCTGGGCGGCGCGGGCAAAGGCCAACGGCGGCATCCTGCCCAGCAATATCGGGCCGGACGGAAAGGTCGGCGGCGGCGCGGGCGGTCACTGGTGGGGCGGCACCTACGGCTGGGGGTTCAGCCCGATCAACCCCGTCACCGGCAAGCGCGAGGACCGCAACCGCATCCCGCGCGCGATCATGGGCTTCATGAACGCCTACATGGCGACCGGCGACGATCGCTACCTGCAAGTCTGGCGCGACCAGAACGCGGCGATTAACGCACAGGCGCGCAAGGTGGACGGCGTGCTTTCGGCCCCGACGATGCACGGCGCGCAGGGGTGGTACAGCTTCAAGCCCGGCCCCTATCGGTTCAACACCGGCGAGATCTGGTACTTGTCGCAAGCCGAGGCCGACCGCGCGGCGATGGAGCCGACGCCGTGGACGCAGTTCCTCGAGGGCAAGCAGGACGTCTGGGCTGAACAGGCACTGCTCGACGACATGGAGCGCGTGCGCACGCAGATGGTCCGCGTCCACGAGGACAGGACGACTGCCGCCACCCGCCTCGCCGACAACCCGATCGAGCGCAACCCGGTCTCGGTGACGGCGCTGCTGCACCAGACCATGGGCGCAATCCACGTCGCGCGGCCGCCGTGGTCGAAGACCTCGCCCAACCAGGGCGGCACGCTGCTCTTCGCGCGGCTGCGGCACTTCGACGCCGACCGCAAGCGTCCGGGCCTGCCCGAGGACGTGGCGGCGCTGGTGGAGAAGATGGATGCCGGGACGACGACGCTCTCGCTGGTGAACCTCAACCCCGCGCTGGCGCGGCGGCTGGTGATCCGCGGCGGCGGCTACGGCGAGCATCGCATCGAGGCGGTGCGGATCGGCGATAGGCGCATGCCGGTGGGCGACCGCGACGTGGCGCTCAGGCTTGAGCCGGGCGCGGGTGCGCGGGTGGTGCTGGAGATGAGCCGGTTCAGCCAGCCGCCGACGCTGGCGTGGCCGCAGATGGGATGAACCGACTTCTGTAACCCCCGTTCGTAAACACCGTTCGTAAACACCGTTCGTCATTGCGAGCGCAGCGAAGCAATCCAGGGCAGTCTTGAGCCGCCCTGGATTGCTTCGCTGCGCTCGCAATGACGAACGGGGGTTTCAGCCTTCCGCCATCGCCTTCAGGCACAATTCCCGGAACGCCGGCAGCGCCGGGTTCTCGCTCTCCCGCCGCCACGCCAGATGCAGTTCGACCGGCGCGGCGGGCTCGCTCTCGAAGGGCCGGAACACCACCCCGCGCGGATGCAGCCCCGCCGCCGCCTCGGGCACGATCCCCGGCGCGAGCCCCGCGCCGACCAGCCCCAGCAGTGAGTGGATCTGCGTCACGTACTGCACGTAGCTGGGCGCTGCCCCGGCCCGCTCGAACAGGCTGGACAGCAACAGGTTGAAGTACCCGGCCCCGCGCTGGGCGTACATGACGAGATCCTGCCCGTCGAAATCCCCCGGCGCGAAACGCTCCTGCCCCGCGCGCGGATCATCCTCGTGCAGCGCCACCAGCAGGCTTTCCAGCAGCAGCGGCGCCGAATCGAACTGCACCTTGTCCACCGGCGGGCGCACCAGCGCGAGGTCGATCATGCCCGTATGCAGCGCCTCGAACTGATCGCCCGAGACCAGTTCGTGCAGCTGCAGTTCCAGCCCCGGCAGTTCCACCGCCGCGCGCTTGACGATGCGCGGCAGCAGGACATAGCCCGAGACCGCCGTGAAGCCGATCGAGATCCGCCCGGTCTCCCCCTTCCACACGCGCCGCGCCGCCAGCGCCGCGCTTTCGGACAGGCGCACGATGCGCCGCGCTTCGTGAAGGAAAGTCTCGCCCGCCAGCGTCAGCGTCACCCGGCGGCTGGTGCGGTTGAACAGTTCGACGCCGAGGATGCGTTCGAGCACCTGGATCTGGCGGCTGAGCGGCGACTGGGTCATGTGCAGCCGCTCGGCGGCGCGGCCGAAGTGCAGTTCCTCGGCGAGCACAACGAAGCAGCGCAAGTGCGTGAGTTCGAACATTCCCGATGCCTACCGCGCATGAGGCCGGAGGAAAAGCGCGCGATGCATCGATGGGCGCTGATCGATGCCGCTGCGACATAAATCGATCCAGTCCCAGCGATGGGCGCGGCCGCCCCGCGCAGGTAGCAAAGGCTCTACAGGATCAATTGGAGCATTAAGCGATGTCGCCTCAGGATTTGGCCGCCCGTATCGGCGGGGGTCTCCTCTCGTTTCCGGTCACGCACTTCGACGCCGACCTGAAGTTCGACGAGGCGGCCTATCGCGACCATCTCGGCTGGCTGTCGGACTACGACGTGGCCGGCCTGTTCGCGGCGGGCGGCACCGGCGAGTTCTTCTCGCTCACCCCGGCCGAAGTCCCGGTGATCGTCAAGGCGGCGGTCGAGGAAGCGGCGGGCAAGGTGCCGGTGCTCTCGGGCTGCGGCTACGGCACCGCGATCGCGGTGGAGATGGCGCAGAACGTCGAGAAGGCCGGCGCCAACGGGTTGCTGTTGCTGCCGCCCTACCTCGTCAATTCGACGCAGGAGGGCCTTGCCGCCCACATCGAGGCGGTCTGCAAGGCGACCTCGCTGGGCGTCATCGTCTACAACCGCGACAACGCGATCGTCACCGAGGACACGCTGGCCGGTCTTGCCGAGCGCAACCCCAACCTCATCGGCTACAAAGACGGCGTCGGCGACGTCGAGCTGATGATGCGCATCTACGCGAAGCTGGGTGATCGCCTGACCTACATCGGCGGCCTGCCCACGGCCGAGACGTTCGCCCCCGCCTATCTGGAAATGGGCGTGACGACGTACTCCTCGGCGATCTTCAACTTCATGCCGGAGTGGGCGCTGGCCTTCTACAAGTCGGTCCGCGCGCGCGACAAGGCGGCGATCCTAGCGGGCCTGACCGATTTCGTGCTGCCCTATATCGCGATCCGCAATCGCGGCACCGGCTATGCGGTGTCGATCGTCAAGGCGGGCATGAACGTGATCGGCCGCCCCGCCGGTCCGGTCCGCTCGCCGCTGACCGACCTCTCGGAAGAAGAGCAGGCGATGCTCGCCGCGCTCGTCGAGAAGGCCCAGGCTTCGCTGCGCGAGACCGCCTGACGGTACTCACCCAAGGCGCGGGTGGCTCCAAACGCCCGCGCCGTGACGCAGGGATGAACTTGCTCCCACCCCTCCGGGAGCCGGTTCATCCCTGTTTTTTTGTGTCCGTCGTCCCGGACTTGATCCGGGACCGCTAGCGGTCTTTAGGCGCTTGCTCACGGGCAGGGCGCCCCGATGAAAGGTGGGCTGGTCACGGCCAGCGGTCCCGGATCAAGTCCGGGACGACGTCAGCCAAGTCTGCACCGGCTCGCCCAGTCGAGCCAGAGGCCGGGCCATACCGCGACCGGTTTGCCCGCGATGTTCCACAAGTTGAACCCGTGGCCGCCCTCGGCGAAAAGGTGCAGGTCCACGCTCACTCCCGCCTTCCTCAGCGCCGCGCGTAGGCGCAGCGAGTTCTCCACGGGCACGGTGGCGTCGTCCTCGGCATGGACGATGAAGTGCGGCGGGCTCTCGGGCGTCACGTTGCGATCGACCGAATGCGCGGCTTCCAGCGCAGGCGTCGGGTTCGCGCCGAGCAGCTTCTCGCGCGATCCGGCATGCGTGATCGCCGGGTCCATGCTCACCACCGGATAGAGCGGCGCGGCGCAGAACGGCCGGGCGGAGAGCGTGTCCGCCGCATCCACCGGGGCATAAGCTGGAAACGCGAAGCGGCTGGCGAGGTCGGCGCACAAATGGCCGCCCGCCGACGATCCCATCACCGCTACCCGCTCGGGCACGACGCCGTAGGCGGCGGCCTTCGCGCGGATCAGGCGCATGGCGCGCTGGGCGTCGGCGAGCGGGGTGTTGGCGCGGTCCTTCCAGCCCTCGCCGGGCAGGCGGTAAGTCAGCACGAAGGCGGTGTAGCCATGCTCGGTCAGCCACTGCGCCACCTGGATGCCGCCCTTGTCGAGCGATTCCTCGCGGTAGCCGCCGCCGGGGATGACCAGCAGCGCCGCGCCGTTGGGGTACTTCGGGCGGAAGGCCGTGATGCGAGGCCGGGCGATGCCCGCGATCACGCGGTCGGGCTGGGCGGGGTTGGCGGAGCGCTCGGTGGCGGTCTCCACCGGCAGCGTGGAGGGCGCTCCCGGCGGGGTGCCGGGCCAAAGGTCGATGACTTCTCCGGTCTCGTGAAACGGACGCGACGGGGGCGTCACTGCCCCCGCCGCCGGTATCGTGCGGATCACCGAAGCCGCGAGGGCTCCGGCGAACAGAGCCCTGCGGTCGATCTCCATGCTCAGGCCGCCTTGACCCGCGCCTGCGCCAGACGCGGGCTGAGGACGTGGACCACCGCCAGCGCGATCAGGTAGGCGCTCGCGCAGATCGCGAAGAGCACCTCGTAGCTGTGCGTGGCGTCGAGGATGTAGCCCGCGAACAGCGCCATGCCCATGCCGCCGAAGGCGCCCACGGTGCCGCCGATGCCGACCACCGAGCCCACCGCGCCGCGCGGGAACACGTCGGAGGGCAGGGTGTAGAGGTTGGCCGAGAACGCCTGGTGCGCCGCCGTGGCAAGGCCGATGACGAGCACCGCGACCCACACGTTGTCCACGCTCTGGACGAACCAGATCGGCAGCACGCACAACGCCGAGAGCAGCATCGTCGCCTTGCGCGCGAAGTTGGGGGTGCGGCCCGCCTTGATCAGCTGCGAGGACATCCAGCCCCCGGCGATGCTGCCGATGTCGGAGATCAGGTAGATCGCGGCGAGCGGCAGGCCGAAGGTCTTGAGGTCGAGGTCGTAGCGCTCGAACAGGTAGCCGGGCAGCCAGAACAGGAAGAACCACCAGATCGGGTCGATCAGGAACTTGCCCAGCGCATAGGCCCAGGTCTCCCTGACCACCAGCAGGCGGCTCCAGCCGATCTTCTCGACCGGGTCGGCGGGGTCCTGCTTGATGTAGGCGAGTTCGGCCGCGGTGACGCGCGGATGCTCGTCCGGGTGGCGGTAGACGGCCCACCACACGGCGAGCCAGATGATGCCGAACAGGCCGGTGACGAAGAACGCCATGCGCCAGTCGAACCACAGTACCAGCAGCGGCACGAGCAGCGGGGTGACGATCGCGCCAACGTTGGCGCCCGCGTTGAACACGCCGATCGCGAAGGCGCGCTCCTTCTGGGGGAACCAGTCGGTCACGGCGCGGATGCCGGCGGGGAAGTTGCCCGATTCGCCGACGCCGAGCCCGAAGCGCGCCATCGCGAACGAGGTGATGCCGGTGGCGAAGCCGTGCGCCATGTGGCTCACCGTCCAGATGACGATGGCGACGGTGTAGCCCAGCCGTGCGCCCAGTGCGTCGACCACCTTGCCGAACGACAGGTAGCCGACCGCGTAAGCGACCTGGAACCAGAAGACGATCCCTGCGAAGTCGGACTCGGACCAGCCGAACTCGGCCGAAAGCGTGGGTTTCAGCACGCCGATCATCTGGCGGTCGACGTAGTTGATGGCCGTTGCCGCGAACAGCAGCGCCACCACCACCCAGCGATAGCGCCCGACTTTTGCCGTCTGGCCTACCGTACCGCTGGTTCCTGCATCCATTTCCCTACTCCCTTGCGACCGTCTTGTGCGTGTGCCGCTATCTTGGTTCTATCAGGCGGGCTGCGCCGCGACGATGCTGCAGGCCACGGTGCCTTGGCCCTCGAAAGTCGCAAGCACCTGTTGCCCGGGCACGACTTCGTGAACCCCGGTGACAGCGCCGGTCGAGACCCAGGTGCCGCCGCTGCAGTCGATCCCGCGCGCGACAAGGTTGCCGAGCAGGAAGCGCACCGCGCCCAGCGGGCCGTCGAGCATCGTCGCCGTGGTGGCCTCGCCCGCCGTCTCGTCGTCGATGTCGAGGCGGACGGTGATCGCGTTGAAGTCGATCGTCTCCCAGCCTTCGAGCACCGGCCCGATGACCATGCCGTAATTGTTGCCGTAGTCGGAGACGGTCACCGGCGGCCCGTCCGCGTTGATGCGCGGGTAAGGCGAACTGGCGACCTCGATGCCGATGTGCACCGCGTCGAGGACCGCGCGGGTGGCCGCGTCGTCCTGCGGCACCGTGCCGTCCCAGCCTGCCGCGACGTGAAGCAGGAACTCCGCCTCGCCCGCCGCGAAACCGTCGGCGAAGACGGGCATCTCGGGCGATTCGCCCGCTGCCACCGTCACCACGCTGTCGGTGAAGATCGGCCCGGCCAGGCGGTTCGCGCCCAGTTGTCCGTCAAGCGGCGGGTTGATCTTGCCGACCTTCCAGCCGGCGACCTCGCGCCCGTCGAAGGCGAGGGCGAAATCCTGGATCGCATAGCCGCCGCCGAGGTCGGTGGGGGCTTGTCCGGGATAGGAATCCAATGCGCGCTTCTCGCGCCGCGCCGTCACGAATGCTTCGGCGACTGCCTTTGCCGTGTCTGTCAAAACAATCCCCACACCCAAGAATACCGTGCTTCGGCCAGTTCGGCGCTGGATTACCGGCGACACCGGTGTCATCCAAACGCCCATCCTGACCCGTCTGTACAGAGTGTCCGCTCTGTCGGATTGGTCACCCGCCGGTACGCCCTGCGAGCGTTCCGGCATCTTTCCATCCTATGCAAATGCACAGGCGATGGAATGGTAACCGGTGTCATCTTGCCTTTCGTCCCGCTTGAAGGCAAGCCGGAAAAATTCGGCCCATCGACCAACGCGCCGACGCAAGACCATAAGGACGCCGCATGGCAGAAGGCCAGAAACCCACGATCAACGACGTTGCGCGCATTTCCGGCGTGTCCAAGAAGACGGTGAGCCGCGTCATCAACAAGTCGCCGCTGCTCAATCAGGCGACGCGCGAGAAGGTCGAATCGGTCATCGCCGACCTTGGCTATGTCCCCAATCCGCAGGCGCGGGCACTGGCGCTGCGGCGCAATTTCCTGATCGGCCTGATTCACGACAACCCGAACGCGCAGATGGTGCTGGGGGTGCAGGAGGGCATTCTCGACACCATTCGCGACACCGAGTTCGCGCTCGTCGTCCATCCGGTGAACCGCCATTCGCCGACGCTGGCCGACGATATCCGCCGGTTCATCGAGCAGCAGCGGCTTTACGGCGTGATGCTCCTGCCACCGCTGTCGGAGCGCGACGATCTCGCCGAATTGTGCCGCGATCTCGGCTGCACGCTCGTGCGCATGGGCTCGGCGAGGCTCGACGACGACGAACATCTCGTCGCCTCGAACGACCGGCAGGCGGTGAGCGAGGCGGTCGGCTGGCTCGTGGAGCTGGGCCACACGCGAATCGGCTTTGTCGCCGGGCCGGAGGGCTTCCGCTCCGCCAATGAGCGTGAACAAGGTTTCCTCGACGGCCTCGAGGCGGCGGGCCTGACGCTCGACCCGGCGATCGCGGCGCGCGGTACTTATCGCTTCGAATCGGGCAAGGCGGCGGGTGAAAAGCTGCTGTCGGCCGCCGAGCCGCCCACCGCCGTGTTCTCCAGCAACGACGAGATGGCGGCGGGCATCCTCCACGCCGCGCGCGAGCGGGGGCTGAACGTGCCCGAGGACCTGTCGATCATCGGCTTCGACGATACCGCCACCGCCGCGCACATCTGGCCGCCGCTGACGACGGTGCGCTGGCCGATCCGCACGATGGCGAGCACGGCGGCGGCCAAGCTGATCCGCCCGGCCTCGGCAGCGTCGGAGCCTTCGTTCTTCCTATCGGACCTGATCCGGCGGGCTTCGGCGGTGCCATACCCGACACCCTGACATCGTCATTGCGAGCGCAGCGAAGCAATCCAGGGCAGCACTATACCGCCCTGGATTGCTTCGCCTCGCTCGCAATGACGGGATGTGGTGAAGGATGATTACAACGCTCGCCAACCCCGTTGACACCGGTTACCTAAAGCGGATACGAATGCCGCCAAGACCTGAACGGGAGAGTTCACAGTGTTCTGCAAGACGTATCACGCCACCCATCCTGACATGATGGAGTGTGTCTCCAACGAGGAACTGCGCGACCGTTATCTGGTCACCGGCATGTTCAAGGCCGGCGAGGTCAACCTCAACTACTCGCACAATGAGCGCTTCATCATCGGCGGCGCGGTTCCGGGCGCTGAGCCGCTTGCCCTGCCGCTGCAGACCGTCCCCAAGAGCGCGGAGGGCAAGTCCTTCTTCGAGCGCCGCGAGGCCGGCATCACCAACATCG
>NZ_JAZFAX010000022.1:0-90044 GCF_036352595.1 Novosphingobium resinovorum
AAGCGTCCCTCGCTCTTGCGACCGGGGGAACTAGCTGTCCGTCTGTGTTGGCGACCGTAGCAGAAGCGTGCTCCGCTGCGGTGAAGCGGCCTCTAAGGGGGGCTTCTGATTCGGTCAACACCGTTTTTGAAAAAATCTCAAATCACCGCCCAAAAGGCTAACCCCGCCATCCCCTGCGATGAAATGCGGACTGGAGGCGGCCCGCGCGACCTTCTACGGTCGGGCTTCGCCCACACGCATGGCACCTGCATCACGGATTTCCGCCGAATCGTATCAACCCTGCACGATCATTCGGCCCTGCTCGGAAAGGAACCCCTTCCTTGAACTACAAGCTTCTGATCGACGGGAGCCTCGTCGATGGCGCCGCACGCATGGACGTCGTCAATCCCGCGTCCGGCGTGACCTTCGCCACCGCCCCGCGTGCCG
Source organism: Novosphingobium resinovorum (assembly GCF_036352595.1). Classification (GTDB taxonomy): domain Bacteria; phylum Pseudomonadota; class Alphaproteobacteria; order Sphingomonadales; family Sphingomonadaceae; genus Novosphingobium; species Novosphingobium resinovorum_B. Next base: position 427 of record NZ_JAZFAX010000022.1, read on the forward strand.
ATGCAGGCCAAGCGGAACAAGCCATCGCATCCGCCCGGCGAGCATTCCCGGACTGGGCCGCGCTCGGCTTTCCCGCCCGGCGCCGGTACATAAGGGATTTCGCCGATGCCATGCGCAGCCGCAGCGACGATCTCGCGCGCCTCTTGACCATGGAGCAAGGCAAGCCCCTGCATGAAGCGAGGCAGGAAGTCGCTGGCGCCATTGCCGCTATCGACCATTACGCCGATCTGGAACTCGTGCCCCGCGTGCTGCGCGAGACCACCAACGAACGAATCATCGAACAGCGCTATCCGCTGGGTGTCGTCGCTGCGATCACCCCTTGGAATTATCCGCTGCTGCTGCTGATGGTGAAGCTGGCCCCCGCACTCGTGACCGGCAACGCGGTGATCGCCAAGCCCGCACCGACCACCCCGCTCACGACGCTGCTGCTCGGGGAGATCGCCGCCGACATCCTCCCCGCCGGCGTATTCCAGACGCTGACCGATCGGAACGATCTGGGCGAACTGCTGAGCCGCCATCCCGGAGTCGCGCATGTCAGCTTCACCGGCTCGACCCCCACCGGCAAGAAAGTGCTGGGCAGCGCCGCCGGAACTCTCAAGCGCTTCACGCTCGAACTGGGGGGCAACGATGCGGCGCTCATTCTCGACGATGCCGACATCGTCAGCGTCGCACCGCGCATCTTCGCCGGTGCAACCGCGAATGCGGGCCAGATCTGCCTCGCGATCAAGCGGGTCTATGCGCCTCGCTCGATGATCGACACACTCTGTGCCGAACTTGCCAGGCTGGCAGGCGAAGCCGTGGTCGGCGACGGGATGGATACCGCCACGACCATCGGTCCGATCCAGAATCGGGAGCAGTTCGCGAAAGTCCAGGCGTTCATCGAAGAGGCCCGCAAGCACGGCTCGATCGTGGCTGGAGGCGAGGCGCTGCCTGGGCCCGGCTACTTCATCGCCCCGACCATCGTGCGCGGGCTCTCCGACAATGCCCGCCTCGTCCGCGAGGAGCAATTCGGCCCAGTGCTGCCCGTGCTGGCCTATGACGACCTCGACGAGGCGATCGCGCGCATCAACGACAGCGAATACGGGCTCGGCGGCTCGGTCTGGAGCGCCGACGTGGAACGGGGAATTGCCGTGGCATCGAGGATCGAGAGCGGCACGGTCTGGGTCAACAAGCATCTCGAACTGCCATTCGACGTGCCGTTCGGAGGCGCCAAGCAATCGGGCATCGGCCGACAGCAGGGGATCGAGGGCATGGAGGATTTCACCCAGCCCCGGATCATCAATGTCGCACTCGCGTGATGCCGGCCATGGCACAAGCGAGCGAGCCTTGGCCCGAATGCCTCGGCCATACCAGCTACTTGACCGCGCTGGCCGCGACGCGCAGCTACGAGAATCTGATCGCGGGAATTTCCCGCTGCTTCTGGGCCTATTAGGAGGTGGGCTGTGTCATCGCCCCCCCCGAGGCGCCAATCCCAGCCGCCTAGTTGTTTAGTCCCGTCATTCGGCGAGGCAGCTGGCCGACTCCGCGCACTGGTCGATGCAGCCGCAGCTGATGCGACGGCATCGACACGCGCCGCCATGGCCCGCGCGTTCAGCAACGCCACGCGCTATGAGTGGACGTTCTGGAACTCCGCCTGGGCGATCTGAGCGCCAGGGAAGCCCGGCTCGCAAGGCCGGGCATTCCGATCAGCGAGCGAGCGCCAGTTGCGGCCGGGCCTTGTCCGAAGCCATCGCCATGCGGCCTTCGATGCGCGTGCGGATATCCGCCATCACTTCTGCCCGGCATTCGCGCCCACGCTGTTCAAGAGCGAGATGCACGCCGGCCAGACGTTCGCCGCAAACTGCGCGCGCCGCCTGATCCATGCGGATGGCCATGCGCTGCTGACCATCAACGCTGGCAAGGTCCAAACCATCGAGACGCACGATGGCGCGATCCTGCGCAAAAGGATTTTCGGCAGCCGTAGCGGAACCTGCAACGGTGACGGCGAGAATCGTCGCACTAAAGGCCATGAGACCGAGTTTCATCATCTTCTCCTGGGACACATGTCGAGGATCGCTCTGGCGGCGACCGCTTCGTGCATAGCGTTGTGCGGAGACATTGACAATCGAACGATCCCGGCGCCAAACTGGGACTTCGGGCTATCTCACGCCGATTTCCAGCGATGCGAGATCGGTCACGTGACCCAGCAGCCCGATCGGAAGGCGGACACGCCGTGTCGCCTGCACATCGGAGCGCGAATCCAGTACCGTCACTTCGATCGTGCGCGCGACCGGCATCGACCATGCGCGTACGATCCCGAGCGGGAGCCGCACGCGCCAAGTTCGGCCGCCTGCGACGTCCACGTCATGACCATTGATGCGGACTGCCGATGCGGGATCGGCGCGGCGGCCCGATACGAGAAGGCAACTGTCCTGCCCGCAAGAGACCAGCCGGGTCGATGTTTCGGGAGCGGCCTCGACAGCGCAGGACAGGCACATCGAAAACGCGAGAACCATCACCGACAAGACGCTGCGCACCGCAACCTGCCCCTGACAATTTGCCAAGGCCCATCCCGAACGCCGCGTCATGGCCGCTGCCGCCGGGTAGTTTCACCCAAGGATCGCACGTTGCCGATGGCACCGGCCCGCGCTTCCATTCCCGCGAGGAGAAACCTCAGACCAGTCGCACCAGCCGCGGCCGCAACCCTGGCGGAGGGCCGATGCATCAGGAACTGGAGGCGCGAGTTCAAATTCATCTGCGATTTTCGCCTTGCTCGATGTCATCGAGACTGGGCGAGGTGGGATCATCGGGGCAGGCGGAAATTCGCGATGCAGGGCATAGACTGCAATTATGCCCTGTGCTGCGCGCGGATGCGCCGAAAGACCTCATCGATGAACAGTTGCGTGGCGGTATCGCGTGCCGGCTCGGCCCGAGCCAGCAGGTAGATTTCGTAGGATGGCTCGAGATCGGCGTACAGCAGGGGCCAGAGAACGCCACGTGCCACCTCGTCCCGCACCGCAGGCGTGGGCAGGAAGCCTATGCCGACCCCGCTGACGATAAGCCGCCGCGCCTCGTTGACGTCGTCGGCCAGGCCGGTCATCCGCGATCCCAGACCGTAGCGCCGACGCCAGTGCGTGATGGTCTCGATCTCGTCGTCGCCAGCGAGCACGAAACCCTCGCCCTTGAGTTCCCTTGGCTGGCCGATACGATAGCCGAACAGCGGATGGCTGCGGGCGCAGTAGAGTTGCTGCCGTTCGACGAACAGCGGTTCGTAGACCAGCCCGGCCCGCACGGCGCTGTCGTAGCCGATCCCCACCTCGACCTCGCCGTCCTCCAGCGCATCGAGAACCTGTCGCCACGGCGAGACGCGGATCTCGATGTGGATCTCGGGGTTGCGGCGGTGGAAGCTCGCGATCGCCTCGTCGAATTCGGCGGAAACGATGGCCGAGACGATCTGGATACGCACGGCGCCCTCGACCCGCTTCGCCGCCTGCGCAACCTGGTGCGGCATCAGCCGCGCCGATTCCAGCATGTCTTCGCATAGGGCCATCATCGCCTTGCCGGCAGCCGTCATCTCCACGCCGGTCGCCGAACGGTGCAACAGAACGGCACCGACATGCTCCTCAAGCCGCTTGAGCGCCGCACTGATGCTCGGCTGCTGCTTGTTGAGCTGCCTGGCGGCCGCGCCGATGCCCCCGGCCCGGACGATATCGACGAACGTGCGCAACAGGTTCCAATCGACGCGCCTGGCGAACTTCTTGTCGATCAACGGCTGTTGTTCGCTCATGCCTCGCATTCCTTCGGCGATCTCGGTCGGGCTCTGGTTTCACCCCATAGTTCTGATTGATGGAATATTACCGGAAGTGGAGATTTCCTATTATGACTTCGGCAGCTTGGCAACGCAGCTAATCGCCCGGCTGGCTGCGCAGCGTCGCCTTCGGCCACCATGTCAGCGTGTGCTCGTCATGCGCGGAGGTCCACAATCCCTTGCGGGTCCAGCGCAGCGCGCCGCTGCCGGCCGCCTTGCCCTTGCGCGCGGCGACCGTCATCGTTTTCGGGTCGATCACCGCGAAGACCTGGTCGTCGGTGGTGCGCAGCCAGACTTTGCCCGCGCCGGTATCGATGTCGCCCCACTTGAGGTTGTCGCCGACCTTGATGCGGCCTGCCAGCGCGTTGGTCGCGGGGTCGATCCGTGCGAGGGTTCCCTCGCCCTGCTCCTGCACCCAGACGCCGCCCTCGCCCGCCGCGAGGAAGCCGGGCTCCTTGCCGAGCGGGATCTTCGCGGTGACGGTGTTGGTGGCGGTGTCGATGCGCTGGAGCGACTGCTTCGTAGCGCTCACCGCCCAGACCGCGCCGAAGCCATAGGTCAGATACCACGTACCCGGATCGACCGGGACCGACGCGATGACGGCATTGGTCGCCGGATCGATGCGGGCGACGAGGCCCTTTTCATTGTCGCTGGCGACCCAGACCGAGCCGTCGCCCGCGACCACGTTGAGTTCGCCGCTCGAGGCGATGCCGGTGGGGATGGTGGCGACGATCTTCGCGGTCTTCACGTCGATGCGCTTGACCGCCTTCTCCTCACAGTCCGCCACCCACAGCGAGCCAGCCGTGATCGCCATCGCGCCGCAGGGGTGCGCCATCGCGACTTCGGCGAGCTTGCCGCCCTTACCGCCGGCGCGGGACCACTGCTCGACCCGGCCCTTGTTGGTGGCCCAGACGGTCTTGCCGTCCACGGCGAGGAAATCCGCGAAGCCGGGGACGTGGATGACCTCGGGCTCCCCTGAAGCCGCCTTCGCCTGCGCGAGGGCGGGAAACGCCGCCGTGGCAGCCAGAAGCATCAGACCGAACTTGCGCATGGATTTGCCCTCTCACTATGGAAATGTCGCATTGGCCTTGGACGACACCGCTATGGCCACGGCGGAAACATCAACCTCATCTCGTCATTGCGAGCGCAGCGAAGCAATCCAGGGCAGTTTCAAGCCGCCCTGGATTGCTTCGCTGCGCTCGCAATGACGATGTATGGGAGGCGTCACTTTGGCCTGCCCTCTCGCTCAGCCCTTGCTCGCGATGAATGCGCGCCAGCCGCCCAGATGCGTGATGTCCTCAGCGCCGGTCAGCGCGCGCGGTTCGGAGACGAAGCCCTTGACCGTGGTGCCGTCCGCCAGCGTCACATTGCCGATGGCGAGCGGCGCGGGGACATCGACGGTGAAGCTGCCGAACTCGGCGACGCCCAGTTCGTAGACCTCGACCTTGATCGCGGCGCCCGCTTCGTCATGCACCAGCGCGGGCTTGGGCGGCACGCTGTCGGCGATGGCGTAGAGCTTGTAGGTGGGCGCGGTCTCGAAGGCGCCGACGAACTCGGCATCGCGGCTGGTCAGCTGCCAGTGCAGCGGCATGTCTTTGAGATGGGCGCCGACAACGGCGAGCTTCACGGTTTGCATCTTTCCCTCCAGATCGAGTGGCGGCGGCGCGGGCAAGTCCGCGACGGCAAGGTAGGCGTCGGCCGCGTCCAGCAGGGCGCGGTCGGTGTCGGCCGGGCCGATCAGGGTGATCCCGAAGCCGGTGGCATTGGCGCGGATGCCGGCGGGAACGGCCAGCGCGGCCATGTCCAGCAGGTTCACGAAATTGGTGTAGAGCCCCAGGTTGCTGTTGAGCGCGATGGGCGCGGCCAGCATCTCGGAAACGCGGTAGGTGGTGCCGGTGGTGGGGAAGGCCATCATGTCGATGTCCGTCCACAGGAGGTCGGCGTGGCGCTTGAGGTCGGCCATGCGGTAGATGCCGTTGAACAGCTCGACCGCGCTCGTGGCCTTGCCGGGCTCGACCACTGCACGCACGGTGGGATCGACCGCGAGCGGGTTGGCGGCGAGGATGCCCTCCATGGCAGCGGTCCGCTCGGCCACCCATGGGCCGCCGTAGAGCAGCTGTGCGGCTTCGAGCAGCGGGGCAAGGTCGATCTCGACGAGTTCGCCCAGCGTCGCCAGCTTGGCGAGCGCCTTGTCGTAGAGGTATTCGGACTCGCCATCGCCGAAGAACACCCGCTGTTCGCGGCGCGGCACACCGATGCGCCTCACGGCGAGAGGCTGGTCCGCGAGCGGCTTGGAGTAGGGATCGGCCACATCGAAGGCGGCGACCACGCCGTCCACCAGCCGGGCATCGGCGGTGTCGTCGGTGAAGACGGTGATGCAGTCGATGGTGCGGCAGGCCGGGACGAGGCCGCGCGTGGACCAGCGGCCCTTGGTGGGCTTCATGCCGATCAGGTGGTTGAACGCGGCAGGCACGCGGCCCGATCCGGCGGTGTCGGTGCCCAGCGAAAAGGCCACCAGCCCCGCCGCCACCGCGACCGAGGAGCCGGAGCTGGACCCGCCGCTGACGTAGTTCAGGTTCGAGGCATTGCGCGGTATGCCGTAAGGGCTGCGCGATCCGTTGAGGCCGGTGGCGAACTGGTCGAGGTTGGTCTTGCCCACGCAGATCGCACCCGCCGCCAGCAGGCGTTCGATGACGCCCGCGTCGTCCTCGGGCTCGTAGGCGAAGGCGGGACAGGCCGCCGTCGTCTCGAACCCGGCGACGTCGATGTTGTCCTTTACCGCGAAGGGCACGCCTGCCAGCGGCAGATCCTCGCCCGCCGCGACGCGGGCGTCCACGGCGGCGGCGGCGTCCAGCAGTTCGCTGCGGGTGGCACGGCTGATCCAGATCTGGGGCTGGACGGCATTGTAGGTCTCGACGCGGGCGAAGGTGTCCTCGGCCACGGCGACGGCGGTTGTCTCACCGGCCCTGACGGCGGCGGCGATACGGGTGGCGCTCAAACGGGTCATGCATGTTTCCTCAGGGCGAGCATCGGGGCGCCGGGCTGCAGCGACTGGCCTTCGCGCATGTAGAGCGCCGAGACCGTGCCGCTGCCCGGGCTTTCCACCGCGCATTCCATCTTCATCGCTTCAAGGACCGCGATCTTGTCTCCCGCCGCGACGGTATCGCCCGGCTGCACCAGAAGGCGGGTGACGCTGCCGCCGTAAGGCGCCTCGACCAAGTCGGAGCCCTCGGGCAGTTCGATCGCCTCTTCGGCGGGCAGGTCCGCATCGGCGAGATCGGCGGCGTGGTCGAATTCGCCGAGGCGCTCCCACTCGGCGCGTTCCTCGTCGAAGGCGGCCTTGCGGCGCTGTTCGAACTCGGCGATCCCGGCGGCGTTCTCGGCCAGGTAAGCGCGGTAGTCGGCGAGGCGGAATTCGCTCGGCTCGATCCTGAGCGCGCGGCGACCGGCAGGGAATTCGCGGCGCCAGTCGGCCAGTTCCTCCGCGCTGACGGGATAAAAGCGGATCTGGTCGAAGAAGCGCAGCAGCCAGGGCTTGCCTTCGGTGAAGGCTTCCGTCTGGCGATAGGTGTTCCAGACCTGCACGGTGCGCCCGAACAGCTGGTAGCCGCCCGGCCCTTCCATGCCGTAGATGCACATGTAGGCGCCGCCGATGCCCACGACGTTGGGCGGCGTCCAGGTGCGCGCGGGGTTGTACTTGGTGGTGACGAGACGGTGGCGCGGGTCCACCGGCGTCGCCACGGGCGCGCCGAGGTAGACGTCGCCCAGCCCCATGACGAGGTAGTTCGCCTCGAAGATCAGGTTCTCCACCGCAGCCTGATCGGGCAGACCGTTGATGCGGCGGATGAACTCGATGTTGTCCGGGCACCAGGGCGCATCGTCGCGCACGGTGGCCATGTACTTCTCGATCGTCTCGACGATAGCCGGATCGCGCCAGCTGAGCGGCAGGTGGACCACGCGCGAGGGGATCGTGAAGTCCTCGAGGTCGCCAAGCCGCTCCTCGGCGGCGATCAGCATGGCGAGCGCCGCCTTCTGGTCCATCTCTGCGCCGTCAAAGTGCAGCTGGAGCGAGCGGATGCCGGGCACGATGTCGATGATGCCGGGCGCGGCGAGGCGTTCCAGCTCGGTCATCAGCGCGTGGACGCGGATGCGCAGCTCGATGTCGAGCACGATCGGGCCGTATTCCACGAGGATGTTGCGGTCGCCCTGCTGGCGATAGACCGTGCGGGGACGGCCCGGGCCCCCAGAATTCTCGGCCGGAATTTCCGCGAGGATCGGCGTGAGGGTCTCCACGCCGCGCGCCGGGGTGGTTTCCGGCACCGCGCCGGTCGCCACGAAGGTGCGCTGGGCAGCGTCGGCGGCTGCGGCGTCCTCGATGGCTACAGGGGCGAAGCGCAGCTTGTCGCCGGGAGCGAGCTGGCCGATCTTCCAGCGGTCCGCCGCGATCACCACGAAGGGGCACACGAACCCGCCGAGCGACGGCCCATCGAGGCCGAGGATGATCGGCATGTCACCGGTGAAGTCCACCGCGCCGATGGCGTAGGGGTTGTCGTGGATGTTGGAGGGGTGCAGGCCCGCCTCGCCGCCGTCGGTGCGCGCCCAGCGGGGCTTGGGGCCGATCAGGCGCACGCCGGTGCGGTTGGAGTTGTAGTGAATCTTCCACTCGGCATTGATGACCATTTCCACGTCTTCGGGCGTGAAGAAGTCCGGCGCGCCGTGCGGGCCGTAGAGGACGCGCAGGGTCCATTCGTTGCCGATTGCGGGCAACGTGACGGCGGGCAAGGCTGCCTCGGTCGGGTCGGAGCCGAGGTGGATCGTGTCGCCCGCCAGCAGACGGCGCGCGGCATGGCCGCCGAACTGGCCAAGCTCGAAAGTGGCGCGGCTGTCGAGGTAGGGCGCGATGTCGAGCCCGCCCGCGATCAGGATGTAGCCCCGGAAACCGCCGGAGGAGGCGCGGCCCATCGCCAGCGTCTGGCCCGCCGCAATGTCGATGGGAACGCCGCGCTCCACCGGCACGCCGTCCAGCGTCGCGCCGAAGTCGGCGCCGGTCAGGCAGATGCGCGCGTCGGAGACGAAGGCCAGCGTCGGGCCGGTGACGGTGGCTTCGAGGCCCACCGTGCCCTCCGGATTGCCGAGCAGCCGGTTGCCGAGGCGGAACGACTGGTCGTCCATCGGTCCGGAAGGCGGCACGCCCACGGCCCACAAGTGCTGGCGGCCGGGCCAGTCCTGCACGGTCGTCGCGGTGCCGCCGCTGACGACGCGGAACGCGCGCGGGGTGAAGACCACGCCGTCGAGCACTTTGGTCGAGACTTCGCCGCTGGTGAAGGCCGGGGTGCGCACCACGTCGCGCAGCCAGCGCACGTTGGTCTCGATGCCGTCCACGCGGGTCGCGTTGATCGCGCGCCGGGCGGCTTCCACCGCTTCCTCGCGCGAGGGCGCGTGGACGATCAGCTTGGCCAGCATCGGGTCGTACCACGCGCTGACGGTGCTGCCCGCCGAGCACCATGTCTCGACGCGGATGTCCTCGGGGAATTCCAGCGCGGTCAGCGTGCCCGAAGTCGGGCGGTAATCGAGCGAAGGGTCTTCCGCGTAGAGACGCATCTGCACCGAATGGCCCGTCATCGTCGGCGCGGGCGCATCGAGGAAGGCGAAATCGCCCGCCGCGCCGCGGATCATCCATTCGACGAGGTCGATGCCCATCACCATTTCGGTGACGCCATGCTCCACCTGCAGCCGGGTGTTCATTTCGAGGAAGAAGAACTCGGCGCGGTCGGCGTCGTAGAGGAACTCCACGGTGCCTGCAGAGCGGTACTTGGCAGCCTCGCCCAGACGCACGGCGGCGGCGTAGAGCGCGGTGCGCACCGCATCCGGCAGCAAGGGCGCGGGCGCTTCCTCGACGACCTTCTGGTTGCGGCGCTGGAGCGAGCAGTCGCGCTCGCCCAGAGCCATGACGCGGCCCTCGCCGTCACCGAACAGCTGCACCTCGATGTGGCGCGCGCGGCCGATGTAGCGTTCGAGGAAGACCCCGGCGTCGCCGAAGTTGCTCTGCCCCTGCCGCTTCACGGTGGCGAAACCGTCGCGCAGCTGCGCCTCGTCGGTACAGACGCGCATGCCGATGCCGCCGCCGCCCGCCGTCGCCTTGAGCATGACCGGGTAGCCGATCGCGGCGGCGGCGCTGACCGCCTCTTCCTCGTCGGTCAGCAGGTCGGTGCCGGGCGCCAGCGGCACGTCGTGCGCGGCGGCGAGCGCGCGGGCGCTGTGCTTGAGGCCGAAGGTGCGGATGTTGTCGGTGGTCGGGCCGACGAAGACGATGCCTTGCGCCGCGCAGGCCTCGGCGAACTCGACGTTCTCGGCCAGGAAGCCGTAGCCGGGGTGGATCGCCCCTGCCCCGGTCTTCTTCGCGGCGGCGATGATGGCGGGAATGTTGAGGTAGCTTTCCGAAGCCTTCGCCCCGCCGATGAACACGGCCTCGTCGGCTTCGGATACGTGGTTGGAGTTCTCGTCCGCCTCGGAATAGACCGCGACGGATTTCAGGCCCATGCCGCGCAGCGTGCGGATGATGCGGGTGGCGATCGCGCCCCGGTTCGCGATCAGGACGGTGTCGAAGCTCATGCGGTGACGATCATCCGGACTGGAGTGGGGTTGAAGCCGTTGCAGGGGTTGTTGACCTGCGGGCAGTTGGAGACGACGACGATCACGTCCATCTCCGCCCGCAGGTCCACGGTCAGGCCCGGCGCGGATATTCCGTCGACGATGCCCAGCGACCCGTCGGGTTCGACAGGAACGTTCATGAAGAAGTTGATGTTGGAGACGATGTCCCGCTTGCCGCGCCCTTCGAGAAGGTTGGCCTCCAGGAAGTTCTCGACGCAGGCGTGTTCGGACTTCGTGTGATGACCGTAGCGCAAGGTATTGGATTCGCACGAGCACGCACCGCCGATGGTGTCGTGGTAATCGACCGAGGTGGCGGCGATGGTCATCAGCGCATTGCCCTCGTTCGACAGCAGCTTCGTGCCTTCGCGCAGGAACAGGTTGCCCTGCGCCGCGACGGTGTCCTGCGCGGAATAGCGCTCGGCATCGTCGGCGGCGGAATAGAGCAGGAAGTCGACGGCCTGATTGCCTTCGAGGTCGACGATACGCAGTGTTTGCCCGGCCTTGACGTGATGCAGCCAGGGCGCGCGAGCGGGGACGACGACGTCGTGGAGAACGGTGCCGGTGAGGCCGGACATGTGAGGATCGGTGCTCATGATCGCGTGTCCCTTGTTCAGCGGCGGAAGTAGTCTTCGACGTTTTCGAAGGCGCGCAGGCCTTCGGGCGTTGCGAGGCGGATGGAGTCGTCCTCGCCCGTCACCGCGCCGCGCCATGCCGAGGCGCGCAGCGGCGTCACGGTGTATTCGGGGCGCGGATCGAGGACGTGGGGGACGTTGGCGATCACCACGATCACGTCCATCTCGGCACGCAGGATCACGGTGCGGCCGGGCTCGAACGGGCCTACCTCGGGCGTGATCGCGCCGTCCGCCTCGATCCGCGCGCCCTTGAACAGGGTGACGCAGGGATGGACATCACGGCGGCCGAGGCCGTGCTTGGCGGCGCCTAGCAGGAAGCGGTCGCGGCCGCTCGGGAAGGCACCGGAGTTGCGGCCCTCGCCGTACTTCGCAAGGTTCGTCGCGGGGTTGGAGGTGCCGCAGAAGGTATCGTGCGTGCCGGCGTCGTCAGCGACGATGCTCATCATCACGCGGCCCATGTCGGAGAGCAGCAGCTTGCCTTCGCCGAGATAGGCGTTCCACTGGACCTTCACCGTGTCCGCCACGTTGAGGCGCTCGGTCGGCATCTCGGCGTTGAACAGCAGGACCGAGGCGCAGGCGTCGCCCTTCCCGTCGATCAGCCGCAGCCGGCTCCCGCGCGTCAGCCGCCGCGTGGCGTAGCCGCCCGCCGCGATGGTTTCCTCCCATACGAGGTCGGCGGCATCGACGCCCTCGGGCAGATCGCCCGCCACGGGAGGCAGCACCGGCATGCTCTCGACCACGGTGCCGCCCTGGGCACGCGCATGGTCTCGGGCTGCGAGCGGATCGGCCAATGTTTCGGTCATGAATGCGCTCCGATATTCTTGAAGTCGTCTCCGCTCTGGTCGTAGAGCGGCGGCAGGAGGGCGGTGGTGGTGACCAGCTCAAGCTGCTGCACCCCGCGCACCCGGCGGATGGCGTCGCACAGTTCCTTCAGCCGCACGGCCGGACCCTGCACGAGAAGAACTTCGAGGGACTGGTCGTCCTCCAGCACGACATGCTGCGAGGAGATCACTTCCTTCAGGTAACTGGCCTGCGTCTGGGAGAGCTGGTGCCGCACGCGGCCCCGCTCACTGCGGTAGACGAGGGTGATGGTGCCCGCGAGCATCTCCTCGGGCCGCATCAGCGAACCGTGCTCGGCCAGAGCATGGCGGATCAGTTCGGCGATGAGCTGGGAGCGGGAAGGCAGGCCGCGTTCCGCCACCATCATGTCGAGCTGTCTGAAGAGGTCTGCCGGAAGGCTCATGCTGAGCCGAGCCAGGCTTGCGGAGTCTGTGCCCATGCCCATTCTCTTTTCAGTTATTACGATTTACGTCAATCGTAATATTTAAACTAATTGCATTCTTTCTTTTCCGCCATCCCCGCGAAGGTGGGGACCCATCTGATGACTGTGCAACAGGCACCTTCAGGAGATGGATTCCCGCCTTCGCGGGAATGACGGAAAAGGGGGTAGACGCGATCACCCGGCAGTCTCCTCTTCCGTCTCTTCCGTCTCTTCCGCCCGCTCGCGCATCGGCAGGTCGTAGACGACCGTGGCTCCAAAGCGGTGCGGCGCGTGCGGATCGTGGCGGCGCTTGTCGAGTGCAAGGACGCGCGTGCCCAGCGAGAATGCCTCGCGAATGTCGTGCGTCACCATCACGATCGTCAGCGAATACTTGCGCCACAGATTGCGGATGAGCGCGTGCATGTCGGCACGAATACCGGGGTCGAGCGCGCCGAACGGCTCATCGAGCAGCAGGATGCGCGGCCGCTTGACCAGCGCCTGCGCGATGGCAAGGCGCTGCTGCATGCCGCCCGACATCTGCGCGGGGTAGAGATCGAGACTGTGGCCGAGGCCCACCGCCGTCAGCATCTCTGTCGCCTCCTCGACGGCGGCGCGGCGGGCGCTGCCGAACAGGCGGCCGAGCACGGGGGCCTTCTCGCATTCGAGCCCGAGGATCGTGTTGCGCAGTGCGGTCAGGTGCGGGAACACCGAATAACGCTGGAACACGACGCCGCGATCCGGCCCGCATTCGGGTTTGAGCGGCGTGTCGTCGAGGGTGATGACGCCTCGGCTCGGCCCTTCCTGCCCCAATATCAGGCGCAGGAAACTGCTCTTGCCCGCGCCGGATGGGCCGACGATGGAAACGAAGGCGCCTTCCTCGATGTCGAGGTTCAGCTTTTCGATGATGATCCGGTCGCCGTACTCGACCCAGACGTCGCGGAAGCTCAGGAGCGTGCTCAATGGCTTTCTCCATGTGCCCAGGGAAACAGCCGGTGGCTGAGGAAAGTGAGCGCCATATCCATCGCGATCGCCAGCAGCGCGATCCACCCGACATAAGGCAGGATCACGTCCATCGAGAGGTAGCGGCGCACGAGGAAGATGCGGTAGCCGAGCCCCACGTCCGACGCGATCGCCTCGGCCGAGATCAGGAACACCCAGGCCGGGCCGAGCGCGAGGCGGATGGCGTGAAGCAGGCGCGGCATGGCTTGCGGCAGGGCGACGCGGATCATCACCTGCCAGCTGTTGGCGCCCAGCGTCAGCGCCTTGATCACCTGCTCTCTGGGAAGCGCGGAGACGTGGGCGGCGATGTCGCGGATCATGACCGGCGCGATGCCGATGACGATCAGCGCGACCTTGGAGGTTTCGCCGAGGCCCAGCGCGATGAACAGGATCGGCAGGAGCGCGATCGGCGGGATGACCGCGATGCCGGTGACCAGTGGCCCGAAAGTGGCGCGCACCGGCGGCAGCACGCCGAGCGCAAGGCCCACCACCAGCGCCATCAGCGTCGAGATACCAAGGCCGATGCCAAGGCGCTGCAGGCTCGCCATGGTATCCGCCCAGAACACCAGCTGGCCGGTGAGCTGGTCGGGCACGAAAAGCAGCGCCGACATGCTTTCGGCCATGGAGCCTGGCAGCGGCAGGATCTTGTCGGCCGGGTTCACCGCATGGCGGCTCGCGGCCATGACGATGTAGACCAGCAGGAGCAGCAGGATCGGCACCGCGCCGAGAAGCACCCGCCCCCCTCGCCCGACCTGACGATTCACCCAGCGCATTGTCGTGATCCCACCTGTGGAGTGTTGTGTTTATCCCGCCTCACCACCGCGACCCTCGCGCAGTGACGGACGGTTCTATAGCTTGCCGTCGGCGGCCATCTTCATGAAGCTGTCGTCGAAGCGCAGCGTCACGCGCTGCGCATCGCCCAGCGTCTTGCCGCCGGGGAAGGACATGCCCACCGCGCCGGCCGAACTGGCGCCCTTGAACAGCCCCTTGGAGAAACTGAAATCGCGCACGCGGGTCATCGTGGTGACGAGCGCGGGCGCGTCGGTCGCGGCGACGGCAGCCTTGGCGTCGGAATAGAGGAAGGTCGTGCTGAGCTGGCTGTCGAACGATTCCGGCGTAGCACCCGCCAGCTTGGCCATGGCCGCGCGGGCGGCCTTGCCCTCGGCGTCCTGGCGCGTCATCAGCGCGGTCGTCTCGTACCAGATCCCCACCAGCGCCTTGCCGAGATTGGGGTTGGCCTTGAGCGTTGCGGTGTCGACGCAGAGCAGGTCGAGAATCTCTCCCGGAATGTCGGCCGAGCTGAACACCAGCTTCGCGCCCGGCTGCGCCTTCATCGCATTGAGTTGCGGGTTCCACGCCACCGCGACCTTGACGTCGGGGCTGGCGAAGGCGCCGACGATGTCGGCATCGCCGGTGTTGACCGTCTTCACGTCCCTGAGCTGCATGCCGACCGAGTTCAGTCCGCGCGCCAGCAGGTAGTGCGACACCGAAAGCTCGACCAAGTTGACCGACTGGCCCTTGATCGCCTTGAGGTCGCCGCCCTTCATCAGGATGCCGTCGTTGCCGTTGGAATAGTCACCGACGATGATCGCGCTGGTGTCCTTGCCGCCCGCCGCCGGGATCGTCAGCGCATCCATGTTGGCGACGGTGACGCCGTCCAGCTTGCCCGCCGTGTACTGGTTGACCGACTCGACGTAGTCGTTGACCTGGACGATGTTGATCTTGAGCCCGTACTTGTCGGCCCACTTCTTCACGATGCCGGCCTGCTGGGCATAGGGCCAGGGCATCCAGCCCGCGTAGATCGACCATCCGATGTTGAATTCGGTACGCTTGGGCGCTTCGCTCGGCGCCTGCGAGCAGGCGGCGGTGAGAAGTACTGCCGGCATCGCGGTGGCCATCAACGCGGCCTTGGCAATGCTGCGGATCGATACGATCATGACTCGGTCCCCTTTCGCAGTGCAACATTGCTGCGATTCGGGTCCTTGTCCATCGAAAATTATTACGGTGCGCGATTTTTGTAATACTTGCGCACGGTGCTGCGCTTGTGCATCATGCGCGGGTGCTCAGGCCGCCACTTCGTCCTTCGGCTGCGGCTTGTGCGGGCTTTCGGCAACTTTGGCGGCAACCTTCGCGGCGACTTCATCCTGCTCGTGCAGCGGCGGCAGCAGCGCGGTGGTGGTGACCAGCTGCAGTTGATGAACGCCGCGAATGGCGCGCAGCGCGTCGCACAGTTCCTTCAGCCGCTCGGCCGGGCCCTGCACCAGCAGGACTTCCATCGACTGGTCGTCCTCGAGGAAGACGTGCTGCGAGGAAATCACTTCCTTGAGGTACTCCGCCTGGCTCTGCGCCAGCTGGTGGCGCACCCGCCCCTTATCGCCCCGGTAGACCAGCGTGATCGTGCCCGCGAGCATCTCTTCCGGCCGGGTCAGAGCCTCGTGCTCGGCAAGGGCGTGGCGGATCAGTTCGGCGATCAGTTGCGAGCGCGAGGGCAGCCCGCGCTCCTCCACCATGGCATCCAGCTGGCGGAACAGGTCTGCGGGAAGGCTCATGGAGAGCCGGGCAAGACTGGCGGGATCGGTGCTCAAGCGGCGCCCTTTCTGGAACGACAAGACCCCTCCCCTATACCAACCTTGCCGCCGATGACAGCAGCAGTTGGCAGTGGAGTGATACTCCCATCGCACGAAAATAATACCGTTGTCACGTTTCGTAATATCGATAAGCTGACCCGTATCGAGGCGGTTCCGACCCGGCCGCAGCCAGTGTGGGGGCATTTCTTGGCACAGAGTCCTACCCGTACCACGGGGTTTTCCGGCAGTTCGCAGGCCGCCACCGGGCGCGCCTATCCCAACGGCAACCCGGCGCTGGGCTACAATCCGCCCGGCGTGCGTAATACCGACAGCGCCGTGCCGCTCCATCGCACCAAGACGGTCATGCACGACTATGCCTGCGACGGCCCGGCGGCGGGCAGCCTGTCGTTCCGCTGGACTTACGGCTCCAACGTCGCGGCGAAGAACCGCGACCCGCGCGTGCAGGTGGTGCAGTACAACGAGGATACCTTCGTGCTGCGGCAGAACGTGTGCGTCCACTGGGAGGCGCCGTTCACGTACCTGCTGTTCGGCAACAAGGGCGCGCTGCTGATCGACACCGGCGCCACCGCCAACGCCGCGCACTATCCCCTGCGCGAGACCGTTGACGCGATCATCGCGCGCTGGGCGAAGGCGCGAGGGCGCACGAAAGTGCCTCTGACCATCGCGCTCACGTCCGCCGAGGATATCGCGCAGAACCAGGGCCTCGTGCAGTTCGCCGACCGGCCGGATACCACCATCGTTCCCAAGCCGCTCGCGCTGATGCAGAAGGCTTACGGCATCGCTAACTGGCCTTCGGGCACCGGCAGGATCGACCTCGGCGACCGCGTGATCACGGTCGTCCCGACCCCCGGCACGCACAAGGACGGGGTCAGCTTCCATGACCCCTACTGCGACCTGCTGTTCACCGGCGACCTGCTGTTTCCCGGCAAGATCAACATCGGCAACGACACCGATTTCGTCGCCTCGCTGGAAAGGCTCAAGGCTTTCGCCGCCGCCAATTCGGTGAAGTGGCTGCTGGGCGGGCACGTCGAGATGATGTTCGTGCCGGGCAAGTATTACGCCCGCTTCACCACCTACAAGCCTTACGAGCGGGTGCTGGAAATGACGCCCGACCTGATCGACGACGCGCTGCAGCACGCGCGCGAGATCAAGGGCAAGGACATGATGCTGATCCGCCCGGACTTCGCGCTGTTCAACGGCGTCAGTCCCGACCAGCGTACTTCGGTCTGGCCGGAAGGCGTGCCGAACATCAACCCGCCCCGCCCGTTCTGAGTTAAGGAAACCGCACCGTGGATCGCCGCTCTTTCCTGACCTACAACGCCGCCATCGCCGCCGTGCCGCTGACCGGTGCCGCGCTGACCAGGCTGTCCGACGCCGCCTCCGCCGCGACACGCCCGCCGCCGATCGACTTCAAGGCCAACCTGCCCGCGACCGGCACTTTCCCGGACAAGTGGATCTGCGGCTCGTCGTCCTGCATGGACAACACCGATCCGCCGGTGCAGGTCCACTGGTACAACCCCCACACCGCGATCCTGCGCCAGAACAAGGCCTATAGCTACGAGGCACCGTTCGCGCCGCTCTACTTCGGCAACGACCGGGTTCTGCTGCTCGACGAGGGTTTCGTGCAGCTGCGCAACGACTGGGACCTGCGCGGCGTCGTCGACCAGTGCATCTACGAGTGGTGCGCCCGCAACGGCCGCGATCCGGCCAGCCTCGAACTGCTGGTGGCGTTCAGCCATCTCCACGCCGACCACTACGCCGCGACCAACCAGTTCGCCGACCGGCCGAACACCCGCTACATGGGCCTCACGCACGAAGAGATGGTCGGCTTCTGGGGCATGACCAACTTCCCCGAGGAGCGCGTGACCCTCGACCTCGGCGGGCGCGAGATCCTGATCTGGGGCTCGCCGGGCCACGTCGTCTCCGAGTTCGCGTACTACGACAGCTACACGCAGATCCTCTATACCGGGGACATGTTCTATCGCGGTCGCTGCTACATCAGCTTCTGGGAACCGTGGTATGACAGCATGAAGCGCCTGATCCAGTTCTGCGACACGCACCCCGTCACGCACGTCATGGGTTGCCACGTCGAGATCAGCAAGGACGGCGAGGACTACGCCTACGGCATGACGTACCAGCCCGACGAGGCGCCGGTACAGATGACCGTGCAGCAGCTGCGCGAAGCCTGGGCCTATGCGCAGAAGATCACCGAGCCCGGCATCTACTTCACCGGCACCGTCTTCCTGTGCAACCAGACGCGCGGGACGACGACGATCGACAAGAATCCCTATCGCTACACCTGAGATAACGACCCGCAGCATGCGGCCCATGCCTGTTATCGAAAACCGCCGAATCGCTTCGGAACGGACCGCCGGGCCAGAGCGCCTCTCGCACCCGGCGCGTATTACCGAAAGCCCGCCACTATGGCGGTCTTGCACCATTCCCGGCGCCGGCCAAACAAAAGAAATCGCGGCAACATTAATACGCTTGACGAGAAACGTAATATCCATACCGTGTAGAAAGTCGCCAGGCAGAGCGACGGGGCTGGGAGGGAGAATCTGTAACGGCAAGCTGGTCAACCAGCTTGGATGGGGGGTTTTCGATGGAACAACTGCCAGTCTGCAACACGGTTCTATCGCCAGACGGGCGACCCCGCGCCGTTGCTTCGGATCATGGCGCGGCGAAGCAGAAGCTGTTCGATCTGCTGCCGCCCGCGTTCGTCGCCGCCGTCGTCGCATTCTGGGCTTTCGCGCCCAAGGCACTGGCCGAAAACGGATGGACGATCGTGGTGACGTCCGCGCTCATCACCCTGGCCGTGCTGGGGCTCGAGTTCGTCCACGAACGCCATGCCGGCTGGCGCATGAACCGGCGCGAATTCTTCACCGACCTGTTCTACGTGGTGCTGGGCTCCACGGTGATCTCCTGGGTCTCGACCGCCGTGGCCGAAGATCCGCTGGCCGCCGCCAAGAAATCGCTGGGGATCACGACGCAGTGGGCGATGCAGATGCCCTGGCTGCTGCAGGTGGTGCTGGTGATCGTCCTGATCGAGTTCGGCCAATACTGGATGCATCGCCTGATGCACAACGCGACGCCGTTCTGGCTGACGCACGCGCCCCATCATCACATCACCCAGCTCAACGCGGCCAAGGGCGCGGTCGGCAATCCGATCGAGCTGGTGCTCATCAGCCTGAGCGTGGTGGCCCTGTTCGACCTTTCGCTGACCGCCAAATTCTGCGCGTTCAACGTCCTGGGGGTGGTATCGACGTTCGCGCATGCCAACGTGCGGGCCAATCCGCCCCGCTTTTACGCGCTGTTCTTCACGACGATCCGCCATCACAGCCTGCATCATTCGACCGACTATGAGGCGACCCGCTGCAACTACGCCAATTCGCTGATCCTCATCGATCGCGTCTTCGGCACGTATCGCGAAGGCGAAGCGGCGGTCGTCGGGCAGGACGATCTCAGGAGACTTTCGATCTGGGAACAGTTCGTGTTCCCGTTCCAGCCGCTGATCGACCGGATCAGGGCGAAACGAGAGGCCACGGCGGCCGCAATCAACTGAACCGCCGCGGGTAAAGACCAAGGTTGCAATAGATCAAAGGTTGCAAGGGAGCGAACGCCTCGACGGGTTTTGAGACCGTCGGGAGCAGCACGCGCGTCGATGCGACATCCGCCAAGCGATGGTCGGCGCGTGAATGAGGGTCCTCAAATCGAAGCCTGCCGGGCCTGACCAGGAGCAGGCTGCGGGGGACGGGTCACGTCAATCGGAAACTGGGGAAGCACATGACATATCGCGCGAAAATCAAAGCCGGGCTGCTGTCCGCGACAATATTCACCAGCTCCGCGCTCGCCATGCCGGCGATCGCGCAGGAGGCCGCCGCCAGCCCCGTCGATGACGGTAATGCGGCCGCCGTCTATGACGGTAATGCCATCGTCGTCACCGGCACCCGCCGCGCCACCACGATCATGGACACCCCGATCAACATCGCGGCGATCGGCGCCGACGAAATCGCGCGCCAGCGCATCGACGACGTGCGCGACCTCGCCGACTTCACGCCGGGCCTGACGATCTCCGACACCGGCCCGCGCGGCACCGGTACGATCGTGATGCGCGGCCTCAACGCCTCGGACAGCGATTCGGGCGGCGCCACGTATGACGACGCCATGGGCATCTACCTGGGCGAAGTGCCGCTCTACTACGACTTCAAGCTGCTCGACATCCAGCGCGTCGAAACGCTGCTCGGCCCGCAGGGCACGCTCTACGGCCTCGGCACGCTGGCCGGCGCGATCCGCTACATCCCCAACCGCCCGAACACCGACGCCTTCGAGGGCGAGACTCACGGCCGCCTCTACACCAAGGCGCATTCGGACGACGTCGGCTATCAGCTCGACACCACGATCAACATCCCGATCGTGCGCGATCACATCGCGTTCCGTTCGACCACGGGGCTCTATTTCGACCCGGGCTTCATCGACTCGCCGCTGCTGCTGCAGGAGCCGGGCGTGTCGCTGCCCCAGCCGGGCGGCACCGACGGGGTCTCCGCCGCCGACTATGCCGCGAACCTGAAGCGCAAGGACGACCTCAACTTCGAGAAGACCTTCACCACGCGCAACCAGCTGCTGCTGCAGACCACCGAAGATCTCAAGGTGATCTTCACTTACGCGTTCCAGCGGACCAAGACCGACGGCGCGCAGGCCAACAGCTACGGCGTCATGGGCACCGGCAAGTACGAAAATGCCAGCCGCTACACCGAACCCTCGGACCGCCGCGCGCACCTCGCCTCGATGGAGATCAACGCCAACATCGCGGACATCGCCGACCTCGTCTCGACGACCGCCTATACCGACGTGCGCGTGAAGAGTCGGGGCGACAACACCGACCTGCTGCTCGACCTCGACTACAACTACGAAGCCTTCCCCGCCTTCTCGAGCTGGAACGAGACCGACAACCGCCGCAAGCAGTTCAACCAGGAAGTGCGCCTCGTCTCGCGCCACGGCGGCCCGTTCAACTGGGTGCTCGGCGGCTTCTACAACGAGCAGAAGTACCACAACGACTATGCCGAGCACACGCCGGGCCTGACCGCCTTCTACGGCAACGAGGACTGGTACGGGAACCCGCTCGTCAATCCCGACGACCTGGAATACGTCAGCTACACCAAGTCCAAGATCACCGAAAAGGCGATCTTCGGCGAAGGCACCTTCCGCGTGACCCCGGCCTGGCAGGTCACCGCCGGCGCCCGCTACTTCAAGTACACCTCCACCATCAAGGGCGCGCTGACGCTGCCGCTGGGCGGCGACGACCCCGATACGCCCGAATACGACAACCCGCTGAGCCCCTATGACCTCTCCCCCTCCGGCGGCAACGCCAAGCAGGACGGCTGGGTCTGGAAGCTCAACACCTCGTACAACTTCACCCCCGACCTGATGCTCTACGCGACCTACAGCAAGGGCTATCGCATCGGCGGCCCGAACCGCGTGGCCCCTTGCCCCGATCCGGTCCCGGCCGACCAGCAGAACGCCTGCGCCCTGCCGAACGAGCTGCAGTACGGCCCGGACAAGACGAAGAACATCGAAGTCGGCGTGCGCATGCAACTGTTCGACCGCAAGCTGTCGTTCAACTTCGACGTCTTCCACATCAACTGGGACGGCATCCAGGTGGATTCCGCCACGTACTACGGCGTCACCGGGATCACCGTGAACGGCGGTTCCGCCAAGTCGCAGGGCTTCGAGACTTCGTTCCAGTTCAAGCCGGTGCCGCGCCTCGCGATCCAGGGCACTTATTCGTACACCGACGCCAAGCTGACGGAGGACGTGGACGGCATCATCACCGTGCGCACCACCCCGAACAATTACAGCACCCGTCCCAAGTTCACCCAGCTCGACGCGCTCTCGGGCGATCGCCTGCCGGGCTCGGCGAAGAACTCGGGCAGCCTCGGCGCCACGTACACGATGCCGATGGCCAAGGGCGACCTCAGCTTCAACTGGACCGCCACCTATCGCGGCAACGTGGTGTCGCGCATCGGCTGGGATCGCGGCTACGGCGACAAGATCCCGGGCTACGTCATGCACCGCGCCAGCCTGTCCTACGACACCGACAGGTACAGCGTCAGCCTCTTCGCGAACAACATCTTCGACAACTTCGCGATCGTCTCGGTCGGTCAGGACCGCTCGCGCATCGGCGTCAACGACGGCGTCGCGGTGCGCTACTACCGCCAGACCGTGGCGAACCCGCGCACCATCGGCCTCGAGGCGCGCATCAAGTACTGATAACGGCGTATCCCCATGCGTCCGGGGCGCTCTTCCGCCAGGAGGAGCGCCCCACTTCGTTCAGGCCGTGATGCCCTGTGCCTCCAGCCATGCGCGGGCGGGCTCCAGGGCAGCGGCATGGGCGCGCCAGCGGTCGACGGCGTCGGCGTTGATCGGCCGGCGCACCTGCGCGGCGCTCGGCGTCGCGACGGCGGCGGCATTGGCATGGAACGAAAGGCAGGCCTCGTCCCAGGCAAGGCCGCAATGCGCCAGCAGTCGCCGCACCTGGCCCTCGAAATCGGCGACCAGCGCTTCGTAGGACAATTGCAGCACGCGGCCCGGAAAACGCTGCTCCCACAAGGCCATCAGCCGGTCGAACCGCGCATAATAGCGCGCGGTGTCCATCAGGTCGTAGGAATAGGCGTAATAGGCGGACTGGCTGGCGAACAGGTTCTTGTAGTTGCTCCAGACGGTGTCCATCGGGTTGCGGCGCAGGCACACGATGCGGGCATCGGGCAAGGCCCGCGCGATGTGCCCGGCATAAAGGAAGTTGGCGGGCAGCTTGTCGGTGAAACGGGCCTTGCCGGTCCGCCGGTGATGCGCCGCGCGCGCCAGATAGGCCGCGCCGATCGCGGCGGGGTCGAGGCGCCCGCTCGCCGCGATCGTATCGGGATCGATGACGGTGCGAGACGCCGTGCCCGCCAGTTGCTTGACCGCCAGCGGCATCGCCTGGAGTTCCCCGGTCGCCTCCACCTCGGGATGGGACGACAGGATCCGATCGACCAGCGTGGTGCCGGTCCGGGGCATGCCGACGACGAAGATGGGCGCCGCTCCGGAGCGGTCGCCGTCATCCGGGGCACCATCGGAAGCCGGCCCCATCCCGCCGGACGGCGCCTCGCCGGAAAGGGCTTCGCCGAAAAGGGCTTCGATCGCATCGAAGATCGCCGCGTCCTGCGCGAAGTCGTAGCCGATCGCATGCTTGTGCGCGGCATTGGCGGCCGAGAGATGGCGCAAGGCGCCCGCGGCGTCGCCGATGTCCTCCATCTCCTTGGCCAGCGCATAGCGGATGCGCAGCGCGTCCTCGGGCCCGCCCGCCCGCGGGAGGGCGGCTTCCAGGCGGGCGACGTGGTTGTCCTGCCCCGTCTGCCGGGACAGGATCGCGAGCGCATAGTGGACCCGCGCATCGCCGGGATCGCGTGCCAGGATCGCCTCGTAGTGCGCCCGCGCCTCGGCCACGCGCCCGGTAAAGCCGCTGGCGGCGGCCAGGTTGTAGCGATAGGCGAGGTTGCCGGGCTCCGCCGCCACCGCGCCCGCGAAAGGCGCGAGCGAGGCTTCGTGGTCCCCCAGCCGCGCCAGCACGCAACCGATCGTGTCGAGCGTCAACGCGTCGGCGGGAGACAACGCCCCGGACAGCGCCCCTGACAACGCCAGCGCCTCGCGCGCGGCACGGGCCGCATCGCCCTCGCGCCGCAGCAGGACGAGCAGCCGCGCCAGTTGCGCCAGATGCTCGGCCAGCGGTCCCCGCTCCACCGCCGCCTCTATCAGGGGAACGGCGCGGGCGACTTGGCCGGCCTCGGCCGCGACCATCCCCAGCAGGAAGAACCCCGCGGGCTGCCCCGGCGCCGCCTCGACCAGGGCCTTCGCCGCAGCCGCGGCGGCAGCCAGATCGCCCTGCCCGAGCGCCGTCCTGGCCTGTTCCTCAAGTGTCATGCAAAATCCCAGGAACCGCGCGAGGATGAAACAGGGGAAGCCTAGCCACTCCGGAGGAACCTGACAATCGAACCTGGCCGCGCCCTCCCGGCATCGACGGAACTTCACCGCTCTTAACCATTAAATAGGCATATTCGGGTAACGAATCCGCATGATCTGGACGGCGAACGCACATCGGATGGACACGCGGTCCGCAGGCGCCCCCAGGCGTCGTCCTCATCGCGAGCCCGCAGGCTCCCTGCGCGACTATCTTCCAGCCGCGGCGCTGCTGACCGTGGGACTGGCCGCGCTGGCCGTAAGCTGGTTCCTGTCCGGCCCGAACTCCGGACAGTACCTCGTGATCGCATCGCCCACGACATCGCTGACCGGCAGCATCGACCTCGTCCGCCGGGCGGGGGGCAGGCTGGCCGCGACGAGTACGCTGCCCAACATCGTCATCGCCGGATCCGACCGCGACGACTTCCCTGCGACGCTGCGCCTGGCGGGTGCGTGGCTCGCCGTTCCCGTGCCCCCCGTGGCCGGTTGCATCACCTCTTCTGCTCAGGAGCCCAACCCGTGATCGTCGAACTGGACAAGCTGCGCTACCAATCCGGCCGCCTACTTCTTGCCTTGTTCTGGCTGCACGTCCCGCTGTTCGTCGCGGTGGCGCTGCTCACCGGCGGCGCGCCGGCCATGGCCGCGCTGGCGGGAATCGTGGTCGCGGGAAGCTATCACCTGACCTGGATGCGCAGCGGCACCGCGCCGGCGACGCGCTATGTCTCGGCGGTCGCGCTCATGGCCGAGCCCGCCATCCTCCTCGTCCTCCTGCGCGGCCATGCCTGGCAGATGGACATGCACATGTACTTCTTCGCCATGCTGACGCTGACGATCGGCTGGTGCGACCGGCGCGCGGTGCTGGTCGCCGCCACCGCCGTCGCGCTGCATCACCTATTGCTGCTCTACCTGCTGCCCTCCGCCGTGTTCTCGGGGCAGGGGAACCTCGGCCGCGTGCTGCTCCATGCGGTGATCGTCGCCTTCCAGTCGCTGGTGCTGGTATGGCTGAGCGACCGCCTCGTCGAAAGCTTCGAACTGCGCGAACGCACCCGCGAGGCCGAGGCCGCCAGCCGCGCCAAGAGCATGTTCCTGGCCAACATGAGCCACGAGATCCGCACGCCGATGAACGCGATCCTGGGCTTCTGCCACCTGATCGCGCGCACCGATCTCGATCCCCGGCAGAAGGACTACGTCGGCAAGATCAGCCAGGCCGGCGCATCGCTGCTGCGGCTCATCAACGACATTCTCGATTTCTCCAAGAACGAGGCCGGCAAGCTCACCCTGGAAACCAGCCCGTTCGACTTGCGCAACGCCATCGCCAGCCAGCTGCAGCTGATGGCGACCGAAGCCCAGGCGAAGCGCGTGACGGTCACCTCCGAAATCGCCAGCGCCGTGCCGCACCGCCTCTGCGGCGACGAACTGCGGTTCAACCAGGTCGTGCTCAACCTCGTCAGCAATGCCGTCAAGTTCTCCGAGAACGGCAGCGTCACCGTCAGCCTCGACAGCGTCGCGGAGCAGGACGAGCAGGTCACCCTGGAACTGCGCGTGCGCGATACCGGCATCGGCATGACGCCCGAGCAGCAGGCCGCGCTGTTCCAGTCCTTCGCGCAGGCCGACAGTTCGACCACGCGCCGCTTCGGCGGCACCGGGCTCGGCCTCGCCATCTGCCGGCAGATCGTCGAGCAGATGGGCGGCACCATCCGGGTGGAAAGCGCGCCCGGCCAGGGCAGCACCTTCATCGCCCGCATGGTGATGTCGCACGAGGACGAAAATGCCGTAGCCGACATCGCCGCGCCCGAGCATGTACAGCGCCTGCGCGTGCTGGCGGCGGACGACAACGCCGCCTCGCGCCAGTTGCTCCACGATATCTTCGCCGAATGGCGCATCAGCCTCGACCTCGTCGCCTCGGGCGACGAGGCACTGAGCGCGATCCGGGGCGCGGACGAGGCCGACCGGGCCTATGATCTCGTGCTGCTCGACTGGAAGATGCCGGGCATGAACGGCATGGAGACGATCGAGGCGATGCAGGCCATGCCGCACAAGGCGCCGCTGCCGCGCACGCTCATCGTCACCGCCTACGGCGCCGACAGCCTGACGGTGAACGGCAACGCGCCGCCCTTCGCGGCGGTGCTGACCAAGCCGATCGCACCCCGCGCACTGCTCGACACGATCGTCGACATCTTCGCCCACGATGCCGCCGCCGGCCATGCCATGGAAGCGGAAGCCGCGCCCGCGCTGGCCGAACGGTTCCGCGGCGCGCGCGTGCTGCTGGTCGAGGACAACGAGATCAACCGCGAGATCGCGATCGAGCTGCTGGCACAGGCCGGGCTCGTCGTCGACTGCGCCGAGAACGGTCGCATCGGCTGCGAGCGCGTGGAGGCTGCAGGTGGTGCTTATGCCGCCGTGCTGATGGACGTGCAGATGCCCGAAATGGACGGCATCGCCGCCACCCGGCACATCCGCGAGACGTGGCCGGCGGACCGCCTGCCGATCATCGCGATGACTGCCCACGCGCATGAGGAAGAGCGCCAGCGCTGCCTTGCGGCGGGCATGAACGACCACATTTCCAAGCCGGTCGATCCGGCGGCGCTGATGCGTACGCTGGAGCGCTGGCTACGCCCGGCGGCCACGCCGCCGGTCGTGCCGGCGCCCGCCGCCTCGGTCGAAGTGCTACCCGTCAGGACGGCGGCCTCCCCGGCCATCCTGCCCGAGAGCCTGCCGCCGTTCGATCTCCCGGCCGCGCTGCGGCGCGTCAACGGCAAGGCCTCGCTGCTGCACAAGCTGATCGTCACGTTCGGAGAGACGTACGCGGCGGTGGCGCAGGACTTGCGGACGCAGTTGGCGGGGGGCTTCCTGCCCGATGCACGGCGCCTGGCGCACAGCCTCAAGGGCGTTGCCGGATCGCTGGAACTGGCGGAAATCCAGCGCTCCGCCGCCACTATCGAGAAGCTGATCGCCGAAGGCGAGACCGAGCAGGCGCTCGTCACCATCGCCGCTCTCGAAGTCCAGCTCGTCCCCGCCCTTGCCGCCGCCGCCAGCCTGACGCCCCGGCGCAGCGCCGAGGCGTCCTTCGCCGGACCGGGCCACGACAGCGACGCCGCCGTGGCCGCGCGCGAGGAACTGCGCGACCTGATCCGCCGCCGCAGCCTGGGCGCACGCGCCGGTTTCGGCCGTTTCGCCGCGGCGATCGGCCTGAGCGACGGGGCCCGCGCAGACCACCCAATCAACCGCGCGCTCGAGAAACTGGACTATGACACCGCACTGGCACTGATCGGCACCGAAGAGGTACCAAGCGACACCGAGGATGCACCCAGCGCGACCGACAAGGCAGGAGCAGCGGCATGAGCAGCGGCATCAACAGGGCAACCATCCTCATCGTCGATGACGAGGTCTCGAACATCGAGATCATGAACGCGGTGCTGGAGGACGACTACGAGATCTTTTTCTCCACCTCCGGCCAGCAGGCGCTCGACACGGCGCGCGCGACGCCGCCGGACCTCATCCTGCTGGACGTGCTGATGCCGGGGATCGACGGCTTCGAGGTCTGCCGCCAGTTGAAGGACGACCCGGTGCTGTGCGACATTCCCGTTATCTTCACCACCGGCCTGGGCGACACCGACCACGAGATGCGCGGGCTCACGCTCGGGGCGATCGACTACGTCACCAAGCCGATCCAGCCCGCCATCCTGCGCGCGCGGGTGGGCAACCACGTCGAACTCAAGCGCCTGCGCGACCAGTTGGCCAGCCTGGCGGTGACCGACGCGCTGACCGGCCTCAGCAACCGGCGCCAGATGGAGCGCGCGCTGGAGGCCGAGACCGCCCGCATGGCGCGCAACGGCGACTGGCTGACGGTCATCATGATCGACATCGATTTCTTCAAGCAGTTCAACGACACTTACGGCCACCCGGCGGGCGATCGCTGCATCATGATGGTGGGCTCGGCGCTGGCGCGGGCGGTGAAGCGCGCGTCCGACCTGCCCGCCCGCTACGGCGGCGAAGAATTCGCCTGCATCCTGCCCGGCGCCGACCCGGAAGGCGCGGCACTGGTCGCGCAGGAGATCAGCCTGCACGTCCAGTCGCTGAACATCCCGCACGAGCAATCGCAGATCAGCCCCTTCATCACCGTCAGCATCGGCGTCGCCAGCGCCCGCTGCCTGCCCGGCATGAAGCCCGAACTGTGGATCCGGGAGGCGGACCAGCAGCTCTACAAGAGCAAGCAGGAAGGCCGGAACCGCGTATCGGGAACCGAATTCTCAGGCGCGGGGAGCGATATCGACGCCTGAGAAATCAGGCGTCAGCACAAGGCCACGGTTTCCGGGGTGCCGTCGCGGCGGGACATGATCAGCGAAAAGGCCCGGGCGATCTCCAGCCTGGCAAGGTTGGCGACCGCCTCCAGGAACGCGATCGTGCGCGGGTGCACTTTCGAATCCGTCCAGAACAGCCGGGAATTGAGCCGCAGCCAGTCCTCGACCGCATCGGCGGCCTCGCGCTCGGCCTTGCGGTAATCCTTGGGAGACCATGTCCGGGGATCGTCGTCCCCGCGCACTTCCGGCGTCGAGAAGTAGATCGCCCGCAGCCCCTCGATCATGGTGCGCATCCCGCCCGTCAGCTCGACGGCATTCATGAACACATCGGCACCGCTGCGAAGCTGCGGCGCGCTACGCCCAGCGCCGACCAGCAGCGCCAGGCGGGTATGCCTGGCATCCATCAGGAAATCCTCGAGCGAACGGCCGGGCTGCTTCTGGCCGAGGAACTTGAGCGTCCCGTCGAGCGCGGAGCGGCTTGACGGATCGTGCTCGTACAACCTGTCGTATCCCTCGCGCACGATCGCCCGCAGCCTGCTTTCGCCCAGCACGGGTTCGCCCAGGCTCAGCAGCGATGCCAGGCTGGCCCGGTCGAGCGCCAGCTTGAGGATCAGCGAGGCGTTCAGCCTGGCGTCCTTGCCGGGGCTTCCCGCCCAGCGCGTGAACGTCTCGCGCGCCAGCACCAGCGCCGGCGGGGCGATCAGCCCGGCATCGGCCAGGCTGCCGACGAAGCGGTCCACTTCGTGCCGCTTCAGCCCATCGTCGATGTGGCCCATAGTCACCGCCAGCCCGATGGCCCGGTCCACTGCCGCCGGGGCATTGGTCAGCGCCCTGGCGGCGACCAGCGAGAAGCTGCTTACCAGCGTGATCTCCCGGTCGGCATCGAAGTGGCTGAAACGCCTTTCCAGGTTCGCCCTGGTATCGACCTGCACCGTGCCGGTGGCATCGACCGTGACGCTCGCCGCGGCGCCGAGGAGATCGCCGCCACTGATGCCGAAGCCCAGCAGCAGCAGGTCGATCCCGACCTTGCGGCTGCCCGACGCATAGCGCCGCAGGCTCGACCGGCTTTCGTCGAGATCGAAATCGGCGCTTCCCGCCCCGCTTTCGAACAGCTTTTGCAGCGCGGGAAAATCGCCGTGCGTCAGCGCCCGGAAGATACGCCGGGAAGCATCCGAGCGCGACAGGAAGGTGCCGGTGATCTCGACGGCGGCGCCGTCCTGCCGCTGCTCGGCGATCTGCACGGCGGCGGATATCTTCGCACGGGCGGCATCCTGCGTCGCGGCGAGCACCTTGCGGAACAGCGCGTCATACCGGTCGACCAGTTTCCTGACGCCTGCCAGCGCCGCGTCCGCATCGGCCACGGCCTGCCCGGAAATCGCCCCCAGCCGCTGCAGCGCCTTGCCGAGCGCCGCCTTGTCCGCCTTGAACAGCGCCTCCACTTCGTCCTTGAGGCCAGCGGCCGCCCGGTCGATCAGGGTGCCGGCGCTTTCCTTCAGCGTCTTGCGCAGTTCCGCCTGCGCGAATGCCGGCAAGGCACGTCCCAGATTGTCGAGCAGCGCATCCACGGCCGCATCGCCCTTGCCGGCCGACCAGCCCTGCGCGGCATCGAGCGCCCCGGTCAATTGCCCGGTGACCCAGGCGACCAGTTCCGACTCCTCCGGCGTACCGACGCCGACGACGCCCTGCAGGTCACGCACCAGCGCCTTGCGCAGGGCATCGTCCTTGACCAGCTTCTGCGCCTGCTTCT
Organism: Novosphingobium resinovorum; assembly: GCF_036352595.1. Classification (GTDB taxonomy): domain Bacteria; phylum Pseudomonadota; class Alphaproteobacteria; order Sphingomonadales; family Sphingomonadaceae; genus Novosphingobium; species Novosphingobium resinovorum_B. Next base: position 30,385 of record NZ_JAZFAX010000022.1, read on the forward strand.
CGATCACCGCGCCGGCCTGCGCCTGCAGCCACGATCCCGGCGAAAGATAGGGCTTCACCCTGGCGAGGACCGCGTCCCATTCGCCCAGCGCATCGGCCAGCAGCGCGTGGACCCGTGCCGCCAGCGCGGCGAAGTCGATCGTCACCCCGGCCTGCAGCCCCAGCTCGGTCGTGCTGCCGCGCTGCCGCGATACCGTCGCCACGATCCGGGGCTGGACGTCCCCCGCCCGCCGGTCGGCCCGGAAGGTCAGGAAATACTTGCCGTCCAGCCTGAACCCGAGCGAGATCGTCGCGCCCAGCTGCGCCTCGGCGACGCGGCCGAGCGCGGCAAGGTCGGCGACCGACAGCGCGACCTCGACCGCCGCATTCCCGTTGAATTCGTAATGTATCCCGGCCAGGTCGCTGCCCGCGAAGCCGTTCCAGACAGAGTCGAAATCGAACGGATCGACCAGCTCGGGAAGCCGCTCGGCCAGCGCAGCGGCATAGATCCGGTCCTGGTCGGCGACCGCGAAGTAGTATTCGAGCGCGCAGTTCGCGCTCGCCCCGCCAGACACCCCGATGCTGCCGGCAGTGAACGGCAGGGAAACATCGCCCTTGGCCTGCAGGCTGCCTTCCGCCCGCAGCCGCAGCAGCGCACCCGGCATGGAGTCGCTGTAGGGCCAGGTATCGCCCGCCTCGATCGTCAGCGCCGCCGCGCCGCCGAGCGACAATGCGTAAGTGCCCTTGCTGCCGCTTCCGCCCACGGTGCCGTCACCGCCGACCTTCCCGGACAGGGGCCAGCTCAGCAGCCCCCGGTCGCGCGTACCGCCGGCCCGTTCATCGAAGGCCCCGATCGGCTGCAGCAACCGCGCCACCGCCTCGGGAATCCGGTCCAGTACGCTCTTGAGCCTGGCCGCCCCGTCCTGCAGCGCCTTCAGCACTTCCGACGCGCCAAGCCTGGCGAAGGCGGCCGTCACATCGGCGTCCGTCGTCCCCTCCGCGACCGCGCGCACCAGCGCCAGCGCCGATGCATAGCCGGTGACCTCGCGCGCCAGATCCCGCCATTTCCCGGCCAGGTCTCCGAGCGCCCGGACCAGCCTGGCCTCTTCCTCCAGCCCGATCGTATCCGCGATCCGCAACAGTTGCCCGGCTTCGCCCATTGTCGCCCGTTCCCCCGCCGGGAAGGATGGTCCGCGGTGGCTGGCACGGACGAACCATGCCGACCAGGATGGCCTCAGGACAAATACCCCGCAGCCGCCCTGGCAACAACGCAGAATAAACCACCCGGCACTGATGAAATCACCCATCGACACCGCGTTGATTCGCAGTCTCGATACCCGAACTGGACTATCGATTTGCGAGCGACGGACTGTCAATCAAGAATATATCCGCAATGCTTGCAGATTGACCGGCCAATATTGTCGAAGTCATGAATTAGAACGACAAGGGTTCCTGGCGATGAACGAAATTTCATCGCCTGCCCGACGGAGCGATACCGTCAGTCCTGCATCAGGTCGCGCACGCGCGCGGCCAGGGTCTCCACCACGAAAGGCTTGGTAAGAACCTTCATGCCGGGTTCGAGGTGGCCGTTGCCGATCACCGAATTCTCCGCATAGCCGGTGATGAACAGGACCCTGAGGTCCGGCCGGCTCTCCCGCGCGGCGTCGGCCATCTGGCGGCCGTTCATGCCGCCGGGCAGGCCGACGTCGCTGACGAGCAGGTCGATCCGCACGTCGGACTGCAGCACGCGCAGGCCAGAGGCACTGTCCGCCGCCTCGATGACGACGTAGCCCAGGTCTTCCAGCACGTCGGTGACCAGCATGCGCACACTCGGCTCGTCGTCGACCACCAGGATCGTCTCGCCCGCCTCGGCGGCGCCGCCGGAACCGCGCGGTTCGGGAGCGGTCTCGACGTCGGCCTCGCCGTAGTGGCGCGGCAGGTAGATGCACACCGTGGTGCCCTCGCCCACCTCCGAGTAGATCCGCACCTGCCCGCCCGACTGCTTCGCGAACCCGTAGATCATCGAGAGCCCGAGGCCGGTGCCCTGCCCGATCGGCTTGGTCGTGAAGAACGGGTCGAAGGCCTTGGCGATGACGTCGGGCGTCATGCCGACGCCGGTATCGGTCACGCACAGCGACAGGTATTGCCCCTCGGGAATGTCGTGGGTCCGCGCGCCGTTGCGGTCCAGCCACTTGTTCGCGGTCTCGACGGTGATGCGTCCGCCGTGCGGCATCGCGTCGCGCGCGTTGATGCACAAGTTGAGCAGGGCATTCTCGAGCTGGCTGTCGTCGACGAGCGTGAGCCACAGGCCGGCGGCACCGACGGTCTCGACGCGGATCTGCGGGCCGACGGTGCTCTGGATCAGCTCGGTCATGCCGCTGACCAGCGCGTTGACGTCGGTGGGACGGGGATCCAGCGTCTGCCGCCGGGAGAACGCCAGCAGCCGATGCGTGAGCGAGGCCGCGCGCCGGCTGGCGGCCTGCGCCGCGACCAGGTACTTGTCCACGTCCGGCAGCCGCCCCTGCCTGAGGCGCGTGCCGACCATCTCCAGCGCGCCGGAAATGCCCGCCAGCAGGTTGTTGAAATCGTGCGCCAGCCCGCCGGTCAACTGGCCGACCGCCTCCATCTTCTGCGCCTGGCGCAGCTGCGCCTCGGCGTTCATCAGTTCCGCCGTGCGTTCCGCCACCCGCTGTTCGAGCGTCTCGTTGAGCACTCGCAGCGCCGATGCCGTGCGGTCACGGTCCGCCTCTATCGCGCGGCGGGCCTCGATGTCGCGGAACATGACCGAGACCTGGCGCCGCTCGGGCGGTTCGACCCGCGTGGCCGAGACCTCGATATGACGGCCGGCGGCGGCGAAATAGCGCTCGAAGCGGATCGGCTCGCCGGTGCGCACGACGTTGCCGTAGATTTCGCTCCAGCCCTCGGCGTCCTCCGGCTCGAGATCGCGCAAGGTCCGTCCGACGATGCCGGCGATGCCGGACTGGCGTTCGTAGCCGCTGTTGGCTTCGACATGCACGTAGTCGCCGAAGGGCCCGTGCGGCCCGTCGATGAATTCGATGATGCAGAAGCCGTCCTCAAGGGCCTCGAACAAGGCGCGGTACCGCTGTTCGCTGCGCGCCAGCGCCTCCAGGGTATCGTGCTGGGCGGTGACGTCCCGAACGACACCGACGAACCGGGTCGTACCGTCATCGGCATGCTCGACGGTGCCGGTGCGCGACAGCCAGCGCACCTCGCCGGTCGCCGGATGACGGACACGGTACTCCACGTCGAGGGGCGGTTCGCCGCTACGGCGCGAGGCCAGCGAAGAGGGGACGCGGCGATCCTCGGGCAGAACCCGCGCCTCGAACTCGCTGACGGGGTAACGCGACTTGTAAGGCAACCCGTAGAGCCGGCAAAGCTCGGGCGTGGGGATCATGATGTCGGATGCGATATCGACCGTGAACAGGCCCACGCCGCCCGCCGCCTGGGCCTGGTGCAGCCGTGCCTCGGCAGTCTCCAGACGTTCGTGCGCGCGGTGCTCGGCGGTCTGGTCGCGCAGGATCTTGACATAGCCGACATGCTGGCCGGCCTCGTCACGCAGCGGCGACGTGCGGCCGCTCGCCCAGAAGAAATCCCCGCCACGCCGCAAGTGCCAGCGGTTGTCGAGGCCCCGGCCCTGCTGCACGGCGAGGCGCAGCTCGTCTTCCGGCACACCCGCCGCGCGCTCCTCGTCGGTGAAGATGATGCCGATCGGCTGGCCGACCACGTCCTCTGCGATCCAGCCCAGCAGTATCTCGGCACCCTTGCTCCAGTCGGTGATCGTGCCGTCGAGGTCGGTGACGATGATCGCGTGATCGTCCGCGCTGTCGACGATCGCACGGTGGCGCGCCTTCGCCGCATCGGCCGCGATGCTGGCGCGCCGCAATTCGCACTCGAAGTCTTCGCTCATCCACGCACGCTCTTGGCGACTCGATTCCCTAGGTCGCTACGGGCCATAAGCAGCAGCCTTTGCACTTCCCGCAGCGCAGGGAAAGCGTTCCGCCGAAGAATTCGTTCCAGCCTATTCCAGCCGCTCGGCCGGGCCGGGGCCGGGCGACAGCACGACCGAGCCCACCGATGCCGCCACCACCAGCGCGATCGCAAGCCACTGCAACCCCACCAGATGCTCGCCCAGCAGCGCCGCCCCGGCCACTGCGCCGACCGCCGGCTCCATGCTCATCAGGATGCCGAAGCGGTTGGCGGGGATCTGCTTGAGCGCGATCATCTCCAGCGAATAGGGAATGGCGCTGGACAGGACCGCGGTGACCAGCCCGATCGCGATCAGCGAGGGCGCCAGCAGGGCCGTGCCCGCCTCGTGGATGCCGACGGGCACGACGATGATCGCCGCCGTCGTCATGCCCAGCGCCACCGCCTGACCTCCGGGAAGGTGCGTGGTGCGCTTGCCGAACACGATGTAGAGCCCCCAGCACACGCCCGCCATCAGCGCGAAGCCGACGCCGACCGGGTCGAGCGCATGCGCGGTATCGCGGATCGGCAGCAGCAGGAGCAGCCCCGCCGCCGCCATCCCCACCATCGCGAAATGCGCCGGGCGGCGCGAGTGCAGCAGCGATACCGTCAGCGGCCCCAGGAACTCGATCGCGATCGCCAGGCCGAGCGGGATGGTCCGCAGCGCCAGGTAGAAGCTCAGGTTCATCAGCCCCAGCGCCGCGCCGTAACGCATCGTCGCCAGCACGTCCGCGCGCCCCGGCAGGCCGCGCCAGGGGCGGAACAGCGCAAGCAGGATCAGCGCCGAAAAGCCCACGCGATACGCAATCGCGCCCGAGGCGCCGACGTGCGGAAACAGCTGCTTGCCGAACGAGGTGCCCACGCAGAAGGCGGCGATCGATCCGGCCACCGCAAGATAGGGCAGCGCCTGCATCAGCGGCGCCGGAGCGGCGCGGGTGGAGGAGGAAACCGTGGTCATGCCCGCCTTATATCCACCCGCCTCTGGCGAAGCTTGGCGATTTTCGGCATTCAACGCCGGATTTCGCCGTTATTGGGAGAAGAATGATGGAAATCGTCGAACTCGACCAGTTCGACCGGCGAATCATCGCCGTGGTCCGGCGGCACAACCTGGAGCCGGCGCGCGCGATCGCGGCTCAGGTCGGGCTCTCGGAAAGCGCCGTGCTGCGGCGGCTGCGGCGGCTACGCGCGGCGGGCGTGATCGTCGCCGACGTGTCGCTGATCGACACCACGCGCCTGGCCCCGGCGATCACCATCCACGTCCTCGTCGAACTCGTCCGGTCGGGCCTGCGCATGGAGCAGGCCTTCGCCGCCCGGCTGGAGCAGCGCCCGGAAGTGATCGGCGCCTGGAACGTGACCGGTCGCACCGACTTCCTGCTGATGGTCACGGTGCCCTCGATCGAGGCCTACCAGCGCTTCTCCGACGAAGTCCTCGCATCGGACGAGAACGTCAGGGATTTCGAGACGCTGGTGACGCTGCGCGAGATCGTCCGGCTCGACCCGCTGCGCGCCGGCGAGCCGCTGTAAGGGCGGCCGGGTGCCTCGACGTTCGCTTGCCTTCAACCTGCCCCCTCCACCCGCTTGGGCCGAGCGGGGTTGGGTTGAAACGCGGCAGACAGGATCGCGTCAGGTTACCGCCCCATTGCGGGCATTGGTGCAACAACCTAGAATTCTGGAACATGAGCAATTATCGTTTTGTACCTCGCTGCAAACGCGATCTGATCGGATCAACTGGATTGGGCATGCTCAGTCTCTTATTTCTTGGCGTGTGCCTTGCCATCGCCGGGGCTAATCGTCTTGCTGACACCTCGGCTACCGACCTTGCTTCATCTGCATCGGAGACTGCCACGATTACCTTTATCGGAGTCGGGGGTAGCAAGTACCGACCCGGCCTATTTGGGGTCGTACATGCGCAGAACGCCGCTGGATTGGTCGGCTCGAAATCGGTACAGCCTAATGAGATTGCCGGGTGCAAAGTGGGTGACAGGATAAAGGCGCGGCAGTCTGGGGTCACCTTGATCTTGGCCCCCGCGCCATGCCGGTGAACTTGATAAGGCCGCTGAAACGGAGCCCGGCTTCCCTCCCCGTTCCACCCATGACGGCCATCTTGCGCAGTTCTCAATTGCCGAAGCGCCTGTCGAACATGTGCTGACGCTGCTCACCCCAGCGCCGGATCGCGCCGCGCGGGACGTGGCAAGCCGAGGCGGTCGCGCAGGGTCTCGCCTTCGTATTCGCTGCGGAACAGGCCCCGGCGCTGCAGTTCGGGCACCACCATCGTCGCGAAATCGCGCAGCGAGCCCGGCAGCATGGGCGAGGAGATCGCGAAACCGTCCGCCGCCCCGGCGTGGAAGGCCTCCTCGATGAGGTCGGCGACGTCCTCGACCGAGCCGATCGCCCGCCAGTGCCCGAAGCCCGCCGCATAGCGCAAGTACAGCTCGCGCAGCGACAGCCCCTCCTCGCGCGCTTCGGCAAGGAGGTTGGCCTGGAACGTGGTCATGCCGTCGCTCGGCGGAATCTCGGGCACCGCGCCGTTGATGTCGTAGCCCGAGAGATCGACCTTGCCGCCCAGCACCGCCGTCAGGATCTGGATGCCCACCGCCGGATCGACCAGGTTCTGCAGCGCGTCGAACTTCGCCTGCGCCTCGGCCCGCGTCTCGCCGACGAAGGGCACGAGGCCGGGCAGCACCCGCACCGTATCGGGATCGCGCCCGGCCGCCGCGACGGCCTCCTTCACCTTGACGTAGAACGCCCGCGCGGTCGGGATCGAGCGCTGCTGGGTGAACACGCAGTCCGCCGATCGCGCCGCCAGGGCGATCCCCGCCGGGGACGAGCCCGCCTGGAAGATCACCGGATGCCCCTGCACCGGCCGCAGCGCATTGAGCGGCCCGCGCACCGAGAAGTGCGCGCCCTTGTGGTTCAGTGCCGACAGTCCCTCCGGACGGAAATAGCGGCCGCCCGCCTTGTCCGCGATCAGCGCGCCGTCGTCCCAGCTGTCCCACAGCCCCCGCACCACGTCGACGAACTCCTCGCCCCGCGCGTAGCGGGCATCGTGGTCGGCCTGCAGGTCGCGGTTGAAGTTGCGCGCCTCGGCCGGGTTGGCCGAAGTGACCAGGTTCCACCCCGCGCGCCCGCCGCTGATGTGATCGAGCGAGGCGAACATCCGCGCGACGTGGAACGGCTCGCAGTAGGTCGTCGACATCGTCGCGACGAGGCCGATCCGCCGGGTCACCATCGCCATCGCCGAAAGCGCGGTGATCGGCTCCAGCATCGCGATCGAGTTGGAGGTGCGGCTCAGTTCCTCGTTGCTCGCCTGCTTGAGCGCGTAGTTGTCGGCCAGGAACACGAGGTCGAACTTCGCCGCCTCGGCGATCTGCGCCTCCTCCACATAGCGGGCGATGTCGAAGGCGCCGTCGGCCGGGCAGTCCGGGTGGCGCCAGCCGGCGATGTGGCTGCCGGTCGCCGAGAGGATCGCGGCAAGGCTCAGGCTGCGGGCGGACATGGATCAAGGCTCCTCGGGTGCGTCTTTGCCTGCCTTCTCGCGCCGGACGGTGCCGCTGCGCAGGGGGCGGCGCGGTCATGCTCGCTTGACGAATAGGGCGTCCGGGGGGAATTCCGGAACGCGGCGGTTTGCGGTCTTTCAGGCGGGACACAGCCTGCCAGGGGAGTCGGCGATGATTGACTACACCACGCGCGGTCCCGTCCGCGTCGTCGAAACCGATTGGTCCGCGCTCGATCTCGCGCGGCAGGACGAGCACCTTGCCGTCGAGGGCTACGTCGTCGTGCCCGGCCTGATCTCACCGGTGGAGATCGACACCGTGCGCGCCGAACTGGCCGACCTGCCGATGAACGTGGCGCCCTATTCCGAGCACCAGAAGTTCGCCAAGGAACCGCCGCAGTGGCACAGCCCGGCCTTCGCCGGGATGATCGGCAACCCGCGCCTCACTCCGCTGCTGGAAAAGGCGCTGGGCAAGGACGTGGTGTTCATGCTGGGCCACTACATCACCAGCGGCCCCGGCGTGCCGGGGCTGGCGCTGCATTCGGACTACCAGCCATACGGTTCCGAGGCGAAGGGCTGGGAGGAAAGCAGCCCGGCGACGCTGCGCGTGCTGATCTATCTGGACGACCTGACGCTGGACAAGGCGCCGTTCACCATCGTCCCGCGCTCGCACCTCGCGATCCACGAGGTCGCCAACCCTTATGTGCGCTACAACCATCATGCCGACATGAAGACGATCACGCTGAAGGCAGGCGATGCGATCGTGTTCAACGTCAAGGCCTTCCACGGCACCCACCCGCACCTTGGCGACGAGGGACGCGGCATGCTGGAATTCGCCTATCGCCCGCTGTGGGCGCGCTGCGCCGGGCCGGTGAAGGAATGGACCGACGAGCAGCTTGCCAAGGCGCCCGACAGCGCCCGGCGCTTCCTCGCCCCGCGCAATGCCGGGCGGGCCGAAGACATGCTCGGCCAGACCCTCGACGCGCGCGAGGGCGATTTCTCCGGGCTGATGCCCAGCACCGCCGCCTGATTTCGAGAACGGAAAAGATGAACGACATGACGAACTCCCCCGCCGCGAGCCCCGCCGCGACCATGACCGGCGGACAGGCGATGATCGAGGTCTTCCGCCAGCAGGGCCTGCGCACCGTGTTCTGCCTTGCCGGCGCCGCCCACGCGCCGCTGCTGCGCGATCTGGAGCAGACCGACTTCCACATCGTTCCCAGCCGTCACGAGAACGCGACGGTCGCGGGTGCGGATGGCTTTGCCCGGGTCACCGGGCTGCCCGGCGTCGCCATGATCGCCGGCCACCAGGGGCTGCCCAACGCACTTGGCGGCATCCGCACCGCGCAGCTCGCCTGCTCGCCGGTGGTGCTGCTCGCCTCGGTCAACGAGGGCAGCAGCGAATCGATGTCGGAAGAGACCAACGACGGGCTCGACATGGTGAAGCCCTTCGTAAAGTGGGCGCGCACCGTCACCGACGTCAACCGGCTGGAGGAATTCCTCAACGCCGCGTTCCATCAGGCGACTTCGGGCCGCCCCGGCGTCGCCGTGCTCGGCATCCCGACGCATATCCAGGGCCAGCCGCTCAAGGACGGCGCCGCCGTGCGCAGCCGCAAGCTGCGGCCGATCCCGCCCCAGCCCGCCGCCGAAGGCATCGCCGCGCTCGCCGAGGCGATCGGCAAGGCCGAACGGCCGCTGGTGCTGGCCGGCGCCGGTGCCGCGCTGTCGGGCGCGGGAGAGGCGCTGCGCACGCTCTCGCACGAATTCGGCCTGCCGGTGTTCGGCCATGCGCTGGGACGCGGGCTGGTGGCCGAGGACATGGACCACGGCTATCCCTGGGCGCTGTCGCAGGTGGCCGCCAAGCATGCCGACCTCGTCATCGCGGTGGGCATCCGCCTGCAGCAGCGCATCGGCTTCGGCATGGCCCCGCGCTTCGCCGAAAGCGCCGTCTTCGCGCAGATCGACATCGACGGCGGCGAGATCGGCCGCACCCGCACGGTCGAAATTCCGATCCAGGGCGATGCCCGCCTCGGCGTGGAGATGCTGGTCGAGGCGCTGCGCGCCGGCGGGCGCCAGCCGTTCGCGCGCGCGTGGGTCGGCAAGGCACTGGCCGAACGCCTCGCCCGCCTCGACGAACTGGGCCGCGATCCTGGCGCGCCGGTCCATCCCCTTGCGATCGCGCGCACGCTGATGGACCAGTTGCCGCCCGAGACGATCTTCGTGGCCGACGGGGCCGACGTCTACAACTGGATGTCCTCGCTGATGCGCATGCGTTCGGAGCGGTGCTACATCGACCACTATCCGCTCGGCTCGATGGGCATCGGCACCCCGCTCGCGGTCGGTGCCGCCGCGGGTGCGCGGCAGCAGGCCGAGGATACCGGCACGCCGCCGCGCCCGGTGGTGCTGGTGACCGGCGACGGTTCCTTCGGCTTCTACCCGTCGGAGTTCAACGCCGCCGTCGTCGACGGCCTGCCGCTGACGTGCGTGATCTCCAACGACGGCAACTGGGGGACCGAGCGCAATGCCCTGCTCACCCGGCTCGGGACCACGGTGAACTGCGTGCTGGGGCAGCTCGACTATCATATCGTGGCGCAGGGGTTCGGGGCGGACGGGGTGAAGGTGGAGAGCCTGGCCCAACTCGCCCCCGCCATCGCCGGCGCGCTGGCGAGCGGCAAGGCCACCGTCGTCAACGTCATCACCGCCACCGACGCCGGCGAGGCGCGCAAGCAGGATCCCCGGCTGCAGATGGTGACGTTCGAGGATCTCAAGTCGAGCCTCGATGCGCATCATGTGATGGACTTGCGCTGATGCCCGGCACCGTCCCGGCGCATGCCGGGACGGTCACTTCCAATCGGTTGGCCCATCAGGCCGTCAGTTCAGGGGGCCAGCCGCGTCGCGAAGAAATGCGCGATCACGTCATAGGCATCGCGCGATTCCGGCAGGTCCGGATCGGTGAAGAACGCATGCCACAGCCCGTCCCAGACGTGCAGGTCGGCATCGACGCCGGCCTTCACGAGGTCGCGGTGCGCGGTGATCGTGTTGCTGAGCGCGAAGTCGCGGGTGCTGGTGATGAGCAGCGTCGGCGGGAACCGCCTGAGCAGGTCGGACGAGCGCGCCGGGATCACCAGCGGATCGGCGTCCGACTGCCCTTCGAGATAGCCGTTGCCCGACTGGGTCATCGGCTTGACCACCGTGGGCAGCGGATAGCCGTTCAGCATCGAGCCGGTGTACTGGCTGTCGCCGCCGGTCCCTTCGATCGAGCCGCAGAACGTGCCGATCGCGCCGGGCATCGGCAGCCCCGCATGGTCGATCCACGCCACCGCCTCGCCGGTCAGGACACCTCCGGCGGAGCAGCCGTAGATGCCGATGCCCCTGGCCGGATAGGTCTTGAGCAACGCGCGGTACACCGCCGTCACGTCCTCGCTGCCGGCGGGAAACTTGTGCTCAGGCGCCATGCGGTAGTTGACGGTGACGACGGTGAAGCCGCCGGTCGCCGCGATGGGTACGGATTCGACCAGCGCCCCGCTCGGCCAGCCGAACAGGAACGAGCCGCCATGGACGTTGACGAGCACCCGCCGCCGGTTCGCCGCCGCCACCCCGCCCCGGGGCGTGACCACCTGGACCTCGACCCCGCCCATCGTCTCGCGGCGCACGTCGACACGGTAGCGCGCGGCCATCTTCGCCAGCGTCGCCCGGTCGCGCGCCTCGTAATAGGCGCGCACCGTGTCGATCGGGTCGCGCGCCTGATCGACGCCATGCTCGGACTGGCGCGCCACGAAGGCCGCGCGGGCCTCGGGCGAGGCATGGCTGGAGAACGGGATCGTCCCGCCCTCCGACCGTACGCTGCCGTCCTGCGCCGACGCCGAAGCCGACGCGGCGACCAGCCCGAAGGCCAGCGCCGCGCCGATCTTGCCGAAATGGCGCCGTGCCATCAGAAGTTGTAGCTGAAGCGCACGCCCGCGCGGCGCGGCTCGGGCATGTAGGCGACCATGTTGAGCGGCCCGAAGCTGCCCGCCGCCACGTCCAGCAGCGACATCGCCGACTGGATGGTGCGGTTGTCGAACACGTTGTCGACGTAGAACGTCACGTTGTAGGTGTCCGAGGTGATGCCCGCCTTGACGTCCACCAGCGCGTAGGAATGCAGCTTCCAGGCGTTGTACGGGTCCGACCAGCGCTTGCCGCGATAGGTCGTGGTCGCCTCGACGAAGGCCTTCGCGGTGTCGCTGACCTCCATCGAGTAGTTGGCGGTGATGTTGCCGCTGTGCTTCGAGGCGCCCTCGATGCCGTTGCCCGACAAGTCGATCTGGCAGACCTGGGTGGAGCCCACCGTCATGATCGTGCAGGTGCCGGTGCGCGCCGGATCGAAGGTGGACGTCGTGTTGTAGACGAAGTCCTTGTACTGCGCGTCGAGGTAGGTGTAGCCGCCCGAGATCGTCAGCCCGTGGACCGGCTCGATCCCGAATTCCGCCTCGAGCCCGTCGATGGTCGCCTTGCCCGCATTGGTAGTGACGCTGAGCGCACCCTGCGAACTGATCGAGGTGTCCACCGGCACCAGCGTGGACGCCTGCTTGTTGGAATAGTCCATGTGGAACCCGGCGAGGTTCAGGTAGCCCCGGCCGTTGAGGAACGTGAACTTCGCGCCCACTTCGTAGTTCGACACGCGCTCCGGCTTGTAGGTGCCGAGGTCGATGTCCACCGTCCCCGCCTGCGAGATGCCGCCCGGCTTCACACCGCGCCCGGCCGATGCGTAGAACATCATGTCGCGGCTGGGCTTCCAGCTGAGGATGCCGCGCGGCGCGAAGTAGGTGGTGGAGGCGGACGCCGTCCCGCGCGAGCCGCCGAACACGATCGGCAACGTGCCTTGCGTGAAGTCGCCGCTGCCGATCGCGACGCTGCGACCGAACAGGTAGTCGTAGCTCTCCTTGGCGTAGCGGCCCTCGACGCTGGCGGTCAGGGTCGGCAGGATGTCGTATTCGACGAGGCCATAGCCGGAGATGTGCTCCGACGTGCGGCCCACCGTATCGGCGATCGGCGAACTGCCGCCCTGCTGCGCAAGGTTCAGCCAGGCCGATGCATTGATGCCCAGGCCATAGCTGACGATGCGGCGGTCAAGCTGCTCCACCTTCTCCCACCAGTAGAGACCGCCCACGGCCCAGCGCAGCGGCCCGCCGTCCATGCTGGAGAGGCGCACTTCCTGGTTGATCTGGGCGGTCTTGGTGCTGATGTCGAACTGCCAGAAGCCGTTGTGGCCGTCCGACGAATATTCGCCGAGGCCGCCCGGCGCCGGATAGCTCACTTGCGTCAGGGCGCGGCCGAAGTAGTCGACGTCGGCCTTGGTGGTGCCGGTCGACCGGGTATAGCCGGTCCACGTCGACAGGTCCGCGAAGCCGAGGTCGTATTCGCCGTGGATCGAGGCGAACAGGTTCTTGGTGCGCGCGCCGGGATAATCGGACTTGCCGGTCGGATCGCTGGGATCGGCGCTGAAGGCGATCGGCACGTCCTCGTTCTCGACGTAGCCCTTGCGATAGCCGTAGACCGAGGCCGGGATCGTCGAGGTGCCGATCTTCTGGCCGACCACGTCCGCTGGTGTCGCCAGTTGGGTCGAGAGGCCGTTGGCGAGGCCGTAGTACTTGGCCGCGCGCTGTTCCTCGTGGTCGTTGCTGTACGTCAGGCGGGCGATCACCTTGCCGGCATCGTTGGGCTGCCACTTGACCGCGACCGAGCCGCCCCAGGCCTCGTAGCCACCGAGCTTGTTGCCGGTCACCGAGTTGCGATAATAGCCGCCATCGCGCGTGTAGACGCCGTTGACGCGCATCGCCAGCGTCTCGTTGATCGGCAGGTTGAGCGCCGCCTTCGCCTCGGCGCGGCCATAGAGGCCGAGTTCGCCGCCGGCCGAGCCGCCGAACTCGTCACCCGGCTCCTTGGGCACGTAGTTGATCGCGCCGCCGAAGGCCGAACGGCCGTAAAGCGCGGACTGCGGGCCCTTGACCACCTCGATGCGCTCGAAGTCGAACAGGCGCAGGTCCATCAGGTTGCCGCCGCCCGACGTCGCCAGGGACTCTGTGGTATAGTCGATGCCGTCGATCAGGATGGCGACCGCCGGACGGCCCGAGTTGCCCGGCAGGCCACGGATCGAGATGCGGTTGTCCTGCGGCGAGAAGCCCTTGTCGAACTGAAGGCTGGGCTGCTGCTTGATGATGCCCTGGACACTGTTGATGCCCTGGCGCTCGATCTTCTCGGCCGAGATCGCGCTGATCGCGATCGGCACGTCCTGCAGCGATTCCTGCCGCTTGCGCGCGGTGACCATGATGACCCCGCCGGCATCGACGGCGGCGCTGTCATCGGCCGGCGCCGCGGCGGTCTCGGCGGCGGCCTGCGACGCCATAAGCATCGCGGCCAGCGCGACGGTGGACTGAAGTACGAGTGAAATCCCTGACTTGCGCATGGCGCTTACCCCTCTGTATTCGCCTGAACCTGCTTCTGCCTCCTGCGGCCGGTGTTCCGCGCGGTTGTCCCGTGCGGCCCCTGCTCGTCTTGTGGTCGAGACTGTCACTTGCGGGCGAAACGACTACTCGGGATCGATTCCTGTTCGCTTGCCGATCAAACGGCGGCGGCAGCGCTTCGCGCGCCCCTGCGTGGCCGGTAACGCCGCTCCAGCCCGCAGCGCCACAGGAAAAGATCCGTCATGGAAGAGCCAACGATCACGACCCTGCGACGCCGGCGTGCAAGCGCTGCGTCCCGCCTCGCCACCGTCGATCGCACCGATGTGCACTGGATCGACGAAGGACGCCAGATGCGCCTGCCACCGATCTTGATGCTCAGCGCGCAATGGTTGGGGGCCGAGCATTTCGCCGCCTTCGCCGCGCCGCTGGCGCATCATACCCGCGTGGTACGGCTCGACCTGCCGGGGCACGGGCTGAGCGGACCGTTCGGGCCGGACGGCGCCCATTCCGCCCAGGGCTACGCGCGGCTGGTGCGGGCGTTCCTAGCCCATGCCGGGCTGGCGGGCTGCGTGGTGCTCGGCCAGTCGCACAGCGGCATTCCGGCGGCGCTGCTGGCGGCCGATCCCGCGGCAGGGCTGCGCGGCCTCGTCCTCGCCACCAGCAGCGGCATGCCGCGCGACCGGGCCGCCGCGGCGAAGCCGGTGCCGACGACGCAGCCCGAAGGCGCGCCGGGCTGGTACGAGGAGCGCCTGCGCCCGCTGCTGCACCGTGCCGATCCCGCGCTGTTCGCGCCGGGCGCCCACGCCTATGGCGAACTGCCCGGCCGCGCCGGGGAAGCGGCCGAGCGCCTGCGCCTGTTCGATCCCGCGCTGTTCGCGCGCACCCTGCCGCAGGTCGCGGTGCCGACGCGGGTGCTGTGGTCCGATGGCTCGACCTACCTGCCCGCCGCCATGGCCGAGGCCTGCGCCGCCCTGCTGCCGGGCTGCCGGGGTTGCACCGTCATCCCCGATACCGGCCACCTGCTGCTTGCCGATGCCCCGCAAGAGGCGGCAGACCTGACCCTCGCTTTCCTGGAGACCCTGGCGTGACCCGCTTCCCCCCGATCCCCGACGCCGCCCTGAACGAAGACCAGCGCCGGATGAGCGCGAAGGCCTCGCACACCGGCCCCTACCCCGCGTTCCTGCGCGCGCCGCTGTTGTGGGAAGCGCTGCAGCATGTGCGCATCCACCTCGCGCAGCATTCGCTGCTGGATGCGCCCTTGCGCGAGGTGGCGATGCTGGCGACGGCGCGGCACTGGCGCTGCACCTCCGCCTTCGCCAGCCATCGCGGCCTCGCGCTGAAGGCCGGGCTGGACGAGGCGACCATCGCCGCGCTCGCCGGCGAAGCGCAAGCCGAAGACCTTGACGGCCGCCGCGCCGCCGCCCTCGCCGTCACCCGCGCCCTGCTGCGCGAAGGCGGCATCGACGATTCGCTCCATGCCGATGCGCTCGCCGCACTGGGAGAGCAGGCGCTGGTCGAACTGGTCGGCCTGATCGGCTTCTTCACCACCATCTGCCTGACCATCAACCTTGCCGGCGTATCGGCCGAGGCCCCCTTCGCGGGGGCGCCGGGTACCTATTCGGCTAGCGGGCATAATCCAATCGACTGAGGCAGTGCCCCCGCCGCCCGGCCATTACCAGAGGCCATCCGCTACGGGGGAAAGCATGGTAGATTGTCTTGGCTGGCGGGGCATCGTCGGCATCGTGATGCCGTCGACGAACACTTCGGTCCAGCCCGAGTGCGAGGCCCTGAGGCCGCGCGGCGTAACCAACCAGATCGCGCGGATCTCGATCCCCGAACGCAAGATCACGTCCGAGGACGCCTTCGCCGAGCATGTCGAGGCGATGCGTTCCGGGATCGGTCCGGCTGTGGATCAGGTGATGACCTGCGCGCCGAACCATCTCATCATGGGCGTGGCGCTCGAAGCCTTCTGGGGCGGCGTCGCCAAGGCCGAGGAGCTGCGCCTCTCGCTGGAGGAACGCGCTGGAGTGGGCGTGTCGATGGGCTCGGAAAGCCTGCTCGCCGCGCTCGCCTGCTTCAAGGTGAAGCGTATCGCGGTGCTCACCCCGCATCAGCCGCGCGGCGACAAGGTGGTGTCCGACTACCTCGAGGAAGCGGGGCACACCGTAGTGCGGCTCAAGGGCCTCAAGTGCCCGACCCCGCGCATGATCGCCCACACCACCGAAGCCGAAGTGCGCGAAGCCTATCGCGAACTCGACGGCGACGACGTCGACGCGATCGTCCAGGTCGGCACCAACCTCGCCGGCATGGCCGTCTCCGCCGAGGCCGAACGTTGGCTCGGCAAGCCGGTCCTCTCGATGAATGCCCTCACCTACTGGAACGCGCTGCGCCGGATGGGGATCGAGGACAAGTTCCACGGCTACGGCCGCCTGCTCGAAGAGTTCTGACATGACCCGCCCTACCGTCATCATCGCGGGCGCCGGCCCGTCGGGCATGTGCGCCGCCCTGTTCCTCGTCGAGCGCCACGGCATTCCCGTGCTCGTCATCGAACGCTCCACCGGCGACGCCACCGACCCCCGCGCCGCCACCTTCCACCCACCGACGCTGGAGATGCTGGCGCCCTCGGGCGTCACCCAGATGCTCATGGACGAAGGCATCGTCGCCGCAAAATGGCAGCGCCGCGACCGCAAGGAAGGTCTCGTCGCCGAATTCGACCTTGGCGTGCTGGAGAACGACACCACTTTCCCGTTCCGCCTGCAGTGCGAACAGCACAAGCTGGTCAACATCATCCGCCGCAAGCTGGCGGGCAATCCGCTGTTCGAATTGCGTCAGGGCGAGGAGATCACCGCACTGGACCAGGACGAGAGCGGCGTCACCGTCACCACCGACAAGGGCAGCTACACGGCCCAGTGGCTCGTCGGCGCCGACGGCGGCCGGTCGATCGTGCGCAAGTCGCGCGACTTCGCCTTCGAGGGGTTCACTTACGCCGAACGCTTCCTCGTCATCACCACCGACTTCGATTTCGAGGCCGAGGGCTACGCCTTCTCCAACTACGTCTCGGACCCGAAGGAATGGTGCGCGGTGTTCAAGGTGCCCGCCGAAGGCCCGCCCGGCCTGTGGCGCACCGTGTTCCCGACGAAGCCGGAGGAGGACGAGGCCGAACTGACCGATTTCGCCAACTGCCGCGCCCGCATGGAAGCCTTCATCGGCGCGGGCCGCGACTTCGACGTCGTCCACACCAACCTCTACACGGTGAACCAGCGCGTCGCCTCGTCCTTCCGCGACGGGCGCATCCTGCTGGCGGGCGATGCGGCGCATCTCAACAATCCGCTCGGAGGCATGGGCATGAACTTCGGCATCCACGACGCCGAGAACCTCGCCCGTTCGCTGGCCGAGTGGCACGAGACGGGCGAGGACGCCCCGCTCGACCGCTACGACCGCCAGCGCCGCTTCGCCGCGCAGGCGGTGCTGCAGTCGATGACGATCGCCAACAAGGAATCGCTCGAACAAAGCGACGCCGAGGCCGCCGCCGCCGAGCGCGCGAATTTCCGCCGCCTTGCCGGCGATCCGGTTGCGGCGCGCGCCTATCTGCTCAAGACTGCGATGATCGAAGGCTTCAACAAGGCGAACTCCATCCCATGACCACGCTCGACGCGCCCTCGCCCTTGCGTGACGCCTGCCTCGCCATGACCGGGCCGGAGCGCATCCGGCAACTGGAGACCGAAGGCTTCGTGGTCATCGGCGGGGCGCTGTCGCCCGAAGAGATCGCCGCGCTCAAGGCCGAGTACGAGACGCTGCCGATGCGGCCCTCGTTCTTCACCGACAAGCCCGCCTTCGCGCAAGTTCCGCCGCATACGCACGGTCCGGAGACGGCCAGGCTGATCGGCAACCCCAGGGTGCTGCCCTTCGCCCGCGAACTGATGGGCGACGATCTGGTATTCATGCACAGCTTCTACATCCTCAGCCATCCGGGCGCGCCGGAGTTGGAATACCACACCGACTTCCAGCCCTTCGGCTCGACTTATTCGCAGTGGCTGGAAAGCTGTCCGCTGCGGCTGCGCGTGCTCTATTACCTCGACGATACCGGCACCGACCGCTCGGCGCTCAAGATCATCCCGCGCTCGCACATCTGCTGGCATTCGGACGCGCAGCCCTATCGCCGCTACAAGGACCACCCTGATGCGGTGACCCTGCCGCTGAAGGCCGGGGACGCCTTCGTCTTCGCGACGCGGCTGTTCCACGGCGTCGGCCCGAACACCACCGAGCAGACGCGCGGAATGATCGAGATCGACTACCGCCCCGCCTGGGCGCGGCCTTACGGCCCGGTGCCCAACTGGACGCCCGAGCAACTGAAGCATGTACCCGAAGAACTGATGCCGATGGTCGCGGACCGCAACCGCACCGATTTCGCGTGGGAATTCGACACCAAGCGCCAGGCCGTCGATATCGCCGCGCCGGGCCTATCGCCCGCGCGCTGGGAGAATTGAAAGCCATGAATTCGCCTGCCCGCACCGTGGTCGTTCCCGCCGACTTGCGCAGTGCCACGCTCCAGCGCTGGATCGAGACGATCGAGCAGTTCGACGGCGCCGGCTGGCCGCTGGTCCTCGTCGGCAACTGCGACCGCGCCGACCCGCTCGACGGCCTCGCCATGGCCGCGTTCTGCGCCGCGCGCACCAATCGCATCGGCCTGTGCGCGGTCGTCGAGGCCGACACCGTCGAGCCCTTCACGCTGGCACGCGGCCTCGCCACGCTCGACTTCATGAGCAAGGGCCGCGCCGCGTGGCGGATCGCGCCGGGATCGAACCCCGAACGCAGCCTCGAACTGATCGAGACGGTGCGCAAGCTGCTGACCAGCTGGGATGCCGACGCGCTCGTCGCCGATGTCGAGGGCGGTGTCCTTTCCAACCCCGACCGGGTGCGCGCGATCGCCCACGAAGGCGCGTGGTTCCAGGTCGAAGGCCCGCTCAACGTGCCCCGCCCGCCGCAGGGCAGCGTGCCCCTGGTCGCCTTTGCCGACGAGGGCGCCATCGCCAGGGCGGCCGACCTGATCCTCCACGAAGGCACCTGCTGGGAAGTCGGGCTGGAGCAACTGCCGCCGCCGCCCCTGCCCGCCGCCGCCGCGCTCGAAGCGCCATTCCCAGTCGGGCTGGGGCAGGACTGATGAGTCAGCGCAACATTGCCCTCGGCCTGTTCCTGATGGGGCACGGCCACAATGTCGGTTCCTGGCGCTCGTCCGAAACGCCCGGCGCCGACCTGACTTTGCTCGATTATTACCGCGACCTCGCGCTCACCGCCGAGCGCGGCAAGCTCGACATGATCTTCTTTGCCGAAATCCTCTATTCCTACGAGTTGAACGGCCGCCACGAAGGCGCGCTGGCGTTCCCGACGCTCGACCCCTTCGTGCTGATCCCCGCGCTGGCGGCGGTAACCGAGAAGATCGGCTTCGTCGGCACCTACTCGACCACTTACACCGACCCGCGCGCCACCGCGCTGAAACTCGCCACCATCGACCGGCTGAGCGGCGGGCGCGGGGGCTGGAACATCGTCACCACCGGCGCCGACCGCGCGGCGGCGAACTTCTCCACCCGCGAGCACCCCGGCAAGGAGGAGCGCTACGAACGCGCCACCGGCTATGTCGGGCAAGTGCGCGAGTTCTGGCAATCGCTTCCCGAACTGCCGCAGGGCGAGCCGGTGCGCGTGCAGGCGGGCATGTCGCCTGCGGGCAAGGACTTCGCCGCACGCATCGCCGAGGTCATGTTCACCATCGCCTCCGACCGCGACAAGGCGGTCGCCTTTCGCAACGAACTGCGCGGCATGCTCGCCGCCGTCGGCCGCGATCCGGCGGGCGTGCGGATCATGCCCGGCATCGCCCCGATCCTCGGCGGCACCGAGGCGGAGGCGAAGGCCAACGAGGCGCGCTATCTCGAACTGCTCCACCCGCGCATCCAGCTGGCGATGCTGGGCGACCAGTTCGGCATGGACTTCTCCGGCTATGCGATGGACAAGCCGCTGCCGATGGACGACATCCGCCAGGCGCCGCGCGTGCTGAGCGGCATGCGCGATCCCGAGCGGCTGATCGGTACCGACGGCGAAGTCCCGACGCTCGGTGAGTACCTGCGCCGACAGGCCCGCGTGCGCGCGCACCATTCGTTCGTCGGCACGCCCGAACAGCTTGCCGACATGATCGACGACTGGTCCGCCATGGGTGCCTGCGACGGGTTCAACCTGATGTTCCCGGTCCAGTCCGAGGGCCTCGCCGCCTTCGTCGACGAAGTCTCGCCGATCCTGCGCCAGCGGGGCCTCGTGCGGGAGGACTACGAAGATACCACGCTGCGCGGCCACCTCGGCCTCGCGCGGCCCTGACAAGGAAGACTGCAATGCGTTACGGTGATCGCCCCCAGATCATTGGCCAGATGCTCATCGGCGGCGAGCTGACTTACGGCTCGGGCGAGTGGATCACCTGCACCGATCCCTCCACCGAGGAAGTCATCGGCCGCGCCCCCGCGGGCACCGCCGAGGATGTCGCACGCGCGGTGGAAGCGGCGCGTCAGGCGCAGAAGACATGGGGCCAGACCTCGATCTGGGAGCGCCGCGACATGCTGCGCGCCCTCGCCGCCGCCGTGCGCGCGCGGGCCGGGGAAGTCGTCGCGATCGAGGCTGCCGACAGCGGCAACACCATCCGCAACCTCGGCAACGACATGTTCAAGTCGGCCAACCAGTTCGAATACTTCGCGGGGCTGATTTCCGAGATCAAGGGCGATACCTTCGCCGCGCTCTCGCCGAACATGCACATGACGCTGCGGGTGCCCTACGGCGTCGTCGGGCGGATCGTGCCGTTCAACCACCCCTTCATGTTCGCCACCGCCAGCTGCGCCGCCCCTCTGGCCGCGGGCAACTGCGTGGTGCTCAAGACGCCCGAGACCAGCCCGCTCTCGGCCGCGATCTTCGCCGAGATTTGCGCCGAAGTGCTGCCGGCGGGCGTCGTCAACATCGTCTCGGGCTATGGCCTGCCGGTGGGCGACGCCATCGCGCGGCATCCCGACGTGCGGCGCATCGGCTTCACCGGCTCGGTCGCCACCGGCCTCGCGATCCAGCGCGCCGCCGCCGAAGCGACGGTCAAGCACGTCACTCTCGAACTCGGCGGCAAGAACCCCTTGGTGGTGTTCCCCGACGCCGATGCCGACAAGGCCGCCGACGCCGCCATCGCCGGCATGAACTTCGCCTGGGCCGGGCAGAGCTGCGGCTCGACCGCGCGGGTGCTGGTGCATGAAAGCCTGAAGGACAAGGTCACCGCCCGCCTTGCCGAGCGCATGGCCGCGATCCGCGTCGGCGATGCCAGCGATCCGGCCTCGGACATGGGCCCGCTCAATTCCGCCCCGCACCGCGACCGCGTGCGGGCGATGATCGAGGCGGGCAAGGGCGAGGCGCGCGTGGCCTTCGGCGGCGGTGTGCCCGAGGGCCTCGACAAGGGCTGGTTCGTCGAGCCGACCCTCTTCGCCGACGTGCCGGACGGCGCCACGATCGCGCGCGAGGAAGTGTTCGGCCCGGTCATGACCGTGCAGGGCTGGACCGACGAGGCGGCGATGATCGAGACCGCCAACGCCACTCCCTACGGGCTCACCGCCAGCGTCTGGACGCAGGACATCTCCGCCGCGCTGCGCACCGCCCGCGCGATCGAGAGCGGGGTGACGCACATCAACGGATCGCGCATGCACTACGTCGGCGCGCCGTTCGGCGGTGTGAAGAACTCCGGCATCGGCGGCGAGGAATGCCTGGACGAGCTGCTGAGCTATACCGAAGTACGCTCGCTCCACATCACGATCTGAAAGACCGGGACCGCTGGCAGCAAAAGGTCGTTGCCAGCGGCGGAGCGCCCAGTGGTCAGCGCGCGCCTATACCATCTTTCGTCATTGCGAGCGAAGCGAAGCAACCCAGGGCGGCGTAGTGCCGCCCTGGGTTGCTTCGCTTCGCTCGCAATGACGATTCAAGGTTAAATGATCACACCCCTGCGCGCAGTTCCATCGCCGCGCGCGCCGCCACCGGCGCCGCCTCATGTTGCCCGGCCAGCTTCGCGGTGATCGCCTGCGCCGCCTTCTTGAGATCGGGCACATAGCGCTCCACCGCCGTCTCCTGCTTCATCGAGACCGAGAAGAACACCAGCGTCAGCGCCGCGCAGACTTCGCCCTCGCTGAAGATCGGCACCGCGATCGACGAAGTCCGCCCCGGCGTGTTGGTGAACTGGTTGTAGCCGCGCAGCACATAGCCCTGCTCGCGCACTTGCGCCGCGAAGCCCGGTTCACGCAGGCGCATCAGCGTGTGCTGGTCGGGCGCGAGGTCGAAGTTCTCCGAAGCGTCGAGCCAGCTGGCCCGCTGCTCCTCGTCGCTGAACGCCAGCATGACGTGGCCCGAGGCGCACTCCACCAGCGGGAAGCTGGCGCCGGGCTGGTAATTGGTCAGCGCCATCGGCGAGAGCGCATGGGTACAGTCGCGCACGAGGATGTGCTGCCCCACCCGCGTGGTCAGCGACACCGGCCAGAAGTGCCTGGCAGTGAGCCCCTCAAGCTCCTGCCGCGCGAGGCCGACGAGATCGGAATGATCCTGATAACCATGCGACAGCGCATTCACCATCGCGGTCGGGCGGTAGTACTTGCGGGTCGGTTCCCGCTCCAGCATGCCTTCCTCCTGCAATGTATGCACGATACGGCAGGCGGTGGGATAAGGGATGCCGACCGCATTGGCGATCTGCATCATCGACATCGCGCCCTGCTGGTTGACCGCGCGCAGCACGGCCAGGGCGCGGCCGATAGAACGAATGTGTGCTCCTTCCACTTCGAATGCTCCCCGATTGGCTTTCTGATCCCGATCAATGACGCGATGGTTTCATCACAACGTCACAATCCTGAGCCGTGAAACAGGCTTGTTCGCCTGCCGATCAACCGTGGTCAGGATGCGTGCGGGACAACCGCGTTGCAAGTCAGGATTTCGCAATCGCAACATAAGCTTGCCCGCAGGTTTCCGCGCCTCGATGCCAATTTTGCAACCTCACGAAGACGCGTCCGGCACGGCACGCCGCAATGCGTCACACCGAACGCGACTCGCCGAGCGATGCCCCGGACGCCCGCCGCAGAAGCGCGCGGGCACGCATGCGGACGGGTTCGTCGACCATCGCCCCGTCCACCGCGACCGCCCCGCCTCCGCTTTCCAGCACGCGGCGCGCCCATGCGATCTCGCGTGGCTCGGGCGCCATGCCCTCCAGGACCGGCGGCACTTGCGCGGGATGGATCGCGAGCTTCCCGCCGAACCCCAGCGCGCGCGCATAAGCAGCATCCTCGCGAGCAAGCGCCGCATCGCGCACATCCAGCGTGACCCCGTCGAGCGGCGCACCGATCCCGCCGAGACGCGAGGCGAGCACGACCTCGCCGCGCGCCGCCAGCAAAGCTTCGCGCGTGTGCGCACAGCCGAGGTCGGCAACGTAGTCCACCGTCCCCAGCGCCAGAACCGCTGCGCGCCCATGCATGGCGATGTCGCGCACCGAGGCGATACCCCGGACGGTCTCGACCAGTGCGATCACCGGCAGTTGCCGGGCCAGGGCGGCGACCTCGCCGACATCCTCCGCCTTGGGCAGCATGATCGCGGCAGGGCGAAGCCGCATCACCGCAGCCATGTCCTCGGCGTGCCAGGGCGTGTCGAGCGCATTGACCCGCACGATCACCGGCAGGCTGGTGAAAGCGGTGTCCAACGCCGCGCGCGCCGCCGCCTTGCGCTCCGGCGGGACCGCATCCTCGAGGTCGAGGATCACCGCATCCGCGCCGCTCGCGGCGGCCTTGGCGAAACGCTCGGGCCGGTCGGCGGGAACGAACAGCGGTGCCACCGGGATCGCGAAGCCACCGCTCATGCCGGTACTTCGCCCAGCGCTGGGACCGCGCCGTAATGCCGCTCGCCACCCATCAGCACCGGCGCGGGCGCGGGGTAGGACACCGGACCGGCGGGCGTCGCCACCTCGATCCGGCGCAGCAGCGGATGCGCGGAGAGCGCCGCCATGTCGCTGACCCCCGCGAACGCGGCGTCGGCGCGCTCCAGCCGCACGCGAGCCTCGGCTTCGTCCAGCGCGGCGAAGGCCGCGGCCACCAGCGCATCAGTCTCTGCCCGGTTGGCGACACGTGCGAGGTTGGTGGCAAAGCGTGGATCCGCCGCCAGCGCCGCATCGCCGAGGAACTCGGCTGCGAACTTCGTCCATTCGCGGTCGCTCTGGATCGATACCAGCAGCGGCGTCCCCTCACGCGTGGCAAAGACCCCGTAAGGCGCGATCGAAGGGTGAGCGAGGCCGAGCCGTCGGGGCGGCCTGCCGCCTTCGTGATGGAGCAGCGGCACCGTCAGCCAGTCGGCCATCACATCGAACATGGCGATGCGGATATCGGCGCCGCGCCCGTCGATACCGCGCCCGATGAGCGCCTCCAGGATCGCCGCGTGCGCGGTCGCCCCGGTGGCGATGTCGACGACCGAAATGCCTACCCGCGCCGGCTCGTCCGGCCCGCCGGTGATCGAGGCGAGCCCCGATTCGGCCTGTACCAGCAAGTCATAGGCCTTGCGGCCAGCCATCGGTCCGGTTTCGCCATAGCCGCTGATCGAACAGGCAATCAGGCGCGGGTTGGCGCGGCACAATTCGGCCGGGTCGAAGCCCAGTCGTGCCAGCGCCCCGGGCTTGAGGTTCTGGACCAGCACGTCCGCCCCCTCGATCAGCCCGGCTAGTTCGACCTTGCCGGCCGCCGTCGCCATGTCGATCACGCGGGACTGCTTGCCCCGGTTGAGCCAGACGAAATAACTGCTACCCCCCTTCGCGACATCGTCATAGCCGCGCGCGAAGTCGCCTTCGGGGCGTTCGACCTTGATGACCGTAGCGCCCGCATCGGCAAGACGCGAGGTGCAGAACGGCGCCGCCACCGCCTGCTCGATGGCGACGACGACGAGCCCCGCAAGCGGCAGCCCCATGCTCATGCGCCGGCTCGCGGGGCGGGAAAGGACGATGGGTAGCGGGTCTTCATGGGCATGCCTGGCTCCTCGGACAAGGACCGGGACGTTGACGCCATGGGTACGTGCCGTGAACACCGCCCGGCCGTCTTGACCGCGATGCGAGCAGCGCCGCGATGCGGTTTCCTGTTGCCCCCATTCTCCCGAGCATGCAGGAGGATAGCCCGCACCACCCGTCCCCCAAGGGAGCCCAGTTTGGCCGTCAGCCCCGCCCGCAAGCGCACCGAGCGCGCGCCCGCCCGCACCTCGACCCGCAAGTCTCCGGCGGAAGGCGGTCCCACCCGCCAATCCCTGAAGAGCGCGCAGACCCGGGGACGGTTGATCGAGGCGACCATCCAGTGCCTCGTCAAGGTCGGCTATGCGGGCACCACGACGCCGCTGGTGGCGACCGAGGCCGGCCTCTCGCGCGGGGCGATGCTCCATCACTTCGAGAACAGCGCCACGCTCATCCGGTCCACCATCGTCGAACTGCACGAAAGGCGCCTGCGCGCCTTCCGCCGCTCCTCGGAGACGACCGAGCACGAACCGGCGACGATGGTGAACGCGTACTGGAAGCAGGTGCAGAAGCCTGCCTTCGTCGCCTTCCACGAACTCGCGATGGCGGCCCGGACCGACGCGGAACTCGCGCAGATCATGCGCCCGCTGCAGGTCGAATACCGCGAGCGCTTCAATGCCGAGGCGATCGCCCTGTTCCCCGAGTGGCAGTCCGCGCCCGAACAGTTCGCGCAGGCGATGGCGCTGTCGCAGACGCTGATCGAGGGCATGGCCACCAACCTGATGACCGGCGCGCTCGACGAGGCGATGGTGCCCACGCTGCTCAAGCTGCTGGAAGACAAGATCCGCGCGATGCGCCCTGCCGGCTAGGTCAACTTGGTCAAACCTCGATGGCGACATTCATGAGTTCACGCCCTAGATCCCGCGCTTGCCTTCCGCGTCGAAGTAGCTTGCCGCGCGCGCATAGTAATCCGAGGCGAGGCGGCATTCGACCAGGCCCGCGTCCACCGCGATGACCTGCCCGGTCACGTTGATCGCATCGTCGCTGGCGAGATAGGCGAAGGCGGCGGCCACTTCGTCCCCCTCGACCACGCGGCGCAGCGGGTTGCGCGCCTCGGCGGACTTGCGCATCGCGGCGGCATCGCCGTAGGCCAGTTCGGTCATGCGGGTCGGCACGTTGCCGGGGGCGATCGCATTCACGCGGATGCCGTCCGCCGCCAGTTCCGAAGCGACCGAGCGGGTCAGCCCAACAACCGCATGCTTGGCGGCGGTATAGGCATGCGGCCCCAGCGGCGCGATCCCGGCGGCGCTGGAAGTGGAAAGGATCGCACCCGCTCCGTGCGGTCGCATCACCCGAGCGGCGTGCTTCATTCCGTAGAACACGCTGTCCAGCAGCACCGCCAGCGTATCGCGCCAGCTCTGCGCGGCGATCTCTTCCACCCGGCCCACGGCGCCGAGCTGGCCCGCGTTGTTGACCATGCAGTCCAGCCGGCCGTGGAGCGCCACCGCACGGTCCACCAGCGCCGCGACATCGCCCTCGCAAGTAACGTCGCAAGGCAGGAATGCGGCGTCCAGTTCCTGCGCCAGCGCCTGTCCGGCCTCCTCGCGAATATCACCCAGCACCAGCCGCGCACCTTCGCGGGCGAAGCGGCGCGCGGTCGCCTCGCCAAGGCCGCCGGAAGCGCCCGTGATGACCGTCACCCTGCCTTCGAGGCGCCGCATTTCCGTCTCCAATTTAGATTCATTTGTGAATGTTTTATATGTCATGAAACGAAAGATGCAATGCCCACCAACCGAGTCATGGTGAGCAACCATGCGCCATTACCATCCTAAATTCTAATGATATTCGCGCACATCGCACCTCCGGCAGGCAAGCTTCAATCAGTCATATTTACAGTCTTGACTGATTGTTTTTATCATCCGACAACATGCCATCGGTCGCGCACGACGGCGGTGAGAGGTTCATGAGCAGGCTTTACGGCAAGGCCATCCAGGCAGGCTATCTCGTCCCGGCGCTGGAACCGGCGATGAGGTTCTGGACGCGGCATCTCGGCATCGGCCCGTTCTTCGTCATGCCTGCCCCGCAGTTCGCCTGGCTGCGCAATCACGGCCGCGACGCCGAGCGCACCGACATCATCTCGCAGGTCGCGCTGGCGCAGAGCGGCGAGGTCCAGATCGAACTGATCGTGCCGGGAGAAGCCCCCTCCACCTACCGCGATTTCCTGAGCGCGGGCGGGCGCGGGCTGCACCACCTCGGCATGGCGAGCGAGGATTTCGAGGCCCAGCGCGAAGCCGCGCTGGCCGCCGGCCTGACCATCGCCACCGAGGGCGCCTCGCAGCGCACCCGCTTCGCCTACCTCCAGCCGCCGCCCGAAGCACCCGGCCCGATCGTCGAACTGATCGACATGGTGCCGGTGATGCAGGACATCTTCGCCCGGGTCCGCGCTGCCTCGCAAGGGTGGGATGGCCGCGATCCCGTCCGCCACTTCTGAACCCGGAGCCTCGACGATGACGCCACGCCCGCTCGGCCGCACCGGCCTTTCCGCCACCCCGCTGATGCTGGGGGGCAATGTCTTCGGCTGGACCGCCGACCGCAAGGAGAGCTTCGCGATCCTCGACGCCTTCGTCGATGCGGGCGGATCGCTGGTCGATACCGCCGACGTCTACTCCGCCTGGGTGCCGGGCAATGCGGGCGGCGAATCCGAGACGCTGATCGGCGACTGGCTGCGCAACGGCGGACGGCGCGACGCGCTGCTGATCGCCACCAAGGTCGGCCTGCTCGACGGCGCCGGCGGCACGGGCCTTTCGGCATCGCGCATCGCCGGCGCCGTGGAGGAATCGCTGCGCCGCCTCGGCACTGACGCGATCGACATCTACTTTGCCCACCGCGACGATCCGGCGACCCCGCTGGAAGAGACGCTGGAAGCCTTCGACAGGCTGGTCACCACCGGCAAGGTGCGCGTGCTGGGCGCCTCCAACTACGCGCCCGACCGGCTGGAGACGGCGCTGGCGGCCAGCGACGCTCACGGCTGGGCGCGCTTCTCGGTGATCGAACCGCGCTACAATCTGCTGGATCGCGATACGTACGAAGGCCCGCTCCAGGCCCTCGCCCTGCGTGAGGGGCTCGCGGTCGTGCCGTTCTACGCGCTCGCCAACGGACTGCTTACGGGCAAGTACCGCAGGATCGAGGACATCGCCGGCCACCCTCGCGAGCAATACCTGCGCCCGCTGTTCGAGCGCCCCGAAGTGCCGCGCCTGATCGCCGCGATGGAGCAAGTCGCGCAAGGCTCCGGCGGCTCGATGGTGAGCGTCGCCATCGCCTGGATGCTGGCCCAGGCCGGCGTCAGCGCGCCGATCGCCAGCGTCTCGCGCGTGTCCCAGCTGGGCGAGCTGCTGGCCGGGACCAGCCTGGCGCTCGGCGCCGACCAGCTGGCCCTGCTCGACGGCGCCATGGCGTGAACCTGCGCCGGTCCCCGTGGTTCGCGCTGGTCGCGCTGACCACCACATTCAGCGTCGGCTTCATCGACCGGCAGGTGCTCAACCTGCTGGTGCAGCCGATCAAGGCCGACTTCCATCTCTCCGACCTGGAGATCAGCGTGCTGCAGGGCGCGGCGTTCTCGATCGCCTACCTGCTGATGAGCCCGGTGTTCGGGCGCTGGGTCGATACTTCGGGGCGACGGCGCATCCTGCTGGGCTGCATCGCGGTATGGAGCCTGTTCACCGCCGCCTGCGGGCTGGCCCGCAGCTTCGGCGCGCTGTTCGCCGCCCGCTCGGGCGTGGGCGCGGCAGAGGCGGGACTGACGCCGTCCTCATGGTCGCTGCTCAGCGACCTGTTCGAGGAACGGCGGCTCGCCCGTGCGCTCAGCATCTACAACATGGGGCCCTACATCGGCAGCGGCATGGCCATGCTGCTGGGCGGGCTGGTGATGGACTGGGCGGGTGCCACCGACTTTCGCGGCGTGCCGCTGCTGGGCGCGATGGCGCCGTGGCAGGTCACTTTCGTCCTCGTCAGCATGCTGGGGCTGGTATGCATCGCGCTTGTCGCGGTGATGAAGGAGCCGCCGCGCGGACTCTCGGACAATACCCCGGCAGAGGCGCCCGAGCCGCTGGCACTGGGTGCGACGCTGGCGGTGCTGTGGCGCAATCGCGGGTTCTACGGCTGGTTCTACCTCGGCATGGCGCTGGCGATCATCCCGATCTACGCCTTTCCCGCCTGGCTGCCGACGGTGACGATCCGCCAGTACGGTGCGACGATCGGGCAGGTCGGCATGGCTTACGGCATCCTTTCGCTGGTGGGCGGATCGTTGGGGGTGCTGGCGGGACCGACTTTCGGCAACTGGCTGAGGCGCGCTGGATACCACGACGCCAACATGCGGCTGGGCGTAATCTCTGCCATGGCGGTGTTCGCCTGCTGCGTGGCGCTGCTGCTGCGCGGCGGCTACGCCATGGTGCTGGCGATCGGCGGCGTGATCGCGTTCTGCTACTCGATCCCCACCGCCATGGCGGCGACCGCGCTGCAGGTGGTCACACCCAATCGCATGCGGGGGCTGGCGACATCGCTCTACATCGTGCTAGTGACGCTGATGGGTCTGGGCATCGCCCCCGTCAGCGTCGCGTTCCTGACCGACAAGGTGTTCCGCGACGAGATGCGCGTCGGGGATTCGCTCGGCATCGTCTGCGCCGTCGCCGCGCTGCTGAGCTGCGGCTGCCTGTGGCTGAGCCTCAAGGCCTACCGCCGCCTGATCGTTCAGCCGATCACGCTTCGCTGAACCACGCCGTCAGCATCGGCTCCAGTTCGCGGCCCACCAGTTCGAAGACCGGCCCGCCGTCCGTGACATAGACCATGTTGCCGAAGCGCTCCTGCGGCGATCCCTTGGCCGCGAGCACCCTCCAGCCGAGCGTCGCGAGCCGCTCCACCTCGTTGCCGACATCGTCCACCCATATGCCGGTATGCGTGGCAGTGCGCATCGCCGCGGGATCGTAGAAGCTGCCTTTCGGGCCCTGGATCAGTTCCAGGCGGTGCGGCCCGCGCCGCGAATAGACCGTGTCGATCGCCACCTCGCGCCAGCCCTCGCCCGCGATCCACAGCGGCAGCGGGCGATAGCAGTGGACCGGTGCCCACTCGACGCCGAAGCTGCGAGCATAGAAATCCTGTGCCGCCGCCATATCGGCCACGGCAATGCCGGTGTGGAAGATCGCCGCCGGGTCGATCATGCGCTGCCCTTTACGAAAGAAGGCCGGCGCGCGCCTTGGAGGGGACGTGCACCGGCCAGA
This sequence comes from Novosphingobium resinovorum, assembly GCF_036352595.1. Lineage (GTDB taxonomy): Bacteria > Pseudomonadota > Alphaproteobacteria > Sphingomonadales > Sphingomonadaceae > Novosphingobium > Novosphingobium resinovorum_B. The sequence continues at coordinate 60,579 of NZ_JAZFAX010000022.1, forward strand.
GGAGGATGGGTGTCCTGCAAGTCCGGGAGGACGACCGGACAATTCGCTGCGCGATCAGTAGTGGTAGGTGACCTGCACTTGCACCGTGCGAGGCATGTTGGCGTAGCCACGCTGGTCGCCAAGGCGCCCCGCCGCCGTGCCGGTGCCCGAACCCGTGGCCGGCGAATCCAGCGCGCCGGAGATCACGAACTGGTTGGTCAGGTTCTTGCCGATGACCGCCAGATCCCAGCCCGCCTTCGAACTCAGCGTGATCGAGCCATCGAGGTTGACGTACCGCGGCTGCGTCGCGATCGGGTTGGCGAAGGGCGAGGCGTTGTAGCTGCTCGAATAGCGCGCATCGGCCGACAGCGACAGCGACAGGTCGGGGCTCAGGTCCGCCTCGTAGCTGCCGCCCAGCGCCGCCGTCCACCTAGGCGCGTTGGCCGTGGGCTTGCCGCTGAGATCCTGCACGTAGAGGCCGCCGTAAGGGCTGGTCGCGGTGGTGCTGCAGCCCTGGTCCGGGGTCTGCCCGGTGACGCAGGGCGCGATGAAGTCTACGTAACGCGCCTTGTTGTAGTTGAGCGCGCCGCGCAGCGTCAGCCCCGGCACCGCGTGCGGCGCCCACTCGGTGGAGATCTCGACGCCCTTGGTGCGCGCCGAGCCGGCATTGGTAGTGATATAGCGGAAGGTCTGCGCCTCGAAGAAGTCCACCTGCAGGTTTGTGTATTCATACGAGTAGAGCGCCACGTCGAAGCGCAGCTGGTTGTTGAACAGCGTGGTCTTCACGCCGCCCTCGAAGCCCTTGGCCTTTTCCGGTTCGAAGTCGAGGTCGGCCGGCACCGAAGAGGTGGTGTACGAACTCTCGTTGGAGAACCCACCCGATTTGTACCCGGTCTTGAACCCCGCGTAGATGTTGACGTTGGGCACCGGCTTGTAGGAAGCGGTCACTTCCGGGCTCCAGTTGGTGAACGTCTGGTCCTTGTAGATCGGATCGTTCTCGCGGTAGATCTGCCCGGTGCGGATGTAGGGATGAACGAAGAAGCTGTCCTTGGTCTCATGCGTATAGCGCATGCCCGCGGCCAGCTCTATCTCGGGGATCACCTTCCACACGACCTGCCCGAACGGGGAGACCGTCTCGCCCTTGGTCCAGGATTCCTTGCCGAAGGCGACATATTCCATGCCTTCCGGCGCGGAACTGTCACGCACGTTTCCGGAATAGACGTACTGCGACGCGTCGAGGCGGGTCTTCTGGTAAAGCACGCCGAACATCAGGTTGAGCGGGCTGTCGAAAGTGGTCTGCGCACGCAGTTCCTCGGAGAAGGCCTCCCACTTTTCGCGCGATCCGACGTAGATCTGCGTCGTGCGCTGCTGGTAGTCGCTGTCGGTCAGCCAGCGGTTGTTCTGGTACTGGTAGTTCGTGGCAGAGGTCAGCGTGACGTTGTCCAGCTCGTACTGCAGGTTGTTGGTCGCCTGGAACGAGCGGTACTTGGTATATAGCTCACCGTCGTCGCGGGCAAAGGGGAAGTCCTGCGCGATCTCGGCAGGCATCTGGTTATGGTAGTATTTCCAGTCGCGCTTGCACTTCACGTCGGGCTGGAGCGTGCTGTAGCCGCTGGCGCAGGAGAACACGATGTTGTTCGAGGCGCCGTCGTTGGTGGTATTGTAGCTGGCCGAAGCCTTCAGGGTGTTGGTCAGCCGGTCGGTCGGTTCCCATTTCAGGGTGACGCGGCCGACGTATTCCTCTTCCTTGGGCGACTTGCGGTCGGCCGGGTCGGCGGTGAAGGTCTGGGTCGGCCCGCCGGAAATGTCGGTGACACCGAACGTGACAGGCGTTGCGTAGTTCCTCGAATAGCCGCCGTACATCTTGGAGGCGCGCAGGGCGACGCGGATGCCCAAGGTATCGGTCAGCGGCGCGGAGACCATCTGCTCGATATAGGGACGCTGCGCGCGAATCTCGTAGCCGACGCGAGTGGAGGCCTCGAAGCTGGAGCCGGGGTCGGCGGTGGTGATCGAGATTACGCCGGCGGTCGCGTTCTTGCCGAAGAAAAGCGCCTGCGGGCCTTTCAGCACTTCGATCCGGGCGAGGTCGAAGAAGCCTTCGTTAAGGATGCGGCCGTTGCCGTAGTAGATGCCGTCTACGATGATCGCGGTGGAGGACTCGATACCCAGCGCGCTTGCCGGAGTGCCGATGCCGCGCAGAGATATCTGCGCGCCCGATCCGGTGGTGGCGCGGCCGACCGTGAGGTTGGGCGTCGTAGCGGCGATTCGCTCGATGTTGGAGATGTCCTGCCGCTGGATCTGCGCGGGCGAGTAGGCGGTCACCGCGACGGGGATGTCCTGCAGCGATTCGCTGCGCTTGCGTGCGGTGACGACGATCTCTTCGAGACCGCCGGCAGCGGCCTGCGGTGCCGCCTGGCGTGCGGGCGCCGCATCCTGCGCGAAGGCCGGGCCGGCCAGCCCGAGCGTGGAGGACGACGCCAGAAGCCCGGCAAGCAGGCAGGCACGACGAAAATCAGGTAGATCCTTCATTCTCTTCTCCCCGGCCATCCCGCGCACTGCGAAGGATGACTTATTTTAGAAAATCGAAGGCATGACCGCCGCCCCGGCAAGTGCGGAAGCGCGCGGTGGAGCCAGTCTTCATCCCATTCCCCGGACCGTCCGACGATTCGTCGCCATGGTGGTCCAACTTGTTTTGTGCTGCGCTTTATGTGCAAGAGCGCGCTCCATGACAATAAAAAAGTCGATCATGATTGCTTTTTTATGATGCGGGACACCACACAACCCCGCCAAACCTGCGGGTTTCAGCGGAACCGGCATCGCAAAGTGCGGCAACTCCGCAACAATTGAGCTAGACTTACTACTGAGTGGGCGGCATGTTCCGGGTCATCGGCCCAGCGCACCGCCGCCCTGCGGAACGGACGCTGCGGCTCAATGACAACCATGTATGGAGAGGCGCCCGATGCCGGTTCTGGCTGAAAGCACTTGCGTTGTATCCCCCGCCGCCGGGACCGCACGGCGATGAGCGAAGCTCTCGACTACGACGTCATCGTCATCGGCACCGGCGCCGCCGGCCTCAGTGCCGCGGCGCTCGCGGCCGAGGGCGGCGCCCGCGTGCTGATGATCGAGGCGGGCGAGCGCACGGGAGGATCGAGCGCACTGTCGGGCGGGGTGTTCTACGCCGCCGGAACCTCGCTCCAGCGCGAGGCCGGAATCGTCGACGACACCGCCGAGGCGATGTTCCACTATTACATGACGCTCAACCAGTACAAGCTGGAACCCGCGCTGGTCCGCACCCTGTGCGAGCGGTCGACCGAGGCGTTCGAGTGGCTGCGCGCGATCGGCGTCGGCTTCACGGTCGGGAATCTCTATGCCTCGGGCGTGGACAAAGTGCGGCGGGGGCATCGCGCCACCGGCGACGGGGCTGGCATCGTCGAGGCGCTGGAAGGCGCCCTCTCCGGGCACGACGTCGATACCGTGCTGGGCACCCGCGTCGAACGGCTGCTGGTCGAGGACGGCCGTGTCTGCGGCATCGTGGCGGACGGCGCCCCGGTGCGGAGCGCCGCCACGGTGATCGCCACCGGGGGCTTCGGCGCCAACCCCGAACTTCTGGCCCGGCTCTATCCCGATGCCGCGCGCCACGGCGATCTGCACTGGTACATCGGCGCCCCCACCTGCCGGGGTGACGGACTCGCCCTTGCGGCGCAAGTCGAAGGGCAGCTGAGCAAGGCGAACCGCGGGCTTCTGCTCATCACCCCCGGCTTCGTGAAAGACCTTGAAAGCTATCTTCCCGGCTGGCTGATGATGGTGAACCGCGACGGCCGCCGGTTCATCGACGAGACCATCGAGTATTCGGTCCTCGCCGCCGTGCTCGACGAGCAACCCGGACAGGACTGCTTCGCGATCTTCGACGAGACCGCGCGGCTTGCCTCGAAGACCACCAGGTATCGCCCCGCCCCCAACTGGACGGCGGAGCGCCTGCTCGATCACGTCGAGGCGGGAACGCTGGCCAGCGCCCCGACGCTGGAGGAACTGGCGCGGAAGCTGGAACTGCCCGCCGCGCGCCTGGCGACCACGGTGGAACGCTACAACGCGCTGGTCCGGCTTGGCCACGACGAGGACTACTTCAAGCCCTCCGCGATGCTGCAGCCGGTGGCGCAAGGGCCGTACTACGCCGCGCATATCCGCCCCGGCATCATCTGCTGGACCGGCACCGGCATCCGTATCGACACCGAAGCCCGCGTGCTGGGCGCCGACGATCGCCCGGTGCCGGGCCTTTACGCCGCCGGGGAGACGACCGGCGGCATGTTCGGACAATGCTACGCGGCGGGCGGCGCCTCGATCGGCAACGCGGTCGTCTTCGGCCGCATCGCCGGCGCCAACGCCGCGAAAGAGAAGGTGAGCGCATGAAGAGCACGGACATGACAGTGGATGTCCTCATCGCCGGCACCGGCGCGGCGGGTCTCACCGCCGCCGTCACTGCGCGGCGCGCCGGGCTGGACGTGCTGGTGGTGGAAAAGGAAGCCGTCTTCGGCGGCACCACCGCGACCTCTGGCGGCGTGCTGTGGGTGCCCGGCAACCACCACTCCCCCGCCATGCAGCGCGCCACCGGCCAGAGCGACGACATCGAGAATGCCCGCGCCTATCTGGTCGAGGAAACCGGCAACTACATCGAGCCCGACCGGGTCGAAGCCTACCTCGACACTGCGCCGCGCATGGTGCGCTTTCTGGAAGAAAACAGCCATGTCCGGTTCTACGGCATGGACTATCCCGACTATCATTCGGAAAGCGACCATAGCTCCATCGTCCGCTCGATCGGCACCGTCGATTACGAGGCGCGCGAACTCGGGCCGCACCTGAAGAACCTCAAGCAGCAGTTGCCGCAGACACTGTTCCTCGGTTTCGCCGTGGGTTCGGGCGTGGAGATGATCCAGTTCATGAAGGCGGGCCGCTCGGTCAAGGCGCTGGGCTTCGTCGCGAAGAAACTGGCGAGGCACTTCGCCGACGTGCTGCGCTATGGCGAGGGACAGCAGGTGGTGCGCGGGCGGGCGCTGGTGGCGCGGCTGGCGCGTACGCTGTTCGACCTCGACGTGCCGATCTGGCTCGCCTCCCCCGTGGCCGGGCTGACCCGCGAGGACGGGCGCGTTACCGGGGCCGCGATCGACACGCCGCAAGGCCGGGTGCGAATCACCGCGCGCCGGGGCGTCGTGCTCGCCTGCGGGGGCTACCCCAACGACCCGGAACGCCGCGCCGCCACGTTCCCGGCGCCCGCGAACAACCGCGAGCAGCGCAACCCGACCAACCCCGGCAATACCGGCGACGGCATCCGTCTGGCCGAGAGCGTTGGTGGAGTCTTCAACGGCAACGTCGCCCATGCCGCGCCGTGGATGCCTGTCTCGGTTCTGCCGGGATCAAAGGACTTCACTGGCGTCTGGCCGCACCTGATCGACCGGCAGAAACCCGGCTTCATCGCCGTGCGCCCTGACGGCCGCCGCTTCGGCGACGAGTCCAGCGCCTATCACGACCTCGTCCCCCAGATGACCCGCGCCAGCGAGGGCGACGCCAGCGCGTGGTGCTGGCTGATCGGTGACGCGGCGGCGGTGAAGAAATGGGGCATCGGCATGGTCCGCCCCTTCCCCATTCCCCACGGCGAGCACGTGCGCAGCGGCTACCTTAAGCGCGCGGCGACGCTGGAGGAACTCGCCGCCCTGTGCAGCATCGACGCGGCCGCGCTGGAACGCACCGTAGCGACCTTCAACGCCAATGCCGAAGCCGGGGTCGATCCCGAGTTCGGGCGCGGCGGGCGGGTCTACGATGTCTATCAGGGCGATCCGGAGCACCGACCCAACACCTGCCTCGGCCCGCTGACCAAGAGCCCGTTCTATGCCATCCGCATGGAGGCCGGGATCATCGGCACCTTCGCAGGGCTCAAGACCGACCGCCACGCCCGCGTCCTCGACGGCGAAGGTGCGCCCGTGCAGGGCCTCTACGCGGTGGGCAACGACCAAGCCAACGTCTTCGCCGGAGCCTATCCGGGCGCGGGGGCGACGATCGGCCCTGCCATGACCTTCGCCTATATCGCGGGCAGACACCTTGCGGGGCAGGCGGCGTAAATGGAGGAGTTCGACTTCATCGTCAGCGGCGCGGGCTCGGCGGGCTGCGTCGTCGCGGCGCGGCTCAGCGAGAACGGGCGTTACTCGGTGCTGCTGCTGGAGGCCGGGCCGGAGGACAAGGCGTTCTGGATCAGGCCGCCGATGGGTTACCCGATGCTGTTCGCCGATCCTAAGGTCAACTGGATGTTCGAGAGCGAGCCCGAGGCCGAACTCGGCGGCCGCCGCATGTACCAGCCTCGCGGCAAAGTGCTGGGCGGGACCAGTTCGATCAACGGCATGCTCTACATCCGCGGCAACGCGCGCGACTACGACGACTGGCGCCAGCGCGGCTGCGAGGGTTGGAGCTTCGCCGACGTCCTGCCCTATTTCCGCAAGGCCGAGGACCAGCAGCGCGGCCCCAACGCCTATCACGGCGTCGGCGGACCGCTGACGGTGTCCGACCAGCCCGGCCGCTCCGAGATCGCCGTCGCCATCGTCGAGGCGGCGCAGGAGGCGGGCATTCCCTACAACCCGGACTTCAACGGCGCGGAGCAGGAAGGCACCGGCTTCTTCCAGACGACCACCCGCAACAACCGGCGCTGGAATACCTCGCAGGCGTACCTCACCCCGGCGCGGGGGCGGGCCAACCTGAAGATCGAGACCGGCGCCCATGCTACCCGGGTGCTCGTCGAAGGGGGCCGCGCCACCGGGATCGAGTACCGCACCAAAGCGGGCCTGGTCACCGCCAGGGCGCGGCGGGAAGTGGTGGTCTGCGGCGGCGCCTTCGGGTCGCCGCAGCTTCTGCAGCTTTCCGGCATCGGCCCCGCCGCGCACTTGCGCGAAAGCGGCATCGCACCGGTGCTCGACCTTCCGGGCGTCGGCGCCAACCTGATGGACCACTTCTACATCTCGCTGATGTTCCGCTGCACCCGGCCGATCACCATCAACGAACTGGCCAACAGCCCGCTGCGCAAGCTGAAGGCGGGGATCGACTACATCCTGTTCAACAAGGGGCCGCTCGCCAGCAACGGCATCTATGCGGGCATCTTCACCCGCACCGACGCGCGGCAGGACCGGCCCAACCTGCAGGTCAACACCAACATCTGGACCGTGCAGAGCCGCACGGCGGCGGGCATGAAGGCCCACCCCTTCCCCGGCTTCACGATGAGCCCGGTCCACCTCAACCCGCGCGCCAGCGGCACGGTGCGGCTGCGCGGGCCGGACCCGCTGGCCGACCCGGTGATCCGCCAGAACTTCCTGACCGACCGCGTGGACGTGGACGCGATGATCGCGGCGGTTAAGGTGGTGCGCGGCGTGGCTGCCCAGCCCGCGCTCGCGCCCTACAATGCGGGCGAGATCTCGCCCGGCGCCGATGCCCGCAGCGACGCGGAGATCGAGGCTTACGTGCGCGCCGCCGCCATCGCCAACCTGCACCCGGTCGGTTCGTGCCGGATGGGTGTCAGCGCCGACGCGGTGGTCGATCCGCGCCTGCGCGTCCACGGCATCGCCGGGCTTCGCGTCGCCGACGCCTCGATCATGCCGAGCCTGCCGTCCGGCAACACCAACGCCCCCTCGATCATGATCGGCGAGAAGTGCGCCGACATGATCCTGGAAGACGCCCGATAAAAGAGGAGAGAGACATGCCGACACTGGAACAGCGCATCGCCCGGCTGGAAGCGGAATCGCAGATCCGCCAGCTCGTCGCCCGCTACTGCTTCACCATCGACGACCGCGACATCGACGGCATCCGCGCCCTCTTCGCGCCCGATGCAGTGCTGAAATCGGCGGACGGGGTGATGAACGCCACCGGCGTCGATGCGATCATGACGCAGTACGACGGCCGCTTCGACGTGCTCGGGCCGGGGCACCACTTCATGCACGACGTCCAGATCGACTTCGTCGGCGACGGTTCGCAGGAGGCGACCGGCCGCGTGATCGGCCATGCCGAACTGTGGCGCGGCGGCAGGATGATGGTCACCGCCATCCGCTACGACGACACGTATCGCAACACCGACGCGGGCTGGAAGTTCGCCGAGCGGACCATCGGCTTCCTCTACTACGTGCCGATCGAGGAGTATCCCGGCATCCTCTCCACGCCCTTGCGCAACCACGCCTATCCCGAGCCCATGCCTGCCGATTTCCCTGAACGGCTGCCGACCTGGATCGCCTACGAAAAAGCGCGTGGGCGGGGCTGACCCCCGCCCCTCGCCGGCACCGCGCCCTTTTCTCCGCCGGCCCGAGCGCCTACATGGTCCGGGCAAGGAGAGGTCGCATGCTAGAAGTCCACCAGTTCCCCTGCCTGTCCGACAACTACGGCTACCTGCTGCACGATCCGGAGAGCCAGGAGACCGTCTGCATCGACACCCCTGACGCCGACGAGTATCTGCGGCAGGCAGGCCGCAAGGGCTGGCAGATCACGCAGATCTGGAACACCCACTGGCACCGCGATCACGCCGGCGGCAACGCTGCGATCAAGGCCGTGACGGGTTGCCGCATCACCGCTCCAGCCGGCGACGCGGACAAGATCGAGGGGATCGACCGCACCGTCGGCCAGGGCGACGTCGTCACCATCGGCCACCGGCAGGCCTTCGTGATCGACGTGGGCGGACATACCGAGGGCCATGTCGCCTACCACCTGCCCGGCTCGTGCATCGCGTTCGTCGGCGACTCGCTGTTCGCGCTTGGCTGCGGACGCATGTTCGAAGGGCATCCGGAGCAGTTCTGGGCCTCGCTCAAGCGGCTCAAGGCGCTGCCGGGCGAGACGATGATCTACTGCGCGCACGAATATACCACGTCCAACGCCCGCTTCGCCCTCCACGCCGACCCCGACAACGCGGACCTCCAGGCCTATGCCGAGGAGATCGCCCGTCGCCGCGAAAAGGGCTTGCCCACCGTGCCCGCCAAGCTGGAGCGCGAACTGCGGACCAACCCCTTCCTGCGCGCCGACGACCCGCAGTTGCAGCGCCGCTGGGAACACCCCGGCGATGCCGTCGCAACCTTCGCGGCGCTTCGCAGCGCCAAGGATACATTCTGATGCCGCATCGTGCCTTCACGGCCGGTTTCGCGATGATGGGCGCGGCACTGGCGGCCGCCACCCCGGCGGCGGCGGGCGTCATCGTGTCCCCCGCTCCCCTTCCCGCGGCGCATGACCGGCCGCGCGTATTCCTGGGGGGCAGCATCGAGATGGGCTCCGCGCGCGACTGGCAGGCCGACCTCGCGGCCGCCCTGGCAGACGAACCCGCAACCCTGCTGAACCCGCGCCGCGCCGACTGGAATCCGGCCTGGAAGCCGGTTGCCGAGGAACCGCACTTCCGTCAGCAGGTGGAATGGGAACTGGCGGCGCTCGACAGCGCCGACGTGATCGTGATGTACCTTGCGCCCGGCACGCAGAGCCCCATCAGCCTGCTCGAACTCGGCCTACACGGGCGCAGCGGCAAGGTGGTGGTGCTGTGCCCCGACGGCTTCTGGCGCAAGGGCAATGTCGATATCACCGCCGAACGCTACGGCATCACCCGAGTCGCGAACTTCGATGAACTCGTCGCCGAAGTGCGCGCTCGCCTCAGGCGCTGGAAGCCCGCCTGAGGCAAACCCGCAGGCGGGCCCGGCCCTCCGTCAGGTCTCCGGGAACGAGAGCGTATGGTTCAGGCGCTCCATGACCTCCTCGAGCGGCTCGACCACGGTGACCGACCGGCCTTCCCCGAAGCGGATGCGAGTGCCTTCGGAAACCTGCGAAATGAACGTGACCTGCGAGGCGTTGACGGCGGTGGCGGTACGGTCTGCCCCGGTTAACTTCACGAACATGGATCACCTCTCCTGCTTGTTATGGATGGGTAGAGTAAGGCCGGATCGCGCCGCGCGATAGAGGGGTTCGCATCCGCCCCGGCGACACAAGACCTGACGCAGCGGCAACGATCCGGACATGACCGAGCCATATCGCCGCCCGATGCCATCACGCCTCGCCTTCATCGCCGCGCCGCTCGCGCTTCTCGCCGCTCCCGCCGCACGCGCCGAGACCACGCAGGACGAACACGCCTGGATCAACCTGACCGCGATGGGTCCGATCGCGGGCGACGTGGTCTACTTCGCCGAACTGCAACCGCGCATGGGCGACGGCGTCTCGCGGCTCGACCAGTTGCTGCTGCGCGGCGCGGTCGGGGTGAAGCTGTCCCCTTCGGTAACGCTTTACCAGGGCTATGCGCATGTCGTCTCACCGGTGGACGGCGGCCGGGACATCAACGAGGAGCGTAGCTTCCAGCAACTCAACCTCGCGCTCGGCAAGCCGCTGGGAGGCGAACTATCCTCCCGCACGCGTCTGGAGCAGCGCTGGCGCTCCGACGGGCGCGATGTCGGCTGGCGCCTGCGCGAGATGATTCGCTACGAGCATCCGCTGAAAGCGGGCAGCGATGCGGTCAACGCGCTGGTCTACGCGGAAGGATTCGTGGCACTCAACGGCACCGACTGGGGGGCTAAAGGCGGCCTGGACCAGGTGCGCAGCTTCGTGGGCGCCGAAGTCGGCCTGCCCGGCGCCTCGACGCTGGAACTGGGCTACCTCAACCAGACCATCGACCAGACGCGCGGCCGCACGCGGATGAACCACGTCGCCTCGATCACCCTGTTCTACCGGCACTGAGGCCCGCACCGGGCGCGAACCTATGCTCCGCGCCTGCTTCCGGACGGCGCCTCAGTTCGCGCCGCCGAAGCCCACCAGCAGCTTGGCGCTTTCCGGCACGCGTGTGCCGAAGGCGTCGCGCGCGGGTGCCCAGCGGACGATTTCCACCGCGAGACCGCACAGTTCCTTGTCGAACGCCGGGGCGCCGGAGGCCGGGTCCATCGTGCATTCGGTGGTGTTGCCCTGCTCGTCGACCTGGAAGTTGAGGTCGTGCCGGCCGAACGGCTGGCGGCGCAGGACCGCGTCGTAGCGTTCCTTCAACTCGGTGAGGGCATGGTTGAACTCGACCAGGCTGGCGTCGTCCCACCGCGGCTTCTGACGCAGGCTGGCGAACTGTTCATCGGTCACCAGCGGGCGCATCGCGCGGATGACCCCGTACCAGCGCATGACGCGCGCGATCTGCAGCGGGGACTGGCGGTCGATGGTGGTCTGGCAGGTGCCCCCGATCGGGTTCGCCTTCGCGCGCAGCAACGCCTGCGCGGCGGGCCAGCGATGATACGCGACCGCCCAGGCAAGCGGCGTCAGGCCGAACAGGTCCGGCTTGTCGATCGTCTTGGGATCGCGCTCCAGCAGGATGCCGATGTCGCGGATCGATCCACGCCGCGCCGCTGCGCCCAGCCCATGCTCCATGCGGGCGACGCCGAGTTCCGCGAAACCATAAGGCTGCTCGATTCCGGCATCGGGATTTTCCGGCAGCACCGGCTGCGGCCCGGCCCTGTCAACGGCCCGGCAGACATCGGCATAAGGATAGCGCGGGTCGGCCAGCATCGCCGCATTGTAGCGCCGCCCGAAGCCGGTGACGGTATCGTCCGGCACCTGCGGCCCGGCGGCGACCTTGCCCTCCGGCACGAACGCGACGGCGCGCACCGTCCACGGCGACAACCCGCCGAGCATGCGGCATTGCACGCCATAGGCCTCGGTCGAAATGCCCGAGGCCGTGGTGCCCGCGATCAGGCGGAAGTCCCCGATGTCGAGCGCCTTGTGCGCCTCCGCGACGGCATTGGCGCGCCCGTCCTTCAGCCGGCGCCGCAGCGTGATGTCGCTCAGGCGCAGCTTGCTGAGAAACGCGGTATCCGCCCGCAAGTCACCGCACTGCGTGACCGCAGCGCCCTCGACGCCGAGATTGCCCTTGGGCTCACCCTGGGAACAGGACGCCGCCGCGAATGCCCCCATGCACAGGATAGTGCTCGTCAGAAGCCGCTTGCCGATCAAGACCTGTCCCCGAATGGATTCCGTGACGCCACGCGGCGCCGGTGAAGCTGGCGCGAATAGCATAGCCGCGCGCGGTTGGAAGAGCATTACTTGCGGGAAGGCCCGCCATGCCCCGGGGGCTTCGACAAGCTCAGCCTGAGCGGGATTGGGAGGTTTGCACTCAGCCCCGCTCACCCTGAGCCTGTCGAAGGGTCACCCTGACCTTGTCGAAGGGGCAGCCACCACCCATGCAAAAAGGCCCCGGTGTTTCCACCGAGGCCCTTCTGTCTCGTTCAACGTGAACCTGTGAAGGTTCAGTCGACGATCTTCACCATGTGCGGCAGCTTGGCGATGGCACCACGCACTTCGGCGGTGTCTTCGCGCTCCACGATACGGTGCATCTTGCCGAGGCCGAGACCGATGAGGATCTTCTTCTGGCTCTCGGGGCGACGGATCGGCGAACCGATCTGCTGGATCTTGATCTTCGCCATGATGCTTACTCCACGATGGCTTCGGCAGCGGCCTCGGCCTCTACCTCGGTAGCACCACCGCGACCAAGCAGGTCGGCGATCTTCTTGCCACGACGCTGGGCCACCGACTTCGGCGAAGTCTGCGTGGTCAGCGCGTCGAAGGTGGCGCGGATCATGTTGTACGGGTTCGAGGTGCCCACCGACTTGGTGACGACGTCAGCGACGCCCAGGCTCTCGAACACGGCGCGCATCGGACCACCGGCGATGATGCCCGTACCGGCCGGAGCCGTACGCACGTTCACCTTGCCGGCGCCGAAGTGGCCCTTGCCGTCGTGATGGAGGGTACGACCCTCCTTCAGAGCGACGCGGATCATCTTCTTCTTGGCCGAGGCAGTCGCCTTGGTGATCGCCTCGGGAACTTCGCGGGCCTTCGAGTGACCGAAGCCCACGCGGCCCTTGCCGTCACCGACGACGACGAGCGCGGCGAAGCCGAAGCGCTTACCGCCCTTGACGGTCTTGGAGACGCGGTTGATGTGAACGAGCTTTTCGATCAGCTCTTCACCCTGCTCCTCGTCGGCGTTGCGGTTGCCGCGACGGTCGTCACGACGGCCGCCACGGCCACCGCGCTCACCACCGCGATCGTTGCCGCCACGGCCACGGCCGCCACGACCACGGCCGCCTTCGCGGTTACCCTCGAACGGCGCGCCGCCCTGGGGTGCTTCAGCCGAAACCGGCTGCGTGTTGTTGTTTTCGTCAGCCATGATCAGAACTCCAGCCCGCCTTCACGGGCGGCTTCGGCAAGCGCCTTGACGCGGCCGTGATACAGGAAGCCACCGCGGTCGAACACGACCGAGGTAACACCCGCCTTCTTGGCGGCCTCGGCGAGTTCCTTGCCAACGCGGGTCGCGGCGTCGAGGTCGGTGCCCTTGGCGCCCAGCGTGTTGGCTGCAGCGACGGTGTGGCCCTGCGCATCGTCGATGATCTGCGCATAGATGTGACGGCCGGTGCGGTGCACCGACAGACGGGGACGACCACCCGAACGGGCCTTGAGCGCGGTGCGAACGCGGCGCGCGCGGCGATCGAAGAGAGACAGCTTTGCCATTACTTCTTCTTCCCTTCCTTGCGGAAGATGTACTCACCGCGGTAGGCGATACCCTTGCCCTTGTAGGGCTCAGGCTTGCGCCAGCGGCGAATTTCGGCCGCAAGCTGGCCGACCTTCTGCTTGTCGATGCCCGAGATTTCGACCGTGGTGTTATCCGGGGTCTTGACCTCGATGCCTTCCGGCACGGCGATGTCGACGTCGTGCGAGTAGCCGAGCTGCAGCTTCAGGGTCTTGCCCTGCGAAGCGGCACGGTAGCCGACGCCCTTGATGTCGAGGATCTTGGTGAAGCCGTTGGTGACGCCTTCGATCAGGTTCGACACGAGGGTGCGCTGAAGGCCCCAGTGGCTGCGCGACTGCTTCGACTGGCCGATGGGCTGCACGGCGATCGCACCGTCGTCCACCGAGTAGGTGACGAGGTCCGACAGACCCAGGGTCAGGGTGCCCTTGGGGCCCTTTACCGAGAGAACACCGTTGTCGATGTTGGCGGTGACGCCGTTGGGAACGGCCACCGGCTTCTTACCGATGCGGCTCATTAGAACACCTCCGCCAGCACTTCGCCGCCGACGTTCTGTGCACGTGCTTCGGCATCCGAGAGCACGCCGCGAGGCGTCGAGACGATGGTGATGCCGAGACCGTTGCGAACGACCGGGAGTTCCTTGGAACCCGAGTAGACGCGGCGGCCGGGCTTGGAGACACGAGCGATGTGCTTGATGGCGGCTTCGCCTTCGAAGTACTTCAGCTCGATGCGCAGCTGCGGGTGGGCGCCGGTGGCGTCGTCGGAGAAGCCACGGATGTAGCCTTCACGCTGGAGAACTTCCAGGACGCGCGCACGCAGCTTCGAGGCCGGCGATAGGACGGAGTCCTTCTTCGCCTGCTGGCCGTTGCGGATGCGGGTGAGCATATCACCCAGGGGATCGGTCAATGCCATTGCTTCTAACCCTTACCAGCTCGACTTGGTCACGCCGGGGATCATGCCCTTGTTGGCAAGATCACGCAGCTCGACGCGGCACAGGCCGAACTTGCGGTAATAACCGCGCGGACGGCCGGTCGTGGCGCAACGGTTGCGAACCCGGGTGGGGTTTGCGTTGCGCGGGATCTCGGCCAGCTTCAGGCGAGCAATGAGACGCTCGGTTTCATCGAGCGACTGATCGTCAGCGACCGCCTTGAGGCGCTCGTACTTGCCTGCATACTTCTTGACGAGCTTCTTGCGACGCTCATTCTTGTTCACGGAACTCAGTTTCGCCATGGACTTAAGCTCTCTTCCTCAGCGGCTCACGCCGCCTCCTGCTGTTCCGACTCTTCAGCCGGGAACGGGAAACCGAACAGACGCAGCAGCTCGCGCGCTTCGTCGTCGGTCTTCGCGGTGGTGGTCACGATGATGTCCATGCCACGAACCTTGTCGATCTTGTCGTAGCTGATCTCCGGGAAGATGATCTGCTCCTTCAGGCCCATGGCGTAGTTGCCACGGCCGTCGAACGACTTGGGGTTCAGGCCACGGAAGTCGCGGATGCGGGGCATCGCGATCGTGACGAGACGATCCAGGAACTCGTACATGCGCTCGCGGCGGAGCGTCACCTTGCAGCCGATCGGCATGCCTTCGCGCAGCTTGAACTGTGCGATCGACTTGCGGGCCTTGGTGATGACGGGCTTCTGACCGGCGATGAGTTCCATCTCGGCAGCGGCAGTCTGGACCTTCTTCTTGTCCTGGCTGGCTTCACCGACGCCCATGTTGAGCGTGATCTTCTCGATCTTCGGGATTTCCATCACGTTCTTGTAACCGAACTTCTCGGTCATCGCCTTCGCGATTTCAGCGTCGAACTTCGTGCGCAGACGCGGAGTGTACTGCTCAGCCATCGATCGTCTCCCCGGACTTCACGGCCACGCGGACCTTGACGCCGTCCTTGATTTCGAAGCGAACGCGGGTCGGCTTGCCGTCCTTGTCCGCAACGGCGATCTTGCTGATCGCCATCGGAGCGGGAACGCGGTCGATGCCGCCCTGCGGGTTCTGCTGGGTCGGCTTGCGGTGCTTGGTAGCGACGTTCACGCCTTCAACCACGACCTTGCCGTCCTTCGGGATAACCTGAAGCACGGTGCCGGTGCGGCCCTTGTCCTTGCCGGACAGGACGACGACGGAGTCACCCTTCTTGATCTTAGCGGCGGCCATTACAGCACCTCCGGCGCGAGCGAGATGATCTTCATGAAGCCGCGGCCGCGCAGTTCGCGCACCACGGGGCCGAAGATACGGGTGCCGATCGGCTCCTCGTTCTTGTTGATCAGCACGGCAGCATTGCTGTCGAAGCGGATCACGCTGCCGTCCGTGCGGCGCACGTCCTTGCGGGTGCGCACGATCACAGCACGGTGAACGTCGCCCTTCTTGACGCGAGCGCGGGGCTGCGCCTCCTTGATCGACACCACGATGATGTCGCCGACGCCGGCGAAACGACGCTTGGAGCCACCCAGTACCTTGATGCACTGGACGCGCTTCGCGCCGCTGTTGTCCGCCACGTCGAGATTGGATTGCATCTGGATCATCGATCCGAGTCCTTCTCATCTGGCTTGCCGGAACCAGTCCGGCAGTTCCTAAAAAGACAGGCCCCCGAAGAGGCCCGAGTCGCCCTGCGCGGGCGAAGGCGGCCCTTTGCCGCATTCACCCGCGAAGGTCAACACTTGTGTCAGGTAAGGCCAAAGCCGGGACTTTGCAGCCCCGGCTTCGATCTCAGCGGAGGATCAAACCTCGGCTTCGAGTGCCGTACCCTTGCTCGCCTGAAGACGGTCAAGAACCTTCCAGGTCTTGGTCTTCGAGTAAGGCGCCGTCTCCTCGATCCGGACTTTCTCGCCGGTCTTGAAGGCGTTGTCCTCGTCGTGGGCGTGGTACTTCTTCGAGCGGCGGATGATCTTCCCGTAGAGGGGGTGCTTCACCTTGCGCTCGACGAGCACGGTCACGGTCTTGTCCGTCTTGTCGGAGACGATAGTCCCGCTAAGAATACGCTTGGGCATCGTGTTTCTCCTTACGCCTTCGCCGCGGCGGAACGCTCAGCCTGGAGCGTCTTGATGCGGGCGATGTCGCGACGGACTTCCTTGATGCGTGCCGGGGCTTCGAGCTGGCTCGTAGCAGCCTGGAAACGCAGGTTGAACTGCTCGCGCTTGAGATCGACGAGGTCAGCGGTCAGCTGGTCGTCGGTCTTGGCGCGAAGATCTTCGGTCTTGGCCATTATTCGCCTCCCAGGTGCGAGGTGTCACCGAGGCGGGCGACGACCTTGGTCTTGATCGGCAGCTTCATCGCGGCGCGGCTGAAAGCCTCTGCGGCGAGCTGGCCGGCAACACCGTCCACTTCGAACAGGATACGGCCGGGCTTGACGCGGGCCGCCCAGTATTCGACCGAACCCTTGCCCTTACCCTGACGGACTTCGGCAGGCTTCTTCGAAACCGGCACGTCCGGGAAGACGCGGATCCAGAGACGACCCTGGCGCTTGAGGTGACGCGTGATCGCGCGACGGGCCGCTTCGATCTGGCGGGCGGTGATCCGCTCGGGCTCCATGGCCTTGAGGCCGTAGGAACCGAAGTTCAGGTCGGTGCCACCCTTGGCGTCGCCCTTGATCCGGCCCTTGAAGGCCTTGCGGAACTTGGTCTTTTTCGGTTGCAGCATGGTGCTAACTCTATCCTAGACTCAGCGGGCCGGACGGACGCCGGAGGTCTGAGCCTCCATCATCAGTCGATCCTGCGCCATCGGGTCGTGACCAAGGATCTCGCCCTTGAAGACCCACACCTTGATGCCGATGATACCGTAGGCGGTCAGCGCCTCGGCAGCGGCATAGTCGATGTTCGCACGCAGCGTGTGAAGCGGAACGCGACCTTCGCGGTACTGCTCCAGACGGGCGATTTCAGCGCCGCCGAGACGGCCACCGCACATGATCTTGATGCCTTCGGCACCCAGACGCATGGCGGACTGCATCGCGCGCTTCATCGCACGGCGGAACGCCACGCGGCGGATCAGCTGGTCGGCGATACCCTGGGCGATCAGCTTGGCGTCGACTTCCGGCTTGCGGATTTCGACGATGTTCAGCTTCACTTCGCTCGAGGTCATCGCGGCCAGCTGCTTGCGCAGCTTCTCGATGTCCGCGCCCTTCTTGCCGATGATGACACCGGGACGGGCAGCGAAGATCGAGATGCGGCACAGCTTGGCCGGACGCTCGATCACCACCTTCGAGATCGCAGCCTGCGGCAGGGTCTCGATGATGAACTTGCGGATCTTGAGGTCTTCCTCAAGCAGCTTGCCGTAGTCCCGGCCTTCGGCGAACCAACGGCTGTCCCAGGTACGGTTGATCTGCAGGCGCAGACCGATCGGATTGCTCTTATGACCCATGGATCAGGCCTCCTCGACTTCGCGAACGACGATCCGCAGGCGCGAAAACGGCTTCAGGATGCGCGTGGACTTGCCGCGACCACGAGCGTGGAAACGCTTCATGGTCACCGACTTGCCGACCGACGCCTCGGCGACGACGAGAGCGTCGACGTCGAGGTTGTGGTTGTTTTCCGCGTTGGCGATCGCCGAGGCGAGAACCTTGCGGGCGTCGACAGCCATGGCCTTCTTGGAGAAGGCCAGGACGTTCATCGCGTCTTCCGCGCGCATGCCGCGGATCAGGGCGGCGACAAGGTTGAGCTTCTGGGCCGAACCACGAATGTTCGTGTTGACCGCAAGAGCTTCCTTGTCACCTACGCGGCGGGGTGCTGCTTGCTTGCTCACTTGCGCTTGCCCTTCTTGTCGGCGGCGTGGCCGGGGAACGAGCGGGTGGGAGCGAACTCACCCAGCTTGTGACCGACCATGTCCTCGTTGACCGCAACGGGAATGAACTTGTGCCCGTTGTACACCTGGAAGGTGAGACCAACGAACTGCGGGAGAATGGTGGAGCGACGCGACCAGGTCTTGATCGGACCAGCGCGGCTGCCGGCATCCTGCGCGACTTCGGCCTTCTTGAGAAGGTAGAGGTCGACGAAGGGGCCTTTCCAGACGGAACGTGCCATCGTGACTTACCTCTTCTTCTTGGCGTGACGCGAACGGATGATGAGCTTGTCCGTCTGCTTGTTGTTGCGGGTGCGGGCACCCTTGGTCGGCTTGCCCCAGGGCGTAACCGGGTGACGACCACCCGAGGTACGGCCTTCACCACCACCGTGCGGGTGGTCGACCGGGTTCTTGGCGACGCCGCGGGTAAGCGGACGACGGCCCAGCCAGCGACCGCGACCGGCCTTGGCGAGGGTCTGGTTCGAGTTGTCGGGGTTCGAGACCGCGCCAACCGTGCCCATGCAATCGCCGCGCAGGTAGCGCTGCTCGCCCGAGTTCAGGCGGACGATGACCATGCCGCGGTCACGACCGACGACCTGGACATAGGTCCCTGCCGAACGTGCGATCTGGCCGCCCTTCTCGGGCTTCATCTCGACGTTGTGGCAGATCGTGCCGACCGGCATCTGCGACAGAAGCATGGCGTTGCCCGGCTTCACGTCGGTCTTCTCGCCAGCGACGATGACGTCACCGACTGCCAGACGCTGCGGCGCGATGATGTAGGTCAGTTCGCCGTCCGTGTACTTCACCAGCGCGATGAACGCGGTGCGGTTGGGATCGTATTCGATCCGCTCCACGGTGGCTTCCATGTCCCACTTGCGACGCTTGAAGTCGATGAAGCGGTACTTCTGCTTGTGACCGCCAGCGATGCCGCGCGAGGTCACGTGACCCTTGTTGTTGCGGCCGCCGGTCTTGCTCTTGCCTTCGGTCAGCGCCTTGAGGGGCTTGCCCTTCCAGAGCGACGACTTGTCGACGAGGACCAGGCCGCGGCGTGCGGGGCTGGTCGGGTTGTAATGCTTAAGTGCCATCGGAAATTAACCCCGCGCGCCTTCGGTGATGTCAATCGACTGGCCTTCGGCCAGCGTGACGATCGCCTTCTTCACGTCGCTGCGACGGTAAGCCTTACCGCGCCAGCGCTTGGTCTTGCCCTTGACGACGAGCGTGTTCACGCCGGTCACCTTGACATCGAAGATTGCCTCGACGGCAGCCTTGATCTCGGGCTTGGTCGCCTTGTCGGCCACCTTGAAGACGACTGCGTTCTGCTCGGAAAGCAGGGTCGACTTCTCGGTGATGTGCGGGGCGACGATCACGTCATAGTGACGAATGTCGACGGACTTAGCCATTGAAACGCGCCTCCAGCTTCTCGACAGCGGCGCGCGTCAGCACCAGCGTATCATGCTTCAGGATGTCGTAGACGTTCGCGCCGACAGCCGGGAGAACGTTCACGCCGACGATGTTGCGGGCCGCCAGGGCGAAGCCCTCGTTGACCTGATCGCCGTCCATGACGAGAACCTTCTTGCCGAAGTTCGCCTTGGCGAGCTGACCGGCCAGAGCCTTGGTCTTGGCGTCGGCGACGTCGAGCGAGTCGACGATCACGAGGCCGTTCTGAGCCTTGGCCGAGAGGGCCATCTTCAGACCGAGCGCACGGATCTTCTTGTTGAGCGAGATGTTGAACTCGCGGCGACGGGCACCGTGAGCCTTACCACCGCCGATGAACACCGGAGCAGCGCGGTCGCCGTGACGAGCGGTACCACCACCCTTCTGGTTGCCGAACTTCTTGCCGGTGCGCGCGACTTCCGAACGCTCGCGGGTCGCGCGGGCGATGCCGCGACGGTTCTCGAGCTGCCAGGTGACGACGCGGTGCAGGATGTCCGCGCGCGGCTCGAGGCCGAACACGTCGTCCGAAAGCTCGATGTCGCCGTTGGCGGTCGAACCGTCGATGTTGAGGACCTGAACCTTCATGATTAGCCCTCCTGGCCTTCGGTCGCTTCGGGCGCCGCGGTTTCAGCAGGCGTGTCGGCAGCGGCCGTGTCGTTGGTGTTGCCAACCGACTTGATGCCGGCGGGGTACGGAGCCTCGCCGTGACGGTCGACCTTGACGGCGTCCGCAACGGTCAGCCACGAGTTCTTCGCGCCCGGGACCGAGCCCTTGACGAAGATCAGGCCGCGCTCATCGTCCACGCGGACGATTTCGAGGTTCTGCTGGGTGCGCTGACGGTCACCCATGTGGCCGGCCATCTTCTTGTTCTTGAACACCTTGCCCGGATCCTGACGGTTACCCGTCGAACCGTGCGCACGGTGCGAGATCGACACACCGTGGGTGGCGCGCATACCGCCGAAGCCCCAGCGCTTCATAGCGCCCTGGAAGCCCTTACCCTGGGTGTGGCCGCCCACGTCAACGAGCTGGCCCGGGACGAAGTGCGAAGCCGCAATCGTCGCGCCAACCTCGAGGAGGGCGTCGTCGGCGACGCGGAATTCCGCGACGCGCATCTTGAGGGGAACCTGAGCCTTGGCGAAGTGTTCGCGCTGCGGCTTGGCAACGTTCTTCTGCTTCGCTTCGCCGGCACCGAGCTGAACGGCGACGTAGCCGTCACGTTCTTCGGTACGGACTGAGACGACCTGGCAATCCTCCAGCGCCAGGACGGTGACGGGCACGTGGCGACCGTCCTCCTGGAACAGGCGGGTCATCCCGACTTTCTTTGCGATCACGCCGGTACGCATGACCTTACTCCTTACAGAGGCGTACGCAGGACCATCCCCCGCACGCATGTCCAACCCTGTGTGTGATACGAACCCCGTCCGGGTCAGGTGCTCCCTGCAAGTCCCGAGGGACCGGTGGAAGCGAGACGGGGGACGCATTCCCGAACGAAACCCGAAGGCGTCGCCGGAGGTATCCCTTGTGTCCCTTTGGGCTTTTCCCTCAGGGCGCTGTCTCTGCGGGTTTCTCCCCGCAAAGCCGGCTAGCGAAGCCGACAAGATAGTCCTCGATCTAGTTAGGGTCCGATCGGAAAGGACCATCGGGGCGACCTTTTCAGATCACCCCGTTAAACCGGCTCAGGCCAGCTTGATCTCGACGTTCACGCCGGCCGCGAGGTCCAGCTTCATCAGAGCATCGACGGTAGCGGCGTTCGGCTGCACGATATCAAGCAGGCGCTTGTAGGTGCGGACTTCGAACTGCTCACGCGACTTCTTGTCGATGTGCGGACCACGGTTGACCGTGAACTTCTCGATCTTGGTCGGCAGCGGAATGGGGCCACGAATCAGAGCGCCGGTGCGGCGGGCCGTGTCAGCGATTTCGCCAGTAGCCTGGTCGAGCACGCGATGGTCAAACGCCTTCAGGCGGATACGGATGTTCTGAGCTTCCATTACCTACTACCGATGAGAAAGAGCCATAGGACTTGAAGTCCCGTCAAATTCGAACCGCGCCCCTACACGCCAAGGGCGAGTCGGGCAAGCCCTGATTTTACGCGGATCGGCAGGTTTTCGGCGGTGCGCGGCGCAGTTCGTCGCATCGCCCCTTCCCTGCGCACGATCCACACCTTAGGTTGGCATCGCGACGCCTAACAGAAGCCGCTGCCAATGCCCTCCACTACCACGACAATTTCCAGCGTGCTTGCCGCGCTTACGCTCGCTTGCCTTGGTTCCGCGCCCGCTGCCGCCGCAGGCTCTGCCTACGGCCCCACCGGAAGCGAAATTCCCATCGATCTCGACGACACCGACGTTCTCACGGCCCACGTCGGCATACCCGATCCAAGGGGCGGCCCGATAGACGATGCCTGCCGCGACGCAGCCCGCGCCAGCAATGGCGGCAACGACGGCACGATCGTCGTCTGCTCCCACGGCGGCGACGGCTCCAGCGAGCGGGTTCCCGCATCGAAATCCGTCGACGAGAGCACGCGCACAGGGGCGCTGCATCCGCCGGACCTGTGGAACCTCCCGGGCTGCCTTGGCCCGTGCATCACCATACCGTTCGGCAAAGTGCCGGAGCCCGTCTATTACATCGACCTGAAGTCCATTCCCGAAGCGCCCAAGGGGTCGGATGCGTGGAAGATCGCACAGGGCGAACTGCGGCAGCCCTGAGCCGCACCGTCGGAGCGCCCTCCCCTTTCGTCATTGCGAGCGTAGCGAAGCATTCCAGGGCAGTGCTGCACCGCCCTGGAATGCTTCGCTACGCTCGCAATGACGAGACGAAGCATCCCATAAACGCGAAAAGCCCGGCGTCTCTTTCGAGACGCCGGGCCAATCACTTTCAGCCGTTGTTGGCCGATCGACGAATTACTTCGTGATCGAGGCAACGACGCCCGAGCCGACGGTGCGGCCGCCTTCGCGGATTGCGAAGCGCAGACCTTCGTCCATGGCGATCGGAGCGATCAGCTTGACCGACAGCGAGACGTTGTCGCCCGGCATGACCATCTCGGTGCCCTCGGGGAGGATCACTTCGCCGGTCACGTCGGTGGTGCGGAAGTAGAACTGCGGACGGTAGTTCGCGAAGAACGGGGTGTGACGGCCGCCTTCGTCCTTCGACAGAACGTAGACTTCTGCCGAGAACTCGGTGTGCGGGGTCACGGTGCCCGGCTTGGCCAGAACCTGGCCGCGCTCGACGTCTTCACGCTTCAGACCGCGAACCAGTGCACCGATGTTGTCGCCGGCTTCACCCTGGTCGAGCAGCTTGCGGAACATTTCGACGCCGGTGACGGTGGTCTTCTGGGTGTTGCGGATGCCGACGACTTCGACTTCCTCACCAACCTTGACGATGCCGGTCTCGACGCGGCCGGTCACAACCGTACCACGGCCCGAGATCGAGAACACGTCTTCGACGGGCATCAGGAAGGGCTTGTCGGTCGGGCGGGGCGGCTGCGGGATGAAGTCGTCGACGGCCTTCATCAGTTCAAGGATCGATTCCTTGCCGATGTTGTCGTCGCGGCCTTCGAGAGCGGCCAGAGCCGAACCCTTGACGACGGGGATGTTGTCGCCGTCGAAGTCGTACGACGAGAGCAGTTCGCGAACTTCGAGTTCGACCAGCTCAAGCAGTTCTTCGTCGTCGACCTGGTCGACCTTGTTCATGTACACGACCAGCTGCGGCACGCCGACCTGGCGGGCGAGCAGGATGTGCTCGCGGGTCTGCGGCATCGGGCCGTCAGCAGCGTTCACGACGAGGATCGCGCCGTCCATCTGGGCAGCACCGGTGATCATGTTCTTGACGTAGTCAGCGTGACCCGGGCAGTCGACGTGCGCGTAGTGGCGGGCGTCGGTCTCGTACTCGACGTGGGCGGTCGAGATGGTGATGCCGCGCTCGCGCTCTTCGGGAGCCTTGTCAATGTTCGCGAAGTCAACGGCGGTGCCGCCAAACGCTTCAGCCATCACCTTGGTGATCGCGGCGGTCAGTGTGGTCTTACCGTGGTCGACGTGACCGATGGTGCCGATGTTGCAGTGCGGCTTGTTCCGCTCAAATTTAGCCTTGGCCATCTTTCAAACCTTCTTTCGTCTTGATGTCGAATCTGCGGGGTATCGGAGCGGAGCCCGCGGACGCAGGCGCCGCCCCTAGAACCATTCCTGCCCTCAGGCAAGCTTCTCCTTGACTTCGGCCGCGACGTTCGCCGGGACTTCGTCATAGTGGGAGAAGATCATCGAGTAGTTCGCGCGGCCCTGGGTGAAGGAGCGCAGCGAGTTCACGTAGCCGAACATGTTCGCGAGCGGCGTGTTCGCCTCCACGACCTGTGCGTTACCACGGCTGTCGGTGCCCTGGATCTGGCCACGACGCGAGTTGAGGTCGCCGATGACGTCGCCCATGAACTCTTCCGGGGTCACGACCTCGACTTTCATGATCGGCTCGAGCAGCTTAATGCCGGCCTTCTGGGCGACTTCACGCATGGCACCGCGGCCGGCGATTTCGAACGCCAGGGCGCTCGAGTCGACGTCGTGGTACGAACCGTCGTAGAGGACGATTTCGAAGTCGATGATCGGGAAGCCGACCAGCGAGCCCGAGGCAGCGGTTTCGCGCATGCCCTTTTCGATCGCGGGGATATATTCCTTCGGAATGTTACCGCCCTTGATCTCGTCCTTGAAGGTGATGCCCGCACCGCGCTCACCCGGCGTGACCTTGACCTTCACGCGGCCGAACTGACCCGTACCACCCGACTGCTTCTTGTGGGTATAGTCCACGTCCACAGCCTTGCCGAGGTATTCGCGGTAAGCCACCTGCGGCGCACCGACGTTGGCTTCGACCTTGAACTCGCGGCGCATGCGGTCGACGATGATGTCGAGGTGAAGTTCACCCATGCCCTTGATGATGGTCTGGCCCGACTCGTGGTCGGTCGAGACGCGGAACGAGGGATCCTCGGCCGAGAGACGGTTGAGCGCGATGCCCATCTTCTCCTGGTCGGCCTTGGTCTTGGGTTCCACCGACAGTTCGATGACCGGCTCGGGGAATTCCATGCGTTCGAGAACGATCGGCGCGCGTTCGGCGCAGAGCGTGTCGCCCGTGGTGGTTTCCTTCATGCCGGCAAGAGCAACGATGTCGCCCGCGAAGGCCTCGTCGATGTCCTTACGCTC
Organism: Novosphingobium resinovorum; assembly: GCF_036352595.1. GTDB lineage: Bacteria > Pseudomonadota > Alphaproteobacteria > Sphingomonadales > Sphingomonadaceae > Novosphingobium > Novosphingobium resinovorum_B. The sequence goes on from NZ_JAZFAX010000022.1 coordinate 85,467, forward strand.
GTTGGCGTGCATCTCGAGGATGCGGCCGACCTTTTCCTTCTTCTGCTTCACCGAGTTCAGGTACGTGCCCTTCGAGAGCGTACCCGAATAGATGCGAGCGAAGGTGAGCGAGCCCACGAACGGGTCGTTCATGACCTTGAACGCGAGAGCCGAGAACGGCGCGTCGTCGGCCGGCGGGCGGCTGTCAGGCTCGTCGCTGTCGACCTTGACGCCCTGGACGTCTTCGATGTCGAGCGGCGAAGGCAGGTAATCGACGACGGCGTCGAGCAGGGGCTGAACGCCCTTGTTCTTGAACGCCGAACCGCAGACGACCGGCACGAACGCATGGCCCAGCGTACCCTTGCGGATCAGCTTCTTGAGCGTCGCGACGTCGGGCTCGTTGCCTTCGAGGTACGCTTCCATCGCCTCGTCGTCCTGCTCGACGGCGAGTTCGATGAGCTTCATGCGGTACTCGGCGGCTTCGTCAGCCAGCTCTGCCGGAATCTCTTCGTAGAAGAATTCGGCACCAAGCGACTCGTCCTTCCAGACGATCGCGCGGTTGTGCACCAAGTCAACGAGACCCTTGAGGTCGGCTTCGAGGCCGATCGGAATGTAGAGCACAGCCGGCGTCGCGCCGAGGCGGTCGATGATCGACTGCACGCAGTACTTGAAGTTCGCGCCGGTGCGGTCGAGCTTATTGATGAAGCACATGCGGGGGACGCCGTATTTGTCGGCCTGGCGCCATACGGTTTCCGACTGCGGCTCCACGCCGGCAACGCCGTCGAAGCATGCCACCGCACCGTCGAGCACGCGCAAGCTACGTTCGACTTCGATGGTGAAGTCGACGTGGCCCGGGGTGTCGATGATGTTGATGCGGTATTCCTGGCCCTCTGCGGTCCAGAAGCAGGTGGTGGCAGCCGAGGTGATCGTGATGCCGCGTTCCTGCTCCTGCTCCATCCAGTCCATGGTCGCAGCGCCGTCGTGGACTTCGCCGATCTTGTAGGACTTGCCGGTGTAGTAGAGGATGCGCTCGGTCGTCGTGGTCTTGCCAGCGTCGATGTGCGCCATGATACCGATGTTACGGTACATATTCAGCGAATGGCTGCGTGCCATGGGAGAATCCTTAGCGAGGGTTTCGGGAGCGAGAGCGGCCTTCAGATAGACCCTCGCCCCCTGAAATAAAAGTGTGACGCCCGAATGACCAACTCATCCGGGCGCACACTCAGCACATTACCAGCGGTAGTGCGAGAAGGCGCGGTTCGCGTCCGCCATGCGGTGCGTGTCTTCGCGCTTCTTGACCGCGTTGCCGCGGTTGTTCGAGGCGTCCAGCAGCTCGCCCGAGAGGCGTGCCGACATGGTGGTCTCGGGACGGTTGCGCGCGGCGGTGATCAGCCAGCGGATGGCGAGAGCCTGCGCACGCTCGGGACGAACCTCGACGGGGACCTGGTAGGTCGCACCGCCGACGCGGCGCGAACGCACTTCGATCTGCGGCGCGACGTTGTTGAGGGCGTCGTGGAACAGCTGGATCGGGTCCGACTTGGCGCGGGTTTCCATGGTTTCCATGGCACCGTAGACGATCGCTTCGGCGACCGACTTCTTGCCGTCGTACATGAGGTTGTTCATGAACTTGGACAGGATGAGATCCCCGAACTTGGGATCAGGCAGGATTTCCCGCTTCTCGGGACGACGACGACGTGACATCGTTGATATTCCTTGTTCTTTCGGGCGGGAGCGTGAGCATCACCGGCCGGTAAATTCGATACCGTGCAACCCTTTCAGGCTGCGACCAGCTTACTTCGGACGCTTGGCGCCGTACTTCGAGCGGCTCTGCTTGCGATCCTTGACGCCCTGGGTGTCGAGCACGCCGCGCAGGATGTGGTAGCGAACGCCGGGAAGATCGCGGACGCGGCCGCCGCGGATGAGCACGACCGAGTGCTCCTGCAGGTTGTGGCCTTCACCCGGGATGTACGAGATGACTTCGCGGCTGTTGGTCAGACGCACCTTGGCGACCTTGCGAAGTGCCGAGTTCGGCTTCTTCGGGGTGGTCGTGTAGACGCGGGTGCAGACGCCGCGCTTCTGCGGGTTCTGCTCCATCGCAGGAACCTTGGACTTGGCCTTCTGCGGTTCGCGGCCCTTGCGGACCAGCTGGTTGATAGTGGGCATCTATACTCTTCTTTCAAATGGGAGTGCGATGGATCGACACCGAAACCATCGGTATCGACCCGTCGCACCCCGGTGGTCACCGGGCCGGGAGGGCCACAACTGCGATGACGGGAGAAGAGTAGACGATCACGCGATGCAGGAAGGAAACCGCGAGGCCGTCATCCCAGCGCCAAGAAAACTTGGAGGACTGGGACCGCCATCGGTTTGCCCTGCTCCCTCGTTCAAACGAGGAAGGCCGCACCCGTGAGCCGAAAAACACTCCACCCGGCCGCCGATGAGCGCTGCCGGATTACTTTGCCGCCCGCCCGAGGGATGCGCCCTCACCCGATTCGGATGAAGGAAGCGATCCGTGTCTCCCCGCTTGGCCGAGGCCCGAAAGCCACGAAAAAACTGCGAGAAACGCGCCGGAACGGCAATGTTCAGCTCTGTATATCCACCGCGAGCATGCCCGCGAGGGATGCGCGCCTTTAGGGGATCGGGGGGATGGGGTCAAGGGAGCCTTAAACTGCTACACCTTTGACCTTGCCCGCACCAAACACTACGAAGGCAGCGTTCTTATCAGCGGGACGGACCAATTGCACTTTCAAGAGATCGTCGAGATTGTCCGCCCCACAGATAGCGGCGTCACCCAACCTTACCAATGCCGCCTCGCTGACGACAATCTGTATGCAGTAAAAGGGAGGGGAGCCACTGCCCGCGGCTTAATGGCGGAGATCGCTTGCGCCACTTTGGGACGCGCAATCGGGCTCCCCATACCCGATTTCTGCATAGGTGTTATGGATGAGAAATTGCTGGAAGCCAGCGGAGACTCATATGTTTCAAGCTCCCTTGGCGCCGGAGAATGCTTCGCTTCATTATGGATCGAGCCCACGGATGTGTTTAGCCTTTCCATGAAAAGGCATGTCGACATTAAAGAATTAGCGAAGCTGTTTGTTTTTGATCACTGGATCAATAATGGCGATAGAACATTAACCCCGATGGGCGGAAACGTGAGGACCGGATGGTGGCTGCATATCGCTCCCTACCAGCCATGCTATCCGATATGCCTGAAACTTGGCTGGAAAACGCGCCAGCTGCATTAGATCAATTTTATGCGTGCCTCGAACGGGCATCGTCTAACGATTTTTGGAATGAACTCGGATGACCGAGATTTACCGTTATGCCATCATCCGCTTTCGACCATTCGCCGAGACTGGTGAATTCGCGAATATAGGCATTCTAGCCACAAACCTGGTAAGCGGAGTTACTAGCTATAGGCTAGCTCCGAAGCGCTTCTCTCGGATAAAGCATTTTTTCGACTCTGCAGGCTACACTGCCTACAGGGCAGCAGTAACTTATCTAAGAAGCGAGTTGGAACGGATAAATCGCGAACTCCCTCTAATGAATATTAGCGTGAGGCATGATATTTTTTCGGAAATTTCTCGCAACAGAGAATCTAGCATAACATTTAGCGACGTTAGAGTCATTAAGAACTCTAGTCATATTGAAATTCTATTAGACTATTTGTATGATCGATACATAGGTCGAAATTTTGCAGGAAATGAAACCGCAGAATCTATTCTAACAAAAACGCTGAGGACTGATCTTCATCGACACGGTATATGGCACCTTAAGAGCCTTAGAATTGAAGATGACGTTGTGCCAGTAACTTTCCCCCTGGGACATCGAGACGATTCAATTCACGCAATTAAGCCGTTAGCTTTCTCTCAAAAATCGCCCCTCAGCATATTTGATTACGGATCTTCGTGGAAAAACAGGCTCGAATATCTGTTATCTAAAAACAAAATAAGACCACATAATATTTTGCTCGCAATTCAACCGCCTGCGACTCAAGATTCGTCGCATTTGGAGGCATTTCATCTAGCAGAAGATGAGTTGCGACATTTACCATTGGAAATTGTACGGACGCCGCTGGGCGCCCCTATGAACCCGGGGATTATAGATTTTGCCCGGCGCGTGCCTAACAGCGATAGAACAAAATTCTTCCACTAAGGTTTTAATAACCGAGATCTAGAGTTGGAGTTTTCAAAAACCATTTTCCTACACACCCCGGCCCGCGATACATAGGTCAGCCATGAGGGGCATCCACTCCAACACCCCATGGAGTTCCACGCCTTATGACGGACCGATCCTCCACGCCCCCGGCACATCCCGAGCGCCGGCGCGGCGACAAATCCTTTGCGTCTGCGCGCAGGCGCGTGAAATCTTCTGACGATACCGCGCCCGGCGATGAGGCCGGGCGATCTCGCGCCCCCTCCAAAACCATCGGCCCCTCCACCACCGACTGCGTCGGCGGTCCCCCTCCCCGAGACAAGCTGGAGACCCGCAAAAACCGGTAGCGTTTGGACGGCTATAATGATTCATTGAGGGCGCGCGATCACGGAGGCCAGCTATGGATCCCAAGTCCCTGTTCAGTTTGAGCGATCACCTTGAGGC
>NZ_JAZFAX010000023.1:0-81387 GCF_036352595.1 Novosphingobium resinovorum
CCGAGCATGCCCGCCATCCGACAGGCCATCATTGACCGAATATCAAGACCTCCGCCAGACCAATGCCCTCATTGCGGTGGGAGCCTATCAGTCACGCATTTCAAACTTCTGCCAAAGTAGTGCTAGCCCTTCCCCCAACCGTCGCACTTGTGTCATTCTTGCGTGCGAAAGGGCTTCTCGTGAATACCATGGACATGCTGACCGCCAACGAACCCGCGCAGGACGTGGAGGAAACCGAAGACCTCGCCACCCTGCCTTCGCGGTACTTCAACCGCGAACTGAGCTGGCTCGCCTTCAACGAGCGCGTGCTGGCCGAGGCCTGCAACCCGAACTATCCGCTGCTGGAGCGGCTGCGCTTCCTGTCGATCTCGGGCAACAACATCGACGAGTTCCTGATGGTGCGCGTCGCCGGCTTCCACGCGCAGGTGCGCCGCCAGATCGAGGAAATCTCGATGGACGGCCTCACCCCGTCGCAGGCAATCGCGGTCACGCACGAAAAGGTGATGGAGCTGGAGCGAATCCAGCAGGAAACCTGGTCCACCCTCAAGACCCAGCTCGGCGAAGCAGGCATCACCGTCGTCGGCGAGGATGACAAGCTCGACCGCGAGCGCGAGAAGTGGCTGCGCGAATACTTCATCGAGCAGGTCATGCCGGTGATCACCCCGCAGGCGATCGACCCGGCGCACCCCTTCCCCTTCGTCGCCAACCAGGGCATCGGCGTACTGTTCTCGCTGACGCGCGAGGCGGACGAGGCGTCGGTGATGGAGATGGTGCTGATCCCCTCGCCGCTGCCGCGCTTCGTGCGCATTCCGGGCGCCGAGGCATCCTGGATCTCGATCGAGGACCTGATCTGCCGCAACACCGAGGAGCTGTTCCCCGGCTTCCGCTTCAATGGCCACGGCGTGTTCCGCATTCTGCGCGACAGCGACCTCGAGGTCGAGGAAGACGCCGAGGACCTCGTGCGCTACTTCCGCACCGCGATCCAGCGCCGCCGCCGCGGCCTCGTCATCGTGCTGCAGCTGCAGGGCAAGTTCGACCCGGCCGCCGAGGAAATCCTGCGCACGCAGCTGGGCCTCGACAAGGCCCTCATCATGAAGACCGACGGCATCATCGGCTTCTCGGGCCTGTCGGCGATCTGCGACGAGGACCGGCCCGAGCTGAAGTTCGAGCCCTACACCCCGCGCTACCCCGAGCGCATCCTGGAACATGACGGCGACATCTTCGCGGCGATCCGCGAGAAGGACATCGTCGTCCAGCATCCTTACGAGAGCTTCGAGGTCGTCATCGACTTCCTGCGCCAGGCCGCGCTCGACCCGGACGTGGTGGCGATCAAGCAGACGCTCTACCGCGCGGGCAAGCAGTCGGCGATCATCTCGGCGCTGATCCAGGCCGCCGAGCAGGGCAAGTCGGTGACCGCCGTGGTCGAACTGAAAGCCCGTTTCGACGAGGAGCAGAACCTCCTCTGGGCCAGCCAGCTCGAACGCGCGGGCGTCCAGGTGATCTACGGCTTCGTCGACTGGAAGACCCATGCCAAGGTCTCGGCGGTGGTGCGGCGCGAGAACGGTTCGTACCGGACCTACTGCCACTTCGGCACCGGCAACTACCACCCGATCACCGCGCGCGTGTATACCGACCTGTCGTACTTCACCGCCGAACCGGCGGCGGGACGCGACGTGGTGCGCCTGTTCAACTTCATCACCGGCTACGTCGAGCCCAAGAGCCTCGAAATGCTCTCGATCTCCCCGATCTCGCTACGCTCGACCCTCAACGACTGCATCGATGCCGAGATCGCCAATGCCGAAGCCGGCAAGCCCGCGGCGATCTGGGCCAAGCTGAACTCGCTGACCGACCCCGACCTGATCGACCGCCTCTATGCCGCCAGCCGGGCGGGCGTGGACATCGACCTCGTCGTGCGCGGCATCTGCTGCCTGCGTCCGGGCGTGCCGGGCCTGTCGGAGAACATCGCGGTCAAGTCGATCATCGGCCGCTTCCTCGAACACGCGCGTATCTGGGCTTTCGCCAACGGCGCCTACCTGCCAAACCGCCGCGCCAAACTGTTCATCACCTCGGCCGACGGCATGAGCCGCAACCTCGACCGCCGCGTCGAAGTACTGCTGCCGATCCGCAACAAGACGGTGCACGACCAGGTACTCGACCAGGTCATGCTGGCGAACCTGCTGGACTCCGAACAGTCGTGGGATCTGGCGCCGGACGGTTCCTACGACCGCGTCGGCGAAGTGGAGAACCCCTTCAATCTCCACCGCTATTTCATGACCAATCCGTCGCTTTCCGGGCGCGGCGCGGCGCTGGACAGCGGACGCAAGGTGCCCAAGCTGTCGCTGAGGCGTGGCAACATCTGACACGATGCCCAGCCCCTTCGTCATTGCGAGCACGGCGAAGCAATCCAGGGCGGTGTAAAGCTGTCCTGGATTGCTTCGCTGCGCTCGCAATGACGATCGAAAGGTTCGCCTTTTCCCGCGCGAAGACGACGAGAGAGGGGACAACTATGCCCCCGCACACTTCACCTCGGGCGTGCGCCGCTCTAAAGAGCGGGTCGCAACCATCCCCCCTTGTGGTACGTATTGACCAGAATGATCGGCATCAGCCAGTCCAGCGCCAAGCGCGCCATCATCGACATCGGGTCGAACACGGTGCGCCTCGTCGTCTACAACGGGCCGCCGCGCGCGCCGGTCGTGGTCCTGAACGAGAAGGTCAACGCCCGGCTCGGCAAGGATCTGGGCCGTACCGGCGCGATCGGCGAGAAGTCGATGCGCACCGCGCTGGCAGCCCTCGCCCGATTCGCCACGCTGCTGCGGTTCCTGAAGGTCGAAGACGTCGAATGCGTCGCCACCGCCGCCGCGCGCGATGCCTCCAACGGCCCTGAATTCCTGAGCGCGGTGCGCGGCTTCGGCCTGTCCCCCCGCCTGCTTTCCGGGGAGGAGGAAGCCCGCGCCAGCGCCACCGGCGTCATCGCCGCCTTCCCCGGCGCACGCGGCATCGCGGCGGACCTTGGCGGCGGCAGCCTCGAACTGGTGGAAATCGACGCCGCCGCTCCGGGAGGAATTGCCCCCGGCGGCATCACCCTCCCCTTCGGCACCCTGCGCCTGCCGGACTTGCGCGCGGGCGGCCAGCAGAAGTTCGCCGCAGCCGTGCGCGACGGCCTTTCCGCACGCGGCTGGGGGGTGGACGGCCACCACGGCGGACGCGGCATGCCGCTCTACATCGTCGGCGGATCGTGGCGCGCGCTGGCACTGCAGGCGATGCGCGTGCTCGACTGGCCGGTGGACGATCCCCACGGCTTCGAACTCGCCCCGTCGGAGGCGATGCACCTCGCGCGCCATTTCGCCAAGGGCAAGCTGGAAAACCCCGACCCTCGCATCTCCGCCTCGCGCCTCGCCACACTGCCGGATGCGGCGGCGCTGATGGCGCAGATGGTGGGGCAGATGCACCCCTCGCGGCTGATCTTCTCCTCCTGGGGCCTGCGCGAGGGACTGCTGCACATGCAGTTGCCCGCAGAAGTGCAGGCGGAAAGCCCGATGCTGGCGAGCGTCACCGACTTCGCGCAGACCGCCCGCGTCAGTGCCGACGACGCGGTGCGCATCGCGAACTGGACGGCGCCGGCCTGCACCCAGGCGCAAGCCGACGCGCACTTGCGCAAGGCCGCCAGCCTGCTCGCCCTTGCGGCCATGCGCACCGAGCCCAACATGCGCACCGAGGAAGCGCTGACATGGGCGCTGCGCAAGCGCTGGATCGGCCTCGACATGCGCGGGCGCGGGATGATGGCGATGACCGTCTTCGCCAATTCCGGCGAGACGCAGGTGCCGGCGCAGTTCACCAAGCTCGCCAGCGACGAGGACTTGCGCCGCGCGATCGGCTGGGGCCTGGCCGTGCGCCTGTGCCGCCGCCTGACCGGCGGTGTCGCGGGCGGGCTGGAAGCGAGTTCGCTGGCGGTGGAAGCCGGCACGCTGGTGCTGACGATCCGGGACGAAGCCCGTCCGCTCTACGGTGCGGGCAACGGCAAGGATTTGAAGGCGCTGGCCGACTGGCTCGGCCTCGACTGCCGCGTGCAGGACAGTGACGGGGCGGCTATCGAGGGATGAACCGCCATTCGTGACGGTCTCCGGCCCGCAAAGAAAATACCCCGGCGGGCATTCTCTAGACAGGCTCCTAGGGCGTAAACTCATAAATGGCACCATCGAGGCGCCCGAATGGCGAACAACTCGGGCCGAAGTGGCCGCCGGACGGGCTGGTTGCCCGTCCAAGGTCGCTTCGGTGCGAGATGGAAGCCATTCGGGCGTCCGGAGGATTTGACCAAAATGGCCCAGCGCTACGTCGGCAGGCCTTGAGATATCGACATATCCCTTCGCCCTGCCTCCTTGCGCTGAGCCATTTTGCCTCAAACCTCCATGGTGCCATCTATGAGTTTACGCCCTAGTCGCGCAGCCGTTCGATCGCCGCCATCGCCTCGTCGAAGCTGCGATCCATCGCGTTGAGCGAGATGCCGATATCGCCGCCGGTCAGGCTGCGATTGGCCCGCGCGGTCATGCCCAGCACGCCGCGTCCGGGATAGAGCGAGGGATTGCGCAAGTGGAGGATGATCGTCCTCTGCCCCCGGTAACGCCAGACGGTCACGTCGGTGATCTCGCGCCAGGGAATCGTCTCGTCGGACCAGCGCGTCCAGTGGATGCCCCGGCCATCGATGCGCAGTTCGACGCCGCGGGCAAACAGGCGCCTGACCGCGACCGCCGCGCACAGGCCGAAGAACGCGATGCCCGCCCAGCCGATCGCCGCGACGACGGCCGGCGCATAGCGGTCGGACGCCGGCGGCGTACCGAACGCGCCCACCATCCACGCCGCGATGGCCACGAAACCCAGCGACCCCAGCAGGATCAACGCGATGCGCCAGCGGGAGGGAAAGGCCAGGAATTCGTCGGGCATCATCCCTCCCCGCGATCCACCCACCACTGCAGCAGGACATGGGCCACTGCATGCCTGGGCGGCGCGCCGAAGGCCCGGCCCGCTTCGCCCACCGCGACGGCCTCCAGCGCATCGACCACCTCGTCGCGGGTGAACCAGCGCACGTCCTCCAGCTCGGTCTCGTCGATGGTGATCGCCGGATCGTCTGCAAAGGCATGGCAGCCGATCATCAGCGAGGAGGGGAACGGCCAGGGCTGGCTGGCCACATATGTGACGTCGCGCACCCGCACGCCCGCTTCCTCGAACGTCTCGCGCGCGACGGCTTCCTCGATCGTCTCGCCCGGCTCGACGAAGCCCGCGAGCGCGGAGTAGCGCCCCGCCGGAAAGCGCGGCTGGCGGCCCAGCAGCAGGCGCCCGTCGTGCTCCACGGTCATGATCGTGACCGGATCGACGCGCGGGAAGTGCTCCGCCCCGCAGCCGGTGCAACTGCGCTGCCAGCCGCCCTTGGCGAGCACCGTCGGCGCCCCGCAGACCGCGCAGAAGCGGTGCCGCGAATGCCAGCTCACCAGCGCGCGGGCGCCGCCGTAGGCCGCGAGTTCGCCCGGCTCCAGCGCGTTCATCGCATTCCAGCTGGGCGCACCGGCGGCGGGAATGCCCGGCAGCACCTGGGCGAAGCAGCCGCGCGTCCCGTCGAGGCCGAGGAACACCAGCTCCGCATCCGGCGCCACTTCGGCCAGACTGCCCCACTCCAGCCCGCCTTCGGGCCCCATCACCGGATCGAGCCCGTCCAGCCGCAGCAGGCGGGCAGCAGGGCCGATCAGCGCCGCGATGGCATCGGGATTGCCGCGTATGTGATCGGCACGATCGATGGGAGAGCCGCCGAATGCGATGGGGGGCTTGGGTATGGTACGCAGCACGTCAGTGTTTCTCCAGGATCGCCGTCACGTCGGCTTTCAGGGCCTTCTGGAATTCAGGCAGCAGGTCAAAGGCGTTGGGCGGCATGAACTGCACGAACAATTGCGAGCGCAGGGCGTGGACCATGTCGACCATGGCGACCGTCCCCGCCGCGCCCGACCAGCCGTAGACCCCGGCCTCGGCGCCCTGCCCGACGCGGCCGCCCGCGCCGAAGCCCGCCGGGCCGCCGAAACCGGCGGGCATCGTCACGCCCGGCGGCAGCAGGTTGGAAGTGCCGGTAAGCACCGCGCTTTCGACCAGCACGCGCACGCCGCCGATCTCGCCCTTCTGCGCCAGCATGCGCAGGAAGCGATCGTAGTCGCGCGGGGTGCTGACGAGGCCGGCGCCGCCGAACGGGAAAGCCGGGCGGTCCAGGTAGATCGAGGTCGCCCCCTCGTCGATCGGCGCCAGCACGCCGGCGACGGCGGCATAGTTGGTGGTCAGCCGGTGCGCCTCCGCCGCCGGCACCTGGAACCAGGTGCTGGTCATGCCGGCGGGGGCGAAGATCGTCTCGTGCAGGTAGGCGTCGAAGGGGCGGCCGGTCACCACCTCGATCACCCGGCCCATCAGGTCGAGCCCCATCGAATAGTGCCACTGCGTCCCCGGATCGGCGACCAGCGGCACCTCGGCCAGCCGGTCGGCGAACTGCTCCAGCCCCGCCACCGGCTTGCCCCAGTCCAATCCGGGCGCGGTGATGCGGCTGATCTGGCCGGGCACCAGTCCCTTTTCGCGCATCAGCTTCGCGATCGGCCCCTGCTGCACGATCGTATAGCCCAGCCCCGAGGTATGCGTCATGAGGTGGCGCATGGTGATCGGGCGCGGCGCCTTGTGCAGCGCGGTGATCGAGCCGTCATAGCGGTCCTGCACCATCATGTGCGCATAGGCGGGGAGCACCTCGGACACCGGCTGGTCAAGGCCCAGCCTGCCCTCGGCGACCAGTTGCATCGCCGCCATCGCGGTGACCGGCTTGGTCATCGAATAGATGCGGAAGAGACTGTCTGGCGTCACCGGATCGGCATCGGTGAACCCTTCGCAGCCGCGCGCGACGAACTCCGGATCGCGGCCCGGCAGGCCGAGCGAGGCGACCATGCCGGGGAACCTGCCCGGCCCCACCCACCGCTCGATGACGGCGCGCACATTCGGCGCCAGTTCGGGCTGCTGCGCCGCGTGCGCCAGCCGGGGCAGCATTGCGCCCCCGCCGATACCGAGCCCTGCCATGGCGGCCATCCGCAGGATCATGCGCCGGTCAAGCCCGGAATACAGAGCTTCGATCATGCGTCCTCCCTTTCCGCCAGAGCAAGCCGCGCGGCCTTGGCGAACAATGTCGGCAGCCCCGCCTCGTCGAGCCGGTCGAGCGGCCACCATTCGCCTTCTCCCGCCCCCAGCGCTTCCAGCGCCTCGACCTCATCGCCGAGATAGACCGAGAGGTTCAGCTCCAGCGCGAAGTGAGTGAAGACGTGGCCGACCTTGCCCGCGCTTTCCCATGGCCCGGCGAGCGGCCCTTCGCCGCTGCCGTCGGCCCGCGCCGCCCAGCCGTCGTCAGGCAGCGCGCGCATGCCGCCGAGCATGCCGCTGCCGGGGCGCCGCACCAGCCAGACCGCCGACTCATCGCGCTCGATCCAGAAGGCGCGGCCCTGCCGCACCGCCCTGGCCTTCTTCGCGGCCTTGACCGGTAGCCGTCCGGGATCGCCGCTGCGCCGCGCAAGGCAGGGCGCGGCGATCGGGCACAGCAGGCAGCGCGGATTGCGCGAGGTGCAGACAGTCGCGCCAAGGTCCATCATCGCCTGCGCAAAGTCTCCGGCGCGCGCATCGGGCGTGATCGCGTCCGCCTTCTCGCGGATCGCGGGGCGCGATCCGGGCAGCGGCTCCTCGATCGCGAAGAGGCGCGAGACGACACGCTCGACATTGGCATCGACCACCACCGCCCGCCGCCCGAAGGCGATCGCGGCGACGGCGGCGGCGGTATAGGCTCCCAGCCCCGGCAGCGCACGCAAGGCGTCCTCGGTGTCGGGAAAGGCACCGCGCGCCGCCACCTCGCGCGCGCAGGCGAGCAGGTTGCGGGCACGGGCGTAATAGCCCAGCCCCGCCCAGGCGGCCATGACTTCGCCGTCCTCGGCCGCCGCCAGCGCCGCCACCGTCGGCCAGCGCGCGGTGAAGGCGGCGAAATAGTCCTTCACCGCCGCCACCGTGGTCTGCTGCAGCATCACCTCGGACAGCCACACGCGGTAGGGATCGGGGGCCGGGCTGCCGGGCCGGGCGCGCCACGGCAGGTCGCGCGCGTGGGCGTCGTACCAGTCGAGCAGCAGCGTCGCGATTGCAGTATCCGAACTGGCGTCCATGCCAGTGCTATGGCATTGGATCGCCGGCAATGGAACGGAATAGCGGCAAACAACCGGGCGGACCCACGCCCCCGGCCTCGAAGAAGGGCTCCGGCGCCCCGCGCCAGTTCGAGCGCGCGCGCGGCGGCCCGGCGCGCCAGATCTCGGACCTCATGCCCGAAGTGGGGCGCACCGCCTTCCGGCGCTTCGGCTTCGTGCAGTCGAGCGTGGTGTCGCGCTGGCCCGAGATCGTCGGCCCCCGCCACGCGCGCATCTGCTCGCCGGAATCGATCCGCTTCCCGCCCGGGGAAAAGAGCGGGGGCATCCTGCAACTGGTGGTCGTGCCGGCGCATGCGCCGATGATCCAGCATGTGATCCCCGAGATCGTCGAGCGGGTGAACCGCTTCTTCGGCTACAACGCGGTGGCCAAGGTGAAACTTCGGCAAGGCGAGGTTAAGGCACCGCCCTCCACTCAGCCCCGCCCGTCCGCGCCGCCTTCGCTCAAGCCGGTGCCGTTCGAGCTTGGGGAATCGCTGCGCGACATCGGCGACCCGGAGCTTCGCGCGGTGCTGGAATCGCTGGCGCGCAGCATGGGCGCGCAATCGAACTCGTCCGAAAACCAGGAAGATACGTGATGACGAAGACCGCCGTTCGCGCCGTGGCGCTCGCCGCCTGTGCCGTGCTCAGCGTTGCCGCCGCCCCCAAGGGCGCGGCGCCCAGGAAGGGCCTGCCCGCCACTTCCACGAACTGGGGGGCGACCACCGCCGTCACCGCCAACGGCAGCCACCGCCTCGGCAACCCCGAAGCGCCGCTCAAGCTGGTCGAATACGTCAGCTACACCTGCCCGCACTGCGCCCACTTCGTGAAGGAGGCGGACCCGGTGCTGCGCCTGACGATGGTGCCCAAGGGCCAGATCTCGGTCACCGTCACCAATTTTCTGCGCAACCCGATCGACCTCACCGTCGCCATGCTGACCAACTGCGGCGACCCGAAGCGCTTCTTCGTGCGCCACAACGCCTTCTTCGCCGCGCAGGACAAGTGGCTGGCCAAGGCCGAGGCCACCAACCGCGAGCAGCAGCAGCGCTGGTACCAGGGCGACTTCCCCGCCCGCATGCGCGCGATCTCCAGCGACCTGGGGTTCTACGACCAGACCGCCGCCTGGGGCCTCAGCCGCGTGCAGACCGACCAGTGCCTGTCCGACGCGGCCGCGCTGGACCGGATCAAGGGCCAGCAGACCGACGTGCAGGCGCTCGGCCTGACGGGGACGCCCAGCTTCACCCTCAACGGCGAACTGCTCGACGGGCATGACTGGGCCTCGGTATCCAAGGCGATCACCGACAAGCAGGCACAGCAGCGCGCCGGGAATATCTGATCCAGGAACCCACCCCCAGCCCCTCCCGCTTGCGGGAGGGGAGAAAAAGCCAAACCGTCTGCACTCCCCTCCCGCAAGCGGGAGGGGCTGGGGGTGGGTACCCGCGACAACTCACCACACTTGTGGAATACCGCCGTCCACGCTTCGTTTTCCCCGCTCCATGGGCTAGCCCTGTAACAAATCCACACGAAGGATTCGCCTCCCGATGACCCGCACCCGTTTCCGCTCGATCGCCCTCGGCCTGGTGGTCGCCCCGCTCGCGCTCGGCCTCGCCGCCTGCGGCAAGAAGGACGAGGCCCCGACCGCTGGCGCGCCGATCGCGAAGATCGCCCCGCCCGCCGGCAAGCAGTGGGCCGACACGATCGAGAAGACCGCCGAGGGCGGCTATCGCATGGGCAACCCCAATGCCCCGATCAAGCTGGTCGAATACGGCGCGCTCAGCTGCTCGCACTGCGCCCTGTTCGCGCAGCAGAGCTTCGGCGCCCTGCGCGACGACTACGTCGCCAGCGGCCGCGTCAGCTACGAGCTGCGCTACTTCATGCTGAACGCGCTCGACGTGCCCGCCTCGCTGCTCGCCACTTGCGGTTCCACCGAGGCGGTGATTCCGCTCAGCGAGCAGTTCTGGGCCTGGCAGCCGGCGATGTTCGAAAAGCTGCAGGCCGCCGACAAGAGCCAGCTCGCCGCGATTGACGCCCTGCCCAAGGACAAGCAGCTCGCCGCCTTCGCGGAAGTGGCGGGGATGAGCGAGTTCTTCGCATCGCGCGGGATCGCCCGCGACCAGGGCGCAGCCTGCCTTGCCGACACCGCCAAGGCCCGCGCCCTCGCCGACGGCACCCAGAAGGCGACCGAGCAGTTCAACGTCTCGGGCACCCCCACCTTCATCATCAACGGCAACAACGTCGGTTCGATGGAGTGGGACAAGCTGGAGCCCAAGCTCAAGGAAGCAGGCGCGCGCTGACCGGCGTGATCGCCTGACAGCCCCTCGATGCGCATCCACCGGCTAAAGCTCAGCGGATTCAAGAGCTTCGTCGAGCCGGCGGAACTGCGCATCGATCCGGGGCTGACCGGCGTGGTCGGCCCCAACGGCTGCGGCAAGTCCAACCTGCTCGAAGCGATCCGCTGGGTCATGGGCGAAAGCTCGCCCAAGTCGATGCGCGGCGGCGGGATGGAGGACGTGATCTTCGCGGGCACGGACAAGCGCCCGCCCCGCGCCTTCGCCGAAGTCGTGCTCAAGGCGGAAACCGCGCCGAACGCCGAAGGCGTGCGCGACGAGCTCGAAGTCGTGCGCCGTATCGAGCGCGGCGCGGGCAGCGCCTACCGCATCAACGGGCGGGACGTGCGCGCCAAGGACGTGGCGCTGATCTTCGCCGATGCCGCCACCGGTGCGCACAGCCCGGCACTGGTATCGCAAGGCCGCATCGCCGCCGTCATCGCCGCCAAGCCCGCCGAGCGCCGCGCCATGCTGGAGGAGGCCGCGGGCATCGCGGGCCTCCATGTCCGCCGCAAGGACGCGGAGCAGCGCCTGCGCGCCACCGAGGCCAACCTCGCCCGCCTCGACGACATCATGGCGGGCCTCGACAAGCAGGTCGGCACGCTCCGGCGCCAAGCGAAAGCGGCAGAGCGCTACAAGGCCCTGACCGACCAGATCCGCCTCGCCGAAGCCCGCGTCGTCTTCGCCCGCTGGCGCGAGGCCGCTGCCGCCGCCGATGCTGCTCGCAAGGAAGCGCAGGCGTCCGAGGAGCGCGTCGCCGTGGCGCAGGCGCTCGCAGTGGAAGCCCAAAGCCAGCAGGCCGCCGCCGCCGAGACGCTGGCGGAGGCCCGCGACGAACTCGCCGACCGCCGCGACGATGCCAATGCGCAAGGCCACCGCATGGCGACGCTGACCAGCCAGCTCGAAGCCGCCGAGCAGCGCCTCGCCGACCTCGACCGCCAGCGCACCCGGCTGGAAGAAGACCGCCATGACGCCGACCGCCTCACCCGCGACGCCGCCGAAGCCCTAGCCCGGCTGGAGCGCGAGTTGTCCGAGGGCGAAAAGCAGCTCGCCGCCGATGAAGCGCAGCGCCCGCGCTTCGCCAACATGGTCGATGGCGCCGAACAGGCCAGCCGCGCCGCCGAACTCGATCTCGCGCAGGCGACCGCCAAGCAAGCGGGCGTCGAGGCCGAATGGCGCATCGCCGAAGCCGAACTGACGCAGGCGAAGGCGCGGCAGGCCCGCGTGGCGCAGGACGTCGCCCGGATCGAGGCGCAAGTCGCCGCCCTGCCCGACCTCGGCGATCTCGAAACCGCCATCGCCGCCGCCCGCGCCAAGGCAGAGGAGGCCAGCGCCGCCCTCGCCCGCTCGCGCGAGGGGCTGGAGGACATGCAGGCGCGCAAGACCGCGCTACAGGCCGACCGCGACGCCGCCGCCTCAGCGCTGGCAGGCGCGCGTGCGGACCTGACGGGCATCGAACGCGAGCACGCCGCCCTCGTTCGTGACCGCGAGGCACGCGCGAAGGGCGCCAAGGCCGCGCATGGCCTGCCCGTCGCCATCGACGCGGTGCGCGCCGCGCCCGGCTACGAACGCGCCGTCGCCGCCGTCCTCGGCCGCGACGCCAAGGCCCCGCTGGGCGCCGTGCCGAACACCGACGGCCGCTTCTGGACCGGTGCCGAGACCCCCGCCCCGGTCTCCGACAGCCTCGCCGCGCATGTCGCGCAGTGCCCGCCCGAACTCGCGGCCCGCCTCGCGCTGGTGCATGTGGTCGAGGCGGACGATGCGCGCGCGCTCAAGCCCGGCGAATGGCTGGTCACCCGCGCGGGCGTGCTGCGCCGCTGGGACGGCTTCGTCGCGCGCGGCGAAGGTGCCGCCGAAGCCGCAAGGCTGGAAGCGGAGAACCGCTTCGCCGAGCTGGATGCCAAGCTCCCCCCCTTGCGAGAAGCGGTCACCACCGCCGAGGCGAAGCAGGCCGCCGTGCAGCAGGAATTGGCCGACCTCTCCTCCCGCGTGATCGCCGCCGAACGCGCCATCGCCTCGGCGGCCGAGGCCGAGCGCAGCGCCTTGCGCGCCGTCGATCAGGCCGAGGATGCCCGCGGCCGCCAGCAGGCCCGCCGCGCCGAACTCGACGCGACGCTCGCCGAAACCGCCGACCAGCGCGCGGGCGTGGACGCCGAAGTCACCGCCGCCGAGGCGAAACGCGCTGCCCTGCCCGATCCCGCCACCGGCCGCGCCGAACTGCAGGCCGCGCAAGCCCGCAACGGCGAGGCGCGCTCCGCCTTGCAGCACGCGATGGCGGCGCTCGCGGGCCACGACCAGGCGCTCGCCGTCGCGCGCGAACGCACCACCACCCAGCGCGCCGACATTCGCGGCTGGCAGGCCCGCTCGGGCGATGCCGCGAACCGCCTCGCGCAGATGGCCGGACGGTTGGAAGAGATCGAGACCGAACGCGCGATCATGGCCGCCAAGCCCCCCTCGCTGATGGCCCAGATCGAACAGGGCGAGGCGATCCGCATGCGCCTCGGCGATGAACTCGCCAAGGCCGAAGCTGCCGTGAACGCCGCCACCGAAGCCGCGAAACGCGCCGACACCGCCCTCTCCGCCGCGCAGGAAACCCTTGCCGCCGCGCGCGAAAGCCGCGCCGGAGCCTCCGCGCGCGCCGAGCACGAGGAGCAGCGCCGCACCGAAATGAACCGCCTCTCGGGCGAGCGCTTCCAGTGCCCGCCGCCGGTCCTGCCCGAGCGCTTCGCCTTCGCCCCCGCCGAAGTGGGCGGCGCCGAGGCCGAAGGCAGCGGCATGGACCGCCTTGTCGCCGAGCGCGAGCGCATCGGCCCGGTCAATCTCGTCGCCGCCGACGAACTCGCCGAAGCCGAAGCGCAGCTGGGCCTCTCGGTCAGCGAGAAGGCCGAACTGACCGAAGCCGTAAACCGCCTGCGTGGCTCCATCGGCAACCTCAACCGCGAGGGCCGCGAACGCCTGCGCGCCGCCTTCGAGGCGGTGGACGGCCATTTTCGCCGCCTGTTCCAGCAGTTGTTCCAGGGCGGCCAGGCGCACCTCGCGCTCGTCGATTCGGACGATCCGCTGGAGGCCGGTCTCGAAATCTACGCCCAGCCGCCAGGCAAACGCCTGCAGTCGCTCACCCTGCTTTCGGGCGGCGAGCAGGCCCTGACGGCGGTGGCGCTGATTTTCGGCCTGTTCCTGACCAATCCAGCGCCGATCTGCGTGCTGGACGAAGTCGATGCCCCGCTCGACGACGCCAATATCGAGCGTTTCTGCGACCTGCTCGAGGCGATGACGAAGGAAACCGACACCCGCTACCTCGTCGTCACTCACAATGCGGTGACGATGAGCCGCATGCACCGTCTGTTCGGCGTGACGATGGTGGAAAAGGGCATCTCCCGTCTCGTCAGCGTGGACCTCGGCGGCGCGGAGGAACTGCTGGCGGCGGCGGTGTGAGGTTGACCGGCGGGGTTTTTGTAGTTACTTTAATTTAACTGGCCCATCGTAGCCGATCCAACGATCACCGTCCGCAGACGCTGGAGATGCGGTCATTGCGGATTGAATATGACGAGGCGAAGCGCCGGAAGATTCTGGCTGAACGCGGAATCGACATTGCCGATGCGCATAGGGTCTTTGCAGATACGCATATTCAGGTTCTGGACGATCGCAAGGACTACGGCGAGACCCGCTATCGCGTCTTCGGGTTTCTCCATGGTCGCCGCGTATCGCTGGTCTGGACACCGCGCGACGGCAACCGTCGGATCATCACGATAAGGCATGCGCATCATGGAGAACACCAAGCCCGCTTCCGAACCCTGGATTGACCCGGACGACGACGACGTCGAATGGACCGAGGAAATGTTCCGCATGGCCGCCATCTACAAGGGCGACCAGCTGATCCGCCCGGCCTCGGGCTCGCTCAAGTCGATCGGCCGCCCACTCGCCGCCAATCCCAAGAAGCAGGTCACGCTACGCCTCGATCCCGATGTGGTCGAGGCGTTCCGCGCCACCGGCAAGGGCTGGCAGTCGCGCATCAATGCCGAACTGCGCAAGGCGCTCGGGATCTAGCCCAGCACGAAGCGCGGCCCCGGCCCTTGCGCGCCCGCGACGTCATCGGCGTTGTAGAGACGGCATTTCGTCAGACTGAGGCAGCCGCAGCCGATGCATTCGTCCAGCTTGCGCCGGGTCAGTTCGAGCAGTGCGATCTTCTCGTCGATCGATGTGCGCATCGAGCGGCTGATGCGCTCCCAGTCGGCCAATGTCGGCGTGCGGCCTTGCGGAAGGTCGGCCAGTTCGCGCTCGATCTCGGCCAGCGCGAGGCCCAGCTTCTGCGCGATCAGGATGAAGCTGACGCGGCGAATGTCGGAGCGCAGAAACCGGCGCTGGTTGCCCGGGGTGCGCAGCGCCTGCAGCAGCCCCTTCTCCTCGTAGAAACGCAAAGCCGATACCGCGACGCCGGTGCGCCGCGCCAGTTCGCCGATGGTGATGAAGCGGTCCGCGACCAGATCGATATCCTTCCGAAAGCGCTTGATCTCAAGTAAGGTTGAGGTTGCACTTTTGCCAAGCCGGTTGATTCGCCGGTGACGCAGGAGAAATTAGAATGGCCCAGGGCCGCCTCGAACATGCCAACCTCACCGTCAGCGACATCGAGCGTTCGTCCGCCTTGCTGCAGGACTTGCTCGGCTGGCACGAACGCTGGCGCGGGCCTGCCATCAACGGCGGCGAGACGATCCACGTCGGCGGGGATTTCAGTTACATCGCCGTCTATACCGACCGCCGGGAACGCGGGCGCTACGGCAAGGGTGCGCCGCTGAACCACGTGGGGCTTGTGGTCGACGATCTCGACGCGGCGGAACAGGTGGTGCTTGCCGCAGGCCTCGAACCCTTCAACCACGCCGATTACGACCCGGGCCGCCGGTTCTACTTCTTCGACTGGGACGGGATCGAGTTCGAGCTGGTCAGCTACGCGTAGGCAATCAGATCACGCCCGCATTGCCGACCACCCAGCACGCCAGCGCCATCACCAGCCCGGCATCGCGGTTGGAGCGGAAGCGGGCGAGCGCGTTCTCGCCGTCCGCCGGGTCCAGCGTCATGACCTGGAAGCCCAGATGCAGCGCCATCGGCACCAGCGCGACGAGCGCCACCCAGTCCGGCCGCATCGCCCAGAACGCCAGCGCCCACAGCGCCAGCGCGAGGGCGTAGAAGCCGCCGACGCCGCCCTTCACCCGCGCGCCGAGGCGCCGGGCGGAGGAACGGATGCCGACGATCGCGTCGTCCTCGATGTCCTGGATCGCGTAGATCGTGTCGTAGCCGATGCACCACACGATCGAACCGAGGTAGAGCGCCGCCAGCGCCTCCAGATGATCGCTGCGGATCTCGATCCAGCCGACCAGCGCCCCCCAGGTGAAGACCATGCCCAGCCACGCCTGCGGCCACCACGTAATGCGCTTCATGAACGGATAGGCGGCGACAAGGCCGACGCTGCCGAGCGCGACCAGCTGGGCGGGCGGGCGCAGCTGGAACAGCACGACCAGCCCGACGGCGCATAGCATCAGCAGCCAGGTCCAGGCCGCGCCCTTGCTGACGCGGCCGCTCGCGACCGGGCGCTGCGCGGTGCGGGCGACGCGGCGGTCGAGGTCGGCATCGACGATGTCGTTGAGCACACAGCCCGCGCCGCGCATCGCGATCGAGCCGAGCAGCAGCCAGGCGATCAGGCTCCAACGGCTTTCGCCACCTGCCAGTAGAACGCCCCAGACGCAGGGCCAGAACAGCAGCCACCAGCCGATCGGCCGGTCGAATCGCGCCAGCATCGCGAAGTCGCGAAACGGCTGCGGCAGCATCGACACGAGCCCGCGATGCTGGCTGTCAGGGACGAGCGAAGGTTCGAGCATCGCGCGATGAGTAGTGCATCGCGCGCGTCCTGTCATGCCCGAACGTGTCTGGTGAACACAGCTTGCCCACCGTTGCATCCTCTCCGCCGAGGCGCGAAAAGGGCGCTTCAGCCCGAGGAACCCGTTGAAGATGCCCGCAACCCCCGCCTGGCCGCCCCGCTCCGCGCCGCGTCTGTTCGTCCCCGGACCGCTCGTCGAAGGTGGGCAGATCGCGCTGGAAGGCCAGCAGGCGCACTATCTCGGCAAGGTCATGCGAGTCGGCGCGGGCGACGCGGTGATCGCCTGCGACGATGCCACCGGCGAATGGGCCTGCGAGGTGGTTTCCGCCGGAAAGCGCGACGTCGTGCTCTCGGTCCGCATGAAGCTGCGCGAGCGTGAGGACGTGCCGGACTTCG
Source organism: Novosphingobium resinovorum (assembly GCF_036352595.1). Taxonomy (GTDB): domain Bacteria; phylum Pseudomonadota; class Alphaproteobacteria; order Sphingomonadales; family Sphingomonadaceae; genus Novosphingobium; species Novosphingobium resinovorum_B. The sequence goes on from NZ_JAZFAX010000023.1 coordinate 16,818, forward strand.
TGCTCTGCGCCGCGCTGCTCAAGAAGCCGAACTTCGACCTCGTGCTGGAAAAGGCCACCGAACTGGGGGTCGCCGCCGTGCAGCCGGTCGTCACCCGGCGCTGCGTGGCCGACAAGCTCAACCCCGAACGCGCTGCCACCATCGTCACCGAGGCGGCCGAGCAATGCGCCCGCACCGCCCTGCCCCGCGTCGAGGAACCGGCCCGGCTCGAAGCGCTATTGCGCGACTGGCCCGAGGACCGCGCCCTGTTCTTCGCCGATGAACAGGGCGGCGCCCCTGCGGCAGCCGCCTTCGCCGCGCACAAAGGCCCGGCCGCGCTGCTCGTCGGCCCTGAGGGCGGCTTCGACGATACCGAGCGGGAGCTGGTCCGCGCCCATCCCCAGGCCCGCGCGATCACGCTGGGCCCGCGCATCCTGCGGGCCGAAACCGCCTGCATTTCCGCCATCGGGCTATGGATGGCGGTGTCCGGAGATTGGACATGACAGGAATGTTAGACTGACCGGTACAAAAAGTTCTGGCGCGGCGCCGAAGGGCACACTAATTCCGCGCCCATGAGCACTCGTGAGGTTTCGGATCGCGAAGATCCGGTTATCGAAAACCTGTCCCAACTCGCCGAGCCGATGGCCGCGGGCGAAAAGCCGCGCGAGGCGTGGCGCATCGGCACCGAGCACGAGAAATTCGTCTACGACACCGCCGACCACCACGCGCCTTCGTACACCGAAAAGGGCGGCATCCGCGACCTGCTGGGCGAACTGACCCAGTTCGGCTGGACGCCGATCGAGGAAGGCGGAAACGTCATCGCACTCAAGGGCGCGGACGGCAACGTCAGCCTCGAACCCGCAGGCCAGCTGGAACTGTCGGGCGCGCCGCTCGAAAACCTGCACCAGACCTGCGCCGAGACCGGGCGCCACCTTTCCGAAGTGAAGCAGGTCGGCGAAAAGCTGGGCAAGGCCTACCTCGGCCTCGGCATGTGGCCGGACAAGACCCGCGAAGAGCTGCCGATCATGCCCAAGGGGCGCTACGGCATCATGCTGAACCACATGCCGCGCGTCGGCTCGATGGGCCTCGACATGATGCTGCGCACCTGCACCATCCAGGTGAACCTCGACTATTCCAGCGAAGCCGACATGGTGCAGAAGTTCCGCACCTCGCTGGCATTGCAGCCGCTGGCGACCGCGCTGTTCGCGAACTCGCCCTTCACCGAGGGCAAGCCCAACGGCTACCTTTCGTACCGCAGCCATATCTGGTCGGACACCGATCCGCACCGCACCGGCATGCTGCCCTTCGTGTTCGAGGACGGCTTCGGCTACGAACGCTATGTCGAGTACATGCTGGACGTGCCGATGTACTTCGTGTTCCGCGACGGCAAGTACATCGACGCCGCCGGCCTCTCCTTCCGCGACTTCCTCAAGGGCGAGCTTTCAGTGCTCCCCGGCGAGAAGCCGCGCCTGTCGGACTGGCAGGACCACCTCTCCACCGCCTTCCCCGAAGTGCGCCTGAAGTCCTTCCTCGAAATGCGCGGCGCCGACGGCGGACCGTGGGGCCGCATCTGCGCTCTGCCCGCGCTGTGGGTGGGCCTGCTCTACGACCAGAGCGCGCTCGACGCGGCCTGGGATCTGGTCAAGGACTGGGACATGGAAGGCCGCGAAGCCCTGCGCTCGGCCGCGCCGAAGCTCGGCCTCGACGCACCCCTCCCCGGCGGCGGCACTCTGCGCGACATCGCGGGCGAAGTGGTCGATATCGCGCGCTCGGGTCTTGCCGCGCGTGGCCACCTGAACTCGGCGGGCGACAACGAGACGGGCTATCTCGAACCGCTGGCCGAGATCGTGAAGACCGGCAAGGTTCCGGCGCAGCGCCTGCTCGACCTGTATAATGGCGAGTGGGGCGGGGATCTTTCCAAGGTCTATGCGCTGAAGACGTTTTAAGGGGTGAAACGCAGGGGTTTACCACCCCTGCACCCCGTATACCGTCGAGGTCACGCGCGCAGCATCGTCATCCAGGACGGTGAGGCGGGAGACAGATAAAGCCTGCGGCGCCATCTTGGCCAAGGCTGCTGCGCGCGCGGCGACGACAGTTCGGGGGTCTGGGGCGATGGCCCCAGGACTTACTTGAACTTCAACTTCTGCCCGATCTTCCCCAGACTCCGGGTGATGAAGGCATTCTCCCCCATCCAGTCGTAATATTCCCGGTACTTGGGATCTTCCGCCAGCAGGTGCGCTTCCTCAGTCCGAGCGCGCCAATAATAGATGCCGCTCACCACGCCCAGCAGTACGGTGTTGCGGATCGCGTCGGTCCATGATCCGTTCGTCACGAGGAACGGCAGCGTCGAGGTCCACCAGAACAGGTTTTTCGACAGGTACGCCGGGTGGCGGGTGAAGCGGTAGGGGCCGTTGGTCAGCACGCCGCGATAGGTCAGGTTGGAGAAGCGCAGGCCGAACGCGAAGGTCGCCCAGGCGTAGATCGCGGTCAGCACCACCATCATCGCCGCCCAGCCCCACAGCAGCACGTTGTAGGCCGCCATCCAGTGCGCCCAGCCGCCGGTGTTGACTTCGTAGCCAAGGACATTGGCATTGCCCATCGTGCCCCACACGAAAGGCGGGTAGCAGATCAGCGCCGCGACCCAGCCTGCCAGGAACGGGTTACCGCTGCGGATGTGGGCGTCGAGCGGGCGGAAGGTGAACAGGTAGCCGACGGTGCCGATCTGCACATCGATCAGGAACAGCCCTTCGATCGTCATCGAGCCGAGATCGACGGGGTTACGGGCGATCGCACCGAAGTCGGCGTTGACGATGTTGGCGAAGCCGCCGGGCAGGATCGAGATCATGAAGGCGCCGAAGAAGCCCTTGATCGCCCAGGCGCGCCAGTGCTTCTTCACCTCTTCGGCGGACCATGGCTCACGGCCGATCAGCATCGCGCCGAAGTGCCAGGAGGCGTCGCGCGGCTCGACCATGACCCGGTCGAGCCACAGCACGTAGGGCACCGAAAGCACGAACAGCGGCCCGGCGGCGACGCTCAGCACGTCCATGGCGAACAGGTACTGGCCATCCCAATACCAGCGGCAAATGAAGTAGAAGCAGGCGATGCCCGCCCAGGTCATCCACAGCCCGGTCAGCTTGGTGATCGAGATGTCGAGCGTTTCGGACAGCGGCCGGCGGCGCGACCAGTCGATGCCGGTGGAGGGACGGCGGTGGACTTTGTCGACCAGCAGCGACCATGCGGTCATGGCGCCGCCGGTGAAGAACAGCGTGGCAACCGAGGCATAAGCACCGCTCATCGGCGCACGGGGGCCTGGCAACGCGAACGTCTCGGCGATGGTGCCCCAGTTACGGCAGACCAGGATCCACGCGGCGAGCGCCACCAGGCCGGAGAGGCCGACGCCGGCGGAAATGTCGCTGGCGGGGCGGCGGGTCGAAGCGGTGTTCATGGCCGCCGGCCTAGCGGCAATTGGTTAAGGGGCGGCAAACCGTGCATGCTCTCACGCCGAAACGAAGCGACCCAGGGCAGCATCAAGCCGCCCTGGGTCGCTTTGCTTTGCTCGCGGGTGAGGAGCGAGGGGAGTTCGCCTCCCCCTCCTCACGGGCACCGTCAACGGAACGCGGTGATGCGCCCCGAATCGTCCAGCACATAGAGCGTCTGGTTGGCCACCACTGGCGCCAGCGACACCGGATCGCTGAGTTCGGTGAACGGCGTCATCGTGCCCGTGCCCGGATCAAGCGTGGCGATAAGCCCGCGGGAATTGCCGATCCACAGCTTGTTGCCGGCCAGTACCGGGCCAACCCAGAAGATCGGGTTCTTGCGCTTCTTGGCGTTCTTGTAACGCGCCAGTTCGGTCAGCCAGCGGACCTTGCCGGTGCTGCGCGCGATGGCCAGCGCCTCGGCGTGGTCGTCCAGCGTGAACACCCAGTCGCCCGCGACCGACGGCGTCGAGATGCCTGCGAGGTTGAGTTCCCAGATGCGCTGGCCGGTTACCAGTTCGTAGGCGGCCATGCGCCCGCCCTGGCCGAGTGCATAGACACGGCCGCGATCGATGATCGGATCGGCATCGACGTCGGTGAGGCTGCCCACCTCGGTCGAGATCGACGTGCGCGAGAGCGCGTCCGACCAGACCTGGCGGCCGTTCTCGTAACGATAGGCGACCAGCTCGCCCGAGGAATAACCGGCAATCACCGTGCCCTGCCCGAGCGCGGGCGAGGCGACGCCGAACACGCCCGACTGGGTCAGCGAAGCCGATTCCTGCCAGACCGTCGAGCCGTCCGCCGCGTTGAGCACGACGATCTGGTTGTCCTGGGTCATCACGAAGACCTGGTTGAACCCGACGGTCGGGGCACCGCGCAGCGGGCCGGCCGGCTTCTTGGTCCACAGCACGTTGCCATCCGCCGCGTTGACCGCCGCGACTTCGCCGAGACCGGTGGTGACGTAGAGCTTGTCGCCGTCGAAGCTGACGCCGCCGCCGAACACCGACTTGGCGTTGCTGCCGGAGACCGAGAAGCTTTTGGTCCACAGCTTGGCGCCGCTCTGCGCGTCGAACGCGTGGAGGGTGCCTTCGGTGTCGATGACGAACAGCTTGCCGCCGCCGATAACCGGCGCCGCCGCAAGGCGGGCACGGTTGGTGGAGCCGGCGACCTGCACGGTCCAGGCCTTGGTCGGATTGTCCGCCAGCGCGAGGTGACCATAGGCCTTGTTGGGGGTGTTGCCGCCCTGCGCCCAGGTCGCGTTGATCTCCGCCGGGGGCAGGATCACGGACACGGCGCCGAGCGTGGCGTCGATCTTGGCGCCGCTTTCGATGCGCGACAGGATCGGCACGCGGTTGCCCACGGTCGGGGTCTTGGCGGGGCCCTTGCCGCCGCCGAACATCTTGCAGCCGGACAGGCCGGCGACGAGCGCGAGGGCGATCAGCGGCACGACCTTCCGGGCACGCAGGGAAGTCTGTGTCGATGCTGCGTTCATGCGATGATCCTCACGAGCCGGCGCGATAACCGGAAAATCTTCTGGCGTTGTCGTCATTGTGCGGAAGCGGGTGCGGCCTTGGCCTTGCCGAGCGGTTCGCCCTTGTCGTCCACCACGTCGTCCACGGCATCGACGCCGAGCACCGCGGCAAGCTGGCGGGCGCGGCTGCGCAACCCGTCCTCGACGCCTTCGTCCTTGGCGATGGCGGCGAACAGCGGGCCGGCCTGGTCGTCCTTGCCCTGCTTGAGATAGGCCATGCCGACCAGTTCGCCGGCGACGCCGAACCAGGGGTTGCCCGGCGCGGCCATCGGCTTGAGGCGGCTGACCACGTCTTCGGGCTTCATCGCGTCGAAGTCGGCGGCGACCGCGCGCACCGAGGCGAGATCACGCAGCGCCTGCGGCGCCTTGCCGTCGGCGGCGATCTCTCCGTAGAGCTTCAGCGCGTCGGCCTTGCGGTTCTGGCGCAGCGCGATGCCCGCCAGCATCAGGCGTGCCGAGACCACGGTGGCGTCGGACGAACCCGCCGCGGCGACCGGCGCGAGCTTGCCCTTGGCGGCATCGAGGTTTTCCGACTGCAGCGCGTCGAGCGCCTGGACATAGGCCTCGGACCGCTCCTCGCGCGCCTTGGTCTGGCGGTGATCCCAGTAGATCCAGCCCGCGAAGGCGAGCAGGGCGATGACGATCACCGCGATCAGCGGCTTGCCGTAGCGGCTCATGAAGCCTTCGAGCTGATCCTGGCGCACGGCATCGTCCACCTCGCGCAGGAAGACGTCCTGCTGGGCAGCGTTGCGGGCGGCGGCGGAAGAAGTGTCGGGGGGCAGGGCCAAGATCGAGCGCTTTCTAGCGGAAAAACGGGAATGTTGCCGGGCTGTTTAGCGGATGGGCAGGGCTTTTCAACGGGGATGTCTGTAACAAGAGCGGTGCATGTCCCGGCGTGAAGCACGGCTGAATGGCCGCGTCATGGCCGCGAGCCTCAGGGAAACCGCGTCAGGCCCATTGCTCCGCCATAAGTCGAGGCATAGCTGCGAACCATCGCGTTTTCATCGTATTGCGCCTCGGCCCAGGCCTGGTTGGCGGCGCCGATCGCGGCGCGCAGCGCAGGGTTTCCGGCGAGTTCGGCCAGCGCCCGGGCCAGTGCCGCCTCATCCCCGGCAGGCGTTACGAAACTGCGGTTTTCCACCGATACCATCGCCATGACGTCCCCCACCGCCGGAGAAGCGACCGCCAGACCCGCCGCCATCGCCTCCACCACCGAGATCGGAAACTGCTCGCTGTCGGAGGACAAGGCGAAGAGATCGAACAGGCCCACCGCGCGGGAGGGGTCGGACACGAAGCCCGGCAGATGCACCCGGTCGGCGACCCCGCAGGCGCGCGCCTGCGCCTCGATCACCGCGCGTTCGGGCCCCTCGCCCAGGATCACCAGTCGCCATTCTTCCGGCAGGCCGGCGAAGGCGCGCACCAGCCGGGGCAGCTGCTTCACCGCGCGCAGGCCCGCCAGGGTGCCGATCCACTTCGCGCCTTCCGGCTTGGGCAGGCCGGGAATCGCATCGGGCGGCGGCGGATCGCGATAGGCTTCGGTGCGGATGCCGTTGATGATGAGCCGCACTTTCGCGCGCGGCTGGTGCCACGCGCCCAGCGCGATCGCCTCCAGCCGCTGCGAGGGCACCACCAGCGCGCTCGCCCCGCGCAGGGCGATGCGGCGGAACAGGTTGCGCGAAGGCTTCAGCCCGCCGGCCTCGTCCTCGTTGAAGCCGTCCTCGTGATGGACCAGCGGCGCCAGGCCGAGCACGCGGTGATAGAGCCGATGCGCCAGCACCGCGTCCATCGCCCCCCAGTTATACGTGAGGACAAGGTCGAACCCGCGCATGGCCCGGGCGATGCGCCACAGCCGCGCGGGCGTCGGGCGGCCCTGGAGGCCGGGAAAGTCCTCGGGAAAATCGACGCGCACATCCGGGCCCAGCGCCACTCTCGCCCCGTAGGCGCCCGGCTGCGCCGAGACCACAGAATGCGCGATGCCGGGGCCGAACACGCTCATCAGCCGGGCCGCGCGCAGTTCCTTGCCGCCGGCCGCGAAGCTCGAATGGAGGTGGAGCAGGCGCAAGCGATCAGGCCGTGCGCGCCAGCAACCGCTCGATCGCGGCCACCGATTCGGGCTCGTCGAGGCTCGGCGCATGGCCGATCCCTTCCAGCGTCAGCCCTTCGGCCAGCGGCGCGCGGCGCAGCATCTCGGCCAGCGTCGCGGCGGAAAGCAGGTCCGAGAGGCCACCGCGCACCACCAGCACCGGCACCGCCGCCAGGGCTGCCCACGCCCCCCACAAGTCCGGCTGGGCATTGGGATCGAAGGCGAGGAACGGCTCGGCGATCTTCATGTCGTAGTCGAAGACGACGCGGCCATTGCCGCCGACCGTCATCAGCCGCTTGGCCATGCCGATCCAGAAATCAAGCGGCTGGCCCGGAAAGGCGGAACCCTGCAAGTCCTCCAGCCCGCGCGCGGCGTGAACCCAGGTGGGCCAGCTGCGGCCCTGCCCGACATAGCCCTTGATCCGCTCCAGCCCCGCCGGCTCCAGCCGCGGGCCGACGTCGTTGACCACGGCCCCGGCGATCTTGTCCGGGATCAGCGCCGCCAGCCCCATCGCCATCAGCCCGCCGAGCGAAGTGCCGACGATCACGAAGCGCTCCAGCCCTTCCTGCTCGATCAGCGCGAGGACGTCATCGCCGTAGCGAACGGGCGTGTAGGTCTTCGAATCGCGGGCATATTCGCTGTCGCCCCGGCCGCGCAGGTCGGGACAGATCACGCGGCGCTCCCGCGCCAGGCGCGGCGCCAGCACGTCGAAATCGCGCGCATTGCGGGTCAGCCCGTGCAGACACAGCACCGGCACACGCGATTCCCCGCCCTCGGGAGCGGGATAATCGCGGAAATGAAGCTTGAGACCGTCACGGCTCGACCAGAAGCGATCTTCGAAAACCTTCATGCCGGAACGGCAACCTCCATCAACCTCCGGCTTGATCGGTTGCCGGACGGTCCCCACTTATCGCCGGATGCCCAGTGAACCGCAACCCGCCCCGTATCTTCCCGATCCCCGCATAGAGACCATCGCCGAATGGATCGGCGATCCCGTCGCCCCGGCCGCGTTCCCCCGTCACCAGTTGCGCTGGCACAACCGGCGCTGGGCCGCCGCCGTCGGCCTCGACGGTTTCGACGAAACGCGCTGGGTCCAGCATTTCGGCCAGTTCGCCCCCCTGCCCGGCAACCTGCCGCAGCCGCTGGCGCTGCGCTATCACGGCCACCAGTTCCGCACCTACAACCCCGATCTCGGCGATGGCCGTGGTTTCCTCTTCGCGCAGATGCGCGATGCCGGCGGGCGATTGCTCGATCTCGGCACCAAGGGCTCCGGGCAGACGCCGTGGAGCCGCGACGGCGACGGCCGGCTGACCCTGAAGGGCGCCGTGCGCGAGATTCTCGCCACCGAGATGCTGGAGGCGCTGGGCGTCGATACCAGCAAGACCTTCTCGGTCGTCGAGACCGGAGAGGAACTGTGGCGCGGCGACGAACCCAGCCCCACCCGCTCGGCGGTGCTGGTGCGCCTCTCGCACGGGCACATCCGCATCGGCAGCTTCCAGCGGCTCTACGCGCTGGAGGAGAAGGCGCACCTTGAGGCCCTCGTCGCCTATTGCCTCGAAACCTATCCCGGCAGCCCGCCGCCGCCCGGCGCGCCAGGGCGCGAGGAACCGGCGGTGATCCTGCTGCACCAGGTCGTCGAGCGGCTGGCCGACCTTGCCGCGTCGTGGATGGTCGCCGGATTCGTCCACGGCGTGCTCAACACCGACAACATGAACATTTCGGGCGAGAGCTTCGACTACGGCCCCTGGCGCTGGCTGCCACGCTGGGATCCGCGTTTCACCGCCGCCTACTTCGACCATTCGGGGCTCTACGCCTTCGGACGCCAGCCCGAGGCGCTGCTGTGGAACTGCGCGCAGCTGGCGCAGGCGCTCAGCATGCTGGTCGAAACCGCGCCGCTGGTCGCCGCGCTCGACCGGTTCGGGCCGCTTTACCAGCAGGCGATGGGCCGCCGTTTCACCGCCCGGCTCGGCGTCGAATCGCGGGGGCCGGAACAGGACGCCGCGCTGATTCAGGCGGCCGAGCGCGCCATGGTGGAGACCGGCCTCGCGCCCGAGCAGTTCTTTTTCCTCCACCGCGCGGCCCGCAATGCGGGCGAAGACGACTTCGGCACGCTGCTGCGTCTCCATGCCCCCACGGTGGCCGCCGACGATGCGTTCTGGCGGCAGGACGCCCCGCCCGGCGTGCTCATCGACGAGGTCGAGCGCATCTGGGCGGCCATCGACCAACACGACGACTGGAGCGAACTGCACGCCAAGGTGGAGGCGATCCGCGACCTGGGGCGGCATCTTGGCTGAACCGGGTTTAGCGGCACCGGCCCACACCCCCACCCGACCTCCCATCAAGGATGCACTAGTGGGAGGTCGGGTGGGGGTGTGGGCCGGTGCCGCTCTAAAATGCCCGGATGGGCATTTTTCGAACACGCTCTTAGCACCCCGGTAGGAATACCTGTGCCATTGAGATGAAATGTCGAACCCTATCAGCTAACGGGTTGTTAGCCGTAACGGCCCGGGACCAAGTGATTTCGTGAGCGGACAACTCGAAAGGGCCGAAACCCGGCCCGATACCAGGACGCAGATCGTCTCCTACGAGCCCGCCACGGGCGCGGAGGTCTGGCGCGGCCCCGTGGCCGACGTCGACGAGACCGTGGCCCGCGCCCGCCGTGCCTGGCCGACGTGGGCCGCGCAGCCGCTGTCCACGCGCATGGAACTGCTGCGCCGATTCGCCAACGAAGTGCGCAAGGACGCGGAGGCCCTCGCCACCACGATCGCCCGCGAAGTCGGCAAGCCCTTGTGGGAAGCCCGCGCCGAAGTCGATTCGGTGATCGGCAAGGTCGAAGTCTCGATCCGCGCCTATGCCGAGCGGACCGCGCAGCGAAAGCTCGATTCGGCGCTGCAGGGGGTCATGGCGGTGCGCCACAAGCCGCATGGCGTGCTGGTGGTGCTCAGTCCGTTCAACTATCCCGCCCACCTCGCCAACGCCCATATCGTGCCGGCGCTGATCGCCGGCAACGCGGTGATCTTCAAGCCGAGCGAGCGCGCGCCCGCCACCGGCGAGATGCTGGCGCGCTGCTTCCATCGCGCCGGGATTCCAGTAGCGGTGATGCAGTTCGCCCCGGGCGGCCCGGCCGAAGGCGCCGCCTATGTCGCGCACGAGGGTATCGACGGCGTGCTGTTCACCGGCTCGGCGACGAACGGCATCGCGATCAACCGCCGCCTTGCCGGTCGGCCCGACCGCATGGTGGCGCTGGAGATGGGCGGCAACAACGCGATGGTCGTGTGGGACACCCCGAAGCTGACCGACGCGGCGGCGATCGTCGTGCAGTCCGCCTTCGCCACCAGCGGCCAGCGCTGCACCGCCGCGCGCCGGCTGATCGTCAGGGACACGATGTACGACGCGCTGATGGCCGAAGTGAAGGCGCTGGCCGACCGCCTGATCGTCGGCGCCCCGTTCGACGAGCCGGCCCCGTTCATGGGCCCGGTCATCGACAACGCCGCCGCCGACGGGCTGACCGAAAGCTTCCTCTACCTGCTCAGTCACGGCGGCCGCGCGATCAAGCACCTCGTCCGACCCGACGACACGCTGCCGTTCCTCAGCCCCGCCATCATCGACGTGACGGCGATGCGCGAGCGGCCGGACGTCGAACTGTTCGGACCGGTGCTGCAGGTGATCCGGGTGTCCGACTTCGACCAGGCGATCGCCGAGGCCAACGCCTCGCGCTACGGCCTCGCGGCGTCGCTGGTGGGCGGCAGCCCGCAGGAATACAACCGCTTCTGGGCCAACGTGCGCGCCGGGATCGTCAACTGGAACCGGCCGACCATCGGGCCGAGCCACGCGGCGCCGATGGGCGGCGTCGGGCTTTCGGGCAACCACCGCCCGACCGGGTTCTACGCGGCGGACTACTGCGCCTATCCGGTCGCCTCGGGAGAGATGGAACAGCCGCGCGCGGTGATCGGGGTAGGGTTGCGGTAGCCGCCCGCCCGCAAGGGCGGGACGGCATCACTTCCCGCTGGCGACCAGGTCCACTTCGGTCAGTCCGTTGTCCAGCTTGCGCGCATAGACCACGTAGGCCTTGCCGCCCTTGCGCCCGCCCAGCACGCTGTCGCCGCCATCGACCTTGTATTCGGCGCCGTAACCCGCAGCCAGCGCCTTGGTGTAGTAGAAGCTGACGATGTCGTTGACGCTGACCGGGGTGGCGAAGTTGACCACGCGCAGCGCACAGCCCTGCCCGTCGATCCCCGCCGCTTCCTGCACCGCACCGCGCGGATAGACCGGCAGTTCGGCCGGCAGCTTGGCCGCCCAGGTATTCGAATACTGCACCCTGGCCGAGCAGTCCGCCTTGGCGACCTTGGCCTCGGCGGCGACTTGCGCGGCGGTGGCGGCGCTCTGCGCCAGCGCGGCGGCGCCGCCCTGCGCCGGGCTGGGTGCGGGCTTGAGTGCACCGCCGACGAGCTGCACCGCCTGCTTCTTGGCGGCGGCGATGGCTTCGGGGGTGCGATCCTGCGGCGGTACCGTGACCTGCCGCCCGTCGGCCGATACCGCCGCGCCCTGCTCTCCGGCCATCTCGGGATCGACCATGATCTGATCGCCCAGGGCGCCGTTCAGTGCCGGGTCGGTGTCGGCCGGGTCGGGCTGCTTGTCGCTCGAACCGCAGCCCGCGAGCATCAGGCTGGATGCCATCGTCAGCGCGGCGATCTTCAGCAAAGCGGGGCTGGCGGCAGTCTTCATCGTCGTGTTCCTTCGTCGGCCCTGTCCGGCACCGTGGCCAGCCCTAGCGGCAATGTCGTTAGGAAAACGCGAAAACGCACGAAGGTGCCAGAGGGTCGAATCCCCTCGTCCCATTTCGGGATGGTCGCGGCCCCTCCTCTTACGACCGCTTCGCTTACGGCAACGAGGGCGCCCGCGAGATGCGGACGCCCTCCCGCCCGAAACCGGGCGGTTCCCCCGCAAGTCGCCGTACATGCGGGGAAAACTGTCTTTTCGAAGCTTAGCGGCAGCGCGATCCGCCGCGATCGACCTCACGGCCCAGCAGGGCGCCGGCGACACCGCCGATCAGAGTGCCGGCGGTACGGTCGCGGCCACCGTCGATGCCGCGGCCCAACAGGGCGCCCGCTGCGCCGCCGATCAGGAGGCCGGTGGTGCCATTGCTGCGACGGCAGTAGTAACGGCCGTCGTTGCCGCGCCACGAACTGGGGCGATAGTCGCGGCGGTCATACCGATCCCGGCGATCGTAGCGATCGCGGTTGCCGTAGCCCCGGCGATAATCCTCACGCGAATAGCGATAGCGGTCGCGGCCATAGTCGGAAGCCTGCTCGCCGGGCGCGGTGAAGCCGCTGGTGGCGGCGGGAGCGTACGTGCCGACGGCAGCCGAAGCAGGCAGCGCGGTGGCAAGGCTGGCGGCAGCGGCGGCGATGGCCGAGGCCTTGAAGAATGCGTTCATCTCAACTCTCCTCTTCCAGGAAGCGAACCGGCCATCCGAGTCGATCCGCCTGACGCATTCATCTTTAGGCGACTTATCCTGAACAACCCGCAACGCGCCTGTCAGAATTCGGATATGCGATAAAGCGAGTTCGCAGGGGCGACGGGGCGAGCGATTGCCCTCGATAAGGCACCCCTATAAGGGCCACCTCAGGCGACCTGCCCCCCCGGTCGCCGGGAGAGACGTTCAGAAATGTCCGATACCGCCTTGCAGCAACGCCCGAATTCTTCCGGCTCCGTCATTCTGCCCGGCCTGCTGCCGGCGATCGGGGCCTACGGCATCTGGAGCCTGTTCCCGCTCTACTTCGCGCTGCTCCACGCGGTATCCCCGTTCGAGGTGGTGGGCTGGCGGCTGATGTGCACGCTGCCGATCTGCCTCGTGGCGGTCGCCGCGCTGCGCCAGGGCGCTGCACTGCGCGCGGCGCTGACCGACAGGCGGCTGCTCGGCGCGCTGACGCTGAGCGGGTTCCTGATCGGCGCCAACTGGCTGATCTACATTCTCGCGGTGATGCACGGCCACGTCCTTGCCGCCAGCCTGGGCTATTACATCAACCCGCTGGTGAACGTGCTGGCGGCGACGATCTTCCTGAAGGAGAAGCTGACCGGGCGGCAGTGGATCGCGGTGGCTCTCGCCGCGATCGGGGTGGCGCTGCTGGCGAAGGGGGCGCTCGACACGCTGTGGCTGAGCATGGCGCTGGCGCTGACGTTCGCCGCCTACGGACTGACCCGCAAGCTGGCGCCGGTAGACCCGCTGCCGGGGCTGACCATCGAGACGATCGTGCTGTTCGTGCCGGCGCTGGGCCTCATGGGCTGGCAGCTGCAGCGCCCCGAAGGCCTGGTGATGGGATCGGCACCGGGCATCAGCCTGCTGCTGCTGTGCACCGGCCCGCTGACGGCGATCCCGCTGATGCTGTTCGCTTCCGCAGCGCGCAAGCTGCCGTTTTCGATCCTGGGCTTCGTGCAGTTCCTGACGCCCACGGTCCTGTTCCTGATAAGCGTCTTCGTGTTCGACGAGCCGATCAAACCGGTGCACTTCGTCTGCTTCGGCTTCATCTGGACCGCGATCGCAGTGTTCTGCTGGGATATCGTGTCGCGGCGCGCAGCCCGATGAGGCGTCGTCCCGGACGCGTTCCGGGACGACTGCGGCAGCCTTACAGAGCCCCGGCGAACCGCAGCGCCTCGCCCTGCGCCTGGTTGGCGAGTTCGCCTTCCCACATCGCCGCATGGCCGCGCACGATGGTGCCGACGACGCGGCCTTCCAGTTCCATGCCGGCGAACGGCGTCCACCCGCAGCGGCTCTCACCCCATTCCTCGGTCACGGTGAAAGTGCCCTTGCGATCGACCACGGTGAAGTCGGCGTCGTAGCCCACCGCGATGCGCCCCTTGCCGACGAGGCCGAACACGCGCTGCACCCCGCTGGAGGTCATGTCGATCAGCCGTTCCAGCGTCAGCCGGCCCTTGGCGACGTGGTCCAGCATCAGCGGCAGCAGCGTCTGCACGCCCGGCATGCCCGAGGGGCTGGCCGGATATGTCTTGGCCTTTTCCTCGCGCGTGTGCGGCGCGTGGTCGGAGCCGATCACGTCGGGCACGCCCGCACGCAGCCAGTGCCACAGCCCGTCGCGGTGCGCGGCCGAGCGGATCGGCGGGTTCATCTGCGCGAACGTGCCGATCGCAGGATAGGCTTCCTCGGCCGCCAGCGTCAGGTGCTGCGGCGTCACCTCGCAGGTCGCCACGTCGCGGTGCTGGGCGATCAACTCCAGTTCGGCCGGGGTGGTGATGTGCAGGATGTGGATCGGGCGGCGCGCCTCGCGGGCAAGCCGCAGGATGCGCCTGGTCGCCAGCATCGCGCTCTCGTCGTCGCGCCAGACCGGATGGCTGGAGGGATCGCCCTCGACCCGCAGATCCTTGCGCGCGTTCATTCGCGCCTCGTCCTCGGCATGGATGGCGACGCGGCGGCGGCCATGCGCCAGCACGCGGGCAAGCTGCTCGTCCTCGGCCACCAGCAGGCTGCCGGTCGAGGCGCCCATGAAGATCTTGACGCCTGCGGTGCCCGGGATGCGCTCCAGCTCGGCGAGTTCCACCGCGTTGTCGGCAGTGGCACCGACATAGAACGCGTGATCGCAGAACATGCGGTGGCGCGCGCGGCGCAGCTTGTCGAGCACGCGATCTTCGGTGTCGGTGTTGGGGTTGGTGTTGGGCATCTCGAAGACCGCGGTGATGCCGCCCATCACCGCCGCGCGGCTGCCGGTCTCGAGGTCTTCCTTGTGCTCCAGCCCCGGCTCGCGGAAGTGGACCTGGCTGTCGATGACGCCGGGCAGCACGTCGAGCCCGGTGCAGTCGATCCGCCGCGCCGCATCGGGGTAGGAACCGACGCCCACGATCCTGCCGTCACGCACCGCCACGTCGGCGACGACCGGGCCGCTCGGCGTATGGACGGTGCCGCCGGAAAGCACGAGTTCGGGTGCGGGTGCGCTCATCGGGACGGCCTTTCCTTGGGGGACTTCACGGATCACGCCGACCTAGGCGCCTCGCGCGGTGCTTTCAAGCGTCTCTCAGGCAAGCGCTCTCAGTCCGCCCTGCCCTTGCGCAGCAGCGCCTGCACGAAAGCGTCGAGATCATCGACGT
The DNA here is from genome assembly GCF_036352595.1 of Novosphingobium resinovorum. Classification (GTDB taxonomy): domain Bacteria; phylum Pseudomonadota; class Alphaproteobacteria; order Sphingomonadales; family Sphingomonadaceae; genus Novosphingobium; species Novosphingobium resinovorum_B. Next base: position 31,987 of record NZ_JAZFAX010000023.1, read on the forward strand.
CGACGTCGAGCACCTCGTTCCAGTCCTCCAGCACGGCGACGATGTCCTCGCGGGTATAGGCGGGCGCGGCGGCATGCGGCACCTTGGGCGGGCGGTGCGGCCAGGAATGGCCGGTGAGGTTGTTGTAGAGCCAGCCGAAGCCGCACAACAGCAGCACGTTGGCGCTGATCGGCAGCAGCCACGTCCAGTCCCATGGCACTTCGCCGGTGGCGCCCAGTGCGAACAGCAGCGCGCTCGCCCCGCCCGGCGGGTGCAGGCTTCGCGTCAGGGCCATGACCGCGATGGCCAGCCCCACCGCGACGAAGGCGGACAGCCACGGATCGCCGAGCAGATGGCCGACGAGGAGGCCGACGCCGCCCGACAGCAGGTCTCCGCCGATCACCGCCCAGGGCTGCGCCAGCGGACTCGCGGGCACGCAGAACACCAGCACCGCCGAGGCGCCCAGCGGCGCGACGAGGAAGGGCAGCATCCGCGCATGGTCGCCTGGATAGAGATGCAGCGCATACCAGGTGACGATCCCGGCAAGGGCGATGCCGAGCGCCGCGCCGATCGCGCCCCGCGCCCACCCCAGATGCCCCAGGGCATGAATGCGCCAGTTTTCCCGAACTGCCTGCAACACCGTCGTCTTGTTCCGCTTCTTGCCGACATCGGCGCTGGCGCGCGATGAGATGGCATTGAACCACCATCCGGTGTAAAATCTTCGGGGTCTATGGCGCAGGAATGCGAACATGGCGAGACGAGCCTTGCCTCACCACCGGAAAGCCCAGCTTTTCAGAACTTCAGCTTGTAGCGCACCATCGCCCGGTTGCTGACCTGGCCCCCGCCCAGCGTCGCCGATTCCAGCTCGACCCCCAGCGAGGAATTCTCGCCCAGCCCCACCTCGGCGCGCGGCAGGCCCTCTTCGGTCTCGTACATGTCGGGCAACGGGCGCAGGCGTTCCTTTTCGGGGTTCTGCGCGCAGACGACGATTTCTCCCGCCCGGCCGACCGGACAGCGCGGCTTCACCACGCGCAAGTCGGGCCCGCCGTCCTGCGCCAGTTGCGCAAGGTCGAAGGCGGGCGCCTCGATGGCAGGCGGCTGCGCAGGGAGGTCGGCGAGGGGCATGGACGCAACAAGGCCATGCAATCAAGGCGGATTCATGGCGGGAAGGCCCACCCCTCTCCCACGAGAGAAGGGGTGGGCCAATCCCGGATCAGGCGAACTTGCCGGCGCGGGCGATCTCGGCCAGCGGCTTGCGGTTGCTGGCGACTTCGCGCTCCTGCAGGAATTCCGGCAGCGAGGCCTTGTCGCCCTGCTTGCCGAGCGCGAAGGCGGCTTCGAGGCGATAGTCGTCCGGAATGCCGAGCGCGGCTTCGGCCTCGCCGAACTTCAGGCCGGTCATGCCGTGGGTGTGATAGCCCAGCGCCTGCGCCTGGATCGCGGCCAGCGCCCAGGCGGCACCGGCGTCGAAGCTGTGGCTGTGGTTGTCCGTATTGCCCTTGTCCGAACGCATGAACTTGTCGGAAACGACGAAGACGAGCGCCGAGGCTTCCTTGGCCCAGCCCTGGTTGAAATCGATGAGCTGCGACAGCAGCAGATCCCAGTTGGCATCGCCCTTCTTCGCGTAAAGGAACGTCCAGGGCTGCACGTTGTAGGCCGAAGGGGCCCAGCCGCCGGCTTCGAGGATCGCGTCGAGGTCTTCCTGCGGGATTGCGCTGCCATCGAAGGCGCGCGGGCTCCAGCGGTCGACGATAAGCTTCTCGATCTTGGGATTGGCGATACGTCCGGTCATCGAAACTGTCCTTAACTGCTCAGGTTTTTGGGAGAATGCGCAAGCAGGAGGGCGCCTCTCGCGAGTCGCCCTCCTGCCCTATGTCAGGCCGCGTCGACGAGCACCAGTTCGGCATCCTCAAGAGCCGTCACGGAAAACTCATCGAGCCCGGTGATGGCGACGCCGTCGCGGGCATTGGCCTCCACGTCGCCGATCCGGATGCGGCCGGTGGCGGGGACGAGGTAGCTGTGGCGGCCGGCGTCGGTGGCGTAAGTCACCGTGTCGCCCGCCTTCACCGTGGCCCCCAGCACGCGGGCCTCGGCATTGATGCGCAGCACGTCGTCGTCACCGGCGATGCCGCTCGCCAGGGTCACGAACTGTCCGGCGCGGTCCTCCTTGGGGAAGGGACGCGCACCCCAGCTGGGCTGCTCGCCGCGACGGTCGGGCATGATCCAGATCTGGAACAGCGTGGTGTCCTCGTCCTCGAGGTTGTATTCCGAGTGCGTGATACCGGTGCCCGCGCTCATCACCTGGACGTCGCCCGCTTCGGTACGGCCAACGTTGCCCAGGTTGTCGCGGTGGGTGATCGCGCCCTTGCGGACATAAGTGACGATTTCCATGTCGCGGTGCGGATGCGGCGGAAAGCCGGTCTTCGCGGCGATCGTGTCGTCGTTCCACACGCGCAGGCGGCCCCAGTTGGTGCGTGCCGGATCGTGATAGTCGGCGAACGAGAAGTGATGGTGCGCATCCAGCCAGCCGTGGTTGGCGGAGCCGATGCTGTCGAAGGGGCGCAGTTCGATCATGGTGGGTACTCCTTGGTATGGCTTGCCGGTCAGCCGGTGACCGTGTCGAAGACCCATCTAGGCCTTGCGCCCCTATCGCGAAATTGTGATAAACTCGGGCGAGTTGTTCAGGAAAGTTGAATGGTAGATATCGTCCCGCCCAGTCTGGATCACCTGCGCTGCTTCCTTGCGGTGGTCGAGGAAGGCAGCTTCAATGCCGCCGCGCGCCGTCTCGGACGGGCGATCTCGGTGGTCAGCTACGCCATCGCGCAATTGGAAACCCAGCTCGACGTCCGCCTGTTCGACCGCGAGGGATCGCGCAAGCCGCAGCTGACCGAGGCAGGCCGCGCACTGTTATCCGAAGTCCATGCGATCTCGGACGACGTCGACGCCCTGCTCGCCAAGGTACGCAGCCTGAGGCAGGGGTTGGAGGCGGAGCTGTCGCTGGCGATCGACGTGATGGTGCCCGGCAACGTGCTGGCGCGGCTGCTGCGCGATTTCCAGGCCCGTTTTCCCACGGTGCCACTGCGTCTCCATGTCGAGGCGCTCGGCGCGGTGGCGGCGCTGGTGCTGGACGGGCGCGCGACGTTCGGCATCGCCGGCCCGGACATCAAGGACTTGCCCGAACTGGAACGCGAGATGATCGGATCGGTGGAGATGGTCCCTGTCGCCGCGCCCGGCCATCCGCTGGGCCAGGCCGCAAGAATCGTACCGGGAGAGACGCGCAAGCACCTGCAACTGGTGCTGACCGACCGCTCGCCGCTGACCGAGGGCAGCGACTTCTCGGTATTCAGCCCGCGCTCGTGGCGGCTGGCGGATCTCGGCGCCAAGCATGCGCTGCTCAAGGAAGGGATCGGCTGGGGCTCGATGCCGCGCCATGTGGTGAAGGACGACCTCGCTTCGGGTGCGCTGGTCGAACTGAAACTGCCCGAACGGCCGACGCTGGACTACGGGCTGGTCGCCCTCTGGCGCAAGGACAGCCCCCCCGGTCCGGCCGCCTGCTGGGTGCTCGACGAACTGCGCGAGCGGCTGGCGAAATGCCCGGCGAACTCCTGAAGCTCTTGCCGTCATACCCACCCTGCCCCACTTAACGCGCATGACCGCAACCCGCCTGTTCGACCGTGCCGTGATCCGGCTTTCCCCTCGCCCCGATTCGACCGAAGACGTCGCCGGCTTCCTGCAGGGGCTGGTCACTTCCGACGTCGCCGGGGCGCTGCCCGTCTGGACCGCGCTGCTGACACCACAGGGCAAGGCCCTGTTCGACTTCCTCGTCTGGCCGACCGGCCACGGGCTGCTGATCGACTGCGAGGCGCAGGTCGCCGATGCACTGGTCAAGCGGCTGTCGATGTACCGCCTGCGCAAGGCCATCGACATCGCCCGCGACGACCGCGTCGCGGTCCACTGGCGCCCGCATACCGGCGACGGCGCCCCGGCCGACCCGCGCCTCCATGCACTGGGCGAACGCTGGATCGCCGCGATCGATGCGACCGATCCCGAAGATGCCGAGACCGGCGCCGATGCGGCCTGGCGCAGCCACCGCCTGGCCCTCGGCGTCCCCGAAGGCCGCGCCGAACTGGGCGACGGCGAGACGCTCTGGCTCGAATGCAACGCGGTCGAACTGAACGGCGTGAGCTTCACCAAGGGCTGCTACGTCGGGCAGGAGAACACCGCGCGCATGAACTGGCGCCAGAAGGTCAACCGCCGGCTGGTGGTGGTGCCGCTGGACCGCTCGGACGAAAAGCGCCGCCGCGCCGCCTACCCCGAACTGGGGCTGGCGGTGGACTATCTGCGCGTGGACGACATCGCCGCCGATCTCGTCCCGGCGTGGCTGGTGGAGAAGGCCTGAGGGCTTCCCCTCAGGCGGCCCCTGCCATCTCCACGCGCGGACTGCAGCGCCGTTCCAGTTCCGCGACGTAGATGCGCACCGCGTATTCCATCGCCCGCGAGGCGCTGTAGCGCGAACGCACTTGGCCGGTGTCGCGGAAGCCTACGCTTTCGAGCACTTCATGCGTGCCGATGCTGTCGGCGAAGTGGCTGGCCACCACGCGCATGTGACCCAGCGAGCGCGCCTGGCGCACCACGGCGCTCAGCGCCTCGCGCGCGAAGCCGCGACCCCGGTGCCTTGCGGCGATCCAGTAGCCGACCTCGACCTCCTCATCGAGCCGGCCCAGCCCTATACTTCCGACCAGTTGCGCACCGCCCGGCGCGCGCAGATACATGAAGAAGTGCGGCAGGCGCGGATCGCGCGGCCGGTCGAGATAGACGCGCAAGTCGTCGCGCGTGCGCGGCAACGGTGCGATACCGACGCCGCGCTGGACGTCATCGTCAGCCAGTGCCTCGACGACATCGTCGAAGTCCTCCGGCCAGGCCGGTCTCAGGAACAGTCTCTCCGTGCGGACGAACATACTGTGGTTCTCCGTCATTTTTATTTTATCGCGAATCGGATCATGCACACAAATTGCCCGCCGATGCACGAAGTTTGGTGTGAACCTTTCGCAACAAACGATGAAATCCTCGCAGTTGCCGGTTAACCGCACATAAGCAGGGCGCTAAGGCTTACTCCCTAGCGCCCTTTCTGAACCCCATCCGCAAGGTTAACGGCCGAAACTGCCGATCCGGAGCCAATCAGGCCGCTCGCCGGCGGTTCATCGAATCGTCCCCGCCGCAATCGGCCGGCGTCTCGAACACCACCTCGTGCTCACGCGAGGGACTGGCGTGGCCGCGCCCGACGCTGAACCGCTCCGCCACGCGCCCGGTGCGGCGAAAGCCGACCTTTTCGAGCACCCGGCCAGAGGCGGCGTTGTCGACATAGTGATGCGCGACGACCCGCCCGTGCCCCAGTGCACGGGCAAGGCTCAACACCGTGCGCGCCGCCTCGGTGGCATAGCCGCGATCGTGCTCCTGCGGGGTGATCCAGTAGCCGAGGTTGATCTCTCCATCGAGCAGCGACAACCCGCAGCCACCGATGATGCGGGCGCCGCCGGCACCGGGCAAGGTGACCAGCAAGCTGGGCAGGCGATGGTCCTGCGGCTTTTCCACGAACGCACGGGCATCCTGCTCCGTATAGGGCCAGGGCACGCGGGCGAGGTTGCGCACGACGCCCTCGTGGCCGATCCGGGCCAGGAATTCGTCACGGTCCTCTGGCCACGCGGGGCGCAGGAACAGCCTTTCGCTGCGAATGAACATCTTCGTACTCTCCATCCCCCACCGCGCGCGTAGTCGGCAGGCGTGACAACCCTATTACGGGTACGATCCCAGCCCCGGTTACAAGGCTGTAATCATGGGCTCCCGAGGGTGGGCGGACGCCTTTGCGGCTGCACCGAAGCGGTGCAACCCAAGGGCGTCGTCCCGGTTCCCGGACACGGTGGAGGGAGAAACGAAAAAAGGGAGACGAGCCGTGGCCCTCTCCCTCGATCTGCCGATCCTCAAGCGGATCGGCGGGGCCATCCCGTCAGGATGGCCCTATGACAGACCATCCGATTACTCGGCGGCTTCCGCCATGACGTCTACCGAGACGTACTTGCGGCCCTGCTTGCCGTCGTGGAAGCGCACGCGGCCTTCCGCGAGAGCGAACAGGGTGTGGTCCTTGCCAAGGCCGACGTTGACGCCCGGGTACACGCGGGTGCCGCGCTGACGGACGATGATGTTGCCGCCGATCACTTCCTGACCGCCGAACTTCTTGACGCCGAGACGGCGACCCGCGGAGTCGCGACCGTTACGCGACGAACCGCCTGCTTTCTTATGTGCCATTGCTGGTTACTCCGAATTCTGGGTTCAGCCGACGGACACGATGCGCAGCAGCGTGAGCTGCTGGCGGTGGCCGGCCTTGCGACGGTAGTTGTGGCGGCGGCGCTTCTTGAACACCACGACCTTCTCGCTCTTCGCCTGGGCGATGATCTCGGCGGCGACGGTCACGTTCGCGATGTCCGCGACTTCGCCGTCCTTGCCTGCGAGCAGGATGTCACCCAGGGTGATCTTGTCACCGGCTTCACCAGCCAGCTTCTCGACCGCGATCTTGTCTCCGGCGGCAACCCGGTATTGCTTGCCGCCCGTGCGCACAACTGCGAACATGGTGCCCTTACCTAATCTCAAAAATGCCCGAAACGAGCCGAAACAAACCTGCCCCGGCCGCTCAGACCCCGGAGGGCCATGGAACTTTTCGGGCGACGTGCCGACCGCCCCGCGTGATGCGAGGTGCCGGAAAGAAGCGTGCCGTTAGTAGATGGGCCGATTCGTGTCAACCGCAGATGGCGTCCGGATGACAGTCTGCACTGACGGTACGAAAGGCCCTCCCGCTCCGGTGCGTGCGTGCTATGGCACCGCAATGACCCGCGCGAAAGCCCGCTTGCTCGCCCTGTTGCTTCCCATCGGCATCGCCGCCTGTTCGGCGGGGGGGACTTACCCCTCGCTCGCGATCCGCGACGTCGAGCGCCCAAGCGGCTCGGCCGCTGCCGCCCAGGGAGAGGCGCAGGCGCCGCTGCCCGCCCTGCCGCCGGCCAGCGCCGACCTCGTCACTCGCCTTGCCGGGCTGGTGAAGGTGGCGCAGGAGGCCGACGGCCGTTTCCAGTCCAACCGCCCCGCCGCCGAGCGCGCGGTCGGCTCTGCCGGCGCCACCGGCAGCGATTCGTGGAGCACGGCCAGCGTCGCGCTGGCCCGGCTGGAATCGAGCCGTTCGTCGGCGATGGCGGCGCTCGCCGAACTTGACGTGCTCTATGCCGACGCGCGCGACAAGGCACCGGTCGAGGAATCGCCAGCCTCCGCGGCGATCGGCGATGCCCGCACGCAAGTCGCCGCGCTGCTGGATGCGCAGGACAAGGTGCTCGCCGGCCTCACCGCGCGCCTGCGCGGCTGACGCGAAAAGTCCCATCCCCAACCGCGCCGAGGCGGGCCGGAGGATGGGACTTCCCGAACGTTCCGAGTGTATCCGCCTGTAGAAGCCCCCCGGCCCAGGCGGCTACGGCTCAGGTGAAGGCCACGATCGCGGCGATCGCCAGACCCCAGCACAGGATCAGCACGGGTAGTGTGAGAACCTGGACGGCCGCCTGGTTGGCCGTGAGCCTTCCGTTCAAAGTGTCGATGCCCTCGGCGACGAACCGGCTCCAGCGGGGCGCCGCGGCCTCGTTGCGGGGCTGCATCCGCGTCCAGTATCCCGCCAGCCCGAAGGCCATGAGCACGAAGCCGGCGAACACGACCATCGGGATCGCCAGTTCCGGGTTCATGAACACCGAGGCCATCACCCCGATGAATGCGAGGTAGAGCGCCACCGTCGCCACGTAGAGCCCGGTCGGCAGGCCGAAGCTGCGGTCCACTCTGGTCTGGACGGGAACGGCCGTGCCATTGGCGAGGACGAGGGCCAGACCCTGAAGCTGCTGCCGGGTAAGATGCCTGGACATGATGCTGATCTCCTTGGGTGATCGGCATATGCGCGCCTTTGCGCGGCGATTCGTTGATGCGCGTCAAACGTCCACGCAATTCATGCCCAGCGGGCGATATCCTCGAAATCCTGCTCGCGCGGTTCGATCCAGCGCCATTCGCCGCCCTGCTTCTCGCGTTTCCAGAACCACGATTCGCTCTTGAGGTGGTCCATCGCGAAGTCGGCCGCCGCGAAAGCGTCGCGCCGGTGCCGGGCTGCCGCCGCGACGAGCACGATGGGCTCGGCCGGGAGCATCACGCCGCTGCGGTGGATCACCAGCAAGCCGCCGAGCGTCCAGCGATCGCGCACCCGCGCCGCCAGATCGCGCATTGCCGGCAGGGTCAGCGGTTCGTAGTGCCTGAGTTCCAGCGCCTCGCAGCCTCCGCCTTCGCGGACCTGGCCGAGGAAACTGACGATCCCGCCCGCCTGCGGATGCGCGGCGGTGAAGGCGCTCAGCTCCGCCGCCGGATCGAAGGGCGCGGTGAGCAGGCGAACGTCGGACATCTCAGCCACCCGAGACGGGCGGCAGGAAGGCCAGCTCGTCGCCATCGGAAAGGATGAGCCCTTCCTTGTCGGCGACGAGCGCCCCGTTGATGGCGACCCTGACCTTCTCTCCGCGCACGGCGTCGAGGAGTGCGGTCGAACAGCAATCGCCGAGCCAGCCGATCACATCGGTCCAATCCAGCGGCGCGCTGGCTGCGATGTCCTGAAACGGCCGTCCCGCCATCTCTTCCAGACGGCCGAGAAACACCAGCTTTGCCTGCAAGTCAGCCCCCGGTCATCGACATGTGGCGCGCCAGTGCGGGTGCTTCGCCGCGCGCGCCGATGGCGAAGGCGTGGCGCGCGGGCTTGATCCGCATCGCCGTGTCGAGCGCCGCCGACAAGGCCCCTTGCGGATCGGCCGAGCGCAGCGCCGCGCGCAAGTCCACCTGCTCGCTTCCGCCCAGGCACGCGTAGAGCTGCCCGGTCGCGGTGACGCGGATGCGGTTGCAGCCCTCGCAGAAGTTGTTGGTGAGCGGGGTGATGAGGCCCAGCCTGCCGCCGGTCTCGGCCACGTCCCAGTAGCGCGCCGGGCCGCCGGTACGGTGGCCACTGGGGGTCAGCGTCCAGCGTTTCGCCAGATCCTCCTGCACGCCGACGAGCGGCAGGTAGTGGTCGAAGCGGTCTTCCTCCACTTCGCCCAGCGGCATGACCTCGATAAGCGTCGCCTCGAAACCCTGCGCGTGCGCCCAGGCGACGATATCGGCGATCTCGTGCTCGTTGATGCCCTTGAGCGCCACCGTGTTGAGCTTCACCCGGAGGCCCGCGGCCTTGGCGGCCGCCAGCCCTTCCAGCACCTGCGGCAGCGAATCGCGCCGGGTCAGCCGCGCAAAGGCCTCGCGGTCGAGCGTATCGAGCGAGACGTTGATCCGCCGCACCCCCGCCGCGCGCAAGTCGTCCGCGAATTCGGCGAGCCGGGTACCGTTGGTCGTGAGGGTCAGTTCCTCGAGACTGCCCCCGCCGTCATCCGCGCCGATCCGGCGGCCGAGGGCATGGACCAGCTCGATCATGTCGCGCCGCACCAGCGGTTCGCCGCCGGTGAGCCGCAGCTTGGTTATGCCCCGCGCGATGAAGCCGAGGGCAAGGTCGTGCATCTCGTCGAGCGTCAGCACGTCCTTCTTGGGCAGGAAGGCCATGCGTTCCGGCATGCAATAGGCACAGCGCAAGTCGCAGCGGTCGGTCACCGACAGGCGCAGGTACGTGATCCTGCGCTGGAACTGGTCGATGAGGGGCGGCGGCGTGCTCATGCGGCCGGATATAGCACTCCGCCGGCCCCGTTGCCATCCAGCGGGAGCAATTGCCCGGTGACCCCGCCCGCGCCGTCGAGCCAGCGCTGCGCCGCGGTCACGGCCTCGCGCTCGTCGCTCTCGACGGCGTTCACCCGCGAAGGTGCAAAGCGGCGCGCCAGCCCCTGCACGGCGGCGAGGCGCCAGGCGCGGTGTTCGTGGCGCAAGTCGCAAGGGGCGGGCAGGAACACCAGCGTCAGCGGATCGGCGCCGCCCGACAGCGTCGCCTCGATCCCCGGCAGCAGGCGGGCATGGAAGTCGGCCGCCGCCTCGAGCGCGTCGTCCGACAGCGGCCCGAGGTGGAGCAGTTCGTTCAACGCCGTTCCCGCGTGAGGGTCATGCCGATCTGCTCGTTCGCCTCGGTGAGCGCGAGCTTGACGATCTTGACGGTCACCGCCTCGACCCGCTCGTCCTGCAGGAACAGCGTCTCGCAGACGTGGTCGGCCACGGCCTCGATCAGCTTGAAATGGACACCCTGCGGCAGCGCGTCGGATGCCGCGAACTTGAGGTCCATGTAGTTCTTGCTCGCCGACAGCGGGGTGTCGGGGGCGTAGTGGTCGGCAGGCTTCAGCTTCACCGCGATGGTGAAACGCAGCGGCTGCGGCTTGCCGGTTTCCTCCGAATAGATGCCCGTGAGGACATCGCGTTCGAAATCGGCGACTTCAAGGATCAGCGAATCGGCCATGATGGAGGCGCCTTTAGAATATCATCGCTCCCGACGAAAACATTTCGTCATTGCGAGCGTAGCGAAGCAATCCAGGCCAGCACAAACCGCGCTGGATTGCTTCGCTACGCTCGCAATGACGAAGGTGGTTGGGGCTACTCGGGATTGGACCAGCGCGCAAAGATCGCAGTGGGCAGCAACCGTCCCTCCCGCTCACCCTGAGCCGGTCGAAGGGCGTCCTCGCGCACCGACAGGTCACCGTGCTCGATCTTGCCCGGAAGCCCTGCGAACAGTTCGTCCATCAGCCCGGCCAGCGCCAGCGAGGACATGCGCACGGCATAGACCGTCAGGAACAGGAACCGGCTGTCGGCATCGAGCAGCTTGCGGCAATCGGCGAGGAGGCCCGGAAGGTGCTCCTCCAGACGCCACGTCTCGCCGGTGGGGCCGCGCCCGAACTTGGGTGGATCGAGGATGATGCCGTCGTAGCGCTTCTCACGCCGGACCTCGCGCGCGGCGAACTTGGCCGCGTCGTCTATCATCCAGCGCACCGGGCGGTCCTGCAGGCCTGCCAGCGCCGCATTCTCGCGCGCCTGCGCGACGGACTTCTTCGAGGCGTCCACATGCGTCACCGGGCCGTGCGCGGAGAGCGCAAGAGTACCGACACCGGTATAGCCGAACAGGTTCATCGTGCTCGCGTCGGTGCGCCCGGCCAGCATCCCGCGCATCCAGTCCCACACCGGCGCCATGTCCGGGAAGAAGCCGAGATGGCGGAACGGCGTGCACTGCGCGGTGAACGACACCTCGTTCCACGCCAGCGGCCAGCCGTCGCGCGGCACGACCTTGTCGAACTGCCACCTGCCCCCGCCGTCCTCGTCCGAGCCGGGCACGAATTCGCCGTGCGCGTCCCAGTGTTCGGAACGCGGGGTCCACATCGCCTGCGGTTCGGGGCGAACGAAGCGGTAGTCGCCGTAGCGCTCCAGCTTGCGGCCGTGGCCCGAATCGACGAGGCCGTAATCCGCCCAGCCCTCTCCGGCGAGGACCAGCGGCTGGGTGACCAGTTCAGCCATCAGGCTTTCGGGGCAGCGTGCGCCGCCACGAATTCGGTCACCGCCTCGAACGTACCGGGCAGCGTTTCGTACTTTTCCTCGCGCTCGAACAGGTCGCCGACGCGCGCGGGCAAGCTGGGGCGCTGGCCGGTGGCGCGCTCGACCGCCTCGGGGAACTTGGCGGGGTGCGCGGTCGCCAGGGTGACGACCGGGACGCCCGCGTCGATGCCGGCGGTACGCGCGGCGAACAGGCCGCAGGCGGTGTGCGGGTCGATCAGCTCGCCGGTCGCCTCGTAGGCCCAGCGGATGGTCGAGGCCATTTCGTCCGCATCGGCGCGCGCCGAGAAGAACAGCGCCGAGGCGCCCTCACGCTGGGCGTTGGTCAGTTGCATGGCCTTCGTCGATTCGAAGCCGGCCATCTGCTCGGCCAGGGCCTTGCCGTCGCGGCCGCCGAGGTCGAACAGCAGGCGCTCGAAGTTCGAGGACACCTGGATGTCCATCGACGGCGCGGCGGTGGGCGTGACGGTCCCTTGCGAGTAATCGCCCTCGGCCAGCGCGCGGTGGAGGATGTCGTTGACGTTGGTGGCGACGATCAGCCTCTCGACCGGCAGGCCCATCTGCGCCGCGACATAGCCCGCGAAGACGTCGCCGAAGTTGCCGGTCGGCACCGAGAACGCCACCTTGCGATGCGGCGCGCCCAGCTGCAGCCCGGCCGCGAAGTAGTAGACCACCTGCGCCATCAGGCGCGCCCAGTTGATCGAGTTCACCGCGCCGATGGCGAAGCGGTCGGTCATGCCCTTGTCGTTGAAGACCCGCTTCACGATCGCCTGCGCATCGTCGAAGTTGGCGTTCTCCAGCGCGAGGTTGTGCACGTTGGGGGCCAACACCGTGGTCATCTGGCGGCGCTGCACGTCGGAGACGCGGCCCTTGGGGTGGAGCATGAAGATGTCCACCTTGGCGCGCCCCGCCACCGCGTCGATCGCGGCGGAACCGGTATCGCCCGAAGTCGCGCCCACGATCGTCAGGTTGCGGTCCGAACGGCCGAGGAATTCCTCGAACAGCAGGCCGAGCAGTTGCAGCGCCACGTCCTTGAACGCCAGCGTGGGGCCGTGGAACAGTTCGAGCAGCCACTGCTGCGAATCGAGCTGCTTGAGCGGCGTCACGCCTTCGTGCGCGAAGCGGCCGTAAGCCTCTGTGGTCAGCTCCAGCAGGCGCTCCTCGGTAAGGCTGCCCTTGACGAACGGCGCCATGACCTTGGCGGCCAGCTCGGCATAAGGCAGGCCCGCCCAGGTCGCGATCTCGTCCGCCGAGAAGCGCGGCCATTCGCGCGGCACGTAGAGGCCACCGTCCGATGCGAGGCCGGCAAGCGTCGCGCCTTCGAAGTCGAGCGCGGGCGCGCTGCCGCGAGTGCTGATATAGTCCATGGGAAAGCGCGGTTAGCGGTGAAGGCGCGAAATGAAAAGACCGTGCTGCGGGTGAAACACGAAAGAAATGCTCCGGTCGCGACTGTCGGCGCCCTCGCCTCAGCCCTTCACCCGCCGGATCAGTTCCATCGCCGCAGCCGGTGCGCGCTCCTTGGCGCCGTTGATGAAGAAGGCGAAAACCTCGCGCCCCTCACCGGTCCAGCCACGCACCCGGCCGGCCCATGCGTCCAGTTCCGCATCGGGATAGCCCTGTTCCAGATCCGCCTGAGCGGCCTGGAGGCGGACGTAGACGAACGGCGCGCAGTCGGGCGCGTCGAGCACCGCATACTTGGGGGAATCGGCGAGAACCACGGCGACCCCTGCCTTGCGGCACAGGTCGAAGAAGGCCGGATCGTCGAAACTCTCGTGCCGCGCCTCCAGCGCATGGCGCAGCGGCAGGCCCTCGTGCCGCGCCGGCAACAGGGCCAGGAAGGCGGCGATCTCGGCGGCGTCGAAGCGCTTGGTGGCGGCGAGTTGCCAGTTGATCGGGCCCAGCCTGTCGCCGAGTTCGACGAGGCCCTGCGCCATGAACTTTTCGACGCTCTCTCCCGCTTCGGCGAGGTTCTTGCGGTTGGTGCAGTAACGACTGCCCTTGAGCGCGAAGCGGAACCCCTCCGGCACCGCGTCGCGCCACTTGGCGAAACTGGCGGCGCTCTGGCCGCGATAGAAGGTGGCGTTGATCTCGGTCCCGGTGAGGTGCTCGCCGACATAGGCCAGTTCGCGCGACTGGACGAGGCCCTCGGGATAGAACAGGCCGCGCCAGGGCTCGTACGTCCAGCCGCCGATGCCGATGCGGGCGCTCACGACTTTTTCCTCGCGAGGCGCTTGCGGTTGGCGGTGACCTTGCGGCGATAGTGGCGCACGGCCTTGCCCGCGCTCTTCGGCGAGGCGCCGGAGGTCGCCAGCATCATCCCCACCTCGGCGGCGGCCTTCACCTTTTCGGAGACCATCAGCGCATTCTCGCGATCGCTGCCCCGGCCGGTCATCATGTCGGTGGTGCGCATGCCCATGACCATGAGCGATTCCGCCCAGAGCCAGTAGCTGTCGTGGGCAAGGCTCATCCAGTCGGTCGTCGGGTTGCGCATGCGTGGCCCTCCTTGGGAACGGGCACCGTAGCACCCGCCTGCGATGCTGCGAAGTGCGGCATCCTGCTGGTCAAACGCACGCCGCGCTGCCAAGGACGCGGCCTATCAGGAGAATTGCGATGGCAGGCGACGACGAGGACTACGTCTACGACGAGGAGAGCGGCGAATGGCTGCCCGCCTCGCAACTGGCGGCCAAGCGCGCGGCGGCCGATGCCGTGGAAGTGCGTGATGCAGTCGGCAACCTGCTGGCGGACGGCGATTCGGTGACGCTTATCAAGGATCTGGACGTGAAGGGCGCCGGCCAGACGCTAAAGCGCGGAACGGTGATCCCCGCGATTCGCCTGACCGGCGACGCGCAGGAGATCGATTGCCGCTATCCCGGCATCAAGGGCCTGGTCCTGCGCGCGGAGTTCGTGCGCAAGCGGTGAGCCGGGCCGACGGGCTTCGGCAGGCGGTGCCTGACCCTTCGACAGGCTGAGGATGATCCTTCGACAAGCTCAGGATGAGCGGGGTTGGTGTGAAACCCTCCCAAACCCGCTCAGGCTGAGCTTGTCGAAGCCCCATCGCCAAGCCCAGCCCGCCCGCAGGCTCAGTCGTGCTCGCGCCCGCCTGAACCCATGTAGAGTTCGCTGCCGGTTTCGCGGAACACCTTGCTCATCTCGGCCATGCCCGCCTCGGCCTCTGCCGCGGCGACGAAGGTTTCGACCGGCTGGTTCTGCTTCGCGGCGAACTCGCGCACTTCCTGGCTGATCTTCATCGAGCAGAACTTGGGCCCGCACATCGAGCAGAAATGCGCGGACTTGGCGCCCTCGGCCGGCAGCGTCTGGTCGTGGTATTGCTCCGCCGTGTCGGGATCGAGCGACAGGTTGAACTGGTCGCGCCAGCGGAACTCGAAGCGCGCACGGGACAGCGCATCGTCGCGGACCTTGGCTGCCGGGTGGCCCTTCGCCAGATCGGCGGCATGGGCGGCCAGCTTGTAAGTGACCACGCCGACCTTCACGTCGTCGCGGTCGGGCAGGCCCAGGTGCTCCTTGGGCGTCACGTAGCAGAGCATCGCGGTGCCGTACCAGCCGATCATCGCCGCACCGATGCCGCTGGTGATGTGGTCGTAGCCCGGGGCGATATCGGTGACGAGCGGGCCGAGGGTATAGAACGGCGCCTCGCCGCAGGCGGCCAGCTGCTTTTCCATGTTCTCCTTGACCTTGTGCATCGGCACATGGCCCGGCCCCTCGATCATGACCTGCACGTCCTGCTCCCAGGCGCGCTTGGTGAGTTCGCCCAGCGTGTAGAGTTCGGCGAACTGCGCCTCGTCGTTGGCATCCGCGATCGAGCCGGGGCGCAGGCCGTCACCCAGCGAGTAGGCGACGTCGTAGGCCTTCATGATCTCGGTGATTTCGTCGAAGCGTTCGTAGAGGAACGATTCCTTGTGATGCGCCAGGCACCACTTGGCCATGATCGAGCCGCCGCGGCTGACGATGCCGGTGACGCGCTTCGCCGCCAGCGGCACGAAGGGCAGGCGAACTCCGGCGTGGATGGTGAAGTAATCGACGCCCTGCTCGGCCTGTTCGATCAGGGTGTCGCGGAAGACTTCCCAGGTCAGCTCCTCGGCAATGCCGCCGACCTTCTCGAGCGCCTGGTAGATGGGCACGGTGCCGATGGGCACGGGGCTGTTGCGGATGATCCATTCGCGCGTGTCGTGGATGTTGCGCCCGGTGGAGAGGTCCATGACGGTGTCGGCGCCCCAGCGGATCGACCAGACCATCTTGTCGACCTCGTTCGCCACGTCCGACGCGACGGCCGAGTTGCCGATGTTGGCGTTGATCTTGACCAGGAAGTTGCGCCCGATCGCCATCGGCTCGCTTTCGGGGTGATTGATGTTGGAGGGAATGATGGCGCGGCCGCGCGCGACTTCCTCGCGCACGAATTCGGGCGTCACGTAATCGGGGATGGACGCCCCCCAGTCCTGCCCATCGCGCACGTATTCCTTGAGCATCGCGCGGCCAAGGTTCTCGCGCTCCGCCACATATTCCATCTCCGGCGTGATGATGCCGCGCCGGGCATAGTGCATCTGGCTGACGTTCATGCCCGCCTTCGCGCGCAAGGGCCGCCTGACGACATTGGGAAAGGCCGGAACCCCTGCCGATCGGTCAGGCCCCTTGAGGCCGTTGTCCTCGGGCTTCACCTCGCGCGCGGCGTAATCCTCCACGTCGCCGCGCGCCGTGATCCATTCGCGCCGCTTGGGGGCGAGGCCCGCCGAAATGTCGATCACAACGTTCGGGTCGGTGTAGGGGCCGGAGGTGTCGTAGACCCGCACCGGGGCCTCGCCGCTGCCGGGTTCGAGGTGGATTTCGCGCATCGCCACGCCCAGCGGGCCGACGTGGATCTTCCTCGATCCGCGAATGGGGCCGGTGGTCACGCCGATCTCGAGCTTGGAATTGATGTCTGCCATGGATTGCCTCTCTTTTTCTCCATGGGACGAAAAAAGAGACGCATTGCGGGCGTTGAAACATGCTCAAAACCCGACGCTCCACTTCCTCCGCCCGTACTAACGGGTTCAGGTTCGACGGGTCTTGTGGAGCATACCCACAACTCTCAGCCACTTGCTGGCTCCCCGGGGACGGCGCAGTGATAACCGGCGATTGAGAAGAGGTCCAGACCAACACTTCGTCATTGCGAGCGCAGCGAAGCAATCCAGGGCGGCTCAAGACTGCCCTGGATTGCTTCGCTGCGCTCGCAATGACGAATCGTTCAATTCGGCAGGATCGTCAGCTAAGGCACCGCCCATGCCGATGCTCTATCGCCTCGACGCGCCCGCGCCGCATGTCGCGCGCTCCTTCGGGGCCGAATCCGGCAATGACCCGTGGGACGGCGGCCACGTCGCGCCCGGCCAGTTCGCGCCGGTCATCACTGCTGGCCGAGAAGCGATCGCCGGGCCGAGGCCACAATATCGCACTCCGCGCCGGATGATCCCGCGCCTATGGGGCGTGCCGCCGCCGCCCTCCGTCCACGAGCAGCGCGGCATCCTGACGGTGCGCAACCTCGACAGTCCGTTCTGGATCGGCAACTTGCGCAACAGCGAGTTCCGCTGCCTGATCCCCGCCACCGCCTTCATGGAATGGGGCCGCCCCTCTCCCACCGACGGCAAGCGCCGCCAGTGCTGGTTCGCCTGCGCCGACCAGCCGGTCTTCGCCATGGCAGCAGTGTGGAAAGACAGTGAGATCCCCTCCTTCGCGCTCCTCGCCTGCGAGGCCAATGCGGCGCTGAAAGCCGAGGGGCGCGAGACGATGCCGGTGATCCTGCCGCCCGACCCTGCGGTGCAGGACGTGTGGCTGCGCGGCGGCTGGGACCGGGCGAAGGGACTGGTAGCGCCCTATTCCTCGTCACTGATGCTGGTGCGGGAGCCCGGCTGAACGGACGCCAGTGAACAGGCGCCAGTTGAACAGGCGCCAGTTGAACAAACGGGGGCCTGAAACGAGGAAGGGCGGCCCCTGAGGACCGCCCTTGACCGGGGTACACAGCTTCATAACTCAGCTCGCGCCGAAAGGTTCCGGCTTGCTCAACAGGGCCAGCAGCGAGATGCGGTTGAAGAACCACAGCCGCTCCAGTTGCAGTCCGCTGTACTTCCGCAAGGTGTTCGCGAAAGTATAGGGCGAATACCAGTGATTGTGATCCGGATGGACGCCTTCGAGGAACGTCTCGGTCTCCGCCTCGAAGTCGAAGTGGCGCTGGCGGCACTGGTAGGCATCGGGCACCGAGATCAGGAACAGCGGCGCATCGATCGCCTCCACCTCGGCCAGGAAACCCGCCACGTCGGGGACATGCTCCAGCACTTCGGGCACCAGCACCAGGTCGTAGCTGCCGGTCACTTGCGCGATATCGGTGAACAGCGCGCCCGAGACGTGCGGACGCAGCGCCGCCAGCGCCTCGCCGTGCGGATCGAGACCGTCGAGCGCCGCGCAGTGCGGCTCCAGCGCGACGTGGAGCGAGGTCGCCGGGTCGGTGATCGGCCAGTCCGCGCAGCCCAGATGCAGCACGCGCTGCTCGGCGCAGAGGCTGGCGAGCACCTCCAACCGCCCGAGCCCCGCCAGTTCGGTGCTCACCGGCACGCGCTGGAGGAAGTACGGCGCATGGATGCGCTCCAGCGGCGAGGGATCGGGTGCCGGTGCGGCGACGGCGGAAATGTCCACCGCATGCATCGTCTCGTAAGCGCTGAGGGTCGAGCCCCAGAGCTGGTGGGCATAGACCGGATCGCCGCCCTCATACGTCACACCGGTAAAGTGGCGCGGGATGAAATAGTGGCTGGGGTAGATGCGCAGCGGGCTATAGGCGAACTTGCGGTAGCAGTCGGTCAGCCGCTGCGGCCCCACCGTCTGCCAGGCCATCGCATCGACCACGGTGGGCGAGGCGGCGATGTCCTCGATGATCCGCTGCACGAACGTGTTCCCCGCCGCGCAGCCGAAATAGCCCGCCGCGATCAGGCCGGGCCGCGCGATCTCGCTTTCCCAGCAGGCGAAGGCCTCGCAATCGAGCAGCCATGCGTCGAGCGGGCGGGTGCAGACCGAATCCGCGTCGAACACCAGCCCGCCGTGCTTGTGGAGGATTTCCCAGCGCATCATGTCGGCGACGCCGTTGAGTTCGCGCGCCCGCATCTCGGCCATGTGATGCGCGTTGATCCAGCCGCCCGCCTCCAGTTCGGCATTGCCCCAGAGGCGCAGCTCCCAGTCGGGGTGCGCGCGGCGCCAGCTTTCGATGCAATTGTCGGGGCGCTTGTCCTCGTCCCCGATCCAGATGAAGTGAAAGCTCCTGGGTATCATCGCCTGGCCCCGACCGGCCGCCGGATGCGGCCTTCTCGAGCCCGAACCTAGGCCGGCATGGTAAATCGTCTGCAGCGCGGGGCCTAAGTGCAAACCGAAAGAAACCCTCCCGAACGCGAATTGGGGATCGCGGCCGGAAGGGTTCAGTGCGCCCCGGGGGAGGGAGCGCGAACGGCGACTTTTCATCCTGACGGCCGGAGCAGGCCCTGGTGGATGGCGGAACGGGCCATACTCCGACCGGGCGGCCCGAAGACCGCCAAAGGCTTGTCGCGTATCGTCAGTCGTTGGGGATCACCCAGCGGATCGTCCCGTCGTAGGAGCCTGTCGCCTTCTCGCCCATGGCATCGCTCGCGGCATCGAAGCGCGCCCGCCTGGTGACGTTACGGCAGGTCGCTTCGTCGAGCCCCGGGAAGCCGCTGGACTGGGTGACGGTGCAGCCGGTGACCCGCCCGCCCGCATCGATGGCGAGGCGGAAGCGTACCGTCCCGGTATGGCCGGCGCGCACGTCTGCGGTCGGATAGTCGTCAGTGGTGACCCAGCCCGCGACATTGCCGCGCGGCTTCGCCGACTTCGGCGCGAAGCGGGCCGGCGGATCGGCCGGCTTCGTGGTCGGCAATCCGAAGTCGAGCGCGAGGTCGGAACTGCCGGCGGCGGGCAGCGGATCGACCGTGACGCCGGTGATGGGCGCGCGCGGTTCGAAATCGATCTTCGGCTTGGGCGCGGTGATCGGGGTATCGCGCACCAGCGGCTGCTCGGGCTGCGCCTTGGGCGGATCGACCGGGTCGGGCGTCACCGGCGCGGTGGGGGAAGAACTCGCTGGCGAGGCGCGGGGGCTTTTCCTTTTCGAAGAAGTTGACGGCCAGGCCGTTCACCAGCGCCAGCGCAAGGCCGCCCTGGATCAGCACGACCACCCCGCCCGTCAGGGCCTTGCGTTTACTTCCGGAACTCCCGTCGGCGTAAGACATGGGCTTCTCCTATGTGCGGGCCCGTTTGCCTGCGACTTACCGCAGAAACGGCACCGGTCACGGAGACGACGATATCATAACCGTTTTACTTGGAAACAGATTTTCGCCAAGTATACCAAGCGTTTAACTTAGCATGGATAGTATCACCATGCTTAGCTTATAGTGCACCGCACCATTCAGCGCGCCGCCGCGAGTGCCTTCTGCCTTCGCCGCTGCACCGAACTGCCCAGCCCGATCGCCTCGCGATACTTCGCCACGGTGCGCCGCGCGAGTTCGAAACCCTTGCTCTTGAGCAGGTCCACCAGCGCGTCGTCGGAGAGGATCGCCTTGGCATCCTCGGCATCGATGAGCTGGCGGATCGCGGCTTTGACGGCCTCGGCCGAGGCCCCGCCCTCTCCGTCGGCCGAGGCGACGCCGGAACTGAAGAAGTACTTCAGCTCATACGTGCCGCGCGGGCAATTGAGGAACTTGTTCGAGGTGACGCGGCTGACGGTCGATTCGTGCATGCCGATCGCCTCCGCCACCGCCCGCAGCGTGAGCGGCCGCAAGTGCGAAACGCCGCCCCGGAAAAAGCCGCTCTGCTGCTTCACGAGTTCGGCAGCGACCTTGAGGATCGTCTTCTGCCGCTGGTCGAGCGCCTTGATGAGCCAGTTGGCATCGGCCAGCTTGTCCGACAACCAGGCGCGCGCGGCCTTGTCCCCGCACTCGCCCTTGAGTTCGACGTAGTAGCCGCGATTGACGATCAGCCGCGGCAGCGTCGCCTGGTTCAGCGCGATGTCCCAGCCGCCATCCGCACGCGGCGTCACCAGGATATCGGGCGTCACCGCGCCGCTCGGCTCGCCGCCATAGCGCAGGCCGGGCTTGGGATCGTAGCCGCGCAGTTCCGCCAGCATGTCGGCGAAGTCCTCGTCGTCGACCCCGCAGATGCGCTTCAGGCGCGGCAGTTCGCCTTTGGCGAGGAGATCGAGGTTGTCGATCATCCTGGCCATCAGCGGATCGTAGCGATCCGCCTCACGCGCCTGCAGGGCGATGCATTCGGACAGGCTGCGCGCCCCCACGCCGGTGGGGTCGAGCGACTGCACGAGCGCCAGTCCCGCCTCCATCCCGGCCATCTCGACGCCGAGATCCCCGGCCAGTTCGGACAAGCCGACAGGCAGGTAGCCGGCCTCGTCGAGCTGGCCGATGATGTAGCGCGCCACGCCTTCGGTGAACGTATCGCGCGCCGCCGCGCCGACCTGCGCCTCGAGATGCTCGGACAAGGTGCCGCCGGGCGCCGCGCGGTCGTCGATCCCTGGGCCTTCCTCGCCGCCGCCCGGCCCGCTCAGCCGCAAGTCCGCGCCCCACCCGGCCTCGTCGCGAAGCGTACCGTCGCCGGTGTCCCGGTCACGGTCCAGCGCGCCGGCATCGATGTCGAGCGGGCGGTCGTCGGCGGCCCGGCCCTCGCCGATCAGGCGATCGACGCCCGAGGTTTCCAGCGCGGTGCTGCGCGCATCGGCGGGGGCCTCCACCGTCTCGACGGCAGCGCCCGTCGTCCCCGGCGCCGAAGTGGCGTCGAGCAGCGGATTGGCGTCGAGCGCCTCACCGATGAAAGTCTCGATCTCGAGGTTCGACAGCGCCAGCAGCTTGATCGCCTGCTGCAGCTGCGGCGTCATCACCAGCGACTGGCTCTGCCGTAGATCGAGGCGCGGCCCCAGCGCCATGGATCAGAGGTCCGAGAGGCAAGGCCTCACAGCGTGAAACCTTCGCCCAGGTAGAGCCGCCGCACGTTCTCGTCCGCCACCAGCGCCTCGGGGCTGCCCGCGAAGAGCACCTGGCCGCCGTAGATGATGCAGGCGCGATCGACGATATCCAGCGTCTCGCGCACGTTGTGATCGGTGATGAGCACGCCGATGCCGCGCGTCTTGAGATCGCGCACGAGGTCGCGGATGTCCGAGATCGACAGCGGGTCGATCCCCGCGAAGGGCTCGTCCAGCAGCATGATCGAAGGTTTGGCGGCGAGCGCGCGGGCGATTTCGCAGCGACGGCGCTCACCGCCTGAAAGCGCCATCGCCGGGCTCGAGCGCAGCCGCGTCAGGCCGAATTCGTCAAGCAGGCGGTCCAGCTCGGCCTGGCGCACGTCCCGGTCGGGCTCGTTCAGTTCGAGCACCGCGCCGATGTTCTGCTCCACCGTCATGCCGCGAAAGATCGAGGTCTCCTGCGGCAGGTAGCCCAGGCCCAGGATCGCGCGGCGGTACATCGGCAGGCGCGTGACATCGACGCCGTCCATCAGGATGCGTCCGGAGTCCGGCCGCACCAGCCCCATGATCGAATAGAAGCACGTCGTCTTGCCGGCGCCGTTGGGGCCCAGCAGGCCCAGCACCTCGCCCTTGGCGACCGACAGCGAGATGTCGGTGAGCACCGCGCGCTTGTCGTAGCTCTTGGCGATCGAGATGACCTCCAGCCCGCCGTTCTGCGCCAGAAGCGCGGAATCGGTGGCGGTAGGCCCGTGTTCGGTGCCGTGGTCCTGCGTTTGGTCGACAGTCATCGCGCGGGGCTTACCGCAGGCGGGCATGACGCCGCAAGACGGCATTTTCGCCTAGTCGATGCAATTGGCAGGATTCGTGCATGACTCGCGCCGAGGGATCGGCCGATCGCCTTCGCACTTGCGGAAAATGAAACTGAACTTGTCATGAACGTCTTTCGATGATGTAGTCGCTACAGACAGGGTCGAGGGAGCATTGCCCTTATGGACAGGTTTTCGGAGCATGCAGCGCACCGGCCGACGCCGGGTTCCAGTCCGTGCCCGGAAATCTCGGCGCCGCAAGACGGGGCCCGCTCAGCCGGCTCGCCAGCAAGCGACTGGCGCCGCAAGATGAGCGATCACATCGCTTATGCGCTGCTCGTCTACACCGCGCTGCAGATCTTCGTGACGATCGGTGCGCTCAAGGCCCACGGCGGCTCGCTGCTGCCCTATTTCGCGCTGGTCGTGCTGGTGGTGGCGATCATCCCCGCGTGCCGCCGATTCGAATCGCGCTGGAACCGGCTGACTGACGAACAGGCCCATGATCCCGCGCTCGCACCTTATTACCGAAGGGACAGGCTGGCGCTCTGGCTGCTGGCGATCGGCCTGCCTTTCGCCCTCACCGCCCTGTTCAAAGGCCTCGCGCTGGCGTTCCCGCGTTAATCGGGGGCCGAAGCCTCTGCAACGCGGCCGGAAAGTGAGCGCGACCAAACGCGATTTGCGCCGGAACGCTCCCTTCTTGCGCCGATCAAGCGACGAGACGGTGGATCGGCGGGATCGACTGTGGTATTCAGGTCACTATGGATCGCGCGCTTAGTCGAAGAACAATTCTGCAGGGCGGCCTTACCGCAATCGGGGCCGCAGGTATCACACTGGCTTTGCCGGGACGCGCGTTCGCATCGGAAGGCGTGGTCCCCGACTCGCTGGCACCGGGCGAGGCACCTGCCGCGCTGGCCGGCGCCTTTCCCTCCAGCCTCGGCTCCGTGCCCGCCGCGCCTACCGGGCTGTCGCTTTACGAACGCCGTGTGTTCGACGTCGCCTCGCGCCAGGCCTCACGCGTGCGCAACCAGCTTTGGCGCGCCGACGTGGTCGGCATCGTCGATTTCGCGCAGCCCTCGTGGAAGCCGCGCCTGCATTTCGCCAATCTTGAGAACGGGACCATGCGCTCGTTCCTGGTCGCCCATGGTCGCGGATCCGACCCGGCGCACAGTGGCTGGCTGCAGAACTTCTCGAACGTCCCCGGTTCGGAGGCGACCTCGCGCGGGGCCTATCTCACCGCCGAGTGGTACAAGGGCAAGTACGGCACCTCGATCCGCCTCGTCGGGCTGGACGACGACAACTCGATGGCCCTGCCCCGCGCCATTGTCATGCATCCGGCCTGGTACGTCGATGCCATGATGATCGAGAAATGGGGCAAGCTCGGTCGCAGCGAAGGCTGCTTCGCGATGAGCAACAGCGACTTCAACGAGGCGCTCTGGCACCTCTCGGGCGGGCGCCTGCTGTTCGCCGACCGCATCGGCGAAGGATAAGTCGCAGGGCGGTCAGCCATGCCGGCCGGTTAGACAGCACTCGCCGGCAATGATACGCAGCGTATCATGGATACCAGCCTGACCGGCCTCAAGCGCGAGGCCCCTACCGATGCCCGACAGGTCCGCTCGCGCCATGCGCTGACATCCGCGCTGCTCGCCCTGCTCGAGGAAAAGCCCTTCGACCAGCTCACCATCCGCGAGATCACCGCGCGCGCGGGCACCGGCTACGCCACGTTCTTCCGGCACTATCCGACCAAGGAAGCGCTGCTGGCCGACGTCGCCGCGCACGAGATCGAGGATCTGCTCGGCCGCACGATCCCCATCCTCTACGCCGCCAACAGCTACGAATCGACGCTGGAGTTGTGCCGGCACGTCCATGCCCATGCGCTGCTGTGGTCGGCGCTGCTGACCGGCGGGGCCGCGGGCATCGTGCGCGAGGAGTTCATCCGCCAGGCGCTCGGCCTCGCGGCGGACACGCAGCCGCGCCATCCCTGGCTGCCGTCCGACCTCGGCACCATCCACGGCACCGGTGCCACGATCGACATCCTCGCCTGGTGGCTGGCGCAGGGCGGCGACCGGCCCGCCTCCCGGCACAGCCCGGAGGAAGTCGCCACCATCCTGCACCGGCTGGTCATCGCCCCGCTGGTGGGCGACACGCTGGAGCGCCAGACGGCGCGCGCCTGATGCCGGTCGACACCCAGGCCCCGCTGCTCTCCGGCGAGATCGCAGGCGCTGACTGGCCGGAGTTCGGCTGGGTGGACGACGTGCGCCCGGCGCTGCGCGAAGCCGTCGAGGCGGGACGCCCGGCAGCACTCGCGACGCTCTACAAGGTCGCGGGCAGCGCTCCGCGCGGACCCGGCGCGCAGATGCTGTTCACCGCCGCGCCCCATGGCGGCGCCGTTTCCGCGACCGGCTACTTCTCGGGCGACTGCATCGAGGGCGATGTCGCCAACCACGCCGCGCACGTCCTGGCCGACGGCCGGCCGCGCCGTCTGCACTATGGCATGGGCAGTCCGTGGATCGACCTCAGGCTGCGCTGCGGCGGTGCGCTGCACGTGCTGCTGGAGCGGATCACCCCCGATTCCCCTGCCATCCAGGCCCTGCTGGGCCATGCCGCCGAGCGACGAAGCTGCACCTGGATCACCGATGGCGAAGCGCAGGAGATCGGCGAGGGTCGCGGCCCGCTGCTCGCGCTGCGCGAGGAGCCGCTGCGCCTGGCCCGTCGCTACGATCCGCCGCGCCGGCTCATCGTCTCGGGCGGCGATCCCGGTGCGCTGGCCGCCGCCAAGCTGGGCGCCATGGCCCAGTTCGAGACGATCCTGCTGCGCCCCGGCGGCCCCCACGCGCCGCCGCCCTTCCCGGTCAGCCGCTACTTGCGCGAGGAGCCCGCAGAGGCGCTCGCGCGGCTCGGCGTCGATCGCTGGACCGCCTATCTCGGCGCCACGCACGAGGATCACCACGACCTTGGCGGCTGCCTCGCCGCGCTGCGCGGGGGCGCTGGCTACGTCGGCATGATCGGCGCGAAGTCGCGCGCGGGGCAGCGGCTCGGTGCACTGGAGGCGGCCGGGGCGACGGCGGAGGAACTCGCCCGGCTGCAGCTTTCGCCGGGCGTTCCCGGCCTCGGCAAGTCGCCCTGGGAAGTCGCCACGGGCATCCTCGCCGAGATCATGCAGGCGCTCAACCCGGCGCGGGAGCGGGCTTGAGCTACGCCGCGCTGGTGCTGGCGGCGGGCCACGGCCGGCGGTTCGGCGGCGACAAGCTGTCCGCCCCGCTCCATGGCGAACCGCTGCTGTTCCACGCCATCCACGCCGCCCGCGCCGCGCCGGTGGAGCGCGTGGTCGTCGTCGCCCGGCCCGGCCTCGATACCGGCGACTGGCCGGGCGAACCAGCGGTCGAGACGCTCCGGCTTGCCAGCGATGCGCTGTCGGACACGCTGAAGGCGGGAATCGCGGCTGCGGCCGGAATGGAGGGGGCTTTCGTGTTCCTCGGCGACATGCCGCATATCCCGCATGGGCTTGCCGCCCGCCTCGCCGCCGCGATCGGACCGGCTTATGCCGCCATGCCGCGCCAGGCGGGTCGGCCCGGTCATCCGGTGCTGCTCTCGGCCGCCGCCTTCGCCGCGATCGCCGCGCTCACGGGAGACGAGGGCGCGGGGCGGCTGCTGCGCCGGCGCGCCGACGTGGTCTTCGTCGATTGCGCCGATCCCGCCATCCACCTCGACGTGGATTACCCGCCGGACCTGCAGGCGCTGCAGGAAGGCGGATCGTGACGTATTTGGAGCATGCGCTGTTCGCGCTGGTCATCCAGGCCATCGCCGCGCGGCTGACCGGCAACTGGTGGATCGGCGCGGCGCTGGCCTCGGCCTACTTCCTAGGCCGCGAGGTCGCCCAGGCGGAATACCGGTGGATCGAGCATTTCGGCGGCGGCCTGCGCGCGAACATGCCGTGGTGGGGACCGTTCGACCCGCGCGTCTGGACCAAGCTCGACCAGTGGATCGACTGGATCGCGCCGATCGTGGTGACGGTGAGCATGGCCTGCATCACCGGTCGGCGCCGGGTTTAAGCCCGCCCCGTCTCGTTCGAAAGCAGCGCCGGATCGATCCCCTCGGCGCGCCAGGCGGCGGACCAGCGGCCTTCGGGCGGGGTGGCGAACAGCACTTCGGGGTGGCCCTCGGCCGCGTACCAGCCGTGGTGGCGCATTTCCCCCTCCAACTGGCCCGGCCCCCAGCCGGCATAGCCCAGCGCCATGACCCACTGTGCCGGCCCGCGCCCCTCGGCGATCGCGCGCAGCACGTCCATCGAGGCCGACAGTGCGCAGAGTGGAGCGACCGCGATGGTGTCGCTGCCGCCCCAGTCGGTCGAATGCAGGATGAACCCGCGCCCCGGCTCCACCGGACCGCCGTTCATGATCTCGCGGTTGGGGGAGACGCCGGGATCGAGGCCCAGTTCCTCCAGCACGTCGTGAAAGCGCACGCCCTCGCGCACCTGGCCCACGCCCACGCCGAGCGCGCCGTCCTCGTCATGCACGCACATCACGCTGACCGACCGCTCGAAACGCGGATCGAACATGCCCGGCATGGCCAGCAGCAGGCGCCCCGACAGATACTGTTCCTTCGTCACGCGAGCACTTTATGCCTCCACGCGCCGACCACAAGCACGAACCCGCAACAGCCCTTTGCCGATGCGACGGAGCGGCCTATGTCCCTGTCCGAAGGAGACCCCCGCTTCATGACCCTGCTGTTCGACCTGCCCGAGACCCCGTCCATTCCCGTCCAGGGTTCGCAGGCCCGCTACCCGGTCCGCCGGGTGTTCTGCGTCGGGCGCAACTATGCCGCGCATGCCCTGGAACTGGGCAACGCGGTCGATCGCGAGGCGCCGATCTGGTTCAACAAGGCCCCCGCCGCGCTGTGCCTGTCGGGCGCGACGATTCCTTATCCGCCCGGCACCGCGAACTGCCACTACGAGATGGAACTGGTCGTCACCATCGGCGCGCCTGCCTTCCGCATCGCGCCCGAGGCGGCGATGGCCGTGGTCCACGGCTATGCCTGCGGCCTCGACATGACCCGGCGCGACCTGCAGAACGCGGCCAAGGCCAAGGGCTATCCCTGGGACACCGGCAAGGATTTCGAGAACGGCGCGGTGATCGGCCCGATCACGCCCGCCGCCGGGTTCTCACTCGCAGGCCAGCGCATCGCGCTGACGCAGAACGGCGCGGTGAAGCAGGACGGCGTGCTTTCGGACATGATCTGGTCGATCCCCGAACTGATCGCCGACCTCTCGCGCCTCTATCACCTGGCGCCGGGCGACCTGATCTACACCGGAACCCCGGCCGGCGTCAGCGCGGTCGCGCCCGGTGACGTGCTGGAGGGGACCGTCGATGGCCTGGAGCCGCTGCGACTGGAAATCGGCGCGGCGGAATGACCTTCCTGCCCGAACTCGTCTCGGGCAGGTGACTGCCTGCAAGGCTGACGGACGCGGAATTCCTGCCGCTCCACCAACGCTCACCTTCTTATCCCTTGGGTCGCCCGCGTCGTGAACGCCTTGCCAGCCAAATGGCTTTGCAAGACACACCGACGCGGAGAACGATGCCTAGAAGCCGGAAAACAATGACCACGATTCGCCGCCGTACCGCCCATTCGCTGCTTGCCCTGCCCCTGCTGGCGCTTTCCCTCCCGGCCCATGCCGCGAACGGGGCCGCGAACGGCGCCGAGGACGAGGCCGACGCCGAAGGTCGCGAGCCGATCGTCGTCACCGGCCACGGCCTGTCCGACGGCCCCGCCACTCCGGCCTACGACGTCCAGACCATCGACCGCGACCGGATCACCGCCAGCGCCTCGGGCCGGATCGAGGACGTGCTCGCCTCGGTCGCCGGCTTCCAGCAGTTCCGCCGCTCGGACAGCCGCGCTTCCAACCCCTCTAACCAGGGCGTGACGCTGCGCGCGCTGGGTGGCAACGCCTCCAGCCGCGCACAAGTGCTGCTCGACGGCGTGCCGGTGGGCAACCCGTTCTTCGGCTATATCCCGCTCAGCG
The DNA here is from genome assembly GCF_036352595.1 of Novosphingobium resinovorum. GTDB lineage: Bacteria > Pseudomonadota > Alphaproteobacteria > Sphingomonadales > Sphingomonadaceae > Novosphingobium > Novosphingobium resinovorum_B. The sequence continues at coordinate 60,353 of NZ_JAZFAX010000023.1, forward strand.
CCATCGCCCCCGAGCGGCTGAGCACGGTGCGGGTGACGCGCGGCGGCGGCATGGGCGCCTTCGGCACTGGCGCGGTATCCGGCACGATCGAGATGGACAGCGCCAGTCCTAATCAATCTGGCCCCAACCAGATCGGCCCCGTGCAGGGCGAGGCGCTCGTCAACGACCGGGGCGAGACGCAGGGCTCGCTGACCGTGGCGCCCCGGCTCGGGCAGGGCTTCGTCGTCGCGAGCGTCCAGTGGGACCGGGGTGACGGCTTCCAGACCACGCCCAAAGACCAGCGCGTCGCCGCCACCGCGCGCGCGGCCTACGAAAGCTTGTCCGGATCGCTGCGCGCCGTCGCGCCGCTGACCGACACGGTGGAGATCCAGGCCTCGGGCCTCGTCTACGACGACAAGCGCACGCTGCGCTTCAAGGGCGCCGATTCGACCTCCTCGGGCCAGCAGGGCTCGGTGCGACTGGTCGGGCGCGGCGACTGGCAGTTCGACGTGCTGGGCTATGTCCAGGCGCAGGACTTCTCGAACATCGTCATCAGCTCGACGAGCTACAAGAAGACGCTCGACCAGGCCAAGACGCCGACCCTGGCGGTAGGCGGCAAGGCGGAAATCCGCCCACCGGTCGGCGCGGACCACGTCCTGCGCCTCGGCACCGACATCCGCCTGTCGAGCGGGCATCTGGTGGAGCAGCCCTACAGCGCGGCCACCGGCCTCGCCACCGCGTTCCGCCGCGCCGGGGGCAAGCAGTCCGACCTTGGCTTCTACGTGCAGGACGACTGGACCATCGGCCAGTTCGTGCTGACCGCCGGCGGCCGCCTGGACCGCTGGACGATCACCGACGGCTTCTACCGCGAACTCAGCGCGGCGGGCGCGGTGACCACCGACACCCGCTATGCCGACCGCGACGGCTGGAGCGCCAACGGACGCGGCGGCATCGTCTGGAACCTCGCCCCCGCCGTCTCGCTGCGCGCGGCGGCCTATACCGGCCTGCGCCTGCCGACGCTGAACGAGCTGTACCGGCCCTTCGTGGTGTTCCCGGTGACCACGCAGGCCAATGCCGCGCTCAAGCCCGAGCGTCTGCGCGGCTACGAGGCGGGCGTGGACTTCCACCCTTCCGAAGCGCTGTCACTGTCGGTGACCGCCTTCGACAACCGGCTGAAGGACGCCATCGCCAACGTGACGATCGCCGCCAACCTCAAGCAGCGCCAGAACGTCGACGCCATCCGCGCCCGCGGTATCGAGGCGAGCGCGGACATCAGGCTCGGCCAGGTCGACCTGTCCGGCTCGCTCTCGTGGACCGACGCCAAGGTGAAGGCGGACGGCACCCAGGCGGCGCTGGAAGGCCTGCGCCCGGCGCAAGTACCCAAGCTCGCCGCCAGCGGCACCGTGGCCTGGGCCCCGCGCCAGGGCTGGCGCCTTGCCGCCACCGTGCGCCGCACCGGCGCGCAGTTCGAGGACGACCTGCAGGCCTACATCCTGCCCGCCGCGACGACGCTCGACCTCTACGCGCAAGTGCCGGTCACCCGCTTCGTCTCGATCGTGCTGCGGGGGGAGAACCTCACCGACGAGACCATCGTGACGCGCAACCAGGCGGGCTCGATCGACCTCGGCCAGCCGCGCACCTTGTGGGCGGGCGTCAAGGTAGGCTTGCGCTGAGGCAAGAGCCGGGGCATCGCGGCGGCATGGCCATCGCGGTGATCTCCGACATCCACGGCAACCTCGGCGCGCTCGAGGCGGTGCTCGCCGACGCCCGCGCGCGCGGGGCGAGCCGGGTGGTGAACCTCGGCGACATCCTCAGCGGCCCGCTCGACGCGGTCGGCACCGCCGAGCGGCTGATGGCGCTGGGGCTGGAGACGATCCGGGGCAATCACGAGCGCCAGCTGCTCGACCTTGCGCGCGAGGCGATGAACCTCTCCGATGCCGCCACCGACGCGGTGCTGGAGCCGCGCCACCGCGACTGGCTCGCCGCGCTGCCGGTGGAGATGTGGCTGGAGCCCGACCTCTACGCCTGCCACGGCTCGCCGCGCAGCGACCTGGAGATGCTGCTGGAGACGGTCGAGCCGCAGGGCTGCCGCGCCGCCACCGGGGCGGAAGTCACCGAACGGCTGGGCGGAATCGACGCCGCGCTGGTGCTGTGCGGCCATTCGCACAAGCAGCGCGCGGTGCGGCTGGAGGATGGACGGCTGGTGGTGAACCCCGGCTCGGTCGGCCTGCCCGCCTATGCCGAGGATCACCCCTGGCCCCACGTCATCGAATCGGGCACCTCCGAGGCCCGCTATGCACTGGTCGAGCGCGGCGCGGACGGAGAGCCGGATGCGTGGCAGGTGCAGCTTTGCGCCGTCGCCTACGACTGGGCCGCCGCCGCCCGCCGCGCCGCCGAGGGCGGGCGCGAGGACTGGGCGCGCGCGCTGGCCACCGGATACGCCTGAGATGACCCGCTTCACCGTCAACGACCGCCCCGTCCAGTTCGAGATGGACCCGCGCACCCCGCTGCTCTGGGCCCTGCGCGACGCGGCCAACCTCACCGGCACCAAGTACGGCTGCGGCGTAGGCGACTGCCATGCCTGCACGGTCATGGTGGACGGTGCCGCGCTGCGATCGTGCCTCATCACCCTGGCCGAGTGCGAGGGCCGCTTCGTGGTGACGGTGGAGGGCCTGTCGCGCGATCGCTCGCACCCGGTGCAGCAGGCGATGGTGGCCGAACAGGCGATCCAGTGCGGGTTCTGCACGCCGGGCATCGTCATGAACGCCGCCGCCCTGCTCGCCCGCAATGCCTCCCCCAGCGAGGCGGACATCAAGGCGGCGATCCCCAACATGTGCCGCTGCGGCGTCCAGCCCCGGCTGGTGCGTGCGGTCCAGCGCGCCGCCGCCGTCGCCCGGCGCGAAGAGAAGATCGACGTGGTGCCCCCGCCCGGCGGCGCACCGCGCATCCCGGCGCTGTCCTCGCAGGCCGCCACATCCGTCCCAAAAGGAGACTCCGAATGAAGGCCACCATCTGGCACAACCCCAAGTGCGGCACCTCGCGCAAGACGCTGGCGATCCTGGAAGAGACCCCCGGCGTCGAGGTGGAGGTGATCGAATACCTCAAGACCCCGCCGAGCGCCGACAAGCTCGCGCAGCTCTACCGCGATGCCGGAATCACCCCGCAGCAGGGCCTGCGCATCAGGGGAACCGACGCGATCGAACGCGGACTCCCGGACGCGGACGACGACGCCGTGCTGGCCGCCATGGCCGCCGAGCCGATCCTGATCGAACGCCCGCTGGTGGAAACCGACAAGGGCACGCGGCTTTGTCGCCCGCAGGACACGGTTCACCAGATTCTCTGACCCGCTTTCCCCATCGACCTGCCGCAGGGCTCGGCCCATCGCCTTGCAATGACGGGGACAATCTGCCACCGCATGGCACATCCGTGACACGATAGAATTGCGAGAGCCTACCTCAGCATGACCAGCACCGAGCTTGCCCGACAGCCCCTGGCCCAAAGGATCAGGCGCAAGATCAAGCAGGGTATGGGCCCCTGGGGCGTGTTTCTCGAAGGGTTCATCCGCAATCCGGTGATGGTCGGCTCGATCGTTCCGTCCTCGCGCTTCACGATCAACCGCATGCTTTCGCGCGTCGACTGGCCCAGCACGCGGCTGTTCGTCGAGTATGGCCCCGGCGTCGGCACCTTCTGCCAGCCGGTGCTGGACCGCCTGCCGCGCGACGGCATGCTGCTGGTGATCGACACCAATCCGATGTTCATCGACTACTTGCGCCGCACCATCACCGACAGCCGCTTCGTCGCGGTCAACGGCTCGGCGGCCGACGTCGAGGAGATCGTGCGGGCGCATGGGCACGAGAAGGCGGACTACGTGTTGTCCGGCCTGCCGTTCTCGACCCTGCCCAAGGGCGTCGCACCTGCGATCGCCGCCGCCACCTACCGCGTGATCCGCAAGGGCGGGGCGTTTCTGGTCTACCAGTTCCGCCCCAAGGCACGCAGCTACATGGCCCCGCACTTCAAGCGCATCGACGACGCGATCGAGCCGATCAACGTCCCGCCCTGCTTCATGTGGTGGGGCTGGAAGGACGAGGACTGACTGTCCCGCCCATCATGGCGGCACTAACAGGAAACCCGGGGTAGCGCAGGCCGCCCCGGGTTTCCTGTTTCCAGCCTCCGCGGGTCCGCTTATTCGAACAGGTCCGCCTGCACGCCCGCAGAAGGCCCGGCGAGCTGGCTGTGCGCCTTGCTCAGCACCGCGGCGAACAGGACGCTGGCCGCCGCGCCGATCGCGCCGGAGACGAGCCCCATCACCAGCACCGCGACCTTGCCCTGCCCCAGCACCAGCATCACCGGGCCGACCACCAGGAACGTCGACATCAGCGCGATCACGAAATAGCCCAGCGACAGCAGCGTATAGAACCCGAACAGGCGCAGGCTGTTGCCCTTGGTCAGCTTCCACGAGCGCGCCATCGCCAGCACCGGGCCGGCCAGCCCTTCGTTGACGATCACCGGCACCACCAGCGACAGCTTGACCGATACGTAGGCCAGCCCCAGCATCAGCAGCACCACCGCCAGCACCGATCCCGCCCCCGGCGCGCCGAGCACCGCGAACAGGCCGACCACCACCGCCGAGAACACCGTCGTCGCCAGCATCAGGCCCAGGAAGCCGATCACCAGCACTGCGAACAGCGAAGGCACCGCGCGCAGGCCCCAGCCGATCGATTCGCCCACCGTCGGCCGTCCCCGCTCGGAAATGAGCGCGGTGACGGCGAGGTAGCCGAGCAACTGCACCAGCGTCCCGCCGATCCCGAAGCCGGCCAGCAGGCCGATGTTGTCGGCGATCACCCGGTTGACCAGCTGCGGCTTCTGCAGCGCTTCCAGGATCTGCGCCTGCACGTCGGTCAGGAATACCGTGGAGAGCAGCGTCGGCAGCAGGAAGAACACCCCGCCCAGCGCCAGCAGCACCTCGCGATTGGCCGTGACGGCCGCCAGGGCATCGTTCCAGGCGCGGTTGCTGTCGAATTGCATCGGGTACTCCAGAAAGGTGAGGCACGGCGGGCGAATGCCCCGGTGCGCCTGAAGGCTCTTGATAACCGCAGGAAATGACGCCACGCAACGCGGCATGACGATTCCCGGTGATATCGAACTGCGCATCTCCGCCGAGCCGGTGCCTTACCGGCAGGCGCTGGAGGAGATGACGCTGCGCAACGCCCAGATCGCCGCCGGCGAGGCGCGCGAACTGATCTGGCTGCTGGAGCATCCCCCGGTCTACACCGCCGGCACCAGCGCGGCGGTGGCCGAACTGCTCGACCCGCGCTTCGAGGTGGTGGAGGCGGGGCGCGGCGGCCGTTATACCTACCACGGCCCCGGCCAGCGCATCGGCTACGTCCTGCTCGACTTGCGCAAGCGCGCCCGCGACGCGCGCGGCTTCGTCCACGGCCTCGAAGGCTGGGTGATCGAGAGCTTGCGCGACTTCGGGGTGGAAAGCTTCCGCTCGGAAGGCCGCATCGGCATCTGGACGCAGGACGTCGACGGGCGCGAGGCGAAGATCGGCGCGATCGGCGTGCGCATCCGCAAGTGGGTGACGATGCACGGCTTCTCGGTCAACGTCGCGCCCGACCTGTCGCACTTCACCGGCATCGTGCCCTGCGGCATCGACGAATTCGGCGTCACCAGCCTCAGCCGCCTCGGCAAGGACGTGGACCTTGCCGCTTTCGACGCCGCGCTGATCGCCCGCGCGCCGGCCTTCCTTGCCGCGCTGGAAAGCCCCTGCCCACCCGTCGCCCCCAAGGAGAGCGCGTGATGAAGGTGTCCTCGAACAAGGCGGCTTGCCTGGTCCTGCCCGTCGCCATGGCGCTGCTGGCGCTCGGCGGCTGCAAGAAGAAGGCCGAGGACCAGGCCAAGACGGCGGCGGGCGGCGAACTGCTGCCGCGCTCGGTCGGCGACGACATGCTGCCGTACGACACCGTGAAGTCGCAGGCCTCGCTCGTCGATCCCAACGCCGGACTGGCCCCGCCGCGCGAGGCCGCCCCTGCCGCGCTCGCTTCGGACGTGCCGCAAGCCGACGCGGTGGCGGAGCCCGCCCCGGTGATCGATGCCGCACCGCCCGCGCCGGCGCCGACGCAGCCCTGACCGTTCGTGCCCGGAGACGTCACGCCCTGAAGCCGGGGCTTGCGATGCCGGGCCAGTCCCTTACTTCCGCGCCCACTCCGCGCCGGCCAGCGTGAGTTGCGCCTGGGCCATCAGGCTCCCCGCATCGCCGATCGCCGACAGCGCCGAATCCACCGCCATCCCGCATTCGACCGCCAGTGGCCCCAGCCGGGCGAGCGCATCGGACAACGCACCATCGTAAGCCTTCAGCCGGTCGACCTCGACCCGGCTGACGTCGAACTGCGAGCCGAGGAAATAGCGCGTCTCCCCCTCCGGCCCGTGCAGCCGGGTCAGGTAGAGCAGATTGATGAACGGCGTGCCGTTCTTGCGGAAATTGACGATCGGCGCGCGTACCGCAAGATCGGCCTGCCCGGTCAGGAAGGTGCGGAACTTGGCGTGAGCCTGTCCGTCCGTCACCCCGCGCTGCAGGAAGCGGCAGTTGCGCCCGACGACCTCCTCGCTGCTATGGCCGGTGAGTTCGCTGAACCGCTCGTTGACGAACAGCAGCGGATGGTCGTCCTCGGCGCCGGCGAGTGACAAGGCGATGGGAAGCGATGCGAGAAAGTCGAGAAGTTGCGATGGCACCGACGACGATACAGGCAAAATCCTACTCCAGCTGACAGCCCCGCCGGGCAAGGCCGGAGCGCGGCATATCAGAACTTCATTTGCCCCACCATACGGTGACACTGCGGTATCATCTTGGCGCCGATAGACAAACCGCTTCCGTGTCGCCGCCGCGACCGGCCGGCACAAAGGATTTTCCTACACGGGTTCGGGCGGGATACTTTCCCGGCATGCCTGCCGTCACCCTCACCTCCTGCGCCTGGGCACGGCAAGACCGGACTGAGCCGCAAGGTTACAGGTGGGGAACGCAAGGTGACACCCAAGGTGACACATTGCACGCACAAGGTGACACATTCCGCTGCAAGGTGACGGTTTTGCGGCCCAAGGTGACACCTTTTGCCCCTGGACCGTGTAAACCGTGTAAACCTGTCACCTTGCGCAGGCGGCCACTCCGGCGCTTACAGCGCCTTGTCGTAGATCACGTACTCGCGGTTCACCTTGCTCTCGATGGCATCGGCGATGGCGACCATCCCCTGGTTGTCCTCGAGGATCCAGCCGATCTCGCCGCGCTTCGCGCCGAACTTGGCGGTGGCGGCGCGGCGGATGTACTCGATCATCATGAAGGCCAACTGGCTGGCGAGGCGCGACGACTGCAGCTTCTTGCGCACGCCCATCAGCGGCACGCGCATGTCGGCGGGCCGGGGCTTCCTCAGCCACAGCAGCAGCTTGATGAGGCCCAGGATCGAGGGCTTGCCGGTGCGCTTGTTGACCTTCATCTGGATGCCGTTGAGATCGGGCAGCGTCATCATGAAGGCCACCGGCTCGCCTTCGTATTCGGCGATCAGGATCAGTTCGGGATGGACCAGCGGCTTCAGCGCCTTGCCGGTGTACTCGATCTCCTTGTCGGTGAAGGGCACGAAGCCCCAGTTGTCCGACCAGGCATCGTTGAGGATCTCGCAGATGATCGCGGCGTCGCGGGCGAAATGCTTCAGATCGGCCTTGCGGATGACGATCTTGGCATTCTTCTCGCCCGAGGCGACGATGCGCTGGATCAGCGGGGGGAACTGCTTGGTCACGTCGAGATCGTAAGTCTTGACGGTCTTGACCGGAGCGTAGCCCTCGCCCTCGATCCAGCCCTGGTAGGCGGCGTTGTGGTGAGCCATCATCACCATCGGCGCATGGTCGTGGCCAACCGTCTGGATGCCCGGCTCTTCCCATACCGAGAGGTTCATCGGCGCCAGCGCGCGGGTCATCCCCTGCTCGCGCAGCCACTGCTCGGCCGCGGCGATGAGGGCGCGGGCGACATCGCCGTCCTCGGCCTCGATCGCGCCCCAGTTGCCGGTGCCCGGGCCCATGCCCTGCTCAAGCGGCTGTTTCAGCGCCAGTTCATCGATGTGCGCCGATATGCGCCCGACGACCTGTCCGCCGCGCTTCGCCAGGAACAGCTGGACGCGGGCATGCTCGAAGAAAGGGTTCTTGCCGAGGGTGAACTTGGAAATCTCCTCCGAGCGCAAGTTCGGCACCCAGTTTTGATCTGACGCATTGAGTCGATAAGCGAGATCGACAAAAGCGGCGATGTCGGCCTTGCTGGAGATCGGAGTGATGACTAGTTCGGCCACGATGCTGCCTTTGTTCTGGCGTAACGGAATATGAGCGCGACGTGCTGCCGTTGGCGGTACGTTGTCAAGCCGGACCGCGCGGCGACTCTGCGGTGAAGCCGTATCCGGGCGGGCTTATGCCCGGAAACACTTTGGAAATCTTGTGCGGAAATCTCTCGTGATGAATGCCCAGAAAGCGATCGACCTGCCCCAGCCCGATGCACGCGACGCCGTGCAGGGATCGACGTGGCACTCGCAGATGCCCGACGACAAGGCGATGCTGCGCGCCGCGGTCGAACTGACGCGCGATATCGCGACCGCCCGCCCCGGCATCTACTGGCCGGACATGCTGGCGAGCGCCGCGCTGGGCTACGCTGCGCTGGCGGGCGCCATTCTTGTCGCCAGCCCCGTCCTGGCGGTGCTGCTGGGAATAGTCGCCTCGCTCGCGCTCTACCGCGCGCTGCTGTTCATCCATGAACTGACGCACATCCACAAGGATGCCCTGCCCGGCTTCCGCTTCGGCTGGAACCTGCTGGTCGGCGTACCGATGCTGATCCCCTCGTTCATGTACGAGGGCGTGCACACCCAGCACCACGCCCGCACCCGTTACGGCACCGTCGAGGATCCCGAGTACCTGCCGCTGGCGCTGATGAAGCCGTGGAGCCTGCCGGTCTTCGCGCTCACCGCGATCCTGCTGCCGCCCGCGCTGCTGGTCCGCTCGGCGGTACTGGTGCCGCTGGGCGCCATCGTGCCGCCGCTGCGCACGCTGGTGTGGGAACGCGTTTCCGCTCTCGCCATCAACCCGCAATACCGCCGCCGCAAGCCCGAGGGCGCCTTCGCCCGCATGGTGTTCTGGCAGGAACTGGCGTGCTCGGCCTGGGCCATCGCCCTCATCGCCGCCAGTGTCGCCTGGGGCTGGCGGCCGCTGCTGATCGCGCTGTGCGTGGTTTCGTTCACCGCGCTGCTCAACCAGGTCCGCACTCTCGTCGCCCATCTGTGGGAGAACGACGGGGAGGCGATGACGGTGACCGCGCAGTACCTCGATTCGGTGAACGTGCCGCCGCCCGGCTTCATCGCCGCGATGTGGGCACCGGTGGGCTTGCGCTACCACGCACTGCACCACCTGCTGCCCTCGATGCCCTACCACTCGCTGGCCGAGGCGCATCGCCGCCTGAGCGGCCATCTGGAACAGGGATCGACATATGGGAAGGCCAGCTATCCGGGCCTCACCCCGCTGCTCGCCCGGCTGGCGCGCAGCACGATGAAAGTGCGCTGAGGATCACTCCTCGGTGCGGATCAGCACCGTCTCGCCGATGAGCGCGAAGAGCAGAAAAGGCGCCCAGGCCGCGATCAGCGGCGGGTAGCCGCCGAAGTTGCCCATCGCCAGCGCCGCGTTGTCGAACACGAAGTAGGCAAAGCCCAGCGCCATGCCGATGACGGCGCGGATCAGCAGCGCGCCGGAACGCGCCAGGCCGAACGCCGCCACTGCCCCCAGCAGCGGCATCAGCGCCGAGGACAGCGGCCCGGACAGCTTGTGCCACCACGCCGCGTCGAGATCCGTGGTGCGGCGGCCGGCTTCCTGCACGGCATGGATCGATCCCGCCAGCGTGAAGATGTCCTGCGAATCGGCATCGACCTTGGAGATGTAGATCTTGATCGGCGTGATCCCAGGCGCCACCGTCGCCGAGGCGAGCCGGGTGGTCGTGGTGCCGGCGACCTCGAACTTGACCGGCCGGTCGAGCTTCCAGCCGGGATTGGCGTAAGTCGCACTGTCCGCCCGCATCTGCACCACGATCATGTCGTTGGCATCGCGCCGGTAATACGTGACGCCATGGAGCGTCATCGTGCTGCCCTCGCCCGACAGCGACTGCGCCAGCAGCAGGTCGGCGCCATCAGCCAGGTACAAGTTGGCCTTCGGGCTCGCGTCCTTGGGGACCGGACCGTAATCGACCGCCTCCCAGGCATCGAGCGTGGAGGTCGCACGGGTGACCACGCGCTCGTTGAAGGCGAAGCTGAGGCCCGAGATCACCAGCGCGGTCAGGATCAGCGGCGCCAGCACCTGATGCGCCGACAGCCCCGATGCCTTCATCGAGATGACCTCGCTGTTCTGGTTCAGCGTGGCAAGCGTGATGATCGTCGCCAGAAGCACCGAATAAGGCAGGAAGCGCGCCACGAGCTGCGGGATTCGCAGGCTTACGTAATAAAGCAGCTGCATCTGCCCGTTGCCCTTGTAGGCCAGGATATCGCCGCTCTCGCCCAGAAGGTCGAGCACCTGCAGCACCAGCACCAGCATGATGAGCACGGCGACGATCCGCGTGACGAACAGCCGCGCAAGGTACAAGGTCAGGGTGCGCGACGGGAAGAATTCGAGGTTCATGGGCTCAGCTCTGGTCCGCGGGCGTCGGCAGGATCGGTCCACGCCGGTTGCGGCGCAGCAGCGACTTGAGACGCTTGACGCCCTTGTCGGACGCGGTCTCCAACCAGCCGATCGCTTGCCCGCCCGGCACGTAGGCAACGCGCCAGTACATCCACAGGATGATCGCGGCGAAGACCAGGAATGGCCCCCACAGGCCCAGGATCGGGTTCAGCTTGCCGAGCGACGCCACGTCGTTCGCGTACTGGTTGACCTTGTGATAGGCCACCACCATCACGATCGACACGAACAGGCCAAGCGCGGAAGTCGATCGCTTGGGCGGGATCGCCAGCGCCACGCCGAGCAACGGCAACAGCAGCATCATGACCACTTCGACCATGCGGTAGTTGAAGTTAGCCTGGCTCGACACCCGCTCGTCGCTCGGAGCATCCTTGCTCCAGCCGAGCTTGAGCAGTTCGGGCAGCAGGTATTCGCGATCCTGGCCGCCGCGCTCGCGGAACTTCTCGATAGCGGGAAGCTCGATCGGCAGGTCGTGCCGGGTGAAGGTCAGCACGCGCGAAGGCTCGCCCGGTTGGTCCTGAATGATCTGGCCCTGTTCGAGCCGGAAGATGATCGTGTCCGGATTGCCCTTGAGCGCCAGGAAACGCCCCTCGCGCGCGGAGATCGACAGCACCTGGCCCTTCTGGTTGGCGACGCGCGCGAAGATACCCATGAGCTTGCGCCCATCGTCCTTGCTCTCGTCGATGCGCAGGGCGATGCGGTCCTTGAGAGTCGTGAACTCGCCGACCTTGATCGAGGCACCGAGCGCACCCGATTTCAGCTCGTAGTTCAGCTCTTCGTAGTAGTAGCGCGAGAGCGGCTGCAGGTAGCCGACGATGGCGAAGTTCGCGATGACCATCACGATGGTGATGATGTAGGGCACGCGCAGCATGCGGGTATAGCTGAGCCCCACCGCGCGCATGACGTCGAGTTCGCTGCTGGTCGCCAGCTTGCGGAAGGCGAGCAGGATGCCCAGCATCAGCCCGAGCGGGATGGCGAGGCTGGCGTACTCCGGCAGCATATTCGCCAGCATCTTGAAGACCACGCCGACCGGCCCGCCCTCGGTCGCGACGAAATCGAACAGGCGCAGCATCTTGTCGAGCACGAGCAGCGACGCGGCGAGCAGGAATATGCCCAGCATCGGCATCAGCACGAGGCGTAAGATGTAGCGGTCCAGGGCGCTGATGAACTTCACTTAGACGTCGTCACTCAACCGTTCTCCCCCGCCCTTAACGGCTCGGGCCGGGAGGGCAAAGCGATTTGTCGCAAGGCAAGCCGATGGCACGGAACGCATCGCGGCGGGCGGTTCAACGTCGCCGGAGCGGGAAGGTTGCCAGATCGGGGAGGAATGAGATCAGGCCTTTTCCAGCGTACACTGGAGCGGGTGCTGGTTCTGCCGGGCGAAGTCCATCACCTGGTTCACCTTTGTCTCGGCGATCTCGTAAGGGAAGATGCCGCAGACGCCGACGCCCTTCTGGTGGACATGGAGCATGACCCGCGTGGCTTGTTCGAGGTCCATGTGAAAGAAGCGCTTGAGGACGAGCACCACGAATTCCATCGGGGTATAATCGTCGTTCAGCATCAGCACCTTGAACTGGCTGGGCTTCTTCGGTTTCGCGCGGGTCTTGGTGGCGATGCCGACCTGGTGGTCGTCGCCCGTGCCGTGATCGGAATCGCTGTCCTGGGCCGCCTTCACCACAAAAGGCGCATCCGCAAGGGACGCGAGCGGGGGGAGCGGAAGGTCAGAATCAGCGATCGGGGGAATCATGGTGCCCAGAATATCGTACCAAGGCGCCTGATAACAAGATGCCTTGGTCCATATTCTCGGTTCGGCGGCTCGGCCGACCGGATGCGACATGCATCCGACCGGCCGGGCCAGCCTCTCGTCAGAGCGAGGCGGCCGAGCGTGCCTTCTCGACGGCGATGCTCACGCGGCCCGAAATCGGGGCGAAAGTGTCGCTGAACAGCTTGAGCACCGCTTCGCTGTTCTTCGAGCTGTAGGCCACCGCGGTGTCGAAATTCTTGCGCGCGAGGTCACCCTGCAGCTTGAAGAAATCGGTCGGCGACTTGGCGGCGGCGAGTTCCTTGATGTCGCCCGAAATCTTCTCGAACGCGGCGCGGCTTTCGGTGACGAATTCCGAACCCAGGGCCTGGACGCCCTCGGCGTAGATCTTGCCCGATTCGACGGCAGCCTCGACGTTGCCCTTGGCGAAGTCGCTCACTTCGCCGAGCACGCTGGTGCCCTTCTCGAAAGCGGCCTTGGCCTTGGCCTGAGCCTCGGTGACGGCATCCTGGAAACCGGTGAAGTTAGCGCTCATGTCCATTGTCGTTTCCTCGAGCATGAAATTGGAGAACAGTCCTGCGAAGACGGGCTTGCCTGCGATAGGCTTGGGTGCGGTCTTTGGTGCCGCCTTGGGAGTGGCCACCTTGGACGCCGGAGCGGCCGGGACCGCTTCCTTGATTTCCTCGGCAACCTTGATGGCCGGCTTGGTTACGACGGCTTGCACCGGCGCGGCCTTGGCCGGAACAACTGCGGGGGCCGGCTTCGGTTTCGCCGGAGCGGCCTGAATCTTGGGCTTCGATATTTTCGGCTTCAGCGCCTTCAGGACCGGAGGCTTGGCAACCACCGGCTCAGGCGCAACGGGCTTGGCAGCGACCACAGTCTTGGAAGGGGCCGCTTTTGCCGGCGCGACTTTCGCGGCGGGCTTGGCTTTGGCTTCGATTGCCTTGGCCTCGACCGGCTTGACCGGAGCTTCAGTCGTCACCGGCGCTTTCACAGGCGCGGACGGCGGCGACTTCGGCTCGACAGCCGCCGCGACGGGCTTCGGATCCTGAGCCTGAGGCTTGACCACAGGCTCAGCCTTGGCCTCGACAGGCTTGGGAGGAATTACCGGAGCGACATTGCCCTTCGGGTCTTCAGTATCGGCCATCTGTGCATCCAGCCTAATGTTGAAAACATCGAGTTCGTGCCGGGCGTTACCCCGGAAAATCGACGCGAACCACGAGTCGCGTACATCGGTGCTGCGGTGCAAAATAGGTTTTTGCACAAGCGAAGTCAACTCAATCATGTTGCGTTGCACAATTTTATGCTGCGCCGCACAATTTTACGAGGTTTCCCGCAGTCTTCCCCGTGATTCCGAAGGTGTCCGGTACAGATTACAGGCATGTGTCAGCACGCCCGCAAACGCAGGTCACTCGATTAAAAAGCCGAAATGGACCTTGGTATGTCAGCCGCAGTTCAGCGGGTGGAGACGTAACGCCCGGGAGCATCCTCGATCGCCGCGTCACCTCGCCCCCCCGGCTTGCGTTTGCCGCGCGCAGGAACCTGCGCCGGATCGAGATCACGCAACCAGGCCGCCCAGTGCGGCCACCACGATCCCGGATGCTCGGTCGCCCCGTCGATGAAGGCTTCCAGCGTCTCGGCAGGCCTTTCGTTGGTCCAATACTGGTATTTCCCGGAGGACGGCGGGTTGACGACCCCGGCGATATGTCCTGAGCCCGCCAGCAGGAACGTGCGCGGCCCGGCAAGATAACGCGTCAGCTTCCACACGCTGCTCGGCGGCGCGATATGGTCCTCGCGCCCGGCCTGGATGTAAGTCGGGGTCGCGATCCGGTGCAGGTCGATCGGCACCCCGCAGGCATGGAGCGAATCCGCCACCGCCAGCCGGTTGTCGCGATACAGGTCACGCAGGTAGTCGCGATGCCAGCGTGCCGGCAGGTTGGTCACGTCGCCATTCCAGTGGAGCAGGTCGAAGGCAGGATAGTCCTCGCCCTTGAGATAGTTCTTCTCGACGTAGTTCCAGATGAGATCGTTGCCGCGCAGGAGATTGAAACTGGCGGCCAGGTAGCGACCATCGAGGTATCCCTCGGGCGAGAGCTTGCCGAGGGTCTCGATCTGCTGGTCGTCGATGAAGTTCCTGAGGTCGCCCGCCTCCGCGAAATCGACCTGCGCGGTGAAGAACGTGGCGCTCGCGACTTTGTCCGCCTCGCCCTTGCGCGCCAGCACCGCCAGCGTCGCAGCCAGCGTCGTACCGGCGACGCAGTAGCCGATCGTGTGCACCGAAGGCACGCCCAGCCGCTGGCGCGCGAAGTCCACCGCCTCGATCTGCGCGGCGATGTAGTCGTCCCACACCAGCTCCGCCAACGAGGCGTCGGCCGACTTCCACGAAACCATGAACACCGTGATCCCCTGCTCCACGGCCCAGCGCACGAAGCTCTTCTTGGCGTTGAGATCGAGAATGTAGAAACGGTTGATCCACGGCGGGAAGATCACCAGCGGAGCCTTCAGCACCTTCTCGGTAGTCGGTGTGTACTGGATCAACTGGTATAGCGGCGTCTCGAACACGACCTTGCCCGGGGTCACCGCGATGTTCTCGCCAAGCACGAAGGCGCCGGGCCGTGTGTGTGTGAGTTGGCCCTTGCGCATGTCGTCGAGCATGTTCTCGAAACCACGCACGAGACTTTCGCCCCGCGTTTCGGTGGCGCGGGCCAGAGCGACGGGGTTGGTCAGCGGGAAGTTCGCGGGGCTCAGGGCATCGACCAGTGCGCGGGTCGCGAACAGCAGCTGGGATTTGCGCGCGGGCTCCAGCCCCTCGACCGCTTCGGCAAGACCGGTGACCTGCTCGCTCATCAGCAGGTAGAGCTGGTGCAATACCGCGAAGAACGGCTGACGGCGCCATTCGGGATCGGCGAACCGGCGATCACGGCGCGGCAGTTCGGGATCACCCTGCCCCGCTTCACCGTGCTCCGCACGCGGACCGAGACCGTACTGACCGAATACCGCGTTCGCCAGCGTAAGCCCCTCGTTCCACAGCTTCTGCTGGACCTCGGGATTGGCGAGCGGCAATTGCCGGAAGACGCCTTCGGCCGTGGCGATCCACTTCATCGGATCGGCGTAGTGCGGCGGCTTTTCGGCACTGACCTTGTTCAGTTGCTCGACCTGGAATTCGGTCCAGATCGAATGCAGGCGTCCGGCGACTTCGGCCCATTGCACCGTCGCCTCGGCTTCCGGCGAGCCTTCGGCCGGGATCATCTGCCCGAACAGGGTGGTCAGCCCCTGTACCTGGGACTTCATGACGTCGCTGATGAGGTCGGCGTCGGTGGCCATCGGTATTCGCTCTCCTGGAGGCTCGCCTTGGGATTCGCACGCCACGTTGGCGACCATGCCGAGTCCTGTCGAGCCCCCTTTGCACGCTTCGCCGTGACAAATCCTGCAATTATCTTTCACCAGTCCCCATTTGCGCGGACACCGGAATACCCTACAGGGGCCCTGCGGCGATCCTGCCGCGAAAGTTACTGGATACCAGAGGTCATGGAAGACGAGTTCTACCGCATCAAGCGACTGCCGCCCTATGTCATCGCCGAAGTGAACGCGATGAGGCACGCAGCCCGCCAGGCTGGTAAGGACATCATCGACCTCGGCATGGGCAACCCCGACCTGCCCCCGCCCCAGCACGTGCTCGACAAGCTGTGCGAAGTGGCTCAGAAGCCCGATGCGCACGGCTATTCGCAGTCCAAGGGCATCCCGGGCTTGCGCCGTGCCCAGGCGAACTACTACGCCAACCGCTTCAACGTGGAACTGGACCCCGAGCGCGAGGTCGTCGTGACCATGGGCTCCAAGGAGGGCCTGGCCAGCCTGGCCACCGCGATCACGACGCCCGGCGACGTGGTGCTGGCGCCCAACCCGAGCTACCCGATCCACACTTTCGGCTTCATCATCGCAGGCGCGACGATCCGCTCGGTGCCGACGACCCCGGATGAGAACTACTGGCGTTCGCTCGACCGTGCGATGGCCTTCACGGTGCCGCGCCCGTCGATCCTGATCGTCAACTACCCGTCGAACCCGACCGCCGAGACGGTGGACCTAGCGTTCTACGAGCGCCTCGTCGCCTGGGCGAAGGAGAACAAGGTCTGGATCCTGTCCGACCTCGCCTATTCCGAACTCTACTACGACGGCAACCCGACCCGCTCGATCCTCGAGGTTCCGGGCGCCAAGGACGTCGCCGTGGAATTCACCTCGATGAGCAAGACTTACTCGATGGCCGGCTGGCGCATCGGCTTCGCGGTCGGCAACCAGAAGCTGATCTCGGCGCTGACCCGCGTGAAGTCCTACCTCGACTACGGCGCCTTCACGCCGATCCAGGCGGCGGCCTGCGCTGCGCTCAACGGGCCGCAGGACATCGTCCAGCGCAACCGCGACCTCTACCAGAAGCGCCGCGACGTGATGGTCGAGGCGTTCGGCCGCGCCGGCTGGGACATCCCCGCTCCCAAGGCCTCCATGTTCGCCTGGGCCCCCCTGCCCCCGGCGCTGAAGGAAATGGGCAGCCTCGAGTTCTCGAAGCAGTTGCTGACCCATGCCGAAGTCGCGGTGGCACCAGGCGTCGGCTACGGCGAGGACGGCGAAGGCTTCGTGAGAATCGCCATGGTCGAGAACGAACAACGCCTTCGCCAGGCGGCACGCAACGTGAAGCGCTACCTGAACTCGATGGGGGTTAACACCCCTTAATCATACGGCGCACGAAAGCGAAAACATCAGCATTTCTGCGGGACATTACGGTTAAGGGAAAGCTAGCCCTGTAATATTATACGTGTTGTTCCGGAGCATAAAATTCCGCCATCTAGTCCCCTATCGCATTGGAATGCCGTGCATATTGGGGGATAGATGGCGGACCTTCTTACGCAACGAGACTCGCTTTACCGTTTTCGCTGGCTGGGTACCGAAAAGGTTCCCGCCGAGTTCGATCTGCGGGCCAGCGGGTGGGCCCTGGACGTCGCTGGCGAGCCTTCCAGCAGTTGCATCGGCATCATGCCCGCAGGACGGCTCGACGCGGCAGGCTGGCAGCGTGTCCTGTCCGTCCGGGAGGAAGTACGGCGCTTCGTATTCGTCATCGGCGCCTGCTCGGCGGATGAGCGCACCGAACTGCTTCAGGTCGGTTTCGGCGAGGCAGCGGCCGGCGCGATCGAGCCCGGCGAATTCGAAGCTCGCGCCAGCCGGCTGGCGGAACTGACGCACTGGCTACCGCGGCATCGCCGCCTTGGCGAACTCGAACTCGACCTGCTGGCTCGCGAAGCTTACGTACGTGGTACCTCGCTCAATCTCAACCCGCGCGAGTTCGCGCTGATCTGGCGCCTCGCTGACAGTCCCGGCGCGCCCGTGAGCAAGCAGGAACTGATCCACGATGTCTGGCGCATGGGCTTCGTGCCGGAAACCAACAGCATCGCCGTCCATATGTCGCGCCTTCGCCGCAAGCTTGGCTTCGTGGGCATGTCCGGCATCATCGCAACGGCATCGGCCGGCGGTTATTGCCTGACCGCGTCACACGACACTAAGACACGCAGCGTAGGAACCTACGCTTCCGGCAGGCTCGGTCTGGACGTGCGGCAAGCCACGGCGTGAGCGGGTTCATGGCAGGTGCGTCGCGAGCCTGGCCAGATCCTGGCGCGTGTTGATGTTGGCGACGGGAAGAGCGATCTGCACTCGCCGTGCTCCGATGCGATCGACGAAACGATTCATCGAGTGACTTTCCGGAGCGTGCAGCAGGGCTTCAAGTTCCTGTAGGCTGGACGCTGGCCACAGCCCTATCACAGGCTGTACCGCCAGGCATGCCGGTGCACCGCCAAGGAGCGTCGGAAGATCCTCGGGAAGAAACCCGGCATCGACTCCGCAGCTCATTACCGCATCGTACCCTTCATCAGCCGCATGGCGCAGTGCGGCAGCCAGCCCTCCGAGCGGCCCCATCCCCGCGCGTGGCCAGTCCGGCAAGGTCGGTGCCGGAGCGGTTTCCCTACCCGTGACCACGACATGCTCGCACCAGCCGGATAGAGTATCGACCGCCAGCGAGAGCAGCGTACGACCACCGATGTCGGCGAGTGCCTTGTCGCTCCCGAAACGGCTCGACAAACCACCTGCCAGGACGGCTCCGAGAATCATGACCGATGCCTTTCGCGAGAGTAGGCGGGGGGATATTAAGGCGCCCATTTCCCGATTGCACAAGTAGGAAGCACTGACGCTGTACCCTTGTTCCCAAGACTCTAGCGTACGAAATCTGCGCCTTATGCACGAAAGGCATTGCGCTCGTCGTGATGGGTTGCTAGGCGCCCACTCCTCCACACGGATGGCCCGATGGCGGAGTGGTGACGCAGAGGACTGCAAATCCTTGCACGCCGGTTCGATTCCGGCTCGGGCCTCCATTCCCCTTTCCGGAGACGTCCACGGACGTCCGGAGAATGGCTGTTTTCAGCCGTTTTTACTGATATAATCTCCGCTACAATCCGGACGGGTTTAGCTGCATCCACGGCTATTGATGGTCCCGATGATGGACTCCCCGCCGGCAATGCTCGGAGGTCCATCAATGCCGGCGGCATCAGGAACAAAAGGCCTAAGCGCTATCGCGGTGAAGAACGCGAAGCCGCGGGACAAGGCCTTCAAGCTGTCAGACCGAGACGGACTCTACCTTTTCGTCAAGCCGAGCGGCGTTCGATACTGGCGAATGAATTACCGCTTTAGTGGCCAACAGCGTACCTGTCTTTCGGGCGCTGGCCAGAAGTCATGCTAAGCGAAGCACGGGACATGCTATTAGACGCCCGCCGCCTGCTGGCAAAAGGCATCGATCCACTGGAGCAGGCGAGGCTGGAAAAGATCGAGAAAGCGCTAGCCGCAACCAACACCTTCCAATGCATCGCCGACGAGTGGATCGCCAAGATCGAAACCGAAGGCGCCGCAGCCATGACCGTAAAAAAGGCGCGGTGGCTTTTAGGCAAAATCTATCCATCGATCGGCAAGCGGCCAATTGCCGAAATCTCGGCGCCGGAATTGCTGCTTGCCCTCAAGAAAGTCGAAGCGACGAAGCGGTACGATACTGCAAACAGAATTCGAACAGCGTGCAGTCAGGTCTTCCGGTATGCCATTGTCAGCGCTCGGGCGGGGCGCGATGTGGCTGCCGACCTTCGCGGCGCCCTCATCACGCCGAAGGCAAAGCACCGTGCTGCGATCACCACATCCGATGAAGCAGGCGCGTTGTTACGAGCGATCGACGACTATGACGGAATGCCTCTCACCCGCACGGCGCTAGGATTGCTCGCTCATGTTTTCGTCCGGCCCGGTGAACTTCGCTGGGCCGAATGGAAGGAATTCGATCTTGAAAAGAGGGTCTGGACCATTCCAGGCCAGAAGATGAAAATGGGTGTCGCGCATTCTGTTCCTTTGAGCGCTCAAGCTATCGAGATACTCAGCAAGATCGAACACGACGCAAGTTACAGCCCTTACCTCTTCCCGTCCTTGCGGTCCCTGTCTCGGCCCATGTCTGACAATACTCTCAATGCGGCGCTACGCAGACTCGGATACGCGAAGGACCAGATGACCGCGCATGGTTTTCGGGCCCTGGCAGCAACGCTGCTCAATGAAATGGGGATCTGGAATCCAGATGCGGTTGAGCGGCAGTTGGCCCATGCAGACGGCAACTCAATCAGGCGAGCTTATGCCCGTGGACAGTACTGGGCCGAACGGGTTCGTATGATGCAGCACTGGTCGGACCACATCGATCAATTGCGAAGTGGCGCCACAATAATAAGGCCTCGCTTTGGACACAGTGCCTCGTGAGGTGAACGGGACCTAATGGAGGGTTATTTTCCTTATCATAATCCGGCATATACATTGATTGATGTTCAGAGAGTCCCCAAGCAGTGCTCGGGAACCTTTGACTGCAATTGAACTGCCATGAAATGGGAAACACAGTGATTCGACTGCGGCCAGATGTAGGTCGATAATCAGGTACCCAGTCACTCTAATTCAGGCGGGGGCCATTCGGGTTTGCGCCCCATTCTTGCCGCTCGGCGGCAATTCCACCGCGTCAGAAAGCGGGCGTTGGAATTACGGCCGGGCATTGGACGTTTGCGCTCCTCGCCGGAAATGCGGGTCCTCGCCGACCTCAACGCCCCTAAGGTTGCCCCGGGAAAACGGGAGACTGGTTGTGCGCGGATGCACTGCCCCGAGTAGCGACGGCAAGCGGCAACCTTGAGCTAAGGCCTTGATAGCGAGGTCATTGAAGTGGCTGAGAACGCGAAGGGTCGCGCAACCGCCATAGGGCTTTGCCGAAACAGGGATGCTTGAACTGCACCATCGGGTATGAGGGCCTGGCAAAGGAAAAGATTCTATGAAGAAGCCTGACCTCAATCAATATGCATCTGTTCTGAAGCTTACCGCGGGAGGGTAATTGCTCACGGGGTTGGCAGAAAAGTGTTGCGCGGAGGTCGATTGGCTGATTCACCCTACGGATGCCGCCACCGCCGCTTCATGTTCTGACCGAGGCCGAGAAGAACGAGCTGCTGCTTGCTCA
>NZ_JAZFAX010000024.1:0-81035 GCF_036352595.1 Novosphingobium resinovorum
AGCAAGCAGCAGCTCGTTCTTCTCGGCCTCGGTCAGAACATGAAGCGGCGGTGGCGGCATCCGTAGGGTGAATCAGCCAATCGACCTCCGCGCAACACTTTTCTGCCAACCCCGTGAGCAATTACCCAGCAGCAACCGCGTGTCATAACGCCGCCGGGTGCCGACCAGCTCGCCGCGAAACCACACCGCCTCCTCGACCCCGTCGAGCGCCCGCGTCGCCAGCACCTCCTCGACATGCGCCCGCGCCAGCACGAGCGCCGCCCGCCACCCTTGCGCAAACACCGCATCGCGCCGCCGCAGCACATAAGCCGAAGTCCGGCTCATCCCCACCCGCGCACAAGCCGAACGCACATCGCCCTTGCGAGAAAGATGGTCGAGAAACCGAACCTTGCGCGAGGCATCCCAGGCGTGGAGCGGGGCCGTGACGGGCTCGTCATCATCGGAAGAGTCGGAAGAGTCGGAAGAGGAAGAGAAGATGCGAGGGCCATCGCCCTCGCGCTCCCGGAACCTTTCCGTCGCGCCCGGTTCCGCCGGAGCGCCCGCCTGCTCGCCCGGAATGCCGATGTCGCGCGAGGCAGGAACCCACCCCCGCCCAAACCGAGCCGCCCGTTCCTCCCCCTGCGGGGGAGGGGGAGTCTGGCAAGACGGATGTGCAGGCACATCCTTGGCCGAAGGATGGTGGAGGGGCACAGGCCGATCCCCTGCCCCACCGTCGATACCGAAGTCGCTGGAAAAGTCCGTCATCGTCCACCTCGCGCAAGAGAAAAGCCACGAATGGCCACGACGCAGCGGGAGCGCGCGTCGTGGGGGACGGATTAGTTATCGTAGGTTGGGGGCTGTAGGAAAGTCCCCCGAATTAAGAAAACTGGAAGGCACCATCAGAGACGGGAAATTTCACTTCATTATTTCTGACTGCACCTATAATAATTACCAGCTTTTATACATGAAAAGTTAGCCGAATCCAATGAAGATCGGCAAGTCAAATAAACACCTGTGCTAACACAGCTTGCCGTCACGCTGCTTTGCCCATAAGTGCTAACCGCGGGCACAGTCGATGACGAAAGGCTTTGAAGAGTTTGTTGAGTATGCTGCTGTAATTGCGCATTACTTTGCGCTAACTGTTGATTAAGCTCCCGAGATTGTTGAGCCCGATATGCTTGAGCACCGAGCCACATCTGCACCTCAGATGGGGACATCGCCCACCTAAGCCCGCTTGGTTTTCCATTTTTATCGAAACATTTGACGCTTTTCGAATTGAGCGGTGCATAACGCGGACAGGATTTGTCACCGACCATATAATACTGGCCACCGACAGCCACCGGGGCAGGTTGCGTCGCACATCCGCCTAGCGACCCAATGATTGCCAGCGAAATCCATTTTTTATCCATGATGCCCCCACCATTTGCACGATAACGCATTACGTATCACTACGTTAGGCGAGAAGGCGTACCTTTCAAAGTAATTCGTGGGCTCACGCTTGAGCGCCAACAATAAGAATTCGGGAGCGCGAGGGCGATGGCCCTCGCACTTCTACTTTCTCCTTTCTCCTTTCCCCTTCGCCTGAACCGCCTGTGCCCCTCCACCACCCTTCGGATGGTCCCCCTCCCCGGAACGGCGAGAAATGGGCTACCATTTCGCGCCGAGTTTTGCGATTTCGTCCAGCAGGGCCTGCTTGGAGGGGGTGCGGTCCATCCCGGCATTGCGCGGGAGGTGGGGGATGTTCGCAGCCTTGCGACGCGCGGCGAGGCGCTGGCCGAGTTCGGCCATGTCGATGACGGTTTCGGGGATCGTCCCTTCGCCTTCAGCCGGTGATGTCTTCGACGCCATAATCGCCCATGCTTTCCTCGCGGGTGCGGCGTTCAAGATAGTCCATGTCCGCGTCGGGGTGAAGGGATAGCAGCATGCGGGCCTGATCGATGCGATCGGGGGCGCTGCGCGAGGCGTACTGGCCCATGCGGTCGGCGATGAGGTCTTCGACGCAGATCACGCGAAACAGCGCGGTTTCGCCGACGGGGCGGATCAGGCGCAGGCGGGCGGGTTCGACGTTGCCGTCCATCGGCACTTCGGCGACAACCTCGAAGCCGAGCCGCAGGTCCGGGTGGACCCAGCCTTTCAGCATGGCGCCCGCGCCGCTCGGACGGACGAAGCCGGACCGCAGCATTTCCTCTTCCAGTTCGGGCTGGCGGGTGGTGCAGATGTCGAAGTCGCCAGTGGTGACGGCGCTGTGCGACCAGAACTCCGCCGCCGCGCCGCCGACAAGGATGGGCCTTTGCAGGCCGCGCGCGTGCATGGCTTCGCTGACGCACGCGAAAAGCTGGAGGGCGGCGACGAACTCGGGCCGGTAGCCGGAGTTGCCGTCGCCCTCCCCGCTCACTTCGCCCAGCTTCCCAGCAGGGGCTTGAGGTAGCTTCCGGTGAAGCTGCCTTTCACCTTCACCACCTCTTCGGGCGTGCCTTCGGCGACGATCTGGCCGCCGCGGACGCCGCCTTCGGGGCCCATGTCGATGATCCAGTCGGCGGTCTTGATGACCTCGAGGTTGTGTTCGATCACGACCACCGAGTTGCCCTGGTCGACCAGTCGGTGCAGCACTTCGAGGAGTTTGCGCACGTCTTCGAAGTGGAGGCCGGTGGTGGGTTCGTCGAGGATATACAGCGTCTGGCCGGTGGAGCGGCGGGCGAGTTCCTTGGCCAGTTTCACGCGCTGCGCCTCGCCGCCGGACAGGGTCGTCGCCTGCTGGCCGACCTTGACGTAGCCGAGGCCCACTTCGTTCAGCATGTGCATCTTGTCGCGGATGGGGGGGACGGCCTTGAAGAATTCTTCGGCGTCCTCGATCGTCATGTCGAGCACGTCGGCGATGGACATGCCCTTGAACTTCACTTCCAGCGTTTCGCGGTTGTAGCGTTTGCCGTGGCATTCCTCGCACGTCACGTAGACGTCGGGCAGGAAGTGCATCTCGATCTTGATGAGGCCGTCGCCCTGGCAGGCTTCGCAGCGCCCGCCCTTGACGTTGAAGCTGAAGCGGCCGGGCTTGTAGCCGCGCGCTTCGGATTCGGGGAGGCCGGCGAACCAGTCGCGGATCTGGGTGAAGGCGCCGGTGTAGGTCGCGGGGTTGGAGCGCGGGGTGCGGCCGATCGGGGACTGGTCGATCTCGATCACCTTGTCGCACTTTTCGAGGCCGGTGATCCTGTCGTGCGCGCCCGCGATGACGCGCGCGCCGTTCAATTGACGGGAGGCCCCGGCCTGCAGCGTGTCGATGGTGAGCGAGGACTTGCCCGAGCCGGACACGCCGGTCACGCAGCAGAAGGTGCCGAGCGGGAACTTCGCGGTTACGCCGGTCAGGTTGTTGGCGCGCGCGTTCTCGACGGTGACGAAGTGGCCGTTGCCCTTGCGGCGTTCCTGCGGCACCTCGATCCGGCGGGTGCCGTTGAGGTACTGCGCGGTGAGGCTGTCCTTGCTCTTGAGCACTTGCTTGAGCGTGCCTTCGGCGACCACCTGCCCGCCGTGGACGCCCGCGCCGGGGCCGAGATCGACGAGGTAGTCGGCGGTGCGGATGGCGTCCTCGTCATGCTCCACCACGATCACGGTATTGCCGAGGTCGCGCAGGCGCTTGAGGGTTTCGAGCAGCATGTCGTTGTCGCGCTGGTGCAGGCCGATACTGGGCTCGTCGAGCACGTAGAGCACGCCCGAGAGGCCCGAGCCGATCTGGCTGGCGAGGCGGATGCGCTGGCTCTCGCCGCCCGACAGCGTACCCGAGGTGCGGTCGAGGTTCAGGTAATCCAGCCCGACGTTGTTGAGGAAGCCGAGCCGCTCGTTGATTTCCTTGAGGATGGCCTTGGCGATCTGCTGCTGCTGGTTGGTGAGCTTGCCTTCCAGCTGCCCGAACCACGCAAAGCCGTCCGCCACCGAGAGGCGCGCGGCGTCGGCGATGTCGCTGCCGGCGATCTTGACCGACAGGGCCTCGGGCTTGAGGCGCTTGCCATCGCAGGTCTCGCAGGGCTGCGCGGTCTGGTACTTGCTCAGTTCCTCGCGCATGAAGGCGCTGTCGGTCTGCAGCATGCGGCGGTTGAGGTTGCCGATGACGCCCTCGAACGCCTTGTTGACGGTGTATTCCTTGCGCCCGTCCTTGAAGGTGAGCGGCACGGCCTTGCCGCCGGTGCCGTAGAGGATCACCAGCTTGATCTCGCCGGGCAGTTCGTCCCACGGCGTCGTCAGGTTGAAGCCGAAGTGCGCGGCCAGGCTGGAGAGCACCTGCATGTAGTAGGGGCTGGGCGGGTTGGACTTGGCCCAGGGCACGATGGCGCCCTGCTTGAGCGTCAGGTGCTCGTTCGGCACGACCAGCTGCGGGTCGAACAACAGCTTCTCGCCAAGGCCGTCGCAGGCCGGGCATGCGCCTTGCGGGGCGTTGAACGAGAACAGGCGCGGCTCGATCTCCTCGATGGTGAAGCCGCTGACGGGGCAGGCGAACTTCTCGGAGAAGACGATGCGGTTGGCGGGGAGGCCGGCGTTCTTCATGCCCTTGGTAGCGGCAGCCTGGGCGGCGGGGGCTTCGACAGGCTCAGCCTGAGCGGATTTGGGAGATTTGGATTTATCTCCAACCTCCGCTCGTGCTGAGCTTGTCGAAGCACCTGCACCAAGCTCCGCCACCGTAGTATCCGCAAGGTCCACATAAGCCAGTCCCTCGGCCAGCTTGAGCGCCTGCTCGAAGCTGTCGGCTAGCCGCGTCTGGATGCCCTCCTTCACCGCGATGCGATCGACCACGACCTCGATGTCGTGCTTGTACTTCTTGTCGAGCGCGGGGGCGTCCTCGATCGCGTAGAACTCACCGTCGATGCGCACGCGGGTGTAGCCCGCCTTCTGCCACTCGGCGAGTTCCTTGCGGTATTCGCCCTTGCGGCCACGCACCACCGGGGCGAGCAGGTAGAGGCGCGTGCCTTCGGGCAGCGCCATCACCCGGTCGACCATGTTGGACACCGTCTGCGCCTCGATCGGCAGGCCGGTGGCGGGCGAATAGGGAATGCCCACGCGCGCCCACAACAGGCGCATGTAGTCCCAGATCTCGGTCACCGTCGCCACCGTGGAGCGCGGGTTGCGGCTGGTGGTCTTCTGCTCGATCGAGATGGCGGGGCTGAGGCCGTCGATATGCTCGACGTTCGGCTTCTGCATCATTTCGAGGAACTGGCGCGCATACGCCGAGAGGCTCTCGACATAGCGCCGCTGGCCCTCGGCATAGATCGTGTCGAACGCCAGGCTCGACTTGCCCGAGCCCGAGAGGCCGGTGATGACGATCAGCTTCTCGCGCGGGAGCGCGATGTCGAAGCCCTTGAGGTTGTGCTCGCGCGCGCCGCGCACGGTAATGTGGGTGAGACTCATGAAGGCACATGTTCCAGATTTGTTCGCGCGCTTCAAGGGGGCGCATCGCGGGTTTGCCCATAGATGGGGCGCCGCGCACGGCAGGCAAGTCTCCGAGGTTGCCCATCAATCTGAATGATGGGCCTCCCCCCGAAATTAGTATGACGCAACGGACCTCGTCTCCATGGACACTGGATCGATATTTTATTACGTTATCTCCACTTAGTATTACTGATGCGGGCAACCAAGTATTACGAGGGTCGGGAAGTATGGACGGAGTTCGCGTAGGAAACAGGCTGATAGGCACGCAGTCGCCGGTCACCGTGGGATGGGAGAACGTGCCGCGCGTGGAAGGAGGGCCGGTGAAGCGATTCGTCTTCACCTACTTCCAGCCCGCGGTGCTGATCGCGATCGTCGCGTTCTGGCTCTACGCGCCGGATTCGATCGCCAAGGCATCGACCGCGATCGCCATCGGCATCGGCTTCAAGGTGCTGCTCTACAGCCTGGAATGGGTGAACCCGCGCCATGCCAGCTGGCGCCTGACGTGGAAGGAACTGGTCACCGACCTGTTCTACGTCGGGATCAGCTACACCCTGGTCAAATATGCCGGCAAGCACTTCGGCGACGATGCGATCATCGCCTATGTCCATCACGCCTTCGACTGGGGGAAGCTGGCCTGGTTCAAGGACATGCCGCTGCTGGTGCAGGCGTTCCTGATCTCGTTCATCTTCGATTTCGGCCAGTACTGGATGCATCGCGGCATGCACAACTGGTACCCGCTGTGGCTGACCCATTCGGTGCATCACTACATCACCCAGCTGAACATCAACAAGGGCGCGGTCGGCAACCCGGTGGAGCTGTTCCTGATCGGGCTGGGCATCGGCGGCTTCTTCGACTTCCTGCCGCGTGCCGCGTTGCTGGCGGGCGGGCTCGGCATGGCGATCTCGACCTACCAGCACATCAACGTGCGCTTCAACACCCCGCGCTGGTGGCGCTTCCTGTTCAACACGACCGAGCATCACAGCGTCCACCACTCGCAGGATTTCGAGGCCAGCCGCAGCAACTATTCGGGCACCTATATCTTCATCGACCGCATGTTCGGCACCTGCGTCGATGGCGAGGCCGAGCTGCTGGGCATGGAAGGCGGCCGCCGCATGTCGGTACGCGAGCAGATGACTTATCCCTTCACCGAAGCGTGGAAGACGAGCAAGGCGGCGCTGCAGGCGCGCTTCCAGCCCGCGCCGACCGCCGTGCCCGCCGAATGAGCGGCCCGATGGATGCGCAGGTCGCCGCGACGCCCTTCTATTTCGCCGCGCCTGCGGAGCGCCGCCGCGTGAAGCTGCCCTTCATCGACCGGATCTGGCGCGTGCGCGGCGCGCTGCCGCTGGAGGCGCCGCTGTCCCCGGCCGAGGCGTTCGACCGGCTGGACGACCTGTTCCGCGCGGAAGGCACCACCCGCGAGATCGATGGCGACACGCTGACGTTCGCCAAGAAGGATCCGCTCGCGCAGGACCGCATGGCGATCTACGATCGCGGCACCTTGCGCGTGGCGCCTGCGGAAGGCGGGGCCGAACTGCGCTACGACATGCACAGCCCCTCGCTGCTGTTCTGCTTCGCGCTGCCGTTCCTGTTCCTGGCGATCGCGTGGCTGCTGAAGGAATCGCGCAATCCGGCGTTCGTCTTCGCCGGGATCTTCGCGACGCTTTATGTGGCCGGGCGGATACTGGAGCCCCGGCTGATCCGCGCCGCCTTTCGCAAGCGGCTGGCGGACGAGGATGCGGCGGCCGAAACCTCGGCGGGCTGAATAATCCTGTGCGGCCCGGGTGGGTGCGGGATTCCTACCGTCCGTGCGCCGCCAGCCAGTCCTTCAACGCCTCGTCGATCCGAGACTGCCAGCCTGGTCCTCCGGCGCGGAAATGCGCGATTACCTCGGGCGACAGACGGATCGTCGTGCTCACCTTGGTCGGCGCCTTCTGCGCTCCGCGCCGCCTGATGGTGTTCGCAAGGTCCGGAAAAGCCTCTGCGAACGGCACCGCCTTGGCGAAGTCTTCCTCGGTCCATTCCGGGTTGTCGCTGACGGCGTCCATGTCCGCCTGAGTGTATCGTGCAATGGTCACTGGATCATCCTCCGTTCCCGCGCGCTCGCCGGGCGGGCCGACACGATCGACACGCCTTCGGTGCCGAGCATGACGAAGATCACCACGATCACGCCGTTCATTCGCCCGATCGCCGCATAGCGGCCATCCCTAGCATCGCGGATCATCGCGGAAACGAAGAAGTCTTCGGTCACGTCGGCGAAGTCTATCCCGTGCTTGACGAGATTGGCGCGCCGCTTGGGTTCGTCCCAGACGATGATCATCGCCTTATCGTAGTTACGATTTAATCCGTAATCAAGCGACGATATCGTGTTGTCCCGCGCGAGGAGAAATCAAGCGCTCAGCCGCCGTTCTCCCTGGCTGGCGTTCCAGCCCGCGACCCAGCCGCTGACGTCCTCGTAAGGCATCGGCCGGCAGATGCCGTAGCCCTGCCCGCAAGTGCAGCCCATCTCGACCAGCATCGCCTGGGTCTCCGGGTTCTCCACCCCCTCGGCGACGAGCGGGATGCCCAGGCTCTCGCACAGCACCACCAGCGAGTTGACCAGCGACTGGTCGAACCGGCTCTCGGTGAAGCGCGAGATGTAGGAGCGGTCGATCTTGATCTCGCGCACCGCGAATTCGCGCAAGTAGCCGAACGAGGTGAAGCCCGCGCCGAAATCGTCGATCGAGAGCGAGACGCCGTGGTCGTGCAACTGCTCGATCACCCGCTTCGCCTGCGAGGGATGCGCGATCAGCGCGGTCTCGGTCAGTTCGAGCACGACATGCGCGGGGTCGACGCCGTGCTTGCGGATCGCTTCGACGACGTGACCGACGAAGCCCGGCCGCTCCAGCATCCGCGCCGAGACGTTGATGGCGATGCCCGCCCCGTCCAGCCCCGGCTCCAGCCGCGCGTACTGGCCCAGCACCGTGTCGAGCGTGAGGTAAGTGAAGTCTTCCAGGAGGTGCGACTGCTCGACCGTCTCGATCAGCGCGTCGGCGGGAACCGGCCCGGTATCGGGATGAGTCCAGCGCACCAGTGCCTCGAAGCCGAGCACCCGGCCAGAGGCCATGTTCACTTTGGGCTGCCAGTGCCAGTTGAAGGCCCGCGCGCCCATCGCGTCCTCGATGTCGTGGAGCAGCGTGCGCTCGTCGTGGCGCAGCACCCGGCGCTCCTTGCCGTGGGCGATGACCGCCTTCTCGATCCCGCGCTTGGCCGCGTACATCGCCTCGTCGGCCGCCTCCATCAGGCTGTCGGGGGAGTAGCCCAGCTGCGGGCACAGCGCGATGCCCATCGAACCGCCGACGTAGAGCAGGCGGCCGTCATGGACGATTGGCTGTTCGATCAGCTCGGTCAGCTTGGCGGCGACGGCGATCGCGGCGTCCTCGCCGTCGACGTTCTGCAGCAGCACCGCGAACTCGTCTCCGCCCAGCCGGGCGATGGTGTCCACCTCGCGCAAGTGCTCGCGCAGGCGCCGGCCGATGGTGACGAGCACCGCGTCGCCCGCCGCGTGGCCGAGGCTGTCGTTGATGTCCTTGAAGCGATCGAGGTCGATCATCACCACCCCGAACGGATCGCCGCTGCGCCGCGCCCGCGCGCAGGACTGCGAGAGGCGGTCGGCGAACAGCGTGCGGTTGGGCAGGTCGGTCAGTGGATCGTGGAGCGAACGGTGCGTCAGTTCCTCCTCGGCGCGGCGCATGTCCTGCCGGTACTTGCGCCAGGCCATGCCCTCTTCCACCGAGGCGGCGACCCGCTCGGGCGAGAGCGAGCGCTTGGACAGGAACTCGGTCATGCCCGACTTGATCGAATCCGCCGCGATCTGCTCGTCGACGTGGCCGGTCACGGCGATGATCGGCACGTCGGGATCGATCTCGGCGCGGATCTCGGGCAGCAGGTCGCGCCCGTCCCCGTCCTTGAGGCCGAAGTCGAGGAAGACGATGTCGTAATGCGCCCCGGGATCGCGGATCATGCCCAGCGCCTCGGCCTGGGAACTGGCCTGCTCCACCGTGATGTTGCGCGGCGAGCGGCGCAGCAGCCGCAGCAGCTTCTCGCGATCGACGTCGTCGTCGTCCACGATCAAGGCGTGAATGTCCTGGGTGCCGTTGTGCAGGTTGTCCATGGGAGGAGGGAGTCCTTGCGGTAGGGGAGCGCCGTCAGGGCAGCTCCTGCGTGCGGGCGTACTTGCCGATGAAATCGGCAAGGCGGGCGAACTGCGGGCCGACGGCGGACTTGACCATGTAGCCCGCGACGTGGCCGTCGTAGGCGCGGTTGCGGTCCTGGTCGCGCGCGGACGTGGAGAGCACGAAGACCACCGTGCGCCTGAGGTCCGGGTCGGCGCGCAGGGCGTCGAGGAACTGGAAGCCGTCCATCCCCGGCATGTTGAGGTCGAGCAGCACGATCACCGGCGTCTCGATGTGCTTGTCCGGGTGCCGGCCGTTGAGGATCGCCAGTGCTTCCCCGCCGTCGCCCGCGGTGACCGTGCGGCACGGAACCTCGTGCTTGCGAAAGGAGCGCAGCACCCCTTCGCGGGCGACGTCGTCGTCGTCCACCAGCAGCACGGTGACGTCGTTGAGGCTGGCACGGGGGGCATGGGCGGATCGGGGTGCGACCAGATCAATCATCATCTTCATTCTCTCGCAGCAGTATGCGGGGCCAGTGGACCTCGAACCTGGCGCCGCCGAGGGGGCCCCGGCCCTGGACGGTCACCATGCCTCCATGGGCGTTGATCATGCGGCGCGTGAAGGCGAGCCCGACCCCGTCGCCGTCGGTCCCCGGCGAGGCGCGGTGGAACAGCTTGAAGATGCGATCCTCGTTCTCGGGTGCGATGCCCTGCCCGTCGTCCTCGACCGTGAACACGGAGAAGCGCCCCTCCTCGCGCATGGCGATGCGGATGCGGCCCCGCGTGCCGCCATGGTGCTTGACCGCGTTGGACAGCAGGTTGCGCAGCGAGGTCGAGAGCGGCGCGCGCGGCGCCACGATGTCGCCGCCGCACACGTCCACCTCGACTTCGAAACTGTCCGGGATCGCGGTCAGCTCCAGCGCTTCCTCGACCATCGTGCGCGGATCGATATGCTGCATCTGCGGATCGCGCACCCCGGCGCGGGCATAGCTGAGCAGGTCGTCGATCATCTGTTCCGAGCGCTCGATGCGCTGGGCGATGCGCTCGAAGTTGTGGACCACCTCGTCGGACAGTTCGGTGCCTTCGAGATCCTCGCGGATCCAGCTCACCAGGTCGGCGATGCCGCGCAAGGGGGAGCGCAAGTCGTGGCTGGCGACGTACGTGAACTCCTCAAGCTGCGCATTGGTCTGCTGCAGCGCGCGCTCCGCCCGCTTGCGGTGCGAGATGTCGCTGACGATCCCCATGTAGAGCGGCTGCGCGCTGCTCTCGAACCGGGTCAACGCGATCTCCACCGGGAACTCGCGGCCATGGCGGTGCAGCGCGGTGACGTCGCGGTCACTGCCCATGAGCCGGGACTGGGGCGCCGCAGCATAAGCGGCGATCTGGTCGCCGTGCTTCGAGCGGTACCGTTCGGGCAGCAGCATGTCGAGCGGCTGGCCGATCATCTGCTCCACCTTCCAGCCGAACTGGACCGCCAGCATCGCATTGGCCTGCGCGATCCGCCCCTTGCCGTCGACCACCACCACGCCCAGCGGCAGGGTCTCGAACATCTGGGTGAAGCGGCGCTCGGCGGTGATCTCGCGCGTCATGTTGCGCAAGTAGACGACCGCGCGGTCGCCCTCCTCGCCGGCCACCGGGGCCAGCGTCATCGTCACCGTCGGCCGCGATCCGTCGGCGCCGTGCAGCACCATCTGGCGCGACCAGGTGCCGCGCGTCTCCATCGGCACCTTGAAGAAGATGTCGAACATCTGCCGCAGCGTCTCGGCGTCGTCCTCGCCGAACCACACGAAGAACAGGCTGTTGCGCAGCGCCTCGGCGTCGGGTTCGGCCAGCAGCGCGGCGGCGGTGGCGTTGCCGAAGGAGACGACTCCGGCGGCATCGACGATCAGGGCGGCGATCGGAGCATGGACCAGCGGCGCATGGATGTCCGCAGTCGTCATCGGCGTCGCCAGCATCGCGTGTCCCGTCCTGCAGGAAACGCGGCCCGAGGCGAAGTTGCGCTTCGTCGCGGCGGCGCGCCTCCGGGTGGAGCGCCGGAAGCCGCGTGCCGGCCTCCGTACCTAACGAGAGGTACACCGGCGCGGTTATCGACCTGCGAAGCCGGAGCTAGGGGGCTGCCCCTAGACCCGGCCCTTCGCAACGATTGCAGTGGTTAATGGAGGCTTTTTGCAAGAATGCCCGCGGGGTATTTTGGTGCGTCCCCGGCCCGCGCCGCCAAATCCGCCTAAGGCGGATTTGCAGCCACATGCTCACCGCGCGACGAACTTGCCCGCCTCGCGGTCCTTGCACACCTTCAGGGCGTCGAACACGGTGCCGCTCATGGTGATCCAGATGCCCGGCGCGGCCGACTGGCAGCAGCCGAACGCCATGCCCAGGTTGAACGCCGCATCGCTTTCGGCGAAGCGGGCGGGCTGCATGGCGCCGCACATCACCACCGTCTTGCCTGCGATCGGCGCCAGCACGGCGGCGGTGTCGGTCATCGTGTCGGTGCCGTGGGTGATGACGACGTGGCTTTCCGGAGCCCCGGCGACGGTCGCGGCGATCAGCGCGCGGTCCTCGTCGGTGAGTTCGAGGCTGTCCTTGCGCAGCAGCTCGACGACGCGGAACGGATGCGCCACGCGGGCGGTGGCCAGCAGCTTGCCGATCACGCTTTCGACGATCTGGTATTCGCTGAGCGCATCGAAGTACTGCTTGTCGATGGTGCCGCCGGTGGTGATGACGAGAATGGGTGCCTGGGTCATGAAAACGCCTTAGATCAGGATCGCACGCGAAGAAAGGCGGCTATCGGGGCGCGGGGACGATGGCGGGCATGGCAGGAGTGGGTGGATTGCGGACCTGTCCCGACAGGCTTCGTCATCCTGAACTTGTTTCAGGATCCATCGGGCAGTTAGTGCCGGTCCGTTGTGTCGTAAACTGCCATCTCGGTTTGCGGATCGGGAACCTGAGCTATCGGCTCGATGGACCCTGAAACAAGTTCAGGGTGACGGCGGATTTGGGTGGGTTGCGGTCGTTGCGCAGCGCCCACCCCGTCCGGCTAGGCAGTCCTTCGACAAGCTCAGGACTGCCAAGCCTACCGGCCCTCCCGCAAGCGGGAGGGCGAACACCGCTTTCCCCGCCCGCTTGCGGGAGGGGCAGCGAGACTTACTGAGCCGAAGGCGAAGTTAGTCGCAGCGGGGTGGGCAAAGCGCAACGCCCGCAATGGGGCGCAAACGAAATCACTGCTCTCAGGGAAATCCCCATGAAACCGCCATCGTCAGCCTGAGCCGCAATCCCTTCAGGCGTCTTCCAGGAACGCCAGCAGCCCCCGCTCGTCGCGGCTCATCCAGCGGGTCTTGCGCGGCAGGGTCTCGGGCAAGCCCACCTCGCCTCTGGCGGCCGCGATGACCGCCGGGTGGACGTAGGACTTGCGCACGATCGCCGGCGTGTTGCCAAGACAGTGCGAGACCTCGTCCAGCATCGCCTTGAGCGACAGGCCGGGCTGCGCCCGCAGCATCGCGAAAGCCATCGTGCTCGCCGTCCAGGTGCGGAAATGCTTGGCGGTGAAGCCCTCCCCCGTCGCATCGGCGCCCATCGTCTCGGCGAGGTAGGCGTTGACGTCGTGGCTGTGGACCGGCACCGCCGCGCCATCCTCGCCGACATATTGGAACAAGTGCTGGCCGGGCAGATCCTGCATCTTCCTGACGCACCGCACGAGGCCCGGATCGTCGCAGGCGATCTCCTGCAGCCTGCCCGACTTGCCCTTGAACCGCAGCCGCAGCGTGCCCCGCTCGATCCGGGCATGGCGGCCGCGCAGCGTGGTCGCGCCGAAGCTGCGGTTGGCTTTCGCATAGCACTCGTTGCCGACCCGGATCGCACCGGTATCGAGCAGCGCCACGACCGAGGCGATCGCCCGCTCGCGCGTCAACCCGCGTGAGCTGATGTCGGCGTCGACCCGCGCGCGCAGCACCGGCAGGGCCTCGCCGAAGGGGACGCAGCGGTCGAACTTCATCGCCTCGCGCGATTGCCGCCAGTCGGGGTGATAGCGATACTGCTTGCGCCCGCGCGCGTCGTAGCCGGTGGCCAGCAGGTGAACCCGGGGATCGGGCGAGAACCAGCAGTCGACATAGGCCGGCGGCATGGCGATCGCGTTCAGGCGGTCGATCTCGGCACGATCGGCGATGCGCTTGCCGGCGGGATCGAACCAGGCCCACTTGTCGCCGCGCACGCGCCTGCGGGTGATGCCCGGCACGGTATCGTCGGCGAATTTCAGGCGCGCGGGCGTCTGGCGCATCATCAGCATGAGTCGGTGCTCCTCAGGCGATTCAACGCGCCAGCCGCGATCTGGTTGTCGCGCCAGCCGCGATCCGGTTGTCGCAAACCGGCAGATGGCCGGAAACCGGAACGCGCCAGCGCCGTTGCTTCAGGAAAGAACAACCCGACACAGGAGACGACCATGGCAGACGCACGGATCTTCCGCGACCTCAAGGCCGACCACGACAAGCACCGCAAGCTCCTCGCGCAGCTGGGCGAGACCCAGGGCGCCAGCGACGAACGCAAGGAACTGTTCGAGGCGCTGCGCAAGGAACTGCAGGCCCACGCGGCGGCAGAGGAGGAATCGCTCTACGCGACGATGCTGGGCAACCCGGACTTGCGCGACGAGGCGCGCCACTCGGTTTCCGAACACAAGGAGATCGACGACTTCCTCGGCGAACTGTTCGAGATCGACATGGGCTCGTCGGCCTGGCTGGCGAAGTTCAAGGAGATGCGCCACCGCTACCTCCATCACATCGACGAGGAAGAGGAGGAGATGTTCCCCGAAGCGGCGGACAAACTCTCCGGCGCGGCCGAGAAGAAGCTTGCCGAAGTGTTCGAGCAGCGCAAGCCCGAGGAACTGGCGATCGCCGAGAAGGAATTGCCGGGCGACGCGCGCGAGTGACGGCGACCAGCCGGGCTTCCCCTGCGGCGAGCGCGGGGGAACGCTTGGCCAAGGGGGCGCGTTGCTTGACCGTACAGTCACGAAAAGGAGACGGACCGGTGGACAAGGACATCCGCGAACAGTTCTGGAAAGCGTTCCAGGCCAGCCCCTTCATCATGATGAAGCTGGAAGGCGCCGCCGGCCATGCCGAACCG
Source organism: Novosphingobium resinovorum (assembly GCF_036352595.1). Classification (GTDB taxonomy): domain Bacteria; phylum Pseudomonadota; class Alphaproteobacteria; order Sphingomonadales; family Sphingomonadaceae; genus Novosphingobium; species Novosphingobium resinovorum_B. The sequence goes on from NZ_JAZFAX010000024.1 coordinate 14,651, forward strand.
ATGACGGCGCAGCTCGACAAGGACGCGCATCATGCGGTGTGGTTCTTCACCAGGCGCGACAACCGCATCGGCGCGGGCGGCAGGGCAATGGGCCAGGTCATGACGCGCGGCCACGAGGTCTTCGCCTGCATCGACGGCACCCTGGTCGAGGAAACCGATACCGCCGTGCGCGACAAGCACTGGAACAACGCCGTCGAGGCGTGGTTTCCCGGCGGCAAGGCCGACCCCTCGGTGGTGATGCTGCGCTTCGACATCGCCGATGCCGAAGTCTGGACCTCGGACATGGGCCTCAAGGGCGCGTTCAAGCTGCTGACCGGCAAGCCCATCAAGGAGCACGAAGCCGGCGAACACGCGCTCGGCGCGGTCTGAAACCCTCTAGGACCGATGCCTGAGCTGCGGGGGCGCGGTGGCCACGGCTGCCGCGCCCTTCGTATTGGTGCCGCGGGGGCTTCGACAAGCTCAGCCTGAGCGGGATTGATAAGGCATTACACTACCTCCGCTCACCCTGAGCGGGATTGATAAGGCATTACGCTACCTCCGCTCACCCTGAGCTTGTCGAAGGGTCAGGCTGAGCTTGTCGAAGCCCCGGCAGCACTGCGCCGCAGCAGGTAGCGCCATACCCCCACGCAGTTGATCGCGAACAGGGCGACGTTCTGCAAACCGATGCCCTCGGCCTTGTCGTCGAGGAAACCCCAGGCGACCAGCGCGATCGAACTCGTCACGAAGACCACGAAGCCCCAGCCGGTCCACCTTCGGCCCAGGTCCAGCGATACGATAAGCGCCGCCACGGTTCCCGCAGCGGCGCCATAGTATTGCAGGCTTTGCAGGACGATTGCGTTCATCCTCTCGCCTTCTTCTCGGGCCTCGTGGTTATTATATGAGGCCCGGGCTCTTGCGGCCCCTCTCCAAGTCGTGACACGTCAGGCGCGATGCTGCAGCGGTTCCAGTTCCAACGGCCGGGCGCTGTCGGGGCAACCGGCGAGGGCATAGGAAATCGCGGCGAGGATCGCCTGGCGCGTGAAAGGCTTCTGGACGATGCCGACGGCAGTGGGCGCCGGCATGTCGATCTGTCCGGGATTGGCAGTGACGTAGATGACCCGCGCACCGTAGCGCCCGGCAAGATCGCGGGCGATGGCCGGGCCGGTCAGCCCGTCACGCAAGTTGAGATCCACCAGCGCGACATCGGGAACTTCGCCCAAGGTGCCCAGCGATGACATGTCCGGCACCGTGCCGACGACGGCGTGGCCGCCGTCGGCCAGGATATCCTCAAGCTGCAGCGCGACCAGGAACTCGTCCTCGACGATGAGGATCTTTCCCGCGCTGGAAATCGTCGCACTCAAGGCACTCTATCCCTGTTTCAGGCCGCTATGCGCCGACCGCCATCGACATTGGCGATCTTGACCAGTTCGGCGAAGAACGCGTCGATCGCCTCGCCGCCCAGCACGAAGTTGTGACGGAAGTCCGGAAGCTGGCCGGATTCGATGATCTTCGAGAGCATCGCGCGGGCGCGGCAGATGCGGCTCTTCACGGTGCCAAGCGCGATCCCGCAGATCTCGGCGATTTCCTCGTAGGAAAGGTTGCCGGCGGCGACCAGCACCAGCGCCTCGCGATAGGTCTCGGGAATGGCAGTCAGCGCGCGCAGGACGTCGGCCAGTTCGACCGCGCTTTCCTGGCTGGCTTCGGCGCGCAGGATGCGCTCGGCGGCCAGTTCGTCGTACTCGCCGTGGAAGCGGGCGCGGCGGGCTTCGGAATAGAAGTGATTGCGCAGGATCGTGAAGGTCCAGGCCTTGAAGTTGGTGCCGGCGGCATAACGCTCCCGCGCCGCCCAGGCACGCAGCATGGCTTCCTGCGCCAGATCGTCGGCGCGGTCGCGGCAGCCGCACAGGCCGCGCGCGAAAGCACGCAGGTGCGGCGCTACCTCTGCCAGCGCGCGGCGGAAATCACGGTCGCTCAGCGCAACCTTTTCTACGGGCTGGGCCCCTTCGACGCCTGCTTCGACGCTCTCTTCGATAGTCGACATTGCGTTACCCTCCTTGGAAATCCAGTCGGGTAGCTAACGGCGATGCGACGTGAATAGTTCCCGGAGACGACATTTTCCCGGGGAACCGCCCCGCGCCAGCGTCAGGACGAACCGAACTCGTGCATTTCTACCGACAAGCGGTGGAACAAGTCCGCGCGCGGCAGATTGAACCGCGCGACATTTGAAGCGCACGAAAAAAGAGGCCCCCGTCGACCTGTTGGTCGGCGGGGGCCTCCGGGATCGGATCACCACTGGTTTGCGGGGGGGTGGGGGAGCCAGCGGTGATAATGTGGGAACGTAGTGCCTTCTGGTTGGTTCCCGGAAAATCGATCCACCGTAAAAAATTTTCCGGTTGCCCTATGCGCGCCTCGGAGTCAGACAAACGACACCGGCCTTCAGGCGCATGGGGCGCCCTATGACGTGCAACAACCGGGGAAGCCGACTTCCCTTACAGGCCCGAGGAACATGAATGTCCGTCTCTGACCAGATCGCGATCCAGCTGCCCTACCTGCGCCGTTACGCGCGCGCCCTCACCGGCTCGCAGCAGTCCGGCGATGCCTACGTCCGCGCCACGCTGGAGGCGGCGCTGGCCGACCGCGCGCTGCGCGACGCGATCGCCAACAGCCGCGCCGCGCTCTACGAGGCCTTCACCCGCATCTGGTCGACCGGCCATGTCGAGGAACCGGCCGGCGACATCGGCGGCGGCACTCACGAGCAGGCCGCGCAGGAACGCCTAGCGGCGGTCGCCCCGACGCACCGCCAGGCCCTGCTGCTGACCACCGTGGAGGAATTCACGCGCGACGAAACCGCGACGATCCTCGGCCTCGACCTGCAGGAAGTCGATGTCCTCGTCGCCCAGGCGATCGCCGAGATCGAAGGCGAGAGCGCCACCAGCGTCCTCATCATCGAGGACGAGCCGCTGATCTCGATGCAGCTGGAAGGTCTCGTCACCGACCTTGGCCATACCGTCGTCGGCACCGCCGCCACGCACAAGCAGGCGCTGGAAATCTTCGAGCGCAACCCGGCCGGCCTCGTCCTCGCCGACATCCAGCTGGCCGATGGCAGCTCGGGCATCGATGCGGTGGAGGATCTGCTCAAGTTCGGCGAAGTGCCGGTGATCTTCATCACCGCCTATCCGGAACGCCTGCTGACCGGCGAACGTCCGGAACCGACCTACCTGGTCACCAAGCCGTTCCAGGAAACCACCGTACGTGCGACGATCAGCCAGGCGCTGTTCTTCAACTCGACGCGCGCGCAGGACTGACCCCCCTCCGAGGGGTGTTTCGATGCCCCGCTTCAGCGCCGCCGCTCGCCCGCGTCGAGCGGCGGCAGCACCCGGCCGAAGCGATCGCGCGGGGCCTGTTCCTCGAACGGGACCACCGGCGGCACGAAGCCCAAGTGGCGCACCACCGCGTCGTGGATCGGCGCATCGAAGCGCACCCCGACGCAGCGCCCCGCCTGCCAGACCACCTGCCCGGCGGTCGTCTCGTATTCGTAGAGTTCGACCGCCACCGCGCGGCCCTGCAGGTCACGGTCCTCGGCGATCTCGAACATGCACCCGCCCAGCGACAGGTCGTAGAGGAACACCTGCGCCCGCGCGCCGTCGACCACGCAGGCGACGTCCTTCTCGACGATATGACGGTTCCAGTTGCGCGCGTCCATCGCGGCCCCCTCCATGTTTTACATGGCAAGGGCATTACGGCGCGGCGGCTTAAACAATCGATAACAGCGCCCGTCGCCCTGCCCCGGGCTAGCGCCGCTCGTTCCTCAGCACGAACTCGCGCGAGGCGCGCACGGGAACCTTCAGGCGGCACTCGACGCCGCCGGGCTCGAAGCGCAGGTCCACTTCGGATTTCAGTTCGTGCGCGACGATCTTCTCGATGAGGTCGCGCCCGAAGCCGCGCTTGGTCGGCTCGGACACCGGCGGGCCGCCTTCCTCGCGCCAGTGGATTTCCGCCAGGTCGCCGGAAAGCAGCGACCAGGCGACGTGAATGCGCCCCTCGATCGTGCTGAGCGCGCCGTACTTGGCGGCATTGGTCGCCAGTTCGTGAATGGCCAGGCCCAGCGACATCGCGTCGTTGGGGGCCAGCTTGATCTGCGGACCGGACATCACGACGTGGCTCTCGTTGCCCTCCATGTAGGGCGCCAGTTCCGAGCGCACGATGTCGCCCAGCGCCGCGTGGCCCCAGTCGGACTGCGAGAGCAGGTCGTGCGTGGCCGAGAGGGCGCGGATGCGCGCGGTCAGGCTCTCGGTGAAATCGTCGATACCCTTCGAGCGGCGGCGGGTCAGCGCGGCGATCGACAGCACGTTGGCCAGCGTGTTCTTGACCCGGTGGTTCAGCTCGCGCGTCAGCGAATTGCGGATCGAGGCCTGGCTGGTCAGCCATTCTAGGACGATCCGGTCTTCCGCCGCGCGCTTGGTGATGAGCCGCCCGATCGCCATGACCATCAGCGAGGCCAGCGCCCCGAAGAACAGCGTCAGGCGCGAAAGCGGCGAGAGCGCATTGGCCTTGCGATCGCTGATCTGCACGATCCAGGCCTGCCCGGCGACGTCGATGCGCCGCTCGATGGTGGGGCCGGTGAGCCCTTCGGCGCCGCGCTGCTCGGCCAGCAGCGTCTCGGGCGCGACGTGGTCGTCGTAGATCGCCACGTCGATGCTGTCGTTGCGGTACAGTTCGCTGGCCGAGCCGAGGAAGGTCTGGGCGCGGAAGGGGCTGTAGACGAAACCCTTGACCCAGCGCCGCCCGCCGCGCTCCACGGTCACCGGCATGTAGATCAGGAAGGCCGCCTTGGGATCGCCGGCGCCGTCGCGGGCCGGGCCGAGGTCGGCGGTCGCCGGGCCGGGCCCGGTGCCTTCGGGACGGCCGAAATCGTCCTGGGCAAGCTGGACCACGCCCGTCGCCGCCGGGCCGCGCCGGGCGATCGCCCGCTCCATGGCGAGACGCCGCGCGGGCTCGGAATACATGTCGAAGGCCATGGCGCGCTTGTTCCCGGCCGACTGCGGCTCGAGATAGAACACCGGCACCGAATACTTCTGCCCCGGCTCCGGGCGCGGATCGACGGTGAAATCGGGCCTTCCCGCCGATTGCGTGGCGAACTCGAACGCCGAGAGCCGGTCTGCGGGAACCAGCGGCCCCCAGCCCATGCCGAGCGATCCGTAAAGCCGCCCGTCGCCCTGCAGGTCGCGCGCGAACTCGGCGAACTGCTCCGCCGAGACGGTGTCCTGCGTCGCGAACAGCGCGCTGCCGGCGCGCAGCAGCGCGATATTCTCGGTGACGCGGCGCTGCAGGGCTGAGGAAATCTCGGTCAGGTTGCGCGCCAGCTCGACCGCGCGCGTCTGCTTGTCGGCCCGCTCGATCGCCATGACCGAGACCGCCGTGGTCATGCTGGCGATGAGGAACAACAGGAAAGGCCAGCCGCGCGGATACTTGTGGAACCACGCCTGCTTCTGCACCCTGTCGAGCAGAGCCTGGTCAATCACCCAGCAACGTCCCGCACCTGAAACTCCGTCGGCTTGCGATCAGTAATGACCACAGTGCCCGCGCTATGCCAACACTTTACGGACAGGGGAACCTTGGTCGGCCACGATTGTTCCTCACTGCAAACGACGTCCGCCCGGCTTGCAGGTCGGACGAAGCCCGTCAAGCGCCATTTCCCGTCCCCCTCGCGCGATATTGTCACGCGATGGACAGGTCACCGCGCGCCGGGCTTGACCGCCCCCCGGTCTCGCCGCAAGTGTGCGTTCGGTGAAAGGGAGTTCGTGTTGAGTCAGCCCAATGGACGTGGTGAACCCGGTGCAATGCCGGGCCTGCCGCCCGAAATCCGAAAGGATGGCGAACCCGGCTGGGCCGGGGGGTTGAGGAAGCTCTACAACTCCGTGGTGGAAGAGCCGCTGCCGGACAGCTTCAAGGATCTCCTGAAGAAGCTGGACGACGACGGCGATGCCTGACCGGATATCGCCGAGCACCGCCGACGAAGGCTTCCGCAAGGAACTCCTCTCCGTCCTTCCCCACCTTCGCGCTTTCGCCCGCGGCCTGTCCGGCCGGTCCGACTTCGCCGACGATCTCGTGCAGGAAGCCGCGATCAAGGCCTGGACCGCGCGCGAACGCTACCAGGCCGGCACCAACATGCGTGCCTGGACTTTCGCCATCCTGCGCAACCACTATCTCTCCGAACTGCGCCGCTCCCGGCGTCAGACCGACCTCGACGAGGGCGTGGTGGAGAAGATGCTGGTGATGGAGGCGGACCAGGAAGGACCGCTCCACCTGGGCGACATGGAAGGCGCGCTGCAGAAACTGGCGCCCGAACGGCGCGAGGCGGTGCTGCTCGTCGGCGCCTCGGGCTTCAGCTACGAGGAAGCGGCCGAGATCGCCGGATGCCCGATCGGCACGATGAAAAGCCGCGTCGCCCGCGCCCGCGCCGATCTGGCCCGGATGCTCGACGGCGACATCGACGACGCGATCGACGTCACGACGCGCAAGGCGGGCTGACGGCGGGCGGGCTGACGGCAGGCGTCCTGAGCGGCGGCAGCAGGACAAGGCACGCCAGCGCAGCGACGTGGAACGCCAGCGCGGCAATCGTCAGCGGCAGCGTGCCCCGTTCGATCCACGGCGAGACCAGGCTGGTGCCCACCGCCGCGGCGGTCAGGATGCACAGGATCACCAGCGCGCTGGCACGGGCATCGTCGCCGTGGCTCGCCAGGATCGCGCGGAAGAAGCCCGCCGGTCCGCGCAGGCCGAGGCCCATGTTGACCGGCACGAACAGCGCGGTGATGACCAGCGCCGAGGTTCCGCCCGACAGCGCATAGGCCAGTTGCCCAGCCGCTCCCAGCGCCGACAGGCCGGTGCCGAAGGCGATCACCCGCTCGGCGCCCAGCCTGTCGCCCAGGTGCGCGGCGGTGTTGGCGGCGATGATGAAGGTGACGACACCGCATACCTGCATCGTCACGAAGTCCGCCAGCGTGCCGCCATGGACACGCACGAAGACGGTGGGCATGCCGAAGACGAAGACCAGCAAGCCTCCCAGCACGCTCGCCTGGCTGAGCGCATAGCGCAGGAACACGGGATCGCGCAGCAGCACCGCGAAGCTGCCTTGCGCACGCCGACCGACTTGCGGCAGCCCCCCGGTGAGCAGGACCAGCACCGCCGCCGCGAAAGCCCCGGCGGCCATGACCTCGAAGTTGAGCGTCCAGCCGCCGAGCGCGAGCAGGCCCGCACCGGCGAGCGGGGCGAGCGCCGGCCCCAGCGCCTCGATGCTGCCGAGCAGGCCGATCGCCTTCACCGCGCGCGTCTCGTCGAACATGGCCTTGACGATGCCCGGCGCGAACACGGCCGGGCCCGCCGCGACGATGCCCTGCACCGCCCGCAGCGCGATCAGCGCGCCGATGCCCGGCGCCATCGCGCAGGCCAGCGAGACCGCGGCGGTGGCCAGCAGCGAGCCCGCGATCAGCCGCGAGGTCGCCACCCGGTCACCCAGCGCGCCGTAGCCGATCAGGCCGATGCAGGTGCCCCCGACATAGGCCGCCAGCACCAGCTGCGCCTGCGCCGGATCGCCGCCCAGCGCCTCGGGCAGCAGCGGCACGGCGGGCAGCACGAGATCGACGCCCATCATGCCGATGATGGTGCCGCACAGGACCAGTGCCAGCGTCAGCCACGCGCGATTCATCGATAATGCCCCCTTGTTGCGGGGGTGCTTGTCGCAGGTGGGACGGGAGGTCGCAACCATGCCGCCGGCGGTTTTCGCTGCGGGGGCTTCGACAAGCTCAGCCTGACCCTTCGACAAGCTCAGGGTGAGCGGAGGTAGTGTAACAACCTTTAATTCCGCTCAGGCTGAGCGTGTCGAAGCCCCGGAACCGCGCACCGTAAAAGCAAAAACCCCGCCTTCCTTGCCGGAAGGCGGGGTTTTCCGATCCTGAAATCAGGCCGGGCTTACGCCGGGTAGGTCCAGGCGGTGCCGCGGTCGAAGTTGTCCGAGGCGAACTTCCAGTTGAGGATGTTCTCCAGGACCGCCTTCACGTAGGCCGGGCGCTTGTTCATCTGGTCGATGTAGTAGGCGTGCTCCCAGACATCGACTGTCAGCAGCGGCACGACGTCCTTGACGAGCGCGCTGTCGGCGTCGTGGGTCGAGATCACCTTGAGCTTGCCGCCCTCGACGACGAGCCAGGCCCAACCGTTCGAGAAGTGGTTCACCGCCTCGTTCGAGAGCGCCTCGAGCAGCGCATCGATCGAACCGAAGTCGTTGGTGATGGCGGCGGCCAGGCTCTCGCTCGGCGCGGTCTTCTCAGGGCTCAGCGAGTGCCAGTAGAAGCCGTGGTTCCAGGTCTGGGCCGAGTTGTTGAACAGCGGGCCCGAAGCGGACTTCGCGATCTCTTCGACCGACTTGCCTTCGTTCTCGGTGCCGGCGATCGCGGCGTTCAGCTTGTCCACGTAAGTCTTGTGGTGGGCGCCGTGGTGGATTTCGAGGGTCTTGCTCGAGATGTGCGGCTCGAGTGCGTCCTGCGCGTAGGGCAGCGGCATAAGGGCAATGGTCATGGTCATGTCCTTGGTCTGTTATTGAAGATTACGTCCGGTCGAACGCCGGTCTGGATTTCCCCGGTCTGCGCCGGGCTCGAGGAGAACTCGCGGCCTATGTCTGATGGAAGGGCGGACAATTCAAGCGTGCAATAGGCACATTTGGATTTCTCGACACGATTATCCGGCGCGCTCATGCGAAAAAGGATGGCGGGGTTGCCGCCATCCTCTCCCGTGATCGCCGTTCGCCCTGCAAGGGGTAAGCCAGGCGACGACCGACCAACTTTGCCCGGCCGTGTCGTCCGGCCGTTCAATCAATCCGTTCGAACCGGATCAGTTCTGCTTGTCGGCCGCATCCTTCAGCGCATCCGACTTCGCTTCGCCGGCCTTCTCGACTGCATCCGCCTTCTTCTCGAGGGCATCCTCGGCGGCGCCGGTGGTCGCATCGGCCTGCGCATCGAGTGCGTCGGCGCTGGCATCGGACTGGGCTTCGACTGCGTCGGCGGCCTTGTCGGTCGCTTCCTGCTGGGGGCTGTTGCAGGCTGCGAGGCCGAGCGACGCCGATGCGACGGCGACAAGAGCGATACGCGAGGTCGTGATGGCTTTCATGGCGAGAAATCCTTTCCCTGTTTATGACATGCGGGCGCGCTGGAAAATGCCGGCGGAGAGGGCGCGCCGCCTCCCCGCGCGGGGCCCGTTGCCGGGCCCTGGCCGCGCGTCGGTGCTTAGCGCACCGAACCGCGACGGAAGAGGTTGACGATAGCCAGCAGGATCACCGCGCCCAGGAACGAGGCGAACAGCGACAGGATATCGAAAGAACCGCTGGTGATCGGAGCGCCGCCGATCAGCGGAGTGATGACGAAGCCGGCGATCACCGCGCCGACGACGCCGACGACGATGTTCAGGAAGATACCTTGCTGCGCATCGGTGCGCATCAGGATCGAGGCGAGCCAGCCGATGATACCACCGACCAGGAGGATAAGCAGGAGGGTCATGGTTCGCGTCTCCGAGTTTGTGTTTGCTGACCATGATAACTTGCAGTGCGCGGCAAGGTTCCGGCACGGCATCAACGCCTCGTCGCAACATGCGGGCAATGCATGGTTGCGGCGCGCAACTTTGCGCGCGGCTTCCGGGTTGTTCCCGCAAGGAGGCACGAAGAGTGTACACGTCTGCCCGCGACCGTGTGGTTTCCGCCCTCGCCTCGCTGCTGATCGTTGCGGGCGGGCTGGCCGCGCTGGTCGCCGGGCTCGCCGCGCAGATGACCACGCGGGAACGGCGCGAGACGCTCGCCGCGATCCTGCCGCTGCCTGACGAGCCCGAGAAGGAGCGCCCCAGGGAGGTGCCCGCCAAGGCCGATTCCACCGCCGCCAGGGGTCGTCCCGCGCCTCCAAACTTGCGCAACAAGGCAACCCAGGTCGTCGCCCCGCCGCCGAAGCTGCCGCCCCTGATCGTACCTCCGCCGGTGGTCGCGGCAACGCAGGCGGGAACCGGATCGGCGGCGCAGAGCGGCGCCTCCGATCGCCTCGGCCCGGGACAGGGCGCGGGCGGCATCGGCGACGGTGATGGCGGCGGCGGCAACGGCGACGGATATGGCGAAGGCGACGACGAAGCCCTGACCCGCCCTCGCCAGGTGCGCGGGCGGCTGCATTTCTCCGATCTCCCGCCCGACTTGCGCGAAACCAAGGCGGGCGGCGAGTTGAAGCTGCGCTATCGCATCGGCATCGACGGCCGCGTGAGCGACTGCCGCATCCTGGTCTCCAGCGGCCGCCCCGGCCTCGACGCCACGACCTGCCGGCTCATCACCGAGAGGTTCCGATTCAAGCCCTCCCGGAACGCGCGCGGACAACCGGTTGCCGCGATCATGGTCGAGACGCATGGCTGGTACTTCCCGCCGGAAGAGAACCCCTGAGGGCGGACCGGCAGAAACTACCCCTGCCATTGCACGTTATCCACCATGGCGCGGCTTGACGCGGCTGTGCCAAAAGGAGCAAACGAACCCTTCGAAGTCCTTGCGAGAATTGCACAGATGCTTTCGCAGAAAACACGTTATGCGATCCGCGCCATGCAGCACCTCGCGGACAAGTACGGTCAGGGGCCGATCCCCCTGACCGACATCGCCGAGACGCAGAACATCCCGGCCAAGTTCCTCACCGTCATCCTGTCCGAACTGTCGCGTTACGGCATCGTCGCCTCGCAGCGCGGCAAGGACGGCGGCTACTGGCTGGGCGTGCCGCCGATCGACATCACGTACGGCGATCTCATCCGCGTGATGCGCGGCTCGCTGGCACTGGTCCCCTGCGCCAGCCGCTTCGCGCACGAGACCTGCAAGAACTGCGTCGAGGAAAAGGACTGCCGCACCCGCGCGCTGATGCTGCAGGTCCGCGACGCGACCGCCGGCCTGCTCGACGGCATGCGCCTGTCGGACCGGATCGACCCGGTTCCCGCCGCCGAAGGGCTGGAAGCGGTGGACGACGTCGAGGTCGGTTGAACTTGGGGGCCTGAAAGCAAAGCTTCTTCCGCGACCCCATTGTCAACTTTTACGATAGAGAATACGAGGTTCGCATCCGCCCCCCGCTGCGAGAGGAAGATGCGCATGCGAATTGCTAAGCCCGCCGACGCCGCCGCCGTCGAACATCCGCTGCTCAACGAAGGCGTGCAGCACGTCATCGAGGCGCTGCAGCGTCTGCGTTTCGGCGTGATCCAGCTGACCGTCCACGACGGCAAGCTGATGCAGGTCGACGTCACCGAGCGCCGCCGCTTCAACCACTGAGAGGCCGTTTGGGAATGCGCCTGTCGGCGCATCGCGGCACCGGCCCGGTGCCGCTCATGAAATCGCTCTTCCGCGATTTCTCAAACGGTCTCCGAGCCCGCTTCGCGAGGGACAGCCGGGAACACCGGACGACCGGAGGCTTTCCCCGATATCGGGCCCAGACGTAAGGCCTCTCGAAATTGCGCCGCGCGGTTCCCTTCCGCGTGGCGATCGCCTAGCCCATGCAACCCGGGCCATTAGGCGCGACCTGATCCAACCTGCGCCCCAGGAGGAGTACGAATGCTCGATTCGCTGCCGACACTGGCCGAAATCGCCCCCTTCATCGCTATCGGTTTCGCCGCCCAGATCGTCGACGGTGCTCTCGGCATGGCCTTCGGGGTCATCACCCAGACGCTGCTGGTCAGCGTGGTCGGCGTCCCCCCGGCGGTCGCATCGGCAAGCGTTCATCTGGTCGAACTGTTCACCACCGGCACCTCGGGCATCAGCCATATCCTGCACCGCAACGTGCAGTGGGGCCTGTTCCTGCGACTGGTCCCCGCCGGGATCGTCGGCGGCGTCTCGGGCGCATACCTGCTCTCCAGCATCGACGCATCGGTGGCGCGGCCTTACGTGATGGTCTACCTCACCGGCATCGGCATCTACCTGATGATCCGCGCCATCCGCATGCGCAAGCCGAGCTTCGCCGACCCCAAGTACACCGCACCGCTGGCCCTGGCCGGCGGCTTCCTCGATGCGGCGGGCGGCGGTGGCTGGGGTCCGGTGGTCACCTCCAACCTGCTCATCCAGGGCGGCGAACCGGCCAAGACGATCGGCACCGTCAACACCGCGGAATTCCTGCTGACTGCCTCGATCTCGATCGCGTTCATCTCGACCATCGGCCTCTCCGCGTTCACCACCGCGACGGTGGGCCTCATCATCGGCGGCGTGGTGGCCGCGCCCTTCGGCGCGCTGTTCGCCAAGCGCATCAAGCCGCGCGTTCTGCTGGCGGCGGTATCGGTGGTGCTGATCGCGACGAGCGTGTTCAGCATCTGGAAGGCCTGGCCGATCTTCTGAGAGTCTGTCTGGAAAATGCCCGTCGGGGCATTTTCCTTGCGGCACCGGCCCGCTCCCCCACCGGGCGTTCAGAACGTGAAGGTCACCACGATCGAATCGGTATAGGCCCCGGTCTTGACGTATTGCCCGGCGGGAATGCGGCCATAGGCGGTCTTGGTGCCGCTGAAGCTTAGCAGGTTGGTGATCGCCATCGTCTGCACCGTGCCGCCATTACTGCCGTTGCCCCAGACGGTGGTATAGCCGGCGTCCTGGTAGATGTTGTAGTTCAGCCGCGCGCTGCCGCTCGCCATCTGCCGCGCGGCCGCATTGCCCGAAGTGCCGGCGCTCAGTCCGAAATCGACCGTCGCATTCATCGGGATGCTGATCGAGATGCAGTCCGCCTTGGCCGAACCTTGCGCGGTCGTCGGCGAGGAACTGGCCGGATTGTACGTGCCGAAGCTCAGGTTCGTGGTCGACAGCGAGCAGATGCACACCGTGCACCCCGCCGCGTCGGCCGCGACCGTCGGCACCAGCCCGGCGGCCAGTCCCATCATCATGCCCAGGGGGCGAACGTGCCGCTTCATCGTCATGTCCTGTCTTCCTCGCGCAAGCACGTCACCGGGGTGGCGCTGAGCCGTGCATCGTCCGCCAGCACCGGGATCGTCGCCCGGCACGTCCCGCCGCCATCGGTCCGCGCGATGCGCAGCACGCCCCCGCCGCCGCGATAGCTGTCGAGCCAGACCTCGCCGTCGTAGCCTACGACGCCGACGCCGCCGGCCCAAGACAGGCTCGATCCGGTCTGGACCGGATTGCCCAGCGTATCGAGCACGCGCAGCCGCAGGCCGAGCGCCCCGGCCGCGCCGAAACGCACCCGCACCGCCTGCCGCCAGCCCGGTGCGATCACCTGCTGCGCGGTGTCGAGGTCGTTGCCGATCGGCACTTGCGAGGCATCGACGCCGATGTGGTTCTCGGCATAAGGCAGCAGCCCGGTGACGATCACGCTGCGCCCCTCGCCGGCCTTGCGCGGGCGCGGGCGGTTCTCGACGGTGACCGTGACCGGCGCGTCGGCATCGACTTCGACCACCGCGAAGCCATCGTCGATGTGCTGGCTGGCGACGAGCGCGCCATCCACCCGCAGCAGGCCGCCGCGCGCGTTGAGCTGCACCCCCTGCTGCCCGCGCCGCTGCAGGGCGTCGAGCCGCAAGTCGCCGGCAGCGGAACGATAGGCGAGCCCGCCCTCCAGCCACGCCGCGCCGCGCTCGCGACCGGCCAGCGCGCGCAGGCCGAAGCCGCTGCGATCGGGCAGTCCCTGGCTGAAGGTGGCGGCGGCGCGGCCCGGCTCGGCGATGACCGAGACATGGCGGCGCGGCCCCAGCGGAATGGTCAGCGAACCGAACAGCCCCATGTCGCGCCGACTGTCGCGATAGGCGGTGTACTGCACCCCGGCCGAGAGATAGCCGCCGGCGAGGTTCGCGGTGTAATAGGCCGAGGCGAGATCGTAGCGTGTCGGTGCCTCGCCCCCGATGCCCTGGCCGAGGCGGGCATAACTGGCGTTGATGCTGCCGATGCGGCCCAGCGAGAGCCCCGCCGCCACCGCCAGCTCGCTGCGACCGCCCCCGTTCAGGCGGCTCTCGCCCACTTGCCGGAACTGTGCGTCGGCCCGCTCGTAGCTGGCGGTGAGGGTATAGACCGGCGTGATACGCTGCACTTGCGCGCGGAGCAGCGTGCCGGTTCCGGCCGCCCCCTGCGACACCGCACCCGCCACCGAGACCTCGCCCACCGCGCCCACCACCAGCGCCCCGCCGAGCCCGGCCATGCGGGTGCGGCCGCTGACTTCGAGCCGGCCTTCGAGGGTCAGCCGGTCGGTGATGCCCCGGCGCAGGCCGGCGGCGGCGAACAGCGGGCCATAGGCGAAGCTGTCGAAACCGAACCCCTTGCGCAGCGCGCCCACCTCGATCGCGAATTCGGACAGGCCCGGCCGCAGCAGGCCGGGGCTGGCGTAGAAGCTGCGCGTCACCTGCCGGGTATTTCCGGCCAGGTCGCGCACGCTCATCGTCACCTGTCCCGCCCCGGTCAGGCGCGGCTGCAGCGTCAGGTCGAAGGCGCCGGGCCCCACCTCCATCGCCTGGCGCGAGGACTGCGCCATCAGTTCGACGGTACTGGCGGTGAGCGCGCTGCCCGAGATCACCGGCAGCGGAAAGGTCACGCTCTGCGGGTCGAGCGAGAAATCGGTGCCGAGAAACAGCCCGCCGTAGCGCACCGGGCGGCTCCACGGCGCCCCGGCGCCGACGGCATCGCCGACGACCAGCCGCATGCGCCGGTCCGGAAAGTCGCGCCGGAATGCGGTATCGAGGCGCACCATGCCGCCCCGGTCGCTGTCGACCAGGAAGTTCGACCCGGCGACGCCCCAGCCGCCGGAAACCCCGGCATCGACGAAGCCCGAAAGCTGGCCATGCCCGTTCCAGTCGGACAATGTCAGGTCATAGTCGACGAACTGCGCGGGAACCGCCTGCGCCAGCGGCACCACATGGCCCCCGGCATCGAACGTATAGCGCGGGAAAAGACTGACATCGGCATCGACCAGCAGCGTCGCGCCATCGGCATCCAGCCGCGCGACGAGACCCTTCACGCGGTCGAGCGCGACGTAGCTTTCGCCGCCGAGCGTCTCGGTCACGGTCATCGCACGGGTGACGAGGCCCCAGCCCTCGACGTCGGTGCGGCGGGCGAGCAGGCGCCCCTCGCGCACCACCAGCAGCCCCGGCTCGGCGATCGCCTGCCCGTTGACGACGACGCCGACCGGCATCGGCGCTATGGCGCTGGCGGCCTGCTGCGCCTGCGCGCCCTCAACCGCCAGCGTGGGCGCGAGGACGAGCGCAGCCGCAAGGGCTGCCGCAGTGCGGCGGGTGGACGGCATCGCGCGGGACCATCAGTTCACGGCATCGAGAGGGGAACGATGAAGTCCCCCTCCTCGGCACGCACGCGGATGGTGGCAAGACCGTGAGGCAGGCGCTCGGCGGGAACGACCTGGGCACCGCCGGCCAGCAGGTAGAAGGTCTTGTCGAGGGTGACCGGAGCACCCGCGCCTTCGCCCGTGCCTTCAAGCGTCACGGCGATCACCTTGGCATGGCCGGTACCGGCGTTGGACAGGCGCAGGCCCTTGCCATCGACCGAGGCGGTGAACTGCGGCGCCGCCGTCTCGCCGCCCCGGAACACCGGGACCGAGATGCGCAGCAGCGTCTGCACCACGCCGGGCTGGGCCTGGGTAGGATCGGGAAGCTCGTCGACGATCAGGCGCCACTGCTTCTCGGTCCCGGCGCCGGGGTCGGCTTTCGCACCTGCGGGCAGGCTGCAGCGCACCAGCCGACTGGCGTGCGGCGCGATCGTGGCGATCGGCGGGTTGACGACGAAGCCTTCGTCCGGGGTAAGGATATCGGCACCGCCCTCGTCGCGGCTCCAGGCAAAGCCGCGCACCTGCACCGTCACCGGCCGGTCCGCGTCGTTGCCCAGGGTCAGCGAGCAGAAGCGCGCACCGGCGGCGACATCGACGCGCACCGGCATGACGCTCAGCGATCCGGCACGCGCCGGGGCGGCGATACCGCCGCCCATGGCCGCGAGCGCGATCGCCATCGCCAGCACCGGGGCGCGCCGGGCGATCATCAGTAGGTCACCGTGACGGTAACCGAGTCGGTATAGGCTCCGGCGGTGGTGTTCTGGCTGCCGGGGATGCGGCCATAGACGGTGTAGGCGGTGGCGGAGGTGCCGGCAGTGCCGGCGACGGTGTCGGTGTTGACGGTGTTGCCCCAGTTGGTCGAGCGGCCCGAATCCTGGTAGAGTGCGTAGTTGAGGGTGTGGCCCGAAGAGTTGAGCTTGCGCACGGTGGTCGTGCCGCCAGTGGTGGTGCCGGCATTGAGGCCGACGTTGTAGGCGGTGCCCTGGGTGCAAGTCACGTTGACGGTGGTGGTCGCATCGACGTTGGAGGACGAGGTCGGGTTGTAGTTGCCGAAGGCCAGCGGGCTGGCAGCGACGACGCAGGCGGACTGGACGGTGGCCGTCACCGCGATGGTGTCGGTCGCCGTCGCCGCGAACACGGCCTGGGGCGCGAGGACGAAACCTGCGGCAAGGATGGCTCCTGCGGCAAGCGGGCGAAGGCGGCGGGCGCCGTGGGCGTGGTGAAGGTTGCTCATGGCAATCGTTTACCAAGACAGCCTTGCGAGCCTTCCAACGCCCGCCCCGGTGTTCCCCCTAGACCGGCGGCAAACGCGCTTTCAGCTTCTCGCGCCGGCGGGGCGAGAAACGCTCCGGCGATTTGCGCCGAAAACGGCCGGGCGCGGCGGCGTCGCGCTTTTGCGCGGGGGCGGCGGGTGGCAAGGTCCGCGCATAACAAGAACGGCCCGGAGAGACGAACCCTTGCGCTATCTGTCGGAAATCGCTGCCGCATGGCGCCCGCTGCTGGCGGCGACGCTGGGCATGGGCACGGGGATGTCGATCATCGGCACCATCACCAGCGCCATCGCGCCGTCGCTGGTCGCGGACGTCGGCTGGCCCAAGGCGCAGTTCGCGATGATCGGCACGCTGGGACTGGTGACGGCGCTGGCGATGCCCTTCATCGGCCGCCTCGCCGACTTGTTCGGGGTGAAGCTGACCGCGCTGATCGGAATCGTCGCGATGCCGCTGGCCATGCTGGGCTTCAGCCTCAACGGCGGCTCATTCGACATTTATCTCGCGGTCTACATATTCCAGGGCGTGATCTGCGTGACCACCACCGCCACCGTCTATACCCGGCTGGTGGTGCAGCACATCGTCCATGCGCGCGGCCTCGGCCTCGCCATCGCCGCTTGCGGACCGGCGCTGTTCGCGGCGATCGGCGGCCCGGTCATCAACGAATATGTTGAGGCGAACGGGTGGGCGGCCACCTACCGGATGCTTGCCGTCTTCACCGCCTGCGCGGGCCTCGTGGTGTTCATGCTGATCCCTTCGGGCCGCGCCCACGCCGTGCTCGCCGCCGAGCCCGGCCGCCGCGCGCGCGACGACTATCCGGAAATCTTCCGCACCCGCGCCTTCTGGCTGCTGCTGGGGGCGATGTACTTGTGCAACCTGCCGCTGACGCTGATCCTGGTGCAGCTCAAGATGCTGGTTCTCGATCAGGGGATCAGCGGCGAAGGCGCCTCGATCATGTTCACCGCGCTCGCCGTGGGCATGCTGCTGGGCCGCTTCGTGACCGGCGTGGCGCTCGACCGCTTCGCGCCGCAGG
Source organism: Novosphingobium resinovorum (assembly GCF_036352595.1). GTDB lineage: Bacteria > Pseudomonadota > Alphaproteobacteria > Sphingomonadales > Sphingomonadaceae > Novosphingobium > Novosphingobium resinovorum_B. The sequence goes on from NZ_JAZFAX010000024.1 coordinate 32,233, forward strand.
TGGTGTCGTTCGTGATGCTGGCGCTGCCGGGGCTCGGGCTGTTCGTGCTGGCGAGCAGCTGGGACGCGCCGGCGGTGGTGACCGCCGCGATCTTCAGCCTCGGCTTCGCGGTGGGGGCGGAAGGAGACATCCTCGCCTTCCTCGTGGCGCGGCATTTCCGGACGGCGATCTATTCCAGCGTGCTCGGGCTGCTGACGGGGGTGTGCTCGCTGGCGGCCGCTTCGGGAGCGGCGCTGCTGAGCTGGACGCTGGCGCGGACCGGCAGTTTCGACACGTTCCTGGTGACGGTGGGCGTATCGGTACTCGCAGGCGCGCTGCTGCTGCTCATGCTGCGCAAGGGCCCGCAGGTGGAGGAAGCGTTGGGGGAACCGGTGCCGGCCTGACGCCCGCATCCCCCTTCGTCATTGCGAGCGTAGCGAAGCAATTCAGGGCCGAGCAAGCCGCCCTGGTTTGCTTCGCTGCGCTCGCAATGACGAGGGGGGTGGTTGTCAGCAGCGCACGTGGACCTTGGTTTCCGCATTGGGGCCGCGCAGGGTCTCGAACATCGCGGGCAACTGCTCCAGCGCGATGGTGCCGGTGACGATCGCCTTGGGATCGGCATGGACATGGCCGCGCCCCATAAGGTCGGCGATGAAGAGAAATTCGCGCATGGAATAGCCGACCGCGAAGTGCATCGACACGCACTTGTAGCTCGCCACCGCCGGGATCACCGGGTCGGGCGCGGTGCAGAACCCCAGGCTGACGATCCGTCCGAACGGCGCCGCGTGCTGGACCGCGCGGCCAAGCATCCCCGGCGCGCCCACGCCTTCCAGCACCACCTGCGGCGCACCGCCCAGCGCCTCGGCGACTTCGTCCGCCTCGTTGTCCCCGAAGGCGACGAAGGCGTCCGCCCCCATCTGCAGGCACAAGTCCCGCCGCCGCGACGAGCGCGACATCGCAGTCACCCGCCCCGCTCCCAGCCGCCGCGCCCACCAGATCGCATAGAGCGCCACCGTCCCGCCGCCGAGCACCAGCACTCGCTCGCCCGGCCGGATTCGCGCCATCTGCGTGCCGTAAAGGCTGATCGCGAGGGGCTCGATCAACGCCCCGTCAGTCATCGACAGCGTCCGGGGTAAAGCCGTGGCGACGCTCGCCGGGATTCGCGCGTATTGCGCGAAACCGACCGAGGCCCGCGCGGGACTCTCCCGGCACAGCACGTTGTTGCCATGGGCGCGGCAGGTCTCGCACTGCCCACAGGCGACCGAGGGCAGCACCGCCAGCGGATCGCCGACCTTCCAGCCCTCGACCCCGCGGCCGACCTCGACCACGGTTCCGGCGAACTCGTGCCCGAACTGGACACCGGCGCCGAAGTCCCACGCGCCGCCCTTGGTCATGGCAAGGTCGGTGCCGCAGATGCCGCAGCGGTCCACGCGAATCAGCAGGTCGCCGGGGCCCGGCTCGGGGTCGGCGATCGTCTCGATCACGATCGGCCGGCCGCTGCCGGGATAGATCGCCGCCTTCATGCCCGCGTCTCCAGCAGGTCGTAGCGCTCTATGTAAGCGCGAAACGGCTCACGCGCCTCGTCGGCGGTCATGCCGTAGTCGGTGATGGAGTAGCGGTGGACGCCGTGGCTGAGTTCGGGCTTCTCATCGATCCGGCGCTGCAAGGCGGCGCGGGTTTCCTCGGGAATGTCCATGCCGATGAAGCGATAGATCGCCTCCACCGTCTCCATCGGGCGGGCGTGGAAATCGGTGTGGACCACATCGAGCACCTGCCCCGGATGCCGCACGCGCACCGCCTCGCACTTCTCCACCGCATTGGCCCATTTGGCGACTTCGCGGCGCAGCAGGTTTTCCGCGCGCTGCTGCTTGCGGTCGGGCTCCATCAGCCCGTTCATGTTCATCAGCAGAGAAACGAGGCTGGGCACCGCCTTGCCCGGATCGCGGTGAGTCTGGATCACGCGGGCGTCGGGGAACACCGCCAGCAGCAAATCGAGATGCGCGATATGGCCGGGGTTCTTGAGCAGCCAGCGCTTGCCCGCATCATTCATGCCGATGAGCCGGACGCACCGCGCGAAGTGGGAATAGGCCGCCGCCTCGCTCTGGCACTGCCACCACGCATCGTAAGTCGCCGCCGACCACCCGCACGACCACAAGTTCGAAACGAACGACTGCCGCAGCAGCATGCAGCATTCGTGGACTTCCTCGGCAGCGCGGAAATGCGCGGCTCTGGCATCGGGGAGCGCCGTATACTGCGCGTCCAGCCCGGCGAGGGTCTTGCGATACTGCGGATACTCCGCCCAGCGCTTCATCGGCGGGCGCGGCATCGGGCTGTCGAGCAGCCACGTCTGCAGCCCCTGAAAGCGCGGATCGACCGCGAGCAGCCGGTGCAGTGCCGTCGTCCCTGTGCGCGGCACCCCGGTGATGACCACCGGCGACAGCACCGGCCTTGCATCGAAACCGGGGTTCGCTTTCATCGCCGCGACCGCCTGCACCCGCCCGCGCAGCACGCCGACGACCATGCCCCATGCCGCGCGCCTGCCTTGTTCGAAAAAGCGCGGGTCGTAGTCCATCGACTGCAGCAGCACGGTTAGGCCCGGCAGGTAGTCGGCCGGACCGAAATCGTCACTGCCGGTCTCGGCGATGACGGTATCGTGCAGCTGGCCGAGCGCATGGCGGAAGGTTTCGGGCGGATCGTAGCCGAGGTCCATCGCTCAGCCTCTCACCAGCGCCGCCGCCGCTGGCACGCGGCGACGCGGCGGCGGATCTCCTCGGAGCGCTCGGCCGGGGTGACCACGGGCGTGTCCTCGGGCAAATGGGAGCGCAGGTCCGCCAGCCTGACGCGGGTGATCGTGGGCACCGGCTCGCTGTCGCAATCGTACCAGCGGCCGTAGATACCGCCTTCGTTGTAGCCTGCGGGGTCGAGCCAGTTGGGCACCCCCGGATCGGTCAGCGCGATGACGGCGCGGAACTTCCCGTCGCTCGACAGCCGCGCCATCGCGCCGTTGGTGCTGCTGAGGCGGTACACATATTCCAGCGCGTTGAAGTACGGGTCGTTGAGCTGCACGTTCCAGTAGGGCGCGTGGGCGGGAATCTCGGTCTCGATGATCAGCGCCTCGTCGTCTTCCAGCCGGAAGCAGGCGGGCCAGTAGGTCTGCTTCACCAGCGCACCGGGATAGCGCACCGGCTCGAAGACGTTGAAGCCGACACGCTCCTTCACCCCGTTCTGCATGGGGTAGTAGAGGTCGGTCTTGCGGCGCGGCAGCTTCGCCATCTCGCCGATGCGGCGCAGGATTTCCTCGGGGGCGAGGCGCGGCTTGGGCGGCACCGGGTCGAGGCATTCGATCGACAGCACCGGGTCCACCTCGCGCTCCCAGTCGTACATGCGAAAGCGGGTGAACATGCCGCGCGCGGAGCGGTCGATCGGCGCCCAGTGGCCCGCGTATCCGGCGGGCCGCTCGGCGCTGAATATGATCGAGAAGTCCTCGCCCAGAGCGATGCCGAGGTCGTTGGTGTCGCACTCGTTGTGGCCATTGGGGCGCGGCATGGCGTCCACCGTGCCCGACAGCGCGGCCTGCGTGGTGAACGAGAGGATGCGGCACGTCCCCCGGTTGCCGGAGACTCGATAGGTCAGGTCACCCTGGATCGGCGACTGCGTGTAGATGTCGTCCGGGTTGGGCTGCAGCGTGTAGACCGGGTTCCACAGCGGCGCCCAGTCCGGGTGCTCGGCATCGGCGTGGAAGTACATGAAGTAGGAATAGGACAGGCTCGCCATGGTCTGGCGGTAGACGTCGGCACGGTAGGCCGGATCGTCAGGCCGCCAGGTATCCGCAAGGTTCGCGACCGCACCTTCGAGGTCGGCGAGATAGGGCAGGATGGCAGGTTCGATGTGCATGGCAGGCTCTCCCTGCCGATTTGATAGTGCACACTATCTAGATTGACGAGATGCGGCCCATCGCCCGGGCGAATTCAGCCACCCTTACTTCGTCATTGCGAGCGTAGCGAAGCAATCCAGAGGCGCGTAAACCGTCCTGGATTGCTTCGCTACGCTCGCAATGACGAAAGGTGACGGGACGAGAGGTGACGGGACGAAAAGCGGCGGCCGGATCAGCCTGCCGCCTTCTCCTCCGCTGCCGCGAACCGGCGCGCCAGTACGGCGCAAACCATCAGCTGGATCTGGTGGAAGAACATCAGCGGCAGGATAATCGCACCCACCTGCGCCGCCGGGAACAGCACGCCCGCCAGCGGCACGCCGGTCGCGAGGCTCTTCTTCGAGCCGCAGAACAGCAGCACGATCCTGTCCTCGCGCGAGAAGCCCATGGCCTTCCCAACGAAGCTCGACACCACCATCACCACCGCCAGCACGCCCAGCGAAATCGCCGCGATCAGCGCCAGTTCGCCCACCGTCACCTTGTGCCATAGCCCTTCGAGCACCGCCGCGCCGAACGCGGTGTAGACCACCAGCAGGATCGAGCTGCGGTCGACGTAGCCCAGCACCTTCTTGTTGCGGCTGACGAAGCCGCCGATCCATGGGCGCAGGAAATGCCCCGCCAGGAACGGCAGCAGCAACTGCACCGAGATGTCGATGATCGGGTCCGTCGAGAACCCCTGACTCCTGCCGGTAATGAACAGCGCCGTCAGCAGCGGGGTAATGAAGATGCCCGCAAGGTTCGAGAACGAGGCGCTGACCACCGCCGCCGCGACATTGCCCCCGGCGATCGCGGTGAAGGCGATCGAGGACTGCACGGTGGAGGGCAACAGCGTCAGGAACAGCACCCCCGTCGCCAGCGAGGGCTCGATACCGGGGATCGCCCGCACGCCAAGGCCGATGATCGGGAACAGCAAGAAAGTCGTCGCGCCGACGGTCAGGTGCAGCTTCCACGCCTTGGCGCCGTCGAGAATCGCCTCGCGCGAGAGCTTGGCGCCATGGAGGAAGAATAGCAGCGCGATGCCCGCATCCGCCACGCCGCCCGCGACCCGCGCCCACACGCCCTGCGCCGGCAGCACCGTCGCCAGCGCCACCGTGCCCAGCAGCATCAGCAGGAACGGATCGATGTTCAGGCGGGCGAGCAGGCGGTTCATGCGGGGCGTTACCTCTTCAGAGCCACTTGTGCTCACGATACCATTGCGCCGTGGCCTTCAGCCCTTCGCGCGTCTCGATGCGGGGACGCCAGAGCTTGCCCGGCGGCGCGGCCTCGGGCGAGACCACCCAGTCCGGATGACTGATGTAGGCGGCGCGGTCGAGCGTCATTTTTGCACGGGGGCCGCGCAAAAAATTGTCGATGCGCGCAGCCCGGTGGAGCATCGCCGGAGACAGCCCGATCACGCGCGGCCGCTTGCCCAGCGCCCAGCCGATCGCGAGGCCGAGTTCGAAATGCTCCCACCCCTGCGGTTTGCCGTCATCCGGCTCGAAGACCTTGCCGGTCACCGACAGCCCGCCCGGCTCCAGCGCGACGAGCAGCCGCGCCAGGTCGTCGACATGGATCATCGAGGCGCGACCCTGCTTCGGCATCGGGATGAAGCCCCAGCGCGCCACGCGGAACAGCTCGAACATCTCCTTGTCGCGCGGGCCGTAGATCGCGGGCGGGCGGACGATGGTCCAGTCGAGCGGGCTGGCCATGACGATCTTCTCCGCCCGCGCCTTGGAGGCGCCGTAGGCCGAGAGTTCCGGCTCGCGCGCGGAGAGCGAGGAGACATGGACGAAGCGCCGCACGCCCTCGCCCACGGTCGCTTCGATGAGGTTGAGGGTGCCGGTGACGTTGCCCGCCTCGAACCCGGCCGCATCGGGCGCGTTGACGACGCCCGCGACGTGGATCACCGCCTCGGCCCCGCGCACCAGTTCGACCAGCGAGGCGGGATTGCCCAGCTCGCCGCCGATCCAGTCGACATGCTCGCGCTCGGGCTGGCTGCGGCGAGTGAGTGCGCGCACGGCGAAACCGGCCTCGATGGCTCCTTCCAGAACGGCCTGTCCGACGAAGCCGGTGGCGCCGGTCAGCGCGATGACCGGACGGTCGATGAGATTGCGGCGGCAGTTCATTTCAGCACCATCTGGTCGCGGTGGACCACAGCGGAGCGCGGCGAATAGCCGAGCACCTGTTCCTGCTCGCTCGAATGCAGGCCGACGATGGCGGCGCATTCGGCGGCGTCGTATTCGGAAAGGCCATGGGCGAGCACTTTGCCCGCGCCATCTAAGATGGCGACGGGATCGCCGCGCGAGAACACCCCCTCGACCGCCATGATACCCTTGGCGAGCAAGCTGGACCCGCGCCCGAGTGCCGCTGCGGCACCGTCGTCCACCACGATCTCACCCTTGAGACGCAAGCGGCCGCCCAGCCACGCCTTGCGCGCGGCGGCCTTGCGTTTCGGAACGAACAGGGTGCCGATGCCCTCCCGATCCTTGGCGCCCACGATACGCGCGATCGGGCGTTCGTGCTGGCCGTTGCCGATGACGAGGCAGATGCCCGCCAGTTCCGCGATCTCGGCCGCCTGCAGCTTGGAGACCATGCCGCCCGAGCCCATGCCGGAATTCGATTCGGTGCTGGCCATCGCCCGCACCTCGGCAGTGACACCCTCGACCACCGGGATCATCTTCGCACCGGGCAGCTTGGGGTGACGGTCGTAGAGGCCGTCGATGTCGGAGAGCAGCACCACCGCACTCGCCTGCGCGGCCTGCGCCACGCGCGCGGCGAGGCGGTCGTTGTCGCCGAAGCGGATTTCCTGCGTCGCCACCGAATCGTTCTCGTTGATGACCGGCACCGCGCCGGCATCGAGCAGGCGGGTCAGCGTGGCCGTAACGTTGAGGTAACGGCGGCGGTCCTCCAGATCCTCCAGCGTCAGCAGCATCTGCGCGGCGGTGATGCCGTGCGCGCCCAGAAGCTCGGCCCAGAGGCCCGAAAGCGCGATCTGGCCGACGGCGGCGCTGGCCTGCGCATCGGCGAGGCTGCCGCGCCCCCCCTTCTCCAGCCCCAGCGTCGCCGCGCCCAGCGCGATCGCGCCCGAGGAGACGACGATCACGTCCTGCCCCCGCCCGCGCGCCTCGGCGATCTCGGCCACCAGCTGCGTGATCCATGCGCGTCGGACGCCCTCCGGCCCGACGAGCAGCGCCGAACCCACCTTGATGACAAGGCGCGGCGCGAGGGAGGAATCGGCGAGGTCTGAGAGTCGGGCAATAGGCATGGGCGTGCCAGCCTCTAGGGGAAAGGTGCAGTTGAGGAAAGCGCAAGGTTGCTCGGGCAGGCGTATGCGGCGGGGGCTTCGACAAGCTCAGCCTGAGCGGGTTTGAGAGGTTTATCCTCTCTTCCCACCCGAGCGGGTCCGGGAATTTCACACCAACCCCGCTCACCCTGAGCTTGTCGAAGGGTCACAGCGCAGCCTGTCGAAGCCCCCCGCTCAAGTCCTTCCTCAGATCGGCGACCAGGGCGTGTCGTCGGCCTCTTCGCGCTCGCCGGTGGGACGTTCGGTCACGGTGGCGGCCGGGAGATAGTCGATCACCGCGTCGAGCAGGCGCGGCATGCCCTTGCCGGTCGCGCCGGAAATCGGGAACACTTCGTCCGCGCCGGCCTTGAGCAGTTCCTTGGCGTATTCCTCCGCCAGTGCGTCATCGACCAGATCGACCTTGTTCAGCGCGACGAGGCGCGGCTTGTCGGCCAGCAACTCGCTGTAGGCTTCCAGTTCCTCCTCGACGACCTGCATCGCCTCCACCGGATCGGTGTTGGAGATGTCGATGAGGTGGACCAGCACGCGGCAGCGTTCGATGTGGCCGAGGAAGCGATCGCCGATCCCCGCGCCGTCCGCCGCGCCTGCGATCAGGCCGGGAATGTCCGCCAGCACGAACTCGCGGTGCTTGTGCATGACGACGCCGAGCTGCGGACGCAGGGTGGTGAAGGCGTAGTCGCCGACCTTCGCCTTGGCGTTCGACAGCGCGTTGATGAAGGTGGACTTGCCCGCGTTGGGCATGCCGACGAGGCCGACGTCCGCCAGCAGCTTGAGGCGCAGCCACACCCACTGCTCGATCGGCGGCATGCCGGGCTGGTGCTGGCGCGGGGCACGGTTGGTGCTGGTCTTGTAGCTGGCGTTGCCGCGCCCGCCCATGCCGCCTTCGATGAAGGTGACGCGCTGGCCCGGCTCGGTGAGGTCGAGCAGCACGGTGTCGCGCCCTTCGTCGTCGGCGATGACCTGGGTGCCGATCGGCACCTTGATGACCAGATCCTTGCCCGCCGCGCCGTTACGGTTCTGGCCCATGCCATGGCCGCCGCGCGGGGCCTTGAAGTGCTGGGTATAGCGGAAGTCGATCAGCGTGTTGAGGCCGGGCACGGCTTCGAAGATGATGTCGCCGCCCTTGCCGCCGTTGCCGCCGTTGGGGCCGCCGTATTCGACGTACTTCTCACGCCGGAAGCTGACCGCACCGGGGCCACCGCCGCCTGCACGCACGTAGATCTTGGCCTGGTCGAGAAAATGCATCGGTCCTATCGCTTCCAGCGCTGATGAAGCGCCCCTTCGCGACCGGTCCCGGTCGCCGGAGGTTTCCCCTCCGCTGAACGCCGCTGGCCGCAGATAAACAAAAAACCCGGCCGTGTCTCGGGCCGGGTGATGCCCGGTTCGTCCGGACACGCCTGAATTGTGCGATACTGGTGGAGCCGAGGGGGATCGAACCCCTGACCTCGTCATTGCGAACGACGCGCTCTCCCAGCTGAGCTACGGCCCCGTTCCAGTATCAAGTCCGATTGCGTCAAAGCTATCGGGAGCCGCCCCTTAGCGAACCGCGACGGTCCGCGAAAGGGCAAAAATGCGGGGGCGCGAAGATTCCGCTTACGGGCAGAGGCCGCGCCCTTCCCGCTTACTGCACCTGCGGCAGCGTCACTTGCGGCTGGCCAGGCTGGGGCTGTGGCTGCGCCATGACCTGCTCGGCATTGGGGCGAACGGTGATGAGCCCGTTCGATCCATAGCGCGACTGCCACGCGGCCAGATCCGCGCGGTACTGCTCGTACGCATCGAAGAACGACTTGAACGGCGCCTCCAGCTTGGCGAGGCCGATGTAGGACCAGGACTCGAACTGGCTGGGCTCGACGGTCTGCAGCTCGGTGCTCAGTTCCATCGCCGCCTTGCAGAACGCGGTATCGACCGGGGGCAGCGAGAAGAAGTTGTAGACCTGCGTCTGGTACGTTTCGCGCGCGACGATCGCGGCCCGCCCCTTGTGCTGGGTACGGAAGCTGGCGTCGATCTCCTTGCTCGCCTTGTCGAGCGCCTTGTCGTAGACCTTCAGGAAGCGCTTGTAGCCATCCAGGATCGGCACATACTCGGCCTCAACGCAGTTGAGCGCGGCGACGTTGTAGCCCGACCGCAAGTTCCACACCGCCTGCGAGGTCGAAATTCCGTAGTTCACCGTATGGCGCTGACCATCCTCCGACTTGGTCGGGATCGCCATCTCGAGCGGCGCGCCCATCGGCGGCGTCGGCATCGGCGGGATGACGACGACAGGGGGCGGCGGTGGCGGCGGCGGCGGTGGCGGCTTGGCGCATCCGGCCAGCGCGGCGAGGGTGATGGCGACCGCCGAGCCCGCCAGCATCGAAAGGCGGCGGCGCCCTTGCTCGTTCACCCTCATCTCAATCCCCTGGTTCAACCGTCTTTCTCCATCGCGTGCGCGAACGGGTCTAACGCCGCGATTCCATAAAGCAAATGCCCGGTGCGATGAAACGCACCGGGCATCATGACTATGCGAATCTGCACTGTGGATTAATCACTTGCGGAGGGAAATCGTGTCCGTTCCGGTTGTGAATCCCGCGCCGATCAGTCCCGCTGGCCCAGGAAGCTCAGGAGGAACTGGAACATGTTGATGAAGTCCAGATACAGGCTGAGCGCACCGAGCACCACGGCCTTGCCGACGAAGTCCGTGCCGCGCAGGTGGTAGTACTGGTTCTTGAGCATCTGCGTGTCATAGGCGGTGAGGCCCGCGAAGATCAGCACGCCCAGGATCGAGATCACCAGCTGCAGCACGCTCGACCCCACGAAGAGGTTGACGAGCGAGGCGATCAGGATGCCGACCAGGCCCATGATGAGGAACGTGCCGAAGCCCGACAGATCCTTCTTCGTGGTGTAGCCATAGAGGCTGAGACCCGCGAAAGCCGCCGCCGTGGCGAAGAACGTGGTCGCGATCGAGGTCGCCGTGTAAACGACGAAGATCGTCGACAGCGAAACGCCCATCACGGCCGCGAACGACCAGTACAGCACCTTGAGCGTGCCTTCGCTGAACCGCGACGCACCGCCGCTGATCGCGAAGACGAAGCCGAGCGGCGCCAGCATGACCAGCCACTTGACCGGCGACTGCATCATCGCCAGCGCATAAGGCGCGAACAGCAGGGCGACGACACCGGACAGCAGCACGCCCGAAGCCATGTAGTTGTAGATCGACAGCATGTGGCGGCGCAGGCCCGCGTCATATGCGGTCCCGCCGTCAGCGCGCCCGAGGTCACGGCTCGGAGACGCTCCGAAGCCCTGACGGGGCTGGGGGTCGTTCCAATTCGCCATTTCAAACTCCCTTCAGCGGAAAGCCAGCACAATGCGGTCCCGCTCAAAGGGTAATATCGCTCGCCCCTCTTCCGGTTTCAAGGAAAACCGGAAGGCCTGCTTTGTGACAAAGTGTATAAAGCGTCGGTTTCGGATCAGGCCTGCCGCGCGGCCGCCGCCATTTCGGCGTTGCGATCGCGCGAGGCGGTCATGGCGGCGGCGATCACGGCGGCAAGCGCGCCATCCGCATCCAGCACGTTCATTCCGGCACGGGTGGAGCCTCCGGGGCTCGCCACCTTGTCGGCCAGTTCGCCGGGCGAGAACTCCGAAGACCCGGCCAGCAGCGCCGCACCCTCGACCATCGCCAAAGCCAGCCGCTGCGATTGCCCTTCCTCGAGCCCCAGCGCGACCGCTCCCGCCGCCAGCGAGTCGATGAAGCGGTAGACAAAGGCCGGACCGCAGCCCGCCAGCGCGGTCACGGCGTCGAACAGGTGCTCGCCCGCCAGCCATTCAGGCGTGCCCAGCGGCGCCATGAAGGCGGTGACGGCCGCACGGCCCGTCTCGTCGAGACCACGCGCATCGAGCGCGATCGGCGACTTGCCGATGGCGGCGGCGAGGTTGGGCATGATCCGCACCAGCGCGCCGACCTGCGGAAAGCGCGCGGCGAGACTGTCGAACTCGACCCCCGCGAGGATCGAGAACAGCACCGTCTCGCGGCCTGCCAGCGACGCCAGGAGCGGCGCCACCTCGTCGATGCCCTGGGGCTTTACACCCAGCAGGATCGCATCGAAGCGCCCTTCGGCGGGCAGCGATGACAGCAGGGTGACGCCCTCGGGCACGCTCTGGCGGTGCGGATCGACGACGGTGAAACGCGCGGCAGGAATCCCGCCGGCCAGCCAGCCCGTCAGCATGGCCCCGGCCATGTTGCCGCAACCCACGAGCAGGATGTTCTGAAACCGGTCCATGTGCATTCCCCTAAGCCGTCAGGCCCCAAGCGTTGAGGACGCGGGACTTAGGGGAGCCGAACCGGCGTGCCAAGGGCCAAGCGGGGTAATCCCGCCGGGACCACCGGGTGATGGCTTCACGCCTCTCCGGCGGCGTCCACCATCGCGGCCGAGAGCGCCTCGGCGGGGGTCTTGTCACCCCACAGGATGAACTGGAACACCGGGTAGAAGCGGTCGCACTCCTCGATCGCGGCCTCGACCACCATCTGCGCCTGCCCCGGCCCCAGCAGCCCGTCAGGCCCCAGCATGAGGCCGTGGCGGTAAAGCACCACGCCGCCGTTCGACCAGACGTCGAAATGCCCCAGCCAGAGCTGCTCGTTGATGAGCGCCAGCGCCTCGAACACCGCCTGCCGCTTGCCATCGGCGATGCGGATGTCGGGCAGGCACAGCAGCTGGAGCACGCGGTCTTCCGGACGCCAGATCGCCTGAAGCTGGTACGTCGCCCAGGCCCCCTTGATCTCGGCCGAAATCTCGTCCTCGCCGGAATACTCGAAGGGCCAGTCGCGCGCCTCGAACAGCGAGGCGAGCATTTCCACGGGGGCAGCCTCGTCGTCCCGGTCGTCCATATCGTCCTGAACGGTCCTCATAATCTGCGACATCAGCCCTCCGAGAATGCGGGTGCATGGATGCTGCCTGCGGGCGGGTAAGCACAATCCATCCCGGCCCGATCCCTGCGCATAACTGCACAAGCCTGTTCACAGGGTGTGGATAAAATGAATACTCGTTAACACAAGCCGCCGGAGAACATGTTCTCGCAGACAGCGTCACGCCACATTTACTTGGCCGAAAGCGGATCCACGACTTGCCCCGCCGGACTGGTCCAGGGCAACGCGTCGGCGAAGCCCTGTTTCTTGGCGTCCGCAAGGAACGCGCTGGCCGCCTTCTGGGTGGCAAAAGGCCCCACCAGGATACGGTTGGTGCGCCCCATCTCGCTGACGTAGGGGGTGCGCGCCTTGAGCAGCGCGGCGTTCTCGCGCGTGTAGCGCCGCCAGTCGAAGGCGATCGCGTCCTTGCTCCGACCGACGCCGATCTGCACCCAGATCCGGCTGGGATGCGAAGGCTTCTTCGCCTTCGCTTCGGCGTCCGCCTTGGCCTTCGCCTCGGCGGCCTTGGCGGCTGCTGCCTTTGCCTTGGGATCGAGCTTGGCCTTGGGGTCTACCTTGGCCTTCGCCTTCTCTGCGCTCGCCTCGTCCGCGCCGGCTTCGGCGGCCTTGGCCTCGTCCACCTTGGGCTCGACCTTGGGCGCCTGCACCCGGGGCGGCGGAGCGGCAGGGGTTATCAGGCGAATATCGACCGCGCCCGAAGCAGGCATCGCATCCACGGTCGGTTTGCCGATGTCGGCGAATATTTCCGAGAGCGAGCGCTGCTGCGGCCCTGGTTCGGGCGGACGGTTCGGCGGAGCCAGGGCCGGGGCAGGCGCCGCCGGCGTGGGCGAAGATGACGCAACCGCAGTCTGCGAACTCTGCAACCGCCCAAGATCGAAACCAGGGCTCGCGGAACCGGCCGGCCTTGCCGGCACGCCTGCGGCCGTGGTCTGCGCGGGCGTTGGCGGCGACGCAGCCTGGGCAACGCGCGCCGGCGCAGCGATCGGGGCGGAAGCCTGAGAGGCGCCCGAACCGGGCGACGGCACGACCGCCTTCGGCGCCTCCACACTGCGTGCGACCGGTGGCAACTCGCCCGAGCCGCGCTCTATGGTCGGTTTCGGTTCGGGCGGGGCGACACGGTCCGGATCTGCCGCTGCAAGCGTCGCGGTACGCAGCGGCGGCGCCGCCGTGCTCGCAGCCGGCACTTCGGCCCGCACCGACCGGCCGCGCGTGGCCTTCCCCGCGCGCGCGACCTTGGCTGCACTGCCACCGCCCAGCGGCTCACCCTTGGGGATCAGCCCGGCACCGGCCGCCGTGGCGCGCGGCGGCGCATAAGCCGCTATCCGCGCATCGTCGCGGCCGATCTCCGATGCACGCGGAAACCGGCCGAGGTTGGCCGCCGCCGCCTGCTGCGCCTTGGTCAGGCGCGGCATGTAGCGCAAGTACGGCGCGATGTTCTGCGCCAGTTGGCCGGGCAGGATCTTGCCCACGACATCGACAGCCTGATCGGTCTCCCCGACGATGGCGAGGGTGAAAGCCCGCGTCCGCCAACCCGGCTTGTCCTGCCTGTTCAGCAGCGGCAGCAAAGTCTTGTATGCGGCATCGACATCGCCGCCGATCGCCTGGCTGACCGCCAGTCGATTGCGCAGTTCGTCCGCCGCCGGCCCGGTCGCCGATGGCAACGCGAGCGCATAGTAGCGCTGCGCGGCGAGGTTGTCGCCGACGAGGTCGTAAGCCAGCCCGCGATCGGCGGAGATGAGCGCGGGCGCCACGCCGGCTTTCTCGGCGGCGTCGAAATAGGGAATCGCGCCGACCGGATCGCCCTTGTTGACGAAGGCGCTGCCAAGTCCCGCCAGCACGCGCGTATTGCCCGAACTGACTTCCTCGGCACGCTTGTAGAACCCGATCGCCGCGTCATGGTCTTGCAGGCCGCGCGCAGCATCACCGGCATCGATCAGGGCCGAAAGGTCACGCGGATCACGACCGATCCGCACGAGGGCCGCACTCAGCTTCTTGTTGTCTTCGCTGGGCAAGGCCTGGACCACCGGATGCGACCCGTCCTGGCGGCCCTGTGCGGACGCGACCGGAACCCATCCCAGCGCACAAGCCAGTGCCGCTCCGCCGAGCAACCGCGATACCAAGTGATCCACCCGCAAGTCCTCTGTCATCCGCGGCCCCCCGGAGCGCCGCACGATTGCGCACATATCGATCCGTACGCGGCCACGCCCATGCATAGAGGCGGATGAACCTGAAACGAACGCGGGGCAATCCTGCGATTGCCCCGATCCATCCGCCATTTCGGCAAGCCCAGATCGATCCATGAGAGGGCGGGTCGGCATTCCGACCCGCCCTGCTTCGGATTACTGGTTGTTCTGACGACCGAGGAAGCGCGGAATGCTGATCGAACCGCCGTCATCGTCCTCGGGCGCCGCGTCGGCGCGGGGACGCGACAGGTTCGTCATGCGCTCGAACAGGGTGCTGCCGCCGCCGGCCGGCTTGGGACGCGGCGCTGCGGGAGCTTGCGCCGGAGCCTGCGCGGCCTGCCCGCCATCGAGCAGCAGTTCGTCCTGCGTACGGGGCCGGGGTGCAGGTGCGGGAGCCGGTTCGGCCGGAGCCTCGAAGCTGAGGTCGAGCGGCTCTTTCTGGATGCCGCGCAGCCCGGCGAAACCACCACTTGCCGGCTCGGAGCGCGCCTCGTCCTCTGCGCCAAGCTCAAGCTCGACCGCGGGCTCGGGAGCCACGAAAGGTGCCGGTGCGGGGGTCGGCGCAGGGGCGGCGACCGGAGGCGCCTGATACGTCGGAGCAGCCGGAGGATTATGCAGCGCCGGACGCGCGATCCCGCGCGAGGCACCCAGGTTCAGCGGACGCGAAGCGATCTCGGCCATTTCCGTGGTCTGTTCGATACCGGTGGCGACGACCGAGACGCGGATCTTGCCCTGCAGGTCCGGGTTGAACGCCGAACCCCAGATGATGTTCGCATCGGGATCGACCAGTTCGCGGATGTGGTTCGCGGCTTCGTCGACTTCGAGCAGCTTCATGTCGTCGCCGCCGATGATCGAGATGATGACGCCCTTCGCGCCCTGCATCGACACGCCGTCGAGCAGCGGGTTGGCGATGGCGCGTTCGGCGGCTTCGAGCGCGCGGTTGGGGCCTTCGCCCTCGCCGGTGCCCATCATCGCCTTGCCCATCTCGCCCATCACGGAACGCACGTCCGCGAAGTCAAGGTTGATGAGGCCCGGCATGATCATCAGGTCGGTGATCGAGCGCACGCCCTGCTGGAGCACTTCGTCGGCGAGCGTGAAGGCTTCCTTGAAGGTCGTTTCCGCCTTCGCCACCAGGAACAGGTTCTGGTTGGGGATGACGATCAGCGTGTCGACATGCTTCTGCAGTTCCTCGATGCCCGAGTCGGCGGCGCGCATGCGGCGCGTGCCTTCGAACATGAACGGCTTGGAGACGACGCCCACGGTCAGGACGCCCTTCTCGCGCGCGGCCTGTGCGATGATCGGGGCCGCACCCGTGCCGGTGCCGCCGCCCATGCCGGCCGCGATGAAGACCATGTGGACGCCGTCGAGCAGGCGCTCCAGCTCCTCACGGGTTTCCTCAGCCGCCGCACGGCCCACTTCGGGGCGCGCACCGGCGCCAAGGCCCTGGGTGATCTCGGGGCCAAGCTGGATGCGGGTTTCCGCGATCGAGTTGTTCAGCGCCTGCGCGTCGGTGTTGGCGACGACGAAGTCCACGCCCTCGATCTGGGCGCCGATCATGTTGGCGATCGCGTTTCCACCCGCACCGCCGACGCCGATGACGAGAATGCGAGGACGAAGCTCCTCGATAGCCGGCGGTCCGATGTTAATGCTCATTTCGCTCTCCTGCAGGCACGTCGCGCGAAGAAAATCCGTTGACTTGTCTGATTGCACGCTTCGATTCGTCTAGGCAAAGGAGCATAAACCTTTGTCCACAGCCAAAGCCGCCAATTCCGCCGGTCTCGCCGAGTTTGTCGTTCGGTTTGCACGGCTTGTCCCTGGGCGGCTTTTCCCCGGTTTCACGCGAAGGCGCGGAGACGCGGAGAAATGAGTGAAAGTCTGAAGAGGGACTCACGCAAAGGCGCGAAGGCGCGAAGGAGTTTCACCGGGCCGCAGGCCCATTCCGATCCACCAAGATCAACCTTTTGCTGCGGCCGATCCATAAGGCGGCTACGCCGCAAGCTCGACCTCTTCGCGCCTTCGCGTGAGTCCCGTTTTCCCCTTATCCATACTCCGCGATCAGAAGTATTCGCGCAAAGCCTGATAGACACGGCCCACCATGCCCAGCTTGCCGAGCCGCACCGTGCTCTGGTGGCTGCGCCCCAGCGAGCGGATGTCCTGCGGGTCCGCCGCCGCGTAAAGCACCAGTCCCGCCAGCGTCGAGAAGCCCGGCTTCACATGCGCCTCGGCCAGTCCCGAAAGGTGCGCCACGCGGCCGATGCGCACGGGCTTACCGATCGCGGCCTGCGCATAGTCGGCCAGCCCCACCAGTTCCGCGCCGCCGCCGGTGAAGACCACCTGCTTGCCGCGCTGGCCGGTGAAGCGCATCGTCTTGAGCGCCTTGTTCACCTCCTCCATCAGCATGCCGAGCTGGCCGGTGATGACGCCGATCAGTTCGGCGCGCGGGATGCGGTTCTTGTCGTCGGCATGGCGGGCGATCGGGCCCGTGCCTTCCTCGCCCGGGGCGTTGACGGGGATCATCTCGCGGTGATCGTGCGGGCTGGCGATGGCCGAGCCGTTGACGCACTTCAGCCGCTCGGCCTGGAACCGGCGGATACCGAAGGCCGAGGCAATGGCGTCGGTGATATCGGCCGAGCCCATCGGGATCGACATCATGTCCTTGAGCATGCCCTGCTCGTAGATCGCCACGTTCGTGACCTCACCGCCGAACTCGACGAGGGCGACACCCAGATCGCGCTCCTCGGGCGAAAGGCACGCCTGCCCCGCCGCGATAGGCGAGCCGACGACGGCCTCCACCTCTAAGTGCGCGGACTGCACCGCTTCGGTCAGGTTGCGGATCGGGGCGCCGTCCGCCAGCATGATGTGAATGTCGACGCCGAGGCGCTCTGCGTGCAGGCCCTTGGGGTCGATCACCCCGTGTGCACCGTCTAGCCGGTACTGCGCGGGCTGCGCGTGCAGCACCATGCGCCCGTCCGGCTGGATCACGTCCTTGGCGGAGATGAGCAGCTGGTCGATGTCCTCCTGCTCGATGCGGCGGCCGCCGATTTCGGCGTCGAACTGGTCGATACGGCTGGCGAGCCCTGCCCCCGAGCAGCCGATCCAGACCTTCTGGACGGCGGTGTCGGCCATCTTCTCGGCCCGGTCGATGGCGTCGCGCACGGCATAGGTCGCGGCGGCCATGTCGGTGACGAAGCCGCGCTTGATGCCCTGGCTGGCGCGGTGGCCCGAGCCGAGCACGACCATGTCACCGACCTCGTTGATGCCCGCAACGATCGCGGAAATCCGGAAGGAGCCGATGTTGACCGCGCCGAACACGCGGGTGATGCGCTGGTTGGCCATTACTGTTCTTCCCCCGCCGTCGTTTCGGTGGCGCCGGTATGCGGAACCGAGCCCGCCTTCAACGCAAGCTCCTGCCCGTCCTGCTCCGGCACGCGCATGTAGATGCGGTCCTTCGCGCGCATGTCGAACGCGGTGACCTTGCCGCCGAGCAGGCGGTTGGTGCCGTCGAGCCGCGCGAACGTGACCAGCGCCCCGGCGGATTCGCGGTCGCCCTCGGGCAGCGCGAGCACCTGCCCCGACTGGAAGGTCAGGTTCCAGCGGCGGTTACCGATCCATTCCGCCTCGGCGACGCGCGGCTTCATCGCGGGCGCGGCTTCCAACAAGTGGCCGAGCGCGATCACCTGCTGCCCCGCGCCAGGGCCGGAGACGATCAGCTTGCCGCCCGCATCCTTGCGGCTGATGGCTTCGAGTTCATGGCCCGTCTCGTCGATCAGCACGAAGCGGTCGGCCTTGCGCAGCACCGCATGCGGCTCGCGCTCGACGATATCGATCACGAGCGTATCGGGCAGCTGGCGCGAGACGCGCGCGTCCTTGACCCACGACAGTGTCAGCAAGTCCTGCCGCAGCGCCTCGATATCGACCAGCGGCATTGCGCGATCACGCTCGGCCAGCGCCTTCTCGTAGACCTTGAGTTCATTGATGTTCTTGACGCCGCGCACCTCGACCCGCTTCACCTCGAAGCCGGTCTGGCCCGCGACCAGCGCCATCTGGTGTCCGGCAAGCCCCGGCAGTCCGGCAAAGCTGGCCACCACGCAGACGAGCGCCGCCGCGCCGCCGAGGATGGCGACGAGGAAGATCTTGTGGAGCTGCCCTTCGGAAAACGGCAGCCAGGCCATGACGGAATCGAGCGCCGACCCGGTCCGCGCCTTGGCGACGCGCACCTTGCGCTGCGCGCCTGCCTGCGCGGCGGCCTTGCGGGCGGTAGTGCCCTTGCGCCGGATGGTCTGGCTCATTTGGCCTTTGCTTTGTCGCTTAGCGCCTCGGCGATGATCGCCTCGACGAGTTCGGGATAGTCCATGCCGCAGGCGCGCGCCTGCTCGGGCACGAGGCTGAGCGGCGTCATGCCGGGCTGGGTGTTCACTTCGAGCAGGAACAGCCCCTCGATCCCCTGCGTGTCGTCCCAGCGGAAGTCCGAACGACTGGTGCCCTTGCAACCCAGCAGCTGGTGCGAGCGCAGAGCGATATCCTTGCAGGCCTGCGTGATTGCGTCAGGAATGTCGGCGGGGCAGACATGCTCGGTCATGCCGTCGGTGTACTTGGAATCGAAGTCGTAGAAGCCCGACTTGGGCTTGAGTTCGGTGACCAGCAACGCACGGTCGCCGATTACGGCGGTAGTCAGTTCGCGGCCACGGATGTAGGGCTCGGCCAGAAGTTCTTCGAACTCCTGCCACGGCCCCGTCACGTCCTTCGCGATGGGGTTGCCGTAGTTGCCCTCGGCCGTGACGATGGCGACGCCGACCGACGATCCCTCGTTCACCGGCTTGAGCACATAAGGACGCGGCAGCGGATCGGCCACGTGAATGTCGGCGGACTTGACCACGCGGCCACCCGGCATCGGCACGCCGTGGGGGACCAGCGCCTGCTTGGTCAGTTCCTTGTCGATCGCTATCACCGAAGTCGCGAGGCCCGAATGCGTGTACGTCAGGCCCATCAGGTCCATCATGCCCTGCACCGTGCCGTCCTCGCCCGGCGCGCCGTGGAGCGCGTTGAACACGACATCGGGCTTCGCCTCGGCCAGACGCAGCGCAACGTCGCGGTCCATGTCGATGCGGGTGACGGTGTGGCCCTTGGATTCCAGAGCCTTGGCCACGCCCTCGCCGCTCATCAGCGAGACCGGGCGTTCGCTCGACCAACCGCCCATCAGGACTGCGACATGCAAGGGATTCAGGCTCATGAATTCAGACTCGTTCGGTAAAGCGGGGTTTGCAGGTCGCGGACGGCTTCGGAGCAGCCCTTGTCCCAGGGGAAGAGGCCGTCGTCCACGCCCGGCCAGACGATCTGCATCGCGCGGGACATCTCCTCGCCCTCATGCTCGGCGTACCACATCGCCGAGTTGAAGTAGTGCGGGATCAGGCATTCCGGCTCGACTTCGCGCAGCACGCAGCGGTGGCCCTTGAGGAGACCATCGACGACCTTCCAGTCCTCCATCTCGAAGCCCTCGCGGCACATGTCGAGCAAGCCGTTGATGACGGCGGCGGAGAGTTCGGTCGAGAAGCCGAAGACGATCACCTCGGGCTGGCTGACACTGGTGCGAAAGCCGACCGAGTAGGCGAAGCGTTCCTCGCCCTCATCCTCGTCGTCCTCGTCCGGTTCGTCGGGCGGGGTGACGACGGTGATGTGGCAGCCGAATTCCTCGATGTTATCGAGGATCTGCTGTTCGTGGCGGGACAGGCGATCATCTCTCATGGGCGGGTTCCTACCCGCTGAATTTCCCATTCGAGATCGACGCCGGACTTGTCCTTCACCCGGCGGCGCACTTCGTCGCCGAGGTTCTCGATGTCCTCGCTGGTGGCCTCGCCGGTGTTGAGCAGGAAGTTGGTGTGCTTCTCGCTCACTTGCGCGCCGCCCATGGTCAGACCGCGACAGCCAGCCTCGTCCACCAGCTTCCACGCGGCGTGGCCTTCGGGGTTCTTGAAGGTGGAGCCGCCGGTCTTCGAACGCAGCGGCTGCGACGCCTCGCGCGCGGCGGAGATGCGGTCCATCTCGGCCTGGATCGCGGCGGGTTCGCCGGGGCGCCCCTTGAAGCGCGCGGAGACGACCACCGCGCCCTCGGGCAGCTGCGAATGGCGGTAGGTATAGCCGAGGTCGGCGTTGCCCAGCGTCACCCGTTCGCCCGAGCGCAGCACCACGTCGCAGTCGATCAGGATATCCTTGACCTCGCCACCATAGGCGCCGCCATTCATCCGCACGAAGCCGCCCACGGTGCCGGGAATCGAGCGCAGGAATTCCACGCCCGCGATTCCCGCATCGCGCGCGGTGGAGGAAACGAGGATGCCGCTCGCCCCGCCGCCGCAGTCGAGCGTGACGTCATCCACCTTGGTGACCTTGGCGAAGGCCTTGCCCAGCCGGATCACCACGCCGGGAACGCCGCCGTCGCGCACGATCATGTTGGAGCCGAGGCCCAGCGCCATCAGCGGCACGGCCGGGTCCAGAGCGCGCAGGAAGTCCTGCAGGTCGGCCAGATCCTTCGGCTCGAACAGCCACTGCGCATGGCCGCCCGCCTTGAACCAGACGAGCGGGGCCAGCGGCGCATTGGCCGTCAGCTTGCCCCGAACCGCCGTCTGATCGAACGTGAGTGTCACCCCGCCCTCCGCACGCGAATGCTGTCGGCAAGGCCGGCGGCCCACTTGGTGATGTCGCCCGCGCCGAGGCACACGATCATGTCGCCCGGCTGGATCGAGCCCGCCAGCACCTCAGCCAGCGCGTCCGCGCCCGCGATGACTTGCGCCGAGCGATGCCCGCGCGCCTTCATGCCCGAGACCATCTCCGCGCTGTCCACGCCCTCGATCGGCTGCTCGCCCGCAGCGTAGACGGGCGCGGCATAGACCACGTCGGCGTCATTGAAGGCGCCCTGGAAGTCTTCCATGTGGTCGCGCAGGCGGGTGAAGCGGTGCGGCTGCACCACGGCGATGACGCGGTTTTGGACGCCCTCGCGCGCGGCGGCGAGCACGGCGCGGATCTCGACCGGGTGGTGGCCGTAGTCGTCGATCACGGTGACCGAGCCGCCATCCAGTTCCACTTCGCCGACTTTGGTGAAGCGCCGCTTCACGCCGCCGAACTTGGAGAAGCCGGTCTGGATGCAGGCGTCCGAGCAGCCCATCTCCACCGCCACGCCCACGGCGGCGAGCGCGTTCTGGACGTTGTGGCGGCCCGGCATCGGCAGTTCGATGCCCTCGATCCGGCGGAAGCTGCCGTCGCGCTGGCGCAGCGCCACGTCGAAGCGGTTGCCGCCGGGGATCGGCGTCACATTCTCGCCGCGAATGTCGGCCTGGGCGGAGAAGCCATAGGTCACCACGCGGCGGTCGCGCACCTTGGGGATGATCGCCTGCACTTCGGGGTGATCGATGCACAGCATCGCCGCGCCGTAGAACGGCACGTTCTCGATGAATTCGACGAAGGATTCCTTGATCCGGTCGAACGAGCCGTAGTGATCGAGGTGCTCGGGATCGATGTTGGTGACGATCGCGATCGTGCCGTCGAGGCGCAGGAACGAACCGTCGCTCTCGTCGGCCTCGACCACCATCCAGTCCGACGCGCCGAGGCGGGCGTTCGATCCGTAGGAGTTGATGATACCGCCGTTGATGACCGTCGGGTCCACGCCGCCCGCATCGAGCAGCGCCGCGACCATCGAGGTCGTGGTGGTCTTGCCGTGCGTCCCGGCCACCGCGACGGTGTTCTTGAGGCGCATCAGTTCGGCCAGCATTTCCGCGCGGCGCACCACCGGGATGCGGTGTTCCAAGGCATAGACGACCTCGGGGTTCTCGCGCTTCACCGCCGTCGAGGTGACGACCACCGCCGCGCCCTCGACGTTCTGTGCGGCGTGGCCGATCGAGACCTTGATCCCGCGCGCACGCAGGCCCTCGACGACATAGCCCTCGGCGATGTCGCTGCCCTGCACCGAGTAACCGAGGTTGTGCATGACCTCGGCGATGCCCGACATGCCGATGCCGCCGATGCCGACGAAATGGATGGTCCCGATTTCGGTGCCGACGCCCTTCATGCGGGGGCGCCTTGCCGATGGTGCTTCGACAAGCTCAGCATGAGCGGGGTGGAGAGAACGTGGATGATATTCATATCCGCCAAATACACAAAGTTCCGCTCATCCTGAGCTTGTCGAAGGATCACAGCGCAGACTCCCGCGCCAAAGCCTCGCCACCTTGCGGCGCAGAAGCCTTTTCCATTCTGATGACGTCCATGATCGGCGCCGCGCCAAAGCTTTCGACGAGGTCGGCCAGATCGCGCGCGGCGTTGGGATAGCCACAGTTCCACGAGGCATGCGCGGCATTGGCCAGCGTCTCGGGATGCTGGGCGATCGCCTGAATTTGCAGGCACAAGTCCTTGACCATCTTCTGATGGACCTCGGCCTGTTCGCTGAGCAGCGCGTTGCGCTTGTCGCCCTTGTAGGCGTCGGGGTTTTCAGTGGTGACGGCAGGCTGGCGGATCACCCGCGCGCCGCCGCCCGCGACCATCTCGCGCGCGTTGGCGGTCTGGTGGTCGTCCATCGCGTAAGGCAGCGGGATCAGGATCGCCGGACGGCCCACGGCGGTCAGCTCCGCGATCGTCGAGGCGCCCGAGCGGCCGATGAACAAGTGCGCACCGGCAAGGCGCTCGGCCATGTTCTCGAAATAGGTCGCCAGTTCCGCCGGAATGCCGTGCGCGGCGTAGCGTTCGCGCACGCGCTCGATGTCTTCGGCGCGGGCCTGCTGGATCACCTGCAGGCGCGAACGCAGCGCCGGGGGCAGCATCGCCAACCCCTCGGGCACGACGTCAGAGAGCACCCGCGCGCCCTGGCTGCCGCCGGTGACGAGGATGCGGAACAGGCTGTCCTCGGTGAACTCGGGGTACGGCTGCTCGCGCAGGCGCAGCACATCCTCGCGCACCGGGTTGCCGACGACGGTGACCTTGCCGGCCAGCGCCGGGTCCAGCTTCTCGGTCTTCTCGGCCGAGGTGGCGATGGCGTCCACCTTCTTGGCGAACCAGCGGTTCACGCGGCCCAGCACCGAGTTCTGCTCGTGCAGCACGATCGGCAGCTTCGCGGCGCGCGCGGCCAGCATCGTCGGCATCGCCGGATAGCCGCCGAAGCCGACCACGGCGGTCGGCTCGAAGCTCTCGAACAGGCGCAGCGCCATGCGGCGACCGGCCAGCACGCCCTTCGCGCCCTTGAGCCAGCCGAGCGGGTTCTTCCCCGCGATGCGGCCCTGCGGCAGGACGTGAGTGGTGAGGTAATCAGGCTTGCCGGGGATCGCGGCGCCGCGTTCATCCGTCACCAGCGCGACGTGGTGGCCGCGCGCGTGCAGTTCGACGGCGAGCGCGAAGGCGGGGATCAGGTGTCCGCCAGTGCCGCCGGCCGCAAGCACGTAGTGGCGCGAAACCGAACTCATGACATATCTCCGATGGCGCGCAGGCTGAACTTCTCGCGCTGGATGAACGGGTTGCGCCGGGTCACCGCGAGCAGCAGGCCCATGGAGAGGCACATCGCCACGGTGGACGAACCACCATAGCTGATGAGCGGCAGGGTCATGCCCTTGGACGGGAACAGCTGCAGGTTGACGAGGATGTTGATGAACGCCTGCCCGCCGAACTGCGCGGCGAAGCCCGATGCGGCGAGCACCGTGAACAGGTCCTCCTCGTCCACCAACCGCAGGATCACCCGAGTCAGGATCGCCAGGTAGAGGATCACGATGACCATGCAGGCGAGCAACCCGAACTCCTCGCCAATGACGGAGAAGATGTAGTCGGTATGCGCCTCGGGCAGCGCCATCTTGCGCGTGCCCATCCAGAAGCCGAGTCCGGTCCAGCCGCCGTTGAGCAGCGTGCGCTGGGCAAGGTCCACTTGGTCGAAGGCCGAGCCGCCGAACAGGAAGTTGTCGATGCGGTTGCGGCCGTTGTCATAAGTGAAATACATCAGGACAAGGCCCGCGATGCCTGCGCCCGCGAACATGCCGATGCGCTTCACGTCGATGCCCGACAGCAGGATCATCACCAGGAAGGCGCCGGAAAACAGCATCGTCGAGCCGAAGTCCGGCTGGAGCATCAGCAGAGCGCCGAGCAGACCCATCACCGCGAAGCAGATGCCGACGACCGGAATCTGCGGATCACGCGCGCGCCACGAGACGATCCATGCCAGCAGGATCGGCCAGCCGCACTTGAGGAATTCCGATGGCTGGAGCGAGATGCCGAAGCGCAGCCAGCGCTTGGCGCCGTTCACCTCGGACCCGACGATCGGCACCAGCACCAGCGCGAACAGCATCGCCGCGCCGAGCAGGATGCCGAAGCGCCGGGCGCTCTCCTTGGTCAGGCTGGAGGCCCAGAACATCGCCGCAAGGCCCAGCAACTGCCAGCGCATGTGCAGGTAGAAGAAGTGCAGCGAACGCAGCTTCTCCACCGAAGTCGAGAGACGCTTGGCGCTCGCGGGCGAACCCGCCGCCACGGCGACCGCGCCGATCGCCATCAGGATCAGCACGAGGACCAGCGTGGGCCGGTCGATCTCCTGCCACCAGATCGCGATCTGGCTGCGACGGTTGCGGTTGTAGCGCTGAGCGTTCTGGTTGGGCGCGAGAGTGGCCATCAATCCTGCCCTTCCAAGAGCGCCTCGACGATCTGGCGAAACACGTCACCCCGCGCCTCATAGTCGCGGAACTGGTCGAAGCTGGCGCAGGCGGGTGACAGCATGACGACGTCGCCGGGCTTCGCGGCGGCCATCGCCTGACGGATCGCCTCGGCCATCATCTCGCTGCGATGGACCTGCGTGTAGGGCGAGAGGATTTCCGCAAACAGCGGCCCCGCGTCACCGATGGTATAGGCAGCGGCGATATTGCCGAAGAACGGCGCGCATTCGTCGAGGTTGTCGCCCTTGGGCAGACCGCCGAGAATCCAGTGGATGCGCGGCTCCGGATCCGGCGGGAACGCCGCGATCGCGGGCGCGGTGGAGGCCGGGTTGGTCGCCTTCGAATCGTTGATGTAGGTGACGCCGTTCGCCACCGCGACGCGCTCCATGCGGTGCGGGAGGCCGCTGAAGGTGCGCAGGCCCTTGCGCCACTGAGCCTTCTTCACCCCCAGCGCCTCGCCGATGGCAACCGCCACGGCAGCGTTCTGGAGGTTGTGCGGCCCCTGCAGCGAGGGCCATTCCTTCTGGATCTCGACGAGGTCGGCCCCGTCCGCAAAGCGCACCAGACCGGGCGCGCGGCGCGCGGCCTCGATATGGGCGATCGACCGCGTTTCCTTGTCGCCCACGCCGAACACGGCCTGCCGCTCGCGCCCCTGCATGGTGAACAGGCGCGCCTTGGAGGCGGCGTAAGCCTCGAACCCGTCGTAGCGGTCGAGGTGGTCGGGGGTGATGTTGAGCAGCGCCGCGACGTCGCAGTCGAGGCTGCGGGTGATGTCGATCTGGTAGCTCGAGAGTTCGAGCACGTAGACGCCGCCCTCGGGCAAGGGTTCAGGGCCGAGCACCGGCACGCCGATGTTGCCGCCCGCGCGCGCCGGGATGCCCGCGACTTCGAGCAGGTGGCAGACCAGCGAGGTCGTGGTGGACTTGCCGTTGGTACCGGTGATGCCGACCACGCGGTGCGCGGGCAGGCTGGCGCGGGCCAGCGCGAAAAGTTCGATATCGCCGATCACCGCCACGCCCGCGCGCTCGGCGGCTTCGGCGATGGGGTGGCGGTTCAGCGGAATGCCGGGGGAGACGACGACGCCGTCATAGCCGGTGATGTCGGCGCTGACCGGGTCGGCCAGTTCCACCTTGCCGCAGTCGGTCCACTCGCACAGTTGCTGGCGCGCTTCGTCGCGGCTGTCCCAGGCCATGACGTGCGCCCCGCTCTCCACCAGCGTGGCGACGGCGGTGAGGCCCGAACGCGCAAGGCCGAGGACCGCGTAGCGCTTGCCGGCGAAGATGGGGGAGACGATCACGCGCCTGCCCTCCTCAACGCAGTTTCAGAGTGGCGAGGCCCAGCACCGCAAGGACGATCGAGATGATCCAGAAGCGGATCACGACGGTCGATTCCTTCCAGCCTTTCTGCTCGAAGTGGTGGTGGATCGGCGCCATGCGGAACACGCGGCGGCCGGTGCGCTTGAACCAGAAGACCTGGATGATGACCGAGGCCGCTTCCAGCACGAACAGCCCGCCGACGACTGCCAGCACGATCTCGTGATGCGCCGCGACCGCGATGCAGCCCAGCGCGCCGCCGAGGGCGAGGCTGCCGGTGTCGCCCATGAACACGGCGGCAGGCGGCGCGTTGAACCACAGGAAGGCAAGGCCCGCCCCCATGATCCCGGCGCAGAAGATCGCCAGTTCGCCCGCGCGCGGAACGTGCGGAATGCCGAGGTACGTGGCGTAATCGACGCGGCCCGCGAGGTAGCAGATGATCGCGAATGTACCCGCCGCGATGATGACCGGCATCGTCGCGAGGCCGTCGAGGCCGTCGGTCAGGTTCACCGCGTTGCCCGCGCCCACGATCACCACGGCGGCGAAGACGTAGTAGAACGGCCCCAGCGGAATGTAGCGGCCCGACAGGAACGGCACGTAAAGGTTCGTGTTCAGCTGGCTGACGATAATGTAGGACGCGATGCCCGCCACCACGAATTCCAGCAGGAGCCTGATCTTGCTCGACAATCCGGCGTGGTGGCGCTTGGTCACCTTGTCGTAGTCGTCGAGGAAGCCGATCGCGCCGAAGCCCACCGTCACCGCCACGCAGGCCCAGACGAAAGGATTGGTCACATCCATGAACAGGATCATCGAGCCGATCAGCGCGGTCAGGATCATCAACCCGCCCATCGTGGGCGTGCCGCGCTTGGCGAGGTGGCTCTGCGGACCGTCCTCGCGGATCGGCTGGCCCTTGCCCTGACGGACTCGCAGCATGTTGATGAACTTGGGGCCGATGATCAGGCCGATCACCAGCGCCGTCATGAAGGCGGCGCCCGAACGGAACGTCTGGTAGCGGAAGAGGTTGGACAGTCCCTCGTAGTGGAACCATTCTGCGATGAGATACAGCATCTTGCGGGCTTTCGCCCCTACCCTTCCGTCTTTCCTAGCGCCGTCACGAGTGCTGCCAGACCCACCGAATTCGAGCCCTTGACGAGGATGGCGTCATCCCGTTCGAGGCCGAAAGCGCGCAAGGTTTCGACAGCTTCCCGCACACTTGCGCAATGGGCGAATGCCACCGGTTTGCCAAGGCCGGAAGCCCCGGATTTCCCCAGTTCCACCGCCAAAGCACTCATCTCATCGCCGACCAGAATCGCGTAGTCGACACCCGCCTCGCGGATCGGTTCGGCAAGGCCGGCGTGGTAGTCGGGACCGTGGCTGCCCAGTTCCTTCATCGAGCCGAGAACGGCGATCCGGCGCTTGGCAGGCGTGCGGCCCAGCTGCGCCAGCGTGGCACGCATCGACGCCGGGTTGGCGTTGTAGCTTTCGTCGATGAGGAGCGCCTTGCCGCCCTCTACATCGATCTCCATCCGCGCGCCGCGACCGGCCAGCCCGCCCATCTCGGCAAGCGCGACCCCAGCGGCACCCAAGTCGCCCTTAACGGCACGTACAGCAGCCATAACCGCCAGCGAGTTGATCGCCTGATGCTCTCCGGGCGCGGCAACGGTGTAGCACACGCGCCGGTCGCCCATGTCGATGGTGACGAGCGAGCCGCCACCGATCGCAGGCACCGCATCGAGCAGCCGCACGTCCGCATCCGCCGCCTTGCCGAACGACACGACCTTGGCGCCGAGCGCCAGCGCCGCATCGCGCAGGCGCAGGAAGTGCGGGCTGTCGGCGGGGATGACGGCGGTGCCGCCCTCTTCCAGTCCCTCGAAGATTTCCGCCTTGGCGTCGGCGATGGCCTCTTCGGAACCCAGCATCTCGATGTGCGCGGGGGCGATCGTGGTGATGAGCGCGACGTTGGGGCGCACCTGCCGGGTCAGCGCGGCGATCTCGCCCGCGTGGTTCATGCCCATCTCGAAGATGCCGTAGCGCGCGCGGCTGGGCATGCGGGCAAGGCTGAGCGGGACGCCGACGTGGTTGTTGTAGCTCTTGACCGAACGGTGCGCGTCCCCCCGGCTGGAGCGGTCGAGCGCGGCGAAGATCATCTCCTTCACGCCCGTCTTGCCGACCGAGCCGGTCACGCCGATGATCGGGCCGCGCGCGCGCAGGCGAGCCGCCGCGCCGAGGCGTTCGAGCGCCTCCATCGTGTCCTCGACGAGGATATGCGGGCCATCGACCGGGCGGTCCACCACCACGGCCGCCGCGCCCTTGGCGAAGGCGGCCTCGACGAAGCGGTGGCCGTCCATCGCCTCGCCCTTGAGCGCGAAGAACAGGTCGCCGGGCTGGACATCGCGGCTGTCGATCTCGACGCCGGAAACGGTGAAGTCCGTGCTCGCCTCCCCCTTCACCGCGCGCGCGATGGCGTCTGCGTCCCACAGGACCAGCGGGTTGTCCTCCAGCGGCGCGGCGGGCCAGTCGAGGATCCGGGTGATGGCGTTCATGTCCTACCTTCCCAGTGAACCGGCCATTTCCCTGGCCACGGTGACGTCGTCGAATGGCAGGACGCGCACATTGTCGCCGCTGCCGATGATCTGCCCCTGTTCGTGCCCCTTGCCGGCGATGAGGACGACGTCCCCCGCACCGGCCTCGGCGACGGCAAGACGAATCGCCTCGCGCCTGTCGCCCACTTCCCTCGCACCCTCAGCCATCCCGGCGAGGATCATCGCCCGGATGGTCGCCGGGTCTTCCCCGCGCGGATTGTCGTCGGTGACGATGGCGAGGTCCGCCCCCGCGCTCGCCACTTTGCCCATTTCCGGGCGCTTGCCCTGATCCCGGTCGCCGCCCGCGCCGAACACGGCTATGAGCCTGCCCGTCACATGCGGCCGCAGCGCCGCGATGGCGGCTTTTAAAGCGTCCGGCGTATGCGCGTAATCGACGTAGATCGGCGCGCCGTTCGTGTTGAGACCCGCCCGCTCGATCCGGCCACGCACGGTGACGAGGCGCTTCATCGCGTCGAACGTCGCGTCCGCGTCGCCGCCGCTGGCGATCACCAGACCGGCTGCGACCAGCGAGTTCGCCGCCTGATAGGCGCCGATCAGCGGCAGGTCGATCTTGCGCGCCTTGCCCTCAAATTCGATCTCCAGCGTCTGGCCGAGGCTCGTGGGCGTGCGCTTGACGAGGCGGATTGCCTCACCCTTCTCGCCCACGGTGAATAGCGTGAGGCCGCGCGCCTTCGCATGCTCGATCGCCTTGTCTGACCACACGTCGTCGGCCCAGACGACCGCCGTGCCGCCGTCAACCACGACTTCGTCGAACAGACGCATCTTCGCGGCGAAGTACTCGTCCATCGTCGCGTGATAATCGAGGTGATCGCGACTGAGGTTGGTGAAGGCGCCCGCCATCACGCGCGGCCCTTCGATGCGGAACTGCGACAACCCGTGGCTCGACGCTTCGTAAGCGACATGCGTGACGCCCTCGCGCGCCAGACCAGAGAGGTTGGCGAGGAAAGTCGCGATGTCAGGCGTGGTCAGGCCGGTGGAGACGGTTTCGTCCCCTGTCGTCACGCCCAGCGTGCCGATCGAGGCGGCCCGTTCGCCCGCCATGCGCCAGAGCTGGCGGGTCAGCTCGACGGTGGAGGTCTTGCCGTTGGTGCCGGTCACCGCCACCAGCGTCTCGGGCACCGGCGCGAAGAACGGCGCGGCCAGTTGCGCGAAGAGGCGGCGCGGTTCCTCGGCAGCGAAATGGATCGCGCCTTCGACCACCGCATCGGGATGCGCGACGATCGCCAGCGCGCCCGCCTTGACGGCGGCGGCGATGAAGTCCTCGCCATTGAACTTGGTGCCGCGAAATGCGCCGAACACGGTGCCCGGCGCGACCTTGCGGCTGTCGATCGCGAAGCCGGTGACGTTTGCATCACCGTCAATCGCAGGCAGTCCGGCAGCAGCACAAAGGGCCGAAAGCTTCATTCTCCGTCGCTCCCCTGCGGCACCAGAGGCCGCAGATCGGTAGTATCGATGTCGCGGGTTTCGTCGGGCATGACACCCAGCAAAGGCCCGATGCGCGGCACCACGCGCTGGATCACCGGAGCGGCGTTCCAGGCGGCGGTGCGCTGGTACGAGGTGGCGGCGGTGCCCTGCGGCTCGTCCATCATGGCGATGACGACGTAGCGCGGCTTGTCCATCGGGAAGGCGGCGGCGAACGTCGCGATCAGCGAGTGGTGGCGATAGCCGCCCACGCCCGGCTTTTCGGCCGAACCGGTCTTGCCGCCGACGCGGAAGCCGGGGGCGTCCGCCTTGCGGCCGGTGCCGTACTGCACGATCATGCGCAGCAGCTGGCGCACGCGGGCGCTGGTGGCGGCAGTGAACACGCGGCGACCGGCGGGCACGTCGGCAGGGGCCAGCTTCTTGAGCGTGGCCGGACGCCAGATGCCGCCGTTGACCAGCGCCGCATAAGCCGAGGCCAGATGCAGCGGCGTCACCGCGATGCCGTGGCCGTAAGCGACCGTCATCGTGCGCAGGCGCGGCCACTCACCGCGCGGCCAGATCGGGAAGCCCTTCGCGGGCAGTTCTACGTAAGGCCGCTGGTTCATGCCCAGTGCCTCCATCGTCTTCTTGAGCCGCACGCCGCCCAGTTCGTCGGCGATGCGCGCGGTGACGGTGTTGGACGAATGGATCAGCGTCTCCGGCACGTTCAGCGAGGCGCCGTAGTTGTGCAGGTCGTGGATGGTGAAGCGGCCGACATGCAGCGGCGTCGCGGGCCATTGCTTGCCAAGGTCGGTCACCACGCCCGCGTCGAGCGCGGCGGCGACGGTGATCGGCTTGAAGGTGGAGCCCAGTTCGTAGACCTGGTTGGTCACGCGGTTGAAGCCGTGCGGCACGTCACCGTTGCGGGCTTCCTCGGCGGAAATCACCATGTCGGTCGGCTTCACGTGGTTCGGATCAAACGAGGGCAGCGAGGCCAGCGCGAGGATCTCGCCGCTGTCCACGTCGAGCACGACGCCCGCCGCGCCCTTGGCGGCGCTGAGCTGCATCGCGCGCGCCAGTTCGTCCTCGAGCGCGCTCTGGACGCGGAAGTCGATCGACAGCGTCGCGTGGCCGGTGCGGCCTTCGGGGCTGATGAGCTGGTCGTTGAAGGCCTCCTCCATGCCGACCTTGCCCTTGCCGTAGCTGTCGACATAGCCGAGCACGTGCGCCGCCATCGACCCTTGCGGGTAGAAGCGCGTCGCCTCCAGCGGGAATTCCAGCGCCGGTTCGCCCAGCGCGTGGACCTTGTTCGCGTCCTCGGGCAGCAGCGACTTGCGGAGGTACGCAGGCTTGCCTGCGCGCAGCTTGGCGAGGATTTCGTCGCGGTCGAGATCGGGGAAGATGCGCAGCAGGCCCGCGGTCACCTCTTCCGGCGAGTGGATCAGCGCCGAGCCCTCGGTCATCGCCTTGGGGTTGTACCAGAGCGAATAGACGCGGAAGTCGCGCGCCAGCGGTACGCCGTTGCGGTCGACGATGTCGCCGCGCGCGGGGATCAGCATGTCGGCCAGATCGCCCTGACGCGGGCCGACCCCGGTGAAGCCGAGATAGACGATGCGGAAGATCGCCAGCACCGTCACCAGCATGAAGACGGCCAGGATCCACAGCATGCGCGCCTTCGCCGTGAGCAGCGAGCGCTGGCGCACGTTCACCAGACGGCGGCGGCCGACCGAGACGGTGGTGGGGATCGTCCCGAGGGGAAACGCCGGGGCGTTCACTGCTGGGCAGCCTCCGCCACTTCGATGCGGGCCAGGCGCTTGCCGAGCGCGGCGGCGTCACGCGCGATCGCCTCGCGCTCCGGGTCGCGGGTTTCCGACTTCGGCTTGTCGGTGATCGCAGCCGCCGTCGCCCCCGCGACCGGCGAAACCATAGCGAGCAGCGAGCCGCCCTCACCCTTCGAGCCATCGCCCTGCACTTCGGCATTGGCGTAGCGGATCGGCGCGGGCGCGCCCGGGCCAGCGGGCACGCCGAGCGCGGCCAGCTGGCGCTCGCCCTCGATGTACTGGCCGGCGGTGGGCGCCTTGTAGCCGAACTCCAGATCGTTGAGGTCGCGCAGCGCCTGCTGGTTGGAGCGGGTCTGGAACTCGGTCTGGAGGAAGTCGATGTCGCGCTTGACCCAGACGATCTTCTTGTCGGTATCGTGGACCTGGCTCTTCACCGCATTCACGCGCAGCGTCAGGCCCACGGTGCCCGCAAAACAGACAACGAGGACCGAGACCCAGCCGATCGATCGGATCCGATCACTGGTAAGGTTCATGCGACTTTCCTTCGGCCGGGGGTGCCATAAGGCTCTCTTGGGGGGGTATTGGTACGAACTGCGCTGCGCAGGGTTGCCGAGCGCGAGCGCGGGTTCACTTCCAGCTCGGCCTCACCGGGACGCACGCCCTTGGACACCTTCTCGAAAGGCGCGGGCGCAGTGGCCGTCTGCGGCAGATGGCGCGAGGTGGACTGACCGGCGCTGCTGGCATCGCGCAGGAAGCGCTTCACCTTGCGGTCCTCGAGGCTGTGGAACGTCACCACCGCCAGCCGCCCGCCGCCCTGCAGCAGCGTCTCGGAAGCCTCCAGCGCCGCGTCCAGTTCGTCCAGTTCGCCGTTCACGTGGATGCGGATCGCCTGGAAGGTGCGGATCGCCGGGTCCTTGGGCGCATTGCTGCCCTTGTAGGCGGGATTGTAGCCCAGTGCCTTGCGCACCACGCGGGCAAGGTCGCCGGTGGTCTCCAGCGGCCGCGCAGCGACGATGGCGCGGGCGAGGCGGCGCGACTGGCGCTCCTCACCGTAGAGATAGAGCACGTCGGCGATCTGCGCCTCGTCCGCTTCGTTGACGAAGTCGGCGGCGGACATGCCGTCCTGGCTCATGCGCATGTCGAGCGGGCCGTCGGAACCGAACGCGAACCCGCGCCCCGCCTGATCGAGCTGCATCGAGGACACGCCGATGTCCATCACCACGCCGTCAACCTTGTCGACCCCCACATCTCCAAGGCCTTCGACCATTTCGGAGAAGCGGCGGGCGTGCAACACGAGGCGCGGCGGATTGCTGGCGAGTTCGGGCCATTTCCCCGGATTGTTTTGCACAGCGGCGATCGCATCGGGATCGCGGTCGAAGGCATGCACCGTCGCGCCCTCGTCGAGCAGGCGGCGGGTATAGCCGCCGGCACCCAGCGTCGCATCGACGATGAGGTCGCCGCCCCGGGGGTTCAGGGCGGCGACCACCTCCTCAAGGAGCACGGGGATATGGGGGATACCGGGGGCACTCACGACTTCTTGGCCTTTGCGATTTCGGCTTCCTGCAGCGAGCGGCAGGTGGCGATGGCGGCCTCGAACGCGGGGTCTTCGGCGTGCTTGTAGAGTTCGTCGGGGTTCCAGATCAGGATGCCGGTGCGGCCGATGCCCTGGAAGAACAACTGCTCCCCCACGGCGGCGAGACCGGCGAGCGCCTCGGGCATGGTGAAGCGGCCGCTGCCGTCGAAGGGCACCTGCTGGAAGTTGTAGAGCTGCATCGCGCGGCTATCGCGATTGAAGGGCTTGCCGGCGGTATCTGCACGCACCTGCTCGGCATCGAGCTGGGTTTCGAAATCCTCGACGCGGGAGAGGCCGAAACCGACGAGGCACTTCCAGTCGGCGTGCTTGGCAAGGCACAGGACGTCCTTGCCGCTCGAATCCCGTACGGGAGAGCGAAGCTCCTTGGGCAGCACGAAGCGGTTCTTGTCGCGCAGAAGCGAGAAGCCCGGTCCGCTGTAGATGTATGGCTGCCCCGCCATGACTGTCCGAAATCGCCCCTAAGTTGCCGTCCCGGAACATGAAGACCCCCTCGCCCGGCGACGCATGCGCGCCGGTTTCCGTGACCCGAGACGGGCACGGCAGGAATCAGCCTTTCCGATTGACAGTGGTTCTATATCGGGAATGTCGGGGATTAAAGGGAAATATGGGGATGAACGGCCACTTTTGCGCCGAAATGTGGGAGTTGCGGCGAACCGTGGCGGAACGTTCCGTGAATCCCGAGAGTGAGGTATCGCACAATATCGTTGAGAATCAGAAAGATTCGATCTTTCCCGCGCTGATCCCGCGCCATCCCCGGTTTCAGAGAGTTCATCCCCGGTCTTCCCGGCGAGATGCTATCTCGCGAGACGACGCAGAAAATCGGCCAGAACGGCCTGGCTTCGGCGCAAATCCTCGGAGTCATCAGGATTTTCGAGCACCGCCGCATCCGCCATGGCCAGAACGCGCCCCTTCCCCGAGGCACAGTCGGCAAGCAATCCCCGCGCCTCGATTCGGCACCTGGCGACCACATCCCCGGCTTTCCCCGAGGCGCCCCCGGATTTCCCCAAGACACGGAACCGGCCGGGCAGGTTCACAGGGATACTGCCCTCCAGCCGCTTTCCGGCAGGCTGGCCTTCATCGAATTCCAGTTCCAGCCCCCAGCGCGCCAGAATCGGCGAGAGCATCGCGATATCCTGCGGCCGCCGGGGATCGCCGGGGGCGAACAGCGAATGCCCGGTAAGCATCGGGTCCACGAACAGCAGCACGCGCCCTCCCCCGCGCACCCAGGCGTCGAGCGCGACGTTCTCCTGCGCCGTCAGCGGGCGCGGCTGGGCGAGGACCAGCAGACCGTCCTCCGGCAGCGGGAGCGCACCTCGCGCATCGGCGAGGGTGTCGAGCGGAACGACGCGGCCTTGCGCGCGCAAGGCCTCCAGCGCCCAGTGTGGCGCGCCGTCATCGGCGAGCAGGCCCTTGATATCCGCGCTCTCGTTCCAGGCGATCGGCAGGCTGGAGTAGAGGCCGATCACCTCGCCGCCCGGCGGCCGGGGCGCAGCGCCCTGCCCGCATGCGGCGAGCAGAAGCCCCGCAACTAGGAAGGCTGCAGGCCAGCCCTTCATCCCATTCCCCTCTCGTCATTGCGAGCGCAGCGAAGCAATCCAGGGCCGCGTAAACCGCGCTGGATTGCTTCGCTGCGCTCGCAATGACGGAAGAAGGGAATCAGGGCGTCGTCGGCGCCGAGGGATCACCGGTCATCTCCATGCCCGGCGTGGGCGACGTGGATGCGCCGGGATTCTGGGCCGGATTCTGGGTGGGCGTCGGCGTCGGGCTGGGATCGGCGGCGGGGACGACGCCGATGTCGGCGAGCGGATCGCTGGCCGTCTTGGTCGGCTTGGCGTCCACCGCGACGACGTCCTGGATCGGATCGATCGAATCGGTCAGCCGCATGCGGTCGCGAATGACGTTGGCGAGGCCGACGATCAGCAGCATCGCGCATAGCCCGAACAGCCCGATCTGCAGGCGATAGACCGCCTGCGACCGCAGTTCCCGCGAGGACGGCGGCACGTAGTGCTGGGCGGTCTGCAATGGTTCCAGAATGGAGTGCGACTCGATCATAAGGGCGGACGTTTTCCTGCCATCTGTGGCGGGTTTACATCACCTCGCCAGCCAAGGGAAGACCGGCAGGCTTTTCGATTCCAGCCACTCGGCATTGTAGAGCGAGGACAGATAGCGGAAGCCGGTGTCGCACAGGATCGTCGCGACGCGCGGGTCCTCGCGGCCTTCCTCGACCAGCTTGCGGCCGAGCGCGACCGCGCCCGCCACGTTGATGCCGGACGAGAGGCCGAGGCACAGCCCTTCCTCGCTCAGCAGGCGGCGGACCCATTCGAGGCCATCTTCGTCCGAGATGCGGAACTGGGTGTCGATCGGCGCGCCTTCGAGGTTGGCGGTGATGCGCCCCTGCCCGATGCCCTCGGCGACGGAGTTGCCCTCGGCCTTGAGTTCACCGTTGGCGTAGTAGTTGTAGAGCGCGGCGCCGTGCGGGTCGGTCAGGGCGACGACGATGTTCTCGTCGAAGGCCTTCAGGCCCATGCCGGTCCCGGCGATGGTGCCGCCGGTGCCTGCCGCACAAGTGAAGCCGTCGATGCGGCCGCCCATCTGTTCCCAGATTTCGGGCGCGGTCGATTCGATGTGGGCCTTGCGGTTGGCGATGTTGTCGAACTGGTTGGCCCAGATCGCGCCTTCGGTCTCCTCGGCCAGACGCCGCGAGGTATGGACGAAGTGCCCCGGGTTCGAGAACGGCGCGGCAGGCACCAGCACCAGTTCGGCGCCGAGCGCGCGCAGCGTGTCCATC
Organism: Novosphingobium resinovorum; assembly: GCF_036352595.1. Taxonomy (GTDB): domain Bacteria; phylum Pseudomonadota; class Alphaproteobacteria; order Sphingomonadales; family Sphingomonadaceae; genus Novosphingobium; species Novosphingobium resinovorum_B. The sequence goes on from NZ_JAZFAX010000024.1 coordinate 68,650, forward strand.
TTCTCGCGCGACTGCGTCTCGGGCATGACGATGACGGTCTTGTAGCCCAGCGCATTGGCGACGAGCGCAAGGCCGATGCCGGTGTTGCCCGCCGTGCCTTCGACGATCGTGCCGCCGGGCTCGAGCAGGCCCTTTTCCTCGGCGTCGCGCACGATCCACAGCGCCGCGCGGTCTTTCACCGAGGCGCCGGGGTTGGCGAATTCGCACTTGCCCCAGATTTCGCACCCGGCGGCCTCGCTCGGCCCCTCCAGGAGCACCAGCGGAGTATTGCCGATCAGGTCGAGCGTGGAAGCACGGGGTTGCGGGGCAGTGGCCAAAGTCGCGGTCATGGCGCGACAGTTAGGAAGCCCGGAGGCGAGGTGCAATCTGTTTCGGTGCGCTTTCGACATCCGTCGAAAGCTGCGGCACCGGCCCTCACCCCCACCCGGCCTCCCATCAGGATACGCTAGTGGGAGGCCGGGTGGGGGTGAGGGCCGGTGCCGCATCCGCGCGCAAGCGCGGAAAAACGTCAGTCTTCCGGCGCGATCGTGACCTTCAGGCCTTCGAGGTCGGCGGTCACCGGCACCTGGCACGACAGGCGCGAGGTCTCGTTGCGGTGGTCCGAACTGTCGAGCAGGTCGTTCTCGTCCTCGCTCATCGCGGGCAGCTTGTCGGCGAAGGCAGGGTCGACGAAGACATGGCAGGTCGCGCACGAGCAGCAGCCGCCGCACAGCGCCAGCAGTTCGTCGAAACCTTCGTCGCGGATCACTTCCATCAGGGTGCGGCCCTCGGGCGCATCCACGGTCTTCTCTTCACCCGACTGATTGACGACGATGATCTGCGGCATGGCTCTCGATTCCCCTTATGATACACCCTGTATCGTATTTGTCTTTGTATGCGCACTTGCCGCAGGCTGCTAAAGGCTGCAACCCCCTTTTGCAAGGTAGCCGAATTCATGGGTTTGACCGCAGACGAACTTCGCCTTGGCCTCGACACGATCGCCCGGAAAGAGCCGGCGATCGGGCGTGCGATCGAACGGGCGGGCTATCCGGAGCCGCGCATCCGCGCCACCGGCTATGCCACGCTGCTGCGCACCATCGTCGGCCAGCAGGTGAGCGTGGCCGCCGCCGCTTCGGTCTGGGCCAAGCTGGAGGCGCTGCTGGGCGACACCATCGCCCCCGAAGCCCTGCTCGCCGCCGAGTTCGACGCCCTGCGCGGCTGCGGCCTGTCGCGCCAGAAGCAGGGCTATGCACGCTCGCTGTGCGAACTGGTGGTGGCCGGCAGCCTCGACCTGGACGCCCTGCCCGCCGACGACGAGGAAGCCATCGCGCAGCTGGTGCGGATCAAGGGCATCGGCCGCTGGTCGGCGGAAATCTACCTGCTGTTCGCCGAAGGCCGCCCCGACATCTGGCCCGCGGGCGACCTTGCGGTGCAGGTGGGCCTGGGCAAGCTGCTGGGCCTGGAGGAACGTCCGAGCGAGAAGCTGACCCGCGAACTGGCCGAAGACTGGCGCCCGCACCGGGGCGCGGCGGCGATCTTCACCTGGCACTGCTACAACAACCCGGCGCTGTGAACCCTGCCGGCCCTGCCGCAAGGTGACAGGTTTACACGGTTTACACGGTCCAGGCAGAGAGAAAGGTGTCACCTTGCAGCCGTCTGTCATGCGGGCGCTGCACGGAAGAAGGATGCGAGGGCGGGCCATCGGGCGACGGTATCGCGACGGGAACGCTGTAGGAAAGCGGCCTTTGAGCAGTGCGCATCGAGCGAAGCCCGATACTCCCCGTTCCGGAGAGGATGCCGCCTAAACCAGCCTCTCGATGAACCGCGCCATGGCCGCGTCGCGCGCGCTGAGCCCGCCCGCGTCGTGCGTGGTCAGCGTGATCCGCACGGTGCCGTAGACGTTGAACCATTCCGGGTGATGATCCGCCTTTTCGGCTTGGAGCGCCACGCGGGTCATGAACCCGAACGCCGCATTGAAGTCGGCGAACTTCAGTTCCGTCTCGATGGCGAGGCCGTCCGCCCGCAGGTTCCAGCGCGGCAGTTCGGCGAGCAGGGTGTCGCGCTCGGCGTCGGTCAGGCGAGATATGGCCATTTCGGTCTCCTTGGCAGTCCCCAGCGTTTCCCCTAAGGCTCCAGCCCATGCAAGCGCCCTCGATCACCGTAACCGATCTCGCGTGCCGACGCGGCGACAGGGTGCTGTTCGCCGGGCTCTCGTTCGCGCTCGCGGCGGGGGCGGCGCTGCAGGTGGTGGGCACCAATGGCATCGGCAAGTCGAGCCTGCTGCGCATCGTCGCCGGCCTCGCCCCGGCCTTCGCGGGCACGGTCGCGGTGGCAGGCGGCGTCGGCCTGCTCGACGAGCGGCCCGCGCTCGATCCGGCGCTGCCGCTGGGCCGGGCGCTGGCGTTCTGGGATGCGCTGGACGGCGCGGGCGACATGCAGTTGCAGCGCCTGGGCCTGGCCGGGCTGCTCGACGTACCGGTGCGCTATCTGTCGACCGGGCAGAAGAAGCGCGCGGCGCTGGCCCGGCTGCTGGGGCAGCGGGCCCCGGTCTGGCTGCTCGACGAGCCGCTCAACGGGCTCGACGGCCACGCGGCGGCGCTGGCCGAGGCGCTCACCGCCGAACACTGCGCGGCTGGCGGCATCGCCGTGATCGCCTCGCACCAGCCGTTCCGCCTGCCCGCGCTCGCCACCCTCGCCCTGGCGGAGCATGCCGCGTGAGCCGCGCCATCGCCCTCCTGCGCCGCGACCTCGCGCGTCTCCTGCTGGGCGGGCGCGGCGGCGGCGCGCTGCTGCCGGTGCTGTTCTTCCTGTGCGTGGCGATGCTCTATCCCTTCGCAGTGGGGCCCGACGCGCCGCTGCTGGCGAAGACCGGCGGCGGGGTGATCTGGGTCGCCGCGCTGCTCGCCGCGATCCTGCCGCTCGACCGGCTGGTGGAGCCCGACATCGAACAGGGCCTGTTCGACCAATGGGCGCTGCGCGGCATCTCGGAGGAACTGGTGATCGCGGTGCGGGTGCTGGCGCACTGGATCAGCTTCGGGCCGCCGCTGATGCTCGCCGCCCTCCCCGCCGCCGCGCTGCTGGGGCTGGACGGGCGGGCGCTGCGGATCGTCGAGATCGGCCTGCTAGCGGGCACGCCGGGGCTGGCGGCGCTGGGCGTGACGGTGGCGGCGCTCACCGCCGGCCTGCGCGGCGGCGCGGCGCTGGGCGGGCTGCTGGTCATCCCGATGGCGGTGCCGGTGCTGATCTTCGGCGCCGGCAGCCTGGGCACCGGCGGGACGAGCGGCCTGGCGCTGACGGCGGCGGCCAGCCTCGTCCTCCTCGCCATCGCCCCGTTCGCGGGCGGCGCGGCGGTGCGCGCGGCGCGGGGTTAGGGTATCGCCGCAGCGGTTGGCGCTCTACCGGGCCCCGCGCATAGTGGGGCTTTTCGAGGATCCGCAATGCCCGAACCGATCACCGGCCCCTACGACTTCGACGCCGCCGCCCGCATGGCCCAGACGGTGGCGAACGGCCCGCGCTACGCCCCGCTGCGGCTGGAAGACGTCGGCCCGGAGGGCATGGAGCAGGTCCAGGTGATCCGCGCCGCCTTCTCGATCCCGGACAGCCGCCCCTTCCCCGACGTCAGCCTCATCACCTTGCGCCATCCGGGCATGTTCAAGGGGCAGATGGTGCTGGGCATCGAACTGGCCAAGGGCCTCATCCCCGCCCGCGACCGGGAACTGGCGGTGCTGCGCATCGCCTGGCTCACCCGCGCGCCGTTCGAATGGAGCGAGCACGTCGACATCGGCAAGGCCTTCGGGGTTACGGGCGAGGAGATCGAGCGCGTGATCGCCGGTTCCTCGGCCGCCGGCTGGAGCGCGCATGAGGCGGCGGTCCTGCGCGGGGTGGAGGAACTTCTCGCCGACCACTGCCTGAGCGATGCGACATGGGACAGCCTGGCACGGACCTGGGACGAGAAGCAGATGCTCGAATTCCCGATGCTGGTCGGCTCCTACCTGATGACGGCGCTGCAGCAGAACTCGCTCAAGATCCAGCCCAAGGGCGGCTTCGACTACCGGTGATTCGCGTGAACGTGATTCGGCGCCCCTGATTCGGCCGGAGTGATTCGGCCGAAATGATTCGCGGCGTGTGATTCGCTTTTTCGGGCCACGCCGGACTGTGGGTACTACTGTGGATAAATGCGGGACGGCCCGGGCATAGCCTGTGCGCGATTTGCCGCCCGCTTCGCCGTGCATCTTCGCAACCGGCCGGCAGATCGGCGGAAATCTGTGGGTTTCGCCGTCTCCATGACCTTGGAAAAAGACGGCCGGGGCGGGCAAGGCAAGGAGCCGCCCCGGCCAAGGTCACAGGATGGGAGAAACGCCCCATGACAAGCGTTTCTCCGGGCTTGGTGCAGGCTTGACGAGAGGAGCAAGCCGCGTAACAGTAGCTAATGATAATCATTCGCATGTGCAAGCCCTAAAAGGAGACCCGCCATGTACAAGTACGTCGACCGCCCTCTCAGCAGCCTCGACGAGGGTTGCCGGTTCCTCGTCTGGTCCATGCGGGCCTGGGTCACCGCGATCGGGCACAAGCGCTGCCCGGCGCAGCTCCTGGCCCCGGCTTTCGCGCGCTGGCGCATGATCGGGGGGCTGCAGCCCTTCCACCGCGCGATGGTGCTGCTCAACCGCGATGCGCTCGATACCCTGGCGTTCTGCCCGATGGGCTGCAGCCATGTGTCCGAGCACGAGGCGGTGATCCTCGAACTCATCACCTCGCTGCGCGACCGCGGGCCGAGCGCCACGCGCGAGACGCTGGACCTCGTGGTGACCGAGGAAAGCGTGGGCGACATGCTCGACACGCTGTCGAAGATCGGCGCGGCGCTCGCCGTCGCGGGGATATTTCCGGGCGAGCCGGTCGCCAACCCCGGCCGCATGCACTGACCTTCACGGGCGTTCGCGCAAGAGTGAAGTCGGGACGCGCTAGATAGGCGCTGACGCGGTCCGGCTTCACTCTTGCGCGAATCGGCCTCTGGCCCTGCGCGCCGGGGCTTCGACAGGCTCAGCCTGAACGGGAATGGAGGTCACTCTGCCCCCGCTTCATCCTGAGCCCGTCGAAGGGTCATCCTGAGCCCGCCGCCTCAATCCAGCGGCGCGACGTCCACCGAGAAGTACATCGCCTGGCTTCCCGCCCCCCGGAACCGCCCGTCGAGCGGCGCCACGTCGGAGTAGTCGCGGCCCATGCCGAGGAAGATGTGGTCGGTATCGGCCAGCTTGTCGTTGGTGGGATCGAAGCCGACCCAGCCCAGCTCCTCGCCGCACCACAAGTTGACCCAGGCATGCATGGCGTCGGCGCCGACCAGCCGCTCCTTGCCCGGCGGCGGCAGGGTGCGCAGGTAGCCGCTGACGTAAGCCGCCGGGATGCCGTGCGCCCGCGCGGCGATTATCATGACGTGGCTGAAGTCCTGGCACACCCCGTGGCGGCGGTTGAACGCCTCGATCGGCGGGGTGTCGGTCTCGGTCGCGTCGGCGTCGTAGGTGAATTCTTCGTGGATCGCCGACATCAGCGCGCGGCCCGCCTCCATCACCGGCATCGCCTCGTCGAGGAACGAGGCCGCCCACTGCGCGATCTCGCGCTGGGGCTGGGCGATCGGCGAGGCGAAGATGTAGCTGGCCGGCGCAAGGTCCGAGAGATCGGGCTTCTTCATCGCCCGCTCGCGCAGTTCGGCGAGACCCGGCCCGGCGGCATCCTCGACGAAGAACGGCAGCGGTTCGACCTCGACGGTGAAGCGGCTCTCGATCTGCACTTGCGACGTCGCCTCGCGCAGCGCGAAACGGGCCTCGTGGACGTGGTAGCCGCCCTGCCCCTCGACCACTTGCGCCGGCGCCGGGTCGAGCGTCAGGCGATAGTCGCTCACCACTTGCCCGTTCCACGCGGCGGGCTTCAGGCGCACGTTGAACTGCGCCATGCTCACCGCGTCGGCGTACTTGAGCGTGGTGATATGGCTGACCGAATACCTCATGGCCCATATCTCATAGCAGCGTCGTCCTCCGCTCGGCATCCTCGTTGTCGAGCTGCAGGAAGTAGCGCAGCGAGATCGCGTCGGAGAGCGCCAGCAGCTGCCCCTCGATCGCCTCCAGCCGCTCGGGCGTCATGTCCGGCGCCAGCGCCGCCTGCAATTCGCCCAGCAGCGCGCGGGCGGCGCGCAAGGGGGGCTCGGGGATATTGTCCTCGCGCGCGCTGGGCAGCGCCGAAAGGTGCGTGACGATCTGCGCCACTTGGAACACCAGCGCGCGCGGATTGTCCGGATCGAGCAGCACCAGGTCGCGCACCGCATTGGCCGAGGGCCGCGTCAGGTAGCGGCTGCGGTAGATGATCTGGCTGTCGCACAAGTCGAGCAGCAGCCCGAGCGCGATGACGTCGCCCTCCTGCGTCAGCGCGCGCGCGGTGCGGCAGATGCCTTGCGCCCGCTCCAGCCGCTGCCCGATCTCGAGGAAGCGCCAGGCGGCCGAGCGCACCATGTTTTCCGAGATCAACCCGGCCAGCGCGCTGAAATGCTCGGTCAGCCAGCGCGCGCTCGACAGCATCGACTGCGGACGATCGACCTTGATCGAGGGCATCGGCCGGCTGACGATCCGCCAGAAATCGCGCGCCAGCCGCTCACGCAAGGTCATGCCTACCTGCTGGCGGCGACGCATCAGCGCGGCGATGCCGCCCGGCAGCCGCGTCTCGGTGAGCGCCCGCGCGCAGATCGCGGCGAGTGGCAGCTTCGCGGTGGCGGCGTCGATCGTGCCGCCCTCCACCAGCAGCGCGGCCAGGCGCGGCAGGGCGGAGCCGCCTTCCCCCTCGGCGTGATCGATATTGCCGTCGCTGTCGCCGGGATTGGCCAGCAGCGCACGGACCACTCGCACCATCGCCTCGGCCCGCTCGTTGTAGCGGCCGAACCAGAACAGGTTGTCCGCCGCCTGGCTGGCGAGGATGCCGCCCCCGCGCGAGATCGCCGGCTCTCCCGCCACCCGGCTGCCCAGATGCGGCGCGGCGGCTTTCTCGTCCACCACCCACAAGTCGGCCGAAAGATCGCCGTCGCCCATCAGCGAGGTCGGCAGCGCGGTGCCGGAAGACAGGCGCGCGAAGCCGCCGGGCATCACCGTCCACCCCCCGTCGGCCGTCCGCGCCACGAAGGCGCGCACGGTGAAGGGGCGCGGCACCACTTGCCCGTCGATGATCGCCGGCGTGGTCGAAAGGTGGACGATCTCCTGCCCGCAATAGTCCATCGGCCGCCGCCACAGCGCGTCGATCAGCGCCGCCCGCCGCTTCGCATCGAGGCTGGACCCGGCCACCGGATTGCGGCTCTCCAGCCCGTCCACCGGCTGTCCGAAGGCGGGCAGCAGCGCCAGTTCCTCCAGCCGCGCGGCGACGGTGGAGCTTTCCACCGCCTGCCCGCACCACCATGTCGCGACATTGGGCAGGATCGGCGCCTCGCCCAGCAGGGTACGGCACAGGCGCGGCATGAACGCGGCGAAGGCGGCCGATTCGAGCACCTCGACGCCCGGCCAGTTGACCATCTCCACCCCGCCGCCGGCCCAGGCGTCGAACAGGCCCGGCACGCCCAACTGCGACTTGGCATCGAACGACAGCGGATCGAGCGCGGTGGTGTCGATCCAGCGCCACACCGCGTCGACGCGCTTGGGCCCGGCGATGGTGCCGACGTAGAGCTTCTCGTCGAGCACCGTCAGGTCGCGCCCCTCGACCAGCGGCAGGCCGAGGTAGCGGGCGATGTGGGCCTGCTCGGCATAAGTCTGGTTGAAGTGCCCCGGCGTCATCAGCGCGATGCGCGGATTCTCCCGGCGACACGCGGCGGCCATGCCCTCCACCATGCGCGAGAAGAATTCCGACAGGCGCCGCGCGTGGGCATCGGCCAGCAGGTTGCCGATCGCGCGCGACATCGCGAGGCGATTCTCCAGCGCGTAGCCGATCCCCCCAGCCACGCGCACCCGGTCCTGCAGCACGCGCCATTGCCCCCGGGGCCCGCGCGCGAGGTCGGCGGCGTAGACGTGGAGGAAGCGCCCCCCTGCCCCGCCACTCCCCTGCGGCGTGCGGCCGATCATCCGGCGCGCGAAAAACGGGCTGCCCGCGACCACGGCCGCCGGGAGATGGCCATCGGCCACCAGCTTCTGCTCGCCGTAGATGTCGGCGGCGATCGCCTCCATCAGTTCGGCGCGCTGGATCAACCCGCGCTCGACCTGTGCCCATTCCTGGGCGCCGACGATCAGCGGCATCGCCCCCAGCGGCCAGGCGCGCTCGTCCTCGTCGCCGGTCAGGCGGAAGGCGAGGCCGAGGTCTGCGGCATGGCGCGCGGTGGCATCCTGCAGCGCGGCGGGATCGCCGTCGGTCGCGGCGGAAAGCCCGGCGGCGACCTTGCGCCATACTTGCGCGACGGGCCGGTCGGCATCGCCGAAGAGATCCCCGCGCGAAGCCCGCGCGGCATAGCCGTCGAGCCAGCTGGCGGCGGGGGCGGTGTCGGGGCCGGAAGCAGGACGGGTCACCACGATCGCCTCCCGGCGATGTGACCGGCAAACCGCGAGCGCGGCACTGTGACACAAGGCTCCGGCACGAACCGCAAAATGGGCCCTGAAACACGTTCAGGGTGACAAAGTGCGGTAGACGCAGGCGTGCCTGCCCCCTTCATCGCGATCTGGCCGGAAAACCCCTCGAACATGCGCCTACATTAGCCGCGCGGGCCGCCTGAGGTCGAGAGTGTAGGAAAATTCGCCCGGCAGTTCCTCCGCCGGCACCGGCAGGGGCCCTGGCGAATGGCCGTGATCCTGGAACCGCGCCTTGCGCCGGGCCTCGGCCTCGTAGTCGTTGACCGGCACCGTGTCGTAGCTGCGCCCGCCCGGATGCGCGACCTGATAGACGCAGCCACCCAGCGAGCGGCCGTTCCACAAGTCGTAGATGTCGAACGTCAGCGGCGCATGCGGCGGCAGCATCGGATGCATGCTCTCCGACGGCCACCACGCCTTGTAGCGCACGCCGCCCACGCCTTCGCCGTGCGCCACCTTGGTCAGCGGCACGCGGCGGCCGTTGCAGGTGATGACGTGACGGCCTTCGACAAGCCCCGTCGCCTTGACCTGCAGGCGCTCGGTGGAGCTGTCCACGTAGCGCACGGTGCCGCCGATCGCCCCGGTTTCGCCCAGCACGTTCCACGGTTCGAGCGCGTGGCTGATCTGGAGGTTGACGCCGCCGCCCTCGACCTCGCCGTGGACCGGGAAGCGGAACATGCGCTGCGCCTCGAACCACGACGGGTCGAAGTCGTAACCCGCACGGCGCAGGTCATCCAGCACGTCGAGGAAATCGGCCCAGACGTAATGGCCGAGCATGAAGCGGTCGTGGAGCTGCGTGCCCCAGCGCACCAGCGGCCCTTCCACCGGCTCGCGCCAGAACCACGCCGTCAGCGCGCGCAGGAGAAGCTGCTGGGCGCAGCTCATCTTGCCCTCGGGCGGCATCTCGAAGCCCCGGAACTCGACGAGGCCGAGGCGGCCGGTCGGGCCATCGGGCGAGAACAGCTTGTCGATGCAGATCTCGGTGCGGTGGGTGTTGCCGGTCACGTCCACCAGAAGGTTGCGGAACAGGCGATCCACCACCCACGGCGCGGGCTGCTGCATGTGCGGACCGGGCACCTGCGAGAGCGCGATTTCCAGCTCGTAGAGCGCATCGTGCCGCGCCTCGTCGATGCGCGGCGCCTGGCTCGTCGGGCCGATGAACAGGCCGGAGAACAGGTAGCTGAGCGAGGGATGCCGCTGCCAGTAGGTGACGAAGCTCTTGAGCAGGTCCGGGCGGCGGATGAACGGGCTGTCGAGCAAGGTCGGCCCGCCCAGCACGATATGGTTGCCGCCGCCGGTGCCGATCGAGCGGCCATCGACCATGAACTTGTCGGCGGTCAGCCCGATCTCGCGCGCGCAGTCGTAGAGCGTCTCGGTGATCTCCACCGTCTCGCGCCAGCTTGCCGAGGGGTGGATGTTGACCTCGATGACCCCGGGATCGGGCGTGACCTTGAGCACCATCAGGCGCGGGTCGGGCGGCGGCGCGTAACCTTCGATGCGCACCGGCAGCTTCAGCTCCTCGGCCACCGCCTCGATCGCGGCGACGAGTTCGAGGTAGTCCTCCAGCGCCTCCACCGGGGGGATGAACACCGCGAGGTAATCCCCGCGCGGCTCGACCGTCATCGCGGTGCGCACCGCGCCTTCGATGATGTCCTGTTCGGAGGCCGGTTCGGCGAAGCTGCGCGGCTCCATCACCGCCTCGAAGCGCTGCGCGGCGCCGATCTCGCGCCCCTGGTTGCCGCGCTCGATCGCCTGGCGGCGGAAGTCGGCGAGCGGCTGGCGCGGTTCGGCGGTGTCGCGCGGGTGGATATACGGAAAATCGGCGGGCGCCACGTAAGGCAGCGAGCCCAGCGGCAGGCGATACCCGATCGCGGAATCGCCGGGCACTGCCGTCAGCACGCCCTTGCGCACACGCCAGTATTCGCTCTTCCAGCGCGGCGCGGACTTGTCGCGGGCGTTCCAGCGCTGCACCGGCAGCACGAAGCCCACCGGCTTCTCGATACCGCGCCGATAGGTCCGGCGGAAGCGGCGGGCGAGTTCCTCGTCCTCGATATGCGGGTCCATCGGCGTGGCGTTCACCGGCAGTTCGTCCTCGCGCAGCATCCACACGCCGCGATCCTCGAACACCGGCTGGACATAGTCGCTCTCCAGCCCCAGCCCCGCGGCCGCGCCCGCCAGCAGCTTGGCGGCGGAGATCACGTCGACGCTCGGCACCGGATCGGGATCGCCGCCCTTCTCCAGCGGCTTCTCCCCCGCGACCAGGCTGTCGTCGCGCCAGATCGGCACCCCGTCCTTGCGCCAGTAGATCGAATAGCCCCAGCGCGGCAGCGTCTCTCCGGGATACCACTTGCCCTGCCCGTGGTGGAGCAGCGATCCCGGCGCGAACTTCCCGCGCAGCAGGCGGATCAGGCGGTCGGCGTAGGCGGCCTTGGTCGGGCCGACGGCGGCGCTGTTCCACTCCGGCGCCTCGAAGTCGGTGGCGGCGATGAAGGTCGGCTCGCCGCCCATCGTCAGGTTGACGCCCCAGGCGGTGAGGTCCGCGTCCACCTTGTCGCCCAGCGCCAGCAGGCCGTCCCAGCGCTCGTCGGTGAATGGCTTGGTGATGCGCACCGCTTCGGCGATGCGGCTGACGTTCATCTTGAAGTCGAAATCGACTTCGGCGGGCTCGGCCATGCCCTCGATCGGCGTGGCGGAGCGGTAATGCGGCGCGGCGCAAAGCGGAATGTGCCCTTCGCCCGCGAACATGCCGGACGTGGCGTCGAGCGCGATCCAGCCCGCGCCGGGCACATAGGCCTCGGCCCAGGCGTGGAGATCGGTGACGTCCTCCAGCACGCCGACCGGCCCTTCCTTGGGCAGCACGTCGGCGACCAGCTGGATCGAATAGCCGGACACGAACCGCGCCGCGAAGCCGAGGCGGCGCAGCAGCTGCACCAGCAGCCACGCCGAATCGCGGCACGATCCGATGCCGACCTTCAGCGTCTCCTCGGGCGTCATCACGCCCTGCTCCATGCGGATCACGTAGTCGATGCGCTGCTGCAGGCGGCTGTTGATGTCGACGAGGAAATCGACCGTGCGGCCTTCGTAGTCGGCATGCTGGGCCACCAGCGCCTCGAACAGCGGGCCTTGCTCCTCAACCTCGAAATAGGCGGAAAGATCCGCTTTCATGCCTTCCGAATAGGCGAAGGGATATTCCTCCGCCTCCGGCTCCACGAAGAAGTCGAACGGGTTGATGACGGCCAGTTCCGCCAACAGATCGACCTCGATCGAGAAATGATCGACCGGATCGGGAAACACCACGCGCGCCAGCCAGTTGCCGTGCGGGTCCTGCTGCCAGTTCAGGAAATGCTCGGGCGGGCTGATCTTCAGCGAGTAGTTGGGCACCTCCGTCCGACTGTGCGGCGCCGGGCGAAGCCGGATGACCTGGGGGCCGAGACGGATGCGCCGCGAATAGCGGTAGCGGGTGAGATGGTGCAGGGCTGCCTTGATCATCGAAACGGAGTGTGCGCGATTCAATGCTGCGCTGCAACGATTGTTCAACAGTGGGCGTAAATCGGCCGTAGCGTCGTACCGCCGGGGGCTTCGACAGGGTGCGCCTGACCCTTCGACAGGCTCAGGGTGAGCGGAGGTAGAGTACACCTCCCAAGTTCCGCTCAGGCTGAGCTTGTCGAAGCCCCCACGGACATAGGCCGCCGTTTCCGCCTTAGCACTACTTTGGCAGAAGTTTGAAATGCGTGACTGATAGGCTCCCACCGCAATGAGGGCATTGGTCTGGCGGAGGTCTTGATATTCGGTCAATGATGGCCTGTCGGATGGCGGGCATGCTCGGCT
>NZ_JAZFAX010000025.1:0-79136 GCF_036352595.1 Novosphingobium resinovorum
CGCGCCCCCACCCGGCCACCCATAGGGTACTATCGTTGGGTGGCCGGGTGGGGGCGCGGGCCGGTGCCGCCTCTCGCCAAAAAAGAAGAGGATCTGCCTCGATGAACAAGATCTATCCCAGTGCGGAGGCCGCGCTGGAAGGCGTGCTCAAGGACGGCCTGCTGATCGCCAGTGGCGGTTTCGGGCTTTGCGGCATCCCTGAAAGGCTGCTCGACGCGATCCGCGATTCCGGCGTCAAGGACCTGACTTTCGCCTCGAACAATGCCGGCATCGACAACGAAGGCATCGGCAAGCTGCTGCGCACCAAGCAGGTGAAGAAGATGATCTCGTCCTACGTGGGCGAGAACAAGGAGTTCGAACGCCAGTTCCTCGCCGGTGAACTCGAGGTCGAGTTCTGCCCGCAAGGCACGCTGGCAGAGCGCATGCGCGCCGGTGGTGCAGGCATTCCGGGCTTCTACACCAGGACCGGTGTGGGCACCCAGGTCGCCGAGGGCAAGGAAGTGAAGCAGTTCCGCGGCGAGGACTATATCCTCGAGGAAGGCATCTTCGCCGACCTGTCGATCGTCAAGGCTTGGAAGGCGGACGCAACCGGCAACGTCGTGTTCCGCAAGACCGCGCGCAACTTCAACGTGCCCGCCGCCACTTGCGGCAAGGTCTGCGTCGTCGAGGTGGAGGAGATCGTCCCCACCGGCTCGCTCGATCCGGACGCGATCCACCTGCCCGGCGTCTTCGTCCAGCGCATCGTCGTCGGCGCACCTTACGACAAGAAGATCGAGTTCACGACGACGCGCGAGAGGGAGGCGGCATAATGCCCTGGAATCGTAACGAAATGGCCGCGCGCGCGGCGAAGGAGCTTCAGGACGGGTTCTACGTGAACCTCGGCATCGGCATTCCGACGCTAGTGGCGAACTACGTGCCCGAGGACATCACCGTCACCCTGCAGAGCGAGAACGGCATGCTCGGCATCGGTCCGTTTCCCTACCCGGACGAGGTCGATCCCGATCTCATCAATGCGGGCAAGCAGACCATCAGCGAACTGCCGCACTCGGCCTATTTCGACAGCGCCACCAGCTTCGGCATGATCCGCGGCGGGCACATCGACCTGACGGTGCTGGGCGCTATGGAAGTGGCCGAGAACGGCGACATCGCCAACTGGATGATCCCCGGCAAGATGATCAAGGGCATGGGCGGCGCCATGGACCTCGTCGCGGGTGTGAAGAAGATCATCGTCGTCATGGAGCACACCTCCAAGAACGGCGATCCCAAGCTCATCCCCGCCTGCACCCTGCCGCTGACGGGCGTGGGCGTGGTGGACATGGTGATCACCGACCTCGCGGTTTTCCAGCGTCCGGATCACGACAGTCCGTTCAGGCTGATCGAACTCGCGCCCGGGGTGACGGCCGAGGAAGTCGCCGCGAAGACGACCGCGCATTACGTGAGCTGACCTGGCCGTTCCTCCCCGAGCTCGTCTCGGGGAGGGGGACCGCCGCCGCAGGCGGTGGTGGAGGGGGAGAGCCTTGCGCAATTCCCCCTCCGTCAGTCGCTTTGCGACTGCCACCTCCCCGAGCAAGCTCGGGGAGGAATTTCGCCCCTCTCGCCACGCCGCAAACTTCACGCTATCCCTCGCGCACTCTTCGCAAGGGACCATCCATGACTTACACCCTCATCACCGCGAACCGGAACTATTCGAGCTGGTCGCTGCGCCCGTGGGTGCTGATGAAGGCGCTCGCCATCCCGTTCGAGGATGAGCTTGAGCCCTTCACCATGCCGGTGAACTACGACGCGTTCCGCAGCTTTTCCCCCACCGGCCAAGTGCCCGCGCTGATTGACGAGGAGCGTACCGTGTGGGATTCGCTCGGCATCACGCTCTATCTCGCCGACCGCCATCCCACCGTCTGGCCCAAGGCCCCGGACGCCCGCGCCTTCGCCCAGAGCGCGGTATGCGAGATGCACGCGGGCTTCTCCGCCTTGCGCAACGTCTGCACGATGAACGTGGGCGTGCGCGTGAAGCTGCGGCCGATGAGCGGCGCGCTGGTGCGCGAGATCCACCGCCTGCGCGAGATGTTCGAGGAAGGGCTGGACCGCTTCGGCGGCCCCTGGCTGGCGGGCGCCGAGTTCACCGCCATCGATGCCTTCTACGCGCCGGTGGCCTTCCGCATCCGCACGTATGGCCTCGACGTCGGCGGCGGGCAGGCCTGGGTCGATGCGATGCTCGCCCACCCCGCCATGCGCCAGTGGGAGGAGGAAGCCCTCGCCGAGACCTGGCGCGAGGAAAGCCACGAGGCCGAACTGGTCGAAGCCGGCGCGATCATCGCCGACTACCGCGCCCCGGCCTGACGAAGCGGCTGCGGCAGTCTTGCGGCGGTCATCCAGTCGTGCGCATAACCCGCCCGAACTCTAATGGGAGAACATCCAATGGCCGACCTCGCCTCCATCCCGCTCACCCGCATCGACGGCAAGCCCGACACCCTCGGCGATCACGCCGGCAAGGTGCTGCTGGTGGTCAACGTCGCGTCCAAGTGCGGCCTTACCCCGCAGTACGAGGGCCTCGAGGCGATCTACGGCGAATACAGGGACAAGGGCTTCGAGGTGCTGGGCTTCCCGGCCAACGACTTCGGCGCGCAGGAGCCCGGCACGCATGAGGAAATCGCCGAGTTCTGCTCGGTGAACTACGGCGTCTCGTTCCCGCTTTTCGCCAAGGCCGACGTGACGGGCGAAGCCAAGCAGCCGCTCTACGCCGCTTTGACCGAGGCTGTGCCCACCAAGCAGGGCGACGTCGAGGGGATGAAGGAGAAGTTCAAGGGCTACGGCATGACCCCGAACGACGATCCCGAAGTGCTGTGGAACTTCGAGAAGTTCCTGATCGCGCGTGACGGCTCGGTCGCGGGCCGCTTCGCACCGGGCACCGCGCCGCAGGATCCGCTGCTGACCGGTGCGATCGAGGCCGAACTGGCGAAGTAGGCGCCGCCCCCCGCCCTCAATCTCCCACCAGCACGAACGGCGCCCAGGTCGCGGGGTGGGCGCCGCCGGGCACGTCCTTGCCGCGCAGGATCGCCACTTGCGCGCGGCGCAGCGCCTCGGCGTGCGACAGGCCGCTGCGTGCGCCTTCCAGCGTGCGCAGCGTGAGGCGCCCGGCGACATCGTCGCGCACCGGCCAGTGCGAGAGCAACAGCGCCCGCGCGCCTGCCGATACGAAGGCGCGCGCGAGGCCCGAGTATGTCGGCGCATTCTCGCTGTCGCCGGCGCTGGTATCGCAGGCCGACAGGATCACCCAGTCCGCATCGAGCCGCAGCTGCGCGACTTCGGAGGCGGTGAGCAGCCCGTCGTCGAGCGGCGTCGCCACTTTGGGCGGCGTCATCACCAGCCCCGGTTCCACGACCCCGCGCAGGGCGCCGCCGACGAGGCCGTGGGTGGCGAAGGCGATCACCCGCGCCTGTTCCAGCGGGGCCGCCTTCACCGCCGTCTCGGTCGCCTCGGGGCCGACGAGAAGCTGGCTCTGGCCGCCGAAGTGGCTGGCCATGCTGCGCAGTTCCTCCGCCGCGTCGGGCAGGCTGCCGAGCTGGGCGAGCGCATCGATGCCGGTGTCGCCGGCCTTGAGCCGGGGGGCCGATCGCATCGCCAGCCTCGCCGGCGGCCCCAGCAGCGGCGCGCCGATCCCGGCGAAGGTGAGCGGCTGCCCGGCCCCGGCGGGGCGATGCGGCAGCGGCTCGGCGCTTATCATCACGCTGGTGGCGAAGTCGAGCGCCAGCCAGCGTGTCCCGCGCAGCGCCTGCGGGTCGGTGTCGGCCCCCTCGGGCGTGCGGGTCACGAGCGCGGCGAAGGGCACCGTCGACAGGCTGCCGGGGGCGAGGATTTCCAGCTCGCGAACCGATCGCAGGGTCTTGCGCAAGGGATCGGGGAAGATCAGCCGGTACAGTTCGAACGCGGCCTGCCGGTCGAAGCCCGCGTTCCCGTTGTCGAGCAGGCCGTTCTCCACCGAGGCGCGCAGGCGCTGCTGCAACTGCACCAGATGCCGTCCGGAAACCGCCGCCTCGCCCGAGACGACCGTGTCGTGGGTGACGAGCTGGGTGACGAGGCCGGTCTCGTCGCTGCCGACCAGCAGCAGTCCCTGGCCGCGCCGCAGCCGTGCCTGCGCATCGGCAAGGCGCGCGGGCGTCACTGCCGTCAGGGCCTGGTAGCCGGGTACGAGCCGGGCAAGCCGGGAATCGGCATCGCGCAGGCGGGCGTCGCTGTTGGCGGCCTGCGCCTCCAGATCGCGCGTCCTGGCGCTGTCGCCGGCGATCAGCGCCTGGTCGAGACTGCGGTGCAGTTGACGGCCCTGCGCCGCGAGCGTCAGGTACGTCCGGATCGCCTCGCGCGCCTGCGGCCCGTAATCGTCCTGCAGCGCCGCCAGCGAGGAGAACGCCCCCTGCAGGTCGCCGAGGTTGGCCATCTGCAGGGCGTCGAAGGCCTGCGGGTCGGCGCCGGCGCGCGCCGCGATGCGGGCCAGCTGCATGAACGCCGCGCGCGATTCGGTGGCCATCGCCAGCACGTCGGTGCGCGCGGTGGCCCGATCGAGCAGGCGCGCGCGCAGCGGCGCCAGCGCTTCGCCGAGCGCCGCCAGCGCCTGAGCATTGCGGCCATGGCGCGCGTCGATCCGCGCCGCCAGCCCGACGGCGGTGATGCGGCGCTTGTTGGTCGGCGCCATGCCCGTGATGAAGCCTGCGCGCGCATGCTCCAGCAGCGGCGCCGCGTCTCCCTCGCGCCCGGCATCGAACAGTGCGGATGCGAGGTTGAGTTCGGCGGTCAGCACGGTCTGGTCCTCGGCCGAGGACGAATAGCGGCGCGCGGCGGCCAGCGCCTTCTCGCGCAGGGCAAGGGCGCGCACGTCGTCGCCCTCCCACTGCGCGACGCGGGCCTGCTGGCCGATCATGGTGGCGAGGCCGTTGGCCTGCAGCCGGTCCGGGTTGGCCTCGAAGATCGCCACCGCCTTGTCGTAGAGCGGCCCGGCCTCGGCGCGCATCCCGGCATTGTCGAGGGCATAGGCGAGCGCATGGAGCGACATCGCCAGCTTGGGATCGTTGGCGGGAAGAATGGCGCGCCGCTTTTCCAGCGTGGCGCGCAGGATCGGGATCGCCTGCGCGTAGAGCCCGGCTTCGGACAGGATCGCGCCGAGCTGCTGCGCGGTGGCGACGCGCACGCGGTGGTTTTCGGGCAGGTGGGCCTCGGCCCAGGCGGCGGCGGCGCGGGCGGTGACGACGGCGCTATCGGCATCGGCGACGTTGAGCTGGAGCGCCGAGAGGCTGATGCCGTAGTCGGCGGGACCGTCGAGGTTCTCCCCGGTCGCCAGCGCGTGGGCGCGGGCGATGGCGAGCGCCTCGGCGATCTTGGGGATCGCCGCACCCTGCGCGCCGCGCTGGTAGTCGAGCAGGGCGAGGCCGTAGAGCGCCTCGGCATATTCGGGGCTCTGGCGCCCGCCGGTCCGCTCCGCGAGGTCGAGCGCCCGCCGGGTATAGCCCTGTGCCTCGTCCAGCTTGCCCAGCGCGCCCAGTTCGGAGCCGATGTGCAGCAGCAGGCTGGCGCGCTCCGCCGTGACCGGGGCCTGGCGCGCGGCCAGCCCGGCATCGACCTGCCGGAACAGCGCCAGCGCTTCCTCGGTGCGGTCGAGCGAGGACAGCGCGCGGGCACGGACGGCCTGGGCATAGAGCAGGTCGATCGGGTCGGCCCGCGGCGAACGGGCGGCGCGGGCCAGCACTTCGTCGACATGGCGCAGCGCGGCTTCCGGATCGCCGGCGGTATCGTAGCCGCGCAAGTCGCGCAGTTCCTCGGACGTCGAGGACACGCCTGGCGCGGGGAGCGCCGCGGCAGGCAGCGCCATCCCCAGCAGTATCGCGCAGAGCGCCGTGCGCATGCTTTCCCTATCCCCGCGGCGACGCGCGGATCGACCGCGCCTGGACGGAAAGGAGAAGCATTTTCAGCCGGTAATGCAATTCACAAGTGCTGTCATGTCGATGGCAAAGGCTCCGGATCGGTTCCTGTTCCGGTCTCCACGGGGCGGGCGGGGTCGGCGATCCACTCGCTCCACGAACCCGGATAGAGGCGCCCGGCGGGCAGTCCGGCGATCGCCATGGCCAGCGCGTTGTGACACGCGGTGACGCCCGATCCGCACTGCAGGATCGCGGGCGCGCCGCCGAGCAGGGCCGCGAATTCAGCGGCAAGTTCGGTGGCCGGGCGAAACCGTCCGTCGGGGCCCAGGTTGTCGCGGAAGAAGCGGTTGCGGGCACCGGGGATGTGGCCGGCGACGGGATCGAGCGAGTTGGGATTGCCCGCGAAGCGCGAGGGATCGCGCGCGTCCAGCACTTGCGCCGCCTGCTCGTCGATGTTGCGCAGCACCTGCCGGGCGCTGACCGGGGTGGGCACCAGCGGCTCGCCCGGCTCGAAATCGCCCGAGGCGGCGGGCGGGACGCCGCCCGCCTCCAGCGGCAGGCCGGCTGCGATCCAGGCGGGCTTGCCGCCGTCCAGCACCGCCACCGGTGCATGGCCGAGCCAGCGCAGCAGCCACCACAGGCGCGCCGCCCAGGCACCGCCGCTGCTGTCGCAGGCGACGACCTGCTGCCCCTTGCGCAGTCCCTGCGCGCGCAGCCACGCGGCCAGCGCCACGCGGGCCGGCAGCGGATGGCGGCCGTTCGTCCCGTCAGGGGGCGAGGCGAGATCCTCGTCGAGATGCGCATGGCGCGCACCCGGAATGTGTCCTGCGGCATAGACCCGTGCGCCCTTGCCGGGGTCGCCCAGGTCGAATTCGCAGTCGAACACCAGCACGTCCGCACCGGACGCGAGCATGTCCCTGAGCGCGTCGACCGCGATCAACGTTTCGTAAGCCATCGTTTGCCCCTGCCCCCGCCGGCGGTTGAATGGAAATGTCGCAAAGTGTGCCTAGTGCACACAACCAAGGATAAGCCCCTATTCGGGCCCGTGTCGACCGATCACTTCGACATCCCGGCGCTTTTCACGCCTTCGGACGGAATTCGCTCGATGTTTTTGCGCGATATAAAAGCAAAGGGGCCGGACAGCTTGCGCTGCCGGCCCCTGTCCACATGGGGAAGTGGACTCTGCTATTCTTTTCAGGGCGACTCTTATCAGGCGTCGGCCTTGGTCGCCTCGTAGCGCTCGATCGCCTCGATCACGATCCGGCGGGCGTCGGCGGCGGTGCCCCAGGTGCCCACGCGCACCCACTTTTCCTTCTCCAGGTCCTTGTAGTGGGTGAAGAAGTGCTCGACCTGCTGGTAGACGATGTCGGGCAGGTCTTCCTTCTCGTTGACGTGCGAATAGTACGGGAAGGTCGAATTGATCGGCACGCAGAGCAGCTTCTCGTCGCCGCCATGCTCGTCCTCGAGGTTGAGGACGGCGATCGGACGCACCTTGACCACGCAGCCCGGGATGAAGGGCGAGCGGGCGACGACCAGCGCGTCGAGCGGGTCGCCGTCGGGCGAGAGGGTGTGCGGCACGAAGCCGTAGTTGGCCGGGTAGCGCATCGGCGTGTGCAGGATGCGGTCCACGAAAAGAGCGCCCGACGCCTTGTCGAATTCATACTTCACCGGTTCGCCGCCGACGGGAACTTCGATGATGACGTTCAGGCTCTCCGGCGCGTTGTCGCCGACGGGGATCATGTCGATGCGCATAATGGTCCTTTTCAATACTGGCGCTGTTCGTCGTCGTGCCCAGGAATCACGTTGCGCGCGGGCTTAGCGTCGCCTCTATTGCGTCGCAACAGTCATTTCGGACTAATCCCGGGTGTTTGTGCGAATGCGGATGAAATCGTCCCGGCCCGGCCGGGACGACAATCGTTTTAACGCGTAACGGCCACGTTCCAGCCGCCGGAGCGTTATCTGCCGCGCGCGGTCAGCAGCTTGTCGAGGCCGTTCGCCTTGCCGGGCGTGGTGCTCTCCAGCCACGGGTAGCGCAGGCCGCCGTGGTAATCGATCGCGACCGTCTGGTAGTTGTCGCCGCGCTTGACGAGCAGGCTGATCGGCGCCTTCGTGCCCTTGGCGGCGGTAATCGCGCCGCGCATCACGTCGGGCTCGTAGGCGCGGCCGTTCACCGCCACCACCTTGACGGTGTTGACCACGCCGGCGTCGTAGGCCGGGCCATCCCACAAGGTCGCGGTGACCTCGCCGTCCTTGTTCAGCGTCATGCCGAGCGAATACGTCAGGTCCAGCGTCTTGCGGTTGTCGGAGACGCCCTTGTCGTAGACGTTGGGCTTGTCCTTCCACACCAGCTTGTAGCCGGCCATCTGCACGCCGTTCAGCGGTGCGGGCTGGTTGGTGGCGTAGAGGCGGGTGCGCAGGAAATTCGCCCAGTCGTAGGCATAGACCCCGTTCAGCACCTTCACGACCTCGTCGAAGTCGTACGTCACCTCGCCCCAGTCGCCGTCGCGCACGCCGAAGAAGGCCCTGGCGAAATCGTCGAGCCCCCTGGCGCCGCCAGTGCCCTTGCGGATGATCTGGTCGGCTTCCAGCCAGGTCAGCGCGCCCTCGACGTAGTAGTCCTCCGAGCGGGTGAGCGAGGTGTAGGGCAGCGGGCGGCGGCGCACGAGCTGCGGCGCGTTGACGGTATCCTCGACCGAGCGCCACGAGCGGCCGGGCGTGCCTTCGGCGTACTTGCCCGCCGCCGTCGCGAACTGCGCCATGACCATGTCGCGCGACTGCACGCCCGAACGCGCCGCCAAGACATAGCCCCAGAACTGCGTCTGGCCCTCGTAGACCCACAGCATCGTGTTCTGCATCGGCTGCTGGTAGTCCGGCGTCCAGGCATCGGCACCGCGGCGGAACTTGCCGTTCCAGCTGTGCACGAATTCATGGGCGATGACGTTGCGATCCCAGTCCATGGCGTCCCAGTCGGTCCACGACTTGGGCTCCTGCTGGTTCTCGCTCGAACGGTGGTGCTCCAGGCCGATGCCGCCCATGCGGTCGGTCAGCGCGAGCAGGAAGTCGTAATGGTCGAAGTGCTTCGAGCCGAACGTGGTGACCGCCTCGGTCACGAGCTTGCGGTAGGTCTGCAGGTTCTCGGGCTTGATCGCGAGCAGGTCGGGCTCGTCGGCGACGACGTCCATGAAGACGTTCTGGCCCAGATCCCAGCGCTGCGAATGGACGCCGGCGAAGATCGGCGAATCGACCAGGCGCTCGAAATCGATGGCGTTCCAGGTGACGGTGTCGCCGCTGCGGCTGAAGCCGTCGAGCGCGGTGTAGACCTGCCAGCCCCCGGGGAAGGTCACGGTCGGCTTGTAGGGGATGCCGCGTGTATAATAGCCCGCAGGGTAGAGGCTCATCTTCTCCCACTGCAGGTTGAGCATTTCCTGCGTCATCGTCACGCGCCCCTCGCTGGTCTGCAGCGGTGAGGTGTGGACGAACTTGGCGGTGACCGTCTTCGTGCCCTCGGGCAGGGCGAGGCGGAAGGCGTTGACCGCCACCACGTCGCGCACCCAGGGGATTTCCTTCCCGTCGGCGTAGAAGTGGATGTCGGCGAGCAGTGCGTAAGGCCCGGTTTCCGAGTGATTGCCCGGCAGCCAGCCCGCCTGCAGCAGGATCAGGTCGCGCGCGCCGGGGGCGACCGGGATCTGCTGCGTCACGCGGTAGACGCCGTGCGTGACGTCGCTGGCGTCGATCCTGAGGTCGATCGTGCCGGCATAGGGCACGTCCTTGGCGGCGGGCATCGCCGGCGGCAGCGGCGGGGCCATCGGGGTGGAACGGGTGGCGTCCTGAGCGAAAGCGGAAGTCGACAGGAGCAGGGAGGTGAGGAGGGTCGCGCCCGTAAGCAAGTTCTTCATTGCGCAGGTCTTTGCGCTTGTTGCCGCATTTGGCAACCATCCAATCCGCTCAAAGTGGCAGGACCACTTTTATAAAAGCGCCATTGCGGCTAGACGCGCGCGTCATGAACACCACACCACAGGCCATTCGCGGAACCCAGGACATCTTCGGCGCCGATGCCGAGGCTTTCGCCCACGTCGTCGAGACCTTCGAGCGCGTGCGCAAGCTCTACCGCTTTCGCCGCGTGGAAATGCCGGTGTTCGAGAAGACCGCCGTGTTCTCGCGCTCGCTGGGCGAGACGACCGACGTGGTCTCCAAGGAGATGTATTCGTTCGAGGATCGCGGCGGCGAATCGCTGACGCTGCGCCCCGAATTCACCGCCGGTATCGCCCGCGCCTACCTGACCGACGGCTGGAAGCAGTTCGCGCCGCTCAAGGTCGCGACGCACGGGCCGCTGTTCCGCTACGAGCGCCCGCAGAAGGGCCGCTACCGCCAGTTCCACCAGATCGACGCCGAAGTGATCGGCGCGGCCGAGCCGATGGCCGACGTGGAACTGCTGGTCATGGCCGACCAACTGCTCAAGGAACTGGGCATCGCCGATGGCGTCACGCTGCAGCTCAACACGCTGGGCGACGGCGAGAGCCGCGAGGCCTGGCGCGCGGCGCTGGTCGAATACTTCCGCGGCCACAAGGATGCGCTGAGCGAGGATTCGCAGGATCGCCTCGAGCGCAACCCGCTGCGCATCCTCGATTCCAAGGACCCGCGCGACAAGCCCTTCACCGCCGATGCGCCCAAGATCGACGATTACCTCTCGGCCGAGGCGCAGGACTTCTTCGGCGCGGTGACGTCGGGTCTCGATGCGGCGGGCGTCGCGTGGACCCGCGCCGAGGCGCTGGTGCGCGGGCTCGATTATTACCGCCACACCGCCTTCGAGTTCGTGACCGACCGGCTGGGCGCGCAAGGGACCGTGCTGGGCGGCGGCCGCTACGATGGCCTGATGGCCGCGCTGGGTGGTCCCGAGACCCCGGCGGTCGGCTGGGCGGCGGGTATCGAGCGTCTTGCGATGCTGGTCGCCGATGCGGGCCAGACCACCGAAGCGCCGCTGACGGCGATGCTCGCGGTCGAGGACGATGCGGCGCTGCACTTCGCCCTCAAGACGCTGACCGCGCTGCGTCACCAGGGCATCGATGCCGAGATCATCGCCACCGGAAGCCCGCGCAAGCGCTTCGACAAGGCGGTGAAGTCGAACGCCAAGGCGATCGTCTCGTTCGTGGTCAAGGGCGGCGTGCCGACTGCCAACTTGCGCGCGGGTGAAACCACCCCGGCGCGGCTGGCCGTGGAGCAGGTGCTGGTGACCATCCAGCCGTGATCCCGCGTCTCGTCCTGACTTTCCGTCACCCTGAACTTGTTTCAGGGTCCATCGTGCCGATCAGGCCGCCGGTCTCGGCGGCGCGATGGATGCTGAAACAAGTTCAGCATGACGGTGGTGGAGCAGGTTACGTGGCAGGTGCAAGCTGATGGCGATCTCCGACATCCGCCTCGCCCAGCTCGGCGGCCGTCTGGCCGAGCTGGAGGCGCGCCTTGCCTCTGGTACGCTGGAGGGCGAGGCTTTTGTCGCCGCCAGCCGCGACTACGCCGAACTCGAACCGGTGGCGCGCGCCGCTGCCGAGGTCGTCTCGATGCGCGGCGAACTCGAATCGCTGCTTGGCCTCGAAGACCCCGACCCCGAGATGCGCGCGCTTGCCGCCGAGGAAGCCGCACGCCTCAAGGCCGAACTGCCCGAGGCCGAGCGCCGCCTCGCCATCGCCATGCTGCCGCGCGATGCCGCCGACGTGCGGCCGGCGATGCTGGAAATCCGCGCCGGCACCGGCGGTGACGAGGCCGCGCTGTTCGCCGCCGACCTTTACCGCATGTACGAGAAATACGCCGCCGAGCAGGGCTGGCGTGTCGAAATGGTCAGCGCCAATGCCAGCGATGTCGGCGGCTTCAAGGAAGTCGTCGCCAACGTCACTGGCTCGGGCGTCTTCGCCAAGCTGAAGTTCGAAAGCGGCGTCCACCGCGTCCAGCGCGTGCCGGTGACCGAATCGGGCGGGCGCATCCACACATCGGCGGCCACCGTCGCGGTCCTGCCCGAACCCACCGAGGTTGACGTGGCGATCGAGGACAAGGATCTCAAGATCGACATCTACCGCGCCTCGGGCGCGGGTGGTCAGCACGTCAACACGACCGATTCGGCGGTGCGCATCACGCACCTGCCATCGGGCATCGTCGTCACCTGCCAGGACGAGCGCAGCCAGCACAAGAACAAGGCCAAGGCGATGCAGGTCCTGCGCGCGCGCCTCTACGAGAAGATGCGCGACGAAGCGCAAGGCGCCGAGGCCGAGGCGCGCAAGGCCATGGTCGGCTCGGGCGACCGCTCGGAGCGCATTCGCACCTACAACTTCCCGCAAGGGCGCGTCACCGACCACCGCATCAACCTGACCTTGCACCGCCTGCCCGAAGTGCTCGAAGGGCCGGGCCTGGCAGAACTGGTCGATGCGCTGATCGCCGAGGACGAGGCGAAGCGGCTGGCGGCGATGGATGGTTGACGGCACTACCGTAGTCGAAGCCATCCGCGACGCGGCTTCACGCCTTTCGGAAACCAGCGATACCGCCCGCCTCGACGCCGAAGTCCTGATGGCCCATGCGCTGGGCGTCACCCGCTCGCAGCTTCTGCTCGGCCGCATGCGCGATCCCGCGCCGGAAGGTTTCGCTGCGCTGATCGAGCGCCGCGCCGCGCATGAACCGGTCGCCTACATCACCGGCACGGCCGAGTTCTACGGCCTTGAACTTGCGGTCACTCCGGCGACGCTGATCCCGCGCGGCGATACCGAGACACTGATCGAGGCCGCCCGCGAGGCTTTGGCCGCCCGCCCGCCCGCCCGCATCCTCGATCTCGGCACCGGGACCGGCGCGCTGCTGCTGGCGGCGCTGTCGGTGTGGCCGGAGGCGCAGGGAGTCGCGATCGAACGTTCGGCTGAGACGCTGGCGGTGGCGCAGGTCAATGCCGATCGCCATGCTCCGACCGCACGGATGTTGCTCGCGGACTGGACGCAGCCCGGCTGGTCGGCCGATCTCGGCCGCTTCGACCTGATCCTCACCAACCCGCCCTATGTCGAGGACGAGGCCGAACTCGACACTTCGGTCCGTGCCTTCGAACCTGCGGGCGCGCTGTTCTCGGGGCCTGAGGGGCTCGACGACTACCGTGTTCTCGTGCCCCAGCTTCCCGGCCTCATGGCACCGGGCGGCGTGGCGATGGTGGAGATCGGCTGGCGTCAGGCCGAGGCCGTAGCGATGATCGGCGCTGCTGCCGGGCTTTCGCCCCGGATTCACCGCGATCTGGGCGGCCGTGACCGGGTCGTCGCGTTTTCGGGGACAAACGTACGTGAGGCGTAAGTTTCCGCTTGGAATCGTCCTCTACAATCCCTAATGATTACGGCGAACCGGCCGATGGACGATGATTTCCCATACCCGGTTCGCCTCCAGCATTTGCAAGCAGTCGGCGGCGTCAGCGTCTCCGACAGGGCAGATGGGGAAAATCGCGGCGGCCGGGGGGCCGGCCGGGATCATGTGACGCAGGGCAGATCCGGCTTTATCGGAACCGGAGCGTGCCAGGGTTTGAAGCCCGGGGTTTTGAGGAAAGTCATCCCTTGAATAACAACAATCGTGGTAACAACCGTCGGCGCGGCCGCGGTAACAATCGCCAGCAAGGCGGCCAGCAGACGAATCGGATCGACAGCAGGGCGCGCGGCAACGCGCCGCAACTTCTGGAGAAGTACCGCAAGCTGGCGCATGATGCCCATCTCAACGGCGATCGTGTGACCGAGGAATACTACCTCCAGTTCGCCGACCACTACTTCCGCGTCATCGCCGACCAGAAGCAGCGGCAGGAGGAATCGCGCCAGCCCAACCAGCCGCGCCGCGACGACCATCGCCAGAACGACTACGGTGACGATTACGGCTCCTACGACGATCCCTACGGCGAAGTGCCGTCGGCTCCCGTCGAGCGCGCCCCGCGCCCCGAGCGTGAGCCGCGCCAGTACGAGCAGCGTGCCGAGCACCGGAACGAGGCCCGGAATGAACAGCGCCATGAGCCGCGCGCCGAGCAGCGTGCTCCCGAGCCGGTCGTCGAGGATGTGGTCCCGCCCGTAGCCGAGGCCGCCGAAGGCGAGCCCAACGTCTACGAGCCGGCGGAGAACCCCTTCGTTCGCGACAACCGTGCATCGCGCGGGCTCAAGCAGCGCAAGCCCCGTGGCCCGCGTCGCGAAGGCGACGAGGACGAACCCGCGCAGCAGGTCGAAGCGGCCGCTGCGCCCGAGACCGCGCAGGAACCGGCCGGTTTCGACGCCGCCGCGCTGCCGCCCGCGATCTCGGCCAAGCCCGCCCGCAAGCGCGCGGCCAAGCCCGTTGCCGCTCCGGTTGCCGAAGCGGAAGACGAGCCCGCCGCCGAGGAAAAACCGCGCCGCCGCCGTACCCGCAAGGCTGCGGCTGGCGACGAGACCGCCCCCGAGGTCGTCAACGGCTGACCCCTTTCCCCCGGCGCGACGTCACCGACCGTAACTGGTCCCTTGCGTCGCGCCGGGTCGGGCTTACAAGCCCTTTGCGATGCAGTCCGACCGGTACGCTTCGCCTCTTTCCCAAGCCCTTGGCCTGGCCGTGCCCTCGAGGCCGGCCCTGCGCGCGCTGGCGGCGATCGCCGCCGGGGCGCTTGCCGCCTGCGGTTTCCAACCTTTCGCGCTCTGGCCCCTGACCCTGATCGGCGTGGCCTGGCTGCTCGAACTCGCGATGCGTTCGCGGACCGGGCGGCAGGTCTTCGCGCTCGGCTGGTGCTTCGGGCTCGGCCATTTCACCCTCGGCGACAACTGGATCGCGACGGCGTTCACCTATCAGGCGCAGATGCCGGCCTGGCTGGGCATGATCGCGGTGGTGCTGTTGTCGCTCTACCTCGCGCTGTTTCCGGCCTTCGCGCTTCTCGCCGCCTGGCTGGTGGCGCGGCCCGATCGGAACACGGGAAGCCTGCGTGGCTATGCGGGCCTGTTGCCGGCCTTCGCGGCGGCGTGGATCGTGACCGAGTGGATGCGCGGCTGGGTGTTCACCGGCTTCGCCTGGAACCCGATCGGCGTCGCCCTGCTCGGCGGGTTCGAAAGCCGGGGGCTGGCGCTGCTGACACCGTGGATCGGCACCTACGGCCTTTCGGGGGTGCTGGTGTGCCTGAGCGGATTGCCGGGGCTGGCGGCGCGCATGGCGCAGGGGCGCGGCGGGATGGTGGCGCGGGCCTTGCCGGCTATCGCGATCGCGCTGCTGGCGGGAGGGCTTGCCCTCGTCATGCATGCGCCCGCCCCGCCCGTTCGCGAGGGTGCGGTCCGCTATACGCTGGTGCAGCCCGACATCCGGCAGGAGTTCATCGACGATCCGCGCTACTTCGAAGGCAACTTCCAGCGCCTTGCCGGGCTGTCCCTGCCGCGTTCGCCGGGGGATCGGAGGCTGGTGCTGTGGCCCGAATCGGGGCTCGGCGATTTCCTGCGCGATGGCTATCCGAGCTACCTCTACCGTATCTATACTTATGCCGGTGACCCGGAGGTTGCGCGCCGCCGGCTCGGGCGCGTGGTCGGGCCCTATGGACTACTGCTGACCGGCGCGGTCGATCTCGTCATGGAGGGCGACAAGGAAGCCGCCGCGCGCAATTCGGTGACTGCCATCGACGGTGGCGGCGCGATCCTGGCGGGCTATTCCAAGGCCCACCTCGTCCCTTACGGCGAGTATCTTCCGCTGCGCTGGCTGCTGGAGCCGCTGGGCGCCAGCCGCCTCGTCGCCGGGGCGCTGGATTTCCTGCCCGGGCCGGGGCCGCGCACGATCGATTTCGGCGCCTATGGCAAGGCCGGCGTCCAGATCTGCTACGAGATCGTGTTCAGCGGCGAGGTCGTCGATCCCGCCAACCGGCCGGACTATATCTTCAACCCCTCCAACGACGGGTGGTTCGGCGCCTGGGGCCCGCCCCAGCACCTCGCGCAGGCGCGCCTGCGGGCGATCGAGGAGGGGCTGCCGGTGCTGCGCTCCACCACCACCGGCATCAGCGCGGTGATCGACGCTGACGGCATCGTGCGCGCCTTCGTGCCGCGCCACCAGCCCGGGCGGCTCGACGGGCTGATCCCGCAGGCGCACGAGCCCACCGTGTTCGCGCGGCTGGGCAACGTGCTGCCGCTGGCGCTTGCCGCATTGCTCATGGCGGTTGCGGTTTGCGTGGTTGCACTTGGTCGCCGTCGCGGCTAGACCGACGGCTCACATAAAGCTTCCTTTATATCCCAAGGGATCACATGCGCAGCAACTACGTCTTCACGTCCGAGAGTGTTTCCGAAGGGCATCCGGACAAGGTCTCCGACCAGATTTCCGACGCCATCGTCGATCTGTTCCTGTCGAAAGACCCGGAGGCGCGCGTCGCCTGCGAGACGCTGACGACCACCCAGCTCGTCGTCCTCGCCGGCGAAATCCGCTGCAAGGGCATCTTCGAGAACGGTGAGTGGGCCGAAGGCGCGCTCGAGGAAATCGAGAAGACCGTGCGTAACGTCGTCAGGAAGATCGGCTACGCGCAGGACGGTTTCCACTGGGAGACCTTCGAATTCATCAACCGCCTGCATGCCCAGTCCGCGCACATCGCGCAGGGCGTCGATGCCGCGGGCAACAAGGATGAAGGCGCCGGCGACCAGGGCATCATGTTCGGTTTCGCCTGCGACGAGACGCCTGACCTGATGCCGGCGACGCTCGATTACAGCCACAAGATCCTGCACAAGCTGGCCGAGGACCGCCACTCGGGCGCCGCGCCGTTCCTTGAGCCCGACGCCAAGAGCCAGGTGACCCTGCGCTTCGAGAACGGCGTGCCGGTGGCCGCCACCGCCGTCGTCGTCTCCACCCAGCACGCGCCGGGCTACGACAAGGGCGAGCAGGAAGCCGAACTCAAGTCCTACGTGAAGAAGGTCGTGACCGACCTGCTGCCCGAAGGCTTCGTCACCGCCGAGACGGTGTTCCACATCAACCCGACCGGCTCGTTCGAGATCGGCGGCCCTGATGGCGACGCGGGCCTCACCGGCCGCAAGATCATCGTCGATACCTACGGCGGCGCTTCGCCCCACGGCGGCGGTGCGTTCTCGGGCAAGGATCCGACCAAGGTGGACCGTTCGGCCGCCTATGTGACGCGCTATCTCGCCAAGAACGTGGTCGCTGCGGGTCTGGCGACGCGCTGCACGATCCAGGTGTCCTACGCGATCGGCGTCTCCGCGCCGCTCTCTCTCTATGTCGATACCCACGGCACCGGCACCGTGGACGACGCCGTGCTGGAAGCCGCGATCACCAAGGTCTCGGCCGACAAGCTCGGTGGCCTGACCCCGCGCGGCATCCGCGTCGGCCTGGGCCTCAACAAGCCGATCTACGGCCCAACCGCCGCCTATGGCCACTTCGGCCGCAAGCCCGAGGGTGATCTGTTCCCCTGGGAGCGCACCGACCTTGCCGACGCGCTGAAGGCCGCGCTGGGCTGATCTGGAAGGCCCTTCGACAAGCTCAGGGTGAGCGGGGATGGAGGAACCTCTCAATCCCGCGCAGGCTAAGCTTGTCGAAGCTCCCGGAACCACGCACCCGGTTCGACCAACCGCCGACGCTGTTCGATCAGCGTCGGCGTTTCTCTTGCAACGATGCGGCAAGGCGATAGCTTCGGCCGATCGACCGCGTTTCGGGCGCGGAATGCAAGGGACACACCATGATCGAAACCGACCGTCGCGGCGCGCTGGGCATCGCTGCCGCGCTTCCTCTCGCTTCGGCGCTCCCCTCCGTGCTGGCAGGCGCGGCGCATGCCGCCGACACCGCAGCGGCGCAGTGGGACTTGACCGAACTCTACCCCAGTCTCGACGGCTGGGACGCCGCGCGCAAGCAGGTTGCCGCCGCGCTGCCGCGCCTCGCCGCCTACAAGGACAGCTTCGGCACGGATGCCGCCGCCATGCTCAAGGCGCTGGAGGATATCTCCGAAGTCTCGAAGACCTTCGCCCGCGTCTATGTCTATGCCTCGCTGAAGGCGGACGAGGACGTGCGCGTTTCCGCCAACCAGGAGCGCAACGCGCAGGTCATGGACCTTTACGCCGCTTTCGGCGAGGCGACCGCGTGGACCGCGCCGGAAACGCTGAAGCTGGGCAAGGACAAGATCGAAAGCTTCATCGCCGCCGACAAGACGCTTTCCACTCGCTTCGCCTTCGGCCTGCGCAAGACCTTGCGCGAAGCCGAGCACACGCTCGATGCGAAGGGCGAGGCGCTGCTGGCGGCGGTGTCCTCGCCGCTGTCCGGCCCGCAGACGATCCGCGAGCAGTTGGTCTCCTCGGACATTCCCTGGCCCGAAGTGACGCTGTCGGACGGGCGCAAGCAGGTGCTCGACGCGCAGGGCTATACCCTGACCCGTGACGCGCCGAACCGCGATGACCGCAAGACGGTGATGGACGGCTTCTTCGGTCAGATGGGCAAGTTCGAAAGCTCGCTCGGCGCGGCGATGGCGGCCAAGCTGAAGGGCGACGTGTTCGAGGCCCGCGCCCGCAGCTACAAGAGCTGCCTCGCCATGGCGCTGGCGCCGGGGGCCGTGCCCGAGGGCGTCTACCGTACGCTGGTGGCGGAGACGAATGCCGGCCTGCCGCAGCTTCACCGCTCGTTCGAGCTGCGCGGCAAGATGCTGAAGCTGCCGGACATGCACTATTACGACATCTATCCGCCGCTGGTCAGCCTGGAGCGCAAGTTCACCCTGACCGACATGCGCAACATCACCCTGAAGGCGGTGGAGCCGCTGGGCCCCGACTACGTCAAGCGCCTCGGCGCGGCGACGGCGGCGAAGTGGATGGACCCCTGGCCGCGTCCCGGCAAGCGTCCGGGCGCCTACATGAACGGCTCGGCCTACGGTGTGCATCCCTACCTGCTGCTGAACCTCGGCGAGAACTACGAGGGGTTGTCCACCTATGCGCATGAGTGGGGCCACGCGATGCATTCGCTGCTGGCCGATTCGGTGCAGCCTTACGAATTGTCCGACTACCCGATCTTCACCGCCGAGATCGCCTCGACCTGCAACGAGGTGCTGCTGACCGAGTACATGCTGAAGCAGGCGAAGACCAAGGAAGAGAAGATCTACTACCTCGGCATGCGGCTGGAGGGCATGCGCGGTACCTTCTTCCGCCAGGCCATGTTCGCCGAATTCGAGCTGAAGATGCACGAGATGGCCGAAGCGGGAGAGGGCCTTTCCGGCGAGAGCCTGACGCGCGTGTACCTCGACCTGCTGAAGCGCTACCACGGCCCGAACTTCGTGATCGACGAGCCTTACGCGATCGAGTGGGCCTATATCCCGCATTTCTACAGCACGTTCTACGTCTACCAGTACGCCACCTCGATCTCGGCGGGGACGTGGTTCGCGCACTCGATCCTGAACGGCGGCAAGGCCGAGCGCGAACGCTACCTCGACGTGCTGCGGGCAGGCGGCTCGGCCGATCCGGTCGATATCCTGAAGAAGGCGGGGCTCGATATGACCGCTCCCGATCCGTACCGGGGCCTCGTGGCGGACTTCAAGGCGACGATCGACGAGATCGAGGCGCTTCTGGGGTGAATGCCCAGGGATGAATCCGCAATGACAAGCGGGGCGCGAGCGGCGATGATGCGGGCAGGACACTCTTTCGCACCAGGGAGATGCGTCGATGGCCCGTATCCTGTATCCGCTCGCGCTGCTGCTTCTGGCGCTCGCGGGGTTTCCTTCGAGCGCGGCGGCGCCGGAAATTCCGCCTGACCTGTTCGGTCGTTATGCGCCGGCCGGAAATTGCGCCGTTCTGCCACGCATAAACGTCGGCGCGGGCGGAGTCTTCCTCGACACCGCGACCGGACGCAGCGGGCCTTTGCCCATCGACATGTGCTTCAGCTGTGCGGGCGGGGCGCAATACGAAGGCATCCAGATCTGGATGGGCATCAAGTACGGCAAGGACAAATGGGGCGGTGACAACATGCCCGTCATCTTCGTCTTCAATGACGGAGAGAAACGCGGTGTGCTGTCGGTCAATCATGACGACACCCTGCGCACGCCGCTGGGCGCCCCGATGACGCAGGTGGTGAAGGCTGGGGCCTTCCGGAAATGCAAGGGTTGAGCGCTCCCCGGCAGATTGCAGGGAGCGCTCCGGATATCAGGCGGGCGTAATACCCATGCAGAGGTACTTGACCTCCATGTAGTCATCGAGGCCGTAGTGCGATCCCTCGCGGCCGAGGCCCGACTGCTTGACGCCGCCGAACGGGGCGACCTCGGTGGAGATCAGGCCGGTGTTGATGCCGACCATGCCCGCTTCGAGCGCCTCGGCGACACGCCACACGCGCGACAGGTCGCGGGCGTAGAAGTAGCTGGCGAGGCCGAACTCGGTGTCGTTGGCCATACGGATGGCGTCGGCCTCGTCGGTGAAGCGGATCACGCCTGCGAGCGGCCCGAAGGTCTCCTCGCGGGCGAGCTTCATGTCGGGCTTCACGCCTGCCACAACTGTGGGATTGAAGAAGCTGCCGCCGAGCGCATTGCGCTGGCCGCCCGCGAGCACCTTGGCGCCGCCGTCGATCGCGTCCTTCAGGTGCTCCTCGACCTTCTCGACCGCCTTCTCGTCTATCAGCGGGCCGACCTGCACGCCTTCGTCGAGACCGTAGCCGACCTTCATGCCGCTGACGCGCGCGGCCAGCTTGGTCACGAACTCGTCGTAGACGCCGTCCTGCACGTAGAAGCGATTGGTGCACACGCAAGTCTGGCCGCCGTTGCGGAACTTGGAGATCATTGCGCCTTCGATGGCGGCGTCCACGTCGGCATCGTCGAACACCAGGAACGGCGCGTTGCCGCCCAGTTCCATCGAGCACTTCTTGATCGTCTCGGCGCATTCGCGCAGCAGGTCGCGGCCGATCTCGGTCGAGCCGGTGAAAGTCAGCTTGGCGACCTTGGGGCTGGCGGTCAGCGCCGAGCCGATCTGTCCGGCGCTGCCGGTGACGACATTGACGACGCCCTTGGGGATGCCCGCCATCTCGCACAACTGCGCGATCGCCAGCGCCGAATAGGGGGTGGCCGAGGCGGGCTTGATGACGATGGTGCAGCCTGCCGCCAGCGCCGGGCCGAGCTTGCGGGTAATCATCGCATTGGGGAAGTTCCACGGCGTGATCGCGGCGACGACGCCGACGCCCTGCTTGAGCACGACGATGCGGCGGTCGGCGGCATGGCCGGGGATCACGTCGCCGTAAGCGCGCTTGCCCTCTTCGGCGAACCATTCGATGAAGCTGGCGCCATAGGCGATCTCGCCCTTGCCCTCGGCCAGCGGCTTGCCCTGCTCGCGGCTGAGCAGTTCGCCCAGATCGTCCTGGTGCTGGAGCATCAGTTCGAACAGCTTGCGCATCAGCTTCGCGCGCTCACCGGCGGTCTTGGCGCGCCAGGCGGGGAGGGCGGCTTCGGCGGCGTCGATCGCGCGGGCGGTTTCGTCGGCGCCCATCTTCGGGACGGTGCCCAGAACCTTGCCGGTGCCGGGGTCGGTAACCTCGAAGGAAGCCCCGGAATCCGCGTCGACCCACTCGCCGTCGATGTAGCACTGCTGCTTCAGGAAGTCGGTGTAGGCCATTTCGCGCGGGTTCCTCTTGGTTGCCGGTGGAGCGTCTCGGACGGACGCTCGCGGGTTCCGGCATGGTCTAGGCACGACCCCTAGCGGTTACAAGCCGCGCCGCCCCCTGCGACAAGCGCGAGGTGCGATGATTGACGCCTCGTCACGCGTCGGATAGTCTACAGTGAGAATAATAATTCGCAAATACGAATTGTATCTGGAGAGTGGGCTTGGAGTACGCAGGGTACATCGGCGGTCGCTTCGTGCGCGGCGAGGGTGAGCAGTTCGCCGTGCAGAACCCTTCCGACGAATCGATCGTCGCCGAGGTGGTCGGCGTTTCGGCCGGGCAGGCGGACGCGGCGATCGGCGCGGCGCGCGCGGCCTTCGATGGCGGCGCGTGGTCGGGCCTGTCGATGAAGGCGCGGGGCAAGGTGATGACCCGCTTCGGCGAGGCGCTGCGCAAACGCGCGGATTTCCTCAGGGATTGCGCGGTTAACGAGGCCGGTTGCCCGGTCTCCTCCACGGTCATGGGCGCGCAGGTTCACGCGCCGCTACGCATGACCGACGAGATCATCGACCTGTTCCTGCGCCTGCCCGAGCAGGAGGAAAACCCGCTGCCGATCCACGAGCGGGTCAATCCGCATTTCGTGGTGCAGAGCCTCAAGCGCTGGTTGCCGCTCGGGGTGGTCTCGGCAATCTCGGCCTACAACGTGCCGTTCTACACGGCGTTCTGGAAGGTCGTGCCGGCGCTGATGGCAGGCAATTCGGTGATCCTCAGGCCAAACCCTTTGACGCCCATCTCATCCATGATTTTCGCCGAAGCGGCCGAGGAAGCGGGGCTTCCCCTCGGCGTAATGAACGTGATCGTCGAGCCGGGGCTGGCGGGCGGGTTCGCCATGACCACCGATCCGTGCGTGGACATGGTCTCGTTCACCGGCTCCTGCACCGTCGGCGCGAAAGTGGCCGAGCAGGCGGCGCCGACGCTCAAGCGGCTGGTGCTGGAACTGGGCGGCAAGTCGGCGCAGATCTACCTGCCCGACGCTGTGGGACGGGCGGCTTCGGCGGCGGTCTCGGTCTGTACGTCGCATGCGGGGCAGGGCTGTGTGCTCGGCACGCGCGTCTTCGTGCCGCAGGAAAGCAAGGCCGAGGTGCTGGAGGGCATGGCGAAGCTGCTGGCAGGGGTGAAGATCGGCCCGGCCAGCGATCCGGCGACGCAACTCGGCCCGGTCATCAGCGCCGCCCAGCGCGACCGCTGCGAACATTTCACGCAAGCGGCAGTGGCGGCGGGCGGCCGCGTGGTCTGCGGCGGCAAGCGGCCGGAGGGTTTCGACAAGGGCTTCTACTGGGAGCCGACGGTGCTCGACCTGCCGGACAATTCAAACCCGGCCGCGCAGGAGGAGATCTTCGGGCCGGTGGTCGGGGTGATCGGCTACCGCGACCTCGATCACGCGGTGGAGATGGCCAACGACAGCCGCTTCGGCCTTTCGGGCTGGGTCCACGGGGCGGACAAGGTCAAGGCGCTGGAGGTGGGGCTCAGGATCCGCAGCGGGGCGGTCAACGTCAACGGCGCGGTGATGTCGAGCTACGCCAGCGGCGGCGGCATCAAGATGAGCGGGCTTGGCCGCGAACGCGGGATCGAGGGCCTGCGCGAATTCCAGATGACGACGACGTTCAACATCGGCGGGTGAGGGGAGAAAAGGCAATGCAAGGACTGGTTCAGGGCAAGGTTGCCCTCATCACCGGCGCGGGATCGGGCGTGGGCCGGGCGGCGGCGCTGCTGTTCTGCGAGCATGGCGCCAGGGTCGTCGCTGCCGACATCGACGGGACAAGTGCCGGGGAAACGGCTGCGCTGGCCAGGGCTGCGGGCGGCGAAGCCGTGGCGGTGTCCTGCAACGTCGCCGATCCGAACAGCATCGCTGCCGCCGTGGCACAGGCGGTGGAAAGCTTCGGTCGGCTCGACGTCATCTACAACAACGCCGGGATCACCATCAGCCCGGTGCCGGGCAATGGGCTGCGTTCGCTGGTCGAATGCGAGCCCGACGAGATGAAGCGGGTCGAGGACGTCAACATCAACGGCGTCGTCTACGGCTGCCAGGCGGCGATCCGCCAGTTCGACAAACAGGGCGGCGGAGGCGCGATCGTCTCGACAGCCTCGGTTGCGGGGCTGATGGGTTACGGCGGAGTGCTCTATGGGGCGACCAAGGGCGCGGTCGTCCAGCTGACCCGCGCGCTGGCGATCGAAGTTGCCGACAAGGGCATTCGCGTCAACGCCGTATGCCCTGCCGGGATGCTCACGCACTACGCCGGGATGAATCCCGACAGCGAGCACCGCGAGCGTATCCTCGACGGCATGGGCAAGGCGCACCCGCTGGGCAAGGCGATCGACCCGCGCGACACCGCCGCGGCCGCGCTGTTCCTGGCCTCCGACCTTGCGGGCAACATTACCGGCGTGAACCTGCCGGTGGATGGCGGTCTCTCCGCCGGCCGCAAGACGGGGGGCTGAGATGGCTGCGACGATGAAGCGGGTGGTCCTGGCCGCCTATGCGCGGGGCAACCCGAAGCCCGGCGATTTCCGGATCGAGCAGGTGGCCCTACCCGAAGCGGGCGAGGGCGAGATCCTGCTGAAGACGCTCTACATCGCCGTCGATCCGCTGCTGCGCTTTTCGGTCGATGAGACGGTGCTGACAGGAGCGGGGCGCATGGAACTCGGCATGCCGATGGTCGGCCCGGTGGTCGCCGAGGTCGTCGCCTCGAACCATCCCGCCTATGCGCCCGCCGACGTCGTCGAGGCGCGCACGGGCTGGCAGGAGTACGCGGCGCTCGCGCCCGACCGCAGCGATTATCGCGGGCCGCCGCGCAAGCTCGATCCCGCTCTGGCACCGGTATCGACCGCGCTGGGGGCGCTCGGTGGGCCGGGACAGACCGCTTACGAGGGCATCGTGAACGTCGGCAGGGTCAAGGCGGGCGAGACGGTGGTGATCTCGGCGGCGGCGGGCGCGGTGG
This sequence comes from Novosphingobium resinovorum, assembly GCF_036352595.1. Classification (GTDB taxonomy): domain Bacteria; phylum Pseudomonadota; class Alphaproteobacteria; order Sphingomonadales; family Sphingomonadaceae; genus Novosphingobium; species Novosphingobium resinovorum_B. The sequence goes on from NZ_JAZFAX010000025.1 coordinate 24,440, forward strand.
GCTCGATCGCGGGCCAGATCGTCAAGGTGCTCGGCGGCCGGGCGGTGGGCATCGCCGGCGGCGCGGCCAAGTGCGCGGCGCTGCTCGACCTCGGCTTCGATGCGGTGGCGGACTACAAGGCGCCGGACTTCGCGGCCCAGCTCCAGACGGCGATGCCCGAGGGGGCGGACGTCTATCTCGACAATGTCGGCGGCGATGTGACGATGACCGTCCTGCCGCTCCTCAAACGCGGCGCGCGCATGCCGATGTGCGGGTTCATCGCCTATTACGGGGTCGGCATGGAAGGGCCGGGGCCGGATCGCCTGCCGGGCTTCTACCGGCTCATCATGAACAAGGGGCTGGAGATCCGGGGCTTTGCCGGGATGCTGGCGGGCCGGAAAGGGCTGGAGGATATCGCCGGGTGGATGAAGGCGGGGCGGATCCGCTTCCCGGAGTCCATCGTCGAGGGGATCGAGGCGGTCCCGGCGGCCTTTTCCAGCGTGTTCTCGGGGCATGACCACGTCGGCAAGCTGCTGGTGCGCGTCGGTGCGCCGGCCGGACCCGGGGCTTGATCCGGGGGAGCGGAGGGTGCAGCGTCATTCGTCATGGACACGATCACGCAACCGCCGCCGCCGCGCAGCACCGCCAATCCCGCCCCGCCGCGTAGCGCGGGATCGGTCCGGCGCACGACCAGCATCGACGTGTCCTGGCCCGACGGGCTTGACGGACAGCGACGCTTCATCGGCGGCGCGCGGGACTTGTGGACCCCGCTTGCCGGAGAGGACGGGCTGACCCTGGCCGAGGCGCGGTTCGACGCGCGCCTGACCGAGGACAAGACCATCACCGCCATCACCGCGCAGCCTTCCGGAGAGGCGATCGCCCGCCTCGTCGGTGCACGGGCGGGCGGGCACTTGCGTGGGCTGCTGCGCGAGGTCATGCCCGAGATGGTGGCCGCTGCGCACCCCCTCTACATCGTGCTCGACGACTTGTCCGGCACCGCGCTGGTAAGCTCGTTCGCCTGGTCGCAGTGGTATCCCGACTGGGCCGACCGCCTGCGCGAGAAGCTGGGCGAGGAGCGCCATGCGCAGATGATGGCGCAGCGCGCCAACGTGTGCTGGGGCCTGCAGGAGGGCAACAGCGGCCTCACCGACGAGGTCGATCCCGATCGCGTGGCGAACGCCGATGCGGGCGACTTGCGCAATCCGATCGACCCGTCTGGCTGGCACGATCTTGCCGAGGCCGATGGACCGGGCTTTCGCCGCGCTCGCCGCATCGACGTGACGCTCGACCGGGAAAACGGCGTGATCGTGGTCGATTCCGCGTTCCAGGACAGCGCGAAGCGGCGCGACGGCAGCCGCGTGGCGATCCACGAGTACCGCCTGGGTGCCCGCGCCGATGCGACCACGCTGGAACTGCTGTCGCTGCAACCCGAGGCGCGGATCCTGCCGTTTTCCGAATGCCCGGGCGCGATCGCGAACACCGGCCGGCTGGTCGGCCGCAACCTGGCCGAAATCCGCGAGGACGTGCTGGCGCAACTGCGCGGGCCGGAGGGCTGCACCCACCTCAACGACGCCCTGCGCGCACTGGCCGACGTGCCGGCGCTGGCGGCGCGGATGGCGGGAGCGGTGGAGGGCTGACCGGGGCCCGAGGGCTACCCGGTGAAGCTGGCCGCGCGATCCTTGCGGCCTTGCGCGTCCGCCTGATCGGCGATCACACCCTCGATCGCCTCGCGCATGACCGTGTAGAAGCCGCCGAGGCGTGAGAATCGCTCGGCCACGGTCGCAGGGATGGCGCGGTCGCGCTGGCCAGCGAACAGGCGCACCTGCCGGTCGAGCAGTTCCGCCTTGGCGATGAATGGCCCGCTGAATTCGGCAGGCACCGAATAGTAGATGCGGCGGCTTCCCGGCTCGCCCTGCCGCCGGGCGCTGCCGCAATGTTCGAGCGTGCGCGCGGCGACGCTGGCGTTGCTCTTGCTCATGCCTAGGTCGGCGGCGATCTCGTCGAGGGTCGCCGGCGCCTCGCGCAGCAGCAGGTAGGCGTAGATGCGTCCGACCGGCCGCGGCCAGCCCCACGGGGCCATCAACATCGCCATGGCGTCAAGGAAGGTCTCGTCCGACGGAGAGAGGTTGATATTCGGCATATTCCGTATTTACTGAATTTGACTGCGCAAGGCCAATGCAAAATCGCGGCGCGGCCAATCGGAGAGTTCAGGTGGAGAGATAGCATGGATCAGGCACAATTCGCGGCGCGCTACGGCCCCTGGGCGCTGATCGCGGGGGCGTCGGAGGGCACCGGCGCCGAATTCGCGCGGCAGCTGGCCGGCATCGGGTTCCACCTGATCCTCGTCGCCCGGCGCGAGGCGCCGCTGGCGGCCCTGGCCGGGGAACTGCGCGGCAAAGGGGCGACGTGCATCACCGCCTCGATCGATCTTGCCGGGCCCGATGCGACGCAGCGGTTGCTGGACGCGGCCGCCGGGCGCGAGGTCGGCCTGCTGATCCTCAACGCCGGGGCCGATCCCAACGGGGCGATGTTCCTCGACGGCGCGATCGATGCCTGGGATCGACTGGCGGCGCGCAATGTCCTGACGACGATGCGCGCGCTCCATGCCTTTGCCGCGCCGATGAAGGCGCGCGGGCGCGGCGGGCTGATCGTGGTCGGATCGGGCGCCTGCTACGGCGGGTTGCCCGGCATCGGCGTCTATGCGGCGAGCAAGGCCTTCGACCTGGTGCTGTGCGAGGCGCTCTGGGCGGAGCTGGAACCGCATGGCGTCGACGTGCTGAGCTACGTCATCGGCCGGACCGATACCCCCGCGCATCGCGAACTGCTGGAAGCGCGGGGCATGAGCGTTCCCGAAGGTCTTGCCGACGCCGCGCAGGTCGCCCGTCTCGGGCTCGCGCGGCTGCCGTTCGGCCCCGTCTGCAACTGGGGAGAGGCGGACGACGAGCCCGGGATGTCCGCCACTTCGGCAGCACAGCGGCGCGAGCGTATCCGCCGGATCGCGGCGATCTCCGCCGCCTATTCGGCGCCGGCCGCCTTGGGAAGGACCGATCGATGAGCGACCTTGCGGACAAGCATGCCATCACCGAACAGCTCTACCGCTATTGCCGCAGCGTGGACCGCCTCGACGTTGCCCTGGGGCAGTCGGTGTTCCACCCGGACGCCACCGTGGACTACGGGCCGAGCGGCTATCGCGGCGACGGGCACGCGGCGATCGCGTGGATCTGCGAAGCGCACGGCCAGCTTCTGGCGCATTCGCATCAGGTTTCCAACGTCCTCGTCACGCTGCGCGCGGACCGTGCGGGCAGCGAGGCCTACGTCACCGCTACCCTGCGCATGGAGCGCGAGGGCAAGCTGCTGCAGATGGACGTCTGGGCACGCTATTGCGACCGCTGGTCCCGGCGCGAGGGGATATGGCGGATCGACCATCGCGACGCCGTGATCGACCACGACAGCATCCGCGAGGTGACGCCGATGTACCCCCACCAATGGGCCCGCCGCGACCGCGGCGATCCGTCCTATGCCGCCCTGGGAGAAGCATGATGAAAGATTTCACGATCTCGATCTCGTTCGACATGCGCTCTCCCGAATGGGCGAGCCCGACGCCGCGGCTCTACCGCGCGGCGATAGAGATGGCGCAGTTCGCCGACCGCATCGGCGCCGACCAGATCGGGCTGATGCAGCACCATGGCGCCGATGACGGCTACCTGCCGCAGCCCTTCGTGCTGGCGGGGGGCATGGCGGCGGTGACCAGCCGCATCCGCTTCCTGCTCGGCGCGGTCATCCTGCCGCTGCACGACCCGCTCGAACTGGCGGAGCAGATCGCGGTGGTCGACAACATGTCCGACGGCCGGCTGGGGGTGATCTTCGGCGCGGGCTACGTGCCTTACGAATTCGCGATGTTCGGCAAGTCGCTGAAGGACCGGGCACGGCTGATGGACGAGGGGCTCGAAATCATCCTGCGGGCCCTGAAGGGCGAGCGGTTCGAGTTCGAGGGCCTGTCCGGCACGCGCCCGGTCTTCGTGCGCCCGCTGCCGGTGCAGGAGCCGGAGGACATCGTCCTCGTCGGCGGCGGGGTTGCGGCCTCGGCCCGGCGGGCGGCCCGTTTCGGGGTCGGCTTCGGGCCGATGAAGGGCGACCTCGTGGACATCTACCTCGCCGAATGCGCGCGGCTCGGCCATCGTCCCCGGCGCTATTTCCGCCCGCGCCCGGGCATGCCCATGGCGATCCACTTGTGCGAGGATCCCGACCAGGGCTGGGAGGCGATCGCCCCGCATGCCGTCCACGTCATCACCGAATATGCCAGGTGGGCCGAAGCGGAAGGGGAAGGCTCGAATTCGCCATTCAAGGGCCTGACCGATCCTGCCGTGCTGCGTCATGCGGGCATGTTCGCGGCATGGACGCCGCAGATGCTGCTCGACAGGGTGCGCGCGGCGGAAGGCGGCAACATCGGCTTCCAGCCGCTGCTGGGCGGCCTCTCGCCGGACGAGGGCTGGAAGAGCCTGCGCCTGCTGGAAGCGACGATGCCGGCGCTGCGCGAGGCGATCGCCGGATAGCGACACCGCTACATGCCGCGATAATGCGCGGTCACCAGCCCGACGAAGGGACTGCCCCGTGCCTGCTCCACTTGCGCCTCGCAGGCGTGGAGCAGGCCGATCTCGCGCACCAGCTCGAAGTCGCGCACCGGCACGAACCGCTCCGGGCCGGCGGCGAAGCTTTCCGGCATCATCCCGATGCCCATGCCGCTGCGCACCACCGCCAGCACGCGCTCGTCGCTGGTGGTCTTGAGCACGAAGCGCGGCCGCACCCCGCGCGCCACGAAGAAGCGGTTGATCTCCGGCAGCGCCTCGCAGTGGCGGCGCAGCGCCATGCGGTCGCGGGCGAGCTGTTCGGCCTGGACCTCGCTTTCGCCCGCCAGCCGGTGGTCGGGCGGCAGCACCATCATGTAGCGCTCGCGGGCGAGCACGTTCGGCAGGTAGCGGGCGTGATGCGGGCGCACGACGGTCAGCGCCACGTCGATGCGGCCGCGATCGAGCCGCTCGGCGATGTCGCGTTCGGAGCCGTCGAGGATCTCCACCGCCTCGCCGGAGCCGAGTGCCCGGTGCGCGCCGAGCCAGCCTTCGACGAGGCGGGTGGGTATCGTGTTCAGCACCCCGATCCGCAGCAGCGTGGGATCGGTGACCTCGCTCAGTTCGACGAGGGCGTGTTCGTATTCGGCCGCGATCCGCCGGGCGCGCATCAGGAAGCGGCTGCCCGCCGCCGTCAGCGCCACCCGCTGGCGGTCGCGGTCGAACAGGCGGGCGCCCAGTTCGCGTTCCAGCTTGGCGATGCCGGCGGAGAGCGTGGGCTGGGTGACGCTGACCCGGCGAGCCGCGCGGCTGAAGTTGCCGGTTTCGGCCACGGCGAGGAAGTAACGCAGGAGGTACTGGTCGATCATAGAAACTGTCTATGACGAAGCCGGGAAACTTTCAATTTCCGCTGCCGTTCCTGCTTGGCTAGATAGATGTTGCAAATCGAGAGAGGCGGCGCGTTGCGAAGCGCCGTCCCCAAGGAAGGAAGAGGCATGAGCGCGCCGGTCCTGCAGACCAACCTCAATTGCGATAGCCCCGAGGCAAAGGCCCGCGATGCGCACAACCGCGCGCTCGCCGCGCAATTGCGCGAAAAGGTGGCGAAAGCGGCACTCGGAGGGGACACAAGGGCACGTGAACGGCACATGGCAAGGGGCAAGCTGCTCCCGCGCGAGCGTGTGGAGCGCCTGCTCGATTCCGGATCGCCCTTCCTCGAGATCGGCCAGCTTGCCGCGCACGGCCTCTATGGGGATGAAGTGCCGGGCGCCGGAATCATCGCCGGGATCGGCCGCGTCTCGGGCCGCCAGTGCATGGTCTTCGCCAATGACGCGACGGTGAAGGGCGGCACGTACTTCCCGATGACCGTCAAGAAGCACATCCGCGCGCAGGAGATCGCCCAGGCGAACCGGCTGCCCTGCGTCTACCTCGTCGACAGCGGCGGCGCCAACCTGCCCAACCAGGCCGAGGTCTTCCCCGACCGCGAGCATTTCGGCCGCTTCTTCTTCAACCAGGCGCAGATGAGCGCGAAGGGCATCCCGCAGATCGCCAGCGTCATGGGCAGCTGCACGGCGGGCGGCGCCTATGTTCCGGCGATGAGCGACGAGACGGTTATCGTGAAGGAGCAGGGCACGATCTTCCTCGCCGGTCCGCCACTGGTGCAGGCCGCCACCGGCGAGGTCATCAGCGCCGAGGATCTGGGCGGCGGCGATCTCCATTCGCGCAAATCGGGCGTCACCGACCACCTTGCCCAGGACGACGAGCATGCCCTGACGATCGTGCGCGACATCGTCAGCCATCTCGGTCCCGCGCACCGCCACGGCCTCGACTTGCGCGAGCCCCGCCCGCCGAAGTACCCGGCCGAGGATCTCTATGCGATCGTCCCCGAGGACGTGCGCGCGCCCTACGACGTGCATGAAGTCATCGCCCGGATCGTCGACGGCAGCGAATTCCACGAATTCAAGGCGCTCTACGGCACCACCCTGGTCTGCGGTTTCGCGCATATCCACGGGGTTCCGGTGGCGATCCTCGCCAACAACGGCGTGCTGTTCTCCGAAAGCGCGCAGAAGGGCGCGCATTTCATCGAACTGGCCTGCCAGCGCCGCATCCCGCTGCTGTTCCTGCAGAACATCTCGGGCTTCATGGTCGGCGGCAAGTACGAGGCGGAGGGCATCGCCAAGCACGGCGCCAAGCTCGTCACCGCCGTCGCCACCGCGCAAGTGCCCAAGCTGACGGTGCTGATCGGCGGCTCGTTCGGCGCCGGCAACTACGGCATGTGCGGCCGCGCCTACGACCCGCGCTTCCTGTTCACCTGGCCCAACGCGCGCATCTCGGTGATGGGCGGCGAGCAGGCGGCCTCCGTGCTCGCCACCGTCCACCGCGACGCGGCCAGCTGGTCGGCCGAGGACGCCGAGGCGTTCAAGGCGCCGATCCGCCAGAAGTACGAGGACGAGGGCAATCCCTACTACGCCACGGCGCGGCTGTGGGACGACGGCGTGATCGACCCGGCGCAGACCCGCGACGTGCTGGGTCTGGCGCTGTCCGCCTGCCTCGAAGCCCCGATCGAGGAGGCGCCCCGCTTCGGGGTGTTCCGGATGTGAAGAAGGACACGCTGTTCGTGCTCGACGTCGACTGGGCCGATCCGGCTTACGAAGGACGGCGCTTCTACTGCAAGGACTGCGTCACGGTGGAGGGCCTGCTGGCGCTGTTCCCCGCGCGCGCCGCGAACATCGAGGTCGTGCGCGTCGGCTGGCCCCGCCCGCGCGGGGCGGTGGCGGCGATGCTGGGCGAGGCGAACCAGAACCTGCCCGCGCTGGCGTTTGCCGAAGGCGGCTTCGTGAATGCGATCGAGCCGCTGCTGCTGGCGCTGCACACCCGCCACGGCTTTCCGGAGCGCCATCCGTGAGCCCCGCGCTATTCCTCCCCCGACGGGGGAGGGGGACCATCCGCAGGATGGTGGAGGGGCACCTGCGGGGTCTCCGACCCTTGCCGCGCGCGCCCTTCGCAAACCTCGACGATCCGCGACACGACGAAAGCCATATCGTCCAGCACCACTCGCGCCGGAATCCGCAGCGTCGCGACACCTTGCGATCGCAGGAAGTGCGAGCGCCGGCGATCCCGTTCCACGACCTGCCCGGTATTGTGCGCGAAGCCATCGATCTCGATCGCAAGCCGCGCCGCTGCGCAATAGAAATCGAGCACATAGACGCCCGCCGGATGTTGCCTGCGGAATTTGAACCCGCCGGGCCGGCTTCGCAGCGCGCGCCACAACGCGCCTTCGGGCAGAGTCATTTCGCTGCGCAACTTGCGAGCCCGTTTCACTGTATCGCGAGGTCCGGTGATCATGGCTTGTGCCCCTCCACCACCCTTCGGGTGGTCCCCCTCCCCCGACGGGGGAGGAACCAGTGTCATGCACCCGGCGCCGAAACAGGAGTTAACTCATGATCACATCGCTCCTCATCGCCAATCGCGGCGAGATCGCCTGCCGTATCATCCGCACCGCGCGGGCCATGGGCATCCGCACCGTCGCGGTCTATTCCGACGCCGATGCACAGGCCCTTCACGTTCGCGAGGCCGACGAGGCGGTCCACATCGGCCCCTCGCCGACGCGCGAGAGCTATCTCGTCGCGGAACGGATCCTCGCCGCCGCGAAGGCGACCGGGGCCGAGGCGATCCACCCCGGCTACGGCTTCCTGTCCGAAAATGCCGCATTCGCGCAGAGCGTGATCGATGCCGGGCTGGTCTGGGTCGGCCCGAACCCGTCGTCGATCACCGCGATGGGCCTCAAGGATGCCGCCAAGACGCTCATGGCCAAGGCGGGGGTGCCGGTGACGCCGGGCTACATGGGGGCCGATCAGGACACGGCCTTCCTCGCCCGGGAGGCCGCGAAGATCGGCTATCCGGTGCTCATCAAGGCGGTCGCCGGCGGCGGCGGCAAGGGCATGCGGCTGGTCGAGAGCGCCGATGCCTTCGCCGACGCGCTGGCATCGTGCAAGCGCGAGGCCGCCGCGTCCTTCGGCAACGACCACGTCCTGATCGAGAAGTACATCGCCTCGCCCCGCCACATCGAGGTGCAGGTCTTCGGTGACCGCCACGGCAACGTTGTCCACTTGTTCGAACGCGACTGTTCGCTGCAGCGCCGCCACCAGAAAGTGATCGAGGAAGCCCCCGCGCCCGGCATGGATGCGGCGACGCGCGAAGCGCTCTGTGCTGCGGCGGTGCGCGCAGCAAAGGCGGTGGACTACGTCGGCGCGGGGACCATCGAATTCATCGCCGATGGTTCGGGCGCGCTTTCGGCGGACCGCATCTGGTTCATGGAGATGAACACCCGCCTGCAGGTGGAGCATCCCGTCACCGAGGCGATCACCGGGGTCGATCTGGTCGAATGGCAACTGCGCGTCGCCAGCGGCGAGCGCTTGCCGCTGGCGCAGCATGACCTGACGATCGACGGCTGGGCCATGGAGGCCCGCCTCTATGCCGAAGACCCCGCCAAAGGCTTCCTCCCCAGCATCGGCCGCCTCGAATTGCTGCAGTTCGGCGAGGCTGAGGGAGGGCGCATCGACACCGGCGTGTACGAAGGCGCGGAAGTCTCGCCGTTCTACGATCCGATGATCGCCAAGGTCATCGCCTGGGGCGACGACCGCGAAGAAGCGCGCGAGCGGCTGGGCGCCATGCTGCAGGACACCGCCGTCTGGCCGGTGCGGACCAATGCCTCGTTCCTGGTCAAGGCGCTGCAGCATCCGGACTTTGCCGCAGGCACCATCGACACCGGCCTGATCGGCCGCGACGGCGAGGAACTGGCGCAGCCCCCGGTGCCTTCCGCCGAGGCGCTGCGCGCCGCCGCCGCCGCGCTCGTCCCGGCGGCGATCGCACCGGGCCTGCGGCTCAATGCGCCGCCCCGGCGTACGGCGTGGTTCCTGCTCGACGGGGAGAAGATCGAGATCGCCATCGACGCCGCGGGCAGCGATGAGCCGTCGAACGGCGTCCTCGTCACCGAACAGGGGCAGGCCTGGCTGCTCGCGCCCTGGCGGCGCGACGGGACGCACGGCGCGGCGGACGGTTCCGGCGCGATCCTGGCGCCGATGCCGGGCAAGGTCATCACCGTCGACGTCACCGCGGGGCAGTCGGTCGTGCGGGGGCAGAAGCTGCTGACGCTGGAAGCGATGAAGATGGAACATGCCTTGACCGCGCCTTTCGATGGCGTAGTCGCACGGCTCGAAGTCACGGCCGGGCAGCAGGTCCAGGTCGATGCGCTGCTCGCGCAGATCGAGGAGACGGAATAGAGATGCCCGGACGCTTTTTCGACGAATGGCAGGTCGGCGATCGCCTGACGCACCAGCCCAGCCGTACCGTCACCGAAACCGACAACCTGCTGTTCTCGGCGATGACGCACAACATGCAGCCGCTGCACCTCGATGCCGAAACCGCCAAGGCCAGTGAATTCGGGCAGATCCTGGTCAATTCGACCTTCACCTTCAGCCTCGCGGTGGGGCTGTCGATCGCGGACACGACTGTCGGCACGCTGGTGGCCAACCTGGGCTTCGACAAAGTGGTGACGCCCAAGCCGACCTTCATCGGCGATACCCTCACCTGCTCCAGCGAAGTGGTGGAAATGCGCGAGAGCCGATCGCGGCCGGGGCAGGGGATCGTCGTGTTCCGGCACGAACTGACCAACCAGCGCGGGGAAGTGGCGCTTTCGATGCTGCGCACGGTGCTTTTGAAGAAGAAGGAAGGGTGAAAGGCAGGGTTTTACCCCCCCTGCACCCCGTAAACCATAAAGCCTGCGGCGCCATGTGGGGCTGAGGATGCTGGGCGCGTGCAGCCGACAGTATGATGGTCTGGGGCCCAGAAACTACTGGCGCCCCAGGACTTCCTTACTCTTCTATCTGCTCACTGAGAGATTGCGCCGCACTCTTCACCGTCCACTTCAATCTAGGCAGTTCGCTGCGCAGCGAAGCCCCGATGCCGATCGCCACGAGTGCGTGGCTCGGCCTTCCGCCTTTCCATACCGGAGCGGCGATCACGGTGACGCCGGCGATGTAGTTTCCCGCGTCCACCGCGACGCCGGTTTGCCGCGCGTCCTCGACCTGAGCCAGCCAGTCCTCCCAGTCCGGCGCCTCGTCCCATCGTAGCTGGGCGAACCGGGACTCGATCTCCTCCTCACCATAGCCGCCGAACGCCGCGATGCAGCGTCCGGTCGCCGAGACCAGCGCCGGAAAGCGGCTGCCCACTTGCGTCGAGAGCTGGAAGTTCTGCCCTGACTGCGACATCGCCGTCACGATGATGTGGTCGAGGCCGAAGACCTGCACCCCCAGCATCGTCGTGCCGAATTCGCGGGCAAGGCGGTCCAGCGCAGGCTGGGCGAGGTCGCTGAAGCGGTCCTTGCGCAGCCACGCCCGCGCCAGCGTGAGCACGCCTGCGTCGAGCGCATAGCGCTTGGTATCGGCGTCGAAAGCCACCAGTTCCTCGGCCACCAGCGCCCTCAGGACATAGAGGCAGGTGCTTGGGACCAGTCCCAGTTCGCGGGCGATCGCCTGCACCCCCATCGGCGCGCCCCGCTTGCCGAGGAGACGCAGCACGGCAGCCGCCCGGGCGATGGCTGGGGCCTTGCTGGCCCTGACGGTATCGGTGATGTCGATCATTCAATATATCGAATAACATTCAATATTTACAAAAACAATGCCTCCGTGGCAGCACGACGCTGAACACAAGGACAATCTCCGGCGCGACGATTCGACCGGAAGGGATGGGGCACTTGATGGCCAAGTCGATTTCCGGACTGACCGGCTTTACCAGCTACGCGGACGCCCAGGCTCATGCCTCTTCGGCGGCGCTGTGGGAGCTGTTCGACGGCGACCGGGACACCTTCAACATCGCCCACGAATGCGTCACCCGTCACGCCGATGGTTCTGGCCGGGCGGCGGTTCGCATCGCCCATGCCGACGGCGCCGACGCAGTGCTCAGCTTCGACACGATCGCGAGCGGCGCGGCGCAGTTCGCGCACTGGCTCGATGCGCAGGGCGTGCAGCCGGGCGAGCGCATCGCCTTCATGCTGGAACCCTCGCTGCCGTTCTACGTCTGCCTGTTCGGGGCGATGCAGACCGGCGCGATCTCGGTGCCGCTGTTCACGCTGTTCGGGCCGGACGCGCTCCGCCTGCGCATAGGCGACTGTGAGCCCTCGATCCTCGTCACCAATGCCGAGAAGGCCGACCTTGCCCGCGCGGTGGCCGTCGATGGAAAGCCCAGGGTGATCGTGGCGGACGAGGCGTTCCTCGCCTCGCTCGCGGGCTTGCCGACCAGCTACGAACCGAAGACCCGCGCCAACGACATGGCCGTGTTCCAGTATACCAGCGGCACCACGCGCGAACTGCCCGAGGCGGTGAAGCACTCGCACCGCACGCTGGTGACGCTGATGTTCGCCGCGCTCTACGGCACCGGCATCCGGCCCGGCGACGCATTCTTCTGCCCCTCGAGCCCGGCCTGGGGGCATGGCCTGTGGCACGGCACGCTCGCCCCGCTGGCACTGGGGGTGACGACGGGGACGTTCGCCGGCCGCTTCGACCCGGTGCGGCTGATGCAGGCGCTGGACGATTTTGGCATCACCAACATGTCGGCGGCCGCGACGCATTACCGCATGATGAAGAACAGCGGCCGGGCGGCGGACTTCGCGTTCCATTTCGACAAGCTCTCGTTCACCGGGGAGCCGATCGACCCGGCGACGCTGGAGTGGATCGACCAGTGGTTCAAGGTGCCGGCCTGCTCGATGTACGGCACCACCGAGATCGGCGTCGTGCTGGTGAACTACCCCGGTGCGGACGACTTCCCGGTCAAGCCCGGCGCGCTCGGCAAGGCGGTGCCGGGGCAGCGACTGGAGGTCCAGCGGCCTGACGGCTCGGTCTGCGATCCCGGCGAGATCGGCGAGCTGATGCTGTTCCGCGGCGGCGGCTGGATGACCACCAAGGACCGCGCGAAGACCGACGCGGACGGCTATTTCTACCACTGCGGCCGGGCCGACGACGTCATCATCTCGGCCGGCTGGACGATGAGCGCGGTCGAGATCGAGAACACCATGCTGCGCCACGACGACGTCCTCGAATGCGGCGTGATCGGTGTGCCCGACGAGCAGCGCGGGCAGGTGGTGAAGGCCTTCGTCGTCTCGAACCGCGCCGCCGACGACGCCTTTGTGCGCGAGTTGCAGGGCTTCACCCGCGAACGCCTCGCCCAGCATGAATTTCCGCGTCTCGTCGAGTTCGTCGACGAGCTTCCCAAGAACCCCGCAGGCAAGGTCCACCGCAAGATGCTGCGCGACCGCGAAGCCGCAAAAGCCGCCGAAGCGGTCGGCTGAGACATCCAGGAGAGCAGAGAAATGGCCACCACAGCAGAACCGAAGAACAAGTTCCCCAAGATCACCGAGGAAGGTCTCGACGACCTGCGCCAGCGCATCGGCGTGAAAATCGAGAACACCGTCGAGCCATGGAACTACGAGGCCACCCGTGACGCGATCCGTCACTACGCCCACGGCATCGGCGACGACAATCCGCTGTGGTGCGACCCGGAATACGCGGCGAAGACCAGGTACGGCTCGCTCGTCGCGCTGCCTTCGTTCCTGTTCACCACGAGCCGGATCATCTCGGGCTACTGCGGCGGGCTTTCGGGCGTCCACGCGATGTGGGCGGGTGCCGACTGGACCTGGCACAAGCCGGTGCTGCGCAACGACACCATCAGGGTCGAGGCGTACCTGAAGGATCTGGTCGAGCACCAGACGAAGTTCGCGGGCCGCTCGTTCCAGCAGATCTACCACGTCGACTTCTACAACCAGCACGGCGACCATGTCGCGGGCGCGGACAGCTGGGTGTTCCGCACCGACCGCGACGAGGCGCGCGAGCGCGGCACCAAGTACACCGAGGCGCGCGGCCGCGTGGAGCCCTTCACCCAGGAACAGCTCGACGAGTTCTACGAGATCTACGACCAGGAAGAGCAGCGCGGAGCGGTGCCCCGCTACTTCGAGGACGTGAACGTCGGCGACAAGCTGCCGCCGATGATGAAGGGCCCGATGACCGTCACCGGCTTCATCTGCTACGCACAAGGCTGGGGCGGCCTCTACATCCGCGCCAACAAGCTGGCCTACAAGATGCAGAAGGCGCACCCAGGCCTCGGCATCCGCAACCGCTTCAACGTGCCCGACTGCCCCGAGCGCGTGCACTGGGACGAAGCCTTCGCGCTCGAAGTCGGGGCGCCGGGCGCCTACGACTACGGCCCGGAGCGCTGCTCGTGGCTGACCCACCACATGACCGACTGGATCGGCGACGACGGCTTCCTGCACAAGTCGAGCTGCCAGATCCGCCGCCACAACCCGGACGGCGACGCGATGGTCATCACCGGCGAAGTGACCCGCAAGTTCGAGGAGAACGGCAGGAAGTACGTCGAAGTGGCGCAGAAGGCGACCACGCATCGCGGCGAGCTTTCGGCCTTCGGCACCGCCGTGGCGGAATTGCCGAGCCGGGGGTGAAGGCGGCTTAACTTGCCATCGTGCATCCTGCCTCGGATTGTCTCACGCAAAGGCGCGAAGAGGCAGGGTGCGATGGATCTGGAAGAAGTGGCCCGCGTGGCTGTCGATTGCGGGTTCAAGCTGCATCGGCGGCTCGGACCGGGTTTGCTGGAAACGGTCTATGAGGCTGTACTCGGCGAATTGATTGCGCGGCGGGGGCTGGTGGTCGAGAGACAGGTTCCGATTTCGATCCGGATAGACGACATCGTCGTCAATGAAGGTTTTCGGGCGGACATGTTGATCGAAGGCAGGCTTCTGGTGGAACTCAAGTCTGTGGAGCGGCTGCACCGGTCCACGGCAAGCAGGTTCTGACCTATTTGCGGCTCATGGACCTGCCGCTAGGTCTCCTGATGAACTTCGGTGCCGCCACTTTCCGCGAGGGCATCAGGCGGATAGTCAACAATCACGAGGATTTCGCGTCTTCGCGTCTTCGCGTGAGATAATCGGAAAGGTAACGCCGGAGTGACCGAACTAGCCCCGGCCTGGCCCGGCCCTCTTTCCGGTGTTCGCGTGATCGACTTCACCCGCGTTCTCGCCGGCCCGGCGGCGAGCCTGGCGCTGGCCGATCTCGGCGCCGAGGTCTTCAAGATCGAACCGCCCGGTGGGGGTGACGAGACCCGCAGCTTCCCGCCGCTGCGCGATGGCGAAAGCCATTACTACCTCGCCGTGAACCGGGGCAAGAAATCGATCGTCGTCGATCTCAAGAGCGCCGAAGGGCTGGCGCTCGTCAAGGATCTCGCCGCGCGCTGCGACGTGCTGGTCGAGAATTACCGGCCCGGTGTCATGGAGCGGCTGGGGCTCGGCTGGGAGGCGCTGCACGCGATCAACCCGCGGCTGATCTACTGTTCGATCTCGGGCTACGGCCAGACCGGGCCGCTCAGGGACAGGCCCAGCTTCGACATCGTGCTCCAGGCGATGTCCGGCGCGCTGTCGATGAATGGGGAAGCCGGCGGGCTGCCGACCAAGCTGGGGATCCCGCTCGGCGACCTGGTCGGCGGCATCAATGGTCCGATCGGCATCCTCTCCGCCCTCTACGAGCGCGAGCGCACCGGGCGCGGGCGCCATATCGACGTCAGCCTGATGGACGGCTTGATGGGCATGCTGGGCTACATCGCGCAGCTGTCCTTCTTCACCGGGGCCGATCCGCAGCGGGTGGGCTCGCAGCATCCCAACCTCGTGCCCTACGGGATATTCCCGGCGCGGGACGGCTCGATCGTGGTGGCCTGCCTCACGCCCGGCTTCTGGGGCCGGATTTGCGGCGCCATCGGCCGCGACGACTTGCGCGACGATCCGCGCTACGACACGCTCGAAAAGCGGCGCGATGCCCGCGAAGAGGTCAACGCGCTCGTCGCCGCGTTCACCTCGCGCCATGGGGTGGACGAACTCGTCGCGCTGTTCACCGCGCATGAAGTGCCGCATGCGCCGATCCTGGGGGTGACCGAGGCCCTGTCCCAGCCTCAGGCCCGGGCGCGCGGCATGGTGGTCGAGACCGAGCACGCCGCGCTGGGGCCGATCCCCATCGTCAACCGCCCGATCCGCTTCACCGACGCCGAACAGCCCGTGCCCGAGGCGCCGCCGGTGCTCGGGCAGCATACCGACGCGATCCTGGCCGAAGTGCTCGATCTGCCGCCCGGACGGATCGCGGCGCTGCGGGCGGCCGGCGTCATCGCCTGACGGCGAAATGGCCCGGCGGTCAGCTCGAGACCACCCGCCGCACGGCTGCGGGACGATCCGCGAAGGAACGGGCCGAGGGTTCAGAGCATCGAGAAGCGGACCGGCGGCGGTCCCGGCGAGCGATTGCGCTTCGCCTCGTAGAGCCGTGCATCGGCGCTGCGCAGGAGCGCTTCGAGGTCGTTCCCGCCGCCGCTCTCGCTGGAGACCACCGTGCCCACGCTGGTCGAGATCAGCACGGCTTCACCGGCCAGGTCGAACGGCTGGGCGATTGCCGCGCAGATGCGGCGTGCCAGCAATTCCGCCTCCTCGTGGCGGTTGAGCCCGAACTGGACGATGCCGAATTCGTCACCGCCCAGACGCGCGACGATGTCGCCGGCGCGCACGGCGGCGCGCAGGCGTTCGGCCACCGCCGCGAGCAGGGCGTCGCCCGCAGCATGGCCGAGGCGGTCGTTGACCGGCTTGAAGCCGTCGAGATCGAGGTAATGGACCGCGACCACGCTGGACGAGCCCAGCAGCAGCGCATTCTCCTCGAAATATTCGTGCAGCGCCAGGCGGTTGGGCAGCGCCGTCAGGCCGTCGCGGCGGGCGAGCGAAACGGAGGTCAGCCGCTTGCCGATCTCGGTGCTGGCGGCGCGATGCAGGGTGAAGACGCTCTGGATCCCGCCGGTGAGGAAGGCGCCGGCGATGACGCTCATGCCCAGGTGCATCGCCTCGAAATGCAGCGCGGACACGACGATCGTGGGCGCCAGGGCCGCGACCATGCTGACGATCGCGATGCGCGGCCTGAGCGCGGTTCCCGTCGCGGCTCCCGCGCAATAGCCGACCGCGACGCAGATCGTCAGCATCTGCGCGGCGGCGTCGGACCCGGCGAAGACATGGCTGGCAAAGGCGCCCAGCAGCACCGCGTAGAGATAGTAGGGCCAGGCGAACATGCGCTCCAGCCGGCGCGCGGCCGGGCCGTCGAGCACTTCGGTCATGGCCCTGTCGCGATGGAGCAGCGTCATCGTCACACGCAATGCGCAGGCGAGCAGGGCGGCCAGGCCAAAGCCCCATGTCACGACGTCGCGGGTGCTCCAGCCGATCAGGCCGACATGCAGCGCGGTAATGCCGAGCATGATCTTGGAGGGCAGCACGTTCGCATAGAGGCTGCGGACAAGCTCGCAGTAGACCTTCTCTTGCAGCGAATCGGACTGAATCATATTCGGAAGAACTCTGCGCGAAATTCCTGCGTATTAATACAAGGTTCGCAGCGAATGCGACGGGAATGAGAACGGCCGTCCCGATGCGATACGTACCGTCCGGTCGGGTCGCCGGGCCGCCCTGAGGTGAACCTCTCCTGAAAATTCTGGAACTTCGAGGGCTGCGTGCCGTTTCATCGATGAGAGGTTGCCACCATGCGACGCTGAAAAAAGCAGGTTTGCAATGATCGACACATTCGACGCACACATCGAAGTCCCGCCGTTCGACTTGCCCGTGATCCTCGCCTTCAACGGCATGCTCTGGGCGATCATCGTGATGCTTGCCGCGACGATCTGGTGATCTGGCGAAGGATCACAGCCCGGTATAGGCCCGGAACCATTCGACGAAACGGGGCACGCCGACCTCGATCGTAGTGCCGGGAGCATATCCGGTGTCGCGGGTCAGGGCGGTGATGTCCGCGTAAGTCGCGTGCACGTCGCCCGGCTGCATCGGCAGCAAGTTGCGCCGGGCCTTGCGGCCGCATGCATCTTCCAGGACTTCGATGAGACGCAGGAGCGGTTCGGCACGGTTGTTGCCGATGTTGTACAGCGCGTGCGGCTTGGTGCTGCCCCCGGCCTTGGGCGCGCCGTCGTCCAGCGGCGCGCGGTCGAGGCAGGCCAGCACGCCGCCGACGATGTCGTCGATGTAGGTGAAGTCGCGGCTCATGTCGCCGTGGTTGTAGACGTCGATCGGGCGGTCGGTGAGGATCCGCTCGGCGAACTTCCACATCGCCATGTCGGGGCGCCCCCACGGACCGTAGACGGTGAAGAAGCGCAGGCCCGTCAACGGGATGCGGAAGAGGTGGGCGTAAGTCTCGCTCATCAGTTCGTCCGCCTTCTTGGTGGCGGCGTAGAGGGAGACCGGATTGTCGGCGCGGTCCTCGACCGCGAACGGCAGCTTGGCATTGCCGCCGTAGACCGAACTGGAACTGGCGTAGACCATGTGCCGGATCTGCCGCGCCCGCGCGAGTTCGAGCATGTTGACGTGCCCGGCCAGGTTCGAAGCGACGTAGGCGTGCGGGTTGTCGAGCGAGTAGCGCACCCCGGCCTGTGCGCCGAGATGGACGATGCGTTCGAACGCGAAAGGCGCGAGCGTGGCGCTCAGCGCGCCCATGTCGGAGAAATCGAGGCGGTGGAAACGGAACCGCTCGCCGTGGCGCACCGCGAGATCGTCCAGCCGGGCCTGCTTGAGCGAGGCCGGGTAATAGTCGTTGAGGCTGTCGATGCCGATCACCTGCTGCCCGCGCAGCAGCAGGGCATCGGCAACCGCCGCGCCGATGAATCCCGCCGCGCCGGTGACCAGCACCGTCGATCGGGTATTCGTACCCGGTAGCGCAGTCTGTTCCGTCATCATGTTTCCCATGCTCGGCGCCCGTATCTCACGCCGCGAACCGGCGGCGTAGCGCAAAAAGGTGGATCAGATGATAACCGCCGCGATGGTGTTCCGGCGGGTGGACCGGACGCGCGGGGGGGAGTCAGAACGACAGCCGCAGGGCCGCGCCCGCAGAGGTGACGTTCCCCGCCTTCATCCCGAAGCTGCGCGAGGTGAACAGGTCGAGGTACAGGCCGCGGGTCAGCTTCATGTTGGCGGTGGCGCCGACCTCGAACCAGCTGTCGGCGTAATGCTTGCTGTCGAGACGGAACGGCATGGCCGCGTCGGGATCGTCGTTGCGGCGCAATCGCAGTTCGGAAAGGCCATTGCTGGTCCAGTTGCGCGATATCGAGAGCCCCGCGTAATTGACCCCGGAGGCCCCGAAGGCATGGTCGATGCGCATCGCGGCGTTGGCGGACCATGTCGGCTCGCCGGTTTCCTGGTCGCGCACGCGTTCCACCACTTGCGCGGGCCGCAGCAGCTTGCCGTTGGCGAACGATGCGGTGACGGTCGGCGTCAGGTAGAAGCCGGAACCGAGCGACAGGACGCGGCCGAAGTCGCCGCCGATCGCATAGTAGTCGCTGCCCTGGGCGCCGGTGCTCTTTCGCTTGCCTTCCGGGGTGCTGATCCGGCCATAGACCTGGCGGCCGTAGCTTACCCAGCCATCGACGACCCAGTTGTCGAAGTTGCCGCCGGCGCCCAGCGTGCCGACATAGTAATCCGAGGGCAGCGCCAGGTCGGCCTGAAGCAGCGTCCCATGGTAGCGCATCAGGCTGCCGCGCACGTAGCCCTTGCCGACGGTGCGCGAGAGGCTCATCGACTGCCAGTAGCCATCGGGGCCATCGTCGCGCACGCTGATGCCTGCGGAAACCGAAGCGGTCCACAGCAGTGGCTCGGGCTCTGGTCCGGGCGCCGGAACCTCCACGGTTGCCGCAGCCGCCTCGGTCGAAGCAGGAAGAGCGGTATCCTGAGCCAGCGCCGGAGCGGGGAGCAGCAGGAGGCCGAGCCATGGAGCGGCCCGCATGCAGGTCTGCATGATGCGCGTGCTCCTCAGGCGGCTTTGCGCAGGGTGGGGACGAAGGCGGCCGGAACCGTCACGCGTGCCACGAAGCCGTCCTGGCCATGGGCGAACGACACGTCGCCGCCATGCGCGCGCGCGATCGAGCGGCACACGGCGAGGCCGAGGCCGCTGCCGTTGCGTCCGGAACTGCGCGCCGCCTCGCTGCGGTAGAACGGCTCGAAGGCGCGGTCGAACTCGTCCTCCGGGATGCCGGGGCCGGCATCGACGATCTCGGCCACGGCCTCGCCGCCGTTGAGCGAGACGCGGACCTTCGCGCTCTCTCCGTACTTGACCGCGTTTTCGAGCAGGTTGCCGAGCAGGCGGCGAATGCCGACCGGATCGACTTCCACGGGGATATGCGCGTTATGCTCGATCTCGACTTTCGCGCCGACCAGTTGCCAGTCGGCGACGCTGCCTTCGATCAGGTCCGCGAAGTCCAGGCGCTGGCGCGGGCCCGGCGTCGATGCGTCGCGGATGAAGGCGATGACCTGGCTGATCATCGCTTCCATCTCCGTCACTTCCTTGAGCAGCCCTTCGCGCTGCTCGTCGGGCACGTCCTCGATGCGGAAGCGCAGGCGGGTGAGCGGGGTGCGCAAGTCGTGGCTGATGGCGCCGACCATTGCCGTGCGATCATCCACGAAGGCGCGCAGGCGATGGCGCATCTGGTTGAAGGCATTGGCGGCGCGGCCGATCTCGGCCGGACCCGACAGCGGCAGGATCGTCGCGGAGGGATCACGGCCGAGCTGTTCGGCGGCCCGCGCGAAATCGCGCAGCGGCAGCACGATCCGGCGTACGAACAGCCAGGCGAGCGGGCTGACGATCGCCAGCGAAAGCGCGAACCACAGCATCACCCGCATCTGCCAGGCGTTCGGGAAAGGCTCCGCGCGCGGCGCGACGGCCAGCCAGGTGCCATCTGCCTGCTGGGCGGCGGCGACGAAGTCACCCTCGATGAAGGGCGGGGATGCCGCGTCGAACAGCGAGCTGTGGACGCGCCTGAACGGGATCGGTTCGGCCGCGGGCGCCGCAGCCGCGCGCGCGCCGGATGCCGGCGCGGTGGTCGGCGCGGGAACCGCCACCGGCGCGGTGGTCGCGATCGGCGCGGGAGTCGCGGTCGGGCTCGTCCTGGGCGCCGCGGTGGCGGTCGCAGTGGCGGTCGGGGCCGGTTCGACCGTAACGGGCGTCGGTGCGGCTGCGGGGGGGGGCGCCGTGATGACCGGTATCGAGGACAGCGTGCCGATACCGGGGGCAAGGCCCGGGTGTACCATCGGCGCCTGGACACGTCCCGGCAGTCCGCCGCCCGGACGACCTGCGATTTCACCCGTTCCGCCAGGGCGACCCGCCTGGGGCTGGCCGCTGTCGATGCCGCCGCTGCCGATCCCGCCCGTGCCGCCGGGCCGGGGCATCGACGAGCCCGGCTGCGATGGGCCGCGCGGCATGGAACTGCCAGGGAAATGGCCGCCGCCGGGGAAGCTGCCGCCCGGCATGCGGCCTCCGGGGAAGCCGCCGCCCGGCATCCCTGCCGGTCCGGGACTGCCGCCGGCGGGAGGGCCGCCGGGAATGGCCTGCGCCTGCGCCTGCTCCACCAGCAGTGAGGACCAGCTTGTCTTGTGCACGGGCGTCACCGCGAGCGGCGAGCGGGTGGCGCTGGGCACGGCGACGCCGCCGACGGGGAGCTGCGTGTAGAAGGCCAGAACGACCTTGTCCGCAGGGCGCCCGATGCGCTGCGCGAGGGCATCGCGCGATGATTCCGATACCAGCCAGCCCTGGCCGCTGACGTCCGGAGGGCCACCCATCGCCTTGCGCTCGAGACGCTCGGGAGGCGGACCGCCGCCCAGGGCCTGTGCGACCTCGGCCATGTCCCAGCG
The DNA here is from genome assembly GCF_036352595.1 of Novosphingobium resinovorum. GTDB lineage: Bacteria > Pseudomonadota > Alphaproteobacteria > Sphingomonadales > Sphingomonadaceae > Novosphingobium > Novosphingobium resinovorum_B. The sequence goes on from NZ_JAZFAX010000025.1 coordinate 45,737, forward strand.
CTCGGTCGGGCGCGGCGGCAGGATGACGGTGAGGGCGAGCGTCACCGCCTGCGCCGCCAGCAACGCGCAGATGAGGATGGCGACCATCTGCATGGCCAGCGGCATGCCTAGCCGGCGCGGGATCTGTGGCAGGTTCATGGGAAGCGTTCTGCCACGAAGGTGGATGGATTTCGAGATGGAGGATTGTCGCAGGCAGGCATCCGGTGTTGCAGATGCGAAGCGGGGACAGGAGAGAGGGACACGTCCCTCCTGTCCCCGCTCCGCGTTCCCGCCGGCCGCCGAAACGGTTGACGGGAACGGTCACCCCGGTTTCCGGGAGCGGACGGGCGCTCTCCGGGAGAATCTGTGCGGCCTGCCAGCCGCCGGAGCGGCGAGTAGCACGGGCCTGTGTCAGTTTGCCGACTCTGTGATCGACGGACATTCGCCGCATCGGCGTCGCCCTGGGCGATGTGCCGGGAAAGTCCGGAGCCGTCGGCGAGCGGGACGGGTGCGACTACAGAACCCGCTCGGTCGACGGCTCCGGCACCGCAGGGCCCCTTGGCGGAGGGATCCCGGACGGTGGCCTTGAACGCAGCGGAGCCATGCTTCGCGGCAAAGAGCGCGGGGGGCGCCGTAAGAACCGCTGGCATGGCTGGCCGATACGCATCGCGGCAAGCTCGACTGTCCATGGCCTGATTTTTGGGCGGGGCAGGTTGCGCGTGGATTTCACTGCTTTGCGCGGACATTTCAGAGGTGTCGCAAGCTGTAGCAGGCCCTGAAATTCGCCCGGAACATGGGCTATCCATCTGCGCCAAATGATCCTAGAACCGCTGACAATGGACCTGCAGACCCGCATTCTCATCGTCGATGATGACGAAGGCATCCGCTCGCTGATCGGTGATTTTCTCGCCAAGCATGGCTATGAGACCGAGACTGCGGCGGATCCGGTGGAAATGCGCCGGCTTCTGGCAGGCGATCACTTCGATCTCGTCGTGCTCGACGTGATGATGCCGCGTGAGGACGGCCTTACCGCGCTGCGGCAGATGGGGCCGGATGCGCCCCCCGTCATCATGCTGTCCGCGGTGGGCAGCGACGTGGATCGCATCGTCGGGCTGGAGATGGGCGCCGAGGACTACCTCGCCAAGCCGTGCAATCCCCGCGAACTGCTTGCCAGGATCCGCACGGTGCTGCGTCGCCGCGCGGCGACCGCCCCTTCGCCTGCGCCGGTCCAGCTTCCGGCGGGATCGCCCGTGCCCCTGGCGCCTCGCGCAGTGGAGATCGATTCCGGGGATTGCCTGTACTTCGGCGGCTGGCGCATGGACCTGGGGCTGCGCCTCCTGTTCGATCCGGCCAATGCGCTGATCTCGCTGTCCGATGGCGAGTTCCGGCTGCTGCGTGCCTTCGCCGAGCATCCGCGCCGGGTGCTGACCCGTGACCAGCTGCTCGACTGGTCGCGCGGCGAGGACTCCGATCACTACGACCGGGCCATCGACGTGCAGCTGTCGCGCCTGCGCCGCAAGCTGTCCGAGGGGCAGGGCGGCAGCGACATCATCCGCACGGTGCGCAACGAAGGCTATCTGTTCGTACCGGCGGTCGGTTCCGAGCGGCCGGCAAATTAGCTGCAATTCTTCTGAAATCTTTCAGCAAAGGGTGACGCACAATCCTTCGTGCAAGTTCGGCGACGATGCCGGGCGCAAGGAGGATCAGATGCAAGCTCGGGAGTAGGAACCCCAGGGTCGTGCGTGATGCACGCGGTCCGGGGCCTGGTCTGCATGGCGCGCCGCGCCGTGCCAGCCCGACGTTGAACCGCATCCACCGCACGCTCACGACCTGACCGCGCGCATCCCCTCCGGACGATCACGTTTCACCGTTCCGGGACATACACTCATGCTTTTGTTGAAAAGTACCGCCAGCTTCGGCGCGCTTGCGCTCGCCCTCGTCGCTGCTTCGACCCCGGCCCTGGCCGACACATCGGTCACCACCGACACGACGACCGCGCTCTCCACGTCCAGCGCCGGCAACGTCACGGTCGGCGCCAACGGCTCGATCACCCTGCCGAGCGGCAGCGCCATCACCGTGAACAGCAATTCGACCGTGACCATGGGCGGCACCATCGAGATGGGCAGCGCCACCGGGGCCTCTGCGATCACCGTGAATGCCGGCACCAGTGCGTCGATCGACATCGGCGAGGACGGCGCGATCACCGTGCTGGAGGACTTCGTCGCCGAAAACACCAATGACGACAGCTATGTCACCAAGAACATCGCCTCCGCCAGCAATCGCTACGGCGTCTATGTGAACGGCGCGGCCTCGGGCACGATCCTCAACGAAGGTGCCATCACCGTCGAAGGCCAGAATTCGGGTGGCATCGTGCTGGCCGACACCTGGACGGGGTCGGTCACCAATACCGGCACGATCTCGGTCATCGGCGACTACGCGAAGGGCATCTCCACCCAGGGCGTCAATGGCGACCTGACCGTGGAGGGCACGGTATCGGTGGTCGGCTATGGCTCCAACGCCCTGAACGTCGGCGGTGACGTGACCGGCACGGTCACCATCCAGGGCGCGGTCACGAAAGGCTATACGTATACCGACGACGACGGCTCCGCCCGGATCCTGTCGCGCGATGCGCTGCGTACCGGAACCGCAGCGGTCTCGATCACCGGCAATGTCGATGGCGGCATCTACGTCGCCGCTCCGCCGGTGAACCGTGACGACGACGACGATGACGAGGACGGCGACGGGGTCGACGATTCCGATGAAGGCACCGGCTCGATCACCACTTACGGCAACGGCCCGGCGATCCAGGTGGGCGGGGCCAGCGACATCACCGTCGGTTCGGTGACGGGCAACTTCGGAGCCTATTCGATCGTCATCGACGGCTCGGTGACGGCCAATTCCTACTACAGCAACACCGACGCCTATGGCCTCGTGATCGGCGGACAGGGCGGCAACGTGACGCTCACCGACGGCATCGGCGTATCGGGCACGCTCAACGCGACGTCCTACGACCAGTCCGCCACCGCCCTGCTCATCAATGCCGGCAGCACGGTGAACACGCTGTACAACAGCGGCACCATCTCCGCCGCGCTGACATCGGGCGGGGAGGGGTCGACCACGGCGGTCCGGGATCTCTCGGGCACGCTGACAACGATCGAGAACACCGGCTTCATCACCGCCAGCGGCACCAGCACCGACACCCGCACCGCGCTCGACCTGTCCGCGAACACGACGGGCGTGACCATCACCCAGTACCTCAACGACGACGACGCGGCGACGCGCGCGGACAACGAGGAAGACGGCGACGAGGACACGACCGTCTACGCCAAGATCACCGGCGACATCCTGCTGGGCTCGGGCAACGATTCGATTTCCGCCTCGACCGGCCAGATCGCCGGCGACACCTATTTTAATGGCGGCAACGACGCGCTGACGCTCTCCGACGATGCCGCCTACATCGGCGACGTCTATTTCGGCAGCGGCACGGGGACGGCGACGCTCTCGGGCGAATCGAGCTTCTCGGGGACCATGGACTTCGCCGGCGAGGCGGGGACCGTCACGATCAACGATACCGCTACGTATTCGGGCCAGTTCAGCAATGCCGGGAACGTCGCGGTCACGGTGAACGGCGGCACCCTGATCCCCGACGAGGCGACGACGGTGAACTTCGGTTCGCTCACCGTCGGCTCGGGGGGCACCATCGGTGTCTATGTCGACGGCGCCGAAAGCTCGACCATCGTGGTCGACAGCGCCACCCTGGCCGACGGGGCCAGCGTCTCGGCCACCGTCAACAGCCTGGCCACGGCGGAGGGCACCTACACCGTGCTGACCTCCGACAACCTGAACATCGAAGGCTCGCTCAGCTCCTCGATCGACACGCCGTTCATCTACAACGGGTCGGTGACCAGCGACGATGACAACATCTACCTGACCCTCGCCCGCAAGACGACGGGCGAACTGGGGCTGACGAAGTCGCAGGCGGCTGCCTGGGACGCGATCTATGCGACCGCCCAGAACGACGACTACATGACCGACAGCCTGCTGCAGGTCGCGGATTCGGCGACGCTGCGCGATCAGGTGGGCGGCCTGCTGCCCGACCACGCCGGCGGCGTCTTCCGCGCCGTGACCACCGCCGATCGCCTGGCCGCGCGCCACATCAGCGACGATACGACGATGTTCGACGTTTCCGACATCGGCGGATGGTTCGAGCCGGTCTACTGGCGCGCCAGCAAGGACGCTACCGACACCGCCGGCTACAAGGCCAATGGCTGGGGCCTGTCGGGCGGTGTCGAGCGCGCCACCGACCTCGGCCACTTCGGCATCTCCTATGCCTGGCTGCAGGGCAGCGTCACCAACAACGGCGGGACGGGCAAGCTCGACATCGGCCAGCACGACGTGGGGCTGTTCTGGCGCACCGCGAAGGGGCCGCTGATGGCCTGGGCCCGCGTCGGTGCCTCGCGCGTGTCGATCGATTCGACACGCACTTATACCGGCACGATCGACGATACCGACTTCTCCTATGCGGCGGACGGCAGCTGGAAGGGCTGGCTGTTCTCCGGGCTCGCGGGGGCGTCCTATCGCTTCGAGATGTCGCGCCGGTTCACGCTGAAGCCCAAGGTGGAGCTGGAGCAGATGTGGCTGAAGGAGGACGGCTATGCCGAAACCGCCGACAGCGATGCCATGGCGCTGACCGTCGCCGGCCGCACCAGCAAGCAGCTGAGCGTGACGCCGACGGTCACGGCGGCCTATGCGCTGGGCACGCCGAGCGAGGACTATCGCCCGCTGACCTTCCAGGTCGAGGCCGGCCGCCGCGAGGTGCTTTCGGGCAAGCTCGGCAGCACCACCGCCTACTTCAACGGCGGCGACAGCTACGACGCCGGAGAGGCGTTCACGATCGCCGGAGACGGCCTGAACGGTGCCTGGATCGGCGAGGCCAGCGTGCTGGCCGGCGGCTACGACTTCACCTGGAAACTGTCCGCGCGGACGGAGCGCATGAACACCGGCACGGATTTCTCGGCCCGCGCTTCGCTGAGCGTGGCGTTCTGACATCCCCGGCAGAGCCGGGGGCGCCGATCCGTGGCGCCCCCGGCTCTGCCGCTTTCATCGCGCGGTATGGGACGGCTGTTCCCGCATCCTGAATATTCAGGAGGGATTCCAACGCATCCGGGCTGCTTCGGCGTTGATTCTGCAGCTCCTTCTGCCGCAACGGACCGCGATCCTGCCTTGACGCGGCTTGCAATCGGAACGATGCACGCAGATCATCTCGGAAATTACGCGTTTTTCCGGGCAGGGGCGAGATGATAAGAAACCCCGGCTCGTACGATGAAGGAGGTCACATGAAGCTGAAGCAGACTCTGCTTACGCTCAGCGCCGCCGCCATGATCGCGGCTCCGGTCGCGGCTCAGGCCGGTACTACCGCTGCGGCGTCGGTCGGCAAGATCAGCAACCTGAGCGGTGTCGGCGAGCGTCGCTCGACCGACGTGAAGGCGAAGCAGAAGGCAGACGGCACGCTTGTCGTCGTTGGTCTTCTGGCCGCCGGTGCTGCTGGTTTCGGGATCTACAAGGCCGTTGACGACGACAAGTCGAACGGTTCGTAATCCCTTAGCCTGAAGCTAAGCGAGTAAAGGATGGCCGCGGCGGGATTTTCCGGTCGCGGCCATCTGTCGCTCGGCCATCCTGCGAAGGAATGTGTCGTGGCGTAACCTGTTGGTGCGATGGGGTTCGTCAGATCTTGCAAATTTTTCAGTTTTTCCGATGCCTTCTCAATCGTCATCGCCCCGCCAGGGGCAAGGACCAGTGGAATGGCACCATGTACGTACGGATATGTCGAGCGTGCGGAGCCCCTATCGTCCGAAAAGGACATGGCGGCCGCTGGATTCGCAAATCCTGAATTCCGATATCCGGCGCTGAAACAGGGCGGTGAGGCAGCGCAGTGAGGCAGGGCGGCAACCGGTACTGGACCGGATGCCGCCTGCCGATATCGGACATGGAGGCGTCTGCCGCCCCCGGCCGATCAGCCTTCTACGCTGACCGCAACGTCGAGGCCGTGCTCCTTGAGCAGGGCGTGGCGGCGTGCCGCCTTGTGGTCTTCCGCGACCATTTCCGCGCACATTTCCTGAACGGTGATCTCGGGCGTCCAGCCGAGCAGCTCCTTGGCCTTGGCCGGATCGCCCAGCAGGGTGTCGACTTCCGCCGGGCGGAAGTAGCGCGGGTCGATGCGCATGACGACATCGCCGACCTCGAGCGCCGGAGCGAGATCGCCCTCGATCGCGGCCACGGTGGCGATTTCATCGATGCCTTCGCCCGAGAACTCGAGCGTGAGGCCCAGTTCCTTGCCGGCCCAGGCGATGAACTGGCGGACCGAGTACTGCACGCCGGTGGCGATCACGAAGTCGCGCGCCTCTTCCTGCTGCAGCATCATCCACTGCATGCGGACGTAGTCCTTGGCGTGGCCCCAGTCGCGCAGCGAATCGATGTTGCCCATGTAGAGGCAGGGTTCGAGCCCGAGCGCGATATTGGCGAGGCCGCGAGTGATCTTGCGCGTCACGAAGGTCTCGCCGCGGCGGGGCGATTCGTGGTTGAACAGCACGCCGTTGCACGCATACATGCCATAGGCTTCGCGGTAGTTGACCGTGATCCAGTAGGCGTAGAGCTTGGCCACCGCGTAAGGCGAGCGCGGGTAGAACGGCGTCGTCTCGCGCTGCGGAATCTCCTGGACGAGGCCATAGAGTTCCGAGGTCGACGCCTGGTAGAAGCGGGTCTTCTTCTCGAGACCGAGGAAGCGGATGGCCTCCAGCAGGCGCAGGGTGCCGATGCCATCGACGTCGGCGGTATATTCGGGCGCCTCGAAGCTGACGGCGACGTGGCTCTGCGCGCCGAGGTTGTAGACTTCGTCAGGCTCGATGTCGCGGATCAGGCGCGTCAGGTTCGACGTGTCGCTCAGATCGCCGTAATGCAGATTGAAGCGCGTCCCGTGCTTGTGGCGATCCTCGTAGATGTGATCGACGCGAGCGGTATTGAAAAGGGAAGCACGACGCTTGATGCCGTGTACTTCGTATCCCTTTTCAAGGAGAAATTCTGCGAGGTACGAACCATCCTGGCCCGTCACGCCCGTAATTAATGCCTTCTTGGTCATCTGCGCGGCATTCCTATGTGACTTTCCGAAACGGGATAGTCCGGAAGCGCAATTGCTGCAATGCAAAATGGCAATGCTGCGCAAGATCTCGCGAATTGGTTCCCGGCTTATCTTGCGTCTGAGGCTTTACGCGACAAAACGACGGGTATTTGCGATAGAAAGTTAGTTACCCTGAATTTCGGTCAGGCGCCGTTCCCAGGCTAGCGCATGCTCGATCATCGTCGGCAGGTCGTCGTAGCGCGGGGTCCAGGGCACGGTCGCTTTGATGCGCCGGTTGTCCGAGATCAGCGCGGCCGGATCTCCGGCCCGGCGGTCCTGTATGCGGCGGTCGATCGTACGGTTGGTGGCGCGATCGACGGCGTCGAGCACTTCCAGGACCGAGAAGCCCTTACCATACCCGCAATTCATCGTGAGCGACCGTCCCGGCTCCGCGATCAGCGCTTCCAGTGCCAGGACATGTGCGCTGGCGAGATCGGAGACGTGGATATAGTCCCGCACGCCGGTGCCGTCCGGCGTGTCGAAGTCGCTGCCGAATACCGCGACATGGTCCCGCTTGCCCAGCGCCGCCTCGACCGCGACCTTGATAAGGTGCGTGGCGCCTGCGGTGGACTGGCCGGTGCGGGCCTGCGGATCGGCCCCGGCCACGTTGAAGTAACGCAGGGCGCAGTAATTGAACGCATGAGCGGCACCGACGTCGGCCAGCATGAACTCGGTCATCAGCTTTGACATGCCGTAGGGATTGATCGGCGACTTCGGGCTGTCTTCGGGCACCGGCGAGACTTCGGGGATGCCGTAAGTGGCCGCGGTGGAACTGAAGATGAAGTGCGGAACGCCCGCCTGCACCGCCGCCGCGATGAGGGCCCGGCTCTTCGCGGTATTGTTGTGATAGTACTTGAGTGGATCGCTGACCGATTCGGGAACCACGACCGATCCCGCGAAATGCATGATGGCGCCTCGCCCGGCGCCCATTCCCTGCTCCGAGAAGATCCGTGCGAGGAGGCCCGCATCCTCGATGTCGCCGTGGTAGAAGGGCACGCCATCGGGCACCGCGAACCGGAAGCCGGTCACCAGATTGTCGATCACCGCCAGCGGCCATCCCGCATCGGCGAGGGCGAGCACGGCGTGGCTGCCGATGTAGCCGGCGCCACCGGTTACGAGAACGGGTTGCTTGGTGGTCATGGCGTCCTCACGGGCTGGAGCGGGGTGCGGGCGGAAATCTGGCGCAGCGTGCCACCGTCTTCAAGCGGCGAATGATCCGCGAACCCGCCGGAAATGGTGGCATTTCCGGCGGAAGGCGCTGCATCCGGGGCTTGCGGGGTGGCCGCGAGCGGCCCCTATCGCCTTGCGATGATAAGGAAGGTGTTGAGCAGCGGGGTCGCCTTGAGGACGTTCATCACGATGCCGCGTATCGGGGAGAAGCCCACCATCACGACGTCGCCATCGAGAATCGTGGGGTCTGCGGCGATGCCGGTACGGATATCCTTGAGGTTGAAGCGCGCCACCAGCCGTTGCTCGCCTACCGTACGGAACACGACGACTTCGGAGAGCCTTGCGGTTTCGGTCGGGCTCTGCGCGCGGGCGAGCGTGGACAGCAGTGTGGTGTTGCCATCGATTTCGTAGACGCCCGGCGACTTGACCTCGCCTTCGACGGAAACGTAGCGCGGTGCGAGCAGGCTGACCGCGACGCTCACCTGCGGATTGACCAGGTAGCTCCTGTTCAGGCGATCCGTGATCTCGCTTGCCACTTCCGGCGTGCTGCGGCCGGCGGCCTGGACGCTGCCGATAAGGGGCACCTGGATGAAGCCGGCTTCGTCGACCAGCAGGTCGGGGGACGAAATTTCCGCTTCACCGAACACCCGCAGGTTGAGCTTGTCCTTGGGGCGAATGGCATAGGCGGCCGGCTTGATGACGGTGGCCGGGATCAGCTGGTACGCGGCCGGACCCGTCGGAAGGTCGGGGTTGGTCGTCGACGTGGCGCAAGCGGTAAGGGCCATGCATGAAAGGATCGTGCCCAGCAGAGCGAGCGACTTAGTTTCGGGCACTACCGGGAATCTCCATGGCCTGCTGTCCGTCGCAACGGGTAGTCGCGGAGTCTGTGGAGCGCAAGTGTGCAAGCATTTCACTTTGTCTGAGTCTCCGTGGTGTGATCCGGAAGTCCCTGGGCCGCAAGTGTCTGGGGAGGGCATTCGAGGTGGCGCGCTTCCTCGCGCATCAAGGCTACGCGGGCCTTGCGCGAACGATGCGTGGGATCGCGCAGGAAGCGCAGCCAGTCCTGGGCGTCCCGCCGTAGCCAGAACGCCTGGGCATTCACCGGATCGTAGCCCGCGCAGTAGGACAGGCGCACGCCCATGAGGTCGGCCCGGTCTTCCATGGCACGCCTTTGCGCAATGCTGCGGGCCTGCGCGTCGCGGTTGACGATGTGGCCGAGTTCGTGCGCCGCCACCAGTGCCAGCTCGTCGTCGTTGCGGGCGAAGCCGATCAAGGTATCGGACAAGGCCGCGTTGGTGCCGTCGGTGAAACCGTCGAAACCGCGCCCGGTCTTGATGACGAAGCGCGCGGAGCAGATCGCGACGGGCTGGAGCCGGGCGATCCTTCGTTCGCCGCCCCGATCGAGGGCAAGCGCGATGGGGGCGTCGGCCGGCTTTGCCGCAAGCAGGTCTTCGAGTTCGTCGGCGAACAGCGAGGCATCCCGGCTTCGCGAGCGGATCTGCTCGACCGATACGCCGTCGATCGCCGCGATTTCGTCTCCGGGCACGACGCCTGCCTGGTCGGCGGGGCTGCCCGGCGCCACTGCCGCGATCTGCGGGCGGTCGGACATCTTCAGCAGTTCGCGGATGGCAGGCCTGTCTCCGGCATCGTAAGCCTCGATATAATCGAGCGTCAGGCCGGTCCCGGCGGCGGTGCGCGGGCAGAGTTTTGCTGCAGTCGTGCCCAGGCGAAAGCCGACCGCGTTCAGGCGGACCATCTTTTCGCGCAAGGTGACCGGCCAGGGCGTGGCCGGCGGTGCCGCGCCGACGCAGAGGTGCAGCATCGCCAGGCAGCCGAGGCTCCGCGCCAGGGGGCTGGCCGGCGGGCTGAGGGATGTTTCTGGTTTGCGGTTGCCTGCCATTGTGCGCTGCGGTATAGCAAGTGCACGTACATAGTCCACCGACGCAATTTTAGAGATTTCAATGAGAGCGGGAAATGGACTTCTTGCAAGGGGTGAAAGGGTTGCCGCAGAACCGGTTTCCGCGCGGCGTGGTGGCCTTCGCCTTACCCTTGCCGGGTCCGATTCCGCAGCATGCGGTGCTCGCGGTCCTTTGACTGGACGCCGTGCCGAGCCGGGCGGTATCTGATCTGTGATCGATATCGTCAGTGTCGTTCGCCGCGGGCGAAGAGACCCGGTCCTGCCGGGCGCCCGCTCGGGCGATCTTGCACCCCTTCGCCATGACTTGCGCTTCCTCGGGGAGGGCTGTTGACCATGGCCTCCGCGCTGCGAATGCCGCTGTCCGGGACCGTGCTGGCGAGCGTTCTGCTGGTCACCGCCGTTGTGTTCGGCGGTGGCGGTGCGGCTGCGGGCCTGATGAACCTCGTGGTCGAGCTTGCGGCGCTGGCCGTGCTTCTCCTGTCCCGGGGCAGCGTGGTCGCATTCTTGCGTGAGGCGCCGCGTCCCTTCGCGGTGCTCGTCACGGCGAGCCTGGCCTTGCCGCTGATCCAGTGCGTGCCCCTGCCGCCGGCGCTCTGGCATATGCTCCCGGGCCGGGATCTCGCTCGCGAGGCGCTGGTGCTGGTGGATCGGCAGGACGTCTGGTTCCCGATGTCGCTCGATGTTCGGCGTACCTTCGGTGCTTTTCTGTCCCTGCTGGCTCCGGCCACGATCATCGTGCTGTCGTGGCGGGCCTCGACGGAAAAGTCCCGCAATCTGCTTCTCGTCATGGTGGCGTGCGGGGTGGGGCTGGTGCTTTTCGGTGCGCAGCAACTCGCGCTCGGGAATACGCGGCTCATCCTCTATGCGGAGACTTTCAGGTCCACCGACCTGCACGGGGTCTTCGCCAACCACAATGCTGCGGGGCTTTTCATCGATATCGCGCTGTGCGCGCTGATCGGTGCCTTCCCGCGCCGCCGGGTCGGCACGGGGTGGATCGCCTTTGGTGTCGGCGCGGGCCTGCTGTTGCTGCTCGGCCTGATCCTGAGCCGTTCGCGGTCGGGCATGGTGCTGGTGGTCGTGCCTGCCGCGCTGCTGCTGGCGCGCATCTGGATCTTCGATCGCTTGCGTGAAGGGAGCAGGGCCCTGCGGCTTTCGCTGGTCGGCGGCTTCGTCCTGCTGTGCGCGGCGGGAGGTGTCGTGGTGGCGACCAATCATCGCACGCAGGCGAGCCTGTCGCGCTTCGACCAGCTGCAAGACGCCCGCCCGGCGATCTGGGCGGACTCCCTGGTGGCGATTCGCCGATACTGGCCGCTCGGCAGCGGCATCGGCACTTTCGACGAAGTGATACAGGTCGATGAATCGCTCGAGACATTGTCTCCCGGGCGGGCCGGACGGGCGCACAACGACTTTCTCGAGACGACGCTGGAGTCCGGCGTCATCGGTATCGGGCTGGTCGCCGCCTGGGTCGTCGTGCTGGCCATCGGCGGCTTCCGGTGCCTGCGGCGCAGTCCGGCCGGGCTTGGCGCGGCGGGCATCATGATGCTGATTGGGTTTCAGTCGATTTTGGACTATCCGCTGCGCAGTCAGGCGCTACTATGCGTCGCCGGTGTGGCGATCGGTCTGATTTGCGGGGGATGGTCGAAGCCTGAGGGACTGGAGGAAGAGCGCGAAGAAGACATCACCGAGCGGCGGCGTGTCCGGCGATCGGTCCGGTCATATCGGAGGTAGGTCTTGCATTCGCGACATCCTAGAGACCAAGGCAATTCAAGCGAACCCGGTTTTCCGGCCGGGTGGCGGGCGGGCATCCCCGGGGAATGTAAGCAATGGCGGAACGTGATTTGAAAGACATAGCTTTCGGTAAGGATGCCCCGGACGAGATTCTCGGGAAGCAGGAAACCGAGTTCGATTTTTCCCGGTATCTGAAGACGTTCATCGGCGTCGTGCGGCGCAATGCCGTGGTGATCGGCGTAATTCTCGCCGGATCGATCCTCCTCGGGGTGATCGTGACGCTGCTGATGACGCCGACTTACGACGCCGTCGCCCAGATCATGATCGAGGATCAGGCCGACGAGATCATCGAGGGCAGCGAACTGCAGAGCGCCATGACGGGCCGCGGCGATACCGCCCGCTTCCTGTCGACCCAGCTCGGCATCGTCCAGAGCCGGTCGCTGGCACGGGCCGTCATCCAGAGCGAGCGTCTTGACCGCAACCCGGCCTATTTCGAGGCGATGGGCAGCGAGATGCCGGTCGCCGAGGCGGGACAGTCGGCGCAGGACGTCGCCAACGCCAGCCGCAATCGGGCCATCAGTCTTCTGCAGTCCGCGCTTTCGGTGGAAATGCCGATCGACAGCCGTATCGCCGGCCTCAGCATTCGCAGCCGCAGCCCGCAACTGTCCGCGCGGCTCGCCAACCTCTATGCCCAGCGTTACATCGAGTACAATCTCAACCAGAAGTACGAGAGTTCGGCTTATGCCCGCCGGTTTCTGGCCGATCAGCTTGACGATGCGCGCAACAAGCTCACCCAGTCCGAGCGTGACCTCAACCAGTATGCCCGCGCTGCAGGCCTGATCCGTGTCACCGGTCAGGGAGGTAACGGCGAGACCGCGCTTTCGGTGACCAACAACACCCTCGTCGATCTCAACAGCTCCGCCTCAAAGGCGATCGCGGATCGGATCGCGGCGGAAGATCGCTGGAAGACGATTGCGGGGCAGCCGATCCTCAACGTCCCCGAGGTGAACGCCAATCCTGCGGTTTCCGGCCTCATCGCCGAGAAGGCGAAGGCCCAGGCGATTCTTGCGGACGAGCTTTCGCGGCACCGCGATGGCTACTCCACCGTCGTTGCCCAGCGGGCTGCGATCGCGGAACTCGACCGCCGTATCCTCGCCATTGCGACTTCGATCAAGAACTCGGCGCAGCTGGATTATCAGGCCGCGGCCGAGAAGGAGAAGTCGCTCCTCAGCCGCGTGACTTCCGTGCGCGGCGAAGCGCTCGACGAGCAGGATCGCGGTGTACAGTACTCGGTGCTCAAGCGTGTCGCCGACACCAATCGTACGCTCTACGAAACCCTGCTTTCGCGCTACAACCAGCTGAATGCCTCGGCTGGTGCCACTTCGAACAACGTCACCCTGGTCGATGCGGCCGAAGTGCCGCACTCGCCGCATTCGCCCAACCTCCTGCTGAACCTGGCGGTCGCATTGGTGGCTGGTTTCGTGCTCGCGGCGGCGATCGTGTTCCTGAAGGAACTGTTCGACGATGCCATCCGGTCGCCGGAGGATGTCGAGAGAAAGCTCGAGATGCCGCTGCTCGGCCTGGTGCCGATGCTCGACATTGAGGGCGTCGAGGAGGAGATGGGCAATCGCCGCTCAAGCTTGAGTGAGGCGTTCCAGTCGCTGGTCACCAACTTGCGTTACTCGACCGCCAATGGCCTGCCCCGCGTGCTGGCGCTGACCAGTTCGCGCGAGTCCGAAGGCAAGTCCACGACCGCGCGCAGCATTGCGCTCAACGTGGCGAGGCTTGGCAACAAGGTGCTGCTGGTCGATGCCGACTTGCGCCGTCCCACGCTGCATCGCCAGATGAAGGACGCCAACCTCTCCGGCCTGACCGATGTGCTCACCGGTCAGCGCACGCTCGAGGAGGTCGCGATGCCGTCGGGCCAGCCGAACCTCGATTATGTTTCCGGTCTGCCGATGCCGCCAGACCCGGCGCTGATCCTGGCGGGCAACGGGCTTCCGGCCTTCATTGCCGATGCCCGGACCCGCTACGACATGGTCGTCCTCGACTGTCCGCCGCTGCTCGGACTTTCGGATGCGGCCTTGCTGGCCCGGCATGCCGACGGTGTGCTGTTCATCATCGACGCGTCGAGCTTCCACCGCGGCGCGGTCAAGTCGGCGATGCGGCGACTGGCGCTGGTCAAGGCCAACATCCTCGGCGTGGTGCTGAACCGCTTCAATCCGCGCGCCGGTGCCGACGATTACAAGTATTACAGCTACAACTATTACAGCTATGGCTCGCAGGAGCGCGACTAAGCGCAGCGCCCCCCGGTATCCGGCCTGGTCCGGCCGGATACTGTGGGCCATCCTGCTCGCTGCGATCGCAGTGTGCGCCATCGGCGTGCAAATGGATCGTCAGGCGCGGCGCAGCATCGCGGTCGCCAGGCTCGTGCCCAAGGTTTTCCGGGGTTTCGCTCTGGAGACGCTGGCCAAGGATGCCTACGGCAGGGGTGACCTCGAGAGCGGCCTCGAACTGTCGCGGCAACTGGTCGGGCGGCGGCCGATACCGGCGGATAATCTCGCACTCTATGCGAATGGCCTGCTCGCGACGGGGCAGGAGGACGCCGCGCTGCAGCCGGTGCTGCTTGCGGCGCAGCGCGGTTGGCATGACCGCTTCACGCAGCGGATCGTGATCGTCCTGGCGGCCCGCTCGGGCGACTGGGCGGTCGCGGCGCAGCGGGTGCTCGCCCTCTGGCGACTTGGCGGGACCGACGACGAAGTGCGTGGTCTCACGAAGTCCGTCCTGTCGGACCCGCGCGGCGTCGATGCGGTGGCTTCGGGCATCGGCCCGGGGGGGCGGTGGTGGACCACCGCGTTCCTTGGCTGGGCCGCGAGTGAACTGCCCGAGGCATCGGTGCAGCGGCTCGCCGCGGCGATGAAGGCGAAAGGCGCAAGTCTGGAGTGTAGCGCACTCTCCCGGGGGCTGCCGCGCCTGCTGGCGATGGGCAAGCCAGGACAGGCGACGGCGCTCTGGCGCGAAGCTTGCGGGTCCGGCGGCATGACGACTGCCGATGACCTGGCGTTCAGGCAGTCCACGGGATTGGCCGGACCGTTCGATTGGGCCTTAAACGAAAGCCCCGGCCTGAGCACGCATCTGGAAGTACAGGCCGGCCAGCCGGTGCTGCACTACGAGAATTCCGATCCGGTTCGCTCGGTGATCGCCAGCCGCAATCTCGTTCTGGCGCCCGGGACGTGGCAGGTCCGGCTCGACGCCGATGACGAGGCGATCGATCGGCGGCCGCTGGCGATCAGGATACGCTGTTTCGGAAAGGGCATCCTTCCGGCTGCCGGCACTGCCTCTGCGGGAGAGATGGTCACGACAGTGGAGGTTCCCGGAAACTGTCCGACTCAGCAACTGGATATCCTTGCCGGACGCGGGAAGGGGGCTCTCAAGAAGGTTGTCGTTACACGGTGACCTTTTCGCCCCCTGTTCGCCGAAGTGGTTTTGCGGTTCTGGGCTGGCCAGATCGGGGAATGCCACGCGGTTTGCTGCGGTTGCTAAGTATATTGTCGTCGTGCTGCAGTGGTATGGCGATTGCGAAGAGATTTTCACCGATCGTATGAAATCGATGATTTTTGCCGGGCGCCGTTTCCTGTCCTTATGATGAACGCGGCATTGTCCAATTTCACGAATCGATTACGTGCACAAAAGCATTGACGTTGTCTGCTGCATTGCGGAATACCCGTAGCGGAAACAGCGTTGGCAGAAGACATCTTCGGCTTGATGCACGGGGGGCTGTGCGGACACCGGTTCGCGCAAGTCCTCGATAATTCGTTTTTGTGAGCCATTTTCCATGAAAATTGCAGTTTTCGGCCTGGGCTACGTAGGGCTTTCCAATGCGGTGCTGCTCGCGCAGCATAACGATGTGGTGGCGGTGGATATTTCGGCCGATCGGGTCGAAATGCTCAATGCCCGCCGCTCGCCGATCCAGGATGCGGAACTGGAAGAGTTCCTGCGCGACAAGCCGCTCGCGCTGACGGCCACACTGGACCCGGCTCTCGCGCTGGAGGGGGCCGACTATACCATCGTCGCGACGCCCACCAACTATGACGTAGAGACCGACAAGTTCGATACCTCGTCGGTCGAGGCGGTTATCCGCAAGGCGATGGAGATCAATCCGGCGACCACGATCGTCGTGAAGTCCACGATCCCGGTCGGCTTCATCGACGAGGTGCGCGCCCGGTTCGGGACCGAGCAGGTGATTTTCAGCCCCGAGTTCCTGCGCGAGGGCAAGGCGCTCTACGACAACCTGTATCCTTCGCGGATCATTGTCGGCGAGCGCTCCGAGCGGGCCAGGATCTTCGCCGACCTGCTGCTCGAGGGCGCGATCCGGAAGGACGTGGAGATCCTCTCCACCGACTCGCGCGAGGCCGAGGCGATCAAGCTTTTCGCCAACACCTACCTCGCCATGCGCGTGGCCTTCTTCAACGAACTCGACAGCTACGCGATCTCACGCGGAATGGATACGCGGCAGATCATCGAAGGCATCGGTCTCGACCCGCGCATCGGGTCGCATTACAACAACCCCAGCTTCGGCTATGGCGGATACTGCCTGCCCAAGGATACCAAGCAGCTGCTGGCGAACTATTCGGAAGTTCCCCAGAACCTCATCCGTGCGATCGTGGATGCCAATCGCACGCGCAAGGATTTCCTCGCCGATCAGATCATCGCGGCCAAGCCTCGACGGGTCGGTGTCTTCCGTCTGGTCATGAAGGCGGGATCCGACAATTTCCGCCAGTCTTCGATCCAGGGAATCATGAAGCGGATCAAGGCCAAGGGCATTGAGGTCGTTGTCTATGAGCCTTCGATGGAAGCGGGCGATTTCTTCGGATCGATGATCGTGAACGACCTTGACCGGTTCAAGCAGGACTGCGACGTGATTATCGCAAATCGCATGACGGCTGCGATCGAGGACGTGAAAGAGAAGGTCTTCACTCGCGACCTGTTCGGTTCGGATTGAGCGCGGGCTTGCGATGCCCGCCCGGCTACCGGGCTGAACGTTTTGCCGGAGGATGCCGACCGATCGCTACGACCGGCGGCGCCACGGCGTGAGGGACGCGGCAGGTTCCGGTCGTCGGTTCGTGTCACATGGCTGCCGAGCATCCAGGTTCGCATGCGGCAGCGACTGAAAGAGTTCGAGGAGACAAGGTCATGAAGGTCTACGTTGCGGGACATCGCGGCATGGTGGGCGGTGCTATCGCCCGCAAGTTGAGGGAACGCGGCGCCGAAGTGGTCTGCCGTACGCATGCCGAACTCGATCTGACCGATCAGGTGGCGGTGCGGGATTTCCTGGCTTCGGAAAAGCCCGATGGCGTCGTGCTGGCGGCCGCCAAGGTCGGCGGCATCCATGCCAACAACACCTACCCGGCCGAGTTCATCTACGAGAACCTGATGATCGAGTGCAATGTCGTGCACCAGGCCTTCGCGGCCGGAGTGCGGAAGTTGCTGTTCCTCGGGTCGTCTTGCATCTATCCTCGCGCGGTGGCCCAGCCGATGCGTGAAGACGCGCTGTTGACCGGTATCCTGGAGCCGACCAACGAACCTTACGCCATCGCCAAGATCGCGGGCATCAAGCTGTGCGAAAGCTATAATCGCCAGTACGGCACCGACTACCGCAGCGTCATGCCGACCAACCTTTATGGTCCGGGCGACAACTTCCACCCCGAAAATTCGCACGTGATGCCGGCGCTCATCCGCCGTTTCCACGAAGCGGTGGAGAACGGCGCGCGTGAAGTGGTGATCTGGGGCACCGGGACGCCGCGCCGCGAGTTCCTGCACGTCGATGACATGGCGGAGGCCTCGCTGTTCGTCTTCGATCTTGCGCCCGACGCGTACCAGGCGAACACCGAACCGATGCTGAGCCACATCAACGTGGGCTACGGGGACGACGTCACGATTGCGGAACTCGCGGGGATGGTTGCCGAAGTGACCGGGTTCCAGGGCGAGATCAGCTTCGATTCCACCAAGCCCGACGGCACCATGCGCAAGCTCATGGATTCGGCGCGCCTTACCGCTATGGGGTGGAAACCGCGGGTGGAACTGGCGGAAGGCATCCGCGAGACTTACCAGTGGTATCTGGCGAACCATATCGCGCCGGTCGTGCCTGCGGCATGATGGGACAGGCTGCGGTATCGACCGAATTCGATGGGGCATGATGATATGACGACAACCGTGATCGATTATCCCCGGACGAACAAGGTGGATGCCACCGCGACACGTACGGCGGCGGGCGTGCCCGCCACCCGCGTGCTGGACGTGCCGGTCAGTACCGTGAACATGCCGGTGGCGGTGGCGACGATCCTGGACTGGATCGCCAACCGCAACGCCCAGTACATCTGCGTTCGCGACGTCCATGGCGTGATGCGGGCGCAGGATGATCCGGCGCTGATGGCGATCCACGACGGCGCCGGGCTCATCACTCCGGACGGCATGCCGCTGGTCTGGACGCTCCACGCCCGTGGCTACAAGACGGCGGACCGGGTCTGCGGTGCCGACCTCGTCGCGGCGCTGTGCGAGGGTGGCCTGGCGACGGGTGCGCGGCACTATTTCTACGGCGGCAAGCCCGGCGTGGCGGAGCGCATGGCGGCGGAACTGCTCCGCCGCTTTCCGGGCATGAAGATCGTGGGCATGGGCACACCGCCGTTTCGTGCCTTGACCCCGGAAGAGGACTTGCAGGCCACCGAGGAGATTTCCGCCGCGCAGCCGGATATCGTCTGGGTCGGGCTTTCAACGCCGAAGCAGGAATACTGGATGCGCGACCATGTCGGTCGCATACCGGGAGCGACGCTGGTCGGCATCGGTGCGGCTTTCGACTTCTATGCAGGCGACGTGAAGCGCGCGCCCGAATGGATGCACAAGTCGGGGCTCGAGTGGCTGCACCGGCTTGTCAGCGAACCCCGCCGGTTGTGGCGTCGTTATCTGGTGATGGCGCCCAAGTTCGTGTTCAAGGTTCTGACGCAGCGGTGAAGATACGAGATGCTCGGAAAACTTGCGCAGCGACTGAAGCGCTGTCTCTTCGTGGGTCGACGTGTGAGTATCGGCTCGGGGTTTCACATCGGCATTCTGTCGTTCGTGAGTTCCTCTAGGCATCTGCGCATCGGCAATGACGTCTATATCGGGAAATTCTGCTCCATCCAGGTGAATGGAAGTATCGGGGACGGCGTGCTCATCGCGAACAACGTTGGTATCGTCGGCCGGCGCGACCATGACATGCGCGCAGTGGGAACGTCCATCAGGCGGGCTCCATGGGTGGGAACGGATGCCTATCTGGCGGATGACCCCAAGAACAGCATCGAGATTGGACCCGATGTATGGGTTGGCTTTGGTGCCGTCATTCTCAGTGGGGTCAGGATAGGCCGCGGAGCGATCATCGCTGCGGGCTCCGTCGTGGTGGATGACGTGGCGCCTTACGATATCGTTTCCGGAAATCCGGCACGCGTGGTCGCCCGGCGGTTTTCAACCGAGCAGATCGTCGAACATGAACGAATTCTTGCGGAGAAGGCCCAGTGAAGCGGGTTTCCTATATCTTTCCGACCTCGCATCACTACAGGAAGCCGTTTCATGAAAAGCTCCGGCTGCTTCTGGCAGAACGGAACGTCGATTATCGGGTAGTCTACTGCGACCCGAAGGCCGAGAATATCAAGAAGAACGATACGGTTGATATCGACTGGGGCGTCAAGGTCGGTACCAAGACCCTGCCGTTCGGATTGGAGTACCAGTGCGGTTTCAGGGAAGCGCTGAAATCGGATATGGTCATCGTCCAGCAGGAAAACAAACTCGTCCTCAACTACATGTTGAACATTCTGTCCATGCTCGGTGCCAAGAGGCTCGCCTATTTCGGGCATGGCCGAAACTTCCAGTCGCGCAACCCTTCGGGACTGAGCGAACGGTGGAAGCGCTTGTGGGCGACCAAGGTGAATTGGTGGTTCGGCTATACCGAAGAGACACGCAGGCATGTCGTGTCACTTGGTTTTCCGTCCGATAATATCACCGTCTTCAACAATTCTGTCGACACCTCCCAGCTGCGAGGACAGGTGGAGCGAATCACCCCTGAGCGCTTGCAGGTACTGCGGGCGGAACTGGGCCTCGCCGGCAGGAATGTCGGCGTGTTCGTGGGTGGCATCTATCCTGACAAGCGGATGGCTTTCCTGATTGAAGCCTGCGAACGGATTCGTTCGAGGATTCCTGATTTCGAATTGCTGGTCGTGGGCGGCGGGGCAGATCTCCCGGTGATAGAGGCGCTTGCCAAGAGTCGGCCCTGGGTCAGGGTTCTTGGGCCACGCTTCGGCGTGGAGAAAGTGGAATTGATGATGTTGGGGCATGTTTTCATGATGCCCGGACTCATGGGGTTGGCCATTCTTGATGCGGCGGTGGTCGGTCTTCCGATCGCGACTACCAGATATCCATGGCACAGCCCTGAAATCGCCTACCTGGATGTCGATCGCAACGGCGTCATGGTGGACGAATGGGAAAATTCGCAAGCCTATGCCGACGCTGTATCGGGCATCCTGGTCGATGCTGCCGTCCAGCAATCGATGGCTGCCGAGGCACGGGCCATGGCCGATCGCTATTCCATCGAGCGGATGGCGGAGAACTTTGCCGCCGGCGTTTTGCGGGCGCTTGATGCGTGAGCAGGCGATCTGGTTTCGTGACAGATCGTGATCGCTGAAACATGGCAGTTCGGCTCGTTCGGCTGCCCGTTCAACCGGACTTCCGGCCACCGGGCCGCCGGTGCACGCAAAGGCTGTTATTTCCCTTTCGTCACAGCTACTGAACCTCCGGAGCCAAGGGCGGCGAGGCCTTTCATCCGGCTGCTGCTCATGATTGCGCTTGATGCGGGAAATGGACTTTTGAGATGATCCTCATCCTGATTTTCGGAATGATTATCTGGTCCATCGTCGATCCGCGAAGAAGCACGGCAATCTATTGCGCGACTCTTGCCATCGTCATCGCGGCTCTGGCCCAGATGAATATGAACAAGGACATGTCGGGGGACTGGGTCTGGTATACTCAGCATTATCTTCGGCTCGAGTATATGAATTTCTTTTCGTACCTTGGTGCGAAAATCGGTTCCATTGTGGTGAAATGGAATGAGCCGGTATATTATGCGATATGTAAGATTGTCTCCGTTTATTCCAGAGGAGACATCCCTACCCTTGCTCTTGTCATTACGCTGATAGACTATGTACTTGTCGGAGTGGCTGTGTTCCGGGTCGGCGGAGCCTTGTTCGTCAAGGAGGGGCGTAATCCCAACGCGATCGCGCTGATCGGATGCGTTCTGCTTGCGATGAGCTTTACGCTTGTGACGCATCTCGTCCGGCAGGTCATGGGTGCGTCGTTTTGCATCCTCGGCTATTCCTATTTACGCCGGGGTAACCAGTGGATGGCCGGTGCGCTGGCGGTGATCGCTCTTCTGACCCACCAATCCGTCGCCTTGCTGGTGTTGATCCTGTATGCGCCGGTGTTGTTGGAACTCTATTTCAAGAAGCGGAGCACGCGGCGGCTGTTTAGTTTCGGAGCTATTCTTGTAGCGGCGGCATTGGGATATTACATTTCCCATTCTTCGATAAGCTCGCTGGGGCAGAAGGACGATGGTTCAATTTCCATCGGCCTCGTTCTCATTGATGCGGCGATTTTTGCGGCACTTGCAGTTGTCGTATTCACGAATCGCCGTCGGGATATGATGGCGAGCCACTTTCTTCTTTCTTATCTGATTTTCTACGCGGCCCTGATGACTCTCCTGACCGTTCCTCTGGCGGTGCTGAGGATTTATTTCTACCTCGATTTCGTCAGGACGATGGCCTTGCTTCTGCTCGTCATCAAGGGTGTTCGGTTCTTGCCGAAGGCGCTGGACACGGCGCTTCCTGGCGTTGGCTTATTGGGGCTGGGGCTACTGTATGTCGGATTGCGCATTGACCGCGCGCCATTCGATTTTGGTGGGTCTCTGTGGCATTATTTGGCGTATCCAATATTTTAGACAGCCCGAGGCAGTGGGCGATGCGCTGTTGTTGCTGCGCGGCGAAATGCCTACTGAGCACTTGCAGCATAATCTCCTTGACTGCACCTGCGGTGAGGCTGATTAGACCACTAGGTAAAGTTCTCGGTGCTTTGTGATCCAGGCCGGTATTCAGGTTTCAGTCGCGCGTAGCATTCGCTTCCGGGGCTTCCGCCGTGCGGTTTGGTACGTTGCCGCCGGGCTTGTGCCATTCGAACTGAACGTTCCAGCGTACTTTTCTTACCGGGTAGACGATGACCTCAAGCACAACACCTAAGGCTGGGGCCGCCAAGCTCGGGATGAAATCGTACCTGAGCAATTCCGCCTGGCTCATGGCGGACAATCTGTTCACCAATGCGGTTACCTTCATCGTCTTCGTCGGGGTGGCGCGGTATTACGGTGCGGACCAGTATGGCGCCTACGCTTACGTCTTCGCGATAGCGCAGCTTTTCGCCGTGCTCGGGCAGATGGGCCTCGACGGCCTGTTGATCCGTGACCTCGTCGACAATCCCGACGATCATCCGCGAGTGCTCGGCACCGGCGGTGGCTTGCGGTTCGCGGGCTATTGCATCGGCGGTCTGGGCTGCCTCATCTACGGGTTGGTCATGCCGCAGCATGACAGCACTGAACGCTGGCTGTTCTTCTCGGCCTTCCTGTTCATTCTCTTCACGCCGGCGCCGATGCTGCTCGACAACTGGTTCCGCAGCAGGGTCGAAGCCCGGTACTCGACGATCGCGCGCATGGCGGGCACGCTGATCGGCGGGTTGGCGCGGGGCATCGTTATCCTGCTGGGCGGCAGCATCATCATCATGGGTTACGTCCAGGCCGCGTCGGTGCTGATTATCGTCGCCGTGTCGTTGCCTCTGTTCCTACGGCGCGGCGGGCCCGCACCGCATCGCTGGGTCTTCGATCCGAAGAAGGCCAGGGCGATGCTGAGTGAAAGCTGGATGATCTTCCTGGGATCGGCGATGGCACTGATCTACCTCAAGATCGACCAGGTCATGCTGCGCTGGTGGGAAGGTCCGGCCGAGGTCGGCATCTATGCGGTGGCTGCACGCCTGTCGGAGGTGTTCTACTTCATCCCCGCCGCGTTGGTGACAAGCTTCTTTCCGCGACTGATCCAGTTGCACAAGCAAGAGCGGGAGGTCTTCAACGCGCGTTTCGAGAGCCTGCTGGCGCTGCTGGCGCTGCTGGCCTATGCGATCATGATCGGGATTTTCCTGTTCGGGCCGCTGCTCATAAAGTTCGCGTTCGGCCAGCAGTTCGAAGCGGCCGGGCCGGTGCTGATGGTGCACATGTGTTCGATGCCCTTCATCTTCATGCGCTACGCGTTTTCGCGCTGGATGGTGGTGGAGCGGTTCAATGTCTTTTCGGTCATCAGCCAGGGCTGCGGCGCGATCGCCAATGTCCTTCTCAACATCGTCCTGATCCCGCGCTACGGGATGATGGGCTCGGCCGTGGCGACCCTCATCAGCTATGCTGCGGCATCCTATTTCATCCTGCTGGTCTCGCCTCGTACGCGTCCCATCTTCTTCCTGATGACCAAGGCGCTGTTCAAGCCCTGGGTCGCGATCGAGACGGTAAACAGCATTCGATCCGCCAAGAGGGCATGACATGGCAAAGCAAGAACCCCGCAAGCCCGTGAAGCGGCCGCTGCCGGTTCGGGTCGTGACCGGCGGCTGGCGCCGGGCCACCGCCTACCTGCAGCGCGCCCTGAGGGGGCCAGCCAGCCGGAACGGCTTCCTGGCGTCGTTGTACTTCACGTTCCTGTCCACGCGGTTCTATCGCGAACATCGTGCCGTGCTGGCCGGACAGCAGGAGTTTCGCGGCAAGCGCGTCGGCGACAAGGACACGCATGGCGGATTCCGTCGCAACGTGCACCGGCTCGAGAAGGCACTGGTGATGCAGCCGCGCCGCCGCACCTTCGCGGAAGGCTACATCGAGCAGACGGTGGCGCAGTTCGCCGGGGCCATGCTTTCGGAAAGCCGCATCGATGGCAAGGAACGCAAGTGGGCCGGAGACATCCTCAGCGGCTACTTCGACGTCGTGGATGACACCACCGTCATCGCGCGTGCCCGTGAGACGTTCACAGCGACCGGCTACGCCCGGGACGAGGCCGGCACCGACTTCGTCCCTTACGCCAAGCAGGACGTCGTGCCGAGTGGCATTCCCTTCGCCCAGCTTCGCCAACTCTTCATCGAGCGTCGATCGGTTCGCTGGTTCGAGCAGCGGCCGGTTGCGGCCGAACTGCTGGAGCAGGCTGTCGAAGCGGCCGCCTATGCCCCGACGGCCTGCAACCGCCTGCCTTATCGGTTCCACGCCTGCATCGATGCGGAGAAGGCGGTCGAACTGGCAGGACTGGCAGGCGGCACTGCCGGCTTCGTGCACAACATCCCGTGCCTGATCGTGGTCGTCGGCGACATGTCGAACTACGTCGAGGAACGCGACCGTCACCTGATCTACATCGATGGCTCGCTGGCTGCGATGCAACTGATGCTGGCCCTCCAGACGCTGGGCCTGTCGTCCGTGCCGATCAACTGGCCCGACGTCGACGAGCGCGAGGAGCGCATGGCGAAGGCGCTGGGGCTGGCCCCGTTCGAGCGGCCGGTCATGCTGATCGGCGTCGGTTACGGCCTTGACGACGGCCTCATCCCCTACTCCCAGAAGAAGCCGGCCTCGCTGCTTCTTCGAATTGAAAAGTGATCAGATCCATGAGTCCGACCATCGAGATCCGCAAGGCCGGTTTCACCAACAAGGGCGCGGCGATGATGCTGCTCGCCGCGATCCAGGAGGTGCGCCGCCGGTTGCCCGGCGCGCGGCTGGTCGTGGCTGCGAACTATACGACGC
Organism: Novosphingobium resinovorum; assembly: GCF_036352595.1. Taxonomy (GTDB): domain Bacteria; phylum Pseudomonadota; class Alphaproteobacteria; order Sphingomonadales; family Sphingomonadaceae; genus Novosphingobium; species Novosphingobium resinovorum_B. The sequence continues at coordinate 70,589 of NZ_JAZFAX010000025.1, forward strand.
CGTTCGAACTGCGCGCGCCGCTCGGCCTGTGGCACCGTGCGGAACTGGTCAAGCGGGGGGTCGACGTGCTCGGTCCCCTCGTCGAGCGGGTGCCGGCCAAGCTGCGTGAACGCTATGGCTTCGTGACCGAGGCGGAAGTCGACATCATCCTCGATGCCGCCGGCTTCGCCTATTCCGACCAGTGGGGCCTCGGCCCGGCTCAGGATTTCGCCAAGCGTGCCGAAAAGTGGAAGCGGGCCGGCAAGAAGCTGATCCTGCTGCCCCAGGCCTTCGGGCCTTTCGAGACGCCCGGCATCAAGGAAGCCATGCGCCGCGCCGCCGATTGCGCCGACCTCATCTTCGCGCGCGAGCAGTCCTCCTACGACTTCCTGACCGGGGCGGTCGGCGCGCGCGACACGATCCGCCTGGCGCCGGACTTCACCAACGTGCTGCGCGCGGTGCCGACCGATCGGATCGCCAAGGGCAGCGGCATGGTGGCCATCGTGCCCAACGCCCGGATGCTCGACAAGGCCGGCGACAAGGAACAGGGGGCCTATCCGGCCTTCCTCGTCCAGGTCATCCGCATCGTGCGGGAGGCGGGGCTCACGCCGTTCTTCCTCGTCCACGAGACGATGGAGGACGGTGCGCTGGCCCGGAGGCTGAACGACCAGGTCGGTGCGCCGCTGGAGATCATCGAGGCGGACGATCCGCTCGTCGCCAAGGGCCTCATCGCACAATGCGACGCGCTGATCGGCAGCCGCTTCCATGCGCTGGTGAGCGCGCTTTCGCAGTCTGTGCCGACGATCGGCACGGGCTGGAGCCACAAGTATCAGGAACTCTTCCGCGACTATGCCTATGCCGAGGGGCTGACGCGGGTGGACCTCGACGAGGCGCAGATCCGTGCCGTTCTGCAGCCGCTGCTATCGATCGAGGGGCGGCAGGCGATTTCCGAGCGGCTCGCGGTGGCGGCGGCGCAGCTCAAGGAAGACGTCTCGGGCATGTGGGATCAGGTGTTCCGCGTGATCGGGGCGTGAATGCCGTCACGACGTCGCATCGGCAGGGGAGCAGCACGGTTATGACTGACGCGTCCAGGAAGGTGTTGTTCTTCCAGCACTCCGGCAACAATGGCGGCGCGCCGCGCAGCCTGTACCAGATCGTCGATGCCTATGAGCGTGAGTTCGGGCCGCAGACCGTGCTGTTCGTCCGCAAGGGACCGGTGCTCAACACGTATTCGGCCATCAAGTCGCGTATTCTGGCCGGCAAGCGGCTGACGCCGTTCCATGGATCGGAAGTCAGCGGCATGAGTCTCAAGCTCGCCCTGCGCAATCTGATGGGCCTTGCGGCCGTGCCCGGCGGGTACTTCAAGTATCTGCGCGGTTACGACGTGGTGTATCTCAACAGTTCGGCGCTGTGCTTCTATGGCATGATGGTCAGGCTGTTCTCGCCCGGGACGCGGATCGTGTGCCACATCCGCGAGCCGTTGCTGGACGGCGCCTGGGGTGCCGTGATCCGCTCGGTGCTGCGCCGCTCGGCCGATCACTGCATCGCGATTTCGCGCAACGAACTGAGCAACCTGAGACTGCCGGACATCTCCAGCGAGGTGGTGTACAACTACGTTCACTCCACCGATTACGCGCCGGAGCGCGGCCGTTCGCTGCACCGCAAGGATGTCAAGGTCGGCCCGGACAAGTTCGTGGCCGGCTATTTCGCCCGTCTCGACGTGAAGAACGGGCTCGGCGATTTTCTCGAGATCGCGCGCAGGCACGAGCACGATCCGCAGATGGCATTCTGCATCTACGGCCATACCGGGGACGAGACGCCTGATGTCAAGGCCCTGCTCGCGGCCGCCGGGCCCAACGTCCATGTCTATCCGATGGTTTTGGACGTGCCGAGCAACCTCGCGGACCTCGACGTCCTCGTGGTGCCTTTCAAGAAGCCGCATTTCTCGCGCTCGGTGGTCGAGGCCGCGATGCTGGCGGTTCCCTCGGTGATCTACGACATCGTCAGTGTGAACGAGACGGTGAAGGACGACGAGACGGGCTACGTTGTTCCGCTGAACGACGTAGCGGCGTTGTCGGCGCGGATCGCGCAGCTCAAGAGCGATCCCGAACGGCGGGCGCAACTGGCGGCGGCTGCCCGCGAATTCGCCATGGAAAGCTTTTCGGAACGCAACTACGCGCGCATTCGCGAGGCGATCAACGCATAAGCGGCGCCCCGGGAAAGCCCCAGGGGCGCTGCGTGCCTTCGCGGAGGGTCAGTCCTTCCCGGATAGCCGGCGGAATGGAACCGGCGTCGATCCCATGAGCGCGCCCTTCCGGTTCCAGGGCGCGTCCGGCGGCATCTCCCGACCGCCGTACAGCGCCCACTTCAGGCTCCGCCCGCGGAACATGCCGGTGTTGACCTGGGTGCCCGGGCTGGCGATGATCGCGTAGCCGTACTGCTCGGCCCAGGTGGTCCCGATCGTCCCGTAGCTGCCGCCGGTGACGACCACGGAAGACAGATTGGGATAAGGGGCGGCACGGTCCCGCGTCTCGCTGTAGATAGCCTGGAAATTGAAGCCCAGGACGTTGTCCAGCCAGACGCCGATGCCACAATATTCGGCTTGGACGGACGTTGCCGCGACGGCCTTGCCGCGACGCAGGCAGATGCCCACGGTCTGCCGGACGACAGCGTACTGCCACGTCTCGCCTGCGGCTTTCTCGGCTTCGAAGCGGCCCGTCTGGCAGAACGCCTCGGTCCAGTTGGGCGGTACGTGCCAGCCGGTCTTGCCATCCTGCGAGCGCAGCACGACCCAGCCGAACATCGGGCTTGGGGTTCCGTCCCAGGTCAACAGATCTGCGTTGCCGCCCCGGGTGACGCTGATCCCGGTCGCGGGCAGGCTGCCGGCAGTGCCCTTGTCGGCATTGGTCATGATGACCGTGTCGAACGTCCAGGCGCTTTCACCGCTTCTCGCGCCGCCCCTGGTGCCGCCCAGGATGATGCCGGCCGTGCGGAAATGCTGACCGTAGATGCGTGCGTAGTACAGGCCCAGCGGGTGCTCCCAGCCGGGACCGAAGTTGATAAACGTATCGGCCCTGCGAAAATCGATGTCCTCGATGATGACCGATCCGCCTGACCCTTTCTCGTCCGTACCGATGAGGTGGCATCCATCACGGCCGTTTCCGACGATGTGAAGGCCGCGAATCTCGTAACTGCTGGTCGGCTTTAGCAGATAACCCGTGAAGTTGGGCGCCGCCTTGAGCACGCTCGCGCCCGGTCCCTTGATCGTTCCGCCACGAATGATGAGCGGCGTGCCGGGCGGCGGCGATATGCTTGCGGAGATCAGGTATCGCGCGCCGGGCTTGGGGACGATGGTGAGCCCTGTCCGGGCTGCGGCCTGCCAGGCCTGGGTGTCGTCGTGGTTACCGTCGCCGACGGCGCCGAACTGCTCGGGGGTCACCGGATCCTTTCCGCCCGATGATCGATTTGCCGGGGCCGCCGCGCGCGCCAGGGGAATGGCGGCAGCGGTGGACATCCCAGCCATGATGGCCGCGCGCCTGCTGAATTCCATTGTCTGGCCTGATCTTGCCAAATTTCCGCTCCTTCGCGATTTTTCCGCAGGGCCGTCGTCGATCGGCACCCGGCCTGACCGACAGGATCGATACCCCGCCAGTCTGCCGTCACTCGATGAACCTTCCCCGAACCGTCCCGTCGCTTTCGGCAAAGCGTCAGAGAGTGCGGATGACTTTCGCCGGGACACCGGCCACGACCGACTTTGCCGGGACGTCGTGCAGGACGACGCTGCGCGCGGCGACGATGGCGCCGTCCCCGATCGTCACGCCTTTCTGGATGACCGCGCCGGTGCCGATGAAAACGTCGTCGCCGATGATCACGGGGGCACTGATGGCGTTCCAGTCCGGCTGCGCGTAACGCCGGTTCTCCGGTTCGTGCGGGTGAAAATCGGTGTCGAAGATGGTGACGTCAGCGCCCATCAGGCACCGCTTGCCGATGGTGATGGACTTTGCCGCGCAGACGACCGTGCCGCTCAGGCCGCAGTCGTCGCCGATGTCGATGCGCGCATCCGGCGTCAGGCAGCGCAGGATCACCGGCCGCGAGACGCCCAGCGCGGTCGCCCACGCGCGGCTGGCGAGGACCACCCGGTCGCCGATCCGCAACGAGCCGGGGGCGGCTGGAACCAGGACCGGCCAGCCGGCGAACTTGACGCCGGTTCCGATGGTTGCGCCAAGCCGCTTGCCGACGAACCGCATGAGCACGGTGTCGCGCTTCCACACGAGGCCCATCCACTTGTTCACGACGAACCGGATCACGTCAGGCCCCGTTTACGCCGTGCATGGAACGCTTCCAGAAGAACAGCAGGTGGCGGTACGGCAGCAGGAAATGAAGCGGCCAGTAGCTGCCGGAATGGCGGCGCGTGAAGTGCCACCAACTGCGGAAAGGCAGGCCGTGGTGGGTGTTGACCTTGCGCCACTGCTCGCGAACGGACAGCAGCGGGGAGCCGTAGCCGCGCTGCGACTTGGCCTTGTTGCCTTCGCACACCCCGATCGTGCCGGGCAGGAGCATCACGGGGATATCCGCCTTCTTCGCACGCAGGCCGTAATCGACATCGCCGAGATTGTGGAAGTACGCCGGATCGTTGATGCCGATCCGGTCCGCCGCGGCCTTGCTCACGAGCACGGCGTTGCCGTTGAACGTGGTGATCGCGCGTAGCTGCGTATCCAGCGGAGGGACAGCCTTGAGGCGGAAGGCCAGCGGCGTGTCTTCCAGGTCGTATCCGCCGTAGCTGATCGAACCATCGGTATCGCGCGTGGCGCCGACGAGGATGAAGCGCGTGTCGCCGCGCTCGCTCGCCATGTCGTTCCAGGTCGCCTGCAGCCGCGCGAAGGCATCGTCGTCGAGCCAGGTGTCGTCGTTGAGCCAGAGGAACGCATCGACCCGGGCGTCCTTCACTTGCGACCAGAGCTGGTGAAGTCCGCCGTTCCAGAACGCGTTGCCGTCGCCGTGGACGATCGTGACATCGGGGTGCGCGTCGGCGACCGCCTGGGGGGTACCGTCGTCGGAAGCGTCGTCGAACAAGGCGATGGAAACGTGCGTTGCCGGGGCTTGCCGGCGAATACGTTCGATAGCCTGGAGCGTCGTCTCGCGGCGGTTTCGGCAAACCATGAGCACAAGGATCGAGAGGGGCGACGTAGTGTCCATCAGGCTTGGCAATCCGGGTCGGCGGTGGCGTTGGAGCGCACCTCGTGCAGGCCGGTGCGGTATATATGTACTTGCCACATGCTGCAATGCGGCAGCGCGCCTTATTCCGATGCCGCGCGGATATCTCCGGCCCAGGCGTGCAGGCGCTCCGCCAGACCGGTGGGCATGGGAGAGGGCAGGGCATCCAGCGGAAAGAAGCGTGCCTCCACGATTTCGCGGCCGTCGGGGCGTGGGTCGCCTCGGGCGTCTCCCCGGACGACCCGCACCGTATTGGGGGTGCCGTGAAGCGTCTCGGTGACGGTGGCGATCAACCGGGCGTCGGCAAGGATGCAGCCGGTTTCCTCACTGAGTTCGCGCCTTGCGGCAAGGATCGGTTCCTCGCCCGGCTTCAGGCCGCCGCCGGGCGGCATCCACTTGTCCGAGCCGTAGGAGTGCCGCACCAGCAGCACGCCTCCCTCCCGATCCAGTGCCACCACGCGCACCCCATGCAGGTGCGTGCCCCGCATGTGCCAGACGCGCACCCGGACGGCATGTGCAAGGCGGTAGAGCGCCCGGTGCAGCGCCGCTGGCAGCAGCAGCGTCAGCAGAAGCAGGTCACCTTGGCGGTGGTCGCTCGCAGAAGCCTGGCGACGGGCAGGTCGTGGCCACCCGCGACTGCCGCGTCGAATATCGCGCGCTTCTCGGCGCCGCGAATGACGAAGACGATCTCGTCGCTGTCGAGCAGCGAGGGTATGGTCAGGCTCAGCCGGTCGAACGGGGCTTCGGGAGGGAGCGGGTCGGGAGTGAGCCGTCTCACGGCGAGGGGATCGTCCACCTGCGGGTCGGTGTTGGGAAACAGCGAGGCGATGTGGCCGTCGCCGCCCATGCCGAGCCAGGCGATCGCGAAGCGCGGCGGTACGGCGTCCTGCGTCAGGGGCACGATCCCCGCGCCGACCGGTTCGAGGCGGGCGCGGATCTTGCCGACGTTGCTCGCGGGGTGGTCTTCGGGAACGATGCGGTCGTCTCCCGGCCATACCGCGATGCGCGGCCAGGGCAGGTCTTCGAGCGCGAGCCTGTCGAAGATCGGGAACGGCGTCGAGCCGCCGGGAACCGTGATCGCGATCTCCGGAGATACCGCGAGCGCCGCGTCCAGGCGTTCGGCGAACCAGTTGGCGATGGCACCGTCGTCGGCGCCTTCGATCATTTCGACATTCGGCAGATGGGTCATGGGGAGCGCCTTAGCACTCCCCTACCGGTGGGCAAACGGTTCAGGCGATGATCTCGCGCAGGAACCATGCGCGCTGTTCGGCCTGGTCGGTCCAGTCGTCGATGATCCCGTCGGTGGCGTTGTCACCGGCTTCGCCGGCCAGTTCCTTGGTCGCCTTGAGCGTGGCGACGTAGGCCGTGTTGTCCTCGAACAGCTCCTTGACCATCGCCATCGCGTCGAGGCCCGTGTCGTCCTCATCCTTGATCGAGGTCTTGGCGGCGATCGAGCCGATCGAGGTCAGCGTCTTGCCACCCAGCTTGCGCACGCGTTCGGCGATGAGGTCGGTAAGGCCGAAGACTTCGGTGGCCTGGGCATCGAACAGCAGGTGCAGGTCGTGGAACTGCGGGCCCTTGACGTGCCAGTGGAAGTTCTTGGTCTTGACGTAGAGTGCGAGAGTGTCGGCCAGCAGTCCGTTGAGGCTGTCGATGAGTGCGGCCTGCGAGTTGTCCTTGGAAGTCATGTCGTGGTCCCTCTGTGAGTGCTTTGTCGTGTTGTGAACAGAACTACGCTCTCGAAACGCAGATAGGAAGGATGGGTTCGATTGCAAAAATCGATCAGAGAATTCCGATCTGTCGCATGCCCATCGCGAGCGCTGCCAGGACGAGGACGGTGCCTGTGACCCGCCGGGTCCAGCGGGCCGCCGGCGCGCCGAGAAGCTCGGGGCAGCGCCATGCGAATGTGGCCAGCACGATCCCGCCGAGCGCTCCGGCGACCCCGGCGGTCGAGGGCGCCGCGAGGCCCACGCCCATGCCGAAGACGAGGAACCTCGCCGCGTCGGTCAATTGTCCGGCCAGGAGGACCAGGGCGAGGGCACCAAGCGAATTGGTTGGCTCGCGCAAGTCGCGCCGGGGGGCGAGTATCATCGATTCAAGGCCTGCAAGGGCCAGCGCGATCGCGGCGAAGATCGTGCGTGCGGGCGGGGGCAGGCGTTCCAGCATCAGCGCCGCCGCCCATGCGGCCAGGGCGGCGGTCGCGATGCAGGTCAGCAGGGCCACGACCAGGACCGCCGGGCGGCGCCCTTGCCGCAGGCTCAGCCCGGCGACGATCAACTGGTCGCGTGCGCCGAAGCCGGCGAGCAGCACGGCGATGAGGGTAAGATAGAAAGCGGGCATGGCAGCATGCTAATGCCCGCTTGAGGGCCGGTTAGCGAGCCGTTTCAGCCCGCCTTCTGGCAGGCGACGATCGCGGTGATGACATTGGCGGTATCGGCCGGATCGCGTACGCATACGGTGTCGAGACCCATGGCCTTGGCCGGGTAGTCGTTGCCACCGGGGAAGATGGCATCGCCGATGAACAGCATGTCGGCTTCGGCGACACCGCTGCGCTCGGCCAGGCGCTTGAGCCCCCAGGCCTTGTCCACGCCGGGCTGGGTGACATCGACCGAAGTCGCTCCGCCCAGGTTGATCGATACGCCGGGCAGGCGCTTGAGCAGGTCTGCCTGGATCACCTTGCGCTTGGCGAAGTCCGGATCCCAGATTTCCTTGGCATGGAGCGGTGCCTGCTGGCCCAGCGCGGAGAAGGTGATCTGGCTGCCGCGATCCTCGATCCGCTCGCCCCAGGTCTCCTCGGGGGTGAAGCCGGTCGCGGAGAGCGCGGCGTCGAAGGCGTCGAGGATTTCGCGCTTCTGCTCCTCGGTGAACAGTTCCGCGTAGATGGTTTCCCACTTTCCGTCGTTGTGGAGGTACAGCTTGGCGCCGCTGGTGGGCATCATCCACAAGCGTGAAAGGTCGGCATGCGCGGGCAGTCGGCTGGCGACCTGCTTGTCGAACTGCGGCCAGTCGCCGCCGGAAATGACCGCGACTTGCGCCACGGTGAGCAATTGGGCGAGCAGTTCCGCCATCTCGTCGGTCAGAGGCTGCTTGCTGAGTGCCAGCGTCCCGTCCAGGTCGAACGCAACGATTTTCTTCATTCCATGTCCTTCAAGAGCTTGGCGGGAAGTCACTGCCCGATGAAATCGCGTCAGGGTCGATCGCTACAGGATCATCGGGCGCGGCGAAAGATCACTGGTTCCTGGCGCCGGCGAGATTGCCGACTTTCTGCACGCCTGCGGTGGTGGTGATCATGATGTCGTCGCCATCGATGACGACGATCACGTCCTCCAGCCCGATCACCGAGACGCGCGGCCCG
>NZ_JAZFAX010000026.1:0-78107 GCF_036352595.1 Novosphingobium resinovorum
ATGCCTCAAGGTGATCGCTCAAACTGAACAGGGACTTGGGATCCATAGCTGGCCTCCGTGATCGCGCGCCCTCAATGAATCATTATAGCCGTCCAAACGCTACCGGTTTTTGCGGGTCTCCAGCTTGGCGCCTTGCTCATTTACGGGTGCGGCTTGAGATTGAGCGAGGTAATCAATCTTCGCAATGACGCGCTGGTGCAGCAAGGTTCTGGGAAGCTGAAGTATCTCAGGGTCACCGGAAAAGGAAACAAGACCCGCCTTGTCGAAATTGAAACCTTTCTCGTCAAGCAGATCATCGCTCACCAGGATTTTATACGGATCCTGCGAATGCAGCAGAAATCGACCTTTGGTCATATTCTATTGCTCCGTGAAGATGGATCAGCATTTCCGCCGAAGGCATTCTATCGCGCGTTCAGGAAATCTGGATCGATTTCCCCTCACATGGGGCGGCACTGGTATGCCGTAAATTTTCTTCTGCAAGCTGCAGAAAGCCGGCGGAATGAATAGCCCCTAGATTTCTGGACGCCTTGGGTCCTAATTTTGAGGACAGGAGGCGACGATGGGGAATGCCAATTTCAGCGATGAGTTCAAGCGTGATGCAGTGGCTCAGATTACGGAGCGGGGCTATCGCGTAGCAGAGGTTTCCGAGCGGCTCGGCGTCAGCCAGCACTCGCTGTATTCGTGGAGGAAGCAGTTCGGGAAGGTGGCGTCGGGCGATGCTGCCAAGGATGCCGAGATCCGGCAGTTGAAGCGCGATCTGGCCCGGATGACAGAGGAGCGCGACATCCTAAAAAAAGCCACCGCGTATTTCGCCAGAGATGCAAAGTGAGATACGCCTTCGTTGCCGAGCATCAGGGCCAGTTCGGCGTCCGTGCAATGTGCCGGTGCCTGGCGATCCAGCCCAGCGGCTTTTATGCCTGGCAGAAGAGCCCGCTGAGCCACAGGGCACAGGAGGATGCCCGTCAGACTGCGCTGATCCGACAGGCCTGGAAGGACAGCGGCAAGGTCTATGGCTACCGCAAGCTGCATGATGATTTGCTCGATCAGGGCGAGACTTGCTGTCCCAACCGCGTCGCCCGCCTGACCAGTCTGGCAGGCATCAAGGCGCAGATCGGTTACAAGCGACGTCCGGGCAGTTCAGGTGGAAGGCCTTCGGCCGCCGCTGCCAACACCCTGGATCGCCAGTTCGACGTGGCACAGGCTGATCGTGTCTGGGTGACGGACATCACCTATATCCGGACAATGGAAGGCTTTGCCTATCTGGCGGTCGTGCTCGACCTGTACTCGCGCCGTGTAGTGGGATGGTCGTTGCAAAGCCGTCAGACAACCGATGTGGTTTTGCAGGCCCTGCACATGGCGGTCTGGCGGCGAAAGCCGAAGAACCGCGTGCTCATTCATTCGGACCAGGGTTCGCAGTTCACCAGTATCGACTGGGCTGCCTTCATCAGGGCTCACAATCTGGAACACTCCATGAGCCGCCGGGGAAACTGCCACGATAATGCTGTTGCCGAGAGCTTCTTCAATCTGCTCAAGCGCGAGCGCATCCGGCGACGCACTTACAAAACACGCCAAGAGGCCGGGCAGGACGTGTTCGATTATATCGAGATGTTCTACAATCCGGTCCGCAAGCATGTCAGGAACGGGATGCTGTCGCCCGTCGAGTTCGAACGGCAGCAGGCTTTGATGGCTCAAGGCGTCTAGAAAACTAGGGGCTATTCAAGGTTTGCGCGGGCATGTCGAAAAGGAACAGTCTGGAGGCGGTCTGGCTTACGGAGGTAGAGTAGACCTGTTTGCCAGCGGTGAAGCGTCAAAGCTGATCCCAAGGCGGTGTCCCGCGAGGAAACGCAGAGACGAACGATCTGCGAAGGTAGTCAGATGGGCTTCACCCGAAGCCGCGTGTCCATCGAGGTGATCGGCTCGCACCCGTCCTTGCGCACGATCATCATGTCCTCCACGTGCGTCGTGCCCCATCCGAATTCGTGGTAGGGCATGTCGAGGGTGAAGACCATGTTCTCCTCGAACGTCAGCGGGTGGTGGCCGGGCATCTGCGCTCCGACCGAGACGGGGTGGTCGGTGTGCTCCAGACCGACGCTGTGGGGCCCGGCGATGACGAAGCCGGGAAACCCTTCGCGGTGGACGGCGGCGAGGGTAAGGTCGACGATCTCCTTGAAGCTGCGTCCGGGGCGGATTTCCGCATAGGCGATTTCGAGTGCGCGGCTCACTGCTTCGGAGCGGCGCAGCATCTCGGCGTCGGGTTCGCCGAAGAACACCGAGCGGCCGACGTCGCCGCGATACTGGCGGTAGCTGACGACGCTGTCGAGCTTGATGAGTTCGCCCGCTTCCACGACGCCGGTGGCAAGGCCGCGGATATTGGCGATGATCCACTCCGACCGGCATCCCTGTTCGGCGGAGAGGCGCGCGTGGATGTCACCGATGGCGTCCAGCGGCATGCCGACGTGCATCCGGTCGATCACGCCGTTCAGCACGGCTTCGCCGCGTTGGCCTGCGATGCGCAGCAGGTCTATTTCCGCCGGGCTCTTCACCATGCGGATTTCCTTGAACACGTTGAGCGCGTCCATGCCGGTGAGGCCGGTCTGGCCGATATCGTGCAGCCAGCCAAGCACGCGCGGGTCGTCGAAGCCCAGGCGGCCCTGGGTCAGGCCGGCATCATCGACGGCGCGGGCGAGTGCGCGCGCGGCGGTCGCTTCCGAGCGCCCCTGATGCGCGGCGTAGCGGCCCAGCAGCTGCTTGTCGCGCGGGGCCATCTCGGCGCCTTCGCGGGTCGGGTAGGGGGTCAGGGGAGTGTCGGCATGGACTTGCGTCACCATCTGCTCGAGATCCAGTTCCTCGGTCGAGAACTCGAAGTCACGCGGCGTGCGCGGAGCCACTCGGGTCACGAAAGTCGCGACGTTGGGCATCCAGGTCGGGCAGTGCTCCAGATGATAGACCCCGGTGCCAGGCATGACGAGGGCAGCGGGCGCATTCTCGTCACGCGGGAGCAGCGCGTAAAGCGTGTAGTTGCGCGACATGAGGAACATCGGGCCCCAGTAGTCGGACAAGTAGTAGATATTCTCCGGGAAGGCCGCGACGATGCCGTCGAGCCCGTGGCGGTCCATCACCTGATTGGCGCGTTCGCGGTTGAGGAGCATCGAAAAAGCCTTATTTGCAGGTGAGGGCGGAGCGCAAGGCGGGCCACGCGGCGGCGGCTTCGGTCTTTCGGTCCAGGGCATGGTCGAGGAAGGCGATGCTGTCACGCAGCACGGCGGCGCGGCGTTCTGCGGTGGTGTCGCCGGTGGGTGGGCGCAGCGCGGAATCGATGCCGCCCAGATAGTGCCCCGCGCCCTCGACACGCATCAGGCAGGTGTCGTGGCCAGGCTGGCTGAGACGGAAGCCGTCATCGTGCCAGACCGCGCCGAGATCGCTCATCGGCCCGGTGTCTGCGGTGCCGTTCACCATCAGCACTGGGCCGTGCATGCCGGACCAGTCGACTTTGAGGTAAGCGGCGCGGGCCTGCCATGCGGGCGTCATGCCCTCCCAGTTGCCGGGGGCGGACAGGAGCAGCGCGGCGCGATAGGGGAGGGGAGCCTGGGCCACCATGCCCTTAACTTTCGCCCCCATCGCGAGCGCGGCGGTATGGCCGCCGAAGCTGTGCCCGGCGATCGCAGTGCGCGTGAGGTCGGCGCGGTGGGCAAGGCCGGGGATGGGTTTCAGAACGGCGGGCAGATGCGTGCCGATCCAGGCGACGGTGTCATAGCGCACGCGCCAGGTGTCGTCGGGCCAGCCTTTGGGGGCGATGCCGTCCGCCGAGGCATCGGGAAAGTCGGGCTGCACGACGATGTAGCCCGCACGCGCGATCGCTTCCACCAGCGGGCGGTAGTCGGACCGGTTCAGCGCGGCGCCGTGGGCCATGACCAGCACTGGCAACTGCGTACCGTTTGCGGGAGCCGTCACGCGCAGGGCGAGGCGGCCTTGCGTGGACGTGACGATCACCGGGTCGGTGGAGACGACGGGAGCCGGGGGGGAGTCCGGCGCGGCGCTGGCCGGGGTCATCGCGCTGCCAAGCCCGAATGCGAGAAGCGGGGCAGCGATGCGACGGGACAGTCTGGAGGGCATGGGGATCAACGCTCTTTCAGGAATGTATCGATACGCGCGGCGACTGCCTCGGCGTCCAGCTTGAGGAAGCCGTGAGCCGCGCCGGGAAGCTCGACGAGGCGTGCATCGGCGATCCTGTGGGCCTCGCGGTGGGTCACATCCCACAAGTCGTCCTGCGGGCACAGCAGCAGGGTGGGCTGGCGTAGCTTCTCCAGCGCGCCGATGAAGTCGTATTCGTAGACCGCGCGAAAGCCCCATGGCAACCGCGCGCCGGGACGCAAGTGCTCGGCCAGCGAGGCATGCTTCCAGTCGAGGTCGATGCGCGCGTCGTGCATCGTCTCCATCAGGTTCCACAGTTCGGCGACGTGGCTGGCGTCGGGGCGCGGCACCGGAAAGCGTTCGATCGTGGTGAGGCGCCGGGCGCGTTCTTCCGCGTCGTAGGCGGCGAGGCTGACGAGGACTAGGCGGCGGATCAGGCGCGGGCGGGTCACGGCCAGGTCCGTCGCGGTGACCGAACCGGTGTGATAGCCCATGACGTCCACCGGGCCTTCGCCGATCACCCCGTCGGCGCGCATCGTTTCGAGGAAGGCGGCCATGGCATGGCCGAAATCAGGGATGCCGATCGGCGCGGGCGGCGCGTCGCTGCCGCCGTAGCCGGGGGTATCGGGCGCGAGGACGACGCGGCCTTTCATCGCCAGCAAGGGCATGACAGGCTCGTAGTCGAAGCCCGACTTGGGCGTCTGGTGGAGGCACAGCAGCGGCGGCAGCGTGGGGGGGCAGGCGGGGCGCGCGATGCGGTAATGGACCTGCCCGTAAGGCCCCTCGCAATAGGCGCGGCGCACCGGGGAGACGGCGGGGGCGCTCATGATGCCAGCGGCTGCCAGATCGTCGGCTCGCCGCCGAGCGTCGGGTCGGCGACGAACAGGTTCTCCGGGCGCGGCAGGCCCAGGTTGTCGCGCAGGGTGCCGGGGGCGTAGTCGGTGCGGAACAGCCCGCGCGCCTGCAGGATCGGGATCACCTGATCGACCACGTCATCGAGATTGCCGTCCAGATAATTGGGCGAGATCGAGAAACCGTCGGCCGCGCCGCTCTCGAACCACTGCTGGAACATGTCGGCGACTTGCCCGGGCGTGCCTGCCATCGCAAAGCTCGCGCGCGAGACGGAGACGCGGCGGGCGAGTTGTTCGATCGTCAGGTTCTCGTCGCGGGCCATGGCGATGATCTGCTGTTGCACCCACTGTCCGGCATTGGTCAGCCGCACTTCGGGCAGGGGACCGTCGGCCGGGTGGCGCGACAGGTCGATATCGCCCAGCAGCATCTCCAGCTTGCCGATCGCGAGGCCCAGCGGGATCAGGTCGAGCAGGGCCTGCGTATCGCGCCGCGCCTCTTCCCCGGTTGCGCGCACGAGGATCTGCATCGAGGGGATGATCTTCACCTGATCGGGATCGCGGCCGAAGGCGCGCGCGCGGGCCTTCATGTCGGCGTAGAAGGCCTGCGCCTTCTCCAGCGAGGGTTGCGCGGTGAAGACGAGGTCGGCGGTGCGCGCCGCCAGCGCGCGGCCCGGTTCCGAGCCGCCAGCCTGGACCACAATCGGATGGCCTTGCGGTGGTCGTCCGACGTTGAGCGGCCCGCTGACGCTGAAATGGCGGCCCTTGTGGTTGAGCGCGTGGACCTTGGCGGGTTCGAAATAGCGCCCCGCCGCCTTGTCGCGGACCATCGCGCCGTCTTCCCAGCTGTCCCACAGTCCGCGCACGACATCGACGAATTCCTCCGCGCGGTCGTACCGCTGGTCGTGATCCATGTGGAGATCGCGCCCGAAATTGTGCGCCTCGTTCTCGGTGGCGGAGGTCACCACGTTCCAGCCCGCGCGGCCCGCCGTCAGGTGATCGAGCGAAGCGAAGCGGCGCGCGATCGCGTAAGGCTCGTTGTACGTGGTGGAAGCGGTGGAGATCAGCCCGATCGAATGCGTCACTTGCGACAGCGCGCCCAGCAGCACGGTCGGCTCCAGCTTGCCGGCGTTGTCGGTGGCGCTGAACGCCTCGCTGCCCGAGATATGATGGTAGCCCTGTGCATCGCCCGAGAAGTAGCAGTGGAACTTGCCGCGCTCGGCGGTCTGCGCAAGGCGGGCGTAGACCGCGAAGTCGTGCAGGTCTTCGGCCGGGCCATCACCGAAGCGCCAGCCGCCGGGGTGCGCTCCGGCGTTGTGGATGAAGGTCGCGAAGATCATCTGGCGACGGGGGGTGTCTGTCACGAAGAATGCCTCTCTGGTGCGCTCAGCCGACGTGCTCGGTACGGCCGTCGATGCAGGCTATGAGCCGGTTGTCGGCCCGGTTGACGATTTCCGCGCCGCCTTCGCCAAGGTAGATCAGGTCTTCGAAGTGGAACTTGCCTACCTCCGGGCCGATCCATGGCAGGTCGCAGCTCAGCATCATGCCGCGTTCCAGCGTGAAGGGCGCCATGGCGTTTCCGGGGTGCGGATGGTCGGTGTGCTCCAGCCCCACCGAATGGATGTTGGCGGACTTGTAGGCCGGATTGCCCGCCGCCTGGATCGCTGCGGTCACTTGCGCCTCGACCTGCGTCGAATGCGCGCCGGGCAGGAAGGCATCGAGCGAGGCGAGCCAGCCGTGGCGCGTCGCGTTGTAGCAGCGCAGCTGTTCCGCGCTGGGTTCGCCGATCACGAGCGTGCGGCCGATGTCGCTGGTATAGTGCGCGAATTCGGCGGTAGCGTCGAACGTCACGGTATCGCCGGGAAGCAGCGGCGCGGCCTTGGGCAGGCGCCCGTGACCGGGCCGGAAGGGCGTGATGAGCAGGAACATCGGCCGCGCGCCCATCATCGGCACGCCCGCCCAGAACACCCGCTCGGCCTCCGCGCAGGTGGCGCCCGCCGCGATGGCTTCGGCGCACAAGGCGATGGCGGCATCCGTCTTGCGCGCGGCGGCGCGCATGAAGGCGACCTCCGGCGGTGTCTTGACCATGCGTATCTCGCGCAGGAGGTCTTTGGCATCGGCCACGCGCAAGCCGGGCATCAGCGCGGCGACGTCTGCGCCAAGGCCCCGGTCCTCGAAGCCGATCGCGGTATCGGCAAGGCCCAGCTCGGCGAACCACGCGGCGATCGCGGTCGCATGGTCGGGCGGCAGGCCTGTTGCATCCGCGCTCGCCTGCGTGCCGCCGGGGCCGATACCGGGGCGGCGGGCATAGCCGCGCACGATGTCCATCCACGTCCCGTCACGCTGCTGCGGCTGGCCAGCGTCGACCTCGACGGTGATGACGGCGGGCGGCAGCGCCCGGTCACGCGGCAGCACGCAGAGCGCAAGGTCGCCGAAGCCCCAACTGGCGTCGGTCGCCCACGAACTGAGGTAATAGGTATTGATCGGGGTCGAGGCGACGATCGCCGCCAGCCCCTCGCGGTCCATGATCGCATCGGCGCGGTCGCGGTTCAGCAGCATGTCGGCTCCATATCCAGGAAGGCGCGCATTTCCGCCTCGACGCGGTCGGTCTCCAGCTTCAGCACGCCGTGTTTCACGCCGGGGATCTCGACGAGGCGAGCATCGGGATAAGCCTGCCAGTGCGCGCGGGTGGGCAGCCAGAGGTCGTCCTCGGGGTTCATCACCAGCACCGGCTGCGCGACTTGACCCATCGCGGCGATGAAGTCGTGGCCGTAGACCGCCATGAAGCCCCAGGGCAGTCGCGATCCGGTGCGTAGCGTGTCGGCCATGGCGACGTGGCGCTCCTCGGGCTGGAGCCGCGGGTCGGCGAGTTCGGTCAGCTTCGCCCACAGCTTCTCGATATGGACGAGATCGGCGGCGGGTTCGGGAAAGACGGTGCGCACTCCGGCGAGCCGCTTTGCGCGCGCCTCTGCGTCATAGGCGGCAAGGCCGAAGACGACCACGCGGCGGACCAGATCGGGGCGCAAGTTGGCCAGTTCGGTGGCGATGATCGAGCCGGTGTGGAACCCCGCAAGATCGATGCCCCCGAGGCCGAGTTCGTCGCACAGCACTGCCAGTGCCTGCGCATGATCGCGGATCGAGACCGGCGCGGGCGGCGGATCGCTCATGCCGTAGCCGGGAGTGTCGGGCGCGATGACCAGCCGGTCGCGGCCGAGGCGGGGCAGGATCGCATCCCACATCGCGCCGCTGCTGGGGGTGGAATGGATGCACACCAGCGGCAGCTTCTCGCCGCCCGAACTGCCTGCCGAGCGCAGGTGAACCTGCCCCCAGCGGCCTTTCGCGTAGCTGCGCACGATCTGCACCTTTCCGGGCCTCCTTGCCGTTCGTTGGTTCCGGGCTAGCAGGCCCGTTCGGCGCGGGTCACGGATCGGATCGCGACTTCTCGTCGTGCGAGAAGTGGCGCCGGGAGGGCTGGCGCGGCGCGGGTTTGAAGCAGTTGATGCAGCCATGGCCGCCCAGAACCCCGCGCCCGCGCGCAAATCCGAACTCCCGCTTTCGCTTTCGCTCGCCTTCGGGATCGGGACGGTGGGCGTGTCGTGCATGCTCAACCCGATCTCGATGTACTTCCCGGCGATGCTGGCGACGGTGCTGGGGCTTTCGCCCGCGATCGCGGGGATGCTGCTGACCGGCTCCAAGCTCTACGACATCGTTGCCGACATCCTGATCGGCGCCGCCAGCGACCGCACGAAGTCGCGCTGGGGGCGGCGGCGGCCCTACATGTTCGTTGGCAGCCTGATGGGCGCGGGCGCCTTCGCGCTGATCTTCAACCCGTGGCTGCTGCCTGGCGGGACCGGGCTGATCGTCAGCCTGGCGGTGCTGCTGGTGATCTATTCGACCGGCTATTCGCTGTTTAACATCCCCTATATCGCCATGCCCGCCGAGATGACCGACGATGCCGCATCGCGCACTTCGCTGATTTCGTGGCGCAGCTTCTTCATCGCGGTGGGTCAGCTGGTCTCGGTGGCGGGCGGCGCGCAGTTGATCGCGCTGTTCGGGCGGGGCGAGCGCGGTTACGCGGTGATGGGGCTGACGCTGGCGCTCGTCATCGTCTGCACCACGCAGTTGACGGTGGTGTTCACCGCGAAGGCGCGGCGGCAGGAACGGGTGGAGACGGGTTCTCCGGTAAAGGCTCTGGCGCATGCGCGCATGGTCTTTTCCAATCGGCCCTTCGTGCTGCTGATGAGCGCCAAGCTGTTCCTGCTGTTCGGGCAGGCGGCGACCGCGAGCACGCAGCTGCTGTTCCTGCTCAATGTCGCCAAGGCAGGCTATGCCGGGCAAGTCTGGTTCAGCGTGGCCGAGAACATCGCGCTGGCAGGGTCGCTGGCGCTGTGGGTCAGGGCGATCAACCGCTGGGGCAAACGTCCGGTCTATCTGCTGGGCCTCGTTGCACAGTGCCTGATCTACCTTGCCTGGCTGCTTCCGGGAATCGAGGAAACCGCGCTCACGCTGGCGACGCGCGGCTTCCTGCGCGGGGTGTTCAGCGCCGGCATCCTGCTGGCGGGGACGGCGATGTTGCCCGACACGATGCAGTTCGACTTCTACAGGACGGGCCTGCGCCGCGAGGGCATGTTCGCCAGCGTCTATGCCATCGTCGAGAAGATCGCCTTCGCCGTGGCTCCGGCGTTGATCGGCGGCTTCCTGGCTTTTGGAGGCTATATCCCGACGACGGGCGGCGCCATCGTCGCGCAGCCGCACACTGCGGTCCTGTCGCTTTACGGCTTGCTGGTCGGGCTGCCGATCCTTGCGAATCTGACGGCGGCTGCGCTGATCTGGTTCTACGGTCTCGATGCCGCCGCGCTCGAAAAGGCGCGCAAGGACGCCGGGATCTGATCGCACAGTGGCGAGTCCGTCCGCGAGTGCGCCCGGTTTACCGCACAGTGGAGAGCCGCGTTTGGCTGCTTAGCGTCGCCGCCCCGCTGAGGTTTCCTGCTGCGCAACAAGGCAAGGAACAGGGATAAGCATGGACCGCAAATCGTATCTTCGGATGCTGCTCGCGACGGCGGCGGCAGGTGTTATCGGGCAGGGGCTGGCCGCCGCTCCGGCCTTCGCGCAGGAAGCGCCAGTGAAAGCCGGGGCGCAGCAGAGCCTGCCCGGCGATATCGTCGTCACCGCTCGCAAGCGCGAGGAATCGCTGCAGGACGTGCCGATCGCGATCACCGCGCTCGATTCCGCCTCGCTGCAGAAGCGCAACATCGCCAGCCTCAACGACGTCGCCGACGTGACGCCCAGCATGTACCTGTCGAACTCGGGTTCGGGCCGCGCCGACCGCTCGAACCAGCAGATCATCATTCGCGGCATGACGCCGTCCTCCTCGCCCACCGCCAACGGCAACGTCTCGGTCTTCATCGACGGCGCGCCGGTCACCGGCGGCTTCGTGGAGGGTATCGGCGATCTTGCCCGCGTCGAAGTGCTGAAAGGTCCGCAGAGCGCCTACTTCGGCCGTGCGACCTTCGCGGGCGCGGTGAACCTCGTCACCAAGGATCCCGGCAACGATCTCAGTGGTTCGGTCGAGGGGCAGATCGCCTCGAACAACTGGACCAACTTCACCGCCTCGCTCGAAGGCGCGATCATCCCGGACAAGCTGCTGTTCCGCGTGAGCGGCCGGCACTTCTACACCGATGGCGACTACGACAACCCCGGCGGCTCGTCCGATACGCTGGGCCAGCAGGAATCGACCAGCCTCTCGGTCACCCTGATCGCCAAGCCTGCCGACAACCTGACCTTGCGCGTGTTCGGGCTTGGCTGGCATGACGACGACGGCCCGGGCCCTGTGGGCAAGTTCGCCAGCCCCGATTACAACTGCGACGCCGGGCTGGGGAAGGGGCTGAACTACATCTGCGGCAAGCTGCCCGGCAGCCCCTCGCTGACGCCCGCAAGCAACGTCGTGATGGATGCGCTGTTCCGCGACCAGG
The DNA here is from genome assembly GCF_036352595.1 of Novosphingobium resinovorum. Classification (GTDB taxonomy): domain Bacteria; phylum Pseudomonadota; class Alphaproteobacteria; order Sphingomonadales; family Sphingomonadaceae; genus Novosphingobium; species Novosphingobium resinovorum_B. The sequence goes on from NZ_JAZFAX010000026.1 coordinate 10,952, forward strand.
TCATCAACAACCCCAACGTGCCGCTGCTGTTCGACGACCTGACCCAGACCGAGGCGGGCCTGAAGCGCCGCGCCTACCACGTCCATGGCAGCCTGACGTGGGACGTGCCCTCGGTCCCGGTCAGCATCTCGGCGTTGGCTTCATGGAACCAGAACCACTACGCGACGCTCAACGACCTCGACCTTGAGGACACGCGCGGGGTTGCCAACCCCAACTTCACCGGCAGCAACGCCGGTCTGGTGCGGCCTTTCGTCGACTACGAATCCTACGTCGAATACATGTTCGACGACTGGTCGGCCGAACTGCGCGCCGCATCGACCGGCAGCGGGCCGTTCACCTGGACGGTGGGCGCGAACTATACCGAAGCGCTGAGCACGCCCAACGCCAACGCGCTCTATCCCACCGGCTACCGTGTCTCTACCGGGGCCGTCATCAATCAGGCCAAGACCTGGAGCGGGTTCTTCGGGCTGGGCTATACGCTGGGCATCGCCAACCTCAGCTTCGACGGGCGCTACCAGATCGACAACATCTATTCGCGCCGCCGCGTCTACGACAAGCCGACCGACACGCTGCTCAAGGCGCAGTACAAGAACTTCCTGCCGCGCGTCAGCCTGACGATCGAGCCGACGCGCGACCTGACGGTCTATGCCTCATGGTCGAAGGGTATGAACCCCGGCGCGTTCAACTCCTCGCTCGCCACCGCATCGCAGGCGGTGCAGGATGCCGCCTACGAGCAGACCGGCGCGCAGACGACGGTAAAGCCCGAGAAGCTGGAGCAATGGGAACTGGGCGTGAAGGGCCGCCTGTTCGGGACGCTGAGCTACGATGTCAGCGCCTATTACGGGACGTGGAAAGACCAGATCATCTCGGTCAACGCGGTCGTTCCGGCGGGCGGCGCGACGGGCCAGACGCAAGTGCAGACCTTCTCCGCCAATGCGGGCAAGACGCGGCTGGCGGGTATCGAGGGCCAGCTGGACTGGCGTGCGACCGAGAACCTCGCGCTCAACGCAGGTGTGGGTTACAACTACAGCGAGATCATCGACTACGTCTGCGTGACCTGTGCGGTCTCGATCACCGGCAGTTCGGACGTCTCGGGCAACAGCCTGCCGCGTGTGCCTTCGGTCAATGCGACGGCGGGGGCGCAGTATACCGCCGATCTGCCCGCGCCGATCGTCGGCGGCCTGTTCGACCAGTGGTATCTGCGCGCCGACTACATCTACAAGAACCGCATGTACGAGACCGAGGCGAACCTCGCCTGGACGCCGGATACGCATCTGGTGAACTTGCGCGCGGGCCTGTCGTCCGACCGGGCGCGGATCGAGGCTTTCGTGCTCAACCTCACCAACGAGCGGACCTACACCAGCATCACGCGCAACGTCGACGTGCTGCGTTCCAACAGCAACGACATCCTCGTCGGCCTGCGCACCGGCCGTCAGGTCGGTGCTCGCTTCCGGTACAATTTCTAATGCGTGTCAATAGGATAGCCGGGATGATGGCGGTTCTGGGGGCGGCCGTCGCGCCGCCCCCGGCGACTGCGGCGGCGGACAATCTGATGGGGGATTTCGGCGATCCGGTGCGCTGGTATCACCTCTATTCCGCCGACGACGGGATGACCCATATCGAGGAGATGGCGGTGCCCGTCGCCAAGGGCAGCTACGGCATGAACGTGCTGTTCGACCGGCAGGTGCGCCGCGTGGTGATCGCCTACTGGCCCGACGGCTTCCAGTCCGAATGGCACTATGCGACCAACACCAACGTATTGATTTACTTGCAGGGAAACCAGATCATCGACACCGGCGACGGCAAGTCCTACCGCCTCGAACCCGGTGAGGCGGTGCTCGCCGACAACTGGACCGGCAAGGGCCACCGCTTCCGCTGCGAGGCGAAGACGGGCAAGAAGGTATGCCTCGTCATGCAGGTGACGCTGGGTGATCTGGAGCGCACGCTGCCGCTGCGAAAGGCCCCTGAGGTGGGTAAGTAGAGCGGCTGCCTTGCTTTTTTCCGCCGTCACCCTGAACTTGTTTCAGGGTCCATAGGGCCGCGTGACCGGAGGGTTCAGGTCACCAGCAGCCCCCGCGATTTGCGGCCGCGAGCCGTCGGGCGTGGGGCCTGATGGACCCTGAAACACGTTCAGGGTGACGGGAATTTGAGCGGCACTCAACGGCACCTAGGAGTACCACCGCAGCACCAAGCGCTGCCTCAACCCTGTTCCACGCCGCCCAGCGCCGCCCTTACCAGCGACTTGAAGCGGCTCGCCACCGGACTCGGCTGGACGCCCCGGCGTTCCATGAATCCGAACACGAAGTCGAAGCGCATCGCCTCGATGTCGAGCACCGCCAGTCGCCCGGCCTCGACGTCGGCCTTGGCATAGCGGGTGGGCAGCAGCGCGGCCATGTCGCTTTCCAGAGCCGAGCTGCGCAACAGCGACAGCGACGTGGCGTTGAGCGACTGCGGCGGCACCGGCAGCTTGTTGCGGTAGAACGCGCTCTCGAACCGGTAGCTGACCGAGACCTGGTGCGGCACCGCCCAGCGGATGCCGGCGGTGTCCTCCAGCCGCGTCACCGCGGCATAGGGGTGGTCGGGGCGCACGTAAGGCAGGATCAGTTCCTCGCCCAGCGCCTCGAACTCGATCTCGCTCAGTTCGGTGCTGCGGGTGTAGAAGAACGTCGGGATCAGGCAGAAGCCCAGGTCCATCTCCTTGCGCCGCAAGTCCTCGACGATCTGTTCGCGCGTGGCGGAGATCACGTGGATGTTGAGCAGCGGGTTTTCCTGCACGTTGCGGTTGATCGCGCCGGGGATCAGGTCGAAGTGGAAATTGGGCGAGATCCCCAGCTTCAGCGTCGCCTGCGCGCCTTCCTCGTCGATCTCCGCCAGCGCGCGTTCCAGCCCGTTGAGCAGTTCTTCCGCGCGCGGCAGGAAGCGGTCGCCCGCCGGCGTCAGCATCGTCCCCGAAGGCCCGCGCGCGAACAGGCGCGAGCCGAGGTCGGTCTCCAGCCCGCGCATGTTGCGGGTGAGCGTGGGCTGGGTCATCCCCAGTTCCTGCGCGGCCTTGCCGAGACTGCCGGTGCGCGCCACCGCGACGAACTGCTCGAGTCTCCGCATGTCGATAGAACGCCGCAACCCTGTGTCCCTGTTCTGATTCAAATGTCATGGTGATGGAACAATTGACCGAAGGCAAGGGACGACCATGACCGAAGACCGGACTCAACACCGGGCCGCCTCGCCGCCGTTCCAGCCCTATCCGCCGCGCCTGCGGTCGTGGGGCGTGCTGGTGCTGTTCTGCATCGCCTCGATCGTGTCGGTGATCGACCGGGGCATCCTGACGCTGGTGGTGCAGCCGGTGCGCGCGGAACTGGGCATCACCGACCTGCAGGTCAGCCTGCTGCAGGGGCTGTCGTTCGGCATCTTCTACGCGGTCATGGGCATTCCGCTGGGCCTCTTGGCCGACCGCGTCTCGCGCAAGCGGCTGCTGATGTTCGGCATCGTGGTGTGGAGCCTCGCCACGCTCTACGGCGCCGAGGCGTCGAGCTTCGCCGAACTCTTCGCCGCGCGCCTGCTGGTGGGGCTGGGCGAGGCGGCGCTGGCGCCCTGCGCGATCTCGATGATCGGAGACATGTTCCCGGCGCACCAGCGCGGCCGCCCCATCAGCGTCTACCTGCTGGGGCAGGCGGTGGCGCCGGGGATCGGCCTGTTCCTGACCGCGAAAGTGCTCGCCGCCGCGCCGACCGGTGTGTTCGACCACCTGCCGCTGCTCGGCGGCCTTGCCCCGTGGCGGCTGGTCTTCGCGATCTGCGGACTGATCGGCCTTGTCGTCGCGGCGCTGATGCTGGTCTACCGCGAACCGGTGCGCCGCAGCGCCGTGGCGCCGCAAGGGGCCAAGGGAATAGGGGCGGGCTTCGGCGAGGCGTTCGGATATCTGAAGCGCAACTGGCTGGTCTTCGTGCCGTTCTACGTCGGCTTCGCGGTGGCGGTGATGCACACCTATGGGCTGAGCGGCTGGAACGCGACCTACCTCATCCGCACCTTCGAGCGGACCCCGGTGGAAGTGGGCGAGTGGCTGGGCACGGCGGCGATGATCTGCGGCGCGGCGGGCGCGCTGAGCGCCGGCTGGATCAACGACCGCGCGGCGGCGCTTGCTCAGGCCGGCAGACCCGACATCAAGCTGCGGCTGCTGATGATCCTGTGCTGCGTCGCGCTGCCGAGCACGCTGCTGGCCTTCGCGCCCTCGTTCCCGGTGGGGCTGGCGATGGTGGCGCTGTCGATCGCGGTGATGCCGATGCTGGGCACGACGATGATTTCCAGCATCACCGAACTGGTGCCGGGCAACATGCGCGGCGTCGCCACTTCGATGCTGGGCCTGACCAACACCCTGCTGGGCGCAACGATGGGCCCGCTGCTGATCGCCTTCTCCACCGAGCACATCTACCGCGACCCGGCCCTGATCGGTGCCTCGATGACCACCGTGGGCCTGCCGGTGATCGCGCTGGGTCTCGTGCTCTACGGGCTGGCCGCGAAGGGCATGGCGAAGCGGCTGGCGGATGACGCGGAGTTTCGTGCAGTGGTGACGGGGAGGGCGTAGGGGAGCGAACACTTGCCCCCCGACCCGCTCGGGCTGAGCGGGTCGGGGTCAGCCGTTGGACATGATCGTCATCCCGGCGCATGCCGGGACCGTTGGCTGTCTTTAGGAGCGACCTTGCGCTGTGGCGCCCAGACGTGAGCTATCGCCTCGAGACTTGCCCACGGTCCCGGCATGCGCCGGGATGACGATGATCAAGAATGGCAGCGTACCAACCGAACCCGCCGGTTACGCCGCCTGCGGCTGCATCGCCGCGATGACTTCCGCCGCCGCGCGCTCGCCCGATTGCAGCGCGGCCTCGATGCCCACTTCGCGGCTCTTGTGATGCTCGCCCGCCCAGTGGACCCTGCCGGCCGGAACCGCCATATGCCGGGCGAAGCGCGTGACCTGGCCGGCGCCCATCACGTATTTCTCCCCGCCGATCAGCGGTTCGGCGCCCCATGACACCTGATGGACGATCTCCAGCTTGCCCGCGGTCGAGGGGCGGATGCGCGCCAGCGTCGCCAGCAGTTCCTCGCCCGCCGCCGCGCCCATGGCATCGACGCGCATCGCGTTGTCGCCGTTGATCCAGATGCGCAGGTGGTTGACGCTGTCGTCCTCGTTGAACTCCACGAACAGGCGCTCGAACAGGGTGTCGCTCCACAGCGAGGGCGCCAGGCCGTCCTCTTCCCAGAAGCGGCTGGAGGTCTTGAGGATGAACTGGGTGTTGCCCGATGCGGCGGCGCAGCCGATCGCCTCGCCCAGCGGCTGGGGCAGCGGCGGGTCGAAGGCGACGTGCTTGAGCGCGACGAACGGCACCGTCACGATCGCGCGCGAAGCGGACAGGGCGGTGCCGTCTTCAAACGTCGCGGTGACGCCCTCGGGGCCGTGCGCGATGCGGGTGACCTTGCGCCCCAGCATCGGCGCGCGGGCCAGCGATGCGGCCATCGCCTCGGGCAGTTTCACCATGCCGCCGTCGAGGCGGATCGGCTTGTACTGCGCATCGCCGTACTGGTCGAAGTTCTTGGGATCGTCGAACCCGACCGAGCGCCACTTGATCGCATCGCGGAACATCGACAGCGCCGAGACGGTCTCGATGTCGTTGGTGTTGATGCACATGTTGATCAGGCGCAGCGCCTCTTCGGACAACCCGTGGCTGCGCAGGTAGTCGGCGAAGGGAATGTCGTACTGCGCGTTCTTCGGGTCCAGCCAGCCCTCGATCTCGAAGAAGGGCAGCAGCGTCTGCATGTAGTAGCTGTCCATGCGTGCGGGCAGGATCTCGCGCTCCTCGCCGACGCAGCGGTTGGCGGGGTGGTGCTCCCACGCGTCGGCGTCGAACAGGTGGCCGTTGATCGAGAACGCCGCCTTGCCGCGCCGGGTCAGCGGGCGCGAGGGCAGGGCGAAGCGCTCCACCATGGCATGCGCGCGCAGGTGCGAGGGGCCAAGGCCGGTGCCGCCGATGTCGACCGGCTGGCCATCGACCAGGATCGTGCGGATGCGCCCGCCGAGCACCGGCGCGGCGTCGACGATCTGGCAGGCGATCCCCTGCTTTTCCAGTTCCATCGCGGCATAGAGCCCGGCAAGGCCGGCGCCGACGATCAGGACGGGCACGTCCGGTGAAGATGGAGTCATTGGCAGAAACTCCTGATGGATCGGGCGAAATCGGCGATGCCCACGGCGAAGACGTCGCGGCTGAGGCCGGGAAGCTCCTCGAAGCGGGCATCGGGGAAGAGGGCGGCGGCCTCGCGGCTGATCTCCAGCAGCGCTTCATGGGGCTGGGCGATCAGCACCGGCTGGGTCACCAGCGGCAGGCGCGCGGGGGCGTCGTAGGACCACACCCCGATATAGGTCCAGGCGCGGCGGTGCATGGCGCCGGCCTTGTCGATGAAGGTCCAGACCGCCTGCTCCAGATCGGCGCCGGGCAGGCGCTGGACCACGGTGAAGTCCCATAGCCAGCGCAGCCAGGCGAGGATCTCGTCGCCGTCCTGATCGGGCAGCGTCACCGCGCGGGCCTTGGCGAGATTGGCCTCGCGTTCGGCCTGCGAGCGCATCGGCAGGCCGGACAGGACGAGGCGGCCGACCCGCTGCGGCGCGGTAATCGCCAGTTCGGTGCACAGGTACGTGCCGGAATGGTAGCCCAGCACGTCTACCGGCCGCTTCTCGCCAAGGCCGAGCGCGGCCATGCCATCGGCGAAGGCGCCCGCGAGTTCGTCCAGCGGCTGCGGGCCCGGCGGGGTGTCGGACATGCCGTTGCCCGGCGTGTCGAAGGCCCAGACGGCGCGGTCCTTTGCCATTTCCGCGATCAGCGGCAGGTACTCCTGCGAGGACGAGGGGTTCTGGTGCAGCAGCACCAGCGCGGGCTTGTCCGTGGGCCTGTCCGGCGCGGCATGGCGGTAATGCAACTGGCCGAAGCGGCATTCGGTGTAGCCGCGCCGTATCGCGGGGCCATCACGGTCGGCTGAAGGAAGATAGTCTGGCATGGGGCAAGGTTCTACGCCGCACGCCCCGCGCGACTAGCTACGTCGGCACCGCGAGGTCATACGCTTCATGCATGACAGGCGGCATGGCTTCGGGATTGGCCGGGCGGCGGCGAGGCTCCAGATTGTCGCCATGACGTACAGCCCTGCCCGCTATCATGCCCAGCCGCGCCGTGCCATTCCCGGGGAGACGCCCGAGATCGCCCGGCTCACCGCGATGACCGTCGCGCTCCTGCAGGAACTCGCGATCACCCGCGAACGCCTCGACACCGTGGAGCGCATGGGCGAGGCGGCCGGCTGGCTCGACCGCGCCGCGCTCGATGCCTACCGCGCCGTAGGAGCCGCCGAGGCCGAGCGGGGCGCCGTCCGCAAGCGGATGATCGACGTCGTCATGCACCCCTTCAAGGCCGACGCCGAGCGCGCCCTCGAACAGACCCGCGAGGATGCGCAGGGCGCGGAACGCACCCGCCTCGCCGATGCCATCCTCGCCAAGGAGCAATTGTTATGAGCCATCCGATGATGCCCGAAACGACGCACGACGAACACGCCGAGCAGCTCTTCGTCCGCGACTTCAAGGTCTGGCTGGGCGAGGGCGTCGGCGCCCAGATGCGCGGTGTGGCTCAGAATGTCTCCGAGGTCGCGGGCACCGAACGCATGTCCGAAGTGCGCCGCCAGCTGATGGATACCGAGGTGTTCCGCAGCTGGATCGGCTATCGCCGGCTGTCGCAGGAGATGATGTGGGATGCGGTCGGCCGCTCGATCGACCGGCAGATCGACACGCTGCAGACGCGCGCGCGCATCGCCGAGCCGAAGGGATCGGTCACGCTCGACCCCGATTTCACCCCGCCGCCCTATATCGCCGCGCTCGACGTCCACCTGATGCCGGGGGGCTATCACCACGACCAGGGGCAGGGCGACGTGCGGCAGGGCGCGCTGATCGACCGGGGCGGCGCGGTCTACATGCTGGGCCGCAACGGCGGGCTGATGAACGACGTGCGCGGCCACACCACGGTGCAGCATCTGTGGGAGCTTTACCCCGATCTGGAGCCGAAGCGCATCCTCGATCTGGGCTGCGCGGTGGGGGCCAGCACGGTTGCCGTCGCCAGCCATTTCCCCGACGCCGAAGTGGTCGCGGTGGATGTCGGCGGCGCGATGCTGCGCTATGCCCATGCCCGCGCCGAACATCTCGGCGAGCGGGTCCACTTCGTCCAGGCCGATGCCGAGAAGACCCCGTTCGAGGACGCAAGCTTCGATGTCGTCTACTCCTGCGTGCTGCTGCACGAGACGTCCAATGCTGCGGCGCGCGCCATCTTCCGCGAATGCCACCGCCTGCTGCGTCCGGGCGGGGTGATGATCCACAACGAAGTGCCCGGCCGCACTGACGAACTCGGCGTCTGGGGCAATATCCAGGGCGATTTCGAGGCGCTCTACAACAACGAGCCGTTCTGGCGCGGCATGCAGAACATGGACTTCGCCGAAGTCGCGCGAGAGGCCGGGTTCGCCGAGCCCACCGTTGGCTATCAGCTTGCCGCACCGCAGCCGAAACGCGGCGCGGGCGGCGGATTCTCGGGCGAATCCTCCGGCCCGTTCCGGTCGTGGTTCATGATCTCCGCGCGCAAGTGATGGACACAGGCGTTTCCGCGGTGGACAGGGGTTTCGTGCGCATCGCGGAAGGGCAGGTGCATTACCGCATCCTGTCCGCGCTGCCGGGTGCGGAGCATGTCCGGCCGCTGGTCATGCTGCACTTGTCGCCCGCCTCTTCGCGCAGCATGGAGCCGCTGATGCGGGCGCTGCGCGCGGGCGGCCACGGCGGCGCGATCATCGCGCCCGATACGCTGGGCAACGGCGATTCCGCAGCCCCTGCGCGTACCGACGCAGACATCGCCTACTTCGCCGATGCCACCGTGCGCATGGCCGATGCGCTGGGGCTGGAGGTGTTCGACCTCTACGGATCGCACACCGGCGCGCGCATCGCCTGCGAGATCGCCGCATCCCGCCCGGAGCGCGTCGGCGCCCTCGTCATGAGCGGCATCACCGAGTACGACGCCGCGACGCAGGCGCTCTACACCGACAGCTACGTGCCCCGCGTCGCGCCGGACGAATACGGCCGCCAGATGGTCTGGGGCTTTCACTTCGTGCGCGACCAGCACCTCTTCGCGCCCTATTTCCGGCGCGAGGCGGCGTACCGGCTGGCCAAGGACGTGCCGCCGCCCGAGGTGCTGCACGAAGGCGCGCTCGATATCCTGAGAGCGCTCGATACCTACCACATCCCCTACCTTGCGGCCTTCGCCTACCCCTCGCACGCGCGCGCAGCAAAAGTGCAGGCGCCCGCGCTGCTGATGCAGCCGGAGTGGGGGCCGCCCAAACTCAACGAAGCCGCCGCCACCATCGCCGCGCTCATGCCGCAGGGGCGCACTTGCGCGCCGGTCGGCGGGCTCGGCGGCTACGCCGCCGCCCTCGCGGCATTCCTGAACGGAGACACGATACCATGCTGACCGCCACGCAGGAGCGCCCCGAGACCGCAGCATCGGGCCTCGTCGCCCATTCGGTGCTCGATGCCCATGCCCTCGCCCGCGAGGTCGCGGCGCGCTACGACCTGCCGGGCGAGGTCCGCGCCTCGCTGCTGTTCCGGGGCATGAACGACGTCTATGTCGTCACCGCAGGCGGGCAGCGCTGGGCGCTGCGCGTCTGGCGCGGCACCTGGCGCGGGATGGACGAAGTCGAGAACGAACTGGCGTTCCTCAACTTCCTGCGGGGCAAGGATTTTCCCGCCTCGTTCCCGGTGCCGCTGCGCGATGGCGGCTGGTACTTCACGCTGCAGGCGCCCGAGGCGCTGCGCGCGGTGGCGCTCTACGAATGGGCGCCGGGGGTGAAGGTGTTCGACAACCACACCCCCGAAGTCGCGGCGGAAGTCGGCCGCCTGCTGGCGCGCATGCATGTGCTGGGGCGCGACTACGTGCCTGCGCATCCCATCGACCTCGGGCGCGGCAACCTGCTGCGCGATCTGCCCAGCCTGCTCGACCTCGTCGCCGACCGTGCCGGAGAGGGCGAGGACTACGCCCGCTTCGCCCCGAAAGTGCAGGCCGCGATCGACCGGTTCGATCGCTTCGACCTGCCACAAGGCGCCTGCCACGGCGACCTGCACCCCAGCAACGCGCATGTCGATGCTGCGGGCCGGATCACGGTGCTGGACTTCGACGGCTGCGGCAACGGCTACCTGCTCAAGGACATCGCCAACTACGTGTTCGGCAGCGATTTCTACGGCTTCCCGGCCGACCTCGGCGCGGCCTTCGTGCGCGGTTACGACGCAGTGCGGCCGATGACCGAGGACGAGCACCGGATGCTCGATTTCTTCGTGTTCGTGAAGACGTTCCAACTGGCGGCGGGGATCGCCCGCAACGTCAACTCGGTGGGCCGCGCCTCGCTGCGGTTCCGGGGGCTGGACTGGTTCGCCGCGCAAGTGCGCGCAGGGATGGAACGGCACGCAGGCCTGCTGGCGGACTGAGGGCCGGGGGTGTCCGATCCTCCCCCTGCGGGGGAGGGGGACCATGCGCAGCATGGTGGAGGGGCACAGGCGGCTTATCCGACCCTGATCGGCGCGCTTTCTTCGAGAGTATGGGCGAGAGGACACGCAATCTTGCGCGTGCCCCTCCACCACCCTGCGGGTGGTCCCCCTCCCCGTGTCGGGGAGGATCACGCGTCCTTCACCCTGTTGCAACATCGCACCGATGGCAATGTCGAAGTGTCGCGAACGTCATACGCAAAACGTATGTGCCGGATTCAAGACAAAAACCTCCGGCACAGAATTAATGCATATAAATCAATTGAATAAAGTGGATTTTCCCCTGTCTGGCGGTGGCCTTGTTCCCCTCACTCTCCATCACGTGAACAGCGCGCATTGCGAGGTGGTTCTCAGGCGGCGCTCGGGAGAGCCTGCTCCTTATCCATGACCGTGGGCCGACAGAGGCCCGGTGCGGCGACCCCGACAGGGGGGCGCGCGGCGCTTACCAGGCAAGGGGGGAAATCTATATGAGACGATCCATCACGCTGTCCCGCACCGCGCTGCTGCTGTCGAGCGCGCTGCTGTTTCCGCTGGGCACCGCACAGGCCCAGGACGCGCAAGCCCCGCAGGCGGAGAGCAACCCCGCAGGCGACATCGTCGTCACCGCGCGCAAGACCAACGAGAGCATCACCGAGGTTCCGATCGCGATCACCGCGCTCACCGCCGATGCGCTGCAGGCGCGCGACATCAAGGACATGAGCGACGTCGCCGCGTTCACCCCGGGCCTGCGCAACCAGAACCAGTCGGTGGGTCGCAACGACCGCGGCTACAAGCAGTACATCATCCGCGGCGTCGTGCCCGGCAGCGCCTCGTCCTCGCGCCAGAGCGTGACGCTGTTCGTCGACGGCGCGCCGGTTCCGGGCGGCAACTTCGAGGGCGTCTCCGACATCGAGCGCATCGAAGTGGTCAAGGGCCCGCAGAGCGCCTTCTTCGGCCGCGCGACGTTCGCGGGCGCGATCAACCTCGTCACCCGCCCGCCCGCCTACGACTGGGGCGGCAAGCTGGACGCCAGCTATGCCAGCTTCGGCACGTACGACCTGAAGGGCAGCATCGAGGGGCCGATCGTGAGCGACGTGCTGGCCTTCCGCCTCGGCGGCCACGTCTACCACACCGACGGCGCCTACAAGGACGTCAACTACCCCGGCGAGCGGCTGGGCGAGCGCGACACCAAGTCGATCAGCGGCACCCTGCGCTTCGACCCGACGCCGGACCTGCACTTCAAGGCCTTCGGCGTCTACTGGGACGACGACGACGGGCTGCCCGCCAACGCGCGCTACAACCAGTCGACCTGGAACTGCAACGGCGGCGCGGCGGCTGCCGGGTCGCTCAACTACACTTGCGGCAAGCTGACCGGCTATCCCAAGGATACGGTGACCTGGATTCAGGATCTCAACCCCACCGCCTTTGCGGCGCTGCAGAACGGCTCGCAGCTGTTCGGCCCGAATTTCATCGATCACCTGGGCCTTCACCGCGAAGCGGCGCAGGCGCGCGTGAGCATGGACTGGGACATCGGCACCTGGAACGTCAGCGCGCTGGCGTCCTACGACGTCAACAAGTGGAACTTCATGCAGACGCTGTTCGGCTACGACACGCGTGACATTCCCAGCATCGGCGCGGCGAACCTGCCTTACGCCTACAACCTCATCCAGGGCGGCCCGCGCGACGAGAGCTATTACGGCGAAGTGCGCCTGTCCACGCCCCGGTCGAAGCCGATCCGGGCGACCATCGGCCTCAATTACCTGAACCAGGACTACGACGTCATCACCACGTCCTACACCGGTGCGGGCTACGGCGTGGTGACCCCGCGCACGCTCAACAACACCGAGACGATCGGCCTGTTCGGCTCGGTCAACTGGGACATCACCGATGCGCTGAGCGTCTCGGGAGAGGCGCGCTACCAGTGGGACAAGCAGTACCAGAAGACCTTCTCCGGCACGAACCCGGTGTTCCAGGATACCTTCCGTTCGTTCACCCCGCGCGCGATCCTGCAGTACAAGGTGGCCCCGGACAGCATGGTCTATGCCTCGTTCTCGGTCGGCAACCGGCCCGGTGAGTTCAACTCGGCCTATTACTCGCAGTCGCAGTTCGTGCGCTCGCAGATCGACCAGCAGGCGAACGTCAGCGGCGTCGTGCCGGAAGACAAGCTCTACATGTACGAGGCGGGCTACAAGGGCTGGCTGATCGACCGCAAGCTGCGGGTCATGGCCTCGGCCTATTACGGGCAGTGGAAGAACCGCCACATCCCCAGCACCATCCTCTATTATGCGAACGAGGCGGCGCAGGCATCGGGGGTGCTGAGCCAGATCCAGGTCACCGCGCCCGCCGGCAAGGTCGACCTAGCGGGGCTTGAGATGGAACTGCTGTACCTGCCGCACCCCGACTGGATGGTGGAAGGTACGCTCGGCTACGCGCATACCGATATCCGCCGCACCTACAGCGCCGATGCGCTGGCGATCACCGGCAATGCCAGCCCGGTGGGCACGCAGCTGCCGTACTACCCGGAGAAGACCGCCAGCCTCGGCGTGACCTGGGAGCATGCCTATACCGATCACCTCTCGCCCTTCGTGCGGGTGGACGCGGTCTACACCGACCGGATCTACGAGAGCGAGGCGAACGCGGCGTGGATTCCGCAGAACGTGAAGGTCAACCTGCGCGTGGGCGCCAAGGTCGACAATATCCGGCTGGAGGCCTTCGCCACGAACCTGTTCGACGACCGCACCCCCAGCAGCGTCGCCCGCGTCGCGTACAACGAATACAGCGCCACCGGCACGACCCGGAGCGTGAACGGCATCATCGTCTCGCTGGCCGATCCGCGCACCGTGGGCGTGCGGGCCAGCGTCGACTTCTGATCCGACGGGAGAGGCGCAAGAGGGCGGGCGGGGAGCGATCCCCGCCCGTTTTTCTTGGCTATGAGTGTGCGGCTTGGGCGATGCCGACGCTGTCCGTCGTGCGCGATCTACAGCCGAACGTGGACTTTCCGGAAGCGCTCCGTTCCTCCCCCTTTGGGGGAGGGGGACCATGCGCAGCATGGTGGAGGGGCACGCGGCGGATCGCCAGACCTCGATCGGGGGGCATTGGGAAGCGTATCAGCGCGATGGCATGTAAACCGAGGGTGCCCCTCCACCACCCTGCGGGTGGTCCCCCTCCCCGTGCCGGGGAGGAACTGACGGCCGCTGCCCCCAGATCCGGTAATCGACCATGCCGGTTCGCGGTCGTTCGTCGAAGTGGGAACCTGCCCGGGCAGCCTAGCCGCCGGTATCGCGCATGAACTTGCGGACCAGCGCCAGGCTTTCGGCAGACTTCTCCACCGGGACCATGTGCGAGGCATGGTCCAGCACCGCCATGCGCCTGTCGGCGGCTCCCACTTTGGCGAAGGCGTCCTGGCCGCTCCTGACCGTAAGCAGCGGGTTGTCGCGCCCCCAGATCAGCAGCGCCGGCGCGCGGATCGCGGCGAGGTCCGCCTCGCGCTTGGTCTGGCTGTAGCCGTGCGCGCCCGCTTCCAGACGGCGACGGTCGGCCAGCACGCCGGGACGGTTCGCCTCGGCGGTCAGGCGGCGCACCATTTCGGACGAGGCGGCGGCGTTGTCGGTGAGGTTCTGGTTGAGCATCCAGCGCGTCAGCCACGCGGGCTGGTAGTTCAGCAGCACCGTATCGCGCAGCCAGATCGACAGGGCATAGGCGCGCTCGGGCTGGATGAAGCGGCGCGCCAGCGGGAAGTTGATGAGCACCAGCCGCGAGACGAGATCGGGCCGGCGTGCCGCGATGCGCGCCGCCGTGGTGCCCCCGCTCGACGCGCCGACCAGCAGTGCGCCCCTGATCCCCAGGGCATCGGCGAAAGCGGCGACGACGTCGGCCTCGCGCTCGTAGCCGGCGGCGGGGAAGGGGTCGTGCCCGGTCAGCCCGAAAGCGGGCCGGTCGAGCCGGATGACGCGGTGATCGCGGGCCAGTTCGCGCGCCCAGCCGTCATAGGCGTGAACGTCGAGGTAGGAGCCGTGGAGCAGCAGCACCGGCGGCCCCGCGCCTTCGTCGAGATAGTGGATGCGCACGCCTCCGGCCGTCACGAAGCGCGACTGCGGGGTGCGGTACTGCGCCAGCACCGCCGCGTCGCTGCGCGCCAGCCAGCCGGCGCGCGCGGCGCCGACGAATGCGGCCGTGCCGATGACGCCGACGGTCAGCAGACCGGCGATGACTCTGGTTGCGGTCTTCCCGCGTTTTCCAGGCACTCTCAAACCTGCCGCAATGCCGGGCGCGCGGGCTCTGCATCGGCGCGGGTGCGGGCCATCTCGCGCCCGACGGCGGCGGCGCATTCGCGCAGCGGTTCGAGCAGATCGCGCACCGCCTTGCGGATTTCGATCGTGGCGGCGAAGAAGGCCACCGTCAGCGCGCCTTCGATGGCACCGCCGACGATGATCGGCACCGCGATCGAGGAGGTCTTGCCCGGATTGCGCGTGAAGCGGTTGTAGCCGCGCGCCGCATAGCCGCTGGCCTTGACCGTTGCCAGCAGCCCGCCGTCGCGCGCCAGATGCAGCATGTGCCGCGTATCCTCGTCGCCGAAGCGCTCCAGCATCGACAGGGTCTTGTCACGCTCCTGTTGCGGGCAGAAGGCGAGGTAGACGAGGCCCGCCGCGCAGGCGAGGATCGGGATCGAGTATCCGGGGTGATACTGGTTGAAGGTCAGCGTGGTCAGCGAATGCGTGGAGTCGCGCAGTACCATCGCCGCGCCGACCGGCTGGGTCATCGTCACCGGCCAGCCGATCTTCGCCGTCAGCGCGGTGATGTGCGGGCGCGCCGCGTCGACCAGCGCGCTGTCACCCTGATAGCCGTGCGACAGCGTCTGCACCATCGCCGTGGGCCGATAGAACTTGCGCTGCGGCTCGCGCTCGATCAGCCCTTCGTGGATCAGCGTCTGCACGATGCGGCAGGCGGTCGGGTACGGCACGTTGGATGCCTGGGCCACCTGCATCATGTTGAGCGACCCGTTGCGATTGATCGCCTGCAGCACCGCCACCGCGCGGGTGACGGAGCGGATCGGAATGCCGCGCTCCGAATCGCGGTCGGTCTCGGCGGAAAGGTCGTCGTCCAGCGGAATGAATGCGCGCGTAGCCATCGGTCCGGTCCCCACTCATGCGGTCGAATGGGAGGAGGCTAACTAATTTGGCATATTGTTGCAACAATAGTGCAAAATGACCTGCGTTTCTGAAATCCGCGTTTCCGGAGATTAAATAGATAAAAATCAGACACTTGTGAAAATAATACGGACTGATTTCCGAATGCCGCGCGGACTCATACGTAAGGCGTATGAGCCATTTGATCCCTACGGACGTTCCATGTGCACCGCGATCTGCGCCGCGCAGGCCTTGAGCCGCGGCTGCAGTTCGCGCACGGCCTCGCGGATTTCCAGCGCGGCCGCGAAGAACGCCACCGTCAGGCAGCCATGGACAGTCTCGCCCGACAGGATCGGCACGGCGATCGAGGACGTCTTGCCCGGATTGAGCGTGAAGCGGTTGTAGCCGCGCGCCGCGTAGCCGCTGGCCCGCACGCCGTCGAGCAGCGCCCCTTCGCGCAGCACGCCCAGAACATGGCGGATCTCGTCATCGCCGAAGCGCGACAGGCTGGTCAGCACCGTCTCGCGTTCTTCCGCGCTGCAGAAGGCAAGGTGGACGAGGCCCGCGGCACAGTCGAGGATCGGCATCGCATAGCCGGGATGGTACTCGTTGAAGGTCAGCGAGGTCAGCGAATGCGTGGAATCGCGCAGCACCATCGAACTGCCGACATGCGTGGACAGGGTGATGGGCCAGCCGATCTCGCGCGTCAGCGTGGCGATGTGCGGGCGCGCGAAGTGGACCAGTTCGCCGTGACCCTGGAACCCCTGTGACAGCGTCTGCACCAGCGGCGTCGGGCGGTAGTGCTTGCGCGTTCCCTCCCGCTCGATCAGCCCTTCGTGCAGGAGCGTCTGCACGATACGGCACGCGGTGGGATAGGGCACCTGCGATTGCTGCGCGATCTCCATCATGTTCAGCGAGCCGGATCGGTTGATCGCCTGCAACACGCTGATCGCGCGGCTGATCGCGCGGATCGGGATGCCCCGGCTGGAGGCGTCCTCCTCGATATCATTGGCGATGCCGGGGACGTTCCGTTCACCCAGAGGAATGACCGCGCGTGATGCCATGACCTTTTCCCACCCCTTGCAAAGCGAATCCCGGAGAGCCGAACGACTCTATTTGTATGCATATTAGTACATATACATCAGTCGGGGACAAGCGAATGTTCGCAGTGCGAGAAATTTCTTCGGGCGGTCCCGGTAACGGCTACTTCGCCTCCACCAGCGCGGCGGCGCTGCGCCCGGCGATCTTGCCCAGCGTCGTCGCGGTGAGCAGGCCGTTGCCCGCGAGGTAGCCGTAGGAGCCGTCGCCCGAAATCCCGCGCGCCGCGCCGCCGCCCGCGAACAGGTTGGGCAGGGCGCTGCCGTCGGGGCGCAGCACGCGCGCCGCGTCGTCCACCACCAGGCCGCCCTGCGTGTGGAACAGCGCGCCGGTGACCTTGGCCGCATACCACGGGCCTGCCAGCTCGGGCTTGCCGGTGAAATCGCGGCCGAACGCATCCTCGGCCTCGCCCCGGGTCAGCGCGGCGACCTCGGCCACCGTCCGGGCCAGCGCGTCGGCGGGCAGGCGGGTGGCGAAGGCGAGCGTCTCGAGATCGGGCGCCTGCACCACCGCGTTGGCGGAGATCGCATCGCGGTAGTCCTCGAACTCGCACATCAACGTGTGCAGGCGCTCGTCGAAGATCGACCATGCGACATGACCCGGCTGGGCGTTGACCCTGGCGGCCTGCTCCGAATAGCCCGCCGCCTCGTTGCTGAAGCGCTGGCCATGCGTGTTCACCTGGAAGCCGCCCTGCATGATGAGCGGCCACAGGATCGGGATGCCGTGGCCTGCCGCCAGGCCGCCGTGGCCTTGGTAGCCGGTGAGGTCCGCCGTGGCCGCGCCCAGTTGTTCGCCCCAGCGCAGCGCGTCGCCCTTGTTGCCGGGGTGGCCGTGGAAGGTCGCCTCGGCCATCTCGGGGATGTGCCGCGCCACCAGCCCCGCGTTGCCCGCGAAGCCCGAGCAGGCGAGGATCACCGCGTCGCAGGTGACGTCCTCGACGCTGCCGTCGGGGCGCTCGAAACGCACCAGCGTGATGCGGCCGGTCTGGTCGGCGATCAGATCGGTGACGGTCGCGTCGGTCACCAGCATCGCGCCCGCGTCCTCGGCGGCGCTCTGGAGGCAGCCCATCAGTTCGCCGCCCGAGCGCTTGGGCGTCCCGTACATGCGCCGCGCGCTGTGGCCGGGGTAGGTGAAGCCGTCCAGCAGGTCGAGCGGGATACCGTGGCTATCGCGCATCCACGCCACCGTTTCGGCCGAGTGCCGTGCGAGGTTCAGCGCCATCGCCGGGTCGGCCACGCCCTTGGTCTTGCGGGCGATGTCCTCGGCGAAGATCTCCGGGGAATCGACAAGGCCCTGCTGCGCCTGCTCCGGCGTGCCGGCGGCGGGGATCAGCCCGGTCGACATCGCGGTGGAGCCGAGCGGCGTCTCGTCGCGCTCGATCACCAGCACTTCGGCGCCCGCGTCGCAGGCGGCCAGCGCGGCGCACAGGCCGGTGGCGCCCGCGCCGATCACCACGACGGGGACGTGCATCGTTTCAGTCGTCATGCGGCATTTCCTTGGGGCAGGACCGACCACGCCCAGGGACGGGCGGCGCGGTCGGTGCTTTCGTGGGCGTCGATCGCGGGGCGGTCGAGCAGGGTCAGGGCGATCGGGTCGAGCCCCTCGGTCAGCATGAGCTTGGCTTCCTCGTCAATGTCGAAGCGCCAGACTTCGCCGGGTTCCTTGCCTTTGGCTCTGATCTCCTGCGCGGGCAGGTCGATCTCCAGCATCAGGCCGGGCTTGTCGAAGGGGGCCGGGTCCATGACGATGGGCAGGACGCCGTTGCGGATGCAGTTGCCGCGAAAGATCGGGCTGAACCCGCTCGCGATCACGACGCGGAAGCCGTATTCGGCCAGCGCCCAGACGGCATGCTCGCGGCTCGATCCGCTGCCGAAGTTGGCGCCGCCGAGCAGGATCCGTGCGCCCGCGTATTCGGGGCGGTTGAGCACGAAGTCCGGGTTGGGCACGCGCGCATCGACGTCGGAATAGCGCCAGCCCGCGAACAGGCCCACCGACAGGCCGGTCTTCGACACCGACTTCATCTCGCGCGAGGGGATGATGGCGTCGGTATCGACGTTGTCGCGGATCAGGGGCACGGCGATCGAGGTAACGGTGCGCAGCGGTTCCATCACTGGGCCTCCAGTTCGCGCGGATCGGCGATGCGCCCGGCGATGGCCGATGCCGCGACCGTGGCGGGAGAGGCAAGGTGGGTGCGGGTGCGCGGGCCCTGCCGGCTCTCGAAGTTGCGGTTGGTGGTGGAGATCACGCGTTCCTCCTCGCCGAAATGCTCGCCTCCCGCGAAGAAGCACATCGAGCAGCCCGCCTCGCGCCATTCGAACCCGGCGGCGAGGAACACCTTGTCGAGCCCTTCGGCCTCGGCCTCGGCCTTGACGCGGGTGGAGCCGGGGACGCAGATCGCGCGCACGCCTGCGGCCACCTTGCGGCCCGCGAGAATCCCGGCGGCGGCGCGCAGGTCGGGCAGGCGGGCATTGGTGCACGAGCCGATGAAGGCCGCGTCGATCGGCAGGCCGAGAAGCGCGGTGTCCTCCGCCAGATCCATGTAGGCGAGCGCGCGGGCGTGGGCTTCGGGCGTGGTCGGCGCGGTGCCGGGGGGCGGGGCGGCCAGTTGCGGGACGCGGCCCGCCAGCGGCACCGACTGTTGCGGCGCGGTGCCCCAGCTTATCATTGGCACAACGTCGGCGGCGTCGATGGACACTTCGCGGTCGAACACGGCGCCGGTGTCGGTGGCGAGGTCCGCCCATGCGGCGAGCGCGGCCTGCCAGTCGTCGCCCTTCGGCGCATAAGTGCGGCCTTCGAGCCATGCGGCGGTGCTGGCGTCCGGCGCGATGACGGCGGTGAAGGCGGCCAGTTCGGTCGCCATGTTGCACAGCGTCATGCGCGCCTCCATCGGCAGCGCGGCGATCGTCGGCCCGGCATATTCGATGACGTGGGCACGCCCTCCGCCCGAGCCGAGCCGGGCGACGACGTGCAGCGCCAGATCCTTGGCGGTGACGCCGGGCGCAAGATCGCCGCTGACGGTGACGCGCATCTGCCTGGGCCGGTTGACGCGCAGGGTGCCGGTGGCGAGCGCATGCTCGGCCTCGCTGGAGCCGATGCCCCAGGCGAGCGCGCCGAACGCGCCTTGCGTGCAGGTGTGGCTGTCCGGGCAGACGAGCGTGAGGCCGGGCAGCACCACCGCGTTCTCGGGCGAGATGACGTGGACGATGCCCTGCCGGGGATCGCCGATGTCGAACAGCGTCGCCCCCGCGCGCTGCGCCGCCTCGCGCGTGGCGAGGATGAAGTCGGTGCCGGTCGGCATGATCGTGCGGTCGCCGCGCCCGGGCAGGGTATCGACGACATGGTCCATCGTCACGAACACGCGGGAAGGATCGCGCACCGCGCGGCCGCTTTCCTCCAGCGCTTTCAGCGCGATGCCGCCGGTCCGCTCGTGCAGCAGCACCCGGTCGATGGCGACAAGGCCGGTGCCGCCGCCCAAGTCACGCACCAGATGCGCGTCCCACAACTTCTCGAAAAGGGTGCGCGCCATCAGTTTCCGGCCAGCTTTTCGCCCAAGTGCGCTCGAAGCTCCGGGCCGTGCTCGTCGGGGCGCGGGAGGTCGCGGAACAGGCCGGGGCGCATGCCGTCGATCTCCAGCGGCAGCGCGGGCAGGCGCGCCACGGTGCCGTCGGCCAGCGTCACGTTGAGCAGGCCGCCGCCCGCGTTGAGGTGCGCGTCCTCCACCAGTTCCTCCGGCTTGGCGATCGGGGCGAAGGGCAACCCGCTCTTCTCCAGCTTCGCGATCAGTTCCGCACGCGGCATCGCGCGGAACAGGGCGGAGACTACGGGCATGATTTCCTCGCGCGCTTTCACGCGCTCGTTGTTGGTGTCCCACTCGCTGCGTTCGGCAAGCATGGTCAGGCCGAAGTCGGCGCAGAAGGTCTTCCACTGCCCGTCGCTGACGACGCCGACGAAAAGTTGCTCGCCTTCGCTGGCGGTCTCGAACACGTCGTAGATCGCCCAGGCGGAGATGCGCACCGGCATCGGCCGCGCTGCCGCGCCGGTCACCGCCTTCTGCGCGATGTGCTGGCCGACGAGGAACGCGGTCGTCTCGTAGAGGCTGCACTTGATCTCCGCACCCTTGCCGGTGCGGTGGCGCTGTTCGAGCGCGGCGAGGATGCCGATCACGCCGAACATGCCGCCGGTGATGTCGATCACCGAGGCGCCCGCGCGCAAGGGGCGTCCCGGCGGCCCGGTCATGTAGGCGAGGCCGCCCATCATCTGCGTCACTTCGTCCAGCGCGGTGCGTTCCTCGTAAGGGCCCTTCAGGAAGCCCTTGGCCGAACAGTAGATGAGGCCGGGATTGTCCCGCGAGAGCCGCTCGTAGCCGAGGCCGAGGCGGGCGAGGGTGCCGGGACGGAAGTTCTCGATCACCACGTCGGCCGTGGCGCACAGTGCCTGCGCATGGGCCACGTCCCCGGGGTTCTTGAGGTCGAGGCAGATCGAGCGCTTGTTGCGGTTGAACATCGGGAAGTAGCCCGATCCCGAACCCAGCAGCGTGCGGGTGCGGTCGCCTTCGGGCGGCTCCACCTTGATGACGTCGGCGCCCAGATCGCCCAGGATCACGCCCACCGAGGGCCCCATGACCATGTGGGTGAATTCGATCACGGTGATGCCGGCCAGCGGCGCGGGGCCCTCTGCCTGTCGATTGGCCGCCTGCTGCCCCATTGCCTGTTCTTCGCTCAAGATCGTGCCCCCTGCGGTTTCTTTGCCTGCGACGCTTCGGTGGCCGCGATGAAATTGCTATATGAATAATACAATTGAACCCGATCTAGCAAGGGTGGGGCGGTCGGCGTCGCCTGCCTATTGCGCGTCTGTTCGCACGGCGGACACACGCCGGGGGCCGATGGCCAAGCGGGCGCGAGCGCGCTAGGAAGGGAAACGAATTGAGGGAACTTGGGATGACAGCAGTAAAACGGGTGCCCTCCATCGCGCGGTCAGGCGGGTTGGGGCAGCTTGCCCGCGATGCGGCGATCCCGCTTTACCATCAGATCTACCTGACCCTGCGCGACGAGATCACCCGCGGCGACCGGCCTTTCGGCTCGCCGGTGCCGACCGAGATGGAACTGGCCGACAACTACGACGTCTCGCGCATCACCGCGCGGCGGGCGCTGGACGAACTGGCGACCGGCGGCTTCGTGGAGCGGCGGCGGCGGCTGGGCACGCATGTGATCTTCCGCGCGGCCAGCAAGCCGATCGAGGCCAACATCGACCAGGCGGTCGAATCGCTGATCGCCTTCGGCCAGAACACGGCGGTGAAAGTTCTGGAAGTGGTCACCGAACCCGCCTCCGAGGCGACCGCGCAGAAGCTCGGCCTGGTCGAAGGGGAGCCGGCCATCCGCGCGGTTCGCCTGCGCTCGACCAGCAACGGCCCGCTCGGCCTGATCGTCAGCCACATGCGCGCGGGCCTTGGCGTCTCGGTCACGCCCGAGCGACTGACCGAGCGCCCGATCCTCTCGCTGCTGCGCGATGCCGGGGTGAAGATCGGCGGCGCGGTGCAGACGATCGAGGCGATGGTCGCCGACCCCGAAATGGCCGAGCGCCTGCAGTGCGAGCCGCGCGCGGCCGTGCTCCACGTCGAGCGGATGGTGGAGGACGCGGCCGGCGTGACGGTTCTGGTCACCAACGCCTACTACCGCGCGGACCGTTACCGCATCACCCTGGACATGCACGAACAGGGGCAGTTCTCACCGAAGTTCGGCTGAGAGGCTGGGGTACGATGCGATCCGAATGACCCACCCTTCGTCATTGCGAGCGAAGCGAAGCAATCCAGGGCAACACTAAACTGCCCTGGGTTGCTTCGCTTCGCTCGCAATGACGATGTGGGGTAACGTCATCGTAGGATAGAGCTGCCGACGACCGGTGATGCCGCTGACGGGCGTTCCCGTCCGCACTATCCGACAGGCGAACAGTCCCCGCCGCCACTCCCTTGCACCCCGGAATAATTGCTATACGCATAGGACAAATATTCCACTGAAAGCAGGGCAAGGGTCACGGGTCCGATGGACATTCTGGTCAGCGAAGTGGGGCCGCGCGACGGGCTCCAGAACGTCAAGCGGGTCATGCCGACCGAGGCCAAGAAGGTCTGGATCGACGAACTGGTCGCCGCCGGGGTGAAGGAGATCGAGGTCGGCTCGTTCGTGCCCGCCAAGCTGATCCCGCAACTCGCCGACACCGCAGAGATCGTCGCGCATACGCGCCGCCACGAAGGGGTGACGGTGGCGGTGCTGGTGCCCAACCGGCGCGGCGCCGCCGATGCGATCGCGGCCGGCGCGCACAAGCTGACGCTGCCGCTCTCCGTCTCCGAGACGCACAGCCTCGCCAATCTGCGCAAGACGCATGAGCAGGTGCTGGAGGAAGTGCGCGCGATCACCGCGATGCTCGCCGAACTGCCCGAAGATCGCCGACCGCATTTCGAGGGCAGCCTGTCCACCGTGTTCGGCTGCACGCTCGAAGGATCGATCCCCGACGCCACGGTGCTGCGCTGCGCCGCCGCGCTGATGGAGGCGGGCTGCGACGAAGTCGGCCTGTCGGACACCACCGGCTATGCGACGCCGGGCGAAGTCACGCGGCTGGTGAAGCTGGTGCGCGGCGAAGTGGGCGACCATGCGGTCACCGGCCTGCACCTGCACAACACGCGCGGCCTGGGCCTTGCCAACGTGCTGGCCGGGCTGGAGGCGGGGATCACCACCTTCGACGCCTCGATCGGCGGCCTTGGCGGCTGTCCCTTCGCGCCGGGCGCGAGCGGCAACATCGTCACCGAAGACCTCGTTTTCATGCTGGAGGCGATGGGCTGCCGCACCGGCATCGACATCGAGCGGCTTCAGGAATCGCGCCGCGTCGTCGCCGCCGCGCTGCCGGGCGAACCGCTCTACGGCTTCATTCCCGACGCGGGCCTGCCGAAAGGCTGGTCGCCTGCTTCCACTTCATCCGAAAACGTGAGGACGTTCGCATGACGATTATCGGCACCCGCATGGTGCGCGAGGACAAGACCGCGCGCCAGCTCTTCGAGGACGTGATGGCGAACCCCGCCCGCGCCAAGTTCGGCTTCGGCGAGAAGGTGGCGATCGTCAACATCGACTTCCAGAACGCCTATACCCGCATCGACCGCTACAAGACCGCGTACGAGACCGACCCGCGCCAGATCGAGCATACCAACACGATCTCGAAGCTGGCGCGCGAGGCAGGCATGCCGGTGATCTGGACGCATGTGGCCTACATGGACAGCGCCGCCGACGCGGGCGTCTGGGGCACGCGCACGGATACGCCCGACTCGCTCCAGAACATCAAGTATGACAGCGACCGCCACGCCTTCGACGAACGCTGCGCAATCGACGAGAGCGTGGACGCGATCTACACCAAGCGCATGCCCAGCGCGTTCTTCGAAACGCCGCTGCAGAGCCTGCTGGTGTGGCACAAGGTCGATACCGTGGTGCTCACCGGCGGTTCCACCTCGGGCTGCATCCGCGCCACGGCGGTCGAGAGCCTGAGCCGCGGCTATCGCACCATCGTTCCGATCGAGACCTGCGCGGACAAGCACGAGAGCTACCACTTCGCCAACCTCACCGACCTGCAACTGAAGTACGCCGATGTCGTGCCGGTGCAGGACGTGGTCGACTGGTTCGGAGCCCGGTAATGCGCGAAGGCGAACGCGACCCCGGCCTCTACGGCTTCCGCCCCTGGCGCCACCGTCCGGCGATCGAATGGCCGGACGGTAAGAAAGTGGCCGTCTGGGTCTCCCCGAACCTCGAATTCTACGAGATCGACCCGCCGAAGAACCCGCACCGCTCCTCGTGGCCGCGCGTCCATCCCGATGTCGTCGGCTATGGCCACCGCGACTACGGCAACCGCGTCGCCCACTGGCGCATGGCCGAGGTGATGAGCAAACACGGCTTCCCCGGCTCGGTCAGCCTTTCGGTGTCGATGTGCCAGCACATGCCCGAGATCGTGGCGGATGCGAACGCGCGCGGCTGGGAATTCTTCAGCCACGGCATCTACAACACCCGCTATTCCTACGGCATGGACGAGGCGCAGGAGCGCGCGATCATCGAGGATTCGCTTCGCACGGTGCGCGATGCCACCGGGCAGACGATCAAGGGCTGGCTCGCCCCGGCACTGACGCATACGCCGCGCACGCTCGACCTGATCGCCGAATATGGCCTGAGCTATACCTGCGACCTGTATCATGACGATCGCCCGAACCCGGTGAACGTGAAGAGCGGCAAGCTGATATCGATGCCCTACAGCCTCGAGGTCAACGACCACTACGGCTTCTTCGTCTACAACATGAGCCCGCGTGAATACGCCGACACGCTGATCCGCCAGTACGAGCGGCTGGCGGAAGAGGGCGGCACGGTGATGTGTATTCCGCTGCACGCCTACCTGATCGGCCAGCCACACCGCATCGGTCCCTTCGAGGAAGTGCTGCGCCACATCGCGGCGGACGGCCGCGCGTGGATCACCCGCAGCGGCGACATCGCCGACCACTTCCTGAGCGCCGGCGGCTACGAGGCGGCCGAGGCCGACTGCGCAAATTACGCAAAGGAGAGCGCGGCATGAGCCTCGATCCCGGCTATCTCGAATATCCGATGCGCCGTCAGGGCATGGATCACGATCTCTACCCCTGGTCGAACATCGCAGAGCGTCCGCCGCTGGCCTTGCCGGGCGGAGCGACGATGGCGGTGGCGCCGCTGGTCAGCCTCGAATGGTTTCCCATCGTTCCCGGTGAGGCGCCGTTCAGGGCGCCCGGTCACATGCAGACGGCCTACCCGGATTTCCGCCACTACACCGCGCGCGAATACGGCACGCGGGTGGGCTTCTATCGCCTGCTCGATGCCTTCGCGAAAGTGGGTGCGAAGGCGACGATCGCGGTCAACGCGGTAATCGCCGAGCGCTATCCCTCGATCATCGCCGATATCCTTGCCGCCGGCCACGAGATCGTCGCTCACGCCACTGACATGGACGCGACGATCGACAGCACCGTGCCCGAGGACAAGGAGCGCGCGATGATCGTCGCCGCGCGCGATACCCTTGCCGCCGCGATCGGCGCCGCGCCGAAAGGCTGGATGTCGCTGGCGCGGCAGCAGAGCTGGAACACCCCGCGCCTGCTGGTCGAGGAAGGCTTCGATTACTGTCTCGACTGGGTCAACGACGATCTGCCTTATGTCCAGAGCACCAAGGCCGGGCCGCTGGTGGCGGTGCCCTACAACCACGAACTGTCCGACCGGCAGGTGATCGTGGTGCAGCAGCACTCCGCCGAAAGCTATGTCGAGCAGATGAAGGACGCCTTCAACTGGCTCGCGGGTGAGGGCGCGCCGCGCGTCCTGCCGCTGCACCTGACGCCTTACGTGATGGGCCTGCCGTTCCGCATGGGCGCGTTCGAGGGGCTGCTCGAATGGCTGTCCGCGCAGCCCGGCACCGTCTTCGCGACGGCGGGTGAACTCGCTGCCAGCCTGCCGGCAGAAGGCGCGTGAAGGCGCTCGCGATCATGATGGCCGCAGCTCTCGCCACCGCTTCGGCCGCCCATGCCGAGACGCACGACGCACGCTGGGAAGCCGCGAGGCAGGCGATCTGGACCAAGGAACTGGCGATCTACGCCGGACGCAGCCGGGGCGATCTGTCGATGTACCTCGCCAACACGGCGAGCGACTACAAGGCCTGGCCGCCGTTCAACGAAGTGCCCAAGGGCAATGACGGGCTCAAGGCCACCGGCGCGGCGATGCAGGGCAAGACGAAGGAGCATCTGGAGATGACCTTCCTCGACCTCGCGCTCAACGGCGATACGGCGGTGATCTACTACAAGACCCACCGCACCATGCTGGCCGACGGCACCCCCGCCGACGAGCACTTCGAGGTGACCCATACCTGGACCTTGCAGGACGGCACCTGGAAGGTGCTGGGCGGCATGGCCCGGGTGCGCCCCGACCGGCCGAACGCGCGCTGAAGAGTTTCGACGAGTACCTCACCAGGGAGGTTGGAACACCGCCCTGACGACCTCGAAAGCCGTCCGCGCCCAGACGCGGACGGCTTCTTTTTCATCCCCGGCGTTCGGCGGCGAAGGCGATCAGTGCGATCAGTGCCAGCGCGGTCCCGGCAGCGACACAGGCTGGCCAGCCGCCGCGCACGAACAGCAGCGGCGCCATGGCCGAGCCCACCGCGCCGCCGGAGAACATCAGCGACATGTAAAGCGCATTGATGCGTCCGCGCGCATGGGGGCGCAGGCCATAGACGACGTTCTGGCTCAGCACCTGATTGCCCTGCGTCCCGGCGTCCAGCCCGATCGCGAGGACGGCGATCGCCAGAACCGAGCCCAGCGCCAGGGCCGGGACGGTCAGCGCGAAGCTGATCCCCACCGCGCCCATCGCGATCACGGTGCCGCGCCCGATCAGCCCGCGATCCGCCATGCGCCCGGCGATCGGAGCGGCCAGCGCGCCGCCCGCTCCGGCCAGAGCGAACAGCGCGATTCCCTCGTGGCTGAGGCCGAAGCGGCGCTGCAGCAGCAGCGGCGCTGCGGTCCAGAACAGGTTGAAGGCGCAGAACAGGCAAGCCTGATAGAAGGCGCGGCGGCGCAGCAGCGGCTCGGCGCGAAACAGCTCCAGCATCGAGGCGAGGATGGCGCCGTAGCTGCCCGTCCCGGCGCCGCGATGGCGCGGCAGCAGGAGCCACAGCGCTACCGCCAGCACCGCCAGCAGTGCCGCCGGGATCAGGAAGGCCAGCCGCCAGTCGCCCAGCCCGGCCAGCGCGCTCGATGCCGGGCGAGCCAGCATGATGCCGGTCAGCAGGCCCGCCATGACGGTGCCGATCACGCGCCCCTGCCGTCCCTCGGGCGCGAGATGCGCTGCCATCGGCACGAGGATCTGCGCGCCGACCGAGGACAGTCCCGCTACTGTCACCGCCACGAAGAACGGCTCCACCTCCCGCGCCAGCCCGGCGCAGGCCATCGCCACTGCCGCCACGGCGACCATGCCGCAGACCAGCGCCCGGTTCTCCAGCCGGTCGGCGAGGGGCACGACGAACAGCAGCCCCAGGCAGTAGCCGATCTGCGTCACCGTCACGATCAGGCCCAGGGTGGCATCGGCGACCTTCAGGTCCGCGCCGATCGCCGCGATGAGGGGCTGCGCATAGTAGAGATTCGCCGCCAGCAGCCCGCAGGCGAGGGCGATCACGAAGGTGCGAAGTGCGCCGTTATTCGCTGTGCGGATAGTCGCACGATCGCCGGGAACATGTCTGAAATCGCTGTTTTCCAAGGTTTTTCCCTCAATTTTATGATGGCGGTGCGGCAGCGAAGGGGCCTGCGGGACCGTCAGGCGACACTTGCGATCTGGACGGTCCCGGATATGTATTATAGCTATATCAAAAGATCAAATGAGCGGGGAATTCGGATGACGTCTGAGACCTCAATTTCGGCCTCTTATTCTGCGACTTCTCGCGGTGCGGCGATCGTCACCGGTGGTTCCGGCGGCATCGGCAGCGCCATCGCCCGTTCGCTTGCGGCGGGGGGCCATGCCGTGGTCGTCCATGCCAACGGCAACCTTGCTGCGGCGCAGGCGCTGGCGGAGGAGATCGAGGCGGGCGGCGGACAGGCGCTGGCGCTGGCCGCCGACGTCACCGATCCGGCGGCGGTGGAGGCCATGGTGGCCGAGGCGACCGCACGCTTCGGCGGCGTGGCCGTGCTCGTCAACAACGCGGGCATCTGCACGTCGGCGCCGGTCGGCGGGATGGACGCGGGGATGATCGACCGCGAACTGGCGGTCAACGTCAAGTCGGTGGTGCTCGTCACGCAGGCCTGCCTGCCGCACATGGCGGCGGGCGCGGCGGTGGTGAACGTCAGCTCCAACATCGCTTTCTCGCCGCTGCCGGGGATGACGCTCTACTGCGCCGCCAAGGCCGCCGTCGCCAGCCTGACGCAAGGGTTCGCGAAGGAGCTGGGCGCACGCGGCATTCGCGTCAACGCCGTGGCGCCGGGCGCCACGCGCACCGCGATGACGGCGTGGATCGACGATGCGACGGAAGCCGCGATCGGCGGGCAGACCCCGCTGGGGCGCATCGGCGAACCGATGGATATCGCCGGGGCCGTGGCGTTTCTCGCCTCGCCGGAGGCCAGCTGGATCACCGGGCGCACGCTGGTGATCGATGGCGGCCTGACCTGAGCGGGCCGGCACCCAGCGGCACTCACCGGCACCTAGCGACACCAAGAGATACCTGAACCACACTTTCGAGGGGCACCCACCACCATGACCGATCCCAAGGCGCCGCAGGCGATCTGGCCCGATATTCCCCAGCCGCTGATGCCCTATTCCCCGGCGGTGAAGGCAGCGGACTGGATCTTCGTTTCCGGCCAGCTCGCCAGCGATTTCAAGACCGGCATCGCGCCCGAGGCGAAGCCGGTGAACCCCAACCTCGAATCCGACCAGGCGCTGCAGTCGCGCTTCGTGATGGAGACGCTCAAGCGCACGCTGGCCGCCGGCGGCGCCGACCTGTCGAAGGACGTCGCGCGCATCTGGCAGTGGCTGCCCTGGGAAACCCCGACGATGCCGGATTTCGCCAAGGGTGACTGCTATCCCGAGGGGCTGCGCATCACGCCGTACCTCGACGTGCGCAACGACTACATCTTCGAGCCGCGCCCGGCGTCCACCGCCGTCAGCATCCGCGCGCTGCCGGTGCGCGACGCGCGCATCGAGATCGACGTGATCGCCATCGTCGACGGCAGCGAGGCCAAGGGCTTCGCCGCGCCCGAGGGCGTGCCCGCGCCGCTGGCCGGTTACTCCCCGGCGCTGCGCAGGGGCGACTGGATCTTCCTGGCCGGCGAAGTGCCCACCGACTGGCAGGGCGACTACGGCGAGCACCGCAGCATGGGCGCCCCCGGCGCGCTGGCGCGCGAGGCCCGCACCAACCCGCACGTCTGGTACGGCTCCGACATCGAGGCGCAGACCGACTACACCCTCTCCAAGCTGGAGCGCATCGCCGAGGCGGCGGGCGGCTCGCTGAAGAACGTGGTCAAGGCCGACGTCTACATCGGCGACCCGTCCGACTATGCGGGCATGGACGCGGCGTGGAAGCGCTGGTTCAAGGACAATCCGCCCGCGCGCTGCGTCATACCCTACATGGGCCTTGGCACGCGCGGCAGCCGCATCGAGATCGCGCTGACGCTGCTGGCCGACGACGCCACGCTCAAGATCGAGCGCATCGAGACCTCCGACGCGCCCGAGCCGTGGAGCCACGAACCGCAGGCGGTCAAGGTCGGCAACTTCCTGTTCCTGTCGCAGCAGATGGCCTGCGATTCCCGGGGCGTGCTTGCCGCGGGCATGCTGCGGCATGAGAACTTCCCGTGGTACGGCCTGCCGGGCAAGAACCAGATGCGCTACATGCTGGGGAACGTCGCGGCCATCTGCGAGGCGGGCGGCACCAAGCTCGAGAACGTCGTGCGCCGGGCCTGCTTCCATGACGAGGGCAACCATTTCGCCGACTCGATCGAGGAATGGGCATCGCACTTCCCGGGTGTGAAGCCCGCATCGACGACCATGAAGATCGGCGGTCCGCTGGTGGTGCCGGGTGCCAACGCCCTGCTCGACCTGATCGCCTACGTGCCCGACGCCTGACCAAACGACGCCTGAAGACTACCGGCGGGGACTGCGGGCCCCGCCCCATGACAATAAAACGCGGGATCAACGAATCCCAGGGAGGTGTCCGTGGCTGCGGGCATCGTCTGACACACGACGAACGATGAGGGCTTGTATGACCAACGTGAATGCAATCCGTGCCGGCGCCTTGCGCACCGCTCTCCTGTGCGGCGCCGTCGCCATCGCGGCCAGCGCCGTCCCCGCCGCCGCGCAGGATACCGCGCCTTCCGCCGCCGCCGCCGAGGAGAACGTGATCCTGGTCACCACCCGCAAGCGCCAGGAGCGCCTGCAGGACGTACCGCTGGCGATCACCGCCTTCTCCTCGCAGGAACTGCAGGAAAAGAGCATCTCCTCGCTGAAGGATCTGGCGACCTCGACCGCCGGCCTCACCTTCCAGGACGTCAACGGCGCCTATGCCGCCCCGGTGCTGCGCGGCGTCGCGCAGATCGACCAGACCGGCGCGCAGGGCAATGTCGGCGTGTTCATCGACGGTGTCTACCTCAACAACCGCTCGGCGCTGGCGTTCGACCAGCTCGGCCTCGGCAGCATCGAGGTGGTCAAGGGCCCGCAGAGCGCGCTCTACGGCCGCAATACTTTCGCCGGCGCCATCAACTACGTGACCGAGCAGCCCGATCCGACGCGGTGGTCTGGCCATGCCACCGCCACCATCGGCAACTATGACCGCCACGAAGGCAAGGCCTCGATCAACATCCCGCTCGCCAAGGGCGTCGCGGTGCGCGTGTTCGGCGGCTGGTCGGAATTCGACGGTACCATCAAGAACGACACCAGCGGCAAGTACCTCGACGGCTGGGAGGACCGCTGGAGCGCCGGCGCGGCGCTGAAGGCCGAGATCACCGACAACCTGACGCTGGACCTGTTCGGCGTGCGCTCGCAGACCAAGAACGACCAGCCCGCGCTCTTCTCGGTGCCGACCAGCCAGAACAATTGCGGCGCGACCAATGCGGCGGGCACGCTCAACACCTATTACTGCGGCACCCTCAAGGTGCCCGGCACCTACACCCTCGACGACAAGACCGGCTACGGCCTCACCGGCCACAACGAGATCTACTACGGCAAGCTGTCCTACACCGGCGAAGTGATGGATGTGACCGCGCTGGTCAGCTACACCACCGCCCAGTACGGCCTGCTGGTCGACACCACCGGCAACCCCGACGCGATCAACCAGACGCTGTTCGGCACCCTGTCGCGCCAGCTGTTCACCAATGCCTCCACCGACAAGAGCACCGACTGGAACTACGACTTGCGCTTCTCCTCGAAGGAGGGCAGCCGCCTGTCGTGGATGGTCGGGCTGAACTACTACAGCTCGCTGGTGTCGGACGTGCTGACGCTGAGCTTCCAGACGCGCGGCGTCGAGCCGGGCACGACGACCCCGCCGGTCTATTCCAGCCGCGGCGGCGAGATGAAGACCAAGGGCCAGGCGATCTACGGCATGCTGGGCTATGAACTGAGCGACCAGTTCAACCTCCAGGCGGAAATGCGCTATACGATCGACGATCAGGACTTCGTCGGCAACGGCTCGGCCAACGGCGCCGCCGGCAACCAGACCTTCAAGTACCTGACCCCGCGCTTCTCGGCCAACTGGAAGCCCAACCGCGACCTGCTGATCTACGCCACCGCCGCGCGCGGCGTGAAGACCGGCGGGTTCAACTCCAACGGCGCCGGCACCGACTACTTCAGCTACGGCGCGGAGACCAACTGGACTTACGAGGCCGGCGTCAAGGCGACCATGCTGGGCGGCGCGCTGTCGGTCAGCGCCGACGCCTTCTACATCGACTGGCGCGACATGCAGGCGCAGGTGCAGCTCCCGTTCTCGACGCTGTCGCTGGTCGGCAACAACGGCGATGCGGACATCAAGGGCATCGAGGGCGCGATCGCCTGGAACCTCACGCCGAACATCCAGCTGACCGCCAACGGCGCGCTGCTCGATCCCAAGTACAAGGACAACGTCGTCGACGGCGAGGTCTCGTACATCTGCGGCGAGATCGTCGGCTCGACCGCGATCAACAGCACCTGCACTTCCTCGGTCGGCGGCAACCAGATCGCCCGCACTTCGGAGAAGCAGTTCGCGATCGGCGGTAGCTGGACCGTGCCCGACATCGTCGAGGGCCTCGACGGCTATGTCCGCGCCGACTGGAGCTGGCAGTCGGGCAAGTATTCGGATAGCCTCAACCTGCAGGATCAGGGCGCGATCTCGCTGGTCAACGCCCGCGCGGGCCTGAAGTTCGGCAACTATGAAGTCTCGGTCTGGGCCAAGAACCTGTTCCAGACCGAATATGTCGCACGCGCGACGGTGGTGGCCTCCACTGCGGACGGTGCGCCGACTTCGGGCGTAAGCTATACCCGCATCTACCCGGGCGAGCGTCGCACCATCGGCGTCGATCTCTCGGCCCGGTTCTGAGCGTCGCAAAGGAGCAAGTCCCATGACATTCCTCACCAACCTCGACGATACGACGCTGAAGGCGGGCACCGTGCCCACTTTCGCGCTGTCCCAGCGCGGGCGCGCGGGCATGCAGCTGCTCGGCGCGGTGCAGAAGTTCTCCTCGGGCGTGCTGCGCCCGATCGCGGCGGAGAACTTCGCCGCCGACAAGCGCGGCAAGGCGCTGTCGGCGGAGCATGAAGCGGCTACCCCGGGTGGGAGCGCGCGCGATCGCATCAAGGCCGCGCGCGCGGTGTGCGAAAGCGACAACGTCTACCGCCTCGAACGCTTCATCCAGCGCTGGGTGGCCGAGGAGAACTTCAATCGCGGCATCCCCGCGATCGAGGAGCGCCGCGCGAAGTTCGAGGCGTTCAACGCCGCGCAGGGCGAGACCGAGCTGATGGGCACGCTCGACCTCAGCAAGGAAGTCTCCGTCCCCAAGTACTACGACCGCGTCGAATGGCATCTGGAGCCGGGCGGCTGGGACGGCTACGACCTCTACGGCGCGCTGTTCGCCTATGGCGTGGGGCCTTACGTGTTCAGCCACGGCGGCTATGCGGCGGTCGGCGTGGGCGACGACATCACCCAGCAGCGGGCGAAGACCATCCGCCAGTTCCCCAAGGCCAGCTACGGCCGGATCTACGAGCCGGGCTGCGGCGGCGTCTCGACGCTGAAGGCGGTGAACTCGGTCTTCCCGGACGCCGAACTGCACGGTTCGGACTTGTCGCCGCTGCTGCTGAAGAACGGCCAGAAGATGGCCTCGCGCTTCGGCTTCCCGGTCCACCTCAAGCTGGCCGACGCCGCGCACGACACCGGCGAGGCCGACGAAAGCTTCGACGGCGTCATCACTTACGCGCTGCATCACGAACTGCCGCCCAAGGCCAACCGCGAGATGTTCCGCGAACTGTTCCGCATCATGAAGCCGGGCGCGGACATCGTCATCTCCGACCCGCCGCCGTTCCGCGCCGTCTCTATGTTCCATGCCGTCATCCTCGACTGGGACACCGATCACCGCGAGGAGCCGTTCTTCTCCGCCGTGCTGCACGACAGCCTCGATGCGATGCTGGAGGAAGCGGGCTTCGTGAACGTCGAATCCTACGCCATCGGGCAGGACCAGTATCCCTGGGTCACGCGCGCGATGAAGCCCGAAACCCTTAGCCCGGCGGAGGCCGCATAAATGGAACATACCGTTTCCGAGCCCACCGGCACCGACTACCTCGGCTCCGAAAGCGTCACCGACGTCGCGCGCATGCTGATGGCGCTGGCGTCCGAGGTGTGGATCATGCGCGATCGCCAGATCGTCACCGAATACCTTCTGGAAACCAAGGGCTCGGTCACGCGTGAGGATCTGGACGAGTTCGTCCCCTCGGGCGATCTCGCCGCGCAGATCACCGCCGAGCGCGAGCGGTTCGCCCGCCTCGTCGCGGGCGCACCGATCGCGGCAGTGCGCCGCTCGGTCCCGGAAATCCTCGATCGTGCCGGGCTCAAAGCGCCCGCGCCGACCAACTGAAACCTGCAGGAACTCCATGACGGCCATGACCGCTGACACCGCCGGGACACCACCTCCCGCCGCCGCCACCCAAGGCACCCTGCCGCTGCAAACCTGCCTCGCCTGGGGCCTCGGCACCGTGGCGGTGGCCGCGCTGTTCAATTCGGTCAACGTACTGCTGCTGCGCTATGTCGTCGATTACGCCGGCATCAGCGCGGTTCTGGCGGGCGGCCTCATCGCCGCCTCCAAGCTCTACGATGCGGTAATCGATCCGCTCATCGGCGCGGCCAGCGATCGCACCCGGTCCAGCATGGGGCGGCGCCGTCCGTTCCTCCTGGCGGGTAGCGTGCTGCTGGCGGTTGCGGCACTCATGCTGTTCAATGTGCCGGGCGGGGGCGGGGCGCTCTCGATCGGGTTCCTGGTGCTGTCGCTGATCGTCTACGCGACCGGCTATGCGTCTTTCTCGGTGCCGTACATGGCGATGCCGGCGGAGATGACCTCCTCGCTGCATGAACGCTCGCGGCTGATCTCGTTCCGCGTCTCGGCGGTTGCGGTCGCCTCGCTGCTGGCGGTCTTCATCGGCCCGCAGATCATGACGTTCGCGGGCGGCGGGCGGGCCGGTCACACCGCGCTGTCGGTATTCCTGGCGGTCGTCGTGCTGGCGGCGGGCTTTGCATGCTTTCGCGGCACCCGCGACGCGCCGTTCCACTACCAGCCTGCCGTCAAGGCGACCTGGGCCGAGAAGGCGCGCTCGCTGGCGGGCAACAAGCCCTTCGTGGTGCTGCTGGTGGTCAAGCTGCTGCAGCTCATGGCGCTGGCGGTGACGCAGGCGGCGATGCCGTTCCTGTTCCAGCGCGTGCTCAAGCTGGGCGATGCGCGCATGGGCATCTACTTCCTGATCTTCTACGGCGTGATGATCTGCGTGCAGCCGATCTGGGTCCGTCTCGCCCGCATGCGCGGCAAGCGGCTGATCTACATGGCGGGCACGCTGCTCTACGGCGCGATCTACGTCAGCTGGTACTTCGTAAGCGCCGACGAGCCGCTGGTCGCCGTCTATGGCCGCGCGGTGGCGCTGGGGGCGATGGGCGGCGCGGTGCTGCTGTTCGGCCAGTCGCTGCTGCCCGATACGATGGAGTGGGACTATCGCCGCACCGGCATGCGCCGCGAAGGCATGCTCTCGGCCGTCTACACCCTGATCGAGAAGCTGGCCTATGCGCTGGGCGCGGCGCTGACCGGGATCATCCTGGGCAAGACCGGCTACATCCAGAACGCCGCCCACGGCGTGCAGCCCGCCTCGGCGATCGAGGCGATCTACTGGCTGGCCTCGTTCATCCCCTTCGGCTTCCTCGTCCTCAGCATCGTCGCGCTGTGCTTCTACGATCTGGACGAGAGCAAGTTCGCGCAAGCCGAAAACGGACAGGGGGCGGCGTGAACCACCCGGCCGAGGCGATCGCGGACACCCTGATCCGCGACGCCTACGTCGTCACGCTCGATGCCGGGCGGCGGGTCTTCACGCGCGGCTTCGTGGCTTTCGCCGGGGGGCGGATCACGGCGGTCGGGTCGATGGCCGATGGCCTGCCGCCCGCGCGCGCGGTGATCGACGCGCGCGGCATGGTGGCGATGCCGGGCTTCGCCAATGGCCACAACCACCTGATCCAGAACGCCTTTCGCGGCTATAACGATGATCGCTGGCCGGTTCTGGACATCCCTGCCGCCGTGCGCCGATTGCTGGAACAACTGTTCGCGGCCGCCGGGCGCATGGACGCCGAACGGACATATGCGATCGTCCGCCTCCACGCGCTGGAGATGCTGAAAGCGGGCTATACCGCCACCCATGACGAGCACTTCACCAATGCCCGCAAGGACTCGGTGGACGGCAGCTGGCAGGCCCTTGCCGACAGCGGCATGCGCGGCTTCCTGTGCCGCTGCATCGTCGATGACCGCGTACCCGAGGAAGGCCGCGAGAGCGTCGATGCAGGGCTGGCCGAACTGGAGCGCCTGCGCGCCTTCTCAAGCGACCGCCTGACCGTCGCGGGAAGCTTCGTGAACTACAGCTTCCGCGCCGATCCAGAGGACATGCGCCGCATCCACGAAGGCACGCTGGCGCTGGGCCTGCCGTTCGGGGTCGACATGACCGACAACAGCCGCGGTGCCATGCTGAAGGCGCGGGGGTTCGAGGGCGGCCAGGCGGACTACTACCGCGCCCATGGCCTGCTCGATCACGGGGCGATCTACGCGGGCAAGGGCGTCAACCTGCAGCGCCACGAATATGCCCTGCTGGCGCAGCACGACGCGCGGCTGGCGCTGGTGCCGACGCTGCGTTTCTTCGACGGGCAGGGGGTGCCGGTGCATGACTTCCTCGCCGCCGGAATGCTGCCGGGCCTCGGCACCGACGCGCCGCTGGTCAGCGATAGCCAGGATCCGTTCGAGAACATGCGCCATGCGATCTTCGGCCAGAACCTTGCGGTCAAGGCGCGCCTCGCCGCCGGGGGCGAGCGGCCCGAGGCGGCGCTGTGGCTCAATGCCGAGCGCTGCATCGAGATGGCGACGCTGGGCGGCGCCCGTTCGCTGCTGCTGGAGAACACCTGCGGCGCGCTGGAGGCGGGCAAGGCGGCGGACCTGGTCCTGATCGACGTCGCCCGCGCCGAGATCGCGCCCACCTGGGACGACAGCCGGCTCCTCGGCGCGCTCGTCTGGGGCGGCAAGGGCTCGCAGGTCCACTCGGTCTTCGTCGCGGGCGAAAGGCTGATCGAGGATGGCCGTTCGACCCGCTGGGATGAGGAGGAAGTGATCCGCGAGGCCGACGCCGCGCTGGCGGCGATCACCCGCGAGGCCGACCTCGACCGCTTCCTGCCCACCCGCCGCGCCGGCGAGAGCTATCGCGGCTGGGCGTACCACTGAAGGACACAAGCAGCATGAGCACCAGCACCGGCCGCGTCGCGGTCGTTACCGGCGCGGGGCAGGGTCTCGGCCGCGCCATCGCGCGTGATCTTGGGGCGGCGGGCCATACCGTCTTCGGCTGCGCGATGCGCGAGGCGCCCGACTTCGACGGCGTGCGCATGATCGCCTGCGATGTCACCGACGAAGCGCAGGTGCAGGCGTTGTGGGACCGCGTGATCGCCGAGGCGGGCCGCGTCGACTGGTGGATCAACAATGCCGGTCTCGCGCTGACCGGGCGGCCGCTGGCGGGCATGGGCGGGGACGAATTCGCGCGGATGGTCGCGGTCAACCTCGTCGGCACGATGACCGCCTGCCGCGTCGCCATCGCCGGGATGACGGCGCAGGGCGGCGGGGAAGTCTGGAACATGCTGGGGGCAGGCGCGGACGGCCAGCCGGTGCCGGGCATGAACGGCTATGCCACCAGCAAGGCCGCCCTGACGTTCATGACCCGCGCCCTCGCGGCGGAAGCGGAAGGGCAGCCTTATCGCATCGGCGGCTTCAGCCCCGGACTGGTGATGACCGAAGGCTTCTTCCGCGAACACGCCCGCGTGCCCGACAGTCAGCGCGCCGCGCGCGAGGCGGTGGTGAACCTCATCGGCGACCATCCCGAGACGCTTGCCGTCTGGATCCGCGAGGCGCTGGAATCAGGGCAGGACAACGGCGCGATCCTGACATGGCTGACGCCCGAGAAGATCGCCGAACGGAGGGCCGAGCAGCCGCCGAGGGATATCCTTTCGGCGTATCGGTGAGTGCGCGCGGGGCCTGCGCGCGACCCTTCGACAAGCTCAGGGTGAGCGGACGTTGGGAAGAGGCCGCCCAAATCCGCTCAGGCTGAGCTTGTCGAAGCCTCCAGAACCCGCGCGCCGCCTTCTTCCGCCACACCCGATGCGAGGGTGACGGAAGAACACGCATACCCTCACCCGATCGCGGCGGCCTGTTCGAGGCTCTCGAACATCGCCTGGCGTAGCAGGTAGGCGCGGCGCTTGTCGTCGTCGGCGAGCAGGGCGCGCATCGCGGCTTCGCGCTTCGCATGCGTTTCGCCCTGTCCGGCGCGCATCGCTTCCATGTTCTCCATGGTCTGGCGCTGGGTGAAGTCGAAGGTCACCTGGCGGCGCTGGCGGTCGTAGAGGTCGAGCAGATCGGCGCTGGCGCCGCCCTTGATGATCTCCACCAGCTTGCTGCAGGCGTTGAAGGCATCGTGGATGCCGCTGTTCATGCCAAAGCCGCCGAGCGGGTTGTTGAGGTGCGCGGCATCGCCCACCAGCAGCACGCGGCCCTGGCGGAACTGCTTCGCCACGCGCTGGTGGACGCGGTAGATCGTGCGGTGCTGCGTTTCCACCGCGGCACCGTCGCCCATGATGCCGTCGAACACGGCGTTCTTCTTGGCGTCGGAGCGCAGGAATGTCTCGTCCTCGTCATGCGCCGGGACCAGCACGCGCCACACCGAGGGCACGCGCAGCAGCACCATCCACTCGTCCGGGTCGGACACGTAGTTGACGTGGGCGAGGCCGGGCATGGCCTGCTCGATCGGCCAGGTGGTGCTCAGCGTCAGGAAGCGTTCCGGGTAGGTGAAGCCGTCGAATTCGGTGCCCAGCCACTTGCGCACGATCGAGGACGCACCGTCGGCGCCGATCAGGTAGTCGGCCCTGACCGTCTCGATGCCGTAGGGGCTTTCGAGATGGACCTCGACGCCCGCCTCGTCCTGCGTGAAGTGGACGACGCGGTGGTTGAACAGGACTTCGGCGCGGTCGAGCGTCTCCAGCCTTTCGGTCAGCATCCGGGCGAGGTGGTACTGTTCGCACTGGATGCGGAACGGATAACGGGTGACGTCCGATATCTCGGTCAGGTCGAAGGCCAGGATCTCGCCGCTGCGGCGGTCGCGCCAGTGGTAGACGGGCGCCTTCAGGCCCTTTTCGATCAGCGCCGGGGTGACGTCCAGTGCGTCGAGCATTTCCAGCGTCGGCGGGTGGAAGGTGCTGGCGCGCAAGTCCTGCGCGCAGTCGGCGCCGGCTTCGGCGAGCAGCACGTCGATGCCGTGGCGGGCGAGGTAGGCGGCGGCAACGGCGCCGACGGGGCCGCCGCCGGCGACGACGACCTGGGTTCTGCGGGTGGTGGTCATGAGTGTCCTGTCGCGAGGAAAAGGGAAAGAGGTCAGAAATCGGTGAGCAGGCGGCCGAAACCGGGCATGCGGTCGGCGATCCCGTTGGCGCGCAGGGCGTGCCAGTACGTGGCGGTGTTGATCGCGATCACCGGCTTGCCCAGCCACAGTTCGGCGGCGGCGGCGAAGGCCACGGTCGAAAGATTGGTGCCGACCTGGACGATCGCCTCGACGTCGTCGCCTTCGAGGTATTGAAAGCCTTCGCGCAGCCGCGCTTCGGGCACTTGCGCGATCTGGGTCCACGACCGGCACTGCAGCGGCAGGTCGCGCACGACCTCGTAGCCGTGGTCGGACAGGTAGGTCTTCACCTGGGCATTGGCGCTCGGCCAGTAGGGCGAGATCACCGCGACGCGGCGGATGTTGCCGTAGGCGCCCAGCGCGGCGGCGACCGCCTCGGCGCCGGTGGAGACGCCGACGCCCGCCAGCGCCTCGATCTTCTCGCGCCATTTGCGCCCGCCCTCGGCGCCGCCGTAGAAGGTGACGGCGGACATGCCCATGACGAGATAGTCCGGGCGGCAGGTCATCACCCCGGCGACGGCGGCGGCGGTGTTCTTGTCGATCTCCATGGTCCCGGCCATGAATGTCTCGTCGGACACCGCCTGCGCGTCGTCGACGACGATGCGGCTGTAGTGGTTGGTCACGCCGTAAGGCCGCATGGCGTCGAAATCCGGCTGGACCACGGTGTTGGTCGAGGGGCCGAGAACGCCGAAGATGCGGCGGAAGCCAAGGTTGTCGGGGCCGCGCGGCGGCGCTTGCTGGGTCATCGGATATTCCTTGGAGAGACGTGCTGGTCCCGCATCGGGGCTATGGCCTCGGCGGACGGCTTGCGAGGATTGAAACCCCGGCTGATCGACAGGCGAAAACGAGGTTTGTGTGGGAATCCGCCGTAGGCGGATTTCGCGGCACCGGCCCACGCCCCCACCCGGCCTCCCACTAGTGTATCCTCGATGGGAGGCCGGGTGGGGGCGTGGGCCGGTGCCGTTCGAAAATGCGCATTCGAGCCTTTTCCAGAAGGCGTTTCACACGCGCGCATTGATCAGCATCGCGCGGGCATGTTCGAGCACGCCGAAGTGCGCATAATCCATGCCGAGGCCGGACTGCTTGGCGAAGGGCAGCGGCAGCGTCGCGTCGTAGGCACCGTGCTGGTTGACCCATGCCGAGCCGCTTTCCAGCCGTTCCGCAAGCGCCAGCGCGCGCTCGACGTCGGTGCTCCAGACCGAGCCGCCGAGGCCGTATTCACCGGCGTTGGCAAGCGCGAGCACCTCTTCCTCGTCGCTGAAGGGCATGATCGGCAGGACCGGGCCGAACTGCTCCTCGTCGACGATCGGCATCCCGGCGGCAGCCCCTTCGACCAGCGCGGGGGCCATGAAGAAGCCGGGCGTTCCGGCGGCGAAGGGGCGCTGGTGCACGGTGCAGCCGCGCGCCGCCGCGTCCTGCGCGAAGCCCTGCACGCGGTCGAGCTGGGCCTGGCTTTGGAGCGGGGCCATCATCGTCGCGGCATCGAACGGCGAACCGGCGGTGGCGTTCTCCATCAGCATCAGCAGCCGGTCGCGCACCGCGCCGTAGAGCTTTTCGTGGACGTAGAGGCGCTTGATCGCGGCGCAGAACTGCCCGGCGTTTTCCAGCGAGATCGCATAGGCGCAGGCGGCGACGGCGGCGGGGTCGGCATCGTCCAGCACGATCGCGGCGTCGTTGCCGCCCAGTTCCAGCGTCAGCTTCTTGAGCGTGGGCGCGGCGGCGGCGGCGATCAGGCGGCCGGTGCCGGTCGATCCGGTGAAGGAAATCTTGGCGATACCGGGATGCGCGGCCATCGCCGCGCCGACC
The DNA here is from genome assembly GCF_036352595.1 of Novosphingobium resinovorum. Lineage (GTDB taxonomy): Bacteria > Pseudomonadota > Alphaproteobacteria > Sphingomonadales > Sphingomonadaceae > Novosphingobium > Novosphingobium resinovorum_B. Next base: position 52,252 of record NZ_JAZFAX010000026.1, read on the forward strand.
GAGGCGTCGCCGGTGATCGTGTTGTAGACGCCCGCCGGGAACACCTCGCGCGCCAGTTGCCCCATGAACAGCGCCGAGAGCGGGGTCTGCGGGGCCGGGCGCAGGATGATGGTATCGCCCGCCAGCAATGCGTTGGCGATCTTGGCGACGGCGAGGATCACCGGCGCGTTCCACGGGGCGATCGCGCCGACGACGCCGAGCGGGCGGTGGACCAGACGGGCGCGGATGCCTTCGCGGTCGTAGACCGTCTCGGGCAATTGCTGCGCGGCGATCGAACGCACGAAGCCGATCGAGAAGAACACCTCGCGCCAGGCGCGGCGCAGCGGGCGCCCGGTCTCGGCGGCGACGATGAAGGCGAGCGCCTTGCGGTTGCGCTCGATGGCATCGGCGAAGGCCTCCAGCCGTTCGCGCCGGGCGCTCCAGCCGAGCACGGCCCAGCCGGGGAAGGCGGCCTGCGCGGCCTCTACCGCAGCATCGACATCCGCGACCGTGGCCTCGGGGCACCGGGCGACGACTTCGCCGTCGGCGGGGTGGACGACATCGCGCGTGGCGGCCTCGACGTCGCGGTTGGCGATCGTCTGCTGCAAGCGCAGCGAGGCGATCCAGCCCGGTATGCTCGCGGGCACTTCGCTGTAGATCGTCTCGGCTTCCTGCATCATCGGCGTTGCTCCCCCGGGGTTGATGGCCTTGGTCTGTCACGGGGGACTATCACGGGGGGAGGGGGCGTCCGGCATGTGCGAAGCCGGAGTTCTCGCACCGCGAGGAGCGCTTGCGGCAGGGCGGGGCGAAGGGATTTGCGCGGTGCTAGGCGCTGGCCTTCAGAGACAGGAGATCAGCATGCACGGCGCCTTCATCCTCACCACCGTCACCGTGAGCGACGCTGCCGCGTTCGCCGACTATCGCGCCGCCGTGGCGCGCGTGAACGCGAAACTGGGCGGCGACATGCTGGTGCGCGGCACGGTGCGCGAGGTGCTCGAAGGCGGTTCCGCCGAGGGGGCGGCGACGGGCGAGGTCGTCGTGGCGCTGGGCTTCGCGGATGCCGAAGCCGCGCGCGCCTATATCGCCTCGCCGGACTACGCCGCGCTTGCGCCGCTGCGGGCGCGGGCGGGGCGTTTCGTCATCCGCGTGGTGGGATAACGGCGCCCCGCAAAGCTCATTTCGCGTCGAGGAACTTGCGCATCGCGGCGGCGACTTCGACCGGGCGTTCCTGATGGACGAACGAGCCGGTCTCGGCCAGTTGCACGATCTCGGCATCGTGGCGCATCGCCTTGCCGGTCTCGACGTACTTCACGTAGTGGCCCCGGTCGCCATAGACGAACAGCAGCGGGGCGATGGTGCGGGCGAGCGCCGCCTGCGTGTTGAGCAGGCCAACGCCGCGCTCGCTGGGGCGGACCCAGCGGTCGGCGACGGCGCGGCTGGCATCCTGTTCGATTTCCACCGCAGGCACCAGCGTGCCGAAGCCCGCCGCGCCGCCGGTTATCGCCGCCCCGTTGGCCGTTGCGCGCGGGACCGGGCGCCATTCGGCGTCGTAGACCTTGGGGTCGCGCTTCGCGTCCGCTGCGGCCAGCCCGGCGCGGCCATAGCCTTCGAACAGGCTCACGCTGGCAAGCACCAGCTTGTCCACCCGCTGCGGCCAGAGCGCGGCGATCTCGGTGGACACCACACCGCCCAGCGAATTGCCCGCGAAGCTGGCGCGTTCGATGCCCAGCTCGTCGAGCGCGGCGAGCAGCATCGTCGCGGTTTCGGGCACCGTCTGCACGTAAGGCGGCAGGCCCAGCATCGCCGAATCGCCGTGGCCCGGCAGGTCGAAGGCGATGACGCGCCGCTTCTCGCCCAGCAGCGGGGCGACGCCGCGCCAGTCCGCCGCCCAGCCGCCCAGCTTGTGAAGGAGGACGACGACTTCGCCGTCCTTCGGTCCCAGCGCATGCCAGGCGAGGCGGCCCCCGGCGCGAGGCACGAAGCCGTGCTCGGTCCAAGGGCCGGCGGGCTGAGCCGAGGGGGCGGGGGACGCGCTTGCGGCAGCGCGCGCGGTTCCGGCAAGGACCGGCAGGGCAGCGCCGGAAGCCATGGCTGCGGCGATCAGGGTGCGGCGATCAAAAGTCATCGGTGCTCCTTGCGCCAGCTACGGGCGCGCAATGCGGCGTTGGCGGAAATGTCGGCCCAGAACAGGGCGATGTCGTGCATGTGCAGCGCGCCATTGGGAAGCGGCGGCGCCTCCACTCCGGCGGCGGGGGTGACGCGCAGCACGCCGTCCTGGCATGCGGCATCGGCGGGGTGCGGAACCATCGGGAGGAGCGACCTGCCCTTGAGCGCGACCGGCAGCATGCCCTTGCCCTCGGCGGCCGAAGCGGCGGGGCGGGCGGCGTCGAAGGTGATCGGGTTGACGCACAGGATCGCCGGATCGCGCCCCGGCGCGGCATAGTCGGCGACCGAGCGCTGCGTCCAGGCGGCAGCGTCGGCACTGGCAGTGAAACCGTTCCACGAGACGAGGCAGCGCGTCTGCGCGGGTGTCAGGCACGGCCCGACGTCCGCGGGCAGCGCCCCTTGGGGGATGCCGATGCCGGGCAGATAGGCCGCGACCAGCCTTGCCGCGAGCGGCGTCCCGGCGATTTCGCGCTGCAGCAGCCAGAAGCCCAGCAGCGCGCCCTGGCTGTGCCCGGCGATGATGAACGGGCGGCCGTGGCTCTGTGCGAGGTAGGCGTGGAACGCGCGCACGACGTCTTCATAGGCGATATCGTAGGCTGCCGCCCCGCGCCCGCCGCGTTCGACGAAGGCGTGGCTGGATGCCTGCCGGTAGAACGGCATGAAGCGGCGGCAGCAGGCGGCAAAGGCGCTGACCTGCCGCTCGGCGACGCTCTGGAGCGTCCAGGCGCGCGTTTCGGCATTGTCCATCCGCTGGTTCCAGTCCTGCGATATGAACGTCGTAGGGTGGATGTAGAACACGTCGACACCGCGCGGATTTCGCGCGGTGTCGTGCAGCGCCCAGCTTTCATCCCGGGCATAGTCGGGGGCCGGCCCGGCATCGGCGCGGGGATTGCCCGCTGGTCCAGACGCTGCCGAAACCGGTGCGGCGAGGCAAAGCGCCAGCGCCGTTGCCAGCGCGCCCGCGATACCCCGCCATGCCATCAGAATGCCGCTTCGAAAGTGGCGCCCAGCACCCGGCCATTGCCGAGGAAGCCGGTGGTGAACGTGGTCGAAGGGTAGAACTCCGGCTCGGTGATCGACGAGATGATATAGCGCTTGTCGAACAGGTTCTTGGCGAAGATCGACAATTCGTAGCCGTCCTTCTTCCAGCCGATGCGCGCGTTCACGAAAGTCTGCGCGGGCAGGTTCTGGATGCCGATCGACGAGTTCGATTGTTCCGAACGGAACGACATGTCGCCGTGCAGGTACAGCTCCGAGGTCGCCAGCGGGATCGTGTAAGTGCTTGCCGCCGCGATCTGGTGCTTGGAGATGCGCGGAATGGCGAAGCCGCTGACGTCGATGCCGGTGCCTGACGCCGTCAGCCCGCAGGCCGCCGCCGTCAGGCAATTGCGCGAGGAGCTGTAATCGACGGTGCCGTCATCCCAGGTCGAATCGTTGTAGTTGTAGCCGAACGAGACTTCCCAATCCGGCGCCGGGCGCAGCGCGGTGGAGAACTCGAAGCCCTTGACCGTCGCGGAACCGGCGTTGGTGACCGGGTTGGTCTGGCCGCTGATCGCCGAGGGGACGGAGATCTGCACGTCGTTCCAGTCGATATAATAGGCCGCGACGTTGATGGTGACGCGTCCGTTCAGGAACGAATTCTTGCTGCCGATCTCGAAGCTGGTGTTCTTTTCAGGGCCGTAGGACTGCTCCGAAACGACGGCGGTGTTGTTGAAGCCGCCCGACTTGGTGCCGCTGGCGACGACCGCGTAGAGCATCTTGTCGCCGCTCCATTCCCAGTTGCCGGTCACGCGGTAGGTGCCGTAGGAAAAGTCCTGGCTGGGCGAGAGCACGGCATTGGTCAGCAGGTTGGTGTACGTGCCGTCCTTGTCTTCCCAGGTCCAGCGGCCCTGCGCCTCGATGCTGAGCGTCGGGGTGATCTTGAAGCTGGCAAGGCCGAACACCGACTTCATCGTCGCGTTCTCGATGTTCACCAGGTTGAGCGAGGGGGTCAGCTGGTCGTAGCCGTAGCCGACCTTGACCGACTGGTTGGCCTTGCGGTCGTACCAGTAGCCGCCCACGGCCCAGTCGAGCACCTTGTTGCCGTAGGATTCAAGCCGCAGCTCGTTGCTCCATTCGCGCACCGGGCCGACGTAGGGCTGGGTGAAGCGGCGCTGCGCGGTGGTCAGCGTGCCGCCGTAGGAATTGAGGTGCTGGTCCTGCAGCGCATACGTATCGTACTTGGCGTAGGAACCGGTGTAGCGCAGCGCGACCGGGCCGAAATCGTAGCCCATGCGGCCGATGACGAGGTTCGTCTTGCGCTTGGAGAAGGAACCCGGATCGACGTTCACTTCGTCCGGCGCCTTGAGCGTGCCGCAGGCGTAACGCTGGTCGCTGCCGCCGCGGTTGGGCAGGACCACCGGCGAGATCGCGCCACCGCAGTCGTTGGTGAACATGTAGTTCGCGCCGCCGTCCTGCTTGTCCTGGTAATGGTAGTAGAACAAGTTGGCGGTCAGGCCGGTGCCGGGATCGAAGTCGATCATGCCCGAGCCGGAGATCTTGTAATCCCACCCGCCCAGGTTCGCGCCTTGCGAATTCTTGATGGTGCCGCCGAAGTGCGAATACGTGCCCACGGCCATGACGCGCAGCGAGTCGGTGATGGGTGCGGAAATCTTTCCGGCTACCTCATACATGTTGTCGGTTCCGACCGAGGCCTTGATCCTGCCGGTCAGGTGGTCGGCAGGGCGGTCCAGCACGTAGTTGATCGCGCCGGCAAAGGCGTTGTTGCCGTAGAGCGCGCTCTGCGGCCCCTTGATCACTTCGACGCGGGCGAGGTTGAACAGGTCGATATCGAGGTTCGACTTGGCCGAGAGATACACGCCGTCGAGGAAGACGCCGACGTTGTTGTCGAACGTGGTCGAGGTGATGTTGGTGATGCCGCGCATCGCCGGGGCCGCCAGGCCGCCCGCGTTGCCCGAGTTGAACGTGACGCCCGGCGTCATGCGGACCACGTCGTCGAGCGACTGCGCGCCGGCCTTGACCAGCGCGTCCTGCGTCACCGCCGCGACCGCAGCCGGGATCGACTGCAGCGTTTCTTCGCGCTTGCGGGCCGTCACGACGATGTCGCCGCCGCTGGACTCCGCCGAAGGGGCTTCCTGCGCCATGGCGGGGGCCGCGAAACCGGCGGCGAGAACGGTGGCAACGGCAGCGGCGGCCGATCCGGCCATCCAGAATGTCTTCATGATAGTGCTTCCCCCCTTGCGGGCATTTTTGACCCGGCCTTGTGCTGCCGGTGTTGATCCGATGCGTGCTTGCTGTCACACCCGGCGGCGGGTCCAAACGCTTTCACGCAGCGATTGTCGCACTGCGAATAGGCGAAGGCGGTTTGCTGGCTCAATCGGTTAGCGCGTGCCAATCCGCGTCGGCACGAAGCGGCCAGAAACCGGCAGCACGCAGGATGGAGAAGCCAGGTCATGCAGTTCAGCCTCGCCCAGCGCGGCCGCGCGCTGATGGATTTCGAAGTCACCACCCGGCTGGTGGCTTCGCGGTTGCAGCAGCAGGTGGAGAGCGAACTGGCCACGAAGGGCCTGGGCGCCGATGGCCTGCCCGAGGACATGGAGCAGCGCCACCGCGCGATCGACACCGCGCTGGCCGATTCTCCCGCCTATCAGGCCCGCGCGCTGCTGGGCGAATGGACCGCCAAGCAGCATGGCCGCGCTGCGGAGCAGGCCTTTTCCGAGATCGAGGACACGCTCGTCCCGCAGCTCGAAGCCTTGCGCGAAGGCGGTACCACGATCACCCGGCATGACTTCACCGCGCCGAATTACTGGTCGAAGGTCTGGTTCCACCGCACCCGCGGGGGATGGGATGCGGGGCCGTGGAACGGCTTCATCCACGGTGAGCTGGTCCACAAGAAATACGTCTCCAAAGTCTTCCCCGGCGATATCTACGGCAATCGCCGCGCCGTGCTGCGCAGCCTCCCGCGTCAGGACTATGCCCGCATCCTGGAGATCGGGACGTCGTCCGGCCACCATTCGGTCGCCATCGCCGAAGTGTTCCCCGATGCACGGCTGACCGGCATTGACCCGTCGCTGCGCATGCTGGAACAGGCGCAGCGCGTCGCCAACGAGAAGGGCCTGGCCTGGGATCTGCACACCGGCGTGGGCGAGGCGATGCCGATGTTCGCCGATGCCAGCTTCGACCTCGTCACCGCTTATGCGATCCATCACGAGATGCCGGTGAAGGCGATCGAGGCGATCTTCGCCGAGGCGTTCCGCGTGCTCGAACCGGGCGGTGACATGGTGATGGCCGACGTCGCGCGGACCCAGAGCCTCGACAGGATGGCGGCATGGCGGTTCGACTGGCTGGCACGCTGGGGCGGGGAACCGTTCTGGCGTTCCACCGCGCGGCTCGACATGGCGCCGATGGCGCGTGCGGCGGGCTTCGTCGACGTGCGCGGCTGGCAACCCAATCCGGGGCGCGACCCCTACATCATCTATGGACGCAAACCTACATGACAGACGAGTTCACCCCGCCGACCGGGACCGGCGGCGACATTACCGCCCAGCGCCAGATCCTGCCCCCTGCGCGCATCGACGACGTGGCCGAGGCGGTGCTGGCGCTGGCGCGGGAGCTGTGGGTCGTCGCGGACCGCCAGATCGTCACCGAAGCCCTGCTGGCCCGGCACGGCATCACCGCCGCCGATATCGATGCCTTCCAGCCCGACGCCGAAACCGAGGCGCGTCTCGACACGCGCCGCCGCCAGATCGTCGACAACCTGCTGGTCGCGCTCAAGGCCGGTTGAGGCGCAGCGCCGCATTGCTCGCGTGTCGAGCAGCGTGAAATCGATCGTTAGGTGGCGGCTCCGCGCCAGTCCTAGATTCCAACCCCTGACTGCCCCTGTACGTCCGAAAGGCCCTCGTGATGGAATATGATTACGTCCCGCTCCCGCAGCGCAAGCCCCTCAAGTGGCCGAACGGCGCGCGCGTCGCGCTCATGCTCACGTTCAACCTCGAGACCTGGGATCTCACCAAGGATACCGACAAGCCCTATTACGCGGGCGGCCCGGCGATCCTGCCCGACATCCTGCCCGGCAACGTCGCCGACTTCCCCAACTACACCTGGCGCGAATACGGCCAGCGCGTGGGCATCTGGCGCCTGTTCGATCTGTTCGACGAACTGGGCGTGCCGGCCACCTGCACCACCAACGCCGTCACCTTCGAACGCCGCAAGGCGATGACCGACGCCGTGCTCGAACGGGGCTGGGAACTGCTGGCCCACAACTGGGAACAGGGCGAACTGCTCACCGGCTTCGCGGGCGATCCGGCCAAGGAGCGCGAGATCGTGCTGCGTAGTCTGGCCCAGTACGAACAGTTCACCGGGCGCAAGGCGAAGGGCTGGTTGTCCTCCTCGCTGCGCGGCACGCTGCAGACGGCGGGCATCCTCGCAGGGGAGGGCTGCACGTTCTACTGCGACATCATGAACGACGATCAGCCCTATCTGCTGCGGACTGACAACGGCCCGATCGTCTCGGTCCCCTATTCCAACGAGATCAACGACTTCACCTTCATCACCCGCAAGAACTTCACCACCGACCAGTTCCGCGACGCGCTGATCGAGGAACTCGACGTGCTCTATGCCGAAGGCGCGACGACCGGGCGGATCATGAACGTGGGCCTGCACCCGCACGTCTCGGGCCGCGCCCACCGCGTGCGTGCGATCCGCGAGTTCATCGAGCATGCCAAGTCGCTGCCCGGCGTGTGGTGGGCCACGCGTGAGGAGATCGCGGCATGGTATCTCGAAAACCACGAGGACCATTTTGCCGGTCAACTTGGTCAAGGCCAACTTGGCTGAGCCGACCGGAATGAACCACGTCGCTCGCCTGCGCACCCGGCTGGCCGGGCACGCCGATCACGGCCTCGTCTCGATGCCGGGGTGCTGGGACGCGCTGACCACGCTGCTGGTCGAGCGCGCCGGGTTCGCGGCGGGGTTCGTCTCGGGCGCGGGGCTGTCGATGGCGATGCTCGGCCGCGCGGACCTCGGGCTGGTGCCTGCGGACCGGGTGGTCGACGCCGTGGCGCTGATGCGCGATGCGTCTGATCTGCCGCTGCTCGTCGACGGCGACACCGGCTTCGGCAATGCGCTCACCCTTCAGCGCTTCGTGCGGATGCTCGAACGCGCCGGGGGCAGCGCGGTGCAGATCGAGGACCAGACCTTTCCCAAGCGCTGCGGACACATGGCAGGCAAGCAGGTGGTGCCGCTGGATCAGGCGGTGGGCCGCGTGCGCGCCGCGCTCGATGCGCGGGACGCCATGCTCGTCGTCGCGCGGACCGATGCGCTGGGGGTGGAGGGCCTTGCCTCCGCGCTCGACCGGGCCGAGGCGTTCCTGGCCGAAGGCGCCGATGCGGTGTTCGTCGAAGGGCCGCGCACGATGGCCGAACTGGAAGCCGTGGCGACCCGCCTGGCCGGGCGCGTGCCGCTGATCCACAACCTTGCGGCGGGCGGCGTCTCGCCCACCGACGACGAGCGCGTGCTCGAACGCCTCGGCATAGCCGCCGCGTTGCATCCGCTGCTGCTGATGGGCGGCCTTGCCACTGGAGCGCCGCGCTGGCTTGCTCAGCTGGCGCAGGACCGCTCCGCCACCGCACTGCGCGGCGAAACCGGCATGCTGCACGATCTCAACGACCTTACCGGCGCCGGGGCGCTGCTTGACCATGGAGCACGTTATGGCTGCTGAGCCGCAGGACCTTGAAAGCGATTACGCCGGCGCCGGGTTCGGCGGCGGGCTGGAGCCGGGCAAGCGCCCCGCGCTGGTGCTGGTGGACATGGTGATGGCCTATCTCGACCCGGCCTCGCCGCTCTATGCACAGGGCGAGGCGGCGCTGGAGGCGGCGGTGCGGCTTGCCGATGCGGCGCGGACGGCGGGCATTCCGGTGATCCTCACCAACGTCGAATACCGCGACGGCAGCGAAGGCGGCATGTTCTTCCGCAAAGTGCCGGGGCTGAAGAACTTCATGGCCGGCTCCCCGCTCGGCGCCTTCCCCGAGGCACTGACGCCGCAGCCGAGTGATCGCGTGCTGACCAAGTTCTACCCCTCGGCCTTCTTCGGCACCGCGCTGGCGCCGATGCTCGTGGCCGAAGGGATCGATACCCTGCTGATCGGCGGCTATTCGACATCCGGCTGCGTGCGCGCGACCGCGCTCGATGCGCTGTGCCACGGCTTCGTGCCGCTCGTCGTCGCCGATGCCTGCGCTGACCGCGCGCCCGGCCCGCACGAAGGCAACTTGTTCGATATCCGCGCCAAGATCGGCGAAGTGGTCGATCTGGAGGCCGCACTGGCCGTGATCGCGGGCCGGTGAGCGGCGCTGCGCAAGGACTGGCAGGTTCCCTGGCCTTTCATCATGCGGCGATGTCGGTCCCCGATATCGAAGCCGCCGCGCAGTGGTACGAGGATGTGCTGGGTTTCCGGGTAGAGCGGCGTTTCGCGATCCCCGGCGGCACGCAGGCGATGTTCCTCGAACGCGAAGGTCTGCGCATAGAGCTGTTCCAGGTCGCCGATCCCCGCCCGATGCCGGTCGAGCGGCTCGACCCGCGCGAGGATCTGAAGACGCTGGGCAACAAGCATGCCGCCTTCACCGTCGCCGATTACGACGGCTTTCGCGCGGACCTGATCGCACGCGGCATCGAGCCGGTGCTGGAAGTGGGCGAGGCGTTCGGGCGCGGCCTGTTCATCCGCGACGGGGCGGGCAACGTCATCGAGTTCCTCGAACGCTGACGTTGCCCGCTCGGCGTGTCAGGCTCCGTACTTGCGATGGCTGCGCACCAGTTCGAGCAGCGCGGTGTCTTCCTGCTCCAGGCGGCAGGCATCGTTGAAGGCCATCACCGGCGCGGCCTTCGCGCTGACAGGCTGCCAGTGGCCGATCCCCTCGTGCGAGGGGTTGCCGGTGCGCGCGAAGGCGATCCACGCCGCGCTGGCGCGGGCCGCCATGGTGCGGGCACGGGCATCGGTGCCGGTCGCCTCTGGCGCCTTGTCGATGCTGTCGAAGACCAGCGGCAGCTCCGAGCAGTGATAGGCGCGCGGTGAGCCGTCGAGCATCGGAGTGATCCAGTCGAAGCGATAGAGAAACGCCGGAGCCGCGCCGGCGTCGGCGTGATCGCGGGCCTGCGCCAGCGCATTCCAGCGGTTGAAGCTGGCGGCGGAGATCATCGCCCACAGCCCGACCGGCTTCTCCTGCGGATAGGCCTTGGCGAATGCCGCGATCAGCGTGTCGGGGTCGCGGAACGCCGGCTCCAGCCCCTTGCGCACATCGGCGATGGTGAGGTTCTCGGCGGCCAGCGAGAACATCGTGAAGCAGAATTCATGGCGTACGGTGCCGACCATCAGCGGCACACCGGCGCTGAGCGCGCGGCCTTTCGCATCATAGGGATCGGACGGGATCACCGTGCCGTCCAGCACCGGCGCCCAGCCTACCATGTGCCAGATATCGCCGGGAGGCGCCTTGGCGGCCCATGCGCTCATGACCTTCTCCGCGGCGCCCCGCACTTGCGCGATCGGCAGATCCTGCAGCTTCGCCGCCTCGGCGGGCGTCACACCCAGTTCGGCAAGGAAGGCGCGGGCCAGCGGCTCGGTCATTTCGCGGCGGAAGATGCGGCTTTCCGAGCCGCTCTGCACGATCGCCTTGTGGAACAGCCCCCTGGCCGAGGGCATCGCGCAAAGCGTCGTCACCTTGAGGCCGCCGCCCGACTGGCCGAAGATCGTGACGTTGCCCGCATCGCCCCCGAAGGCGGCGATGTTGTCACGCACCCATTGCAGCGCCAGCACGAGGTCGAGCATCCCCACGTTGCCTGCGCCGGCAAATTCCGCAGGCGCGCCGACTGCCGCGAGATCGAGGAAACCCAGCGCGTTCAGGCGGTGGTTGACCGATACGACGACCACGTCGCCGCGCCGTGCGAGCGCCTCGCCGTCGGTCGCGCGGATCGCCAGGCTGGCGCCGTTGCTGAACTCGCCGCCGTGAATCCACACCATGACCGGGCGCTTGGCGCCGTCGCCGGTTCCCGGCGTCCAGACATTGAGGTTGAGGCAGTCCTCATCCTCGAAGGCTGGGGTTCCCGGCAGCAGGAACGACATCGGCGTTGGCCCGCGCCGGTCCTGATGCTGCGGGCAGATCCCGCCCGGCACCATGCAAAGCCGCTCGCCCGGCCACGGCGCGACGGCACGGGGCGGCATGAAGCGTCCCTTGCCGCCGGTGTCGGCGCCATAGGGGATACCCTTGAACGTGGCGATGCCCGCACTGTCGTAACCGCGCACCCGGCCTGCGCCGGTCGTCACCACCAGCGACGCAGGCGTGGTGAGATCGCCTGCGCCTGCCCGGTGCCTGCGGCCCGGCGCCGGAGCGGCCAGCGCATCGGCACTTCCCGCAGCAGTTGCCAGCCCCGTGGTCAGCGTTGTCGAGAGAGCGGAAATCAGGGCATTACGGCGTGTCGGCATGGCTGGTCCCCGTGCGTCGTGCATCCGGGCACAAGCGGCCCTGCATCGTCACGATCGACTGTGCCTCGCGTCTGCTGCACCGGTCATCGCCGCAACGAACGGTTTATCGCACTGCGACGAATCGAACGACAATTGTTTCCGAATCCGTCCATCCAACCGCAACTTCTCCCTGCAGGCCGCGCCAACGAGCGACGCGCCGCGATCAGGGGCCTCGGGCCAGAGTGCTCGGGACGGTCAATTCACAACATGGGGGTTATCATGGAGTTCGTGCATAGCGTTCGAGGAAGTTCACGGTTGCTGCTGGGCTGCTGCCTTGGCGCGCTCATCCTTTCGCCGCTGCAGGCCGAGGCTCAGGCAGTGGACGAGGGCGCGGGCAGCCCCTCAGGCGACATCGTCGTCACCGCCCGTCGCACCGAGGAGCGCATTCAGGACGTCCCGCTTTCGATCCAGGCGCTGAGCGCCGAGCAGATGTCCGAAAAGGGCATGAACGACCTGCAGGACGTGGCCAACAACACGCCGGGCCTGCGCTTCACCGACTTCCTGTCCAAGTTCAACGGCAACGCGGTCATCCGCGGCTTGTCGCAAAGCAACGTGCAGAACGCCATCGGCAACACCGGCGTGTTCATCGACGGCATCTACCTGCAGCGCGGCTACATGGTGGATTCGCAGCTGGGCGACTATCAGCGCATCGAGATCGTGAAAGGGCCGCAGAGCGCGCTCTACGGCCAGAACACCTTCTCGGGCGCGATCAACTACGTGCTCAGCCAGCCCACTGACGAACTGCACGCGAACGGGCAGGCCTCGGTCGGCAACGGCGGTTACACCGACGTGCGCGCCGGGATCGGCGGGCCGATCATCCCGGGTATCCTCTCGGGCCGGATTTATTATGCCCGCGCCGACTTCGACGGCGTCTGGAAGAACAACTACCCCGGCGCCGGATCGACCGACATGGGGCACTTCGGCGGCTACAAGCGGCGCAACTTCTCCGGTTCGCTCAAGCTGACGCCGACCGACGGGCTGACGATCACCGGCACGTATTATCGTCTGACCCGCGAAGAGAAGATCCGCGCGTTCTACACGATCGACGGCAACCTCAAGGAAGACCAGCTCAACTGCGGTACCGTGGGCAGCAACGGCAGCCCGCGCCTGTGGTGCGGCAATCTGCCCAGCAGCCCCGACGGCAAGCGGTCCGGCGTCAACACCGGCAATTATCCCGATGGCCTGTTCTCGGTCCCGCAGCCGGGCATGCGCGGCAAGACCGAGATGTACCACGTCGCCGCCGAGTACAGGATCTCTCCGGCGTTCACCTTCAACTACGACTTCGGCAAAGTCCGGGGCGAGGGTATCGAGCAGTCGCTGTTCGCCAGCAACTCGTACTACCTGACCTCCGATTCCTATCGCACGCCGACCACTCCGTCGATCTCGCGCCAGCGTGAGGCGGGCCTGCTCAAGTACGAGAGTCACGACGCGCGCCTGGCTTTCGACAACGGTGGTCCGCTGACTTTCGACTTCGGCTACTTCCATTCGAAGGCGTGGGATTCGTTCCTGTTCGGCCTCGGCTACGGTGTTCAGGCAGGGCAGGCCGCGATCACCAGCGACGACTGGGATCCGCTTTCGGCGGGCGGGGTGACGCTGTTCAACAACCGCCTGACCGAATACTGGACCGACTCGGGTTATGGCCGCGTGGGCTACAAGCTGTTCGACGATACCGTGACGCTCGGCGCCGAGGCGCGTTATACCCACGCGCGGCTGCGCACGCTCGATCGCCTGACGCCCACGCTCGACCCGCTGGAGGCGACTTACAACAGCCTCACGCCGCGCTTCTCGATCCGCTATGAGCCGAACCGCGACCTGATGTTCTACGCCAGCGCCGCAAAGGGCGTGAAGGCGGGCGGTTTCAACGGCTATGTCAGCGGTTCGGTGACGCTGACCGAGGCCGAGCGCAGCTTTGGCGAGGAAGTGAACTGGACCTACGAAGTCGGCGCCAAGGGCTCGGCCTTCAACCGGGCGGTCAACTTCGCGGCAGCGGTGTTCTACATCGACTGGCAGAAGCGCCAGATCGCCGCGCCGCCCTCCAACTACGTGCCGCCGGAAAACTCGAACTCGGGCGGCGGCGCGGTGCCGAGCATCTACATCAGCGGCGGCGCGGCCGAATCCTACGGCGTGGAACTCAGCGGCGATGTGAAGGCGGGGCAGGGCCTGACGCTCAACGGTTCGTTCGCATGGCAGCATGCCACCGCAAAGGCCGGGGCGACGGCGCCTGCCAGCAGCCAGTTCTGCGACGATATCGTCTGCCGCGCCGATGGCAGCGTCGAGGGCAATTACCTTGGCAACGTGCCGGAATTCCAGGGAACGGTCGGGTTCGATTACCGCACCGCGATCAATGACGACCTGCAGTTCTTCATGGGCGCGGACGAGATCTATCGCGGCAAGATGTATGTCGACGGCACCAATACCGCCTCGATCGCCCCTTACTGGCTGACCAATGCACGCGTCGGCATCGATGCGGGTACATGGAAGGCGTTCTTCTGGGCGAAGAACCTGCTTAACCGCAAGTACGCCGAGGCTTCGTTCGTGGTGCCCTCGATCTACCAGTACAACGTGAGCCTCGGGGATCTGCGCACCTTCGGGGTGACGCTTTCCGCGAAGTACTGAGCATGACGGGGGCGGCAGTGCAGCAGGTTTCCGGCTTGATCCTGGCTGCCGGTCCCGCCGGTCGCTGCGACGACCATCGCCTCGGCGGAGCGGTGGTCGTCCACGATGCCGCCGCTCCGCCGGGGTCCGAAGCCGCATGGCGGATGTGGTACTACTGCCGCCGCCATGACGGCGCCGGACCGCCTACGCTGGGCACCGGGACCATTGCGATGGCGGTGTCGGAGGATGGCATGACCTGGCGCCGCCACGACGGAACGGGCCCGCACGGCGCCGTGTTCGCGCCTGCCGCAACCGGTTTCGACAGCCTGCATATCGGCATCTCCGACATCGTCGCCACCTCCGAAGGCTACCATATGTGGTACTTCGCAGGCGACCATGCGCCGCGCACGACCGCGGCGTTCGGGGACGTCGTCGGCCTCGGCATGCGGCCGGGGCTGGCATTCAGCGCCGACGGAACGGCCTGGGACCGCATCCCGGGGCGCGATCCTGCCGGTGACGGCGCACAACTGCCGCTACCCGGCGATACCATCTACCGTGCCTGGCCGAACGTCTTCGAAGGGCCGAGCGGGCCGATCCTGCAAGTCACCGAGGCGGCATCCGACTTGTCCGGCTTCCGCACCAGCGTGTGGACGCCGTGCCCCGATCGGGGCTGGCGCAGCGCCGGGTGCCTTTCGTTCGCGGAACCTTCGCCCGGCTATGACAGCCACGGCCTGGTAACGCGGCAGGTGCTGGCCAACCCGCTGCCCGGCGGACGGCGCTTCCTGATGATCTATACCGGCACCGATGCCCGCCACCAGCGCGCGATCGCAGCGGCGGACTCCGACGACGGGCTGGTGTGGCATCGCCTTTACGGCGAACCGATATTCGCGGCCGGAGAACCGGGGGCCTGGGACTCGCTCGGTGTCGCCGCGACCCGGCTGGTCGTGGCCGGAGGGCGAATCCACCTCTATTACTACGGCTTTCAGACGCTGGGCGATGCATCCGGCCTGCGCGGCATCGGACTGGCCACCGCATCGCTTCACGAGGGTGATCTGCGCAGCCTGCGCCGGGTTGATGCCGGCGCGGTCTGACGCCGGATGATCGACATGGAAAATGGAACTGGTTGTATGGCCGGTGCGCTGGCGCTGACCGGCGCGGTGTTCCGCACCGGACTGCCCGATTCCCGGGAATACATGCCGGCGAACTGATCGCGCGCCGGATGGGCCGCGCAGAAGGCTACGGTGATGCCGTCCTTCGTCAAGGGTCAGATCGGAACGTCCTGGCGATGAGGCGTGGCAAACCCATACGTAAGGTAACGGCTTGAAACGGCCTGACCATCGACCGTGATCTCGCTGTAGCCCTCGGGCGTTCCCAGGAACGATCCACGCCAGTCCGCGCCGGCCACCGCGCCGGTCGAGATGAAACGGATGCCGTTCAGTTCGATCTGCTCGTAGACGTGACTGTGCCCCTGCAGCACCGCGAGGACGTTGTAATCCTTCAGTATTCGCAGGACTTCGCGCCCGTTCACGACGAACGTCCAGTTGTGCGGAGTATCCAGCCAGGACTCCGGTTCGTAGCACTGCATGGCGGTGACCAGCGGGATATGCGTGACCACGATGACGCGCTGCCCTTTCGGCCGGGCGGCCAGATCGGCGCGCAGCCAGTCGAGTTGCGGCGCATCGACGCGGCCTTCGTAATTGCGGTCCGGGGTGATGCCGATCGCATCCAGCACCACGAAATGGACGCCCTTGTGATCGAAGGCGTAGTAGCGCGGGCCGAAGCGGTCGGTGTAGAATTGCTTGCCGTAACCCGGCTCTTCCGGCGCGATTCCGCTCTTGGGGAAGACGCCGAAGCAGTCGTGATTGCCGATGACGTGGCGCACCGGCTTGCGCAGATGGGCGCGCTCGGTGCGCTGGTAGAGGTCCATCAGCATCGTCGCACGGGCACGGCCGGTTTCCAGCGCATCCTCGATGTGATCGCCGCCGTGGATCACGAAATCGACCGGGCTGGCGGAGACCTGCTCGAAACACATGGCGCAGGCCTCGGCGGCGCCGAGTTCAGGGCGAATGTGCGTATCGCTGAGAAAAGCGAAGCTGAAACAATCACTTGATGCGGCAAGAGCGGTGGGTGCCTTAACGGCACTCAACGGCACCAAAGAGGTACACAAGGCACCCTTAAGCAGGTTACGGCGGTTCATAGGGTGCATCCCGATGGCATTCGGGAGCGCCTGCGCATCAAGCGCGGGCACTCCCGGGAAAAAGTCCAAGAACGGCGGTTCAGAAATGCAGGCCGATGGTGGCGAACACCTGCCTCGGCCCGGCCGGTTGCAGCGTCGTGTACGTGCCGTTCGGATCGGAGGTCACGAAGCCCGCCGTGCCGGTCGAGGCGATGTAGTGCTTGTCGAACAGGTTGGTCACGTTGACCTGCACGTCCAGCGCCTCACTGAAGCGATACCCGCCCGAGAGGTTCACGTTGACCGCGCCGGGCAGCACCGCATCGTTGAGGTAGCTGTAGTACCGTCGGCTGCGATAATGCGCCGAGAGCTGGCCCCACAGCTTGCCGTCGTCGTAGTTCAGCTCCGCACTGGCGACGTGCTTGGGCGAGGCGACCACCTGCTTGCCCTTGGTGGCGATCACCGCGCCGCCTTCAGGCTGGACGTCGTCGTCATAAGTCGCGTCGTTGAAGGCGTAGCTGCCGTAGATCGTCCAGTTGGGCGCGAACTTCCAGTTAGCCGCCGCCTCGACCCCGCGCGAGGACACGCTGCCCACGTTCTGCAGCACGTTCTGGTTGCCCACCACCGTCGCGCTGATCGACGAGGCGAGCAGGCGATTGGTGAACTTCACGTAGTACCCGGTCAGCGACAGCTGCAGCGCCCGGTTGTGGAAGCGGTAGCCCGCCTCGAACGTGTCGGTCATCTCGGGCTTCAGATCCTTGCGGATATAATCGAAGCCGCTCTGCGAACTGCTGGAGTACGGCCCCGCCGAAGTCGAGGCGACGAAGGCCGCCATGTTGCGGGTGTAGTCGCCGAACAGTTCGTTGTTGCCGTCCAGCGTATAGAGCGCGCCCGCCGTCGGCAGGAACCAGTTCTTCGCCTGGATCGAACCGTCGATCGGCTTGGTGCTGACGATCGAGTGTGCCCTGGCGGTGGACACCACGCCTTTCACGCCCGCATTCAGCCGCAGCGCGCCCGTCGCCTGCCAGGTGTCGCTGATGTCCAGCTGCAGCGTGTCGGTGCGGTATTCGTTCTGGTAGTTGGTGTGGAACGGGTTGCTGTAGAACTGCTGGAAGTTCTCCGGCGCCACGCCAGCCTCAAGCCCATAGAGGTACGATGCCTGGTTGAAGGCATTGTGCTCGTACCACACCCCGCCCTCGATCCGGTGATCGCCCGCCGTGAACTTCAGGCGCGAGGTCACGCCCTTGCGGTTGATGTCATAGCGGTTCGCGGACACCGAGATCGGCGAGCCGCCGTAGGCTTCGGGCGTCGGATCGTAAGGGTCGGCCCATGTGCCGATGCCCTTGTCGAGGTGGATGTAGGCAGTGGTCACGCCCGAGAGACGCGAGCCGAGCTGATACTCCAGCTTCTCGTACGCCAGCAGGTCACGCCGCACGCCGCCGCCCTGATAGACGGCATCGTCGGCGTTCACGTAAGGCGCGGGCGGGGCGCCGCCGTTCTGGACGATCGTGGCAAGCTGCTCGGCCAGCGCATACGTCGGGACGTTGTCGAAATTCCAGCCGTACTGCCTGATCTTCGCCAGCGAGGTGTCGTTGTAATCGTCCTCGGTACGGTGGATCAGGTCGAGAAAGGTGGTGGAGGTCACGTTGTCCCCCAGCGGCTGCACGTACTTGGCGTTGAGCTGGTCCTGCTCCTGCTTGCCCCAGCCGCGCCACTTGCCCTGCCGGTCGTGCGCGTAGGACACCGCGAGACGGCCGCCCCAGGCAAGGTCGCCGCTGTTCATCCGCACGAACGAGCGCCACGAATTCTCGCTGCCGTAGCTTTGCTGCAGGTCGATGCCGAAGGTGGAAGTCGGATCGATCGAGGTGAAGTCCACCGTGCCGCCGATGTTGCTGGTCGACGCGGTGCCCAGCGCGCCGCTGCCCTGCGACAGCGTGGCGCCGCCGTTGTTCTCGGTCAGCAGGGCGCGGTTGATCGAGAGGCCGTTGTTGTTGCGGTACTGCATGTTGCCCAGCGGCACGCCGTCCAGCGTGTAGCCCATCTGGTCGCTGATGAAGCCGCGGATCGACAACTGCGTGGCGGCTTCATAGGTGCCGTGCGCGTCGGAGGAATCGAAGTTCACGCCCGGCAGGCGGCCCAGCGAACGCAGCGGCGACGTGCCCGGCGTGGCCTTCTCCATCGCCTTGGCCGACACGGTCTGCACCTGCCGCGATTCGCCTTGGCCCAGCACGACGATGTCCTGCCCCACTTCGGCGTCCGCCGCCGCGACCGGCGCGGGATCGCGCTTCTCGGGCGCCGCCGCCTTGAGCGAGATCATGCTGGCGGTCTCGCTGGCGATGACGAGGCCCTGCCCCGCGATCAGGCGGCGCAGCGCCTCTCCCCGCGTATAGCGACCGCTGAGCCCGGCAAAGCGGCGAGCGGCGACGGCGTCATAGGGAAACACCACGTGGACACCGGCCTGATGCGCGAACTGGTTGAGCGCGGTGGCGGTATCGGCTGCCTTGATCTCGAACTGGACCGTGCCTTGCGCAAAGGCGGCAGCCGGCATCGCGGCCGCCACGATGGCGGTCGTCGTCAGGTACTTGTACATGGATGATCCCTGCTGGATGCGAATGTCGGGGCAAGGATGGATGGGCGAAGGAAAACCGCTACTCGGGCGCGAGATTTTTTCGGGGAAGCGGATTTGCTGTGCCTGATCGCGTGGAAAAGCAGACGGGCGGGAGACGCCCCATTCCTCCCCCTTGGGGGAGGGGGACCATGCGAAGCATGGTGGAGGGGCACGCGGTAGATCGCCAGACCTCGATCGGCGGGCATTGGCAAGCGTATCAACGCGATGGCATGCAAACCGAGGGTGCCCCTCCACCACCCTGCGGGTGGTCCCCCTCCCCGTCCCGGGGAGGAACTGACGGCCAGTAACCACCCCTTTCAGTCATTCCCGCGAAGGCGGGAACCCATCTGCTGACGGTTGGTGCGCGCAAAGGCATCCGTTGGCTCCCCGCTTTCGCGGGGATGACGGGGGCGGTTTAGAGCCGTCAAAATGGCAGCTGGCCGCTCAAACCAGCTTTCCAACCTCGCCGAAACCCCGGCAAAGCCGCTCAGCCGTGCGTCAGCACGATGTTCCCGTCAGCGCCGGACATCGCCTTCACCCCGAACGAAGTGCGCAGCGCATCGAGGAATTCGCGCGCATCGGTGGTGGAGAACGTGCCTCCGATCCGCAGGCGCGACAAGGCGGGGTCGCCGATGACGATCTTGCGTTCCACGTAGCGGTTCATCTCCGCCAGCGCATAGTCGAGGCTCTCGCCGTTCAGCACCAGGGTGTCGCGCTGCCAGGCCGTGACCCGGCTCAG
This sequence comes from Novosphingobium resinovorum, assembly GCF_036352595.1. GTDB lineage: Bacteria > Pseudomonadota > Alphaproteobacteria > Sphingomonadales > Sphingomonadaceae > Novosphingobium > Novosphingobium resinovorum_B. The sequence goes on from NZ_JAZFAX010000026.1 coordinate 72,017, forward strand.
ATCGGCATCGCGGGGCCGCAGGCTGGCTTGTCCCGCCGTCGCCAGCGCGACTTCGCCGGGCGCAAAGATGCGGCCGCCGTCGCCCAGCGTGCCTTGGCCCTGCAGCACCGCCAGTTCGCAGCTCGCGCCGCGCAGGCGGGCGTTGTAGATCCCGGGGATCAGATGGAACGTGCCGCCCGGGGTCATCAGGCTCAAGCGATGCGCCGCGCCAAGCCGGATCGCGATCTCGCCGCGTTCCAGCCAGAGCCGCAAGGGCGTGCCGTCCTTCCAATAGATGCTGCTGTCGGTGTTGAGATCGACCGCGAAGGCCGGATTGTCGGACACCGTGCGGCGCTGGCCGATGGTGGTATCGGCCTTGTTGCGTGCGGCGGCGCGAATGGCGAAGCCGCCGCCCGCCACCGCAACCGTGCCCAGCGCCGCCGCAGCGCGCAGGACGCGCCGCCGATCGGCCTTGCGCGCCTCGATGGGTGGAAAGGCAGGGGGCGGGGCAACCGTCCCGGAGCCGCAGGGCATGAGCCTGGCCTCGTTCAGATCCTGCCAGGTCTGCGCCACTTCGGCGAAGGCGATCGCATGGCGCACGTCCGCGCCGCGCCATGCCTCGAAGGCATCGCGGTCCGCAGTCCCGGCATCGAGCGCGGCCAGCCACCCGGCCGCGATCTCGGTCAGGTCAGCGGCAGGCGCAAGGGTGTCGGGACCGTGGGACAAACTTCCTCCGCTTGGGCCGTGTGCTCGCGGCGCGCCTTCGTGATGAGGGCAAGCCCTTTAGCGATATGCTTTTCCACGGTCGATAGCGATAGGGAAAGCTCTTCGGCGATGCGCGCGGGCGGCATCTGCTGGATCTTGCGCATGTGCACCACGCGCCCGCACTGCGCCGGCAACTCGTTGATGAAGCGCAGCAAAAGCTGAAGCTCCGACCGTCCGGACGTGATCGCGAAGGCATCGGGGGCGGGATCGGCCACGTCCAGCACCTCCATCGAGGCCAGGAAGTCGATCCGTACCACGTTCGCCCGGCGCAGGCGTTCGAGCGCAAGGTTGCGAACCACCGCCAGCACGAAGCCGCGCGGCGCCGCGATCGCCATGTGGTCGGGCGCGGCGAGGACGCGGGCATAGGCTTCCTGCACCAGATCGTCCGCCTCGTCCCGCCCGCAGAAATGCGCCGCCCTTGCCCGATAGGCCGCCGCGTGCGGCAGCACTTCGTTCAGGAACCAGCGATCGACGTCACGTAGCCAACTCAAGGCGCACTCCGGGTAGCCCCGGGCGCCCTAGGCCGTGGAGGTTGCAGTTTGGAGACATCTGCGCATGTCGGGCCAGTCCAGCGGCTCTGCGGGCGAATGTGTGCCCCAGCGTCAAATGACCTGCCCTCGAACGACAGCGTCCGCCCCGGTTTTCGCGCTTTATGCAGCCTCCCTGCGCCGGGCGAGCATTGTAACAGCGTGCCACAATGATGCAATTGACTCGCAATATTGAAAAAGCCATATCCGCCGCCGTTAGCGCGTGGGGGGTACATGATCCGTTTTTCCGTTTTCCTTTCGGGCGTGGCCTTGGCCGCGCTCTCGGTTTCCGCGCATGCACAGCAGGCGGCGGCGGACGACCAAACCGCGATCCGGCCGGGCGACATCATCGTCACCGGTGAAAAATCCACGCGCACGCTGCAGGAAACCCCGACCAGCATTGCCGTGACGACTGCGGAGAAGATCGAGCGCGAGACGCTGATCTCGATCCAGGACGTCTACAACCGCACCGCGAACCTTTCGGAAACCTATGGTTCCTCGGGCTTCACCATTCGCGGCGTGAGCAATACCGGCGTCGGTGCGGGCGGGCAGGCGGATGCCGCCAGCGTCTACGTCGATGGCGCGCCGATCCCCAAGTGGGCGCTCTACGGCGGGCCGACCGACATGTGGGACGTCCAGCAGGTCGAAGTGCTGCGCGGGCCGCAGTCCACCATCCAGGGCCTCAACGCACTGGCGGGCGGCATCGTCATCACCACGAAGGATCCCTCGCTCGACCGCTGGACCGGCGACGCGCGCGTGCTGTGGACCGAGCATGACGACCGCACCTTTTCCGCCGCGGTCGGCGGCCCGATCATCGCCGACGAACTCGGCGTGCGCCTCTCGGCCGAGCGCCGGGCCGACCGTGGCCTGATCCGCAACCTGACGCGCGGCGGCTACGACGACGAACTCAAGTCGCTCAATTTGCGCGGCAAGGTGAAGTGGACGCCGAGCGCCATTCCGGGGCTGGAGGCGGTCGCCAGCTACAACCGCGTGCGCCGCGACGGCGGTTACCTCTACGAATATGCGCGTAGCGATACGCCCGATTTCTACGATCACCGCGTCGCCACCGGGGACCAGCCCACCAGCGGCAAGATCGACAGCGACATCGCCGTGTTCAAGCTGAGCTACCCGCTGGCGGACCACCTGAAGCTGTCGAGCGTCACCTCGTGGAACCGGTCCAAGGTCCATTCGCAGATCGATACCGACGGCACGCCCGAGGATATCCAGGCGATCGACAACCGCTACCTCTATCGCACCCTGACGCAGGAACTGCGCCTCAACTACGAGGGCGAGCGGCTGAGCGGGCTGCTCGGCGCCTGGTACTATCGCCGCATCGGCGCCATCGACCAGAACAGCCGCGTCAACATCGCGACGCCCACCTCGACGATCGCGGCGCTGCTGCAGTCGGGCGGAGCGAGTCCGGCGCAGGCACAGACGATCGCCGCCGCCTATGCCGCACAGTTGCCGGTCATCCCGGTGCTCTACGGTGCGACCCAGCCCGAAAAGGTCGAGACGATGGCGGTGTTCGGCGACGCCCGCTTCAAGCTGACCGACCGGTTGACGCTGATCGGCGGCTTCCGTTTCGACCACGAGCGCAACCGCTATGCGGCCGAGACCGTGGCCAGCTTCAACGGCACGCTGCCCGACGTCAATTTCCTCGGCACCGCCTATGCGCCGATCATCGGCCTGATCAACCAGGGTGTGCTCGGCCTCGTCGACGATGCCTCCTCGCCGCTGGCTTCGAACAGCCGCACGTTCAACGCCTTCCTGCCCAAGCTGGGCGTGAGCATGGACTGGACGCCGGACCTGACGACCGCCTTCACCGTACAGCGCGCCTATCGCTCGGGCGGATCGAGCCAGAACCCGGCCCGCGCGGATCTGGTGCCCTACGACCCGGAATACAGCTGGAACTACGAGGGCTCGGTGCGCTCCAAGTGGCTTGGCGGCAAGCTGGTGGTCAATGCCAACGTCTTCTACATGAAGTGGAAGGACCAGCAGGTCACCGCCTACTTCGGGCTCAATGCCTATGACTACAACACCGTCAATGCCGCCGGTTCGCACCTCTACGGATTCGAGCTGGAGGCGAACGCCAATGTCGCCCCCGGCATCGACATCTACGCATCGGTCGGCCATGTGCGCACCAGGTTCGACGATTTCGACCTGCCGACCGGCGCGACCAGCACCGTCGACCTGACCGGTACGCAGTTCCCCTATGCGCCGCGCTGGACGCTGTCGGGCGGCATCAACGCAGCCGTGCTGGGCGGGGTCACCGCCAACCTCAATGCCAACTACCGTACCTCGGTGTTCACCGGGGTCGGTCAGGACCAGCAGCAGTACGCCGTCTCCGGGCGCACCGTGGTCAACGGCCGGCTGGGCTACGAGACCGGCAACTGGCAGGTCTTCGTCTTCGCGCGCAACATCTTCAACGAGAAGTACAAGCAGTACGAATATGCCGCGATCCACCAGGCGATCCTGGGCGACCCGCAGACCTTCGGGATCGGCGCGGGCGTCCATTGGTGATGCTGCCCCCCGCGATGTGGGCGGCGAGCCTGCTGCTGCTGGCAGGAGGCGCGTTCGGCGCCGCGCTGCTGCGCGCTTCGTGGCGGCGGCGTGAAGGGGGCGCCCCGGTGCTGCTGGCCGGGGGCTGGGCCGTGCTCGTCGGCGCGATCCTGGCCGCCGCATGGTTCGTCGGCCCGGTCAAAGGCACTGCACTGGCGCTGGTGATGGAAGGTATCGGCGCACTGGGCGTCGTCTGGCACGGCCGGGTCCGCCGCAAGGCGGCCCGCCAGCGCGATCTCGAGGACGCGCCCGAGCCTCTGGACGAGCCGGGCCGCGTCTGGCGCGGCGTGCTGCGCGCTCTGCTGGCGGGGCCGCTGGGCATGACCGCGGCGATGGCGCTGGCCTTCTGCGTCACCGTCTACATGCCCGGCGATCCGCGCACGCGTATCGTCACCGGGGGCATGCTGCTGCCGGTATTGTGGGGCCTGGCGATGACCTGGACGCTTGCCGACCGCCGCCTGCTGCGCGCGACGGCCGTGCTGGTGGGCACCAGCGTGGTCGGCTTCGGCCTTGCCTTCCTTGGCGGCATCCTTTCCGGGGCATCGGCATGAGCAATACCCGCAAGAAACAGTGGCGCTGGCCGATCTCGCCCGAGACGGTGCGTTCCGTACTGAGCAGCCATTCGGTGCTCGGGCTCGCTTTCGCCGCGATCATCTACCTCGTCTGCCTGACCGGCACGATCGCGGTCTTCGCGCCGGACCTGCAGCGGATCGAGGTGCCGGGCACCCCGGTCGTGACGCACCTGCCGGATGCCGCCGCTGCCCGGGCCCTGACCGAAGCGGCGCGTCACGCACCGGCGGACAGCTCGATGTACCTGACGATGCCGAGCCCCGCCAAGGAAGGCGCCACGCTGGTCGCCTTCAAGCCGGGCTTCGAACGCAACTGGGCGGTGGCCGGGGACGGCCGGCTCTCCCCGCTCGATGCGGTCTGGACCGAATTCCTGATCTACCTCCACATCTGCCTGCACTTGCCCCGCAGTTGGGGCGGGTTCATCGTCGGGCTGACCGGGGTGGCGCTGCTGTCCTCGCTGGTCTCGGGCATTCTTGCCCATCCGCGTGTGGTGCGCGATGCGTTTCACTTGCGGCTCGGCGGATCACGGCGATTGCAGGAAGCGGACCTGCACAACCGGCTCGGCGTCTGGGCGCTGCCGTTCCACTTCACGCTGGCGCTGACCGGCGCGCTGCTGGGCCTGAGCACGCTGATCGTCGCCGGGCTCTCGCTGCTGCTCTATCGCGGCGACATGAACAAGGTCTATGCCCTGTTCCTCGACCCGCCTCCGGCTGTCGATGCCCGCACCGTGCCGATGCCCGACCTCGCCGCGCTGATCACACAGGCCCGCGCGCGCATGGGCAATGCCGCGATCGACAGCGTCATGGTCGAGCGGCCCGGCCGCGCCGACATGCAGATTTCGGTCCATGGCCGCCGGCCCAGCGACCTCGTGGTGCAGGACGAAGTTCGGTTCGACGCGCGAGGCGTGCCCATCCACGAGGAGCATCCCGAGGACATGGTCGTCGGCACCCGGGTGCTGAGCGGCATCGGCCAGTTGCACTTCGGCTGGTTCGGCGGTCCTGTCCTGCGCGTGGCCTATGGTCTGCTCGGCCTGGCGCTGTGCGTCGTGACCTCCAGCGGTGTGACGATCTGGCTTGCCCGCCGCCGCGATCGCGGCCGTCCGGCGCCGCAATGGGAACGCATCTGGTCAGCGGTGTGCTGGGGGCAGCCTACGGTGCTGGCGCTCACCGCGATCCTTGCTTTCGTACGGCCCGAAGCACCGCTGACGCTTGCCTGGCTGATCCTGACGACCGCCGCGATCGCGCTCTGCGCTGTCATGAACCGGTGTTCGGGGGAGTATCTGGCCGGACTCTGGCGGCGGGGTCTGCTCATCGCTCTGGCTGTCACCGCGGCGCTCTATTTGGGCAGAGCGTGGCTCTGAGAACAATGCCGCCGCTGCCATCGCGGCGATGGCCGGGCATCAAGCCGGGCGCAGGCTTCGCCCATAGCTGGTAGAGACCTCGGGCTCAGACGGGAACCTGTGCAAGACCGGCTTGATTGCATCTGCCCGTCCGGCGGCCACTATCGGCCCGAGTTGTTCGCCATTCCGGCGCCTCGATGGTGCCGTTTATGAGTTTACGACCTGGCACTACTTTGGCAGAAGTTTGAAATGCGTGACTGATAGGCTCCCACCGCAATGAGGGCATTGGTCTGGCGGAGGTCTTGATATTCGGTCAATGATGGCCTGTCGGATGGCGGGCATGCTCGGCTGA
>NZ_JAZFAX010000027.1:0-69910 GCF_036352595.1 Novosphingobium resinovorum
CCGGACTCCTGCTCCTTGATCATCCCGATGATCTGCGCCTCGGTAAAACGGCTCTTCCTCATGCGTCTGCTCCTTCTCGTGGGCAGACTCTACATCAGAATGAGGGACCTTTCGGGGGGCAGGTCAGACCTTATCGCCGTCGGTAGATCAGCGCGGCTCGTTGCGTGCTCGTACTCTCGTGCACTGGCCTCATCGGCTGCGGTTCCTTCGGCTTTCACCTTGCGAGCCTCTTCGGTTTTCTGAGCCCGGTCGGCAAGTTCGGTCCATGCCGACGCCGCCCTCAAGCAACGGTCGCGCACCTGAGGCAAGCTGGTCGCATTGGCCGCGACTTCCTGCATTTCGGCTTGCTCACGGTAGAACGTCAGCGATGACATCATTATCACTCCGGAAGCCGATAGCGTGATCCGGCGGACCTTCGCGAAGGCCCGCCGGTTCGGTTCGATCAGGCCGACTGGAGGTTGACTGCCGAGGTCTTGCCGCGACGGTCGGTTTCCAGTTCATAGGACACGCGCTGGTCCTTGTTCAGGGTGCGCATGCCCGCGCGCTCAACGGCGCTGATGTGCACGAAGGCATCGTCGCCGCCGGTTTCGGGAGCGATGAAACCAAAGCCCTTGTCGGCGTTGAAGAACTTTACGGTGCCGGTGATCATATGGGTATCCTTTGCCCAATGCAGTATGACGGGCATGCACCAACAGCGGCACATCCCGGCTTCGTGAGGCTAGTAAGGGACAAAGGGGAGCCTTGGCGGCCCAATATCCGTCGCAGGCGACGTGTCAGCCCGGCTCTTCTACGCCCGTCCGTGAAAAATAGATAGGTGGATTCGGGGCTTCGTCGCGGATTGAATCCGGACTGTCATGTCGAGGTGATACATGAGACCATGAATTCCGCACAAACCCACGACTGCCCACTGACGATCGAAATCGATGACATCGACTTCATGGGACATGTGAACAACTCGACCTATCTCAAGTGGGTGCAGGCGGCAGTCATCGAACACTGGCAGCGCGTCGCATCGCCTACGGCAGTCGCAGCCTATATGTGGATCGCGCTCAAGCACGAGATTACCTATCGCAAGCCCGCTTTCCTGCATGACGAGCTGACCGCCAATGTCGTGCTGGAACACGTACGCCGGGAAAGCGCGTTCTACGAGACCACGATCCGCCGCGGCGGCGAGACGATCGCCGAGGTGAAATCGCGATGGTGCTGCATCGATGCGGTATCGCGGCGCCCGGTCCGGGTAACCGAACCCGTCATGGCGTGCTTCTTTCCCGAAGCCGCAGACAGGCAATTCAGTCCGACGTCAGGGTGAAACCAGTCCCAGCCTGTCCTCATCGGTGTAGATATCGAACCGCGACAGGGTGACTGGGCCGAAAGTCATCGTCAGCGCCGCGTCGGCCGCGTCGCGCCCCCGGGCCATCAGGATGCGCCCACGGCGGGGGCGGTTGTGCCTTGCGTCGAAGACATACCAGCGACCGCCCAGCCAGACCTCGAACCACGCCGAGAAATCCATCTCGCCCAGCGGCCTCGGCACGTCCATGTCGCCGAGGTATCCGGTGCAGTAGCGTGCGGGCACGTTCATGCAGCGGCATAGCGTGATCGCCAGATGCGCGAAATCGCGGCAGACGCCTTCGCGCTCCTGGAACGCGTCCCATGCGGTCTTGGTCGGTCGCGCCTTCATGTAATCAAAGCGAATGTGGCCGTGCACATACTCCACGATGGCCTGGACCAAGGCCCAGCCCCGAGCGGCGTTTCCGAACATATCCCATGCCACTTCGGTCAGGCGATCCGTTTCGCAATAGCGACTGGCGAGAAGATAGAGCATGACCTCGTCGGGCAGTTCCTCGATCGCGGCCTGCGAGGCTTCCGGCGCGACAGGGTCGGGCTCGAACACGTCATCGATGACGAAGCCGCACGAGAGGGTCACGCCGCCCGCTGGAATGGTGAGGCGGGTACAGGTATTGCCGAAGCTGTCCACGTAGTCATAGATCGGTACGTCTCGGGTGGTGAACAGGCGCTGCGGCGTGCGCAGATCCCTGTTGCGCGAGGCGTGGACGCTCAGATGCGCGAGCATCGGCACCGGCTGATCGCAGGTGAAGCCTATATCGTATCCTGCCCGGATCAGCATGCCGGCTTCAGGTCGGCAAGGGCGCGCTTCACCCGGCCCAGACCTTCGGCGGACTCGATGGCGAGGTCCAGCGGACGCCCGCCCAATTTGCCGCAAGCCGTGTTGAGATAGGCGATGGCTTCGTCGCGCCCCCCCAGTGCATCCAGCGCCAGTTTCGTCACCTGGCCCTGACGGCTTGCCGCGTCGGGCGCGAGCTTGGGGCGATCCGACCAGCGTACTTTGGGGCGAAACGGGCGGGCGGGTTTGTCTTCGCTGTCCATTTTCGACGTCCTATTGATAGGGGCGCATCCGGTGCGCGGCGATCTTCCGGACCAGATGCGCGATCTGGATCTGGCCGATCGTGGAGCCGGTAGCAGTCTCAAGCATGGACCGATGATGGTCGGGTCCGGGACTGGAAAGGAAATTCCGTGCCGCTACGCGGCCGCCCAGCAGCCCGAAAGCAAGGTCGGTTATTTCACTGCGCCGCTGGAAGGAACGATCGTCTCGCAAGGTCCGATTCCATTGCCGTCCACATGCCGGAATTCCCATCGTGCGAAAGCGAGGGCCGGGACTGGGGTTCGGCAACTGCGAAGTCGTCATGACCACTGCGGATAGGCCTGGACGCCCATGTCGTGGCGGAGGCGGGCGATCCGGGTTTCATAATGGCGCACCAGATCGAACCGCGATCGATGCTCATGATCGTTCCGATCACGCACGGTGTATTCGATGAGCGCAATCTGATGATGAAAAAGTAGCTGATTGAGATCCATGCGAGCTCTCCTTTTGGCGGGAGCGCATTAGGTCTCTCAGTCGCCGATGTGCGGAAATGATCGACAATGAAATTGTTATACACGATTTTCCACCATCCGGCGAGGGCATTCAGGAAATTCGGAATAATATTTAAAAATCCGGGATTTCATTGAAAAATCGATTTTAGCGTGTATATGGGCATCGCTGCGTCGTTTTCGGCGAATGCTCGCCTGCGCTATGCCGGCGTTTTCTCAAGCATCAGCCTGGCTTTCATGACCGCCGTTTTGCGCATGCATGACGGCGGGCGCCCTCGTATTCGGGACATCATGGATTGGCCAAGGAAGAATTGCTGACGATGGAAGGTTACATCGAGGAGATTCTCCCCGATGGACGTTTCGCGGTCCTGCTTGATAACGAGCACAAGATCATCGCTTACACCGCAGGCAAGATGCGCAAGTTCCGCATTCGCTCGGTGGTCGGTGATCGCGTGCATGTCGAGATGACCCCTTACGACCTTTCGAAGGGGCGGATCGTGTTTCGCGAAAGAACGCCGGGACAAGCCGGAGGGCCGCCGAGGCGCCGCAGCGGTTTCAAACGATAGAACGCGGGAAGAATTCCGCACCATAGGATATCATGCACATCAATACCCCAGGCGCACACAGGCGCCTCGAAAATGCCACGTACCATCCCCTCGTCGAGCGCAATGTCCTGCTTCAGAGCCCATCGGGACTTCTGAGCCGGGATCATCTGCGGCGTATCGTCGCTGCCATGGTCGATTGATCTGGCCCCCTCCCGGCCGAGGCCAGGGAGGGGCATGTCCACACCGACTAAGGCTTGCGGGCGAACCAGATGAGATGGCGAAAGCCCTTGTTGTTCGCCCGCGCCCGAACCACCGTCTCGGTCACGTCGTAGCCGACATCGTGTAGCCGCTGGGTGAACAGGGGTTCGGGAAAGGCGGACCAGATGGCGAGAATTCCGCCTGGTCGAAGCGCAAGCATGGCGCGTTGCAGCCCTTGCACCGAGTAAAGCCCATCGTTGAGCTGACGCGTGAGGCCTTCCGGCCCGTTATCGACGTCCAGCAGAATGGCGTCATAAGCCTCCCAGGCTGAATCGATGAGCAATGCGACATCCTCGCCGATGACACGGACACGCGGATCATCGAGGCATCCGTCGGTGATCGTCTTCATCGGCCCTCTTGCCCAGGCCAGGATTTCCGGGACGATTTCGGCCACCATGATGCTGGCCTCGTCACCCAGCACCGCCAGCGCCGCGCGGAGCGTAAAGCCCATGCCATACCCGCCGATCAGCAACTGAGGGGTGTCGCGGTTGCTGAGCTTCTCGCATGTCATCACCGCCAAAGCCTCCTCGGAGGCGTTGGCCTGTGTGCTCATCAGTTCATTGTCTTCGAGCAGGATGGTGAAATCAGCGCCATGCTGGACCAGTCTCAGTTCCACTCCATCCGGCACGAAGGCCTGACCGAGCACGACATCATCTATCATCGCATTTCCTTGAATGGCCCGTCACCGGGCTTGATGTTGCCGGCGGGACAAGCTCAAGCCGCCCGCCTTGAGCGGTTCAGGCGGGCATTCCCGTCGATGCGTCCGCGATACAGTGTTCGACGCCAGGCCTGTCCGGGAACATGGAAGCCAGAAGCCCCGGCCGTGAACCCAGCGGTCCCGGCCAGATCGCAAGCGACCTGCATCACCAAAGGCTCGTCCTCGACGACGAGAACGGGGTACCGCGAAGACATGGGGCTGACGGCTTTCTGCGGGGCGCGCGATAAAGCCTGGCTCGCCGTCCCGAATGTCAGGGCCGAGGCTCTCAGGCTCCGTTCGAGCCCAGGCGGCCTGATAGCGCGAACCCGCCAAAGTTCCAAACCCAAGCAGCGGCAGCGATCAAAAAGAGCATTGATAACGTCGCCGGAAGATATCGAGTGATCGGGGCATCAGGCCGGAGAACTATGGGACCGATGATAGACGCGGAATTTGCCCAAGCCGCCTATTGGCCTTCCGCCCCCTCGCGCGGTTTGCGAGCGGTCCAGCCGCAACCCCGCCGCATGTCGTCGCCGATCTCCAGGGTTACCGTGTAGGGATACCGTGCATCGGACATCCCGTCGCTGCAACCTGCGGGCGTAACCACCAGCGTCGCCGGTCTTCCGGCGAGTTCGCCGCTGAACGAGACTCCGCCGCGGCCAGCGAAGCGAGACGCCGGCACCGGCTGGCCGCCTTCGTTTTCCGGCGTCCGGTAGACGAGACCGGAAGGCCCGACCTCACCACTCCAGAACGGCTCCGTTCCGACAAAATGCACCGTCTCTGCCGCGGTGATGCCGTTCCAGGGGCGGTGATCAGCCGGATCGCCGGGCATTTCGTGCGAGCCCGAATGACATGCTGCAAGTGCGAAAAGGCAGGGCAGTATGCAAGTGCGGGCGAGATCGGTCGGTGACATGCATTTCGCGCCAAGCGGCACAACCTGGGGATACAAGGGCTCGTCCTCCTGATTCGCGACGCGGCAACACCGATTCGCTGATTTTAAGCGCACTTTGACGAAAAATTGGCCGTCATGCATGTTTTTCTCGCCGTCCTTACTCCGTCTAATTGCCTAGAAATCGAGCACATTTTACAATAATTGCAAAATACGCAAGACTGTTTTCAGTCATTGAAATTGCCCGGCACCGCATGATCCGCTTTTGCTGCAACGCACAAGATAAACGTTGCCCGAGGCGATCGTCAGCCTCTTCAGAATCTAAGGATTTTGCCATGTTCAAGACTGTTCTCGCCTCTGCCGCCGTTGCTCTCCTCGCCGTTCCCGCCGTCGCCCAGGCCGACGACAGCCGCGCGTTCTCGCATGAAGGCGTCAACTACACCTACAGCACCGCGCAGAAGGGCAAGGTTACCGTGATCGACGGCGCCACTTCGGCCGGCGTTCCCTTCCGTCTCTACGTCAAGGGCGGCCGCGTGACCGGCACCTACAACAGCCGCTACGTCTCGTTCACCACCGCGGAAGCTGCCAAGCTGAACCTCGGCGAGTGATCGCAAACCACGATCGGGCATACTGATCGCGCGCTCGCGCTTTCCCCGGGCATCCTCCTCTCCCAACGCCCGGATAGCCGCTGAGCGCCGAACCAGGCGCCGTCCCCCACCGTGCGGGACGGCGCCTTTTTCTTTGTGTTCAGCCCGTGGAAAGCCGAAATGCGCCACAAACGGCTCATGCCAAACGACTTCGGTAACGTATCATGAGCCTGGGAAAGCTGGCGTTGCTGCTCGTCGTCGGCGGCTTGGCCGGCGCCACCTTCGCGGCCGTGACGACCCGGTCGCTATCCTCTCATGCCTCGTTCGAACACCTGCCGACCGACCGACCCGCGCCGCGTTCCTGGCTGGATGAAGGCCTCTCGGCCCTGGACACGCCCGCCTGGCCCTTCGGACCCGAGGTCGGCGACGATCGCGGCGAACTCGCGGAGGGCCCGCCGGACGACTATGCAGCGGACGGCTACGGACTATCGGAACGCTATGCCGACGAAGCATGGGAACGGCGGCGCGACATCCAGTATGGACAGCCTGTCACCGACGTCCAGTCTCCGGCGCCAGACGCTGTTTCCGAGCCTTCGCCGATCACCCGCCGGCAGGACGATGCGGCCTCCGCCGCAGCCGCCCGCGCGGCCGATGCGGCGCAGGACGTCATGGCCGCCGAAGGCGGTCAATAAGGCACTTCAGCTCAGTCGTTCGCCGAAAGCCGCCGCAAGTTCTTGCGGACCGCGCGACGGTAGTGCGTGACCGTGCGGCGGCAGACCGTCTCCGGGTCATGGCCCAGTTGTCCCATCGCGAGGGCCACGCCGAGTTCCCAGCCGGCCCAGACCTTCTCCGTGACCATGCGCAGCATTTCGTCGCCTGCCTGCGGATCGCCAAGGCTGATGCGAGCCGTGCGCAGCGCGATCACCGATCCCGCCTCTACCCACAGCTTGCCCGTATCGCGCAGCAGAGCTTCAGCGGCGGTATCCTGCATCATCGACACGTCCTCGCGTTCCCGTCCGCACGCAGAAGTTGCGCGCCTTCCGACAGGCCGGTTGCCAGTATCGTGCATCCTCACAGAATCGTCCGGTACGCGCGACCGGCGCGCCGGGTTGCAGCCGGGCCGATAGCCGAACTCGCGCGCCGTGGGAAAGCATTTCATGCGAGGGTCACGAAGACCTCCGCCTCGATCACCCATTCCTGCGCCAGTTTGCGCCATTTGGCGAAATAGCTGCCCGATGCAGACGGCGCCGCATCATCCGGTGCCATGCCATGCCAGGTTCCATGCTCCATCGCGATCGGCTCGACCCGTGAGAGCAGGACGGTCTCGGGTCTGCGCACGTAAACCCATCGTCCGGCGTGCGCGAACTCGCGCCGCCAGACTTTCACCTGCGCCATGCGACCGGCGATCACCGCGCTGTCAGTCCCGGTGACCATGATGCAATCCCGGGCCAGGAGCGGGCCGATCGCGGAAGCATCGCCCTGCTCTATGGCCCTGTTGAAATCCGCACGGCGAGCGCGGATCGCGATTTCCTCCTGCGCCGCGTTCACGGACGCACCGGCGCGGCCGCATGCGCACCCACGACCGTGGTCCAGCGGCGCACGTTCCAGCGCTCGACCAGGCCTGCGGTGACGTAGGGATCCGCCTGCGCGAAAGTCTCGGCGACATCGGGCCCTTCACCGGCGAAGAGCAGCATGGCGGTATCGACGGGGTCTTCCACCGCGCCGCCGAGCAGCAGTTCGCCGCGCTCCGCAGCCGCCCATGCCAGCGCGAGATGCTCGGCGCGGAATTCGGGCCTGCGCTCCAGATAGCCGGGGCCAAGGTGATAGATCAGAAGATAGTGGTTCATCGCCCGATCCTGCCCGCCAGCGGCCCTTGGCGGAAGCCCTTAGAGACCGTTTGAGAAATCGCGGAAGAGCGATTTCCAAGGCGGCACCGGCCCGCTCCCCCACCCGGCCACCCAACGGCAGTATTCTATGGGTGGCCGGGTGGGGGAGCGGGCCGGTGCCACAATGCGCCGAAAGGCGCATTCTCAAACGGTCTCTCAGCCACAGCCTTCCACATAGGCCAGCACCGGCATCTCGCCGACATGGATCAGGCTGACGCGGCCATCGTGACCGATTTCGAAGCGCAGCGCCGATTCTCCGGGGCGGGCATTGGGCGCCGTCAGGTATTTGGCGGGCGCCTCCTCGTATTTGTGCGGCTCCTCGCGGAAGCCGGCGAACCACTTGTTCACGTCCGCCTCGCTGGCGCCGACGCCGATGCCTTCCGCAAGCTTCACGGTGGAATTGCTGCCCAGCGTGATGCGGCGCACCTTGCCCTTCTCGACGATGGCATAGACGCCTGGATAGTCCGGCGACGTGATCGTGCGGCAGGCATCGCTCTCCTGCGCGCCGCGCTCGGCCCAGAGACTGCCCGGCGGCACCCCCTGCCCGATGCGCAACTCGCCGAGGCCATCGAGGCCCAGGACTTGTGATGCGGTGGCCGGCATCTTCGCGGCTGCCTTCCCCGGCGGCACCTGCGAGGCCGCCTCCTCCGGAGGCAGGGGCTCGCTGGTCGCGGACGCGGCGGCGCCGGGCTCCTGCGGTTCGGAGGAGCATGCGGCCAGCGGCAGCAGGGCGAAAGCGGCAAGCGCGGCAATCCGTTTCATGTATCCCAAACCTTCCGCAGCGCCGCCGGTTCCGCGCCGCTACGTCCGCTTGCGCAACGCCAGAACGTAGATGACCAAGGCGGTCGCGGCGAACAGGAACCACTGCACGGCGTAAGAGAAGTGGTTGTTCGGCAGCTCCGATGGGTCGGGCATAGCGTTCGGCTCCAGCCCGGCCAGCGCCGGCATCGCCACGAGGCGCGGCCCCGGTGCGATCACGCCGGTCACCGCTCCGCCCCGCCATACCCCGGCATTGGGTTGCCGCGACCAGCCCAGCACGACCAGCGCACTGCCGCCGCCCGGCAGCGCGCAACGGGCCGTCTGGGCCATGCCGGCGACCCCGGCGGCATTATGTCCGGCCATGCTGCTCCGCTCGCCCACTGCCGCGCAGTCCAGATGCGCGCGGCGGTAGAGCAAATCCTCGCCCACCCCTCGCGAGGTCCATTCTACCAGCGCCGGGTTGACCTGGGCCGCCGCATAGTGGGCCAGCAGCGCTTCCTTCTCGTGAAGGCGGCGCAATTGCCAGAATCCGAGCGCCATCATCAGTGCCACGGCCGCAAGGACGACCAGCGTGGGGAAGACGGGTATGCGGCGCATGCGGTGCTCCTGATACGAATGGGCCTGATGCGAAAAGGGCAGCCGAAGCGGTCTTCGGCTGCCCTTTCGAGATGGTCGATCAAGCGGATCAGTGAGTCGGATAGCCCCAGCCGCCCCAGATGTAGACGGCCACGAACAGGAACAGCCACACCACGTCGACGAAGTGCCAGTACCACGCCGCAGCCTCGAAGCCGAAGTGCTGGCGCGGCGTGAAGTCGCCGTTGTAGGCGCGCTTGAGGCAGACGATCAGCATGATCGTGCCGACAATCACATGGAAACCGTGGAAGCCGGTGGCCATGTAGAAGGCGGAGCCATAAGTGTTGCCGCCGAAGCCGAACGGCGCATGCATGTACTCGTAGCCCTGGATGAACGAGAACAGCACGCCCAGCAGGATCGTCGCCCACAGGCCCTTCTTCAGGCCCTCACGGTCGCCGTGGATCAGCGAATGGTGCGCCCAGGTGACGGTGGTGCCCGAACACAGCAGGATCAGCGTGTTGAGCAGCGGCAGCGCGAAGGGGTCCATGACCGCCTCGATCGCCTTGGGCGGCCACTGCCCGCCGACCACGTCCGCCAGTTCGGATGGAAACAGCGAAAAGTCGAAGAACGCCCAGAACCAGCCGACGAAGAACATCACTTCCGAAGCGATGAACAGGATCATGCCGTAGCGCTGGTGCAGTTGCACCACCGGGGTATGATCGCCGGCGTGCGCTTCCTTGATGATCTTGGAAAACCACATGAACATCGATGCGAGCAGAATCGCCAGACCGGCCCAGGGCACGAAGGCGCCGCCGGGCATCTTGTGCATGAACAGCACCATGCCGGACGTGAACACGAAGGCGCCGATCGTCGTCGCCAGCGGCGCGATGTCGGGCGGAAGGATATGGTAATCGTGGTTCTTCGTGCCTGCCATGGTGCCTTCGTCCCCGTTCATCCAATCTGTGTACGCCTGCTGCCTCGAAAGGTCTTGTTGCGCAGACGGTTCCCGCCTTGGCATTAACCGCCGGTCGGGGCTTGGTCCAGTGTCTTTGCGTCGCCGATCGCGGTGACGTGGAATGTATAGCTCAAGGTGATCTGCTGGACATCCTTGTTGTCCGGATCGTCGAGGATCGCCGGATCGACGTAATAGAGCACCGGCATGCGCACTTCCTCGCCCGGCTTCAGGGTCTGCGCCGTGAAGCAGAAGCACTGGATCTTGTTGAAGTAGCGCGCCGCCTGCTCCGGCTCGACATTGAAACTGGCGGTGCCGGTTATGGTCTTGTCCGAGGTGTTCTTCGCCCAGAACAGCGCCATGTCCCGCGCGCCGATCGAGACCGTGTCGGTGCGCTGCAGCGGCTTGAACTGCCAGGGCATGTTCCGCTCCACATTGGCGTCGAAGCGGATCGACATAGTATGCCCGCTGTCCCTGATCGTGGCCGCCTTGGCCTCATCGGCGCGCTGGGTGGTGCCGCCGTAGCCGGTGACCTGGCAGAAGATGCGGTAGAGCGGCACCGACGCGAAACCGAGGCCCAGCATCCCCAGCGCCGCACCGGCGGCGGTCAGCGCGACCTTGCGGTTGGCGGCACGCCCCTGCACCATCAGCCCATCTTCGCGATCGAGATGAAGAACACGAGGATCACGAAAGCCGCAAGGCTGAGCGCCAGCACGCGGTTGCGGCTGCGGCGGATCTGCTCGAAGGTCTTCTGCTTCTGCGGCTCGGTCATCGGGCGGTCCTCACAAGGGAATGTAGCGATCGACGACGAGCGCGGCGAACAGGGCGAAAAGATAGAGCACCGAATAGGCGAAAAGCTGCTTTTCCGGCTTCATCGTGTCATCGTCGCCGCTGCGCGTGCGCAGACCGACCCTGGCCGAGAGAGCGAGGAACACGCTGGACAGCGCCAGCGCCGAGACGCCGTAGATCGCGCCGGCATGTTCGCCGCCCGGCAGCCACCAGGGCAGCGCGCTCAGCGGCAGCAGCAGCACGGCATAGGCGAGGATCTGGCGGCGGGTGGCGCGCTCACCGGCGACCACCGGCATCATCGGGATGCCGACCTTGGCGTAGTCGGTTTTCACGAAGAGCGCGAGCGCCCAGAAATGTGGCGGGGTCCAGAAGAAGATGATCGCGAACAGCACCACCGGCATCGGCGAGATATGCCCGGTCGCGGCAATCCAGCCGATCAGCGGCGGAAACGCGCCGGCGCCGCCTCCGATGACGATGTTCTGCGGTGTGCGCGGCTTAAGCCAGATCGTATAGACCACCGCGTAGTAGACGATGGAGATCGCCAGGATCGCGGCGGCCAGCCAACTGATCGCAAAGCCCATCAGGAACACCGAGGCCGCGCACAGCACGCCCGCGAAATCGCGCGCGGTGGTGCGGTCCAGTCTCCCTTGCGGCAGCGGCCGTTGGGCGGTGCGCTTCATCCCGGCGTCGAGGTCGGCCTCCCACCACTGGTTGAGCGCGGCGGCGCCGCCGGCGCCCATCGCGATGCACAGGATGGCGGTGAAGCCGAGCACGGGATGAATGCTCTCGGGCGCGGCGAGCAGGCCGCACAGGCCGGTGAAGATCACCAGGCTCATCACGCGCGGCTTGGTCAGCGCGATGAGATCGCGCCAATCGGCAGGTGCCGGCGTAGCTACAGGAATCGGATTAGTGGGGGTCATAATCGCCCGCCCATACACCTGAGGGCCGCTTCAAGCGAGTGGCCAGAACGTCGCAGCCATCCCGGAACCGTTCCGGGATGGCTGCGGGCGATCAATGGTGCGCCGTCTCGCCGATGACCGGAAGGGTCTCGAACTGGTGGAACGGCGGCGGGCTGGTGAGCGTCCACTCAAGCGTGGTCGCGCCTTCACCCCAGTAATTGTCCTCGGCGCGCTTGCCGGCGACGTAGGCGTAGACGATGTTCACGAACCACACCACGAGGCTGGCCGCCATCACCATGTAGCCGATCGTGGCGACGTGGTTCCAGTGGGCATAGGCCTCCGCATAGTCCGGGTAACGGCGCGGCATGCCCTGCAGACCCAGGAAATGCATCGGGAAGAAGATCATGTTCACGCCCACGAAGAAGATCCAGAAGTGGACGTGAGCGAGAAATTCCGAGTGCATCCGGCCGCTCATCTTCGGGAACCAGTAATAGAACCCGGCGAACAGCGCCGTCACCGCGCCCAGCGAGAGCACGTAGTGGAAATGCGCCACGACATAGTAGGTGTCGTGCAGCACGTCGTCGACGCCGCCGTTGGCGAGGACCACGCCGGTGACGCCGCCCACGGTGAACAGGAAGATGAAGCCGATCGCCCAGACCATCGGCGACTTGAACTCGATCGAGCCGCCCCACATCGTCGCGATCCACGAGAAGATCTTCACGCCGGTGGGCACCGCGATGACCATGGTGGCGGCGGTGAAGTACATCTTGGTGTTCACCGAAAGCCCGGTGGCATACATGTGGTGCGCCCACACGATGAAGCCGACAACGCCGATCGCGACCATCGCGTAGGCCATGCCGAGGTAGCCGAACACCGGCTTCTTCGAGAAGGTCGAGACGATCTGCGAGATGATGCCGAAGCCCGGCAGGATCATGATGTAGACTTCGGGGTGGCCGAAGAACCAGAACAGGTGCTGGTACAGGATCGGGTCACCGCCGCCCGAAGCGTCGAAGAAGGTGGTGCCGAAGTTGCGGTCGGTCAGCAGCATGGTGATCGCGGCGGCAAGGACCGGCAGCGACAGCAGCAGCAGGAACGCGGTGACCAGCATCGACCACACGAACAGCGGCATCTTGTGCAGGGTCATGCCCGGCGCACGCATGTTGAGGATGGTGGTGATGAAGTTGATCGCGCCCATGATCGAGCCGGCGCCCGCGAGGTGCAGCGAGAAGATGCCGAAATCGACCGCCGGTCCGGGCGAACCGCTGGTGGAAAGCGGTGCGTAGACCGTCCAGCCGGTGCCAGCGCCGTTGCCCGTGCCGCCCGGCACGAAGGCGGAGCACAGCAGCGAGCAGAAGCCCGCCACAGTCAGCCAGAACGAGATGTTGTTCATGCGCGGGAACGCCATGTCCGGCGCGCCGATCATCAGCGGCACGAACCAGTTGCCGAAGCCCCCGATCATCGCCGGCATCACCATGAAGAATACCATGATGAGGCCGTGCGCGGTGATGAGCACGTTCCAGGTGTGCAGCGTGGTGTTGAAGTCCGGGTTCACCGCGCCGAACCAGCGCGCGAAAGTATCGAGATACTGGATGCCGGGTTCGGCCAGTTCGACACGCATCATGCCCGAGAAGGCGCCGCCAACGATCCCCGCGATGATCGCGAAGATCAGGTACATCGTGCCGATGTCCTTGTGGTTGGTGGACATGAACCAGCGCGCGAAGAACGCGGGCTTGTGATCGGAATCGTGGTGGCCGTGGTCTTCCGAGTGTGCCTGGAAGTGGTCAGCGGTGGTTGCCATGGTGGGGACCCTGTCCTCTCGTATCGCTATTATTCGGCTTCGGCGGTCGCTTCGCCGGCGGGTGCGTCGGAGGCTGCGGCCTCAGAAGAACCCGGGGCGGGAGCGGCGGCAGGAGCCGCAGCGGCAGGGGCAGCTTCAGCGGCGGGCTTCTTCCCGTCGATCTCGCCACCGGCATGGGTCAGCACCCAGGCATTGTACTTGTCACGCGGGAGCGCTTCGACGGCGATCGGCATGTAGCCGTGCTTGGCACCGCACAGTTCCGAGCACTGGCCGTAGTAGACGCCCGGCTTCTCGACCACGAGAACCTTCTCGTTGATGCGGCCCGGCACCGCGTCCAGCTTGAACCACAGCGAGGGGATCGCGAACGAGTGGATCACGTCGGCGGCGGTGATCTGCAGGCGGATCGGTTCGCCCACCGGCACGACCATGCGGTTGTCCACCTCGAGGTGGGAGGGGCCGTCCCAGGGCTTGGAACCGACTTCGCGCACGCCGTTGTTGATGGTCGGCTCGCCCGGGATGTTCAGCATGTTCGAGATCACCTCGAAATCGCCGTTGTCCGGGTAGCCGTACGTCCAGAACCACTGGTTGCCGGTGACCTTGATGGTTAGCGCGCTCTTGGGCGCGGGCTTGTACTGCTTGGCGATCAGGTCGATCGAGGGGACCGCGATGCCGATCAGGATCAGCACCGGCGCCAGTGTCCACACCACTTCGAGGATGGTGTTATGACTGGTCTTCGAGGCGACCGGGTTGGCGCGGCGGTTGAAGCGCACCGCGACGATCACCAGCAGGATCAGCACGAACAGGGTGATGAGCCCGATCACCCACAGCAGGCCGTGATGGATCGCGTAGCCATATTCGCCCAGCTTGGAATACTGGTCCTGCAGGCCGATTCCGCCGTCCACCGGCATGCCGACGCCGGGGGTCGGCGCCATCGGGGTATAGCTGCCCGCGCTGGACGCCTGGGCAGCACCGCCCGCCGCACCGGTCGCGATGGCGGAAGGAGCGGCGGCCGAGGCAGCGGGCGCTTCCTGCGCGAAGGCCGGGACCGCATTGGTCAGAACACCGGCAAGCGAAAGGCCCAGCCCGATGGCTGCCCTTCCAATGCCGAACGAAATCTTGCCAAATGTCATGGTTTTTGCGCTTCCACTTCCTTCGAACGCCCGCGCCGTCTTACCGGCATCAGGCGCACCCCTGTCATGGCGGCGTTGTTCGCCCCCCTTTGGGCTGGGCTATACGCGGCCTTGCCGCCCGTCTCAAGCGCCTCTAGGGGAATTTTTCCCGTAACGCGCGGGCGAACTGCGCGAGATCGTTCGAAAAACGCAACCAAGGTATAGTCACAAATGCTCGAAGAAGAGGTCCTCGCCGAATTCCGCGCCTGCAAGGCGCTGCTGGAAGGACACTTCCTGCTCTCGTCCGGCCGCCACAGCGCGTACTATCTTCAGTGCGCCCGCGTCCTGATGAACCCCGACCGCGCCGCGCGTCTTGCCGTCGCCATCGCATCCAAGCTGCCGCACGACATCCGCAAGCAGATCACCAAGGTCGTCTCGCCCGCGATGGGCGGCGTCATCATCGGCCAGGAGATGGGCCGCGCCCTGCAGGTCGACGCGATGTTCGTCGAGCGCCCCACCGGCACTTTCGAACTGCGCCGCGGCTTCGCGCTGGAACCGGGCGACAAGGTGCTGATGGTGGAGGACGTGGTCACCACCGGCCTGTCCAGCCGCGAGGCTATCAAGGCCATCGAGGAAGCCGGCGGCACCGTGATCGCCGCGGCCTCGCTGGTCGATCGCTCGGCCGGATCGGTGGATCTGGGCGTGCCGTTCTTCCCGCTCGTGGCGCTCAACTTCCCGACGTACGCGCCGGACGAACTGCCGCCCGAACTGGCCTCTTCGCAGGCGGTGAAGCCCGGCAGCCGCGCCCAGTAACTTTCGGAAGTAACTTTCGGAAAGTCAGTCCCTGATCGGATAATCCTTCGACAAGCTCAGGATGATAGAATGAACGTGCTCAAGCCCGCCCGCCTGCGTCTCGGCGTCAACATCGACCATGTCGCGACGATCCGCAACGCGCGCGGCGGCGAGCATCCGGACCCGGCCCGCGCCGCCCAGATCGTGGCGCGCGCGGGCGGCGACGGCATTACCGTCCACTTGCGCGAGGATCGCCGCCATATCCGCGACGACGACCTCTTCCGCGTCGCCGAGGCGACCGGCCTGCCGATCAACCTGGAGATGGCGGCAACCGACGAGATGCTCGAGATCGCCCTGCGCCACCGTCCTCACGCCGCCTGCATCGTGCCCGAGCGGCGCGAGGAGCGCACGACCGAGGGCGGCCTCGACGCGGCGGGACAGCATAACCGCCTCGCGCCGATCGTCTCGCGCCTGTCGGACGCAGGGATTCGCGTCAGCCTGTTCATCGCCCCCGAGCCGCGCCAGATCGAAGCGGCCATGAAGCTCGGCGCGCCGGTGGTGGAATTCCACACCGGCGAATATGCCCATGCCGAGGGCGAACAGGTCGCGCACGAACTGCGCCGCATCGTCGACATGTCGGCGCTCGCGGCCAAGAACGGCATCGAGCCGCACGCTGGCCACGGCCTGACGTACGAGAACGTCCAGCCCATCGCGGCGATTCCGCAACTGGCGGAACTCAACATCGGTCACTACCTCATCGGCGAGGCGATCTTCATCGGGCTGGAAGCCAGCGTGAAGAAGATGCGCGCGCTGATGGACGAGGTGCGGTGATGACGAAGCAAGCGGGAGCCCGGCCATGATCATCGGCCTCGGCTCGGACCTGTGCAACATCGAGCGAATCGCCAATTCGCTCGAGCGCTATGGCGACCGTTTTCTCAATCGCGTCTTCACCGAGGTGGAGCGCGCCAAGGCCGCCCGCCGCCCGCACACGATCGCCGGCACGCTGGCCAAGCGCTTCGCCGCCAAGGAGGCGTTTTCCAAGGCGGTCGGAACCGGGTTCAAGGCGGGGGTGTTCATGAAGGACATCGGCGTCGTCAACGCCCCCTCCGGCGCGCCGACGCTGGCGCTGACCGGCGGTGCCAGGGCGCGGCTCGATTCGATGATCCCTGCCGGCCATGAAGCCGTGGTTCACCTCACGCTCACCGATGACCACCCATGGGCGCAGGCCTTCGTCATCATCGAAGCCCGCCCCCTCTGACCGCTCCCGCTCCGAACAGAGTTCCCCACAGACATGACCGAACAGACCGCCCGGCCCGATACCCTTGAAGCGGCTCCACTGGAACAGGCCGGGCCGGAAAAGCAGCGCCAGACGACCAACAGCCAGACGACCACCTGGTGGCACGAACTGCGCGGCCTCCTCGTCATGCTGCTGGGCGTGCTGGCGTTCCACTCGCTGGTGGCCAAGCCGTTCTACATCCCCTCGATCTCGATGATGCCGGGGCTGCTGGTGGGGGACCGGCTGGTGGTGTCGAAGTATCCCTACGGCTGGAACTGGTCGTCGCTGAGCTTCCACCTGCTGCCGCGCTCGACCACGCGCATCCTCGGCTCCACGCCCGCATACGGCGACATCGTCATCGTCGTGCCCGGCAATCGCAAGGCCGATCTTATCAAGCGCGTCGTCGCCCGTCCGGGAGACCGCATCGCCGTGATCGACGGCCGCATCCGCCTCAACGGGCGGTTCATCCCGCGCGAGATCGAGCCTTCGGTCCAGATCCCCGCCGATGACAAGCTGACCTGCGAGGGCCAGGAGCCCGGCCACTGCTACGATGGATTCGAGCAGTACCGCGTGCGCCTCCCCTCCGGCCGCGAGGTCTATGAACTGCCGACCTACCGCGAAACGCTGCCCAACGGCGCCAGCTACCAGATCATCGACTATATCGACCAGAGCCTCGACAATTACCCCGAGGTCAAGGTGCCCGAAGGCCACGTCTTCCTGATGGGCGATGACCGCGACCGCTCGGCCGACAGCCGCGCGCCCTTCACCGCCAACTGGCAGGGCCAGCCCGACGGCGGCCTCGGCGGCCCGGTGCCCCTGTCCGACATCGGCGGCCGGGCGGAGTTCATCACCTTCTCGCTCGACGGCGCGCAGAGCTGGAACCCGCTGACATGGTGGCATGCCCTGCGCGACGGGCGTGCCTTCACCAGCCTGCGCCCGCGCGTCGATCCCGCCAAGGCCTACTGATCCGGGCATGGCGCGCAAGTTCCTCTACATCGTCGCGGGGCTGACGGTAGCGGTGCTCGCGCTGATGCTGGCGCTATGGTACTGGTCGGAAGACCTGACCGAGATGGCCTTCGTGCCCGACGTCTCCTTCGCAAAAGCACAGGCACTGCCGCCCGAATCGTGGGAGAACCCGGCGATGTGGGTGGCCAGGCCCGGCGTGAAGGACGATCCTTCGGCTTGGCTGCCGCCGGGGATGGAGGCGCCTGCGGCAAAACTGCCGGTCGCGGTCTTCTTCGTCCATCCGACCAGCTACATCGCGCGCGCCTCGTGGAACGCCGGGCTGGACGATGCCGTCAGCCGGGACCGCGCGAACCTGTTCGTGCAGGGCATGGCCAGCCCTTTCAACGAAGCTGAGATCTGGGCGCCGCGCTACCGCCAGGCGGCGATCGGCGCGTTCCTGACCGCCAAGCCCGAGGCAGCGCAGGCCATCGACCTTGCCTATGGCGACGTCCTGGCCTCTTTCGAGATCTTCACCCGGCACTTGCGACCCGGCCAGCCGATCGCGCTGGCGGGGCACAGCCAGGGTGCTTTCCTGCTGCGCCGCCTGATGCGCGATCGGATCGCCGGGACGCCGCTGACCAAGCGACTGGTCGGCGCGTGGGTGATCGGCTGGCCGGTCTCGCTGGAGCACGACCTGCCGAAGATGGGCATTCCCGCCTGCACCCGCGCCGACCAGCCGGGCTGCGTGGTCAGCTGGCTCTCGGTCGCCGACCCGGCCGACGTCGCCATGCCGCTCAAGGCCTATGCCCGCCGCACCGGGCTCGATGCCAAGTCGGTCGCAGGAAGCGCGTTCCTGTGCACCAACCCCCTCACCGGCGTGCCGGACAGCACCGCCGAGGCGGAGGCGAACCTCGGCACCCTCGTCCCCGACTTCAAGGCACGCAGCGGCACGATCGTCGAGAAGACCGTGCCCGCCGCCTGCGGCCCCGACCATTTCCTGCACATCGGCCCACCGCCCAAGCTGGACCTCGGTGCCTACGTGCTTCCGGGCAACAACTATCACCTCTATGACGTGACTTTGTTCTGGGCGAACCTCAGAGCCGATTTCGAAAGGCGCACCCAAGCGTGGCTGGCGACGCAGCAAAAGTGACCCCCACCACCAGTTCGCTGGAATTCCGCGACGCCCTGCCCCAGGCCGGCGCGCTGCTGGGGCTCGACCTTGGCACGCAGACCATCGGCACCGCCTTCTGCGACGCCGGCTGGCGCATCGCTTCCCCCGGCAAAACGATCAAGCGCGGCAAGTTCGGGGCCGACAAGGCACTGATGGAAGAACTGATCCGCGGACGCTCGATCCGGGGCATCGTCATCGGCCTGCCGCTCAACATGGACGGCAGCGAAGGCCCGCGCGCGCAGTCGAGCCGCGCCTACGCCCGCAACCTTGCGGTTCTGGGCCTGCCGATCCTGCTGTGGGATGAGCGCTGGTCGACCACCGGCGCCGAACGCGGCCTGATCGAACAGGACATGAGCCGTGCCAAGCGCGCCACGCGGATCGATTCGGCAGCGGCGGCGGTGATCCTGCAAGGCGCGATCGACGCGCTGGTGGGGGGAATGTTCTAAGAGGCCGTTTGAGATTGCGCCTATCGGCGCATCGCGGCACCGGCCCGCTCCCCCACCCGGCCACCCAACGGCAGTATTCTATGGGTGGCCGGGTGGGGGAGCGGGCCGGTGCCGCCTTGGAAATCGCTCTTCCGCGATTTCTCAAACGGTCTCTAAGGAGGCGGGCGGGTTCCCGCCTCGTTTCGCGGAGGAACCCCTGCCTTAGCCGACTTTGAGCACCACAGTCAGTCCGGCGTGCGCGCCGGAAGGCGGCGCGACATGGCGCTCCGCGTCGGCGCGGGCGCGGTCGAGGATCGCTTCGGCGACGCGCGGGTCATGCACGATCACGTCGGCCGCTCCCAGCAGGCGCGCCTCGCGCAGGGTCAGGTCGTCGGGATCGTCGCTGCGCAGGACGATTTCCACCTGCCTCCCCGTCTCGGCCGTGGCGCCGGCCAGCCATGAATCGACGCGGTCGGCACTGGCTCCGTCGAAGGGATCGAGCACGCCGCCCGCGGTCAGCGCCGCATCCAGCGCGCGGCGGCGCTCGCCAGTATCGGGAAAACGCGCGCGCAACGCGCCCCGCGCCCGTTGCAGCGCGCCGGCCAGCGCCCCCAGTGAAGCCGGCAAGAGCGCCTCCAGCCGCAACCGCAGCTGCTTGGCCAAGCCCGCCGAGGCGCCGCCCGTCCCCACCGCCACCAGCACCGGCGATCGGTCGAGGATCGACGGGACGGTGAAGTCGCAAAGCGCCGGGCGATCGGTGGCGTTGACCAGCATCCCGGCCTGATGCGCGAGGCCGACGTCCGCCTCGGCCCGAGCATCGTCCTCCCGCACCACGAAGGCCAGCCTGGCACCTGCCGCCGCGCCTTCGGAAATGTCGGTGAAGACCACCCCGCCGGCCCGCTCGACCAGCCGCCGCTTGGCCTCGGCCGCTTCCCCTTCGCCCACGACCACGACCGGCCGGCCGGCGATGCGATGGAACAGGGGAAGCGCCTCGATCATCGCGGTTTCGTCAGTCCAGCCAGTCCGGCACCTGCTCGGCGGCGAGGATCGCGGCCGGCTCGATGCGGTTGGCGACGATCGCCCACTTGTCGCCGTCGACCATCACCTCGGGTACCAGCGCGCGGCTGTTGTAGGTATTCGCCATCGTCGCACCGTAAGCCCCGGCGGTGCGGAAGATCGCGAGGTCACCGGCCTTCACCGCGTCGATCCTGCGCGCCATCGCGAACGTGTCGGAGCTTTCGCAGATGGGGCCGACGATGTTCGCGGTGACCGTCTCGCCCGAGGGCTTCACCGCCGCGAAATCGTGCCAGGCGTCGTACATCGCCGGGCGGGCGAGATCGTTCATCGCCGCATCGACGACCACCCACGGGTTTGTCGTGCCCTGCTTCACCCGCACCACCTCGGTCACCAGCACGCCCGAGTTGCCGGTAATGACCCGGCCCGGCTCGAACATCAGGGTGACGTCCCAGTTCTGCGCCACGTCGCTGACCATCCGGCCATAGTCGGCCGGCGTCGGCAGTTCGTCGTCCGCCTTGTACGGCACGCCCAGCCCGCCGCCGAGGTCCATGTGAGTGACGGTCTGCCCCTGCGCGCGCAGGGCATTCATCAGCGCGCCCATCTTGAGGAAAGCCTGGCGCGACGGCTCCAGGTCGCTGATCTGGCTGCCGATGTGGACGGCGAGGCCACGCATGTCGAGGCCGGGCAGCTCCGAAAGGCGCGTGTAGATGCCGGCCGCGCGATCGTAGGCGACGCCGAACTTGTTCTCCGCCTTGCCGGTCGAGATCTTGGCGTGGGTGCGCGCATCGACGTCCGGGTTGACGCGCAGCGTGCAGGTCGCCTTCGCCTTGAGCGCGACGGCGATCTCGGAAAGTTCGACGCCCTCCTCCTCGCTTTCGAGGTTGAACTGGCCGATCCCGGCACGGACGGCGGCGATCAGTTCGGCGCGGGTCTTGCCGACGCCGGAGAAGACCACGTCCGCCGGCTTCATCCCGGCGGCCAGCGCGCGGTTCATCTCGCCCTCGGAGACGACGTCGGCGCCGTAGCCTTCCTTGGCCAGCAGGCGCAGCACCGCGAGGTTGGGGTTCGACTTCACGGCGAAGGCGATGTGCACCTTCGGCAGCGCCGACAGCGCCTCGCGGAAAACCTTGGCATGGCGCGACAGCGTTGCGCGCGAATAGACGTAGACGGGCGTGCCCACTTCGCGGGCGATGGCGGCCAGAGGGGTACGTTCGGCGTTCAGTTCGCCGTCGATGAGTGCAAAATGATCCATGGTGTCCTGTCGCGTATCAGGGTGTGCCGCTAGCACTGGGCGCGGGCGTTTCGGCGGCTTCGGGCGGGGGCAGATCGAAGGGATCGTCCTCACGCTCCTCGGAACGGGTACGCAGTTCGACGCTGCGCTCGGGCACGGCGATCGTCGGGCGTTTGAGCAGTTCGTCCGGCCCTGGCTGGTCGGCGCGGCCATAAGGAGCCGGCGGGAGCTTCTGGCCGGGTTTGAGCGCCAGCGCCGTCCGCTCCCCGCAGGCAGCGAGCGCCAGAAGCATCAAAACGACCGCGACCTTCTTCATCAACTTACTCCAGACCCAGCGAAACGCGGGCATCGGCCACGCGCAGGCGCACCTGCTCGGGCGCGGTGCCGCCATGCGAACTGCGCGCGGCGACCGAAGCCTCGACCGAGAGCGCCTTGAATACGCGCTCGTCTATGCGGCTGTCGATGGCCTTGAGGTCTTCGAGCGGCAATTGATCGAGCGGCACCCCGCGCTGCTCTGCCAGCTTGACTGCAGCGCCGGTGATGTGGTGCGCCTCGCGGAAGGGAATGTCGGCCTGACGTACCAGCCAGTCGGCCAGATCTGTGGCGGTGGCGAAGCCGAGTTCGGCGGCGGCGCGCATGCGATCGGTCTTGAAGCGGGTGTCGGCGACCATGCCGGTCATCGCCGCGATCGACAGCGCCAGCAGGCTCGCGGCCTCGAACACCGGTGGCTTGTCGTCCTGCATGTCCTTCGAATAGGCGAGCGGCAGGCCCTTCATCGTCATCATCAGCGACATCAGGCAGCCGGAGATGCGGCCCGAGTGCCCGCGCACCAGTTCGGCCGCGTCCGGGTTCTTCTTCTGCGGCATGATCGAGCTGCCGGTGGACAGCGCATCGGGCAGCGCCACGAAGCCGAAGGGCTGGCTGGCCCAGATGATGAACTCCTCGGCCAGACGCGAGAGGTGCAAGGAGCACTGGCTGGCGGCCATCAGGTAATCGAGCGCGAAGTCGCGGTCGGACACCGAATCGAGGCTGTTGTCGGTCGGCCCGTCGAAGCCAAGCGCCTGCGCGGTCATCGTGCGGTCGATCGGGAAGCCGGTTCCGGCCAGCGCGGCGGCGCCCAGCGGGCTGCGGTTCATGCGCTTCCTCGCATCGGCGAAGCGCGAACGGTCGCGGCCAATCATCTCGTAATAGGCCATCAGGTGGTGGCCCAGCGTCACCGGCTGCGCGGTCTGCAGGTGGGTAAAGCCGGGCATGATGCTGTCGGCATGTTCACCGGCACGGGTCACCAGCGCGACCTGTAGCGCCTGCAGGCCCGCATCGGCCTGGTCCATCGCATCGCGCACCCAGAGGCGGAAGTCGGTGGCGACCTGGTCGTTGCGCGAGCGCGCGGTGTGGAGGCGCCCTGCGGCCGGACCGATGAGTTGCGCGAGGCGCGACTCGGTGGTCATGTGGATGTCCTCGAGGTCCCAGTCCTCGGGCACGCCATTGGCTTCGTACTCGGCGGCGACGGCATCGAGGCCATCGCGGATGGTCACCGCGTCGGCGTCCGAAACGATGCCGCAGGCGCCCAACATCGCGACGTGGGCCTTGCTGGCGGCGATGTCCTGACGCCACAATGCCTTGTCGAAGGGAATCGAGGCGTTTATCTCGCGCATGATTGCCGACGGTCCCTGTGCGAACCGTCCGCCCCACATTGCATTGGAGCCTGTCGCCTTGCTGTCTTCCCGTTCGCTCAAGTCGCTCGTCCTGTGTTCGCTGGCCGGGGCCTCGGCCCTCGTGATCGCGGGTTGCGATAGTAAAGGGAACAAGGACGCGCAACCGGCGCCTTCCGAAGAAGCGAAACAGGCTGGCCCGGCGCAGGCGCCCGAAGCAGGCGGCAAGCTCGATCGCTCGCACAAGGGCGAGCCGATGCCGACCGTCAGCCTGGTCGACAACACCGGCGAAAGCCTCGACCTATCCTCGTTCAAGGGCAAGCCGCTGCTGGTCAACCTGTGGGCCACGTGGTGCGCACCGTGCATCGCGGAAATGCCCACGCTGAACAAGCTGATCGACCGCGAGGGCGAACTGGGCGTGACGATCCTGCCGATCTCACAGGACATGGGCCAGACCGACAAGGTCGTCGAGATCCTGCGTCGCCGCGAACTGGAGCAGATCCAGCCCTGGGTGGACGAGCAGGGCGACCTCGGCTTCCAGTACGGGGGCAACCTGCCGGTCACCATCATGTTCGACAGGCAAGGCAAGGAAGTGTGGCGCTATACCGGCGGCAATGACTGGACCTCGCCCGAGGCGCTCAAGCTGATCGCCGAAGCGAAGTAAAACCGGGACCGCAGCGCCGGCCCGCTGCTACCTTTTCTTCTTCGTCACCTTCTTCTTGGTCTTGGCCGGCGTTGCGGGCTTGCTGGCACAGGGCCATTGCGTGCGCGTTGCCGCGAAGACGAGGTCCGACGCGGATTCGCTGCGCTTGTCCGGGTTATCAGACAGATAGGCCACCGTCGCACGGCGCAACTCGGCGATCGTCACATCCCCGGGGATGCAGGTCCTCGTCGTGTCGGTCCGGCGAACCGTGTTGAACGCATCGACGGCGCCGGTGATATAGGCGATGCATTCGTAAGTGTTCTCGACGTACGTGTTGCTGCCGCGATCAGCGGTGCAGACCTTGTAGAGTTCGTTGCCGGTATAGAAGCTGGCGTCGGCGGCGACGGGAAGCAGCCCCAGCGGCGCCGCCACGGCAAGGCAGGCCAGCCTGGTCACCAGATGTGCAGATGGCATTCTCACGTGTCTCCAACAGGCACGCGGGACATTCGGTCCGAATGCCGCGCCCGTCAATCAACTCGGCGGCAGGGAGAATGTGCCCAGCTTCGATCCGACCGGAGGATAGCCAGGCGGGATTTGGCCGGTAAGCCAGATCAGCCGCCCGTGCGCCGCATCGGGGTGGATGGCGAAACGGTCCTCCACCTCGCCGATCAGCGGCAGGCCGCGGCTCCGCAGCCGGGCCGCCGCCGCTGCCGCATCGCGAACCTTGAAGACGAGATGGCAGATGCCCTTCACCTCGGCAGCATGACGCGCGGCGGATGAACCGGGTCCGCCTTCCAGCGCCTCGATCACGGTGTCGCCCACGGCAAAGGCAGCGCAGCGCCCTTCGGGCAGGTCGCGTTCGCCGATCGCGGACCATTCGAGCCCGTTCCCGAACAACGCCCGCGCCTCGGCCAGCGAGGGGGTGCTGACACCGACCGCCTGCAGCCCCTCGATACCGAGCGGATGATCACCGGAAGGCCGCCATGCCGGATCGCGGCGCGGATCGTTCGGCATGTCCTGCTTCACGATCTCCAGCCGCATTCCCAGCATCTGGCCCTTCGGCACGAGGAAATAGTGCGCTTCCATTCCGGGATCGTGGAACCGCTTGAAACCGCGCGCGGCGAACCACGCATCCGCCTTGCCGAGATCGGCCACCTTGAGCGCCAGCCCGATCCAGCGCCCCGGCGCCGCCGAACGGCGCAGCATGTCGCCCAGCGGGTTGCCTTCCACCGTGCCGGGACCAGCGGGCGCGATCGGGATGACCATGGTGTCGCCTATCATCAGCAGCGATTCCTCACGGTCAAGGCCGAGCTTTTCCGTCTCCGGCGTGACGAGTATCTCGTAAGCGGTCTGCGCGCCGAACACCTCCCGGAAGAAGGCATCGCAGGCGGGGCGCTGTGCGTTGTCGGCCAGCGCCCAGCTCACATGGACGAGGGGGAACTGCATGAGGTCTTTCCGCTATACCGGGGGGCTTCGACAAGCTCAGCCTGAGCGGGATTGGGAGGTTTGCACTACCCCCGCTCACCCTGAGCTTGTCGAAGGGTCACGGCTGAGCCTGTCTAGGCCCCCTCAGTACGTTTTCGGCGCTCCCGTCCCCATGAATTTCGCGAGGTTCATGTGCAGCGAGGCGACCGAGCGCTCCATGTAGGGATTGGGCTGCGCGCCCCGGAAACCGACGTTCTTCATCCCCTGCTGCACCGCCGCCATGTTGGCGAAGTCCTGCTGAAGCACCGGCGGCCAGTCAGCGGGCTCGGTGTATTCCCAGTCGGTCTGCGGCGCCTCCCCTTCCGGCCAGAGTTCGTAGACCGCGGCCTCGAAGATGCACTTGTCGGGGTCGGTGCCATAGGGCCGCGCCTGATAACACAGCATGTTGTTGACCGCGTGACCGATCTGGAAGTTCGGGAAGATCTGCCAGGCCGTGCCCGCCTGTGCGGTATGGAGCGGATCGACCTGCGCCCAGACGACGCCGCGCGCCTCGTCCTCGGCCTTGGCGGTCTGGATCCAGTACTTGGAGACTTCCGCCGCCGGGGTGCCCTCGGGCAGTTCGTCCTTGAGGCGGTTCGCCACGCCCACCAGCGTCATCGTGGTGTTGGTGTTGGCGTTGGCCCAGGTGAAGTTCTGCATGTCCGCCGTGGTCAGGCGCGGGTCTTCACCGGCACCGAGGCGCAGTTTGCCGGAGTCTTCCTCCTGCCCCTTGGGTGCCTCGTAGCCGATGTTGGAATGCAGGCCCTGGTTGCGCGCCCAGCCTCGGAACTGGCCGAATTCCATGAATTCCGGGTGCGTGGTGGAAACGTGGTAGGTCTCGCAGAAGGCCTCCATCGCAACCTTCCAGTTGCACTCGAACACCACCCACTTGCGCCAGCGCGGGCGCATGTTCTGAAGGCCGTAGGGATCGAGCATCGTCGCGGCCGGATTGAGATAGTCCGCCAGCGGCATCGCCTCGGGATCGAGGGTGATCCAGAGCCAGCCGCCCCACGTCTCCACCCGCACCTTGCCGAGATCGGCACGGCCGGCGCACAAGTGCCCCTGCCAGTCCGCCTCGTGCTCGACATAAGTATTCGCGCCGTCGAGGCCGAAGGTCCAGCCGTGGTAGCCGCAGATCAGCGTGCGCCGGTTGCCCCGCGCGTTGCGCTGGCCCGGCGGAACATCGACCAGCTTGCGGCCCCGGTGCGGGCAGACGTTGTGGAATGCGTGAATCTCATCCGCCGATGCGCGCACCACGATCACCGAATCGTGGACGATGTCGAAGGTGATGAAGTCGCCCACTTCGGGAATGTCCTCCACCCGGCCCGCCTGCAGCCAGACCTTGCGCCACAGCTTGTCCACTTCGGCGCGCGCGTATTCGGGGGAGACGTAAGCCTCGGCGGGCACGTTGACCGGGGCGACCAGTTCCTCGGGCGCCTGAACGATCTTGCCGATTTCGCCCATGGATATCCTCGTTCCTGCTTGTTCGGGTTTGCGGCCGTTATCTCATTATCGGCATGGCGGGGCAAACCGCCGGGGCGTTCCTTCAATGTGCGGCATAGGCCGCCTTGCCCCTTGGCAGCGTGCCGATCGCCACGCTGCTGGCGGCCATGAAGGCCAGCGCCAGCCACAGAAAGCCTGCGTAACTACCGGTCCGGTCATAGAACTGCGCGGCGGCGAGCGGCCCGGTCGCAGTGCCGATCGACAGTGCCGCCAGCAGTCCGCCATAGAGCCCGCCGAAGTTCCGCAACCCGAAGTGGCGGGTAAGCAGATAGACGACGACGTCGATCTCCGCCCCCAGCGTCAGCCCGATCAGCGCCGAGGCCGCGCCCATCGCCCACAGCGGTCCGCCGCCGAGCAGGAGCAGCAGGCACCCTGCTACCGGCAGCAGGAACACCGCCGCGCCGACCAGCGAGGCGGGCAGACGGTCGAGCAGCGCTCCCGTCCCCAGCCTGCCCGCCAGCGAGAACCAGCCGACGAATGAGGCGATGGCGGCGGCCGTCATCGGGCTCGCCCCGGCGTCGCCGAGGATCGCGGTGAAGTGGACCACCAGCGCGATCACGGTGAAGGTGAACAGCAGGCTGGCGACGAACAGGCGGTGGTAAACGCTGGAGGTCAGCCCTTCGCGCAAGCTGGCGCCGGGAAGATCGGCGGGGCGCGATACGGCGTCCTCGGCGGTTTGCCTGCGGCCCTTGTCGTAGCGGCCATGGAAGAACACGAAGATGACCGGAAACGCGATCCCCAGCCAGATCGCCGCTTGCACCGGAAACGCTCCGCGCCAGCCCAGCGCGCCGATCAGCCATGTCGCCATCGGCGGGAACACCCCCGCCGCGATCGAAGCCCCGCACAAGGTCACCGCGAAGGCCATGCCCCGCGACACCGTGAAGCGCGAGGCGACCGCGCTCGTCCACACTGACGCCTGCACCGGCAGGGCCGCCAGCGCAACGAGGCCCCAGAGCAGATACCAGTTCAGCAGCGATCCGTCGGCGGTGCCGAGCAGAGCGAAGGCGAGGCCCAGCAGCACCAGCCCGATCACGCCGAAGCGGCGCGGGCCGAAGCGGTCCACGGCGAGGCCGATGAACACGCCGCCCACCGCCTGCACCAGCGTCGCCAGAGTCAGGCCGAAGGTGACTTCGGTGCGGCTCCAGCCGAACTCGGTGGCGACAGGTCCATAGAACGGGCCGATGCCGTAGATGTGGATGACGCTGGTGGCATAACCCAGCCCCGCCGCCGCCGGCAGCAGTGGATGCGCGCGCCACTCGTCGCGGGCGGAGGGAGGTGCGGAGGCGTGCATGCTCACGTCATCCCGGGCTCGACCCGGGACCGCGGGCAAGTCTTGAGGCGGGACCTTACGTCAGGGCGCCTTGCCGATAGGGCACGGCTAAAGACAGCCCACGGTCCCGGATCAAGTCCGGGATGACGGACGGGGTCAGCCCTCATAGCGCAAATCCACATGCGTGGCCTCGCCGTTCGGGCCCATCGGCGAATCGTACTCGATGCAGGTCACGACCGGATTATCATGCCCGGCGAACAGCCTCTCCTCGTCGGCCCGAGTCATCGGCAGCCGTTCGGGCGAGGCGATGATCGCCTGCGAGCGCTCGAAATCCTCGCGGCTGTTCCACCAGATCTCCATGATGCAGTCGTAGCCCGGATCGTGGATCTGGCCGGTGATGGGGTTCTTCTCCGGCACCAGATAGCGCCGCACATAGCGCACCGCGTTCGGGATCGCGGGCTTGGCGCCGGACTTCTTCGCCAGCTGCGAATGCTGGTTCTCGTAGTAGTCCATGAATTCGTCCATGGTCATGTCGGGGCGCTTGCGGAAGAAGCAGATCTGCTTGAGCATCGAGGGGCTCCCTTAAAGACGACGAAGGGCGAGGACGCTGCCCTCGGCATCGGCGGAGAGGTAGACGGTGCCGTCAGGCGCGACGGCGACGCCGGTGAAGGTGTTCATCGGCCCGCACATGTCGCCCACGCCGCCAAGCTGCACCGGCTGCAGCCCGCCCGGCCCGCCCATCGGCAAGTCACTGGCGACGACCTCGCGCGCGCCGCCCGCCAAGTCGCTGGCGACAAGCGCATTGGCGCCCGGATCGGCGACGAACAGCGTGCCCCCCGCGATCGCCAGCCCCTCGGGCCGGGCGAGGCCGTCGAGCACCACTTCCTTGCGCCCGCCCACCAGCTTCACCACGCGGCCCGCGCCGCTTTCGGCGACGTAGACGGTGCCGTCGCCGGACACCGCGACGCCCATCGGCCGGTCGAGGCCGCTCGCCAGGTCGGCGACGTTGCCGCCCTCGATCGCATGGACCTTGCCAGTGCCGAACTCGGCGAAGACGACGCCGCCGGGGGTGACGGCAACGCCCATCAGCCGGTCGTGGCCGCTCGCCAGCACTTCGCTGGTCGCTGCCGCCGGGTTCCAGCGGGCGACGTCGCCGTTGGCGGTGGTGACGATCCATTCGTCCGGCCCGCTCGCCGCGACGTCGCGCACCCAACCGGGGAAGCCGGGCGAGAACAGCATGCCCGCCAGTTGCAGCGGCTCGCCGGGGCGCAGCAGGTAGGTGAAACCGCCGTCCGCCACCAGAACGTGCCCGTTGGCATCGACCGCGAGGCCGAGCGGCCACTGCAGCCCCTTCTCCACCAGCGGCCGGGTCTGCCCCGGCGCGGTGATCTCGGTGATCGAGCCGTTGATGTGGCTCACGAACGTGCGTCCGTTCACGAAGGCGACGTTGTCGAGCCCTGGCCCGATGTCGGCCAGCACCGTCTTGGCGCCGGTGCGCGGGTCGATCTTGAGCACTTGCCCCGAATAGACCTGCGTGGAGATGATCGAGCCGTCGGGGTGGAACTTTACCGAATCCGGCACGCCGAGATCCTTCGCCACGACTTCCGGCTCGCCCCCGTCGAGGCCGATGCGCCAGATCTCGTTCGCGCCCTGCGCCGGGAAGTAGAGCTTGCCGTCCGGGCCGACCTCGAAGGCGTTGGCCATCGGCACGCCCTCGAAGATCACGCGCGGTGCGCCGCCGTCGCGGTCGAGTTCCATGATGCGCCCGCCGATGCGCAACTCGCCCGCGATCAGGCGGCCCTGATGGTACGTGATCGGGTTCGCCACCGGCATGTCGCCGTGGATCACCCGGTACTGCCCCGAGGGCGTCATCATCGAGACGCGCCCCTCGGTGATCTCGGTGCAATAGAGGTTGCCCGCCTCATCGAAAGCGAGGTCGTCCGGGCCGACGATGCCGCCGCCATTGGGGCTGATCGTCTCGATCGCGCCGGTATCGACGTCGATCGCGCTCACCTTGCTGCCAGCGACTTGCGCCACGTAGATGCGCCCATCCGCTCCGGTGCGGATGCCGTTGGCACCGTTGAGGCGGCTGGCGGGCGTCATGCGGTGCAGGCCCCAGCCCTCGCCCGGCCTGGCGGGCGCTGTCGAACTCTGGGCATTGGCATTCCGGCCAGCGGCTTCCAGCATGTATACATCCCTCTCCTCCGGCGCGCGGCCGGATCTTTGGCTGGACGGTATAGGCGGGCGCGAACGGGCGCAACGCGATGTGCCCGCAGGCTTACAGCATCGCCTGAGCGACGTGCCCGCCGTTGCCAAGCGCGGCTGCGTGCAGATATTCGTCCACCAGACCGAATAACCCATTGAGACGCGCCCCGACCGGAACGCCGAGCCCCGAACGCCGCCGTTTTTCCCGGCGGACGCGCTCGCCCCGAGAGAGGACAGTCCCCATGCCTACCCCTGAACTGCGTTTCGACGGCCGCGTCGCGGTGGTCACCGGCGGCGGCCGTGGCCTCGGCCGCTCCTACGCCCTGTTACTGGCCGAGCGCGGCTGCAAGGTCGTCGTCAACGATCTGGGCGGCGCGATCCGGGGCGACGGACCGGATACAAGCGTAGCGCAGAGCGTGGTGGACGAGATCGTCGCGGCGGGCGGCGAGGCAATCGCCAACGCCGACACCGTCGCCACGCCCGAAGGCGGCCGTGCCATCGTGCAGGCCGCGCTTGATACGTGGGGCCGCATCGACGTGCTGATCCATAACGCAGGCAACGTCCGCTACGGATCGATCCGCGACATCCCCTACGAGGACTTCCGCGCGGTGGTGGACGTCCACCTGCTCGGCGCCTTCCACGTCGTGCAGGCGGCGTTCGGACCGATGTGCGACGCGGGCTACGGGCGCATCGTCCTGACCAGCTCGATCGGCGGCGCCTACGGCAACGTCAACTGCGTCAACTACGGCGTGTCGAA
This sequence comes from Novosphingobium resinovorum, assembly GCF_036352595.1. Taxonomy (GTDB): domain Bacteria; phylum Pseudomonadota; class Alphaproteobacteria; order Sphingomonadales; family Sphingomonadaceae; genus Novosphingobium; species Novosphingobium resinovorum_B. Next base: position 30,979 of record NZ_JAZFAX010000027.1, read on the forward strand.
GTCGGGCATGATCGGCCTCAACAACATCGCCGCGCTGGAGGGCGAGGCGCACGGGGTAAAGTGCAACATCATCGCCCCCGGCGCCGTCACCCGCATGGCCGACGGCCTCGACATCTCGCAGTATCCGCCGATGGGTCCGGAGCTGGTCGCGCCTGTGGTGGGCTGGCTGTGCCATGAAAGCTGCTCGGTCTCGGGGGAACTCGTCTCGTCGATGGCGGGTCGTATCTCGCGTATGTTCATCGCCGAGACCGTCGGCACTTACCGCCCGCACTGGACGATCGAGGACGTCGGCAGCGCGGCCGAGGCATGGCACGACAAGGACGGCCTGCTCGATCTCGGCCTGCACGGATACATCGAACACCTCGGCTACAGCTTCGCCATGGCGCGTTCCGAAATCGCCGAGGCGCGATAATCAACACCACTGTTGACTTATATTGCCGTGCGAGCCACCGCCACTCACAGATCAGCGCCCTCGAACGAAGTGGGACCCGACATGACCTGCCTTAAGACCGACGTGCCCGCGCCGGACGAACTCGACATTCCGGCGCTGAAGGCGAAGTACCTCGCCGAGCGCGACAAGCGCCTGCGCCGCGAGGGCGGCGAGCAGTACGTGCGTCCGACCGGAGACTTCTCGGACAACTATGCCCATGATCCCTTCACGCCCGTCGCCGAGCGCGCGCCGCTGATCGAGGACATCGACGTGGCGATCCTGGGCGCCGGGTTCTCCGGCATCCTTGCGGGCTATCACTTGCGCAAGCAGGGCGTGACCAACGTGCGCAACATCGACCACGCGGGCGGTTTCGGCGGCGTGTGGTACTGGAACCGCTACCCCGGCGTGCAGTGCGACAACGACGCCTACTGCTACCTGCCGCTGCTCGAAGAGACGGGCTACATGCCGTCGAAGAAGTTCTCCGACGGCTGGGAAATCCAGGCCTATTGCCAGAAGATGGCCGAGGATTTCGAGCTGGCCGACAAGGCGCTGTTCCACACGCTGGTGGAAGGGATCGTCTGGGACGAATCCATCAAGCGCTGGCACGTCAGGACCAATCGCGGCGACGACATCCGCGCGCGCTTCGTGGTCATGGCGGGCGGCGTGATGAACATGCCCAAGCTGCCCGGCATCCCCGGCATCCACGACTTCAAGGGCAAGATGTTCCACACCAGCCGTTGGGAGCATGACTACAGCGGCGGATCGTGGACCGCACCCGAGTTGGAAAAGCTGCGTGACAAGCGCGTCGCCATCGTCGGCACCGGCGCGACCTCGGTTCAGGCGGTGCCGTACTTGGGCAAGTACGCAAAGCAACTCTATGTGCTCCAGCGCACGCCTTCCAACATCGACGAGCGGCCCAATCCGCCGACCGATCCCGACTGGGCAGCCTCGCTCCAGCCCGGCTGGCAGCAGGAGCGGATGGCGAACTTCCATCGGGGCGCGCAAGCGTTCTTCCTGCCCGGCGAGCCCGACCAGATCTGCGACATCTGGACCGAGATCAGCCGCAACCTGAACCTCGAACTGGAAGCGGACGGCTTCCCCCAGCTCGACATCGGCGAGATCATGGCCCGGCGCGACGTGGTGGACTATCAGGTCATGGAGCGTCTGCGCCGCCGCGTCGATGCGATCGTCGAGGACAAGGAAACCGCCGAAAGCCTCAAGCCTTGGTTCCGCTTCATGTGCAAGCGGCCGCTGTCGAACAACGACTACTACCCCACCTTCAACCAGCCCAACGTCAAGCTCATCGACGTTTCCGCCACGCAAGGGGTGGAGCGCATGACCGAGAAGGGCTTCGTAGCAGACGGCGTGGAATACGAAGTCGACCTGATGATCTTCGCCTCGGGCTTCGAGGTGACGTCGGACCTGAAGCGCCGCTGGGGCATTGCCGCCGTAGAGGGCGAGAACGGCCTGTCGATCTACGACCACTGGGAGAACGGCCCGGCCACCCTGCACGGCGTGACGACCGACAAGTTCCCCGGCATGTTCTACATGGGCTACATCCAGGGCGCGACTAACTCCAGCACCACCGAGCAGTTCGGGCGTCAGGCGGAACACCTCGCCTTCATGATCGGTGAGACCGTGCGGCGCGGCGCCGACAAGTTCTGCGCCACCGCCGAGGGCGTCGCCGGCTACGTGGCGCACTGCCGCGCGAACGAGGTCGACATGTCCGAATTCCAGCAGGGGTGCACCCCCAGCTACTTCAACAATGAGGGCGACAAGGAACTGAAGTGGGCGCTGTTCAAGGGCTACCTCCCCGGCTGGGACGCCTGGCGCGACATGCTGGCCGACTGGCGCCGATCACCCGACTTGCCGGGCGTCGCGTTCGAGACGCGCGAAACGGTGAACTGATGGACTGATTCGAGGGAGGAGGCGGCCTCTGCCCCCTTTTTTCGTCATTGCGAGCGCAGCGAAGCAATCCAGGGCCGTGTAAGCCGCTCTGGGTTGCTTCGCTGCGCTCGCAACGACGAAAAGGGGGTTTATCTACCCCGCCACACCGGCTTGCGCTTCTCCGCGAAGGCGCGCGGGCCTTCCTGCGCATCCTGCGAATTGTACGCATGCTCGTGCGCGCCGCGCGCCGCCGCCAGCGCCGCCGAGCGCCCCATCTCGGTCGAGAGCATCACCGTCTCGCGCGCTGCCTTGACCGACAGCGGCGCGCCTTCCAGCACCTCGCGCGCAAGCTCCAGCGCGGCGTCCAGCACCGCGCCCGGCTCGGCGAGGCGGTTGACGAGGCCGATCTCGTAGGCGCGCTGCGCGTCGATCGGCTTGCCGGTCAGGACGATCTCCATGAAGATGCGCTGCGGGATCATGTGGATCAGCGGCGCCGCCCAGGGACTGCCGCGCCCGACCTTGACCTCGGTGATCGCGAACTTCGCCCCCGTGGACGCGACGCACAAGTCGCAGGCCTGCGCGATCATCCAGCCGCCTGCGAAAGCCACCCCGTTCACCGCCGCGATCGTCGGCTTGGTCAGTTCGATGGTGTCGTAAGGCAGCGCGTACATGTCGCGCGGGGGGACCGCCATGCCGGTCTCGACCATCTCCTTGAGGTCGCCCCCGGCGCAGAACGCCTTGTCGCCGCTGCCGGTAAGGATGGCGATGCGCAGCGCCGCGTCGGCCTCGAAGCGGGCCCACGCGGCACGCAGGCCCTCGCGCACCTCAAGGCTGAGCGCGTTGCGCTGCTCGGGCCGGTCGATGGTGATGACGGCGATCGCGCCGTCGCGGATGTCGAAGCGGACAGCGTCGGTCATTGTCAGAACCCTCTCCTGGCGATCTCGAAAGCCTCGCGCTCCAGCCCTTCGCGGAAGTCCGGATGCGCCACCGCGACCAGCCGCCGCGCGCGTTCGGCCAGCGTCTGGCCTTTCAGCTGCGCCGCGCCGAACTCGGTCACCACCACGTCCACTTCGCTGCGCGCGCTGGTGACCGGGCCGGACAGCGAAGGCACGATCTTGCTGATCGTCCCGCCCTTCGCCGTCGCCGCCAGCACCATCAGCGAGGCCCCGCCGGGCGAGCGCGCGCCCGCGCGCACGAAGTCCACCTGCCCGCCGGTGCCGCCCATGTAGGCGGTGCCCGACTGCTCGGCATTGACCTGTCCGGTCAGGTCCACTTCCAGCGCCGAGTTGATGGTGACGAGGCGCGAAAGCCGGCCCAGCACGCCCGCGTCATGGGTGTAGCTGGTCGGCGTCATGCGGATCGCCGGGTTCCGGTGCGCCCAGTCGTAGAGCCGCCGCGTGCCGATCAGCGCACCGTTGATCGAGACGCCCCGGTCGATCTCCTTGCGCGCGTTGGTGAGCACGCCCGCCTCGGCCAGATCGACGAGGCCGTCGCCCAGCATGCCCGAATGGACGCCGAGGTCGCGGCGGTCGTGCAGCAGCCGCAGGATCGCATCGGGCACCGCGCCCACGCCGGTCTGGATCACCGAGCCGTCGCCGATGAATTCCGCGCAAAGCCGCGCGATGGCCTCGTCGGTCGCGCCGATCTTCGCGGGCGCGACTTCGACGGGCGCGCGGGAGACCGGCACCGCCACGTCGATCGCGCTGGCGGGGATCGTCTCACCCGGAACGAACGGAACCTGATCGTTGACCTCGGCGATCACCACGCGGGCCTTGGCCACGGCGGCGCGCACGTAGTCGGAGATGAGGCCGCAGGAGTGCTCGCCCGCCGCATTGGCCGGGCTGACCTGGATCATCGCCACGTCGCAGCGCATCACGCCCGCCGTGATGAGCGGCGCAACCTGGCTGACGTGGACGGGGATGACGTCGAGCGCATGGGCCTTGGCCATCGAGCGCAGCGCCCCGATCGCGCCCATCGACGAAAGGCGGAAGGCGGCAGCGGTCTCGGGGGTGAACAGGCCGGAGAAGCTGGTCGCGATGAAGGCGTTGAGGTTGCCGATGCGCGCGCCCTGCTCGGCCAGCGCCTCGACCAGCGTGGTCGGCTCGCCGCAGGCCTGGCCGAAGACGATGTGGTCGCCGGGCCGCAAGTATGGGGTGAGGTCGATCACGCCCTGGCCCTCTCTGCTGCGTCACCCTGAACTCGTTTCAGGGTCCATCGCGCCGCCAACTCTGCACTGGCAGAAACGAACCGCCCCCGCAGCACAATGGCGCAAGCCTCCGGCACCAACTGCCCGATGGATCCTGAAACAAGTTCAGGATGACGGTGTGGGGGCAGGCGAAGGTCGTGGCTCACGCCTTCCCCGCCTGCCGCAGCAGCCGCTCCGCGCGCGCCAGATAGGGCCGGTCGAGCATGCCGCCCTTCCAGCCGATCGCGCCCACGCCGGGATTGGCGGCGAAGATATCGACGATTTCCTGTGCCTCGGCGATCTCGGCCTCGGTGGGGGTGAAGGCCTCGTTGATGACGGGCACTTGCGCCGGGTGGATCGCCATCATGCCCCGGAAGCCGTCGCGGCGAACCTTCTCGGCGCGCGCCTTCAGGGCTTCCAAGTCGCGGAAATCGGCGCTGATCGTCTCGATCGCGGTGACCCCGGCCGTCGCCGCGCCCAGGACCGTCAGGCTGCGCGCCAGTTCGTACGTGAAGGAGTAGGAGCCATCCTCGTTGCGGTTGGACGAGGCGCCGATGGAATCGGCCAGATCCTCCGCCCCCCAGGTCAGCGCCACCACGCGCGGGGCGCCCTTGTAGCTGCCGGTGTGGAACATCGCCTCGGCCGTCTCGGTGATGAGGACGATGACGGGGGTGGAGCCTTCCTCGATCCCGTTCGCCACTTCCAGCGCGGAAAGGCAGTGGTCGAGCTTCTCCACATCCGCCCGGCCGTAGACCTTGGGCAGCATGATGCCGCCGGGATGCGCGGGCATCACCGCCGCGAGGTCCGCCAGCGTGTGCGGCCCGTCGAAGGGGTTGATCCGCACCCACAGGCGCGCGCGCTGCTCCGGGTTCGCCTTGATGAAGTCATGCACCAGCGGACGCGCGGCGGCCTTGGCGTCAGGGGCGACGGCATCTTCCAGGTCGATGAGGACGATGTCGGCCTCGCCTTCCATGGCCTTGGTCATCTTGCGCTCGCTGTCGCCCGGCACGAAGAGCCAAGAACGGGCGGTGGCGGGGGTATGGATTACAGGCATCGTCTCTCCAAATTCGTCAGCCGTGGCCGGCCAGGCTATCTTTATGCTGCAGGGGGCTTCGACAAGCTCAGCCTGAGCGGGATTTAGAGTAAAACTATCAAATCCGCTCAGGCTGAGCTTGTCGAAGCCCCCGCCCGAGAAAACCCACCCAAATCCGGAAGTCTTCTCAATAGCTGCGCGGCAACTCCAATACCCTCTCGGCGATGTAGTTCATGATCTGGTGCGGGCTGACCGGGGCGATGCGCGGAATCATGACCTCCCGCAGGTAGCGCTCGACGTGGTATTCCTGCGCATAGCCCATGCCGCCCATCGACATCACCGCCGTCTGGCACGCCTCGAACCCGGCCTCGGCGGCGAGGTATTTGGCGGCGTTCGCCTCGGTCCCGCATTCGAGGCCCTTGTCGAACAGGGTCGCGGCCTTGAACACCATGAGGCTGGCGGCTTCCACCTGCATCCAGGCCTTGGCGAGCGGGTGCTGGATGCCCTGATTCTGGCCGATCGGACGGCCGAAAACCACGCGTTCCTGCGCATATTTGGACGCCTTCCTGATCGCCACGCGCCCCAGCCCGGTGGCCTCTGCACCCAGCAATACGCGCTCGGGATTGAGTCCCTGCAGGAGGATCTTGAAGCCCTGCCCTTCCGCCCCGATGCGGTCTTCCTCGGGGATGAAGAGGTCGGTGATGAACAGCATGTTCGAACCTACCGCGTGGCGTCCCATCTTCGGGATCAGGCGGTGCTCGACCGATTTTCTGTCTATCTTGCAATAGAATAGCGTCAGGCCCTCGGTCTTCTTTTTCACTTCTTCCAGCGGCGTGGTGCGGGCAATGAGGAGCATGCGGTCGGCGACGTGGGCGTTGGTGATCCAGATCTTCTCGCCATTGACCTTGTAGCCGCCCGGCACCTTCTCGGCGCGGGTCTTGAGGCTGGTGGTGTCGAGGCCGGTGTTGGGCTCGGTCACCGCGAAGCACATCTTCTCTTCGCCCGACAGGATCGGCGGAATCATGCGGCTTTGCTGCTCCTGCGTGCCGAACAGATGGACCGGTTCGAGCCCGAACACCGGGCCGTGAATCGCCGAGGCCGCCGTCATGCCGCCGCCGCTTTCGGCCACCGCCTGCATCATCACCGCCGCCTCGGTGATGCCGAGACCCGCGCCGCCGACCGCCTCGGGCATGGCGACACCGAGCCACCCCGCCTCGGCCATCGCCTTGTGGAACTCGAAGGGAAATTCGCCCGAGCGATCCTTCTCCAGCCAGTACTCGTCCGGGAACTGCGCGCAGTGCTTCAGGACCGCCTCGCGGATGTCCTGCTGGTCCTGTGTCAGTGAGAAATCCACGGTTTTCGGCCCTCTTCCCGGTTTCTGTCGTCGCTTCCACGACTAGCAGCGCCGCGCGTCGCCGACAATCCCGTTGTTCCGATATCGGATCATTGAACCGAAATGCGAATACAGATACACCGCCCGGATGGACAACGAGATGATGGCACCCAATGGCACCTAACGACACCACAACGGCACCTGACGGCCCCCTGAAGGGCATCAGGGTGATCGACCTCACCAGCGTGGTGTTCGGACCCTACGCCACGCAGATCATGGCCGACATGGGCGCGGACGTTATCAAGGTGGAGCCGCCCGAAGGCGACAACACCCGCTGGATTTCAACCGGCCCCGTACCCGGCATGGGCGGCATCTATGTCAACGTGAACCGGGGCAAGCGCGGGGTCATGCTCGACCTGCGGCAGGAGGCCGACCGCGAATCGCTGCGCGCCCTGATCGCCACCGCCGACGTCTTCATCCACTCGATGCGCGGCAAGGCGATCGCCAGGCTCGGCTTCGATTACGAGTCGGTCCGCGCGATCCGGCCCGACATCATCTACACCAACTGCTACGGCTACTCGCGCCGGGGGCCCGAGGCCGACAAGCCCGCCTACGACGACACCATCCAGGCCGAATGCGGCATTCCCCATGTGCAGGGGCTGATGAACGGCGAGCCCGGCTATGTCGCCACGATCATGGCCGACAAGGTCGCTGGCCTCCACGCGCTCTACGCGACGATGATGGCGCTGTTCCACCGCGAGCGGACCGGCGAAGGCCAGGAAGTCGAGGTCACGATGTTCGAGGCGATGTCCTCGTTCATGCTGGTCGAGCATGCCAACGGCGCGATGTTTGCCCCGCCGACGACGCCTGCGCACTATCACCGCGCAGTCGAGCCCAACCGGCGGCCGTATAAAACGAAGGACGGTCACGTCGCCGCGCTGGTCTACAACGACAAGCACTGGAACGCCTTCGTCGCCGCCGTGAAACCGCCCTGGGCCAGCGAGGAATTCGCCACCCTCGCCCAGCGCGCGAAGCAGATCGGCCGCGTCTACGGCCTGCTCGGCGAGACGTTCCTTACCCGGACCACGCAGGAATGGCTCGATACCCTGCAGGCGCTGCACATCCCCTGCGCCCGCCTGCAATCGACCGATGAGCTGTTCGACAACGAACACCTCAATGCCATCGGCTTCTTCGAGGACGTCGAGACCGAGCAAGGCCCCGTCCGCTTCCCCGGCGTGCCGACGTGGTTCTCCAGGACCCCCGGCAAGGTGCGCGGCCCCGCCCCCACGCTGGGTCAGGACAACACCGAAGTCCTCACAGAAATCGCTTCGAGCGTCGCCCCGGCGATAGCAGGCGAGTCGCAGTGAACACCCCTGTTGATTTCACCTGACAGCATTAGGAACCTTACGCTAACCACCTGTTCAAAGCGCCTCAGAGCGCGACCTGCGGATCGAGAAGAAAGGCACTCACGATGTACGACGACCAGCCTGCGGCTGACACGCTCGCCCCCGAGGCTCCGGCCGGTGCGAAGAAGAAGGGCACGCCCGTCTTCAAGCGCATCCTCGACCTGTTCGAGGCCGAGGGTATCCGCACCCTGTTCGGCATTCCCGATCCCAACTTCGTGCACCTCTTCCTCGAAGCGGAAACGCGCGGCTGGACCGTCGTGTCGCCGCACCACGAAGCGTCCGCCGGCCACATGGCCGCTGCCGCCGCGCGCATCACCGGCAAGCCGGCGCTGTGCATCGGCACGCTCGGGCCGGGCATGGCCAACCTGATGCCGGCGATCCAGTGCGCCAAGGTCGAGAACGATCCGATCATCATCATGGGCGGCCAGCGCGCCCGCATCACCGAGCGCCGCGTGCGCCGGGGCCGCATCCAGTTCGTGCGGCAGGAGCCGATGATCGAGGATTCGGTGAAGTTCTCCAGCTCCATCGAATATGCCGACCAGACCGACGAGATCGTCCGCGAGGCGATCCGCGTCGCCCTGTCGGGCACCCCCGGCCCCGCCTACATCGAGTTCCCCGCGCACATCATCCTTGAAGAACTCGACCTGCCGCCGGTGCTGCCGCCGCACCGCTATCGCCTGACCGACCAGGGCGCCGACGGCGACCGGATCGCCGAAGCGGCCGAGATCATCAAGAACGCCAAGAACCCGGTGCTGCTCGTCGGCCACGGTGTCCACACCTCGAAGGCGGGCGCGGCGGTGCGCGAACTGGCCGAACTGATGCAGTGCCCGGTGATCCAGACCTCGGGCGGCACCTCGTTCATCGAAGGGCTTGAGGACCGCACTTTCCCTTACGGTTTCTCCGAAGCCTCGATCGACGCGGTGGTCGAAAGCGACTGCTGCGTAGCGCTCGCCACCGAACTGGGCGAGCCGAGCCACTACGGCCGCTGGCGCCACTGGGTCGACAACGAGGCCAACCGCAAGTGGATCTATGTCCAGCAAGACCCCACCGCGATCGGCGTCAATCGCCCGATCGACGTGCCGCTGGTCGGCGACGTGCGCGCCGTGGTGCCGCAGCTTTCGCGCGCCCTGAAGGCGCTCGGCGGGCGCAGCGCTTCGCCCTCGCTCTCCGAATATATCCAGCGCGATGCGCAGCAGCTGGAGGAACTGGCCGAGGACGCGGGTTCCAAGTCCGATGGCTCCACCGCCAAGATGCACACCAGCCAGTTCGTCACCGAAGCGACCAAGGCCTTCCCCAAGGACGGCATCCTGATCCGCGACGGCGGCGCCACGGTGATCTTCCAGTGGACCTACTCGCAGGCCAAGCCGCATGACGTGATCTGGAACCAGAACTATGGCCACATCGGCACCGGCCTGCCTTACGCGACCGGCGCCATGCTCGCCGACCAGGCCGCCACCGGCAAGGTGCGTCCGGGCATGCTGCTGACCTCGGACAGCTCGTTCCTGTTCCACGTCGGTGAGCTGGAAGTGGCAGTGCGCAAGAACCTGCCGCTGGTGATCGTCGTCGGCGTCGATTTCCAGTGGGGGCTCGAAGTGGGCGTCTACAAGCGCACCTTCGGCCACGGCACCAAGGAAACCGGCGTCCACTGGTCCGACAAGGTCCGTTTCGACAAGATCGCCGAGGGCTTCGGCGCAGCGGGCGAGTATGTCGAGAAGGCCGCCGACATCGGCCCCGCCATCGAGCGGGCCTATGCACGCGGCGGCTGCACCGTGATCCACGTGCCCATCGACCCGGCGGCGAACTCGGAGGAAATGCCGAACTATTCGGAATTCCGCACCTGGTACGCCGAAGGCACGCAGTAACAACCAAGATCCTCCCCCTGCGGGGGAGGGGGACCGTGCGAAGCATGGTGGAGGGGCACGCGCGGCTTACGTGACGTCTCGTAATCCGATGGTGCCCCTCCACCCCCGCTGCGCGGCGGTCCCCCTCCCCGCCCGCGGGGAGGATGGGAGAGAGCATCATGCGCAGCTACACGCAGTTCTACATCGACGGCCGCTGGACCAGCCCCGTCACCCCGAAGACCGCCGAAGTCATCAACCCCGCCACCGAGGAAGTCTCCGGCGAAATTTCGCTGGGCTCCCCCGCCGACGTGGACCTTGCCGTCGCCGCCGCCCGCCGCGCCTTCGCCACGTATGGCGAAAGCAGCGTGAAGGATCGCCTCGACCTTCTCGAAGCCATCCAGGCCGAATACGAGCGCCGCGAAGCCGAACTCGGCGAGGCGATCATGGTCGAGATGGGCGCGCCCAAGGGCCTCGCCAACGGCTTTCACACCCTGCTCGGCAAAGGCCATCTCGGCACCGCGATCGAAGTGCTGAAGGAGTTCAAGTTCGAGGAACAGCGCGGCGTTACCCTGATCCGCAAGGAACCGATCGGCGTCTGCGGCCTGATCACGCCGTGGAACTGGCCGATGAACCAGACCTGCGTGAAAATCTTCCCGGCGCTGGCGGCAGGCTGCACGATGATCCTCAAGCCCCCGCAACTCGCGCCCTATTCCGCGCAGATCCTCGCCGAGATCCTCGACAAGGCGGGCGTCCCGGCAGGCGTGTTCAACATGATCCAGGGCCAGGGCTCGGTGATCGGCGCAGCGCTCTCCCGCCACGAGGACGTCGACATGATCTCCTTCACCGGCTCCGAACCCGTGGGCGTGCAGATCCAGAAGGATGCCGCCGACACCGTCAAGCGCGTGGGCCTCGAACTCGGCGGCAAGAGCGCGTGGATCGTGCTCGACGATGCCTCTCTCGCGGCGAACGTCGCGGGCGCGACGGCGGGCATGATGGGCAATTCCGGCCAGACCTGTTCGGCCGGTTCGCGCCTGCTGGTCCCCGCCTCCCGCCTCGACGACGTGAAACGCGCCGCCGCCGAAGCCGCAAGCGGCGTCACCGTGGGCGACCCGCAGAGCGACGTCGCGATGGGACCGGTCGTGTCCAAATCGCAGTACAACATCATCCAGCAGTACATCGAGAAGGGCCTCGAAGAAGGCGCCGAACTGATCGCCGGGGGTCTCGGCAGACCCGAGGGTCTGGACAAGGGCTGGTACGTGAAACCGACCGTGTTCGTCGGCACCAACGACATGGTGATCGCGCGCGAGGAGATCTTCGGCCCGGTGCTGGTCGTGATCCCCTACGACGACATCGACGACGCGGTGCGGATCGCCAACGATTCGAACTTCGGCCTCGGCGGCTACGTCTCGGGCGAGGATCTGGACACCTGCCGCGCCGTCTCGCGCCGGATGCGCACGGGGGCGATCTGGGTCAACGGCGGGTTCGACTTCCACGCCCCGTTCGGCGGCTACAAGCGCTCAGGCAACGGGCGCGAGTGGGGCGAGTTCGGCTTCCACGAGTATCTGGAAGTGAAGTCGGTCATCGGTTGGGGTGCGGCCTGACCCTTCCCTTCGTCATTGCGAGCGCAGCGAAGCAACCCAGGGCGGCTCAAGACTGCCCTGGGTTGCTTCGCTTCGCTCGCAATGACGAGGGGTTGGAGCGCCGCAGGCTATGCTCGAAGTGAGCGCGAAACGAGGCTGCGCGCGTGACCTCGACGGTAAAGGGGTCTGGGGCAATGGCCCCAGGACTTCTTCCCTTCCTCCTTCCGACCCGCTAAGAACCCGCCCGTGGGCACCATAAGGCACTTCTTCCGGCATCGTCCGGCGCTTGCGGCATTGCTGCTGGCGGCGGCGCTGTGCCTCAAGGCGCTGGTCCCCACCGGCTACATGCCCACCGCGTCGGAGACCGGCACGGTCGTCATGCTCTGTTCGGGCACCACGATGACGGTGAACATCCCCGCCAAGGGCGCCCATCCGGACAATGGCGCCGCCACCGCCGACCACCCGTGCGCCTTCGCCCCGCTGAGCGCAGCGCTGACCGGCGCCGACTTCGCGCCGCTGGTGCTGGCGGCGCTGGCTTTCGTCTTCGGCGCAGCGATCCTGCGCCGCGACCTCGCCCTGCCCGCGACCGGCGCCCGGAGCAGGCCGCCCAGTCAGGCCCCGCCTCTCTTCATCTGACCCCGTAAAAGCCCGGCCGTTTCGAGGCCTACAGCTACTCGTCCGCCTCCAGTGCGGGCCGTTCAGGTGAATTTTCCATGCTCCGTAGATTGCTCGCGCTCGGCGCGGCTCCGCTTGCCCTGTTTCCCGTCCATGCTTTCGCCGAAGAGGCGGACGAATCCACCATCCTCGTCGTCGGCCAGCGCGACCGCGACATCAGCCTCGACGCGCGCGGGTTGTCGGTCAGCCTCGGCGACGAACAGTTCGAGGGGGTCAACGCCCGCAACGTCGAAGACCTCATGAAGTACGCGCCCGACTTCTTCGTGCGCACCCGCTATGCCGGAGACTCCAACGGCGTGCCGGGCTTTCGCGGCACCCATTCCACCCAGAGCGCCCGGACGGTGGTGATGGTCGACGGCTTCACGGTGTCCAACTTCCTCGGCAACTCCTTCGCCTATGCGCCCAAATGGGGCGTCGTCGGCCCCGGCGAGGTGGAGCAGTTCGACGTCGTCTACGGCCCCTATTCGGCGCGCTATGCGGGCAATTCGATGGGCGGCGTGGTCAACATCACCACCCGCTCGCCAGAGAAGACCGAGGCCTTCGCCACCGTGCAGGCCATGGCCCAGCCCTACGACCAGTACGGCACGCACGATACCTACTACGGCTACTCGGCGGAAGGCGGGTTCGGCTTTCGCCAGAAGGACGGCCCATGGTCGGTGCGCCTCTCCGGCCGCCACTTCCGCAACACCGGCCATCCGCAGATGTTCTACGGCCTGACGCCCTCGGACAGCACCGCCGCCGCGACCGCAGTGACCGGCGCGATCCTCGACCCGAAGCAGGCGGTCGCCGGTTCCCCCGGCACCAGCACCAACCCGATCTTCGCCGCCCAGAGCCCGGCCGAAACCACGCAGGACCAGGCCAAGCTGCGCCTCGGCTACGACGGCGCATCGGGCGTTACCGGCGAGTTCCTGCTGGCCTACTGGCACAACCTCGACAGCCAGACCGCTCCCGACTGCTACCTTCGCGACGCCAGCGGCAACGCGGTATGCGACGGCCTCGTCTCGACAGGCGGCAAGACCTACACCGCCAGCGGCGCCAACTGGTCGCGCACCGTGCGGGACGAAGTGCTGGCGGGCCTGAAGCTCGCCGCGCCGCTGTCCGATGCGGTGGAGGTGCAGGCGAACGTCTCGACCTACCAGATCCTGCGCTCGGACGGCTTCACCTCCAGCACCTGGAGCGACGGCGCCAACGGCGGCGCGGGCCGCCTCGCCCGGCAGGGACCGACTTACTGGTGGACCGGCGAGCTTTCCGCGACCGCCCGCCTCGGCGGCGTCGAACTGGCGGGCGGCGGCAGCGCGAATCTCTACAGGACCGATCTCACCAACTACACTTTGGCGAACTGGCGCAGCGATGCGGGCAAGGCGTTCTCCACCCGCACCTTCGGCAAGACCCGCACCCTTGCCGCGTGGGGCGAAGTGCGCGTGCCGCTTGATCCGGTAACCCTGACGCTGGGCGCCCGCTACGAAGACTGGCGCGCCTTCGACGGCGGCCTCGCCCGCGTAAGCACGGCTGGCGCGGTGGTCACCAACCGCTACGACAGCCGCCATGCCACCGGCTTCCAGCCCAAGGCATCGCTGGAATGGGCCGTCGATCCCGACACCCGCGTTCAGCTCAGTCTGGCGAAAGCGGTACGCTTCCCCACTGTGGGCGAGCTGTTCCAGGGCAGCCTGAACGGCGACGGCACCTTCAACGAGGATAGCTTCGACCCGAACCTCAAACCCGAGCGCTCCACCGACGCCAACCTCTTGGTCGCCCACGACTTCGGCGGCGTGAAGCTTACCGGCTCGGCGTTCTGGCAGCGGGTGAAGGACACGATATTCTCGTTCTACGGCTTCAACCAGAACGGGGTGAGCACCTCGAACTTCAAGAACATCGACGTCACCCGCCAGTACGGCTTCGAACTGATCGCCGAGGCCCATGACGTCCTCATCCCCGGCCTCGACATCGACGCCAACGCCGCCTGGATCGATTCGATCACCGTGCGCAACGACGCCGCCCCGGCGGCCGAGGGCGTGCAGTTCCCCCGCATCCCGCGTTGGCGGCTCAACGGCAATGTGCGCTACCGGGTGGCCGAGCCGGTGCTCGTCTCCATCGGCGTGCGCTATGCCAGCCGCCCCAACACCGACCTCTTCGGCCTGCAGCGCGGCGACACGTACGGCTACACCTCCGAACTCTTCGCGCTCGACATGCGGGTGAGTTGGGAGGTGACGTCGCAACTGCGCCTGAGCGCCGGCGTGGACAACCTGACCAACGACCGCGCCTGGGTCTACCACCCCTACCCGCAGCGCAGCTTCCTCGTCGAAGCGGGGTGGAAGCTGTGAGTGTGCCCCGCACCGAGAGGTGGTATCGCGCGGTCTGGCGCTGGCACTTCTATGCCGGGCTGCTGTGCGTGCCCTTCGTACTGTGGCTGTCGGTGACGGGCGGGCTCTACCTGTTCAAGCCGCAGATCGAGGCGGCGCTCTACGCGCCCTATCGCGGTGTCGCGACCGGGCCGTCACTGGCGCCCGAAGTCATCGCCGCCAGCGCCGTCGCGGCGGTGCCGGGTTCGGTACTGCACAAGTACGTCCTGCCCGAAAGCCCGCGCGATGCGGTCGAGGTGCTCGTCGGCCGGGGCAGCGAGGACGTGCGCGTCTGGGTCCACCCGGTGACCGGCGCGGTGCTCCATCAGGTGCCCGAGGAAGACCGCCTGATGCGCGTGGTGTTCCGCCTCCACGGCGAACTGCTGGCAGGCGCCTGGGGCTCGGCTCTGGTCGAGACGGCGGCGTGCTGGACGATCGTGATGCTGCTGACCGGCCTGTTCCTGTGGTGGCCGCGCGGCGCCGCGCGGCTGGCGGGCGTGCTCTATCCGCGCCTGCGCCGGGGCCGCGCGCTGTTCTGGCGTGACTTTCATGCGGTGACCGGGCTGTGGATCTCGCTGGGCGCGCTGTTCCTGATCGCCTCGGGCCTGCCCTGGGCGAATGCCTGGGGCGACTACTTCAGCCAGGTCCGCGCGGTGACCGGCACGGCGGCGGGACGGCAGGACTGGTCCGCCGGATCCGCCACCGAAGCCGCCCGCCGCGCCCGCGAAGACGCCGCGATGCGCGCGATGATGTCCGAACATGCGGATCACCACGGGATGGTCATGGCGCACATGGCGCCGCCGCCTGCCAGCCTCGACTCGGTGATCGCCAGCGCGCGCCGCCTGCACTTCGCCGCCCCGGTGGACGTCAGCCCGCCGACGGCGCCCGGCGCGCCCTGGCAGGTCCGCAGCCAGGCCGAGAACCGCCCCCGCCGCGACAGCGCCGAGATCGCCCCGGACGGCGCCCTGATCGGCGTCCAGCGCTTCGCCGATCGCCACTGGATGGACCGCGCGGTCGGCTACGGCGTGGCCATCCACGAGGGCGCCTGGGCGGGCCTCGCCAACCAGCTTGTCAATCTGGCGGTGCTGCTGGGCCTCGTGCTGCTGTGCCTGTCGAGCGTGGTGCTGTGGTGGCGCCGCCGCCCGACCGGCGGCCTCGGCGCGCCGCGCACGCTGGCGCCGCTGCGGCATTCCTGGGCGCTCGTCGCGCTGGTGCTCGTGCTGGCGGCGGCGATGCCGCTGTTCGGCCTCTCGCTGGGTCTTGCCGTAATGGTGGAAGCCGCGCTCGGGCGGACATCCCCCGCACTGCGCCGCTGGATGGGCTGGCGCGAGGCCGCGCCGGCTGCCGCAGGGCCATGATGGAGGAAAATGGTGGGCGGTGAGGGGCTCGAACCCCCGACCCTCTCGGTGTAAACGAGATGCTCTACCAACTGAGCTAACCGCCCGCGTCTTGCGCGACGGCGCGCTATTGCCGTGTTGCGCGCGCGCCGTCAATGCCTGCCAGGCGATCTGTTACCAGTCGAACCAGCGGCGCTGCCGCCAGCCGGGGCGGCTGGCCTGCACCACCCCGCCGCGATCGACCTCGGTGACCACCGGCTGCGGCTCGTAAGCGGGCACCGGCCGCCCCTGCGCGAGCGCATCGGCGCGCGCTTCCGCCCGTGCGGCGCGCAGTTCGGCTTCGTGGAGGCGAGCATCCGTATCGCGCTCTCGCGCCTGGGCATCGCGCGCGGCGCGTTCTCCCCGGCGCTCGCGGGTGATGGCGTAGTAGTGGCTCCACATCTGGCTATGCGCGAAGGCGAGCGCGAGGCCGCCGATGATCGCGAGGTTCTTGAGCGCCATGACCCGCTGCATCGGATCGCCGATCTGGGCGTGGAAGGACAGTATCGTCAGCGCGGTGAACCCGGCCAGCAGCACCGCCACCAGCCGCACCATGAAGCCGGCGGCAAGGCACAGCCCGGCCAGCAGCTCGAACAGGCCGACAGGGATGGCAAGGCCCGAAGGCAATCCCGAAGCGACGATCATCGTCTCGGTGGCGGAGATGTCGGCAAGCTTGCCGGCACCCGAGAATATGAAGATGAGCGCGATCAGGATGCGCCCGATAATGGCGGCGATCTTCGACACGGCATGTCTCCCGGCCTTGTTATGGTGCCGGGAGAAGCGGACATGCGCGGGCTTTGTTCCCGATCAGAGGCGGGTCAGAGGCGGGGCAGCGTCACCCCGCGCTGGCCCATGTACTTGCCCGCGCGGTCGGCATAGCTGGTCTCGCACGGTTCGTTGCCCTTGAGGAACAGGAACTGGCAGGCGCCCTCGTTGGCGTAGATCTTCGCGGGCAGCGGCGTGGTGTTGGAGAATTCCAGCGTGACGTGCCCTTCCCAGCCCGGCTCCAGCGGCGTCACGTTCACGATGATGCCGCAGCGGGCATAAGTGCTCTTGCCCAGGCAGATCACCAGGACATCGCGGGGCACGCGGAAGTATTCGACCGTGCGCGCCAGCGCGAAGGAATTGGGCGGGATCACGCAGACGTCGGTGGTGCGATCGACGAAGGAATTGGCCGCGAAGTCCTTGGGATCGACCACCGCCGAATCGACGTTGGTGAAGATCTTGAACTCGGGCGCGACGCGGGCGTCGTAGCCATAGGACGAGAGGCCGTAGGAAATGCAGCCGTCGCGGCGCTGCGCCTCCACGAACGGCTCGATCATGCCGTGTTCCTGAGCCTGCTGGCGAATCCACTTGTCGCTGAGAATAGACATGGCGCGGGTGTTGCCCAAACCCGCCGGGAGCGACAAGGGCGGCGCCCGTCTTGTCCACCGCCGGCCCGATCTTCCGGCGCGGCGCGGCGGCGGGAACTTGGGGGATTTCCCCGTGCCCCGGTTGCGGTTACGCATCGATGCGAAGCAAACGGGGGTTGAGGGCATGAAGAGGCATCTACTGGCCGCGCTGGGCTGTGCGGCGATGATCGCGGGAACCGCCGGGGCCACCGAGGCCACCATCGACACCGGCGGCGACGAGGCGGACCAGGCCACGATCACCCGGGCGTTCGGGCTGATCGGCCAGAAGCAGGCGGCGCAGGCGCTCGATCTGGTGGCCCCGCTGCTGACGCGGTTCGACGCGCAGATCGTGCAGGCAGAGACGCAGGGCATGGTGTTCTGCGGCCCCAACATGATGGAGGCGATCATCTACGCGACGCTGCCCGGCACGCAGAAGAAGAACGGCGTGGTGCTGGGGCCGCAGGTCTGCGATGCGCTCTATGCCAAGTCCTACGCGCTCATCGAACTCGGCCGCAGGCCGGAAGCGCTGGCGGCACTGCAGAGACTGACCGCGCTGGCGCCGATGCACGGGCAATACTTCATCGAACTGGGCTACGCCTACCGGATCAACGGCCAGAACGACAAGGCGGAGGAAGCCTATCGCTCCGCGCTCGAACACGCGGACTTCGCGGAAGACGACAAGACCAAGAAGCACACCCGCGCCGCCGCGCGGCGCGGCATCGGCTACATGCTGATCGAGAAGGGCGATCTGAACGGCGCCGAAAAGGCGTACAGGCAGTCGCTCAAGGACGACCCGGACAGTCCCGTCGCCCGCAACGAACTCGACTTCATCGCCCAGCAGCGCAAGACGGCGAAATGAAGCGGGGCTTATGCGAAGTTTAAGGAATCTCCGGTAGGCCCCGCGCATGACCAAGCCCGCCCGCATCCTCGTCGTCTTCGGCACCCGGCCCGAGGCCATCAAGCTGTTCCCCGTCGTCCACGCGCTCAAGGCCGATCCCCGGTTCGAGTGCGTGGTCTGCGTCTCGGCGCAGCATCGCCAGATGCTCGATCAGGTGCTGGAGATCGCCGGGATCGTGCCTGACCACGACCTCGACGTGATGCAGCCCGACCAGACGCTCGATGCACTGACGGCGAACCTGCTGACCGGCCTGGGCAAGGTGATGGACGCAGTGAAGCCTGATCGCGTGATCGTGCAGGGCGACACCGCCACCGCCATGTCGGGCGCTCTCGCAGCCTATTACCGCAAGCTGCCGGTCGATCACGTCGAGGCAGGGCTGCGCAGCTACAACATCTACCATCCCTGGCCCGAGGAGGTGAACCGCAAGATCATCGGCGCCATCGCCAGCCTGCACTTCGCGCCGACGACCACCAGCGAAGCCGCGCTGCTGCGCGAGAACGTGGCGGCGGACCGCGTCCACGTCACCGGCAATACCGTGATCGACGCGCTGCACTGGGTCACCGCCGAGATTGAGCGCAATCCCGCTCTCGCATCGGGCCTCGCCGACCTAGAAACCCGCTTCGCAGGCAAGCGCATCATCGGCGTCACCAGCCACCGCCGCGAGAACTTCGGCGAGGGCATGGAGCAGATCGCACAGGCCATCCGCGAAGTCGCATCGCGCCCCGATACGGCGGTGATCTTCCCCGTCCACCTCAACCCCAACGTGCGCAAGGTGATGAACGAGCGTCTTTCCGGCCTCGACAATGTCGCGCTGATCGAGCCGCTCGACTACCCGCACTTCGCCCGGTTGCTGGCGATCAGCGAGATCATGCTCACCGATTCGGGCGGCGTGCAGGAGGAAGCCCCGGCCCTCGGCAAGCCGGTGCTGGTGATGCGCGAGACCACCGAGCGGCCCGAAGGCGTCGAGGCGGGCACCGCGAAACTCGTCGGCACCGATGCGCGCCGGATCGTTACCGAATTATCAACCCTGCTCGACGATAAGACCGCCTACGAGGCCATGGCGCGCGCCCACAATCCATTCGGAGACGGGCAGACCTCGCGCCGCATCCTGGAGCTGCTTGCGAATGAAATCTGACAACAAGCCCGCCGTCTGCGTCGTCGGCCTCGGCTACATCGGACTTCCCACCGCCGCCGTGATCGCCCGTTCGGGCAGCAAGGTGCTGGGCCTCGACGTGTCGCAGAAGGTGGTGGACACCATCAATCGCGGCGAGATCCACATCGAGGAAGTCGATCTCGACGGTCTCGTGCAGGGCGTCGTTTCGCGCGGGCTGCTCTCGGCCTCGCTGGAGGTGGCGCCCGCCGACGTCTTCGTGATCGCGGTGCCCACGCCCTTCGAGAAGGACGAGAAGGGCGACCACGCCCCTGACATCTCGTATGTCCTCGCGGCAGGCCGCAAGATCGCGCCGGTGCTCAAGGCGGGCGACGTGGTGATCCTCGAATCGACCTCGCCGGTCGGCACCACCGAGAAGATGCGCGACATGATCGCGCAGATGCGCCCGGACCTGAAGATACCCTATGCGGATCAGGGGGGCCTGACGCGCGAGACCCCGGACATCTCGATCGCCTACTGCCCCGAGCGCGTCCTGCCCGGCCGCATCCTCGAGGAACTGACCAACAACGACCGGTCGATCGGCGGCATCACCCCGCGCTGCGCGCGCAAGGCGCTGGCGTTCTACAAGCGCTTCGTGCGTGGCGAATGCGTCACCACCGACGCCCGCGCGGCCGAGATGACCAAGCTGGTCGAGAACGCCTACCGCGACGTCAACATCGCCTTCGCCAACGAACTGTCGATCGTCTCGGACCGCATGGGGCTGGACGTGTGGGAGGTGATCCGCCTCGCCAACCGCCACCCGCGCGTCAACATTCTCTCGCCCGGCCCAGGCGTCGGCGGCCACTGCATCGCGGTGGACCCCTGGTTCATCGTCCACGGCGCGCCCGAGGAAACCCCGCTGATCCGCACCGCGCGCGGCGTCAACGACGGCAAGATGCATCACGTCATCGCCAAGGCCGAAGCGCTGATCGAAGCCCATCCGGACGCGCGCATCGCCTGCCTCGGCCTCGCCTTCAAGGCCAACATCGACGACTTCCGCGAGAGTCCGGCCCGCTTCGTCGCCAGCCGCATCGCGCGCAAGTTCGGGGAGCGCGTCTCGATCGTCGAGCCCTATGCCACCGAACTGCCGATCGAGTTCACCGACACCGGCGTCACCCAGATCGACATCGACGAAGCGCTGGAGACTTGCGAGATACTGATCGTGCTGGTGGACCACGACGTGTTCCGCGTCGTGCCGCTGGCAGAACGCGCAACCAAGCTGGTCTACGACACGCGCGGCATCTGGGCCGACCAGCCCCGCGTCGTGCGCGAAGAAG
The DNA here is from genome assembly GCF_036352595.1 of Novosphingobium resinovorum. Taxonomy (GTDB): domain Bacteria; phylum Pseudomonadota; class Alphaproteobacteria; order Sphingomonadales; family Sphingomonadaceae; genus Novosphingobium; species Novosphingobium resinovorum_B. The sequence continues at coordinate 51,780 of NZ_JAZFAX010000027.1, forward strand.
CGGCGAAGCTGGCTCTGGCGAGCTGAGCCTCACCTCGTTCGTCATTGCGAGCGCAGCGAAGCAATCCAGGGCAGTATGAGGCCGCCCTGGATTGCTTCGCTGCGCTCGCAATGACGGAGTGGGGGCCATTTGCCCCGTCACCTTAGCTTGATCAAAAAAACTGACGGTCATCCCCGCGAAGGCGGGGATCCAGCTGATGACGGTGCGGTCGGCCACTTCAGGAGATGGGTTCCCGCCTTCGCGGGAATGACGGTGCAGGGGGACGATTCGGTCCCAACCCGGCAAGATTTGCCCAGCGGTTCCAGAATCTTGCGACCAAACACTTCATCGCATTCCGTCGCTTGTGGACAGTGCGACGAACCGTGCGAGAGGGACGGTGACCGCCCAGCCCCTTCGCTATCGCAGCAAGAGTTGCGCGTTATAACTCCTGTCCATGAAATTCGTTCCCGCACTCGCTCTGGCCGCTGTTGCTCTGTTCACCCAGCCGGTGATCACTCAGGCGGCCATGGCCCGTCCGCTCCAGTGCGCACCTTATGCGCGGGAACACTCGGCCATCGACCTGCATGGCAACGCCGCCACCTGGTGGGGCCAGGCCGAAGGCTCCTATGCGCGCGGCAAGACCCCGCTCGCCGGCTCGGTGCTGGTGTTCAAGGCGACCGGCGCGATGCCGGTGGGCCATGTCGCGGTGGTCAAGAAGATCGTGGATGACCGTCACGTCGTCCTCAACCACGCCAACTGGTCGCGCCCCGGCATGATCGAGACTTCGGCCATGGCCGAAGACGTCTCCGCCAACGGCGACTGGAGCAGCGTGCGCGTGTGGTACGCGCCGACCCAGTCGCTGGGCCTGCGCGCCAGCCCCGCCTTCGGCTTCATCTACGCCCCGGGCAGCGAAACCGCCGTGGCCGAACAGAAGCCCGCCGTGCCGAGCGATGCCTTCCAGGCCGCCTTCGCGCAGCTGCCCTCGCACTGATCTAGGGCGTAAACTCATAAATGGCACCATCGAGGTTTGAGCCAAAATGGCTCAACGCAAGGAGGCAGGGCGAAGGGATATGTCGATATCTCAAGGCCTGCCGACGTAGCGCTGGGCCATTTTGGTCAAATCCTCCGGACGCCCGAATGGCTTCCATCTCGCACCGAAGCGACCTTGGACGGGCAACCAGCCCGTCCGGCGGCCACTTCGGCCCGAGTTGTTCGCCATTCGGGCGCCTCGATGGTGCCATCTATGAGTTTACGCCCTAGCACCGCATCGACGGAATTACCGTCCCGGATCTGACCCGGGACCGTTCGCGCATGCGCGCTCCCGATCCCCGGTCGAATCCGGGACGGTACGAAGCGCGGGAAGCGGACGCCCTCCTGCCGATTGCAGGAGTTACTCGGTGGCCAGCCGCTTCCCGCTTTCGATTACTTGCAGACCTTCACCTTCTTGCCATGCTGGACCTGGTAGCGGCAGGTGACCTTCTTGGCCGGGGTCTTCTTCACCACGGTGGTCTTCTTCACCACGGCGGCCTTCTTCACGGTCGTCTTCTGAGCGGTGGGATGTGCCGCCTGCTGCGCGCTCGCCATCGACGGGGCGAAAGCGCCCAGGGCAAGGGCGGCGAGGATGGTAATGCTAGTCTTGTTCACGAGTAATCCCTGTTTCCAAAGCGGCCGCAAGGACCGCAGGCGTCGCACCCGCCTTGCCACCGCAAAGACACCTGCGCGCCTGAAGATGGGGTGAACGTGCGCCGAAACCTCGGGAGTTTACAAAGTATTACATAGGCCGCGAAGGCGGCTTCACTGGCCCGGATTCACTGCACCGCCGGCTCGATCCGCGCCAGCTTGCGCACCGAACGGGCGGTCTGCATCAGGAACAGGCCGATCAGCACCACGCCGACACTGCCGACGAACCAGTCGAACCCGGTCATCGCCTCCATGTCGCGCTGCTTGTCGCCCAGCACCAGCATCGCGAACGTCAGCGAGATCAGGATCAGCCGTAGTTCGGTGGGACCGGCGTTGAGGTAGGACAAGCGCATCTCGCCCAGCACGCGCACCGCCAGGAAGGCGTGGATGCACAGCAGCAGGTAACCGACCATGGCGATCAGCGCCACTTCGAGCCGGACATAGGGGCTCACCCCGATGCCCAGCAGGATCAGGAACGTGGCGATGCCATCGCAGCTATGATCGAGGAAATAGCCGTAGCGGGGCCGCTCGATATGGCGGAAACGGGCGAGGCTACCGTCCATCGAATCGCCGAACCAGTGCAGCAGGTAGCCGGGAATGCAGAGCCACAGCCAGTCCTCGTCGAGCAGGCTGGTGGCGTAGCCGGCGAAGATCAGCACCGCGCCGGCCATGCCGATCGCGGTCAGCAGGTCCGGCTTCACCCAGGCAGGCATGCGCGCGCAGAGCCAGTTCAGCAGCCGGCGCTCGCCGATCGCGAGGAGATTGCGCTGGATGCGGGCGGGGGGCGCGATGCGATTTTCCTGCATGGGCCCTTATTGTGACAAGTCGATGGCTTGGCAAGGCAAACCGCCGCCCCGGCAGGCCGTTCCGTCGCTTGTCCCTCGATTCCGCGGAGGATCTATGCGCCGACCAGATGGACGGCGATCTCGCGCCGATGCGGGCGGCGCCGGTGCTCGGCAAGGTAGATGCCCTGCCAGGTGCCCAGCGCCATGCGCCCCCCGATCACCGGGATCTGCAGGTTCACCCCCGTCAGCACCGCCTTGAGGTGTGCGGGCATGTCGTCGGGCCCTTCCTCGTCGTGGAGGTAGTCGCCGTCCTCGGGTGCCAGCCGGTCGAGCCACGCTGCCAGGTCCAGCCGCACCTCGCGCGCGGCGTTCTCCTGGATCAGCAGCGATGCCGAAGTGTGCCGGCACAGCAGGGTCAGCAGCCCCTCCCCGATCCCGGTCCCCGCCAGCCATTCGGCCATCGTCCGCGTGATATCGGTAAAGCCGCGCCCCGGGGTGTCGAAGGAAAGGATGGCAGAGGCCTGTCGCATTGCGCCACGGTGCGCGCCTGCGGCGCCGCTTTCAACCGCGATGCGCGAAGGGAGAGGATTTTTCATGGACACCCGGTTCTGCAAGGTCGCGATCGACGACCACGTGATGACGGTCACCATCGACCGCCCCGACCTGCGCAACGCGCTTCACGGCGAGGCCCACTTCGAACTGGCCGAGGTCTTCGACCGCTTCGAGGCCGACCCGGCGCTGCGGGTCGCGATCCTCACCGGCAGCGGGGACAAGGCTTTTTCCGCCGGAGCCGACCTGCGCACGCCGTCAGCCCGCGACGATCCACGCGCCTTCAAGGGAATGCCGGTGCCCGAGACGGGTTTTGCCGGACTGACCTGGCGCTTCGCCCGGCGCAAGCCGGTGATCGCGGCGGTCAACGGACTGGCGCTGGGCGGGGGGTTCGAGGCGGCGCTGGCCTGCGACATCATCGTCGCCGCCGAGCACGCCGAGTTCGGCCTCACCGAACCGCGCGTCGGCCTCGCGGCGCTGGGCGGCGGCATCCAGCGCCTGGTCCAGGAACTCGGCCCCAAGCGCGCCCATGCCATGCTGCTGACCGCGCGCCGCATGTCCGCGCGGCAGGCCCACGAATGGGGGCTTGCTGCCGAAGTCGTGCCCGCCGAGGCGCTGCCCGGCTGCGCCCGGCGCTGGGCCGGGGAGATCGCCGCCTGCTCTCCCGCCGCGATCATCGCCACCAAGGCGGTGGTGAAGTCCTGCCTCGACCTCGGCGTGGAAGCGTCGAACCACGCGATGTTCGCGCTGCCCGAAGTGCGCGCGATGCTGGCCGGTCCGGACGCGCGCGAGGGCGGCATGGCGCTGTTCGAAAAGCGCGCGCCGGTCTGGGCGGATCCGCGATAAAGCCTGTCCCGCCGAAGAACCGTCTGGAAATTCGCGAAAAGCGAATTCGCGGCACCAGCCCGCATCCGCGTCCGTGGATCAAAACTACAGCAACAAGGTCCGAATTAACTTCGATTAAACGCGCCTGTGACAAAGGATTGTCGGATAGTGCCCCGCGCAAGGAAAAGACATGCGGCACGCGTCGAGGATCATCACTGCAGCACTTCCAGCCCTGTTCCTGGCCGCGCACGCCGGGTCGCTGCTGCTCGCCGCGCAGACGGCCACCCGGCTCTCGTTCGGCTGGCTGATCGCGGCGCCGGTGCTGGCCGCGTTCGCATGCCTGTGGCGGGCCTGGAAGGACGGCCCGGAAGGCTGGTTGCCCACCGGCCTGGCGATGCTGCTGTGGGCCGGCGGGATGGCATCGACGATGATCGCCACGCTGTTCTTCGGCATCATCCACGAAGACCAGCTGAGCATGCTGCTCTACGTCCTCTACGGCGTGCCGCTGATCTTCGCGCTGGCCAGCCCGGAAGACGAGCACTGGCGCGTGCGACTGGTCGATGCCGCGCTGGCGGCGGCGCTGGGCTATCTCTACTACATCCACGTCGACAAGCTGATGCCCGACACCGGCGCGCCCTCGCACGAGATGGCGGCGCTGCTGCGCATGTTCGATATCGAGAACCTCTACGTCGCGCTCTTCGCCTTCATGCGTTTCCGCGCCCGCACCGGCCAGCGCGCGCCGTTCTTCCGGGCGATCACGGTCTATGCGGTGGCCTACCTGCTGTGCGCGGGATACATCAACCACTTCCAGTCGGCCGCCGCCTATGGCGGCTGGACCGACCTGCTGATCGACCTGCCTTTCGCGCTGCTCGCCTGGCATGCCCTTGGCGCGGGCTACCGGCAGGGCCTCGGCCCCGCCGCCAATGCCCAGGCCCTGGCCCGCATCGTCCGCGCGGGAGGGCCGCTGCTGATCCCGGCAAGCCTGCTGACGGTCTCGGCGCTGCTGGTGTCCTACGATCCCGTCATCGCCATCAGCGGCTGCATCGCCGCCTCGCTCGGCTATGGCCTGCGCACGATGCTGGTGCAGCTGCGCAACTTCGAGGAGCAGGACGAACTGGCGCGGCTCTCGCACGTCGATGCCCTCACCGGCATCGCCAACCGGCGCCGGTTCGACGAAGTGCTCGCCCGCGAATGGGCGCGGCGGCGGCAGAGCACCGGCCAGCTGGCGCTGCTGATGGTCGACATCGACCACTTCAAGCAGCTCAACGACCAGTTCGGCCATGCCGTGGGTGACGAGCGCCTGCGCTCCGTCGCGGTCGTGCTGGCGGCCTGCGCCCGGCGCGACAGCGACCTCGTCGCCCGCTACGGCGGCGAGGAATTCGCCGCGATCCTGACGGGAATCGAACCGCAGGACGCGGCGGTGATCGCCGAACGCATGCGTGCCTCGGTCGAGGCGCTGGCACTGCCATCGGGCGCGGAGCCCGGCGCAGGCGCGGCGGTCGTGACGATCAGCATCGGCCTTGCCTGCGCGCAAGTGGCCGATGGCGAGGTGGCCGCGCTGGTCGCCGCCGCCGACACCGCGCTCTACGATGCCAAGCGCGGCGGCCGCAACCGCGTGGCCCGGCGCCACGCGGCGCACTTGCGCCCGGTGGAAACACCACCCTCGGCCGACGGCCGCGCGGCTTAAAATCCAATCGTCATTGCGAACCCGGCGTAGGTCGGGGGCGCAATGACGAAAGGGGTGGTTCAAACCAGTGTCTTCACGCCTCGCGAAGACACCCGATGGCTCAACCGTTGGCGACCACTACCGAGCGGGTGTTGAGGTAGTTGTCCATGGCCTCCGGACCGCCCTCGGTGCCGTAGCCCGAATCCTTGATGCCGCCAAACGGCAGCTCGGCCGAGGACGCCGCCGAAGTGTTCACCCACAGCATCCCCACCTCGACCCGGCGCGTCAGCAGGTCGACGTTGGCGAGGCTCCCGGTGAAGGCATAGCCCGCAAGGCCGAACGAGAGGCGGTTGGCCTCGGCGATCGCCTCTTCCAGCGTCGCGAAGCCGCGAATGCCCGCGACCGGGCCGAACGGCTCGTCGTTGAACAGGCGGGCGTCGAGCGGAACGTCGGCCAGCACGGTCGGCGCCCAGAAGTTGCCCGCCTCGCCGATACGTGCGCCGCCGGCCATCAGGCGCGCACCGCGCGCCACGGCATCGACCTGGAACTCCTCCATCGCCGAGAGTCGGCGCTCGTTCGCCAGCGGCCCCATCTGGGTGCCCTCGGCAAGGCCATCGCCCACCGTGATGCCCTGCGCCAGCGCGGCCAGCGCCTCGGCGAAGCGCTCCTTGACGCTGTCATGCACCAGAAAGCGCGTCGGCGAAATGCACACCTGCCCGGCATTGCGGAACTTGGCGGCGCCGACGGTGCGCACCGCCAGGTCGATGTCGGCATCGGCGCAGACGATCACGGGGGCATGCCCGCCCAGCTCCATCGACACCCGCTTCATGTGCCGGCCGGCCTGCCCCGCCAGCAGCTTGCCCACCGGGGTCGAGCCGGTGAAGGTGATCTTGCGGATGATCGGGCTGGCGATCAGGTACTCGGAAATCTCGGCGGGATCGCCGAACACCAGCCCCAGCACGCCTTCGGGCAACCCGGCGTCCTGGAACGCGCGGATCAGCTCGGCCGGGCTGGCGGGCGTCTCCTCCGGCGCCTTGACGATCATCGAGCAGCCCGAGGCGAGCCCCGCGGAAATCTTGCGCACCACCTGGTTGATCGGGAAGTTCCACGGCGTGAAGGCCGCGACCGGACCGACCGGATCCTTGACCACCATCTGGCGAACGGAGGGGTTGGTGCGATGCGGCACCATGCGGCCATAGACGCGGAAGCCTTCCTCGGCGAACCACTCGATGATCTCGGCGGCGGCCAGCGTCTCACCCTTCGCCTCGACCAGCGGCTTGCCCTGCTCCTGGGTCAGCAGGCGGGCCACGGCATCGGCCCGCTCGCGCAGCAGGCGCGCGGCCTCGCGCATGATCCTGCTGCGCGCGGCGGGCGTGAAATCGCGCCAGACCTCGAAGCCGCGCTGCGCGGCTTCCAGCGCGCGGTCGAGGTCCGCACGGGTGGCATGGGCGACGCGGCCGATCTCCTCGCCGGTGGCCGGATTGCGGACCCCGATCGTGCGGCCATCGGCGGCATCCTGCCACGAACCGTCGATGAACAGGCGGGTATCCAGATAGGCCATGCGTCAGATCTCCAGGAGCTTGCCCGAAGGCGCACCGCCATCGGACCGGGACAGCCGCCATATCGGCACCGCGCCCGCGATACGCAACCGGGCGCAACGGGAAAAATGCCCCGTAAAAAACCCGTCAGCGGCGGCGGCGCAGCACCACGTAGATCGCGCCCTGGCCGCCATGGCGGCGATGCGCGCCTCGGATCGAGACGATGTCGGAGGCATGTTCGCTGGCGGCGAGCCAGTCGGCGATCTTGGCCCGGATCGCACCGCGTGCGGAACCGCGATCGGCGGCATCGACCGGACGGGCCTTGCCGGTCACCACCAGCACCACGCGCGCACCCATCGCCCGCGCCTGCACCAGCCCGTGCATCAGCCGCAGATAGGCCTGATCCAGATTCGAACCATGCAGGTCCAGGCTGAAATCGGGAACCAGCGTGCCTTTGGCGATGCGCTTTTCCCATGATCCGTCAAGCGGAGCCGGCGCCCCGGACGGGGCCGCGCCCGGCACGGCAGGCGGCGCCGGCCGGGGCGGCAGCGGAGGCGGGACGCGGCCCTTGACCTTGCGCGGCGGCGGCTTGGCGGCCTCCTTGGGAAGCGGCGCGGCCACGTGCGGTGGCTCGGGCTCCTTCGCCGCGCGCATCGGCGTCAGCGGCTTGACGGTGCGCGCGACCTGGGCCCAGACGGCCTTCTCTTCCGCCGTCAGCCGGCGGCCGGGTCGCTTCGCCCCATGGGTCATCGCGCGCCGAGGCGGGCCAGCACGCCCTTCGGAAGCAGGATCAGCGCCGAGCCCCGGCCGCTCATGCCGCCGGCGGTGGCGCGCGCCTGCGCACCCGCGCCCCAGAACGTGTCGAAGCGGTTGGTGCCCTTGATGGCCCCGCCGGTGTCCTGCGCGATCCACAGCCCGTTCGCCTCGCGCCGGTCGAGATCGAGGTACACAGGGGCACCGAGCGGCACGTAGCGGGGGTCTGCCGCCACCGAACTGCGCGCACGCACCGGCACGTTTAGCGCGCCGAGCGGGCCGTCACCGGTCAGCACCTTGAAAAACACCCACGACCGGTTGCGCTCCATCAGGGCGCGGCCTTCCGCCGGGTGCTCGGCGATGTACTGCATGATGCCCTGCATCGAGCCGGAGTACTGGCCGGGACCGGCGCCGACCAGCCCCTGATCGCGCATGACCCCGCCGATGCCGGTATAGGGCAACCCGTTCTGCCCGGCATAGCCGATCCGCGTCACCGTTCCGTCCGGGCCGACGAGACGGCCGGAACCCTGGACCTGGAGGAAGAAGAACTCGACCGGATCGGCGACCCAGGCGATCTCCAGCCCCTTGCCCGCCAGCGCGCCGGCATCGATCTGCGCGCGGTCGAAATAGGTCGTGAAGGTGCCGTCCGGCGCATAGCGGCCCAGCGGCATGCGGCCGTCCTTGAGCGGCGCGGCGTCGCCCGGCTTCGCGCGCACCAGATCGCGCGGGAAGGCGTAGACCGGCACCGTGTAGCCCGGCAGCGGCGTACGCGATCCGGCGATCTCGGGCTCGTAGTAACCGGTGGCATAGGAACTGCCGTCGCCGATCCGCGCGGTCTCGAAGAAGCTGGCGAAGAATGCGGCCGGCGATCCCGCGCCCCAGTTGACGGCGGCGGTGCAGGCCTGGCGCCACTCGTCCGGGCGGGTCAGCCCGCTGGCATCGCTGCGCGAGGTCAGGCGCGGGCAGCTCTCTCGGAACGAGGCCAGCGCGCCCGCCGCATCGGCCGGTTCCATCGCCAGCGCGCCGACGGCGGGGCCGCGCCGCACGCCCGCGACAAGCGCGTTCTGCGGCGGTGGCGGTGTCGGAGTGGTGGCGGGGCCCTGTCCCGAAGGCGGGCGCGACGGGCGCGGACCGCCGGTCGTCGGAATGATCCCGCCGCAGGCCGCCACAGTCGCCAGCAGGCCCGAAAGCAGGAACGCCCGCGCCGCACCGCGCAGCGATCGGCGGGCAAGGCGCCCCGCCACAACCTCAAGCTGCAAGATTACCCTCCCCACAAAGCGACGCCCCGCGCGGGGTGGCGCGGGGCGGATCAGGATCGATCGGTCCGATCCCCAAGCGGGGATCGACGCCGAGATCAACCCCCAGTCAACCCAGGGTCAACCTTCGTCGGTCTCTTCGAGCAGCCAGTCGGGATCAGGCGAGTTCACGGCGCGGCCAAACGTCCAGACGTCGATCGCCTCGATCGCGTCGTCGAGCGATCCGGCGACGACCTGGCCATCCGCATTGCGGGTGACGGCGGCGATGTCGGCGCGCAGGCGCAGGGTGATGCGGGCATAGCCGTCTTCCACGCCGGCCGCGACGAATGCCGTTTCCTCGATGCGGATCAGGCGATTGTCGAGCGTCTCCCCGGCCTCGGTGCGCGCATCGATGGCGGCGGCGAAACCGGTGTAGACGTCTTCGTCGCAGAGCTGGCGCAGCTGTGCCTTGTCACCGTTCCAGAACGCCTCGAGAATCATGCGGTAGGCGCTGCGGGCGCCGTCGAGGAAAGCGGCGGCGTCGAACCGGCGATCGACTTGCGCGATCTCGGCCAGGCCGCGCTCCACCGAGGGGGGCGCGAGCGGCACCGTGCGCTGGCGCTGCTGCTGATCTGCACGTCCGCGTTCGTCGGCGCGCTGGTCCGGACGCGACGGCGCCGCGACCCGCGGCGCGCCCGGCTTCTGGCCCTGGCGTCCTTCGAGACGTCCCTGGATGGGCTCCTCCTCATGCTCGGCACGGCGGCCAAGCACGGAGTAGAGCCGCAGGCCAAGGAAGGCTGCGATCATGGCCAGGATCACTATTTCCGGTGTCACGTCCCTAAATCCATCCTTACTGCGCGTGCCGCCCGATCACTTTCGCCTCGGGCGCCGGAGACTCGAATGCGCCTGCGGTTCAGCACATGAACATAGCCCCAGATAGGTACGCATTACAAATGAACAACGCGTGAGCGGCTCGTTCGGGGCATTTTTTCGCCGGATCGAGCCTGCCTGCGCCGCCTGCGCCCAGCATCGGAACACTGCATCTACAAATTTCCGGACGCGCAGGTGTTCCCCGCGCCCGCAAAATGTTTTACGCGCCGCCGCTGAACTTTTTTCAGATTCCATTGCGGGACACATGAAGATGGCCGACGAAGGCAACATCATTTCCGACCTCAACCTCGACAACGGCGAAGACAGCGCGCCGGCGGCCGGCATCATTTCGCAGTACGTGAAGGATCTCTCGGTCGAGAACCCGAACGCGCCCGAGAGCTTCTCGTGGCAGGACCAGCCGCAGATCGACGTGCAGTTCAACATCGGCGCCCGCGCGATCGAGGGCGAAGTGCATGAAGTCGAGCTGAAGATCACCTGCTCGGCTCGCACCGACGCCGGCGTCAGCTGGGCGGTGGAGCTGAGCTACTGCGCGCTCGTCGGCATGCGCAACCTCGAGGAGGGCCAGGCCCACGCATTCCTCTTCGCCGAAGCACCGCGCATCCTGTTCCCCTATGCCCGCCGCGTGGTGTCGGACGCCGTGCGCGACGCCGGCTTCGCGCCGCTGATGCTGGAGCCGATCGACTTCAACGGCCTCTACATGCAGCAGCTGCAGGCACAGGCCCAGCAGGCCGAGACCGGCATGGGCGAGCCGGTCGGCAACGCCTGAACCCGTTACCGGGCGGGGTGCCAAACACACCCCGCCTCCATATTCTTCGTCACCCTGAACTCGTTTCAGGGTCCATCGTGCCGATCAGGCCGCCGGTCGAAACCGCGAAATGGACCCTGAAACAAGTTCAGGGTGACGTCGCGAATGAAGGTGGCGCTGAATGACGGGAGCCGGGGCGTGACAGGAACAAGGGGCGCATGAACCTCGCCAAGGCCCTCGCCAGCGTCGGCGGACTGACGCTCGCCAGCCGCGTGCTCGGCCTCGTACGCGACAGCCTGTTCGCGCGCTTCGTGGGCGCCGGGTTCGCCTCCGACGCCTTCCTGATCGCCTTCCGCCTGCCCAACATGTTCCGCGCGCTGTTCGCGGAAGGGGCCTTCGCATCGGCCTTCATCCCGATGTTCAACAAGAAGGTGGGCGACAAGGACGGCGCGGGCCTGCCCGCCGGCATCCTCTTCGCCGAACAGGCGCTTTCCGTGCTGCTACCCGTGCTGATCGCGATGACGGTGCTGCTCGAAGTGCTGGCCTGGCCAGTGACGCTGCTGCTTTCGGGCGGCTTCAACGACGTGACTCACGAACAGTTCGCCTTCGCGGTGACGCTCAGCCGTTACACGATCCCCTATCTCGCCTTCATCAGCCTCGTCTCGCTGCTCGGCGGCATCCTCAATTCGCTGAGCAAGTTCTGGGTCAACGCCGCCGCGCCGATCCTGCTCAACCTGACGCTGATCGTCGCCCTGCTGGGCTTCCATTCGGCCGACCCGCTGCTCACCGCGCGCAACCAGGCGATCGGCGTCTCGGTCTCGGGCGCGCTGCAGCTCGCCTGGCTGGTCTGGGCCTGCCGCGCCAACGGGGTGTCGATGCGGCTGCGCATGCCGGTGTGGAACGCCGACGTGAAGCAGCTGCTCACGCTGATCCTGCCCGCCGCCGCCGGCGCCGGCGCGGTGCAGATCAACCTGCTGATCTCCACCGCGATCGCCGCGCGCCTGCTGGCGCATGGCTCGGTGACCTACATCTACATGGCGGACCGGCTGAACCAGCTGCCGCTCGGCCTCATCGGCATCGGCCTTGGCACCGTGCTGCTGCCGACGATCTCGCGCCAGCTCGGCAGCGGGCAGGAGGCCGAGGCGATGGCGACGCAGAACCGCGGCCTCGAACTCGCGCTGCTGCTCACCCTGCCCGCCGCCGCCGCGCTGATCGTGTGCGGCGGACCGATCGCCGCCGCGCTGTTCGGCTACGGCAAGTTCGACGCGAACGACGTCGCCCGCACCGCCGAGGCGCTGGCCGCCTTCTCGATCGGGCTGCCCAGCTACATCCTCGTGAAAGTGCTGACGCCGGGCTATTACGCGCGGCAGGATACGAAGACGCCGGTGCGCTACGCGATGATCTCGATGGTCGCGAACCTCGTCGGCAATCTCGTGCTGATCGTGCCGCTGCAGCACATGGGGCCGCCGCTCGCCACCGCCCTCGCCTCCACGCTCAACGTCGCGATGCTGTATTACACGCTGGTCAAGCGCGGCCACTTCACCGTCGATGCGCGCCTGAAGCGGCGCGCCCCGCGCCTCGCCCTCGCGGCGGCGGCGATGGGCGCGGCGCTGTGGTTCGGGCAGGAACTGATGATGCCTTACGTCCATGGCACCTGGCTGGTGCGCGGGATCGCACTGGCGGTGCTGGTCTCTGCGGGCTGCGCGGTCTACGCCGTGGCCGCCGTCGCGACCGGCGCCTTCACCCGCGCCGACCTTGCCATGCTGCGCCGTCGCAAGCCCGCCGCCTGAGGCCTTCCATCCATGAACGAACATGCTATGAGCCTTGGCCATGCAGGATCGTTCGATCTTTCTTTCGCTGGCGCCCGGTTCGTGGCGATGGCACCGGGTCGCGCGCGTTTCGCGCTGACCCTTCCTGCATCCGTGCCCGGTCCGGGCGCAATCCACACATCCTTCGACAACTGACTTAAGGACGCGGCCATGCGTATCGTCTCGGGCATCCAGCCCACCGGAAACCTGCACCTCGGCAACTATCTGGGCGCGATCCGCAACTGGGTGGCGATGCAGGACCAGGTCTCGGCCGAGGGTGGCCAGTGCCTCTATTTCCTCGCCGATCTTCACGCGATCTCGATGCCGCACGTCCCCGCGGACCTCGCCGCCAACACGCGCGAGATGGTGGCGGCGCTGGTCGCCTGCGGGATCGATCCCGACCGCTCGATCCTGTTCAACCAGGCGCAGGTGCCCCAGCACTCCGAGATGCAGTGGCTGCTCAACGGTACCGCGCGCATGGGCTGGCTGAACCGCATGACGCAGTGGAAGGACAAGGCGGGCAAGAACCGCGAAGGCGCCAGCGTCGCGCTGTTCACCTATCCGGTGCTGCAGGCGGCCGACGTGCTGCTCTACCAGGCGACGCACGTGCCGGTGGGCGACGATCAGAAGCAGCACCTCGAACTGGCCCGCGACATCGCGCAGAAGTTCAACAACGACTTCTGCGCCGAAGACGCGCCGCTGTTCACCCTGCCCGCGCCCTATATCCCGCCCGAGGCCGCGCGGATCATGTCGCTGCGTGACGGGTCTTCGAAGATGAGCAAGTCCGACCCTTCGGACATGAGCCGCATCAACATGACCGACGATGCCGACACGATCATGCAGAAGGTCAAGAAGGCCAAGACCGATCCCGAGCCGCTGCCTTCGGACAAGGCCGGCCTCGAAGGCCGGGCAGAAGCGAAGAACCTCGTCTCGATCTACGCGGTGATGGCGGGCACCACCGTCGATGCGGTGCTGGCCGATTTCGGCGGCGAGGGCTTCGGCAAGTTCAAGCCGGCACTGGGCGAAGTGCTGGTCGAGAAGCTCGCCCCCATCAACGCGCGCTTCCTGGAGCTGCGCGAGGACCGCGAGGCGCTCGACGCGATCCTGTGCAAGGGCGCGCTCAAGGCCCGCGAACTGGCGGTGCCGACGCTGCAGAAGACCTACGAGGCGCTCGGCCTGGTACGGGGTTGAGATTCGTCTGGAAAATGCCCGGCGGGCGTTTTCGTAGCGGCACCAGCCCACGCCCCACCCGACCACCCAAAGGTAGTATCCTGCGGGCGGTCGGGTGGGCTGGTGCGGCCAAATCCGCCCAAGGCGGATTTGCAGACAGGCGCTAAATGCCGAGGAGCTTCGCGCGCCGCCGGATCCAGGGTTCGGCGAGCGCGGAGACTTCTCCCAGTGCCTCCAGCCCTTCTCGATCCTTCTTGTGGTCTCCGGCGATCAGCAGGCCGAAGACGCGGCGCACGCTCCATTCGGGGAACGGCCGGTCGATCAGTTCCAGGCCGTCGCCCTCGCCCACTTCGCCTTCCTCGATCACCCGGTAGTACCAGCCGGCGCGGCGCGAGGTGACGCAGGCGCCGTTGACTTTCGCGCCATCAAAGCGGTGGTCCAGCTTCCAGCAGGGCTGGCGCCCCTGGCTCACCTCGACCAGCGCGCTGCCCAGTCGCCAGCGATCGCCGATGCAGATGGCGTCCTCGGTCAGCCCGGCGGTCGAGACATTCTCCCCGAAGGCGCCGTAATCGGCCAGCAGCGGATGCTCGCCGATCGCCTCGCGCCACCAGGAATAGTGATCGTGCGGATAATGATGGATCGCCTTGTCGGGGCCGCCATGGACGGTGAGATCGGCCTGGCTGTCGCCGTCCAGGCCAAGCCGATGCACCCGCACGCGCCCTTCCACCGGCGTCTTGGCGATGGCGCTCGGCTCGCCGGGCCCACGAAACGGAGCGACTTTGCCGCAAAGTATGGAAAGAATGGGGAACGGACTCGTCATGACCGTGCTTCTTTCCTACATGAGAAGCAGGCGATCAAGCCGTGATGCCAACCCCGGTGGGGTGGATGCGGGATGAACGCGGGCACGACCCGTCGCTCGTCCAAGTCCATTCAACCCCTATTCAGGGCGTTGATTTCACGACAGGATCGTCGAAGAAACGAAGGCCGCGCCGGAGTGGGGCGTCATGGGCTCTTCGGGTTCGTGGAGCAAAGATGATGACACACCATTCCGGATCGCAGATCGGCCGGCTCAGACTGGCCGCAGCCGCCATGCTGCTCATGGCGCTCGCCGCGTGCGCGACGCCTTTCAAGGCGGACGTCTCGCGTTTCGCCACCCAGTTGCCGGCACCGCAGGGCCAGAGCTTCGCGATCGTCGCCGGCGATCCCAAGCTGGCCGGCGGGCTGGAATTCTCCCAGTACGCCTCGCTCGTGCGCGATCGCATGGCCAAGCTGGGCTATACCCCGGTCGAGGATCCCGCCAAGGCCACCCTGCTGGTGCGCTTCGACTACGGCGTCGATAACGGCCGCGAGCGCGTGCGCAGCACCGGCGTCGGCATGGGCGGTCCCTGGGGCGCTTGGGGCCCTTACGGCGGCGGCTTCTATGGCCGTGGCTTCTACGGCCGCGGGTTCTACGGACCCGGCTTCGGCTGGGGCGGCCCGTGGCGCTATGGCTGGTATGATCCGTTCTTCGACAATTCGATCCAGTCCTACACCATCTACACCAGCGGCATCGACCTGAAGATCGACCGCGCCGCCGACGGCCAGCGCCTGTTCGAAGGCAAGGCCGAAGCCGTCTCGACCTCCAATCGCCTGCAGTATGTCGTGCCCAATCTGGTGGAAGCGATGTTCACGAATTTCCCCGGGAACTCCGGAGAGACCGTGCGCATTACAGTCGCGCCCGAGAAGAAATAAGCACGAAATCTGACAGGCTCCTCCCTGCAAAGAGCGGGAGACACCGAGGGACGGGTCCGCTGAAATACTGCGGGCCCGTCCTTTTGCTATGGGGCATCAGGCGCTATCTGGCGCCCCATAGGATTTGTTGATGCATAATTTCATGGCCATCCTCTCGCAGCTGTTCTGGGGCGTCACCATCGGCGCCTTGAGCGCTGCGTTCGAGACGCTGGCCAAGGGCGCGATGATGATCGGCGGGCTTGGCGGCGCGGGATGGTATGGCCTGAAGTGGCGCAAGTCCCGACGCGAGCGGGACGGCAAGGGCAAGGACTGAGGCTTTTGTCCTGGCTCGTTGAATGGATCTTCGAAGGCCTTATCGAAGCAACCGCCGAAGCGATCCACCACCGTTATGGCTGGGGTGGATGCGCCTCGCTGATCCTGTCGCTCGTCGCGGTGATCGGGGCCTTGCTGTGGTGGAGCGGAGTGTTCAGCTCCGCCACCTGAATCAGCTCCCCAGCGCGACTACGCCGCCGGTGGAGCCGAAACCGCCCTCACCCCGCGCCGTCTCGTCAAGTTCCTCGACGGCCACCCACGAAGCGCGCGTCACGGGCGCCAGCACCAGCTGCGCAACGCGGTCGCCGCGGCGGATGTCGAAGCCTTCGGCGCCGTGGTTGATGAGGATGACCTTGACCTCGCCCCGATAATCGGCCTTCAGGTCACCGGCTTGGGTGAACCCTAGATAGGATAGGGGTGTTTTCAGGTTCACCCATTTTCTTTGGGTGAACCCGCCCCCCGGTTCGTGACGGTTGTTGGTAAGACCGACGTCCATTCTGGACGATCGGTTGACTTCGAAATTTATTTTCGAAGTCAACCGATCGTAACCGCCGAAGGCGGCAACCCGCTCACCACATGCACGGGCCTCGGTGAGAGAGCGCCTACGGGCACGCCGAGGAGCGCGGGTGACCGGGCTAAAGCCAGGTACTCTACCGCTCGGATCCCTCTTGGAGGGTTGCAGTCTATGAGACGCAGTTGTCACTTTAATGCCTTCTTTCAGTTCCGTTAAATCCGCTTCCACTTCTTAAGCGCTAGCTAGCGCCTACTTGGTTTGGCGAGGTGATTTGCTGGAACCTCGCCACCTCAAACGCCGGTTGAGCCGAACCCACCCATCCCACGGGAAGTGGTGGCCGAAAATTCTTCTACCACACGGAATGTGGGGCGTATGATAGGCAGGAAGACGAGTTGTGCGATGCGATCGCCGGGGTTAATCGTCACTGGATCGCTTCCAGGCGGGGTACGCAGCCACGTGCTAACAAAAATCTGATTGGCATAATCAGCGTCGATTGTGCCGACAGACTGGCCGAGAATGACGCCCTTCTTGTGACCGAGCCCCGACCTTGCGAGAAGGAAGGCAACGACGTTGGGGTCGTTCATCAAAATCGCAACCCCAGTTGGAATCAGCACCGCATCCGCTTGAGGGCGGAGTTCCAGCGGCGCTTCAAGGCACGCGTACATGTCGATGCCAGCTGACATATCGGTCTGGAACGAAGGAAGGCCCCACTCTCGGACTCGCTCATCGATGACACGCAATTCAAATTCGGCGGTGTTCAATTCATTTCCTCTACGAAACTTTGTCTTTCAAATGCGGCTATGTGATCAGGTTAGCCCAACCTCGCTGGGCTATAAAGGGGGGGCACGAACACGTCTCTAACTTCCGAGGAGACAGCGCAATCTAACGGACGCCCACGCGTCCGTTAGAAGCGTTGTATTCCTACGTTTGTGGGGAATTCCGGGCTATCTGGCGTGTCGGATTGATCACGCACTAATGATGTCGGTGTGCAAAAAAAGTCCTATCCAACGGATAGGGTGTGGGCAGACGGAGTCTTTCGCCAACTCATAGGCAACGCAATCGTGAAAATTCTGCCCTGCGCGATACACGTCCTCAGCCCATCGCGCCTGAACATCTGCGATCCGTTTGCGGGAGCCGCCGTCACTGGCATCACGTCCAACCCAAGGTCATCAAGAAGCGCCCCGGCTTCTGCTTGGAGGCTTCAAGATCTAGCGAGGAAAAGGGTTTCAGCCAGTGTGACCGACGAGATGACGATATCGCTGCTCGTCTCGTTGACCTCGTATCAGCCCCAGGCCTTGGAGGTCTTGACACGCCGAAACGTTCCCTGTCTGTTCTAGGTATGCCTCAACCTCGAGACACGCGCATGCCAACGTTCACCAAACCGATCCCGTCCGACACGCTTGACACTTGGTTACTTTCTTGGGAGCCCAAGAAAAGTTTGGTGAACGAAGGTGTTATTGTCGATGCTGATTGCGGCTGGGCAATCCAAGGCGAAGCTAATATTTTGCGTCGCTTCTGGGCTGATATCTTGTCATCCACAGTACGGGCGATCCGCTGGATGATTAGCATCGGCTTTGAAACGCTCATCGACGATTCATTAGCAAAGATAACGAATGTCACTCAGCTCAAGGATCTGCTGAACAAGCGGGTTCTTAGCTTAGTTAATGACTTCGAGGGAGGTAAATGGCGGCACAGCCAGTTTCAAAACTATCTTTGGGACAACATAGCTCAAACCGCCCTATCGGAACGTGAGCGCTTGGCTTTGGTCAACCAAAGCCATTCTACCCTAGTGGCAGCTGCCCGCAATCTAAGGCTCACTGACAGTAATTGCTCACGGGGTCAGCAATTGGGCTCTGATCAGGCGACCACGAACCTGCCGTCGACGAGTTCGCGGATAGCTACGAGGGCCGATTTGCCGCTGAGACGGGCGGTTCCGGTGACGGAGCGATA
>NZ_JAZFAX010000028.1:0-65541 GCF_036352595.1 Novosphingobium resinovorum
CCGAGCATGCCCGCCATCCGACAGGCCATCATTGACCGAATATCAAGACCTCCGCCAGACCAATGCCCTCATTGCGGTGGGAGCCTATCAGTCACGCATTTCAAACTTCTGCCAAAGTAGTGCTAGAAGGCGTCTCGGTCGAGTTCGGCCAGTCCCAGTTCCGCACAGAGCGCCGAACGCGCGGCCAGGCAGGCGGCCCATAGCGCCGGGCTGGACAATTCCTCCACCGCGATCCGCTCGGGCCAGAGCCGCGCGACGAGGGCCTCGATCCGGTCGAGCTTCTCGGGCGTGGCGATGAAGCGCGGGTCCACCGTCGCGGGATCGGCGACCACGCGCAGGCGCAGGCACGCGGGGCCGCCGCCGTTCGCCATGCTCTCGCGCAGGTCGTGGACGAAGAGGTGGCGGATCGGGCCGTTCCCGGCGACGTGGGCTTCGAGCCAGCGCCAGACCGAGGGCGTCTCGCGCGCCTCGCCGGGCAGCACCAGAGCGGCTTCTCCGGACGGCAAGGTCACCAGCTGGGCGTTGAACAGGTAGGAGGTGATCGCGTCCGCCAGGCTGACTTCGCTGGCGGGGACTTCGACGATCTCGATCTCGGGCAGCTTCGCGCGCAGCTCCGCATGGAGCGCATCGCGGTCGGCGAAGGCGTGTTCGTGGGTGAACAGCACCCGCTCGTTGGCGACGGCGACGACGTCGTTGTGGAAGGCGCCCGCCGCGATCGCCGCGTCCGACTGGCGGGCGAAGACGGTGCGCTCGGGCGCGAGCCCGTGGATGCGGGCGACCGCCTCGGATGCCTCGCGGTGCTGGCGGGCGGGGTAGGGGCCTCCGGTCACGCCGTAGACGAAGACTTCGACGCCCGGCGTGTCGTGGCCCGCGCACAGGCGCATGTGGTTGGCGGCGCCCTCGTCGCCGAACGGCGCGGGCACGGGTGCGTGGACGGCGAAGTGCGCTTCGTCGGCGAAGGCGATCCGCAACTGCGCCAGCGTCCCCTGCCATTCGTGGCTGCGGTGGGGCATCGTCACGAGGTTGGCGACGGTCAGGTGGCAGCGGCCGTCGGCAGTGTCGGCGGCGGGCGAGACGGTTGCGGCATTGGCCGCCCACATCGACGAGGCCGAGAGCGAATTGGCCCGCAGCACCGAGCTGGCGGCCTCGACGCTGGTGCCGAGCTGCGCGAGCCATGCGGCGTCGGGTCGGCGCTGGGGCAGGAAGAAGCCCTGCGCCAGCCCGCGTTCGAGATTGGCGCGCATCTTCGCCAGCCCTTGCAGCGCCGCTGCGCGGGGGGCCGAGGTCTTGCCGAAGTTCTTCGTCGAGGCGAGGTTGCCGAGGCTCAGCCCCGCGTAGTTGTGGCTGGGGCCGACGATGCCGTCGAAATTTATCTCTGTGCGCATTCGGTGAGCCTAGCCTTCGGGGGCGGTATAGGAAAATGGTTTCGGGCGGCGGGGGCTTCGACAAGCTCAGCCTGAGCGGGATTTAAAGAACTGCTCTGAATCGCACGCAACCACGCAAGGAGGTTGAAGACCCGATTTCAACCCCGCTCAGGCTGAGCTTGTCGAAGCCCCCGCCGCGCGCGCCGGTCACGCAGGCGCGAACGTCACCGTATCGCCGACGCCGACATCCAGCAGCGCGGCCGCCGCCTCGTCGAGCGTGCCGTCGGCGCCCACACAGCCCAGGCATGCGCGGAAATCGGCCAGCCGCCCGGTGGCGACGAGGTGGGTCGGCTCGCCTTCGCGCACCGGGCCGATCGCGCTGACGGTCGCCGTCTGCGCCGCCTTGACGGTACGGATATCGTCGGTCCGCGCGATCATCGTCGGTCCGCCGTCGAAGATGTCGATGTAGTTCTGGAAGGCGAAGCCCTCGCTCTCCAGCATCCGCATCGCCGGGCGGCCGGAATAGTGCGGCTGGCCCATCACCTGCCGCGCGGCTTCGGAGAGCAGCGCGGTATAGATCGGGTGCTTGGGCATCAGGTCGGCGATGAACTGGTTGCCGTGCTTGGCGTTGAATTCATCGGCATCGCGAAAGCTCATGTCGAAGAAGCGGCCCGCGAGGCCGTCCCAGAACGGCGAGTTGCCGGCATCGTCGATGGCGCCGCGCAGTTCGGCCAGCATGGTCTCGCCGAAGCGTTCGCGGTGCATGGCGACGAACAGGTAGCGGCTGCGCGCCAGCAGCTTGCCGACGCCCGCCGAACGCTCGGTGGCGTCGAGATAGAGCCCGCCGACTTCGCTCGCCCCGTCGAGGTCGGTGGAAAGCGTCAGCATCTCGGCGCGGAAGGTGCGGTCGAGTTCCTTGGAATGCTGGGTGATGCGGCCGATGCGGTAGGAATAGAACGGCAGCTCGGTGCCGACTTGCGAGAACGCCTGGCAGGTGCCGCGCACTTTGCCGGTCTCGGTATCTTCCAGGATGAAGGCGAACAGGTCGTTGGCGATCTGTCCGTCGTCGCGCGCGAAGCACTTCGCGGCGCGCTCCAGCTTGCCCTGCAGCGTCGGGCGGTCGGGCGGCAGGTTGGTGAAGCCGCCGCCGGTGCCCTTGGCCATGCGGTAGAGCGCCTCGAGGTCACCCTCGCGCGCGGTGCGCAGCAGGAAGGTCATGCCGGGATGCCCTCCCGGTCCAGACGGTGCATGACGAGGGCCGTGAGGCGGGCGCGGGCATCGAGCGAACTGGCGATCATGAACTCCTGCGGTGAATGGATTGAGCCGCCCAGAACGCCCATCGTGTCGAGCACGGGGACGCCGCAGGCGGCGATGTTGTTGCCGTCGCACACGCCGCCGGTGTCCTGCCAGCGCATCGGCCCCCCACCATTCAGGCCGAGGTCCGCCGCCGCCTTGCTGACGAGGCCGAACAGCGCTTCCGTCTTCGGCGTGATCGGTTTGGGCGGGCGCGAGATGTGGCCGTGGAGGTGGATGTGTACTTCGTGCGCGGCGCTGACTTCGGCCACGGCTGCATCGACGAAGGCCTGTGCGATCGCGGCAAGCTCGGCCGTGCGCGGACGCAAGTTGAAGTGCAGGATGGCGAGGTCGGGCACGGTGTTGTTGGCGCCGCCGCCCTCGATCCGCGCGGGGTTGATGGTCAGGCCCTCCCGTACTCCGGCGGCGAGGCGCATGGCGAGGTCGCTGGCGGCGACAAGGGCGTTGCGGCCGTCCTGCGGGTTGCGGCCCGCATGCGCCGAGCGGCCGGTGACGATCGCGGCGTAGTTGCCCGATCCCGGCCGGGCGCGCGCCATCGAGCCGTCGGGCAGGCCGGGCTCGTACGTCAGCGCCGCCAGCTTGCCTTGCGCGAGGCGGGCGATCAGCGCGGCGGAGGACAGCGATCCGGTCTCCTCGTCGCTGTTGACGAGGACGTCGTAGCCCAGCGAGCAGGCGCGCGTCGGACCGGCGCGTTCGTAGGCCGCCAGCCCCGCCAGCATGAGCGCGAGGCCGCCCTTCATGTCCGCCGTGCCGGGGCCGTTCAGGGTGTCTCCGTCCAGCCAGGTCATCGTCTGGAAGGGATGTTCGGCGGCGTAGACGGTGTCCATGTGCCCGGTCAGGATCACCCGGCGCTCCGCCTCGGGCCGCACCGAGAGGACGAGGTGGCGGCCATGGCCGATCTCGTGGATCCGGCCCCCGGCATCGACCTTCTCCACCGGCGCGGGATCGACCAGCCGCACGTCGCCGGGAAGCTGCGCGAAGGCGTCGGCAAGCTGGCCGGCCACGGCGGCGAGGCCGGCGAGATTGCCGGTCCCGCTGTTGATCGCGGCCCAGTCCATCGTGTTCGCCAGGATCGGCGCGCGCTCTACGGGCGCGAGCAGGTCGAGTTCCGCGGCGGTCAGCGCGCTCATGCCCGCAGCTTCCCGTCCAGCGCGCCGCGGTTGCCCTGCGCGTCCGCCGCCTCGAAGCTGGCCACCGGATAGGCGCAGTAGTCGGCCGCGTAATAGGCGCTGGGGCGGTGGTTGCCGCTTTCGCCGAGGCCCCCGAACGGCATCGATCCGGCAGCCCCGGTGGTCGGGCGATTGCGGTTGATGACCCCGGCGCGGCATTCGCGCGCGAAGCGGTCCCACAAGCCGTCGTCGGCGCTGACGAGCCCGGCCGAGAGCCCGAAGCGGGTGTCGTTCGCGGCCTCGATCGCTGCGTCGAAACCGGGCACGCGGCTGACCTGCAGCACCGGCGCGAAAATCTCCTCGTCGGGCACGAAGACCCCGGTGACGTCGAGCATCGCCGGGGTCACGAAGGCAGCCGAGCGCCCCTCGATCCCGCTGAAGGGCACGATCACCCTGGCCCCGCGCGCGACCAGCTCGTCGAAGCGGGCGCGGGCGGCGCTGGCGGCGGCGTGCGAGATCAGCGGGCCGATCCATGGCTCCGGGCTCTCGTTCCACGCGCCCACGGTGATGCGCGCGGCCATCGCCGCCACCGCCTCGACCAGCGCGGAGCCGAAGGCGCCGTCCGGCACGATCAGCCGCCGCGCGCAGGAGCAGCGCTGGCCGCTGGTGATGAAGGCGGACTGCACGACCACCGAGGCGGCTTCCTCGACGTCGTCCGCATCCCACGCCACCAGCGGGTTGTTGCCGCCCAGTTCGAGCGCGAGGATGACGTCGGGCCGGTCGGCGAACACCCGGCGGAAATGCGCGCCCGCGCCCGCCGAGCCGGTGAACAGCAGCCCGTCGATGTGGCCGGCCACCAGCGCCTCGCCGGTCTCGCGGCCGCCCTGGATGCACTGGAAGACGTGGGGATGGTCGGCGAGCGCCTCGGCCCAGCATTCGGCCATGGCGGCGCCGGTCGCGGGGGTCATCTCGGAAGGCTTGAACACCACCGTGTTGCCCGCCAGCAGGGCCGGGACGATGTGGCCGTTGGGCAAGTGGCCGGGGAAGTTGAACGGTCCGAGCACGGCCATGACCCCGTGCGGACGGTGGCGCAGCACCGCCTCTCCGAACGGCATGGCGTTGCGCTTCTCCCCCGCGCGCTCCGCCTGCGCGGCGATCGAGAGGCCGACCTTGCCGATCATCGAGGCGAGTTCCGTGCGCGTCTCCCACAAGGGCTTGCCGGTTTCGCGCGCGATGGTCTCGGCGATGGCATCCTTGCGGGCCTCGAGCGCCGCCTTGTAGCGCTCGGCCACGGCGACGCGTGCGGCGACGGGCAGCGCCGCCCAGGCCGGGAAGGCTTTGCGCGCCCGCATCAGCGCGGCGGCGACGTCCTCGGGACCGGCCGCCTCGCCGCTCCATACCTGCTCGCCGCTGGCCGGATCGATGGAGTGCAGCACGGTCATACGGGGTTCCTCTTGCGCGCGAGCCCGGTGCCATTTGCGAAATGCGGCAACAAAGTGGACGGCTACGCGATTGATCCGGGGCTATGGCTCAAGACATAGGAAGGCGGCGCGGGGAAGTCCATCGGCATGCCCCGGCGATGGACATGAAGCGGGAGACGGCGGCGTGATGACCCTGATGCAGCGGATCGGTTTCGACATTCCCCTGGTGCAGGCACCGATGGCGGGCACCAGCACGCCCGCGATGGCGGCGGCGGTTTCCAATGCGGGGGCGCTCGGCTCGATCGCGGTGGGCGCGACCGATGCGGCCGGTGCGCGCGCGATGATCGCCGAAGTGCACGAACGGACCGGGCGGCCCTTCAACGTCAACCTGTTCGTCCACCGTACGCCGGTGGCCGACGCGGAGCGCGAGGCGGGCTGGCTGGACTGGCTGCGCGCGCTGTTCGTCGAGTTCGGCGCCGAGCCGCCCGCCGCACTGACCTCGCCTTATACCAGCTTCGCCGACGATACGGAGATGCTGGCGCTGCTGGTGGAGACGGCGCCGCCGGTCGTCAGCTTCCATTTCGGCCTGCCCGGTGCCGAGGCCATCGCCGCCCTGCGCGCGCGCGGCGTGATGCTGCTGGCCACCGCCACCAGCCTCGACGAAGCCCGCGCGCTGGAGGCGGCGGGGATCGACGCGGTCGTGGCGCAGGGTATCGAGGCGGGCGGCCACCGAGGCATGTTCGACCCCGCCGCGCCCGATGCCCAGCTTGGCACAATGGCGCTGACGCGGTTGCTGGTGCGGCAGGGCGGCCTGCCGGTGATCGCGGCGGGAGGGATCATGGATGGCGCCGGGATCGCCGCCGCGCTGGACCTTGGCGCTCAGGCGGCGCAGCTGGGGACGGCCTTCGTCGCTTGTCCGGAATCGGCGGCGGACGATGCCTATCGCGCCGCCTTGATGAGCCCGGCGGCCTTTCGCACCACGCTGACGCCGCTGGTGTCGGGTCGCCCGGCGCGGGCGCTGGCGAACCGGTTCACCGCGCTTTCGGCGCAAGTGGGGGATCGTCGGATGCCGGACTATCCCATCGCCTATCACGCCGGAAAGGCGCTCAATGCCGCCGCCAAGGCCAGGGGCGAGCACGGCTTCGGCGCGCAATGGGCGGGGCAGGGTGCGCCACTCGCACGGGCGATGCCGGCGGCGGAGCTGGTCACGACGCTGGCGGCGGAACTGGCGGCGGCACGGACTGCGGCGCATGCCGATGGGGCTTCGACAGGCTGAACCTGCCAAAGCCCCATCTACGATGGCATCTACTTACTCGATCACCCGTGCGCGCCGAACTCGTTCGCGAGCGCGGTGGTGATCCTTAGGGACAGCGCATAGGACCGCGCGATCGGGTCGATGAAGTCCTTGTGGATCTGCGCATAACCCGTCGCGCTGGAATCCGGGTAATCGCTGGGCGCGTCCACCGCGAAGTCGCTGATCGAGGGAAAATGCACCGGGAACGCGCGGCGCAGCTGGGCCAGGCCGTCCTCGACGCGCAGGGTGAAGAACATCTCCAGCACGTCGTCGCGGCTGATGTCGTTGGCGCGGCTGAACTGCGGCGTCATCACCGAGCGCAGGAACATGTGCTGGAACAGCGCGATGCGCAGCGCATGGAGCACGCCGAGCGAACGGCGCGTATGCTCGCGGTCGGCCTGCGGAGCTTCGTCCGGGACGAGATCGAGCAGGCGGTGCAGCTTCAGCGCATCGACACGCAGCCGCGAGGCGAGCCGGCGGTAGACGCCGGCACGGTCGTCCTTGGTCAGGTACTCGGCCAGCTTGAGGCAGGCGTCGGCAATGTTCTCCTCACCGCCGCGATAGGGGCGGCTGGCCCAATAGGCCGAGTTGAACAGCTCGCCATAGGCCGAGACGGTCTTGATCGAGGCGAGCGCATTGGCGGCGCGGGCAAGGCGCACGATCTGGCGGCCGCGTGCGGATTCACGCAGCAGACCAGCGATTTCCTCGCGGTTGCCGTCCGCTGCGGTGCCGATCCCGGCGATCACGTTCACCGGATAGCCCAGCTGCTGCAGGATCGCGTTGTGCGGGATCGCACGGATCTGGCGCAGGTTCATCGACCGGTCGGAGGCGAGGTCCGACTGGCGGCGCGACTTGCGGCTGCCGGTATCGTTCAGCAGCCCCAGTCCGAACGCGGTGATCGCGCGGCTATAGGTCGAGCTTTCCAGATGCTCGTGCTGGACCGAGCGGATCGCGCGGTAGAAGTCGAGGCTGAGGTCGGTGCGGCGGTAGAACAGGTCCGTCGGCACGTTGACGTCGGCATCCCACAGCGGGCGCTCGGCCATCCGGGTGAGCGTGGCCAGCGCCAGTTCGTCCGAGCCGAACCAGAGGTAGCCGTCGCCGCCCTGGAAGCTGACTTCGGGCTCCAGCCTGATCCCTGCGCGCAGGAAGCGGCGGCGCGCCCAGGGTGAGAGCTGCCAGTCGAACCGGTCGTCGATGCTGGAGGGGTGGCAGCCGCGACCCATCGATTCGCCGCCGGTGTTGAAGATCAGCGCGCAGACGTCGGACAAGCCGTTGGCGGCCATGGCTTCCGACAGGCGGCCCTGCAGGCGTTCGATGGCGAGCGCGGCAGGCACCTGACCGACGAAGCGGCCCGCGTCGGAGAAGCCGGTCTGGATCGAGACGCGGCCGCGCCGCCTTGCGTAATCGCGGTAGGCCGGCTCGGCCAGCACCGCGTCGAGGAAGCGGCCGCCGTGTTCCAGCGCGGTTTCGGTCTCGAACAGCGGCGAGACATCGACCTTGTCGTCGATCCCGAACATCCGCGCGAAGTAGAGCGCGGCGAGCACGGTGGTCGGCTCCTCGCACTCGGCCACGAGCATGCGGATCGGCGCGTCGGCGTCGATGTGGCCGAGGATCTGCGCCATCGCGAGGAACTGGCGCACGGCGGTGCTGTTCTCGATCGCCAGCGCGGCGAAGTTGGACTTGAGCGGCTTCACTTCGGCCAGCAGCTCGCGCATGCGCACCAGCGCGGCCTGGCTGGCAAGGCTGAGCTTGCCGTCCGGATCGATGCGGCGGCGGATCGCGTTCTGCAGCTGCGAGGCGTTCACGCGGAAGTGGATGCCGCCCATGCCGAGGCCGTCGGCGCGCATCGCGGCGGCGGTGACGAGGAGGGCGCGGGCCTGCTCCTGATCGGCGTGGCGGGCTTCGTCCTCAAGCCGGGTGATCACGCCTTCGAGGCTGATGATCTTGTCGGCGTGCTCGGCGGTGAGGCCGTTGGCGGCGGCGGACAGCGCCTCGGGGTCGGTGAGATCCTGCTTGAAGGCAGCGACGGCCTCTGCCGTGTGGGCGTGGGCGCGGGAGAGCTGTGCGGCGATTTCCGGTGCGGCCTGCTCCAGCGCTTCGGCGTAACCGGCCAGACGCTGGGCCTTTTCCTCGAGCCGGTAGCGGATCGAGGTGGACCACGAGATGTCCGTGCGGCCGTCCATGTCGTAGCCGACCCAGTGGGCGAAGCGCACCGGCGTCGGGTTCAGGCCCTTCCAGCGCTTGGGCCAGCGGGCGGCGGCAAGGTCGAACAGCCGGGCGTTGATGCGATCACGCGCCTTCTGGCCGCGTGCCATCGCCGTCATGGCGGCTTCATGCTCGGAATCGAGCGTGATCGTGTCGCGCGCAGGCGAGGCGACGCAGACCGAGGCCACGCTGAAATCGCCGTTGGAGGCGGAGGTGGTGACGGCTTCGGTTTGCGCGGCGGTCAGCAGGAAGGTCGGGTGGGCGGTGAAGACTACGTGTGCTGCCGGGCGCTGCCAGCGCACGGCGAAGGCGGTGAAGTCGTCGTCATCGGCGGTCTTTGCGGCAAGGGCGTCAAGCGCCTTGTCGTTCTCCGCGATGGGCATAGTGCCCAGAATGCGGTCGAGCCGGGAAGCGCGGGCGCGCAGCCCCTCGCAGTCCATTTCGGAAACGAGCGCCTCGATGTCGTCGAGAGACATCTCGCCGTTTTCCAGTGCCCGCGACAATTCCAGACCGAGCTGGAACACGGGGTTGAACAGCGGCGTCACCGCCGTGAGCTTGTGCAGCTCCTTGAGGCGGGCGTCGAGAGCATCGACGGTGCCCAGCGCCAGCTGGCCCGACCCGGCCGCCATCAGCGCGCCAGCCCTGCGGCGAGGCGTGCTTCGGCTTCGATCCTGGCGACGTCCGGCTTGCCCTTGGGGACCATCCAGCTGCCGCCGACACAGATCACCGCGTCCAGCGCCAGCCATTCGGGCGCGTTCTGCGGGGTGACGCCGCCGGTGGGGCAGAACTTCGCGGCCATCAGCGGGGCGGAGATCGCCTTCAGCGCGGGCGGGCCGCCGGCTGCCATCGCCGGGAAGAACTTCAGGCGATCGAACCCGCATTCCAGCGCGAACATCACGTCGCTGGCATTGGCGGTGCCGGGCAGGAACGGGATCTTCGACTTGTAGGCCGCTTCGGCGAGGTTCGGCGTCAGGCCGGGCGAGACGATGAATTCGGCGCCCGCGTCGATCGAGCGCTTGAGGTCGTCAGGCGTCAGCACCGTGCCCGCGCCGACGACGGCGCCGGGGACCTGCTTCATGATCTTGATCGCCTCGATCGCGCATTCGGTGCGCAGCGTCACCTCCAGCGCGGGCAGGCCACCGGCGACGAGCGCTTCGGCGATCGGCAGGGCGTGCTCGATGTCCTCGATGACCAGAACCGGGATCACCGGGGCGAGGCGCATGACCTTTTCGACGGCTTCGGATACGGTAGTCATTACTGGAGGTGCTCCCTTGCGAAGGCGGCCGCTGCGCCGAACAGGCCGGGCTGCGGATGAGTGATGAGCTTGACGGGCAGGGTGGCCATCAGGCCGGCGAAGCGGCCCTTGGCGCGGAAACGCTCGGCAAAGCCCGAGGTCTTGATGGTTTCGCGGATGCGGTAGCCAAGGCCACCGGCGATGACGACGCCGCTCGCGCCCTGCGCCAGCGCACAGTCGCCCGCCGCCGCGCCCAGCGCGAGGCAGAAGCGGTCCACGGCGGCGACGGCAAGGCTGTCCGTGCCCTCTGCGGCGGCGGTCCAGATCTGCACGTCGGTCAGTTCGTGGATGGCCTTGTGCTCCATGGCGGCAAGCGTCGCATAGATATCGACGATACCGGGGCCGGAGACAATGCGTTCCACCGAGACGCGGGTGTGGCGCTTGCGCAGGCGGGCGAGGATCGCGTCCTCGATCAGGTCGAGCGGGGCGTAGTCGGTGTGACCGCCCTCGGTCGCCTGGACGTGGTAGCCACCCTTGCCGTCACGGTAGAGGTGCGCGACGCCCAGCCCGGTTCCGGGGCCGAGGATGCTGAGCGTACCGGAGGAGGGCAACGCCTCGTCGGGACCGGTCAGGTAGAGGAAGTCGCTCTCGTCCGCGCAGGCGACGGCGTGGGCGACGGCGGCGAAGTCGTTGATGATGGTCTGGCGCGTGGGGCCAAGCATCTCCTGGATCTTCGCGGGGCGCAGGATCCACGGGTTGTTGGTGAACTTGATCACCTCGTTGCCGACCGGGCCCGCCACCGACATGGCGACGGCATCGGGCAGGGTGCCGCCGTTCATGGCGCGGAACGCCTCCCACGCCAGCTGGAAGCTGCCGTGGTCCTTGGTGTGCAGGGTGGCGGGTTCGCCAAGCGTGATCCGGCCGTCATCGCCGATAGTGGCGATGGCGAAGCGGGCGTGAGTGCCGCCGATGTCGACGGCTACGATTTCCGTCGTCACAGCCCGGCAACCTCCAGCATCGACGAACCGCCGTGTTCGGCGCTCGACGCGTTGATGCGGAACATCGCGAAGAGTTCGCGGCCGGTGCCCATCGCGGGCGGCGGGGTCGGCGCAGGTTCGCGGCCCGAAAGGTCGGCGGTGGTGGAGATCGTGCCGTCCTCCGCCGAGAGGCGCACGATGTCACCGTCGCGCAAGTATGCCAGCGGGCCGCCCGCGAAGGCTTCAGGGGTGACGTGGATGGCGGCGGGCACCTTGCCCGAAGCGCCCGACATGCGCCCGTCCGTCACGAGCGCGACCTTGTGGCCGCGATCCTGCAGGACGCCCAGCGGCGGGGTCAGCTTGTGCAGCTCGGGCATGCCGTTGGCGCGCGGACCCTGGAAGCGGACGACGACGATCACGTCCTTGTCCAGCTCACCGGCCTTGAATGCCTTGGCGACGCCTTCCTGATCGTCGAACACGCGGCAGGGCGCCTCGATCGTCCAGCGTTCGGCATCGACCGCGCTGGTCTTGAAGGTGCCGCGGCCCAGGTTGCCTTCCACCAGACGCATGCCGCCATCGGGCAGGAACGGGTTGGAGACCGGGCGCAGCATCGTGTCGTCGCCGCTGACCGCCGGGGCGGGGGTCCAGCCGAGTTCGCCATCGACCATCACCGGCTCGTCCGCGTAAGCGCTCATGCCGCCTTCGGCCACGGTCAGGATGTCCCGGTGAGCGAGGCCGCTGTCGAGCAGCTCGCGGATCACCCAGGCCATGCCGCCCGCCGCGTGGAAGTGGTTCACGTCGCCCGAGCCGTTGGGATAGGCGCGGGTGATGAGCGGGACCACGCCCGAAAGCTCGTCGAAGTCCTGCCAGTCGATCAGGATGCCGCCCGCGCGCGCCATGGCGGGCAGGTGGATCGCGTGATTGGTCGAGCCGCCGGTGGCGAGCAGACCGGCGATGGCGTTGACGATCGCCTTTTCGTCCACGACCTTGGCCATCGGGCGATAGTCCTCGCCCTTGCGGGTCATCGCCGCCAGACGGTGCGTGGCCGAGCGGGTCAGCGCGGTGCGCAGCGGGGTGTTCGGCGGCACGAACGCGGCGTTCGGCATGTGCAGCCCCATCATCTCCATCATCATCTGGTTGGAGTTGGCGGTGCCGTAGAAGGTGCAGGTGCCCGGCGAGTGATAGCTGGCGCTTTCGCTGGCGAGCAGTTCCTCGCGGCCGACCTTGCCTTCGGCGTAGAGCTGGCGGACCTTCTGCTTCTCCTTGTTGGAGATGCCGGTGGGCATCGGGCCGGACGGCACGAAGATCGCGGGCAGGTGGCCGAAGCGCAGCGCGCCGATGACGAGGCCGGGGACGATCTTGTCGCAGATGCCCAGCAGCGCCATGCCGTCGAACATCGCGTGGGACAGGGCGACGCCGGTGGACAGCGCGATGACGTCGCGGCTGAACAGCGACAGCTCCATGCCGTCGAAGCCCTGCGTTACGCCGTCGCACATGGCGGGCACGCCGCCCGCGACCTGGGCCGTGGCGCCCACTTCACGCGCGAACAGCTTCATCTGCTCGGGGTAGCGGCCGTAGGGCTGATGCGCCGAGAGCATGTCGTTGTAGGCGGTGACGATGCCGAGGTTGACCGCCTTGTTCCCGGCGATCGTCGCCTTGTCCTCGCCCGAGGCGGCGAAGCCGTGCGCGAGGTTGGAGCACGAGAGGAAGCTGCGGTCGGAATGGCGGTCCGTCTCGCGGGCGATCATGTCGAGATAGCGCGCGCGGGTGTCCTTCGACCGTTCGATGATACGGTCGGTGACGCGCGCGACCACCGGGTGGAGGTTGGTCATGGTCTACTCCTGGTCTTTCGCGACATCCGGCTTCTTCCCGCCCCGCATGTGCGCGGGACGGTAACCGGTGTCAATCGCTATATTCCGGCCCGTATGGGCCTGCTCAAGCAAACTTCGGTGCTGGCACGAGGTCACTCGTGCCCACTCATTCGTGCCAAGTCACCCCATCACGTTCGGCGAGGGCGATCGCGGCGGACGGCCCCCAGCTTCCGGCAGTGTAAGTCTTGGGCTCCTGCGCCTGTTCCTCCCAGCCGGAGCGGATCGCGTCGATCCATTCCCATTGGGCTTCCACTTCGTCGCGTCGCACGAACAGGGTCTGGTCGCCTTCGATGAGGTCGAGCAGCAGGCGTTCGTAGGCGATGCGGCGCTGATGGTCGGCGAAGGCGTCGGGGCGGGTGATCGCCAGCGGCACCGAGCGCAGGCCGTAGCCGTCGCGGTCCAGCCCGGGGACCTTGGCCATGAGCGAGAGGGTGATGTTCTCTTCCGGCTGGATGCCGATGACGAGGCGGTTGGGCACCGTCTTGGCGCCGCGACCGTGGAAGATCGAGTGCGGCACGTCGCGGAACTGCACGACGATCTCGGTCGTGCGCTTGGGCAGGCGCTTGCCGGTGCGCATGTAGAAGGGCACGCCCTGCCAGCGCCAGTTGTCGATGAAGCCCTTGATCGCGACGAAGGTTTCGGTGTTCGAATCCTTGCCGAGTTCTTCATCATAGCCGGGAACGGCCTTGCCGGTGATCGCGCCTGCGCGGTACTGGCCGGTGACGGTTTCCTCGGGCTTCACCTTGCGCAGCGAGTGAAGGACCTTGACCTTCTCATTGCGGATCGAGGTGGCGTTATACGAAACCGGCGGTTCCATCGCCACGAGGGCGAGCAGCTGGAGCATATGGTTCTGCACCATGTCGCGCAAGGCGCCGCTGTCGTCGTAGTAGGCGACGCGCGATTCGAGGCCCACGGTCTCGGCTACGGTGATCTGCACGTGGTCGATATGCGCGGCGTTCCACAGTGGCTCGAACATCAGGTTGGCGAAACGCAGCGCCAGGATGTTCTGCACCGTCTCCTTGCCGAGATAGTGGTCGATCCGGAAGATCCGGTCCTCGGGGAAGGCGGCGGCGACGGCGTCGTTGATGACCTTGCTCGATGCGAGGTCGATGCCGAGCGGCTTTTCGAGGCCGATGCGCACGTTTTCGCCCGTCAGCCCGCTCTTTTCGAGGCCGTGGATGGTCGGCTCGAACAGGCTGGGCGCGGTGGAGAGGAAGATCGACAGGCCCTGCTTCGGGGTGCCCACCTTCTTGGCCAGCGCGTGGAAGCTGTCGATGTCGTTCGCGTCGAGCGGCTGGTAGCTCAGCCGGTTGAGGAACTGCGCCAGCCCGCCGCGGCGACCTGCGGGCAGGAACTGCTCCAGCGATTCGCGCGCGAAGTTGCGGAAGCCCTGGTCGTCCATGTCCGACCGGGCAGTGCCGATGATTTCGATGTCAGGACCCAGCAGGCCTTCCGCGTCGAGCGCGCAAAGCGAAGGGAGGAGCATCCTGCGTGAAAGATCGCCCGTGGCGCCGAAGAGGAGCAGGCGATCGGAAGTGAATTGCGTCACGGTACCCTTTCCACCGGACGACCGCGCTCCTCCTCGCGACCATCGATGTTCGTTCTCAAGGTCGCATGGTCTGCGTCCACTTGTGGGCGGACCGCCATGCGGGTGCGGCATAACAAAGGCAGCCGCCGAAGGCTAGGGCGGGAAGGCGCCTCAAGCACGTTTTCCAAACTGGTCATGCCTCGAATGGACACGGAAATGTCATTTCCGGCTTTGGTGAATACGAATGTTGCAACAATAGTGTCTTGGAACCATGGCACGCGCGGACAGGCGGCGCCTCCGGCACGCCACGGCAGGAGCATAACAGGCATGAGCATCGAGGGCGTCCACCTCCTCGAACATCTCCAGACCCCCGCGATGATGATCGTGCGAGGGCAGGTGCGCTTCGCCAACACCGCCGCGAAGGCGTTGCTGGGCGCGCACATCGTCGGGCAGGACGTGCGCATCGCCATCCGCGAGCCGCGCGCGGTCGCCGCGATCCTGAGCGACGAGGGCGGCTCGGCGCGGGTCAAGGGACTGTCCACCGGCGGGTCGGTGTGGGAGGTCGACTGCAAGGTCGTGGGGCTCCACGAACGGCTGGTCAGCCTCTACGACTTGTCGGAGCGGGTCAGCGTGGCCAAGTCCCACGCCGATTTCGTCGCCAATGCCAGCCACGAACTGCGCACCCCGCTCGCCAGCGTCATCGGCTACTGCGAGACGCTGATGAACCCCAAGGCGGGCGGCGACGAGGCGCTGCGCAACCGCTTCCTGGGCACTATCCGCCATGAGGCGCAGCGGATGCAGGCGCTGATTTCGGACCTTATGTCGCTTTCGCGGATCGAGGCGGTGAAGCACGAGGCGCCTTCGGACACCGTCGATGTCGTCGCATTGGCGCACGAAGTGGCGGGCGAGTTCAAGGGCACGATGGAAGTCCATGTCCGTGCCAACCAGTCCGAAGCGGTCATCGCGGGCGATCGCGGCCAGCTTTCGCAGGTCCTGCGCAACCTCATCGACAATGCGCGCAAGTATGCGAAGCCGGAAGGCCCCGTGGAAGTGTCCGTGGAGGCCGCCAGCACCGGCTGGGTGCTCGTCACCGTGCGCGACGAGGGCGAGGGCATCGGCCCCGAACACCTGCCGCGCGTGACCGAGCGTTTCTACCGCGCCGATACCAGTCGCAGCCGCGCGGTGGGCGGAACCGGGCTGGGCCTGTCGATCGTCAAGCACATCGTCGAGCGCCACCGTGGCCGCTTCGACATCGAGAGCCGGCAAGGCGTGGGCACGACCGCCTCGCTGATGCTGCCGCTGCGCGCGGAGGGCTGATCGCGCGGGGGCGGTGTTTCCCACCCCGTCCGGCTAACTCGCTTCGCTCGCAAGCCTTCCGGCCCTCCCGCTTGCGGGAGGGGCTGGGGGTGGGTGGCGTGACGTCATCAAAGTGTCATTCGATGGACATATTCGCGTCATCGAAATGACGCGAATCCTGAACCCAATCGTGATGCAATCCGCAGCCATGCGAAGATTGCCCGTTTCCGCCATAGCGCTCGTCGTCGCCCTGGGCTGGGTTTCCCCGGTCCTGGCGCAGTCCGCCGATTCGGTCACCCAGGCCGACCTCGCGGCGATGCGCGCGCAGATGGAGGCGATGGCGCAGCGCATCACCTCGCTCGAGGGGCAGCTTGCGGCGGCGAAGGGCGCGGCGTCGCAGACCGCGACTCTGCTTCCGAATGCGGCTGCGACGCCCGTTCCGGCTCTCGCGGCAGGGCCGGCCACTCCCGCTGAGGCTTCTCCGCCCGCCCCGGCAGCCAGCTCGATTCCGGCGAAGCTCGCCAAGACCGCGAGCGGCATCAAGCTGCGCGGCTATACCCAGATGCGCTTCAACGAGATCATCTCGGGCGACAAGGACGCGCCTTCAGGCCGCTCGCGCCTGCGGTCGGTACAGGACGGCAGCATCGGCCCGGACAGCAACTTCTTCTTCCGCCGCATCCGTCTCGTGATGCAGGGCGATCTCGGCCATGGCGTCTCGTTCTACCTGCAACCCGACTTCGCCAGCGCGGTCAACAACCAGACTTCGGGCGAGCGGCGCGACAACTTCCTGCAGCTGCGCGATGCCTACGTGGACGTCGCGCTCGACAAGGCGCAGCGCCTGAAGCTGCGTTTCGGCCAGTCCAAGGTGCCGTTTGGGTGGGAGAACCTGCAGTCCTCCTCCAACCGCGTGCCGCTCGACCGCACCGACGCGATCAACGCCGGAGTGCCCAGCGAGCGCGATCTCGGCATCGTCGCCTACTACACCCCCGACCGCGTGCAGGCGATCTGGGACGAACTGGAAGCGGGCGGGCAGAAGCTTTTCGGCAATTACGGTGCCTTCGGCTTCGGCGTGTTCAACGGGCAGGGCGTCAACCGGCAGGAGCGCAACGAGAGCCTGATGTCGGTGGCGATGGCGACATGGCCAATGCGGCTCGACGGTATCGGGCTGGACGGGCAGGTGCTCGAACTGGGCGGCTCGCTGATGCACAACAAGGTGAAGCCGGAAGTGCGCGCGGGCGGGGTGACGGCGCAGAACTTCACCGAACGCCGCGCGGTGGCGCACGCGATCCTCTACCCGCAGCCCTTCGGCATCCAGGCCGAGTGGACTTTCGGGCGCGGGCTGCAGTTCGATACCGGAACGCAGGCGATCGAATCGCACAATGCCAGCGGCGGCTACGTGATGCTGATGTACCGCGTGCCGGACTTCGGCGCGGGCCGGGTCATCCCTTATGCGCGGTGGGAACGCTACAAGGGCGGCTGGAAGGGCGCGGTCAATGCGCCGCGACTCGATACCAACGACATTGAACTGGGCGTAGAATGGACGCCGGTGAAGCCGATCGAGTTCACGCTCGCCTATGCCCGCATGAAGCGTGCCGAGGCCGACGAACGTCGCGCTGGACAGGCCGAGGGCGACGTCCTGCGCGCCCAGATCCAGTGGAATTATTGAGCCGTTCCCGCAGGATTTTAGGGGCGTTGGCCACTTAGTCACGCTATTGACGTAAAAGTGTCATCAAAGACCAATAGGGGGCTGATCAAGATCAAAGCCCAAGGGGTTTACCAATGCGTTCGACCAAGACCTTCATCTTCGCCGCCGTCTCGCTCGCCGCGCTCAGCGCTTGTGGTGGTTCGGGCGGTTCCTCGGCCGGTTCGCGCGATTTCGTGCGCGCGGTCGGCTCATCGACCGTCTACCCCTTCGCCACCGCCGTGGCAGAGGGTTACGCGAAGGCTGCGGGCGTGAAGTCGCCGGTCATCGAATCGACCGGGACGGGCGCGGGCATGAAGCTGTTCTGCGCCGGTGTCGGCGCCCAGCACCCCGATATCGAGGACGCCTCGCGCCGGATCAAGAAGTCCGAGTTCGAGGAATGCCAGAAGAACGGCGTCAAGGAGATCGTCGAGGTCCAGGTCGGCATCGACGGCATCGCCTTCGCCGAATCGAAGAGCGGCCCCGGCTTCCAGCTGACCCCGACCGACATCTACAAGGCGCTGGCGGCCAACCCCTTCGGCAAGCCCAACACCGCGAAGACCTGGAAGGACGTCAATCCGTCGCTCCCCGCCGAGCCGATCCTCGTCTACGGCCCGCCCTCGACCTCGGGCACGCGTGACGCGCTCAAGGAACTGATCCTCGAGGCCGGTTGCAAGACCGATGCCGCCACCAAGGCGCTCAAGGACAGCGACAAGAACAAGTACGAGGCGGTCTGCCACGACATCCGCGAGGACGGCCCTTACGTGGACGCCGGCGAGAACGACAACCTGATCGTCCAGAAGATCTCGCAGAACGCCAAGGCCATCGGCATCTTCGGCTACTCGTTCCTCGAAGAGAACCCGGACAGCCTGAAGGGCATTCCGATGTCGGGCGTGACCCCGACTTACGCGACGATCTCGGACTATTCGTACCCCGGCGCGCGTCCGCTCTACATCTACGTCAAGAAGCAGCACCTCGGCCCGATCAAGAGCCTGCAGGGCTACGTCGCCGAGTGGGTGAAGTCGTGGGGCGCCGACGGCCTCCTGCAGAAGAAGGGCATGGTCATCGCGCCCGAGGACGTGCGCAAGAAGAGCGCCGAAATCGTCGCGAACATGACCCCGCTCGATCCGTCCGAGCTGAAGTAAGAACCCACTACGGTGCTTCGATCCCTTGCATCGTCATTGCGAGCGGCGCAGCCGCGCGGCAACCCAGGGCAGGTGCAAACCGCCCTGGGTTGCTTCGGCCTGCGGCCTCGCAATGACGGCGTGGATGGAGCGCCCGGTATGAACAAGGGGCCGATGGGCCAGTCATGATACTTACCGGAGTTCTCCTGGCCGTCCTCGGCCTCGGCCTTGTCGGCTGGTTCGCCGCGCGCGGCCGGGCGCGGCTGCTCTATACCGGCCGGGGGTCGATGCACTCGATGCCCGCCTATCACGGCTGGCACCTGGCGCTGTGGATCGTGGTCCCGGCACTGGCCGCCTGGCTGGTATGGCAGGCGGTGATGCCGGGCCTCGTCCAAGGCGCGGTCTTCGCCACTCCCGCCGCGCATGGCCTGCCGACCGACCCGTTCCAGCTGGGCGCCATCGTCGCCGAGGCGCAGACCATCGCCTCCGATCCGAACGCCGTCGCCTTCAACCCGGAGGCGCAGGGTCTGGTCGAGCCGTTCCGGCAGGCGCAGACCAAGTTCGGCCTGATCGGCGCGGTGATCGTGCTGATCGTCGCCTTCGCGGGCGGAGCCTTCGGCTTCACCCGCGTCCGTCCGGACTTCAAGGCGCGCACCCATGTCGAGCGGCTGGTGCTGGGCGTGTTGCTCGCAGCCTCGCTGCTGGCGATCCTGACCACGTTCGGCATCGTCGCCTCGCTGGTGTTCGAGGCGGGCATGTTCTTCAAGGACGTGTCGCCGATCGCCTTCCTCACCGGCACCCACTGGTCGCCCGCGAGCACGATGGGCGACAACATCAACAACAACTTCGGCGCGGTGCCGCTGTTCTGGGGTACGATCTACATCGGCGCGATCATCGCCATGGTAGTCGCGATCCCGCTCGGCCTGATGAGCGCGATCTACCTGACGCAGTACGCCACCCGCGACGTGCGCAAGTGGGTGAAGCCGCTCCTCGAAATCCTCGCGGGCATTCCCACCGTGGTCTACGGCTACTTCGCCGCGCTGACCGTGGCGCCGCTGATCCGCGATTTCGCCGCTTCGCTGGGCATGGCCAACCCCTCGACCGAGAGCGCGCTGGCTGCCGGTCTGGTGATGGGCGTGATGATCATCCCGTTCGTCTCCTCGATGGCCGACGACGCGCTGGCCGCCGTGCCCCGCGCGATGAGCGACGGTTCGCTGGCGCTGGGCGCCACCCGTTCGGAGACGATCAAGAAGGTGCTGCTGCCCGCCGCGCTGCCCGGCATCGTCGCGGGCGTGATGCTGGCGATCAGCCGCGCCATCGGCGAGACGATGATCGTCGTCATGGCCGCCGGTGCCGCCGCCAACCTTTCGGCGAACCCGTTCGCCTCGATGACCACGGTGACGTACCAGATCGTCCAGATGCTGACCGGCGACCAGGAGTTCAACAGCCCCAAGACGCTGTCGGCCTTCGCGCTCGGCCTGGTGCTGTTCATCGTCACCCTCATCCTCAACATCGTCGCCCTGCGCGTCGTGAAGCGGTTCCGCGAAGCCTATGAGTAAGTCCGACTGGAATTCGCCCGAGGCGGTTCGCCGCCTCGCGAAGCGCCACGCCGCCGAGAAGCGCTTCAAGCTCGTTGGGCTCGGCGCGATCGTCCTGAGCCTCGGGTTCCTGGCGCTGCTGCTCGTCATCATGCTGAAGAACGGCGTCGCCGGGCTCGACTGGGACTTCCTGTCCGGGTCTGACTCGACCGATGCCACCACCGCAGGCGTGTGGGGCGCGGCCAAGGGCTCGCTGCTCACCATGCTGGTGACGCTGCTGCTCAGCTTCCCGATGGGCGTGCTCGCCGCGATCTATCTGGAAGAGTTCGCGCCCAAGAAGAAGTGGATCGAGTGGGTGGAGGTGTCGATCAACAACCTCGCCGCCGTGCCTTCGATCATCTTCGGCCTCTTGGGCCTGGCGGTGTTCATCAACACCTTCCAGATGCCGCGTTCCTCGCCGCTGGTCGGCGGCCTGACCCTGGCGCTGATGACGATGCCGGTCATCGTCATCTCGGGCCGCAACGCGATCAAGGCGGTGCCGCCCTCGATCCGCGAGGCCGCCTACGGCATCGGCGCCAGCAAGGTGCAGACCACCTTCCACCACGTCCTGCCGCTGGCGCTGCCGGGCATCCTGACCGGCACCATCATCGGCATGGCCCGCGCGCTGGGCGAGACCGCGCCGCTGCTGATGATCGGCATGCGCGCCTTCGTCGTCACCCCGCCCGACAGCCTGACCGCCCCGTCGAGCGTGCTGCCGATGCAGATCTTCCTGTGGTCCGACGAAATAGACAAGGCCTTCGTCCAGAACACTTCCGCCGCCATCATCGTGCTGCTGGTCTTCCTGCTCGCCATGAACGGCATCGCCATTTACCTTCGAAACAAATTCGAAGTCCGCTGGTAGAACCATGACCGAAGCCAAGATCACCGCCCGCAACGTCGACGTCTTCTACGGACAGAAGAAGGCGATCAACGACGTCTCGATCGACATCGACAACGGGATCGTCACTGCCTTCATCGGCCCCTCGGGCTGCGGCAAGTCGACGTTCCTGCGCACCCTCAACCGCATGAACGACACGATCGCCGGTGCCCGCGTCGACGGCCAGATCCTGCTGGACGGCGAGGACATCTATGCGTCCACCATGGACTCGGTC
This sequence comes from Novosphingobium resinovorum, assembly GCF_036352595.1. Classification (GTDB taxonomy): domain Bacteria; phylum Pseudomonadota; class Alphaproteobacteria; order Sphingomonadales; family Sphingomonadaceae; genus Novosphingobium; species Novosphingobium resinovorum_B. Next base: position 21,108 of record NZ_JAZFAX010000028.1, read on the forward strand.
GCCCTGCGCGCCCGCGTCGGCATGGTGTTCCAGAAGCCGAACCCGTTCCCCAAGTCGATCTACGAGAACATCGCCTACGGCCCGCGCATCCACGGCCTCGCCAGCGCGAAGTCCGACATGGACCGCATCGTCGAGAACGCGCTGACCAAGGCGGGCCTCTGGGAAGAGGTCAAGGACCGCCTGACCGACGCCGGCACCGCGCTGTCGGGCGGCCAGCAGCAGCGCCTGTGCATCGCGCGCGCCATCGCCGTCAGCCCCGAGGTCATCCTGATGGACGAGCCGTGCTCCGCACTCGACCCGATCGCCACCGCGCGCATCGAGGAACTGATCGACGAGTTGAAGGAAAGCTTCGCCATCGTCATCGTCACCCACTCGATGCAGCAGGCTGCGCGCGTGTCGCAGCGCACCGCTTTCTTCCACCTCGGCAGCATGGTGGAATACGGCGAGACCGACCAGATCTTCACCAATCCGCGCGAAACGCGCACCAAGGACTACATCACCGGCCGCTACGGCTGAGTTGGTGAGCTGACAGGGAAAAGCCATGGTAGACCATACCGTCAAGGCCTTCGACTCCGAGATCGGGCAGCTTCGCGGCCTCGTCGCGGAGATGGGCGGGCTCGCCGAAGTCGCGATCCGCGACGCCATCACCGCGCTCGTCCATCATGACGAGGAACTCGCCGCGCAAGTCGTCGCGGCCGACGCCCGGCTCGATGCGCTGGAGGCCGAAGTGGACCGCCTCGCCGTTCGCACGATCGCCCTGCGCGCGCCGATGGCCGACGATCTTCGCGACGTCATCGCCGCGCTCAAGATCTCGGGCGTGATCGAGCGCATCGGCGACTATGCCAAGAACATCGCCAAGCGCGTCAATGCGCTCGAAGGCCGCACCAAGATCGACCCGGTCACGCTGGTCCCGGCCATGGCCGAGATCGCCGAGTCCATGGTGCGCGATGTATTGAACGCCTACGGCTCGCGCGATGCGCAGCTGGCGGTGGAGGTCATCAAGCGCGACCAGAAGCTGGACCAGTTCTACAACACGCTGTTCCGCTCGCTGCTGACGCACATGATGGAGAACCCGGCGACGATCACCAGCGCCGCGCAGCTTCTCTTCATCGCGCGCAACCTGGAGCGCATCGGCGACCATGCCACCAACGTGGCGGAAATGGTCTATTACGCGGCGACCGGCGAATACTGCACGGAGCGCGACTCTTTGACGGATGATACCAGCTCGGGAATGCTGTCGTGAGCGCCGCCTCGATCCTCGTCGTCGAAGACGACGTCGCCCTCAGCGAACTGCTGACCTGGAACCTCTCGGCCGAAGGCTACGACGTTCGCTCCACGCCCGACGGCGAGGAAGCCCTCGTCATGGTGCGCGAGCAGACGCCCGACGCCATCGTGCTCGACTGGATGATCGAGCAAGTGCCCGGCATCGAGGTCTGCCGCCAGCTGCGCAAGGACAAGGAAACCGCCTCGGTCCCGATCATCATGCTCACCGCGCGCGGCGAGGAAGAGGACATGATCCGCGGCCTCAAGACCGGCGCGGACGACTATGTCACCAAGCCGTTCTCCCCGCGCGAACTGATGGCGCGTATCGAAGCGCTGCTGCGCCGCGCGCGTCCGTCGCTGGCGGGCAGCGTGCTGTCGTGGGGGGATATCGAACTCGACGCCACCAGCCACCGCGTGCGTCGCGGCGGCGAGGCGCTGCATCTTGGCCCGACCGAGTTCCGCCTGCTGCGCTACTTTATGGAGCGTCCGAACCGCGTGGTCTCGCGCCAGCAGATCCTCGACGGCGTCTGGGGCATGGACTCGGATATCGACGAGCGCACGGTGGACGTCCACATCCGCCGCCTGCGCAAGGCGATCAACCGCGACGGCGAGACCGATCCGATCCGCACCGTGCGCGCGGCGGGGTATGCGATGGACGTGGCGTAAAGTACGCGACGGTCCGTTTTAAACCCGCCGTCACCCTGAACTCGTTTCAGGGTCCATTTGGCCGCCAGCGCCGCGCTGTGTTTTCGCAAACCGGAAGTGCCGATGGCGAAACGACGCTCCGGCCCAAGCTGCCCGATGGACCCTGAAACGAGTTCAGGGTGACGGCGGGTTTGATGACGCAATCATAAAGGGGCCGCCTTGCCGCGGCCCCTTCGTCGTTTCAGCCCAGCAGGCCCGCCGTCTGCGCCAGCAGCCACAGGCCGATCACCAGGAACAGCAGCGCCGCCACCGTGCGCACGACGTTCAGCGGCACCTTCTTGATGAGCGCGTTGCCGAGGAACACCGCCGGGACGTTGGCGATCATCATGCCGATGGTGGTGCCCATCATCACCGGCACCACGCTCTGGAAGCGGGCGCCCAGCGCGATCGTGGCGATCTGGGTCTTGTCGCCCATCTCGACCAGGAAGAACGCGATCGCGGTCGCCAGGAACGGCCCGAAGCGGCTCGGCTTGGCCTCTTCGTCTTCATCGAACTTGTCGGGGATCAGCGTCCAGCCGGCCATCAGGATGAAGCTGGCGGCGACGAGGTAGCGGAACCACTGCCCGTCGAGGAAGGCGGCCGCCTGCTCGCCCACGAGGGCGGCGAGGAAGTGGTTGGCGATCGTCGCTACGAAGATGCCCGCGACGATCGGCCAGGGCCGCTTGAAGCGCGTGGCGAGGACGATGGCGAGAAGCTGGGTCTTGTCGCCGATCTCGGCGAGGGCGACCACGGCGGTCGATGTGAGCAGGGCTTCCAAGGTCATGGTTCTTTCGGGCCGGGCGGAAACGAAACGCAACGACGCATTCGGAATCCGCCCGGCCGAGCGAAACCGCATGCGTCATTGGTCTCGCCCGGACGTTTGGAAACGTCCTCCTGCGCGCCATGGCCTCTCGACCAAGTGTGTTGACGGCAGGTTCCGCTTCGGCGTCATGCCCGAAGCGGGCGGCTACTCCCCAGATGACAGGCGGGCACATACGCGTCGGCACGCCGCTTGGGAAGCACAAAAAAAGGCCCGGTCGGGAAGACCGGGCCTGTGAGGTCACCGTCGGGAGGGCAGGTGCCTCCCCGGAAATGACGGTTTAGAATGTCACCGAAGCCGAGAGCGAGAACACCCGGCCCAGATCGTAGGTGTTGAAGTCCACCCGGCCATCTTCGAAGGTCTGGTATTCGAGATGCTTGCGGGCAGTGAGGTTGCGGCCTTCCGCCTTCAGTTCGATCTGCTTGCCGCCGATCTCGAAGCCCTGGCGAAGCACCACGTCGATGCGCAGGCCGGGGTACTCGATCACGTCGGGCTGGCGGATGGTGCCGACCAGACCACGGCTGACAGAACGCTTGCTGGCGTAGCTGACCAGTACCGTCTGCTGCGACAGCTTGCTGGTGTCCTCCATCCCGATCTGCAGGTTGACGAGGTGCTCCGACTGGCCGGTCAGCGGCGCGCCGTTGCGAAAGTAGTCCGCCGCGAACTGCGTGGTGGAAGCGCCGTAGATGTCGGTGGTATCCTCGGCGCCGACCTTCAGCTTCGACTTGGTGTAGGTGTAGTTGCCGATCAGGACGAGGCGACGGTTTTCGAAGAACGCGCCGCCCATCTTGTCGAGGTACACGTACTTCTGCAGTTCCAGCTCGCCGCCGTAGAGATCGGCCGCCGGGGCGTTGGCGTAAGTCGTGATGAAGCTTTCCGAACCCGCCAGGATCGATTCGATCGGATCCTTGATGTGCTTGTAGAACCCGCCGAGCGAGAGCTTCTCGTCCCGCGCGAAGTACCATTCGAAACGGGCTTCGGCGTTGGTGAGCTGGCTGTCCTTGAGGAACGGGTTGCCGCGATAGGTGCGGTTGCTGTCGGGATCGAAGAAGTTCTGGTAGACCAGCTCGCGGAACTGCGGGCGGGCGATCGTCTTCGAACCGTTGACGCGCACTTGCATGCCTGGCTCGATCTCGTAAGTGAGGGTCAGGGCAGGCAGGAAGTACTCGTTCTTGAGACCCGTGGTGGGGGTAGCCGTCCCGCCGACCGGGCGCAGCACGGTGGTCTGGTCGGCATATTCCCAGCGCACGCCGGCATCGATCGAGAGCGCGTCGGTGATCTGCCCGTCGACCTTGCCGTAGAAGGCGTGGTTGAGCAGGCGCGCATCGAACAGGCCGACGTTCGCGGTCAGGTCGCGCAGTTCGAGGTTGTAGTTGATGCCCGAGGCCTGGTTCAGATACCACATCCCCGGTTGCAGCAGCACGTCGGGGCGCAGCAGGCCGAACGCCTGGATCAGGTTCTGGTCACCGCTCGCATAGACGCCGAACTGGCGGTTCGAGTTGGTGCGACGGTTGAGCTGGAACGCATAGCCCACCGTGCCGCGCCAGCCGGTGAAGAACTCGTGCGAGACGTCGGCGCCCGCCGACCACACGTCTTCGCTCAGGCGCGAGAAGCTGATCGTGGTCGGATCGACCGCACCGGTGCCCATGGTGTTGACGAAGTTGCTGCCGAACTGGCTGCCATCGTTGGTGCGTACGTATTCGGTGTCGATCTCGAACGGTGCGAGGCGCTTGGAGTTCGCAAAGCCCGCGCGCACGTCGATGGTGGTCTTGTCGTCGGGCTTGAACTCGCCGGTCAGCTGCGAATCGAGCAGGGCGCGTTCGTACCAGGCGGTCTTCTGCGAGATGAAGTCGACCGTCTGGTTGCTTTCCTGGTGGCCGTTGCGCAGGCGCGTGAACTTGCTGGTGTCGTGGATATAGACGTTGGTCCAGCGGATGGAGTTGTCGTCCCACTCCAGGCCGAGCCCCAGCATGCCGTTGACGACGATGCGGTTGTCGGTGCTGACGGTGCGGTAATCCTCCCACAGCGTGTCGGGATTGGCGCTCTGGCCCTGGGTCAGCTGCTGGACGGCGTCGCGCGTCTGGGTCTTGTTCGAGTAGCCGACCGCCGCGATCACGCCGAGCGTGGCACCGCGCACTTCGGTCCTGGTACCGCCCGAGATATCGACCGAGAAGTTGGGCTGCACCTTGTCGACGCGCTGGACCACCGCGTTGCGGCCGCGGAACAGGACGCTGCCGATCTCCAGAGCCTGGTCGCTGGTCGAACCCATGACGGTGTCGCCGTTCAGGTAGGACTTGAGCGCCGGGGGCAGTGAACGGTTGCCGTTGTCGTAGCCGGTCCAGTCCTGCTTGCCGCCGTAGTAGGTGTAGCCCAGCTTGTTGGTCGATTCGGTATCCCAGCCAAGACCGCCGCCGATGGTCAGGAAGCTTTCTTCCGGGATCGACTTGGTGGTGAGGTTGATGACGCCGCCGCCGAACTCACCGGGGAAGTTTGCCGAATAGCTCTTCTGCACCAGCGAGGAGGCGATGATCGCGGTCGGGAACAGGTCGAGCGGGACGACGCGCTTGAGCGGTTCGGGGCTGGGCAGCGGCGAACCGTTGAGCAGCGCCAGCGAATAACGGTCGCCCAGGCCGCGCACGTAGACGTAGCCGTTGCCGACCACCGAGAGGCCGGTGACGCGGCCGAGTGCGCCGGCGATGTCGCCTTCGCCGGTCCGCGCGATCTGCTCGGACGAGAGGACCGAGACGACTTGCGGCGCGACGCGTTCGATGTTGCGGTTGCGCTGGCCGGTGACGATGATCGCGCCGCCAGGGATCGAGACGTCGGGCGCCTGTTCCTGGGAAGTGGTGTCATCGACGGTCTGGTCGGGAACGGCGCCGACGTTGCCGGAGGCGGGAGAAGAAGTGCTGTCCTGCGCCCACGCCGTCGTCGGCGCGAGCATCGCGGTGGAGAGCAGCAGCGAGACGAGCCGCGGCTTGATCATGGTATGTCCCCCTGGAACATGTATCGGATGCGAACAGGGGGCGGCCAGCAAGGACCGCCCCCCTCTCGTTACTGTGCGGGCGGCCGGATCAGGTGGTGGGCAGCGCGGTGCAGGCGCTGTTCGATCCGAGGCTCGCGTTGGTGGCGTCGCAGGTCCAGCCACGGAACCAGACGTCCGAGCTGTTCTGGACCGCGCCGATGTAGGTCGTCGTGGTGAAGAAGCTGGAGATGTCGGTCAGGCCCGAGGCGTTCAGGCTGGCGTAGTTGGTGAACGGCGTCACCGCGGTCTCGCCCGAACCGTTGACGAAAGTGCTCGTCAGGGTCGAGGTGAAGGTCGCGTTGTTGTTGGTGCCGGCGCTGAACTGCGCAGCCGCCGTGGCGTCGGTGTAGGAACCAGTGCCGAGCACCGGAGTCGTGCCACCGCAGGTCATGACCACCGAGTGGGCGACCAGCGAAGCCGGGCTGGTGCCGGCCGGGGCCGAGCCGTTCAGGCGAAGGCACTCGTTGTCCGGGGTGTAGATGACGCCGTTGAGGAAGGTGGCGTCGGCGTTGCCGCGCACCAGGCCGCCGGCCATGTCGCCGCTGTTGCCCGAACCCACTGCGGTCTGGATCGCGGTGAAGTTGCCGATCGTGATGCGCGAGCGCGGGGTATCGGCTTCGTTGCCGTTGCTGTCGAACTCGAAGAACGCGTCACCCGCGCTCGCCTTCTGGATGATCAGGGCGTACTGCACGTTCGCCTGGACGCCGGTATCGAGGTCGAGGCTGTCGTCGTCGGCGTTGATCGAGACGTAGTGCTTCATGTTGAGCGCGCCGCCGAAGAACTCCGAACCGTCGTCCGAGCTGTTGACCGACTGGATGTGGTCCAGCGTGGTGCCGGTGCCGATGCCGCCGCCGGTGAGCGACTGCAGTTCGTTGCCGGGTGCCAGCGAATAGCCGGAGAAGCGGATCTGCACGTACTGCATGCTGCCCGCGTTGTAGGTGTTGTCGCGGCCGCCGAAGTTGGCGGGATCGGCGGCGCCTTCGGTCACGCGTTCGCAGTTGTTGCCCGCGACGGTGCCCATGCCGGTCGAGCAGTCGGTGGTGATGCCACGGCCGAGCAACACGACGCCGCCCCACTGGCCCTGCGAATCGTTGGTGTTGGTGCCACGCACGTTCTGCAGGCTGGTGAAGATGATCGGGCTGCTGGCGGTGCCGTTGGCGATCAGCTTGTTGCCGCGGTTGACCGCGAGCCATGCCGGTGCCGAGGTGCTGTCGCCATAGACGATCACGCCGGGCTCGACCGTCAGGGTGACGTTGGTGTCGGCGGTCAGCGAGCGGCTGGCGCAGGCGACGGTGCTGGTGGTGCGCGGTGCGGCGGAGGTCGGCGCCGAGAAGCCGCCGTCACAGCCCACGTCGACGCGGCCGTTGAGGCGGTAGATCACGCCGGCCTGCTTGGGCAGCGTCGAGCTGACGTTAACCAGCGAGGGCAGGGTGCAGACGCGCCACGAACCTTCGGGGCCGGTGATGATCCCGTCGTTGCTGAGCGCCAGGCCGCCGGTTGCCGCCGAACCGGGGCATTCGGTCGCGGCTTCGACCACACCGCTGCTGGGGGTCGGCGTGGGAGTTGGCGTGGGGTTGTTGATGTCGACGTCGATCGAGCCAGCGCCCGGCGAGGAAATGTCGTCGGCGCCGCAACCGGCAAGAGCGAATGCGCTGCAGCCCATGAGCAGCAGACCGGAAATTTTCTTCACGATGAATCCCCCGTGTTCAGGTCGAACGGATCGAACGGGGGCGCTAACGATCCGCCCCTCGTCGTTCGCGCCGTCTAGGCGAGGGGGGTGACGCTTTGTTGGCACTACGATGACACTAATCTTCATTAATAAGACTGAAATACGACACCGATGCGGATGGACTTCGTCAGGGCTGGGGCAGGGGCTCGTTGGTGCCGATCGACTCGCTGTTTGCCGGGCGATGCACGGTTCAATTGCAGTTTTATGACAGTTGCGTCATTTTCTTGATGGGGAGCGATTTCAGGCGGACGATGCATTCGTACCGCACCAGTCCACGGGAGAAATCGCCATGTCCCTTTCCATCCTCGCCGCCGCCGTCCTGATGGGACAGTCCTCGTTGTCTCTCGCCACGGCAGAGCCGGCATATCGGGCTACCGATGTCGCCTATGCCGAACTCGCCGCTGGTCGTACGCAGGAGGCAGTGGCGAAGCTGGAGGCTAACGGCGCGGCGAAGTCCGATGATCCTGCCACGCTCATCAACCTCGGCGCTGCCTATGCCCGTGCGGGCATGAGTGCCAAGGCGCTCTCGGCCTATCGCGCCGCCGTCTCGACCTCGGTGCGCTATGACCTGCAACTGGCCGATGGCTCGTGGGTGGATTCGCGCTTCGCGGCTCGCCGCGCGCTCCATGAGATGCTCGTCGCGAGTTCCGTGGCCTCGCGCTGATCTTCCTTTTTCCGACGAGTGTGAGGGGCGCCCCGGCCTGAACGGCCAGCAGGGGCGCCCTTTTCCTTCGGGCTCGCAGCAGCCGCGACGGCGTATCCATGGCAATGGAGCGCGACGATCCTGCATTGAACCATCCTCGTCACGCCGCGCGGCTGCACCTTAACGTGTTCCGTCTGTGTGACCGGGCGATGCCCGGTTTCGCCGCGCCATCGTCACACACTTGTCATCGAACTGGCCCACTGCGCCCTCATACGGAGGGCACAGTGATTCGATACGCACATCTTCGCAGCCGCTTTTCGCGCCACCTCGCGGCCGGCGCCGGCATCACGGCGCTGCTGGCGCCGGGCTTCGCGCAGGCTCAGGCCGTGGCGCAGGATCCGGCAGGGTCCGGTCCGATCGTCGCCGCGCTCGGCTGGTTGCAGGGCACGCTGCTGGGCAACGTCGCGACGGCGGTTGCGGTCATGGCGGTGGCGGCCGTCGGCTTCATGATGCTGACCGGCCGGATGAACTGGCGCTTCGGCGCGACCGTCATCATCGGCGTGTTCATCCTGTTCGGCGCGGGTGCGATCGTCACCGGCATCCAGTCGGCGGCGGTAGGCTGAGGCGATGACGCTCGCCCGCTATCCCGTCCATCGCGCGCTGACCCGCCCGCAGATGTTCGCGGGCGTTACGTACAGCTTCTTCATCATCAACTTCGCTCTGGTGACCGAGATATTCCTCATCACCAAGAGCTTCTGGACGCTGCCGGCCATGCTGGTGATCCACGGCATCGGTTACCTCGCCTGCCTGCGCGAGCCGCGGGTGTTCGACTTGTGGATCGCCAAGGTCAGCAAATGCCCGCGCATCGCCAACTGGCAGCGCTGGGGCTGCAACAGCTACGCGCCGTAGGCGACAGACGGCGGGGGGACGACAACGCATGGCCAAGAGCTTCAAATCGCCGCTGAAGGGCCAGATGGCGAAGCTGCGCGCCAGGGAAGTGCTCGCCGGCGACCGGCTGCCTTACGCGGCTTTCGTGGACGAGAACGTGGTGCGCCTGCGCGACGGTTCGGTGATGCTCTCGCTGATGGTGCCGGGCCTCGCCTTCGAGACCGCCGACAGCGACGAACTTAACGCCCACGTCGCCACGCGCGAGGTGCTGCTGCGCTCGGCGCTCGATGCGCGCTTCGTGCTCTATCATCACGTCATCCGCCGCCGGGTGGAGATCGAGATGGCGGCGCAGTTCGACGATCCGCTCGCCGCGCACATCGACGCGCGCTGGCGGGAGAGGACCGGTTCGGGCGCTCTGTTCGTCAACGACCAGTTCATCACCCTGGTCCGCCGCCCCGCACGCGGCAAGGCGGGCTGGGCGGACAGGCTCGCGCGGTTCATGAAGAACAAGAGCGCCGAGAACGCCGAGGTCGATCCCGGTGACGTCCGCGCTCTCAAGGCCGCGGCCTCCGCCATGGTCGCCTCGCTGGGGGCCTATGGTGCCCGCCTGCTGGGTGATTATGAAGCCCCGGCGGGCCGCTGTTCGGAAGTGCTCGAACTGCTGTCGGCGCTCTATAACGGCGAGATGCGCCCCGTGCGCCGTCCTTCGGACGAGACCGACATCGGCCACATGCTGCCCTATCGGCGCGCCAGCTTCGGCATGGACGCGCTGGAGCTGCGCGGCGCGACGGGCGGCACATTCGGTTCGATCGTCAGCCTCAAGGACTACCCCGATTCGACCGCGCCCGGCCTCACCGACGCGCTGTTGCGCCTGCCCTGCGAACTGGTGCTGACCGAAAGCTACGCGCCTTCGGACCGCCAGATCGCGCGCGAGCGGATCGACCTTGCCCTGCGCCGCCTGCGCAGCGCCGACGAGGAGGCCATCGCCGAGCGCCGCGAAATGGCGGCCGCGCGCGATGCGCTGGGTACCGGCTCGGTCGGTTTCGGCGATCATCACCTCTCGGTCCTGGTCCGTGCCGATTCGCTGGGTGCGCTGGACGAAGTGACCGCCTTGTGCGCCGCCTCGCTGGCCGACGCGGGCGCCGTCGCGGTACGCGAGGACGTGAACCTCGAACCCGCATTCTGGGGCCAGCTTCCCGGCAACGAGCATTTCATCGTGCGCCGCGCGCTGATTTCCAGCGCCAACATGGCCTGTTTCGGCAGCCTTCACGGCTTCGCGATGGGGCAGGCGGGCGGCAACCACTGGGGCGACGCGGTCACGCTGCTGTCCACCACCAGCGCGACGCCGTTCTTCTTCAACTTCCACCAGGGCGACCTCGGTAACTTCACCGTCATCGGTCCGTCGGGTTCGGGTAAAACGGTCGTCATGAACTTCCTCGCCGCGCAGGCGCAGAAGTTCGCGCCGCGCACGATCCTGTTCGACAAGGATCGCGGCGCCGAAGTGTTCCTGCGCGGGATCGGCGGCACCTACAGCCGTGTCGCGGCAGGTCATCCGACCGGCTTCAACCCGCTCGCTCTGCCCGACACCGCCGCCAACCGCGCCTTCCTGCGCGACTGGCTGGGCGTGCTGCTCGCCGCCAAGGGCCCCGAGGAACTCGCGGCGATCGCCAATGCGGTCGATGCGGCGTACCACAACGATCCGTCGCTGCGCCGCCTCTCGCACTTCCGCGAACTGCTGGCAGGCGCGCGCCGCCCGGAGCCGGGCGACCTCGCCTCGCGCCTCGACGCCTGGCTGCAGGGCGGCGAGCACGGCTGGCTGTTCGACAACCAGCACGACCGCCTCGACCTGTCGCAGCGCGTGCTCGGCTTCGACATGACCGCGCTGCTGGAAAGCCCGCGCCTGCGTACGCCGGTCATGATGTACCTGTTCCACCGCATCGACGAGCGCCTCGACGGCGAACCGACGATGATCCTGATCGACGAGGGCTGGAAGGCGCTCGACGACGAGGTCTTCGCCGCGCGCATCCGCGACTGGCTCAAGACGCTGCGCAAGCGCAATGCGCTGGTCGGCTTCGCGACGCAGTCCGCGCGCGACGCGCTGGACAGCAAGATCGCCACCGCCCTGGTCGAGCAGACCGCGACGATGGTGTTCATGCCCAATTCGCGCGCGCGGGCCGAGGATTACTGCGAGGGCTTCGGCCTTTCGAGCCACGAACTCGACGTCATCCGCACGCTGCCCGCGCATTCGCGCTGCTTCCTGATCCGCCAGTCGGACGCCTCGGTGGTGGTGCGCCTCGACCTTTCAGGCATGCCCGAGGTGCTGACCGTCCTGTCGGGCCGCGAGAGCACGGTGCGCAAGCTCGACACCTTGCGCGAACGCTACGGCGATGCGCCCGAGAGCTGGTATCCGGTGCTGACCGGCATGCAGTGGCCGGGTGAACTGGACGAAGACGCGCCCTGGACGGCGGCGGCGGAGTAAGGCGATGAGCCAGGCCTGCGAACAGCTTACCGAAGTCGCCTCCGCCGGCGTCGCCCCGGCGCTGCGCGCGGTCGACTGCGTGGCGAACGAGATGGCGGCGGGGGCCTTCGGGCGCCTGTTCGGGGCAGGCGGCGCAATGGCCCCGGTGCTGACGATCGTGCTGACGCTCTACATCGCGTTCTTCGCCTTTTCGCTGCTGACCGGGCGTTCCAGCCTCGGCATTTCGGCGCTGTCACCGCGCATGCTGCGGCTGGGCGTGGTGCTGACGTTCGCGACCAGCTGGGTCGCCTACCAGGGCGTCGTCTGGAACCTCGCGATCGGGGGACCGGACTGGATCGCGGGTATCCTGATGGGCGCCAAGGGGTCGGCGACGCAGCTGTTCGGCGACCGCATCGACATCGTGTTCGGCGCCATCAACGACATTTCCGAAGCGACCAGCCAGGCCGCCGGCGGTGCGTCCGAAAGCGGCGCCGGAGCGGCAGGCGCGGCCATCGCCGCCAAGGGCGCGGGCGGCCTGTTCACCCCCGAAAGCGTCATGTGGATGGGCGCGCTGCTGCTGCTGCTGGGCACCGTGGGGGTACTGCTGACCGCGCGCATCGCGCTGGCGGTGCTGCTGGCGCTGGGCCCGATCTTCGTGGTGATGGCCCTGTTCGGAGGCACCCGGGGCCTTACCGCCGGATGGCTGCGCGGGGTGGTGCTGACCGCCGTGACGCCGCTGTTCGTGGTGCTGGGCGGCGGGATCACGCTGGAGCTGCTGGTGCCGATCATCTCCGGCCTCGTGCAGAACGCCAATGCCGGCGAGATCGACGGGCGCGGGGCGATGGCGTTCTTCCTGGTCGCCTCGGTCCACGTCGCGCTGATGGCGATGGTGGTGAAAGTTGCCGCGACGATGGTGACCGGCTGGCAGGTCTTCGGCCTCGGCGCCGCCGAGCGGACCCGCGATGCGCCGCAAGGGCAGGCCTCGGCGCCGGCTCCGGCCGCGGCGGCCGCGCTTTCCGTTTCCGCATACCAGAGCCGCACCGCGACCGTCTCGGCGGCGGCCGCGGCGGCGGGCGGGGCCGCGGCGACGGGCAGCGAGAGTCCAATGCGTTCAAGCGACCGACGAACCGTGGTAACGCAAGTCGCGGGCGGGGGGATCGAACCTCTCCGTCAGGGCGATTCGGCCACGCGCGCGAAAGGGATCGGCAGCCGGTTCCGCAGCGCATCGAACGACACCGGCAGATTGCCGGCGAAGGAGAAGACACGATGACCCGCGCACCTTTGCGCAAAGCCGCGTTCGGCACCGCACTGGCATGCAGCCTGGCCGCGCTCGCGCTGGCCGTACCGGCTCGGGCGGACGAGCGGCTCGTCGCCCATGCCTATAGCGAGAGCGAGGTCGTGCGCATCGACGGCAAGGCCGGCGTCCAGGCAACCATCGCCTTCGGTGACGGCGAGGCGATCGAGAACGTCGCGGTCGGCGATTCGCAGACCTGGCAGATCACCCCCAACAAGCGCGCCGACCTGCTTTTCGTGAAGCCGCTGGACGAGACCGCGCGCACCAACATGACGGTGGTGACCAACCGCCACACCTATTTCTTCGACCTCGTCGCCTCGGCCAAGGCGAAGCCGCTGTACATGCTGCGCTTCACCTACAAGGACGAGCCGAAGAAGGCCGAAGCGGCGCCCGTTGCCGTCGCCGCGCTCGATCCCGCCGAACAGGCCATCGCCTCGGGCGATCCGGCCGCGCTGCCCGCCGATCCGGCGGCGCTCAACTTCGCGTGGAAGCGCGCCGGGGTGGAGCGGCTGATGCCTTCGCGCATCTACGACGACGGCACCTCGACTTACCTGCTGTGGCCGGACAAGGCGCCGGTGCCGGCGATCCTCGTCACCAACGAGAAGGGCGACGAAGGCCCGGTCAACTACGCCGTGCGCGGCACCACGATCGTCATCGACGCGGTGCCCGATACGATCGTGCTGCGTTCGGGCAAGTCGAAGGCGGAACTGGTCAACTCGCGTCCGCTGGCGCTGCGCCCGCTGGCCGTGCCGAAGGCGGCAGCGGTGGCGACGGCAGCTTCAGGGGCTCCGGTCCCCGCTCCCGCCGCGATTTCGAACCCGGCCACTGCTCCGGCGGTCGCCGCCAATACACCCGCGCCGACGCCCGCGTCCGCGCCTGTCTCCCAGGGGAACTGATCGATGGCGCCCAACTCCTCGCTGCGCGAACGCATCGCCACGCAGGCCGATCCGCGTGACGGCGAAGGGGCGCAGGTCATCGACCTCGCCACGCGCAATGTCCTGCCGCAGGTCACGCAGCGCAAGAAGGCGGACGGGCTGGGGCTGGCCGCCGGGGTTCTGGTGGTCGCCGCGCTGGGCGGGCTGACGCTGTGGTCGATGGATTCCGCGCGCAACGGTCCGGTGGACGCCGCGCCGGTCGCGCCGTCGCCCGTGGCCGCCGCGCCTGCTCCGGCCGTTGCCGCCGTGCCCGCGCCGGCGGTGCCCGCTCCGGCTGCGGCGCCGCTGCCCGCGCCCGCGCCGGCTCCGGTGCTCGCGGCGGATCCGGGCGTGAACGCTGCCGCCGCGCCGCAGGTCAACCGCTATGCCAGCCCGACCATCGTGTTCGACGCCGGAAGCGGCGCGGCGGTGCCGGTCGCCGGCCTTGCCGGGGAAGCGGCCAAGGCGGGTGGCAATCCCAACGACGACTTCGCCGCGCGCGTCGGCGGCACCGGCTCGACCGCCTCGGCCGCCCGCTCGTTCGACCCGGCCACCACGGTCACCCAGGGCACGCTGATCCCGGCGGTGCTGGAGACCGCGATCGACACCGACGTGCCCGGCTACGTGCGTGCCATCGTCTCGACCGACGTGCGCAGCTTCGATGGCAGGCATGTGCTGATCCCGCGCTCCTCGCGCCTGATCGGCCAGTACAAGAGCGGCATGACCACCGGCCAGAAGCGCGCCTACGTGATCTGGTCGCGGCTGATCCGGCCGGACGGCGTCTCGGTCAACCTCGGCTCTCCGGCGGTCGCCTTCGGCGGCGAGACGGGGCTTGCCGGCAAGGTCAACAGCCACTTCTTCGAGCGCTTCGGATCGGCAGTGCTGATGTCGGTGGTCGGCGGGCTGACCACGCTGGCGTCGAGCGGTTCGAGCGTGATCGTCAACAGCGGTTCCGCGCTTGCCGGCAGCGGCAATTCGCAGATCGGGCCGACGATCCGCGTGCGCCAGGGCGAGCCGATCCGCGTGTTCACCGCCAAGGATCTCGATTTCAGCACGGCGCAGTGACGCATCATGGCCGAAGTCCTGACCCTGCAGCCCGATCGCGCGATGCCTGAGGCGCCGCCGCCCGTGGCCGAGCCTCGCAGTGTCTATCTCGACGCCTATCTGGCGCCGCTGCGCCCCTGGCTGGACAAGGAGACGGTGACCGAGATCCTCGTCAACCGCCCCGGCGAGATCTGGGTGGAGGACGCCGCCCTGTCCGGCATGCAGTGCATCACGCTGCCGCAGATGGACAACCGCCTGCTGCAGCGCCTGGCCGAGCAGGTCGCGCGGATCAGCCACCAGGGCATCAACCGCGAGCATCCGCTGCTGTCGGCGACGCTGCCGGCCTATGGCGGGCATGACGGGAAAGCGGGGGCCGGAGCGCGCATCCAGCTGGTCGGCCCGCCCGCGACGCGCGCCAACTGGGCGCTGGCGATCCGGCGGCACCGGCTGCTGGAACTGCCTCTGGACGCCTACGATCGCGGGCCGATCGCGGCGCCCGTCGAAACGCCGATGCCCGATCCGATGGCCGAGCCGATCGCGTTCCTGCGCGATGCGATCCGGCGGCGGCGCACGATCCTGATCTCGGGCGGCACATCGACCGGCAAGACGACGTTCCTCAACGCCATGCTCTCGGAAATCCCGGTGGACGAGCGGGTGGTGTTGGTGGAGGACACCGCCGAACTGCGCCTGCCGGGCGCCAACGGAGTGGGCCTGATCGCGGTCAAGGGCGAACTGGGCGAGGCCAAGGTCTCGGCCAACGACCTGTTGCAGGCGGCGCTGCGCCTGCGCCCCGACCGCATCGTGCTGGGTGAGCTGCGCGGCACCGAGACGGTCAGCTTCCTGCGGGCGATCAACACCGGCCATCCGGGTTCGTTCTCGACCGTCCACGCCAATACGCCGCGCGGCGCGCTGGAGCAGATCGCGCTGATGTCGATGCAGACCGGGATCGGCCTGACCCGCGCGGAGACGCTGGAATATGCGGCCTCGGTGATCGACATCGTGGTGCAGCTGGACCGCAGCGGCGGCAAGCGCGGCATCTCGGCGATCGCGGAGAGCCGCACGCTGGTCTAGGCGGCGTGGACACATTCCTCGCGGTCACGATAGCCCCCATTAGCCCCCCGGCGAGGGCTGCGGGCGCAGGAAGAGTGGTTCTCTTTCAAGGCCGTGCAACGCGGCCCGGGGGGGCAAATGGAGGCTACCCCTAAGGGGATGGACCAAAACCCGCCACTTCTGCGTCGGCTCGGCTTGAACTATCGACATAGTCCTACGCCTCGCCTCCTTGAATTGACGGGTTTTGCCTCCGGTCGTGACCGCGAGGAATGTGTCCACGCCGCCTAGGGTCAGACCAGCCCCAGTTTCGCCAGTTCGCGCGCCAGTTTGGGCGGCATCGCGTCGCTCGCGCTCTCGCCTGCCGCAAGGTCGCGGGGAGCGTCCTCCTCGCTCAGGTAACGCCAGCCCTGATGGGCGCGCTTGGGCTGGGTGACGACGGGGATCAGGCGCGGCTGGAGGTGGATGTGCCAGCGCCCGTCCTCGCGCTGCGAGAACCGCTCGATCGGCGAGCGGCCGATCAGGGCATGCTCGAAGATCCAGTAGAGCGAGCCGCCGATCATCTCCTCGTGCCGCTTGGGCAAGTAGCGGGTGGTCATCAGCGCCTCGTCCGGGTGGCTTTCCAGCCATGCCCGCAGGGACGCGGGGCTTGTCGCGGAGAAGGCGATCTTGGTCATGTTGAGCGGCATGGGGCGTAGATAGTCGCTTACGGGCGGGCATGAAAGATCGCCATTGCAGCGCCCTGCCGATGGGGCTTCGACAAGCTCAGCCTGAGCGGGTTGAGAGCAGGTCTTTTAAATGCCGCTCAGGCTGAGCTTGTCGAAGCCCCAGCCGAAAAGCGCTGGCGTCAGGCCAGCCCCACCACCACCGCGAGGCCGAGGAACGAGAAGAAGCCCATCGTGTCCGTCGCCGTGGTCACGAAGACCGCCGAGGACACTGCCGGATCGACGTTGAACTTGTCCAGCGCCACCGGCACCAGGATGCCCATCAGCCCGGCCACGAGGTTGTTGATGACCATGGCCGAGGCGATCACCGCGCCCAGCAGCGGGTTGGAGAAGATCAGCCACGTCCCCACGCCGATCAGCAGCCCCAGTGCAAAGCCGTTGGCCAGCGCGATGCGGAATTCGCGCAGGATCATCCTGACGGTGTTGGAATCGGTCAGCTGGTTGGTGGCGATGGCGCGCACCGCCACCGCCAGGGTCTGGGTGCCGGCATTGCCGCCCATGCCCGAGACGATCGGCATCAGCACCGCCAGCAGCGCGAACCGCGTGATCGCGCCCTGGAACAGCCCGACGACCGAGGCCGCCAGCATCGCCGTGGCCAGGTTCACCACCAGCCAGGTCAGGCGCGCGCGCACGGTCAGCAGGATCGGCTCGTTGATGTCGCCATCGCCCGCGCCGGACAGCAGCAGGGCGTCCTCGCCCGCTTCTTCCTGGATGATGTGGACGATGTCGTCGACGGTGATCTGGCCGATCAGGCGGCCCGCAGGGTCCACCACCGCCGCCGAGATCAGCGCGTACTTCTGGAAGCGCAGCGCGACTTCCTCCTGGTCCATGTCGGCCGGGATCAGCGTCTGGTCGCGGGCCATGACGTCGTAGAGCGGAATGTTGCGCGGGGTGCGCAGGATCCACGAGAGCGCGCAGGTGCCGATCGGGCGGTGCATCGGATCGACGATGAACACTTCCCAGAACTCGGTCGGCAGTTCGCGGTGCTCGCGCAGGAAATCGATGAGGTCGCCCACCGTCATCGATTCGTGGACCGCGACAAGCTCGCGGCTCATCAGGCGGCCGGCGGATTCCTCCGGATAGGACAGCGCCGATTCGATGGCGGCGCGGTCTTCCGGCTCCATCTCGGCGAGGACGGCCTGCTGGTCCTTCTCGTCGAGGTCTTCCAGCATCGCGACGGCGTCGTCGGTGTCGAGCTGCTCGGCGATCTCGGCGACGACGTCGGCGGGCAGCGCCTCGACCAGCAGTTCGCGGACCCAGTCGTTGAGTTCGGCGATGACTTCCGAACCCATGAGGTCGCGGATCGCGCTGGCGAGCGTCAGGCGCTCGCGCTCGTCGACCAGTTCGAAAAGGTCGGCGATGTCGGCGGGGTGCAGGCCTTCGACGAGGTCGTAGACGCGGTCGGTATCCTCGTCGTCGAGGGCCTCCTTCACGCTGCGCACGAACTCGGGCTTGAGGCGGTTGTCCTCGTCGAGCGATTCGGATTCGGGTGCGGATTGCGCCGACTCGGGGCGCACGGTGCCTTCCGTTTCGTCCGCCGGGTCGTGCTTGAGGTCCGCTTCGCTCATCTGGGCCGGTCTACGCGGCTATTTCGCAATTGCAACCGGGGGCAGGGCCGGTTCGGGCAGTTTTGCCAGATGAGCACGCCATCTTCCACTTCATCACCCTGAAACAGGTTCAGGGCGACGGGAGTGGTGGCAGAGGTGGTCTTGCGCTCCCCCCGTGACATTGCCGCGCCATCGCTTATATCGGGCGCCAAAGTTCACCGGAACGCCCTCGGGCACCGGCCTCATGGAGACAGGCAATGGCTGAAGAATTCCTCACTCTCTCGCTCGACACCGGCAACGGCGAGGGCGGCGACGTCAAGATCAAGCTGCGCCCCGACCTGGCCCCCGGCCACGTCGAGCGCATCAAGGAACTGGCCGGCGAAGGCTTCTACGACGGCGTCAAGTTCCACCGCGTGATCCCGGGCTTCATGGCGCAGGGCGGCTGCCCCAACGGCACCGGCATGGGCGGCTCGTCCAAGCCCGACCTGAAGGCCGAATTCAACGCCGAGCCGCACGTTCGCGGCGTCTGCTCGATGGCCCGCACCAGCGCGCCGCACTCGGCCAACAGCCAGTTCTTCATCGTGTTCGACAACGCGACCTTCCTCGACAACCAGTACACCGTCTGGGGCCAGGTGGTCGAAGGCATGGAGCACGTCGACGCGCTGCCCAAGGGCGAGCCGCCGCGCGAGCCGGGCAAGATCGTCAAGGCGACCGTCAGCGAAGGCTGATCGGTCCCGAAGCGGAACAGTGAAGGGCGGTCCTGCGGGGCCGCCCTTTTCATTTGCGGAGCTTTCCCGGTTTCGGGGCGTTTTCAAAGCAACAGAATCATAACAAATGGGTGCCGCTTGAAACGTCTCGTTCCCCTCAGCCTCTCGTGTTTCGTGCTGCTGGCCTCGTGCGGGCAGCAGGCCCAGCAGCAAACGGGGCAGCAAACGGGCGCGCGCGCGACGAATTCCGACACGCTCGCCTTCGCCGATGCCCCCGGCGGGGGAGAGACCGAGGCGGCCGACAGCCTGCAGATGCGCGCGCAAGTCGCGCTCGACCGGCTGGGCTTCTCGCCGGGCGTCATCGACGGGCGGGAGGGGCAGTCGTATCACCTCGCCCTCGCCGGGTTCCAGCAGGCGCGCGGGTTGCCGCAGACCGGGAATCTCGATCCGGCGACGCAGCAGGCGTTGTTCCAGGGGCAGAAAGGGCAGGGCGGGGTTGCGGCGGCGACGCGGCTGGTGGTGATCCCCGCCGCCTTCGCGCGCGGGCCTTTCGTGCGCGATCTGCCGACCAAGACCTCCCAGCAGGCGTCCTACGACCATCTCGGCTACCGTTCGCTGACGGAGGCGCTGGCGGAGCGCTTCCACACCACGCCCGATACGCTGGTGGCGCTCAACGGTCATGGCACGAAAGTCGGGGCGGGGACCACGGTGCGGGTGCCGGCGATCGCCAACGTGCCGGTAGCGCGCATCGAGGGCGATCAGAGGGGCTGGGCCGACACGCTCCAGCGCCTGGGCGTGGCGGGCGAGCAGCCGACCGCCGAGAAGGTCGTGGTCGACAAGTCGGCGGGTACGCTGCAGGCCTTCGACAAGGCCGGCAGGCTGATCGCGCAGTTTCCCGTCACCACCGGCAGCGGGCACGATCCGCTGCCGCTGGGCGAGTGGAAGATCAGGGGCGTCTCGCGCAATCCCGATTACCAGTACGACCCGGACCTGTTCTGGGATGCCAGCGGGAAGGACAAGGAGAAGCGCCTTGCCCCCGGTCCCAACGGGCCGGTCGGGGTGGTGTGGATCGACTTGTCCAAGGAGCACTACGGCATCCACGGCACGCCCGAGCCGCAGACGATCGGCCGCACCGAAAGCCACGGCTGCGTGCGGCTGACCAACTGGGACGCCGCGCGCCTCGCGCAGATGGTCCATGCGGGGACGCAGGTGCTGTTCGAAGCCTGAAAGCCCTTCCGTCATTGCTTCGCCACGGGCGCGATGACGATGGCGGGGCGGCGACGCGACGGGCCGAGTCCCTGACGGGGCAGGGCGAATCCGCGCGGCTTGTCTCGCTGCATCGCGGTATCTAGCGCTTGGTCATCGTTTACGAGGACAGGGAGCCCCCACCCCATGAAGATCCGTCTCGCCGCGCTTGCCGGCACTTTCGCGCTGGTCGCCGCGCATCCGGCCGCCGCTTCCACCGTCACCGCCGAGGCCAACGTCGCCCGTTCCGAAGGCAGCTGGGGCGGTGAACTCGCCGTCGGGGTGCCGGTAATCCAGGATGGCGGCTTCGCGATCACGCCGGGCGTCGGCGCCTTCTTCCACAAGCGCGACCACGACGGCTACTATGAGGACAACTCGCAGTGCTTCCGCCGGTCGGACGACGAACAGGTCGGCGACGGGCGCTGCGACAATTCGGGCACCAAGATCTTCGGCAAGGTGGAGGCCACCTACACGTTGCCGATGTCGTTCACCCTGGGCCTGGGCGCCCGCCTGATCGGCAACGACCTGCGCGCCTACGGCACCGCCGCGATGCCGCTGGCGCCGTTCCTCGCCGCCAAGCTCAATGTCGGCGACCACTATCTTGCGGCGGGCGTCCAGGCGAAGTTCTGATCCCTCAGTGTCCCAGCGACGGGAAGGTGCCGTAGCCCGGCAGCTCCCCGTGGCCGAGGACGCAGGCGGCCGGCAACGCCACCGCCAGCAGCATCCCGCCCAGCACTGCCCACCTGAACCAGCCCGGCGGCCTGCGCCGGGGCCTGTTCGAGCGTATCCTCATGCCGACCGGCCCGAGGGCACGGCGGTGATGCGCCCGGCGCCCGCCCCGATCAGTTCCAGCATCTGGCGGGCGATCTCCCGCTCGCCCATCACCACCTTGTCGGCGCCGTGTTCGACGAGGTGTTCGAACTGCTCGTCCGAATGGGCGCGGGCGATCACCGAGAGGTCGGGGCGCAGCGCCTTGGCGGCATCGCAGATCGCCCCGGCCTCGAACCCCTCGGGTATCGCGATCAGCATGCGGTGGGCCCGTTCGATCCCCGCTTCCTTCAGCACTTCGGGATCGACGGCATTGCCGGTGACCACCTCGAAGCCGTCGGCGCGCGCCTGCCGGGCGAGGTCGCCCTGCGCCTCGACCAGCAGCACCGCCGTCGGCGCGGCGCGCAGGCCGCGCGCCACCAGCTTGCCGACGCGGCCGTAGCCGACGAGGATGACGTGCTCCTCGCGCTTCTTCTCGTGCTCGATCTCGGCCTGTTCGGCGTCCTCCTCCTGCTTCTTCTTCACCGCGCCGGTGCTGCCGACCGCGAAGTTGAAGATGAACGGGTTGAGGAAGATCGAGATGATCGCCCCCGCCAGGATCAGGTCGCGACCCGCCTCCGGCAGCAGTCCCAGCCCGGCGCCGAGCCCGGCCAGGATGAACGAGAACTCGCCGATCTGCGCCAGGCTGGCCGAGATCGTCATCGCCGTGTCGTTCGGGTGGCCGAAGGCCCGTACGATCACCCAGGCCGCGAGCGACTTGCCGACCACGATCGTCAGCACCGTCACCAGCAGCGGAATCGGCTGCTCGGTCACCACCGAGGGGTCGAACAGCATGCCGACCGAGACGAAGAACAGCACCGCGAAAGCATCGCGCAAGGGCAGCGTCTCCTCGGCGGCACGGCGCGAGAGCTGCGTCTCGCCCAGGATCATGCCGGCGAAGAACGCCCCCAGCGCGAAGCTGACGTCGAACACGTAGGCCGCCCCGAACGCCACGCCCAGCGCCACCGCAAGGACGGCAAGGCGGAACAGTTCGCGCGATCCGGTGTGGACCACCCAGTGCAGCGCCCAGGGCAGCACCCGGCGGCCGACGATCAGCATCAGCGCCACGAAGCCCGCGACCTTGAGCAGCGTGGTCGAGATCACCCAGGGCAAGGTCGCCGCCCCGTCCCCGCCCGACAGCGCCGAGGCGAGCGCCGGCAGCAGCACCAGCGCCAGGACCATGACGAGATCCTCGACGATCAGCCAGCCGACGGCGATGCGCCCGCGCTCGGTCTCGACGAGGTTGCGGCTCTGCAGCGCGCGCAGCAGGACGACGGTGCTCGCCACCGACAGCGCGAGGCCGAACACGAAGCCGGCGGCGAGGGTCCAGCCCATCATGTGGCCGATGCCGATGCCCAGCAGCGTGGCGGCGGCGATCTGCACCAGCGCCCCGGGGATGGCGATGGCCTTCACCGCCAGCAGATCGCGCAGGGAGAAGTGCAGGCCGACGCCGAACATCAGCAGGATCACGCCGATCTCGGCCAGTTCCTGCGCAAGGCCCGCGTCGGCGACGAAGCCGGGGGTGAAGGGGCCGACGAGAACGCCGGCGAGAAGGTAGCCCGCGATGGGCGATACCTTGAGGCGATGGGCGAGCGCCCCCATGAAGAAGGCGATCACCAGACCGGCGACTATCGTGCCGATGAGGGGAGTGTGATGAGGCATTGAACGTCCCGTGCTTCGCTGCCCGGGCGCATGGCCGGGGCATTGCTGAAACGGCGGATCGAACGGTTCGATCCGGCGGCGTGTCAGGCGAAGGGCGGGGCGCGGGGCTGGGCGAGGGCGCAGCGCCGACCGGGGCGGGCCGGCGGGCCGGTCGCTGCGGGGCGCGGCGGCGTGACCCGGACATCGCCAGGCACGGCGTAATCGGCGAGCACCGCCAGCCCCAGCCCGCCGCCGAGCGGGTCTCGCTGCGCAGCGGCTTGCCGGATCGTCACCGCGCGCGGTGCGTGCCCGGTCGACACTTCCACGGTCGAGGGACTGAACGCGGAGCCGGAGGCGCGGGCCTCGATCGGGATCAGGGCATGCGCGAAGACGGCGGCCAGCAGCAGCAGGCACCAGACCTTCAGTTTCCTCAGGATGAGGACATCACGCAAGCTTCAGGGCTCCCCGGTTCGTTCCCATACAACATAGGAAGCGCGAAGATGTTTCGCCAGTTCCTCCCCCGACGGGGGAGGGGGACCATGCGCAGCATGGTGGAGGGGCACCCTCGGGATCGTCCAACCCGTGCTGCGCGCCCGGGAAAAGCGCGGTCCTTCGAGGGCACGCCGTCCGGCGCGTGCCCCTCCACCACTCTTCGAGTGGTCCCCCTCCCCGTGCCGGGGAGGAATGGGCTCAACGCGCGCCCAGATCGCCCTTGCCCACCGTGCCGCTGGCCATTTCCAGCATGCGGTCGAGGCTCTTCTTCGCGGCGAGGCGCAGTGGCTCCTCGATCTCGACGCGGGGGCTGAGGTCGCGCAGGGCGATGTACAGCTTCTCGAGATTGTTCAGCGCCATGTAGGGGCAGATGTTGCAGTTGCAGTTGCCGTCCGCACCGGGCGCGCCGATGAAGGTCTTGTTCGGAATCGCCAGCTGCATCTGGTGGATGATGTGCGGCTCGGTCGCCACGATCAGCGTGTCGCCGGGCATGGTCTTGGCATACTGCAGGATGCCGCTGGTCGAGCCGACGTAGTCCGCATGATCGACGATGTGCGGCGGGCATTCCGGGTGCGCGGCGATCGGCGCGTTCGGATGCTGGGCGCGCAGCTTGAGCAGTTCGGTCTCGCTGAACGCCTCGTGCACGATGCACACGCCCGGCCACAGCAGCATCTCGCGGTTGAACTTGCGCGAAAGGTAGCCGCCGAGGTGACGGTCGGGGCCGAAGATGATCTTCTGGTCCAGCGGAATCTGCTGCAGGATCGTCTCGGCGCTGGAACTGGTGACGATGACGTCGGACAGCGCCTTCACCTCGGTCGAGCAGTTGATGTAGGTCAGCGCGATGTGATCGGGATGCGCCTCGCGGAACGCCTTGAACTTCTCCGGAGGGCAGGAATCTTCCAGGCTGCAGCCGGCGTTGATGTCGGGCAGCACGACGATCTTGTTGGGCGAGAGGATCTTGGCCGTATCGGCCATGAACTTCACGCCG
Organism: Novosphingobium resinovorum; assembly: GCF_036352595.1. Lineage (GTDB taxonomy): Bacteria > Pseudomonadota > Alphaproteobacteria > Sphingomonadales > Sphingomonadaceae > Novosphingobium > Novosphingobium resinovorum_B. The sequence goes on from NZ_JAZFAX010000028.1 coordinate 45,066, forward strand.
CAAAAGGCGATGACGTCGGCGTCGGTCTCGGCGGCCTTGCGGCTGAGTTCGAGGCTGTCGCCCACGAAATCGGCGAGATCCTGCAGTTCGGGCTTCTGGTAATAGTGAGCGAGGATGACCGCATTGCGCTCCTTGCGCAGGCGCTCGATTTCGGCGCGCACGTCGATACCTGAGAGGTCGGCGGGCATTACGGTCATGGTCGTCCCTGTTACATCCTCGCCCGGACCTTGCTCCGGGCGCGGCGTATGTAGGGATGCGAGGGCGCGGACCCAAGCGGAATCTTCGGTCCGGGATCATGGCCTGAAAGAAAGAAACGGGTCACGCAGGGGCGCGGAGAGGCAGGGGCATCGCTTCGAGCCTATGGCTCATGCCCTTATGCAACTACCCGTAGGCCGCAGCGCCGGGTGAATACGCGGTTTCGCCGAAGGTGCTGCTCCTACGCGTCTTTGCGTGATTCTTCTGCAGACTTGCGATCGGCGAAGGGGAGGCGATCGCAAGTTACGCCCCATTCCTCCCCCTTGGGGGAGGGGGACCATGCGAAGCATGGTGGAGGGGCACGCGGTGGATCGCCAGACCTCGATCGGCGGGCATTGGGAAGCGTATCAACGCGGTGGCATGCAAACCGAGGGTGCCCCTCCACCACCCTGCGGGTGGTCCCCCTCCCCGTCCCGGGGAGGAACTGACGACAGCTACTCACCCAATCCGGACCTCCAAACCCCGCTCAGCCTGAGCTTGTCGAAGGCCCCGCCGCGTGGCGCAAGATGCCCTCACCCTTCAACCCGCTCGGCGTGAACGGTGCGGGTGGAATTGAGCGCGAAGCGCTGCCGTCAGCCCGCCGCGACCAGCGTCCATGCATCGCCGTCGCGCAGCGCCAGTCCGCGCTTCTCCAGGTCGATCAGATGCGCGAGCACCGAGCGCCCGGCGGCCGGCCAGAGCCGTTCGTCGACGCCCTTGTACATCTGCGGCACCATGGCGGCGATGGTGGCGTGGCCCGCTTCGATCTGGCGCAGGATCTGGCGTTCGCGCTGGCGGCGGTGGCCGATCATGCCGCGCACCAGCTGGCGCGGCTTGTCCACCGCCGGGCCGTGGGCGGGATAGTAGACGGTGTCCTGCTCGCGCTCGTAGAGCCGGGCGAGGCTGGCCATGTAGTCGCTCATGTCGCCGTCGGGCGGGGAGACGACGCTGGTGGACCAGCCCATCACATGATCGCCGGTGAACAGCGCGCCGGTCGGGGTGCCGTCCTGCTCCAGCGCGAAGCACAAGTGGTTCGAGGTATGCCCCGGCGTCGCCACGGCGCGCAGGGTCCAGCCCTTGCCGGTCACCGTCTCGCCATCGGCCAGCACGCGGTCAGGCGCATAGTCCGCGTCGAACGAGGCATCGGCGCGCGGGCCATCGTCGCTCAGCACCAGCGGCGCGCAGCCGACGACGGGGGCGCCGGTCAGGGCCGAGAGCGGGGCGGCGGCGGGCGAATGGTCGCGGTGGGTGTGCGTGCAGCAGATCGCCACGACCCGGTCCGCGCCGATCGCCGCCATCAGCGCGTCGAGATGCTCGGCCTCGTCGGGGCCCGGATCGATGACGGCGACTTCGCCGCGATCGCCCACCAGGTAGGTCTGCGTGCCGGTGAACGTGAAGGGCGAAGGGTTGCGCGCCAGCACGCGCCGGACCAGCGGGCCGATGCTTTCGGCGACGGCGTAGGGCCGGTCGATCTCGGTAAAGGCGTTCATGGGCGCGATATGGAGTGTATGCGGCGCCGTGTCGACCTTGGTGGCGGTTGTGTACCCTTTGAGTGCCGTTCGGTTCACACCGCGACGCCGGGGAGGACGGGGGCCTCGATCCGCTCGCGCAGGCGCTGGATCGCGCCGGTGGCGGCGGGCGAGGTCAGGCGCCAGGCCTGGTCCAGTCGCAGCAGGCGGTCGTAGAAGCGCCGGGTGATCTCGACCAGTTGCGCCGTCTCGGGGGCGAGCAGCAGCGCGTGCGCCGGGTCGGACTGGCGCATCGCGGGCGACAGGCGGCCATGGCGGCGTAGTTGCAAATCACTGATCTCGCCCATGAAATAGGCGCGGTGGTTGAGCAGCCAGGCGATCGCATGCATCATCCGCGTGGTCGTGCGCAGCCCCTCGCTGGACAATGCGACACGGCCCGCGTCGCCGTCGATCCCTGCGGCCATCCCGGCGGCATCGAGCCGTCCCGACAGCGTAAACGCGGTGCGGACCTCGTCCGAGAGCACGAGCGCCTCGCAATAGAGCGCCTCGACGATGCGGGGATTGATGGTCGCGGTGATCGGCATGGTGCGACCATATTTCCCAGCCGCGAATCGGCGGCAACCGGGGCGAATCGAATTTCCGGCGCTAATTACGCGCTGTCCCTGAACGGTACGTCGCAGGGTGAACGCACGTTAACCGAAATTACCCGGAAATGGCGCAAATCCGTCGATTCAGCAGGCCGATCCGGCGGCGGGCGACGGGCGCTGCGGGCAACGTCGTTGCAGCGGCGTTTACCCTGGGACTGGCGGTATCAGGCGATGATGTCGGGGATCAGATAGTCCTCGATCTGGGCGATCTGGTCCTTCAGGCGCAGCTTGCGCTTCTTCAGGCGGGCGATCTGCAGCATGTCGCCGGCCCCGGCATTCATCAGCGCGTCGATCGCCGCGTCGAGATCGCGGTGTTCGACCCGCAGGATCTCCAGGCGCTTGCGCATTTCCTCTTCGGTCAACCCGGAATTCCTCAGTATTCGAGCCACTTGTTGCGTCATCGATGCCATGGAGAATCGATTCTCGCCAACGCAGGATTCACGCGATTCACCGATATGAAGCAAGAGGGGTCTTCGCAAGGTGTCCCGGATGTGGTTCCTTGTTTCTTGCGCCGGATCACCAATGCCGAGTCGCCGAACAGGTCGCTCGCCATTCGCCTTGCCCAGCAGTCGGCTCGGAAGGCACCGTTCGCAAGGGTCCGGCCCCTATAAGGAGGAACGTCCAATGGATAATTCGCACGTCAGCGCTCTGCAGCTCAAGCATGCCGGTATCGAACGGCAGATCCACGAGGAATTGAGCCGCCCGATCCCTGATGCCGCAATCGTCCAGTCCCTCAAGAGGCGCAAGCTGCGCCTCAAGGAAGAAATCGCGCGATTCTGAGCGCGACGGGAGGGCCTGATCGAGCGGAGAATTGCACCGGAGCCTCCGAAGGTACGGCGGGAATTTCCCGATAACATCCGCATAACCTGATTCGACGGCATCCGCTGCGTTCCCAAAGCGATGACTTTGCGTTACGCCAGACGAATGACCAGCGGAGCCGTCGAAGCAGCCCGGACCATCCTCACCAGCCTTCACGAGGTGATGGCTTCGCGCAGCAATGCGCAGGCCAAGCTCAACAACGTCGTGGAGGTGATCGGCGAATGCCTCGATAGCGAGGTCTGTTCGATCTACCTCCTGCGCGAAGGCATGCTCGAACTCTTCGCGACGCGCGGCCTGGCGCAGGAAGCCGTCCACGTCACCCGCATGGCGGTGGGAGAGGGCCTCGTCGGTTCGATCGCGGACCGGATCGAGACGCTCAACCTCGCCGAGGCGGCCGCGCACCCCGACTTCATGTACCGCCCGGAAACGGGCGAGGACAAGTTCCACTCCTTCGCCGGCGTGCCGATCGTGCGGCGCGAGCGGGCGGTGGGCGCGCTCTGCGTCCAGCACGTCGAACCGCGCCGCTACGAGGAAGTGGAGATCGAGGCGCTGCAGACGGTGGCGATGGTGCTGTCCGAACTCATCGTCAACGCCGACCTTATCGACGAGGAGGACGCCCGCGCGCTCACCGCCGCCCAGACCGGGCCGGAGCAACTGCGCGGTCTTACCCTGGTCAAGGGCCTCGCCTCGGGCGTCGCCGTCTACCACCAGCCGCGCGTCACCATCGAGCACATCGTCGCCGAGGACACCGAGGCCGAGCGCCAGCGCGTGATCCTGGCGTTCGATCGCATGCGCGAGCAGATCGACCGCATGGCCAACCAGGCCGAATTCGGCATGGGCGGCGAGCACGAGGAAGTGCTCGATACATATCGCATGTTCGCTTACGACGAGGGCTGGACGCGCCGCATCAACGAGGCGATCGACAGCGGCCTGACGGCGGAAGCGGCGATCGAGCGCGTGCAGCAGCGCACCCGCATGCGCATGCGCCAGATCGACGACCCGCTGCTGGCGGACCGCATGCACGATCTGGAGGATCTGGCGAACCGCCTGCTGCGGATCGTCTCGGGCCAGATCGGCACGGCGGCCTCGATGGGCCTCAGGAACGACGCGATCCTGATCGCGCGCAACCTTGGTCCGGCGGAACTGCTGGAATACGACAAGCGGCGCCTGAAGGGCGTGATCCTCGAGGAAGGCTCGCTCACCAGCCACGTCGTCATCGTCGCGCGGGCCATGGGCATCCCGGTGCTCGGCCGCGTGCGGGGGCTGCGCGGGGTCGTGCGCGAGGGCGATCCACTGCTGCTCGATGCCGAGCAAGGCACGGCGATGGTGCGCCCGTCGGCGGGCGTGGTCGAGGCGTTCGACGCCCGCTTCGCCAAGAGCCGCGAGCGCCAGGCAGTCTATGCCGGCATGCGCGACGTGGCCGCCACCACGCGCGACGGCACCCGGATCAGGGTCATGATAAACGCGGGGCTGCGCGACGACGTCGCCAACCTCAACTCCACCGGTGCCGATGGCATCGGCCTGTTCCGCACCGAATTCCAGTTCCTCGTCTCCGCCACGCTCCCCCAGCGCGAGAAGCAGACGCGGCTCTACCGCGACGTGATGGATGCCGCGGGCGAGCGACCGGTGGTGTTCCGCACCGTCGATATCGGCGGCGACAAGACGTTGCCGTACTTGCGCCACGACGACGGCGAGGGGGAGGAAAACCCGGCGATGGGCTGGCGCGCGCTGCGCGTGGCGCTGGAGCGCGACGCCTTGCTCAAGGCGCAGGCCCGCGCCCTGCTGGAAGCGGCGGCGGGGCGGCCGCTCAACGTGATGTTCCCGATGGTCGCGGAGCCGTGGGAGTTCGATGCCGCCAAGGCGGTGTTCGACCAGCAGCTCGCCTATCTGCGCCGCCAGAAGAAGCAACTGCCCGAGGCGATCCGCTACGGCGTGATGCTCGAAGTGCCTTCGCTGGCGGAGCAGCTGGACCTGCTGGCGCCCAAGATCCAGTTCCTGTCGATCGGCACCAACGACCTCACGCAGTTCCTGTTCGCCGCCGATCGTTCCAATCCCAAGCTGGCGGAGCGCTACGACTGGCTGAGCCCGGCGATCCTGCGCTTCATCCGCCGCGTGGTGCGCACGCTGGACGGCACCGGCGTCGACATCAGTGTGTGCGGCGAGATGGGCGGGCGCCGGCTGGAGGCGCTGGCGCTGCTAGGCCTTGGCGTCAGGCGGCTGTCGATCACCCCGGCGGCGGTGGGCCCGATCAAGGAACTGGTCGGCAAGGTGGACCTGCCCGAGATCGCCGCCGCCGTCGAAGGCTGGCTGGACGCGCCGCCGGCCGACTTGCGCGGCGCGATGGCGGCCTGGGCGGCGGAGCGCGACATTTCCGTCGATTGACGGGGGTAAATGGAACCGGTTCGCACCATGTTCCGGTTCCAACGCCCGCCGAAGCCTGATTTACCGTATAATTTTAGCCGGAACGGCACCGACTGATTGACTTTATCCGGTCAGAGGGTTTGGTTACGCACATTCTGGTCGCATTTACCACGCCTAACGGAGCGGAATGGAAAACCTCGAAACCCAAGGTCTTGCGCGCGGGCCGCAGAGCGTCGGAAGCCAGCTTCGCGCGGCGCGGGAAGCGTTGGGCAAGTCCCGCTCCGAGATCGCCTCGCAGACCAAGATCGCCGAGCGGCATCTGATCTCGCTGGAAGAGGATCGTCTCGGCGACCTTGCCGCGCGGACTTATGCGGTGGGCTTTGCCCGGACTTATGCGCGCGCCGTGGGGCTCGACGAGCGGATCATCGCCGCCAAGGTGCGCGAACAGCTCGATCACGACGCGCCGCAGCGGGTCGAGACGCTGCCGAGCTTCGAACCCGGCGATCCCGCGCGCGTGCCGACGCGGCGGCTGGCCTGGGTGGCGGTGGCGGGGGTCATCGTCGTGCTGGCCGTGGTGCTGGCGTTTTGGAGCAACTTCCTCTCGCCCGAAGGCGAACTGCCCGATCTCGTCGCCGACCAGACGGAGGCTCCCGTTGCCGCGCCCAGGCCGCAGCCGGTGGCGCCGCCGCCCGCCTTGGCCGATGGTCCGGTGGTGCTCACCGCGACCGGGGACAAGGTCTGGGTCAAGGTGACCGATGCGAAGGGCGACCAACTGCTCCAGAAGGAACTCGCCAAGGGTGAGAGCTGGACGGTGCCGGACGGCCAGGCCGGCCTGCAACTGCGCACCGGCCGCCCCGACGCGCTGCAGATATCGATCGGCGGCCAGCCGCTTCCGCCGCTCTCCACCGAACCGCAGCTGATTTCGGGCGTGTCGCTCGCCGCTGCGGACCTGCGGGCGCGTGGCAATCCGGCGGGCCAGCCGTCCTCACCGCCCGCTTCTCCCGCCCCAGTGGCGATATTGCCGATCGCGGCGCCGTCCGCCCCGGCAGCCCGCACCGTGCCGTCCACGCGCGCTCCGACCGCGGCCCAGCGTCCCGCCCGGCGGCAGGAGCGTGGTCCCGCACCGCGTCCGACCGCCGAAAGCGGGCCCACTGAAGCGCCGACCCCGGAATCGCTGCTGCCCTCGTCGATCCAGTGAGGCTTTTTCCGGGATGCCCTTATGGGCGCCCGGGCCGGTACCGCGAAATCCGCTTCCAGTGGATTTCCATGCGGACTCCAAGCGCTTTTACACGATTTTCCGTCCTGCCCTGCCTCGACAGGCGGGGGCGACTTCGGGCAACACCTGAAGCCGGTCCATTGGTTAATCCCCGGTTCGGCCCGTCGCTGCCATCGCGCGGCAGGCAGTCCGGCATGGAGATGATTTGGCGATGACACGTACCCTTGCGGCAATCTGCGGGCGCAGGACGCGCTGGCTGGCGACGTCCGCCGCCGTTTCCCTCGTTCTGGTCGGGACGGTCCCGGCCTTCGCGCAGGACGCCAATACCGGCGCGCGGCTCAACAAGGTCGAGGCGGAAGTGCGCGCGCTGCAGCGCAAGGTCTTCCCCGGCGGCGACGGCAAGTTCTTCGAACCGCAGATCAACGCTGCCCCGACGCCCACGCCGACCCCGGGCGTGCCCTCCAGCACGCCGCTGACCGACGTGCTCACGCGCATGGATGCGGTAGAGGCGCAGATGGCGCAGCTCACCGCGCAGGTCGAACAGAACACCAACCGTATAAACCAGCTGGAAGCCAAGCTGGCGGCGGCGGCCCCCCCGGTGAACGACTTCGTGCCCGGCCCCGGAGCCGCGCCGGCGCCCGCCGCGCCCACCGGGACGACGGTGCCTGCGCTGACCCCCTCGCCGGTCGCGGCCACGCCTCGTCCGGCGCCGACCCCTGCGGCGCCTCGACCGGCCGCGCCTTCCAATTCGCGGATCGATGCCGTGAAGGCGATCGTCAAGCCGCAGTCGGCAGACGCCGCCGACGACGAGTACAGCTACGGCTTCCGCCTGTGGGAGGCCAAGTTCTACCCCGAGGCGCAGCAGCAGCTGAAGCTGTACCTCGAAAAGTATCCCAAGCATGCGCGCGCCAGCTTCGGCCGCAACCTGCTGGGCCGCGCCTATCTGGACGACGGCAATCCGGGCGAGGCGGCCAAGTGGTTCCTGCAGAACTTCCAGACCGACAAGCGCGGCGATCGCGCTTCGGACAGCCTGCTGTACCTGGCGGTCTCGATGAAGCAGCTCAAGGACACCAAGCGCGCCTGCATCGCGCTGGCCGAGTTCAGCGAGACCTACGCGGCCGAAGCGGCCGGGCGTCTGGCGGGCCTCTACAACACCACGCGCAATGGGCTCACCTGTAGCTGAGAGCAGCCTGCCGGGCGTCGAGCGCTTCCACGCCTGCCTCGCCGCGATCTGGCCTGACCGGATCGACGACGAGGCGGCGCGGCTGGGTATCGCGGTGTCAGGCGGGCCCGACAGCCTCGGCCTGCTGCTGCTGGCCCACGCGGCGCTGCCGGGGCGGGTGGAGGCGGCGACGGTCGATCATGGCCTGCGCCCCGAAAGCGCGCACGAGGCCGCCGAAGTCGCGCGCATCTGCGCCGGGCTGGGCGTTCCCCACCAGACCCTGAAGGTCGAGGTCGCCGCCGGCAACGTCCAGGCCGAGGCGCGGGCCGCGCGGTATGCGGCGATGGCGCGGTGGGCGGCCGGGCAGGGGATCGCGGCGCTGGCGACCGCGCATCATGCCGACGACCAGGCCGAGACGCTGCTGATGCGGCTCAACCGGGCCAGCGGTGTCGCGGGTCTGGCGGGAGCACGCGCGCGGGGCCGGGTGCCGGACACGGATCTGGTGCTGCTGCGCCCGGTGCTCGACTGGCGGCGCGGCGAACTGGGTGCGGTCGTGGAGGCGGCGGGGCTCGTCGCGGCGCAGGATCCCAGCAATGCCAACGATCGCTTCGACCGGGTACGCATCCGCAAGGCGCTGGCCGACGCCGACTGGCTCGACGTGGCCGCCGTGGCCCAGAGCGCGGCGCATATCGCCGAGGCCGACGCCGCGCTCGACTGGATGGCGGCGCTCGAATGGCGATCCTGCGTGACGAAGGAGCCGATGGGCCTCAAGTACCGCCCGCAGGCGCCGCGCGCCGTGGCCTTGCGGGTGGTGGCGCGGATCGTGCGCGAACTGGACGGCGAGGATCCGCGGGGCGGGGCGATCGCGCGGCTGGTCGATGGGCTTTCGCAGGGCCAGCCGGCCTCTATCGGCAAGTTGGTGGCGCGGCCCAACGCGGGCGGGTGGAGCTTTGCCAGGGCGCCGGTGCGAGCGCCGAAGCGGACAGGTTAACCCCCGACCAGGCTGTCGCCCATGCCGACCTGCTTGCCCTTGGTGATATAGACCTTGTCGCCGATCTTCGTGGTGTCGAACAGCTTTGCCGCGAAGGCGTCGGGCATGCCCACGCAGCCGTGGCTGGCATAGCCCAGCGCCACGTCGGAGCCGTGCAGGGTGATGCCGTCGTTGGTCAGGCGCTGCATGTAGGGCATCGGCGCGCCGGTGTAGATGTTGGAGACGTGGTCCTTGTCCTTCTGGGTGATCGGGAAGATCCCCAGCGGGGTCGGCTTGTCCGCGGTGCCCAGCAGTACCGCCGCCGCGCCGATCTCGTAGCCGCCGCGGAAGACCGAGATCACGCGGGCATCGAGGTCCACGGTGACGACGATCGGGCCGGGGGGCACGTCATGCTCGTTCCAGTGCCATTCGCCATATTTGATCGCGCCCTTGATCGGCAGGATGCGCTTGATGACGAAGGGCTCGTCCTTCGCGGGGACCGGCGGTTTTGCTGCAGGTTTTGGCGCGGGCTGCGCCAGCTTTGCTTCGGCCAGCGAGGCGGGGGCGGGCTTGTCGGGCTCGGACGCGACGATCAGCACGCCGGCGATGGCGGCAAGGGCGACGAAGCCCGAAGCGAGGAAGATGCGCGCGTCCACTTGGTAATGTTCCGATTCTTTTGGCGAATCCGCTTCTGGCAGGGCTGCCTTAGCATCGCGTAAATGGCGGTTAGGCGCCAGTATAAGTGGACAGAGAAGGAGGGAGGGCCGGGAGGGCCGGGAGGCTTGAGAGCGTAGCGAACTAGCCGGACGGGGTGGGCGAGCCGTAAGCTAACGTTTCACGATCCCCTCGCGCAGGATCGAGTTCGCCAGTTCCGCGATCTCCTCCGCCTCCGCATCGCCCCAGACCGCGTAGCGCAGGCCGAGGAACACGTTCATTCCCATGATCGCCCAGGCATGCGCCTCGCCCAGCCCTTCGCGCAGTTCGCCCTTGCGGATGCCTTCGGAGAGGCGCTCGCGGATACGGGTGGCAGTGGATTCGTAGTGCTGGCGGAAGCTGGCCGGATCGACGAACTCGCACTCGTCGATGATTCGGTAGATTTCCTTGTGCTCGGCGGCGAAGCGCAGGAATCCGGTCAGCGAGGCTCGTTCGGTCTCCAGCGCGGGCAGATCCTGCTGCCGGGCGCTCCGCGCAGCTTCGCGGACCTTGCCCGAGAGGTCGTCCACCAGCGCGCGGAAGATTTCGTCCTTGGAATTGAAGTAGGTGTAGAAACTGCCCAGCGCCGTGCCCGCCCGGCGGGTGATGCCGGTGATCGAGGCTTCGTGAAAGCCGTGCTCGCCGAACTCGACGGCGGCGGCGTCCAGCAGCTTGCGCAAGGTGCGCCGCCCGCGCTCGGTTCGCGGGGCCTTGGCGGCCGAACCTTCGGCAGGAGGCTTTTCTGTGCTCACGATGACACAGTTAGACCGGACCGTGCGCCATGGCAAACATTCAAAGTTGAAACTCGGTTCAACTATCAATATGAGGGGCGCCAACAAGAAGCGTGAATGGGAGTGACTGTGATGCGAAGGGTGCGATTCCTCGCGATTTCCTCGAGTGTGCTGGCTCTGTCGGGCGGCTTCATGACACCGGCGATGGCGCAGGACAGCGCCCCCGCAGCGCAAGCCGCTGCCGAAGGCGGCGACATCATCGTCACCGCGAGGCGCCGCGAGGAGCGGCTGGTGGACGTGCCGATCGCCGTCTCCAGCTTCAGCGGAGACCAGTTGGCGAAGGCGGGCGCGGTGGACATTACCGAGATCGCCAACGTCTCGCCCAACGTCACGCTGGAGCCCTCTCGCGGGACCAACTCGACGCTGTCGGCCTTCATCCGCGGCGTCGGCCAGCAGGACCCGGTCTCGGGCTTCGAGCAGGGCGTGGGCATCTACCTCGACGACGTCTACCTCAACCGCCCGCAGGCCGCCGTACTCGATATCTACGACGTCGAGCGGATCGAGGTGCTGCGCGGTCCGCAGGGCACGCTCTACGGCCGCAACACCATCGGCGGCGCGGTGAAGTACGTGACGAAGCAGTTGCCGCAGGACTTCTCCTTCAAGCTGAAGGGGACTTATGGCAGCTATGACCAGGCCGACCTGATCGCCACGGCTTCGGCGCCGGTCAGCGACCTCATCCGCGTCGGCGGATCGGTGGCGCGGTTGTCGCGCGGCGGCTTCGGCAAGAACCTGACGACGGGGCAGGACAACTACAACAAGGACATCTGGGCGGGCCGCGCCAGCGTCGACATCGGCGGTTATGGCGAGCCGGTGCTGATCCGCATCTCGGGCGACTACACCAAGGACAAGTCCAATGCGCGCGGCGGTCACCGCCTGATCCCGGGCTACGTCTCGGGCGCGCCGGTGCTGGATGACGTCTACGACACGCGCGGCGGCCTCAACGATCCGCGGCAGGTGGTGGAAGCCTATGGCCTCGCGATCAACGCCACCGCCGAACTGACCGACGCGCTGACGTTCCGCTCGATCAGTTCGTGGCGCAAGGACAACTCGGCCTCGCCGATCGACTTCGACGCGCTGCCCGCCGTCGACGTGGACGTGCCCGCCTACTACCGCAACGAGCAGATGAGCCAGGAAGTCCAGTTGCTGTGGGACGATGGCGGCATGGTGCAGGGCCTGTTGGGCGCCTATTACCTGACCGCCAAGGCCGACACCGACTTTGATGTGCGGCTGTTCACGGCCCTGAACGGATTCACCGCTTTCACCCGCGCTGATGTCGATACAAACACGTTCGCGATCTTCGGCGACTTCACGTTCGACTTCACCGAGCAACTGAGCCTCGCGGTCGGCGGGCGCTATACCTGGGACGAGCGCAAGGCGCAGATATTGCGGCAAAACTATCTCGGCGGTGGCTCGCCGGTATTCGGCGGGGCGGGGGTGCCGGCGGGGGCGCCGCAAACCAATTTCTCCGGCAAGGCGAAGTTCGACAAGTTCACGCCGCGTGCCTCGCTCAGCTTCAAGCCGACGCCGGACCACAACATCTACGCGAGCTACAGCCAGGGCTTCAAGGGCGGTGGCTTCGACCCGCGCGGCGTCGGCGTCAACGCGACCCCCTCGACGCCTGGGACTGCTCCCACCGATGCCGATATCGCCGATTACCTCAGCTTCCAGCCGGAGACGGTGGACAGCTACGAGGTCGGCTACAAGGGCAACCTCTTCGGCGGTGCGCTCTACATCGCGGCGGCCGGGTTCTACATGGACTACAAGGACGTGCAGATCCCCGGCTCTGCCGGCTGCACCGTGGGCGGGGTGCAGACCTTCTGCGGCATCATCACCAATGCCGGCAAGGCGCGCTTCAAGGGCTTCGAACTGGAAGCCAATGCGCGGCTGGGGCGCGATCTGATGACCTCTGGCGACCGGCTGAGCCTGTCGGGCGCGCTTGGTTACATCGATGCGCAGTACAAGGAATATATCGCCAACATCGCCTCGACGCCCACCGACGTGGCCGATAACCGCAAGGTGCAGAACACGCCCAAGTGGACCGCCAGCGGCACGCTCGCCTACTCGACCCCGGTGGGCGGCGGCGATCTCGATCTCAGCACGACCTACTCGTATCGCAGCAAGGTCTATCAGTTCGAGATTCCCAACCCCTATCTCGACCAGAAGGGCTTCGGGCTGGTCGATGCGAGCCTCGTCTACACCGCGCCGGGCGGTCGCTGGAGCCTTGGCGTCCACGGCAAGAACCTGTTCGACAAGCGCTACAAGACCTCGGGCTACACGTTCCTGGCAACCAACCCGGTGACCGGGGCGCTCCTGACGGCACCCGATGGCCGGTTCATTCCCTCGCTCGGCACCGAGGGCACGCTGACCGCCTATTACGGCAACCCGCGCCAGGTCTTCGCGACCGCGACGCTGGAGTTCTGAGGGCTGTGACGAGAGGGCTTCGACAAGCTCAGCCTGAGCGGAGTTGAGAGGGTTTCTCACCAACCCCGCTCACCCTAAGCCTGTCGAAGGGTCAGGCACAGCCTTCGAAGCCCCCTCGGCAAGTCCGGGACGAACAAGGAACACCGACTATGGACCACCGCGTCCATCATTATCGCAGCGCCGACGGCCGGCTCGACCTCGTCGCCCGGGACTACCCTGCACACGAGGGTGCGCCCGTGCTGCTGATGATGCACGGCCTCACCCGCAACAGCGCGGACTTTGAGCCGCTGCTGGACAAGCTCGCCGGGCGCTACCGCATGATCGTGCCCGACCAGCGCGGGCGAGGGGCCTCGCAGTGGGATCCGGACCCCGCACAGTACCGGCCGGACGTCTACGCGCAGGACATGCTGGCGCTGATGGATGACCTTGGCGTCAGCCGCGCCGGGCTGGTCGGCACTTCCATGGGCGGGCTCATGGCGATGGTGATGCAGGCGCTGCGGCCTGACCTCGCGCAGGCGGTGATATTCAACGACATCGGCCCGGTGCTCGACCCGGCGGGCCTCGCGCGGATACAGGGCTACGTCGGACCCGGCGGCAAGATGGCCGACTGGACCGAGGCCGCCGCCCGCACCCGCGCCATCAACGCCCCGGCCTTTCCTGATTTTGGCGGAGCGCAGTGGGACGCCTTCGCCCGCCGCATCGCGCGGGAGAACGCCGACGGCACCGTCTCCTTCGCATATGACCCGGCGATTTCCGAAAGCATCGCAGGCGATGACCCGCAGACCGTGCCGCCGGACCTGTGGCCCTTGTGGCAACTGCTCGATACGGTGCCGGTGCTGGTGGTGCGCGGTGCATTGTCGGACTTGCTGAGCACCGCCACGGTGGAAGAGATGGCGCGCCGCCATTCGGGGCCTTATGCGGCGGTGGAAGTGCCGCGCGTCGGCCACGCCCCGATCCTCGACGAGCCGGTGGTGCTGGCCGCGATCGAGGCGTTTTGCAAGGAGCACGTGACCTGAATTCCGTGCGTTGAGTCGAGTTGAAACACTCCGTCATTCCCGCGAAGGCGGGAACCCATCTCCTGACATTGCCTGTTGCACCGGCATCAGATGGGTCCCCGCCTTCGCGGGGATGACGGGCAAGAGGGGTATGGAGATGCAGTTGAACTCGTCGGTCAGTGCTGCGGTGCCGCAAAACACGTCTCCTCGCCTCGTGCTGGCGATGCTGCTGCTGGTCTACGTGTTCAACTTCGTCGACCGGCAGATTCTCTCGATCCTCGCCGGGCCGATCCAGGCGGACCTCAGGCTCGACGACGCGCAGATGGGAATGCTGGGCGGGCTCGCCTTCGCGATCCTCTATTCGACTCTGGGCGTGCCGCTGGCCTGGGTGGCCGACCGCACGAGCCGGTCCTGGGTCATCACCGGGTCGCTGGTGGTATGGAGCGTGTTCACTTCCGCCTGCGCGATGGCGACGGGGTTCTGGCACATCTTCCTCGCCCGCCTCGGCGTCGGTGTCGGCGAGGCGGGCGGCGTGGCCCCCAGCTATGCGGTGATCGGCGACCATTTCCCCAGCGAGCGCCGCGCTTTCGCGCTCTCGGTCTATTCGCTGGGTATTCCGCTCGGCTCGGCGGCGGGGGTGATGGCGGGCGGCTACGTGGCGCAGGCGGTGGACTGGCGCACGGCGTTCCTCATCGTGGGCCTGTGCGGCATCCTGATCGCGCCGCTGTTCAAGCTGGTGGTGAAGGACAAGCCGCGCCCTGTCTCCGCGCCGACCGTGCGCTTCGCAGAGGTCTTCGCCACGCTGGCGCGCAAGCGGGCGTTCTGGTTCCTCAGCTTCGGTGCGGCGTCCAGCTCGATGCTCGGCTACGGCGTCGCGTTCTGGCTGCCGAGCCTGCTGCAGCGCAGCTTCCACCTCACCCTCGTCGAGACGTCATGGTTCTTCGGCGCGGTATTGCTGCTGGGCGGGACGGTCGGTGTGCTGACCGGCGGCGCGCTGGCGGACCGCCTGGGGAAGGGCGACCGCGCGTGGTACGGCCGCGTCCCCGCGATCGGCTTCGTGCTGGCGGTGCCGCTCTATGCGGGCGGTATCTGGACGACCAGCGTGCCGGTCGCCTTCGTGCTGTTCCTGATCCCGCAGGTGCTGGCCTACTTCTGGCTCGGCCCGGTGACCGGCGCGATCCAGCACCTCGTCGACCCGCCTGCCCGCGCGACGGCCTCGGCGCTGTTCCTGCTCATCAACAACCTGATCGGCCTTGGCGGCGGCATCTATGCGCTGGGCGCGCTGTCGAAGGCGCTGGCCCCGGTATGGGGCGCCGAATCGCTGCGCTATTCCATGCTGTTCGCGCTGGTGCTCTACCTGCTGGCGGCGCTGCTGATGACTCTGGCGGGGCCGGGCCTGCGCAGGGAGTGGGTGGCGGAGCCCGCGTCGATTTCAGCGTGAGTGTGCTGACCGCTAGCGCGGTGCCGCACGCATCTGTGGTCCTTGTATCTGCGCGGATCCCTGTAGATAGACTGGGTCGTATTTGTTCAGGATCATCGTCAGCATGAAGAATTTCGATGATATCTTCTCGTCGATCTCGCTGATTTGGTCCTCGCGATACTGCACCTCGTTCGGTTTGTCGTCACCCCGACCCAGTTCGGTGGGCGCCGAGGCCTTCAGCGCGGCCAGCCAAGGGGTTTCGGACATTACGATGTCCATGATTTTGAGTATCGTTTCACTCGTCGATTTATCGACAACGACGGTTTCGACGGCGGCTTCGGTTGCCTTGTCCTTCGCGGTGTCAATCGCGAAATTCTTTGCCTTTTCCACGACGAAGCTACGCAAAGCTGGCTTCGCGGCGATTACTGCGCCGGCGATGATGGCAAGATCTGCGTAGTTTCGAACGAGATCCTCTCGCGGCGTCTTCTTGTTGTACTTCTGGATGGCGATCGCTAGCTGGCCTTTGGCGGTCTTTAACTGCGCGAAGAGGTCGCGCAGATCATTGGATAACCGTTCCGCCTCGGCACGATCGCCCGGACTCATCCGGTTCTCGATGGTCTTACTCTGTCCCTTGTCATAGCTCGCCCACATCAATCCGCCTCCGCTATTCCCATGACCGATCGGCGGACGCATACTTCATGTCGGAATTCCGGGCGTCATACCCCGATCAGGGTAAGCGGCGCAGATGTGCGAGAAAAATCCGCAGTATCGATGCAGACCCTACGAAAAAGGCGGTGGTGCCGGCTGCAGGATTCGAACCCGCGGCCCCCTGATTACAAATCAGGTGCTCTACCAACTGAGCTAAGCCGGCGCCCGCTCGGGAAACGTCGTTTCGCGAAGCAAGTCCGGCGCCCTTACCGCGAGCGGGGGGCGCCGGTAAAGCCTATAATCAGAATACCGCGTGCGGAGCGGGCTCGTTCATCATCGTCTGGCGCAGTAGCGGGATCGCCGGGCCGCCGTGGCTGAGGAATTCGTCGTGGAACGCCTTCCATGCCGAGCGCCCGCCGCGCGTCGCGGTCCAGTCGGTGCGCAGCTTGCGGATCATCAGCTTGCCCAGCGTGTAGTTGAGGTAGGCCGGATCGTACGTGCCGCGCGCGGCCTGCTGTTCGGCGGTGCCGGCGTCCTGGTAGCACTGCTCCATGAACATCGTCTTCGACTGCGCCTGCGTCATCCCGCGCGCATGCAGGCCGATCGCCGAGAGATAGCGGCAGTTGCGCAGCAGGGCGTTGGAGATCTGGCCCACCTGCACGCCGGGATCGCCGTCACCCAGCCCCGCCTCCAGCATCATCTCCTCGGCATAGTGCGCCCAGCCTTCGGCGAAGGCGTAGCCGACGAACAGCTTGCCCACGATCGAGGGCGCCGCGTTCGAATGGAGGAACTGTAGGTAGTGGCCCGGCATCACCTCGTGGACGGTGGTGAACAGCAGGTCCGCCTTGCCGGGGATGTAGTCCATCTGCATCTGCTTCGACCACGCCGGGTCCGGCGGCGAGATGTAGTAGATCGACGAGCCGCCGTTCTCCAGCGGCCCCGGCGGGTCGATGTAGGCGGAGTTCGCGCGGTTGTAGGGCGGGCTTTCCTCGACCATCGCCATCTTCGTGCCGGGGATCGTCGCGATGTCGTGGCTGCGGACGAATTCGGCGAGCTGCGGAATCTCGCGCCGCGCCTCGGCGACGGGGCCGTCGTTGGGCTTGTCGGCGCGCATCTTGTCGAAGCATTGTTGGATGGTCTTGCCCGGCGTGTACTTCGCGCAGGCCAGTTTCAGCGCCTGCTGGTTGCGCAGGAGGTCGGCCTTCCCCGCCGCCTCCAGCGTATCGAGCGTGGCATCGACGCCTTCGGTCGCAAGCACCATGCGCGCAAACGTGTCGGCGCCGAGCGCGAAATCCTGCGTCGGGGTGGCCTTGGCGACCTGGTCGGCGACGCCCTTCATGGCGACGGCGGCGGCTTCGGACGCGGCCTTGAACTCGGCCTGCAGCGCCGGGTCGGCGACGTCGGCGAAGGCGGCGCGGGCATCGCCGCGGTAGTAGTCGGCAAAGCCGCCGAAGCCGTCGGTGCCCAGCTTGATGAAGCTGGCGGGTATCGCGGCGGGCAGGTTTGCGCGGATGTTGGGGGCCTGCGCCGCCACCGCCTTGAAGAATGCGATCATCGCCTTCATCCGCGTCGGCTTGTCGGCATAGTCGCGGCTGACGTAGACGTTCGGGTCGAGGCCGCCGTTGATGTAGTAGGCGGGGTTGGTGTGCGGCTGGTCGGCGTCCTCCAGCCAGAACAGCTGGCCCTTGGCGACCTGCACCAGATAGTCGCGTTCGAAGCGGTCGGCTTCGGAGAGGGCGGTGAACTGGGCCGCCTTGTCGATGACGGAGTGCAGGAAGGCGGAGCGGGCCTTGAGCCCGGCGTCGCTCCAATCGGGCAGGCGGCCGTCGTACTTGTGCGCGCCTTCGTAGATCGCGAAGGCGGGGTCGGTTTCGAACCAGTCTTCGATCGTGCCATCGACGAAGCTCTTCCACGTCGGCGCGGGAGCGGTTCGCTCCGCCACTTGCACGGCATCCACGGCGGCGTCGGCGCGGCGATCGTCGGCCATCGTCGTGGCGCAGGCGGAAAGGGTGAGGCAGGCGATGCCCGCCAGCAGGATGGACTTCATTGGGGGGAGGCTCCCTGTGCTTATGGGAGCGGTTGTGCGTCAGCGCGCGCCGAAGGTCCAGCCCTCGGTGCGGGCGAGTTCGGGCGTGAGTTCAGCGGGTTGCCACAAGTCCGCGCGCGGGGCCGCGACGCGCAGCCAGGCGGCGGTGAGGAGGGCGTCGGCGCTGTGGTCGTCGATCGGGCCTTCTCCGCGCGTCGGCCGTGATCCCAGGGTTTCGAGCGCCGCATCGAGCGCGGCGTGGTCGGTCATCTTGGCGCGGCCTGCGGTGCGCCCGGCCTCTACGGCGGCGAGGGTGGTGTAGATCTCGGTCACCACCGAGCCGCTCGCAGGCAGCGGGTCGATTGGCCAGACCGGCACCCGGCCTTGCAGACGGTGGAGCAGGCGCATGCCCGTCAGGCTCGACTTGCCGACCTGCGCCGCGCCGACGAGGTTGAAGTTGGAATAGGGGCGGCATCCGGCGCGGGCCTGCGCTTCCTCGGTCACGCGCATGCGGCCGCGCTTGTGGAGCGCGCCGGGGAGGTGGAAATGCGCCCCCTCGCGCGCGCCGTGGCGGCGGAAGTAGGCGCTGAGATCGATGTGATCGACGAAGCTGGAGGCCGAGAGGTGCGGGTCTTCGGCGCAGATGGCGTCGATCAGCGTCCAGAGCGCGCGGGCATCCGGCGGGCTGTCCGCCCAGCCGGGGAAGAACGCGCCCGCGTCGGCGAAAGGCAGCGATATGCCGAGGTCGAGGCCGACGAGGGTGTCTTGCGGCAAGTGACCGAGCAGCAGGTCGAGCACGTCGGCGCGGGACCATGCGGCGTGGGCGGCGGGGCGCAGCAGGCGGGGCGGGGCGTCGCCGCTTTCGCACGAGGCGACGGCGATGCCTTTCTGGCGCTCGCCCAGTGCGCCGGACCAGTCGATGGCGATGAAGTGGCGGAAGTGCATGGGTTATCCTGACCGGGAATGCGAGGCGATGGCATGGCATCCACCATGTCGTCACCCTGAACTTGTTTCAGGGTCCATCGGGCAGCGCGGGTTGCCAGTGCAGGTCACCAGCGGCACTGGCGGCTTACGAAATCGCGGCGCTGTATCGGCGGCGAAATGGACCCTGAAACAAGTTCAGGGTGACGAGGTATTGGTCGCGAGGTCACTCCGCCCGCCGCTCGGCGCGCTTCTTGTCCCACCATTCGAGGCGCTTCTTCACCTCGCGCTCGAAGCCGCGCTCGACGGGTTCGTAGTAG
The DNA here is from genome assembly GCF_036352595.1 of Novosphingobium resinovorum. Classification (GTDB taxonomy): domain Bacteria; phylum Pseudomonadota; class Alphaproteobacteria; order Sphingomonadales; family Sphingomonadaceae; genus Novosphingobium; species Novosphingobium resinovorum_B. The sequence continues at coordinate 64,179 of NZ_JAZFAX010000028.1, forward strand.
ACCTGCGGCCCCATCTCCTCGGGCCAGTAGTCGTCGCCGGAGAAGGCATCGGGCGCATCGTGGTCGTACGCGTAGTCCTTGCCGTAGCCGATATCCTTCATCAGCTTGGTCGGCGCGTTGAGGATGTTCTGCGGCGGGCTGACCGACCCGGTCTCCCGCGCGGCCTTGAACGAGGACTTGAACGCCATGTAGGCCGCGTTCGATTTCGGCGCGGTCGCCACGTAGATGCAGGCCTGCACGATCGCCAGCTCACCCTCGGGAGAGCCCAGGAATTCATAAGCCTGCTTGGCGGCAAGGCATTGCACCAGCGCCTGAGGGTCGGCCATGCCGATGTCCTCGCTGGCCATGCGGACGAGGCGGCGCAGCACGAACAGCGGCTCCTCGCCCGCCGTCAGCATCCGCGCCATGTAGTAGAGCGCGGCCTGCGGGTCCGATCCGCGCACGGATTTGTGCAGCGCGGAGATGAGGTTGTAGTGCCCGTCGCGGTCCTTGTCGTAGACCGCCATGCGCCGCTGCAGGAACTGGCCGAGCCCCGCCGGATCGAGCGGCTGCGGAATCTTCGCCGCATAGAGCGTCTCGGCCTGGTTGAGCAGGAAGCGCCCGTCGCCGTCGGCCGAGGCGACCAGCGCCTCGCGCGCTTCCGCAGTGACGGGCAGGGGGCCTTCCAGGTCCTCGCCCTTGGCCAGCAGCGCATTCAGCGCGGCGGCGTCGAGGCGGTGGAGGATCAGCACCTGCGCGCGGCTCAGAAGCGCGGCGTTGAGCGCGAAGCTGGGGTTCTCGGTCGTCGCGCCCACCAGCGTCACCGTGCCGCGCTCGACGAAGGGCAGGAAGCCGTCCTGCTGGGCGCGGTTGAAGCGGTGGATCTCGTCTACGAACAGCAGGGTGCGCTGGCCCGCCTTCGCGGCCACGTCGGCCTCGGCGAAGGCTTTCTTGAGGTCCGCCACGCCCGAGAACACGGCGGAGACGGCGGCGAAGCGCATGCCCACGGCGGCGGCGAGCAGGCGGGCAATGCTGGTCTTGCCGGTGCCGGGCGGCCCCCACAGGATCATCGAGGACAGCCGCCCCGCCGCCACCATGCGCCCGATCGCGCCGTCGGGGCCGGTCAGATGCTCTTGCCCGACCACTTCGCTGAGGTCGCGCGGACGCAAGCGGTCGGCGAGGGGGGCGTCCTCGCGCAGTTCGTCAGGGGTCGACGGCGGCAGGTCATCGGCAAAAAGGTCGGCCATGACGCCTACTTAGGGCGTAAACTCATAAATGGCACCATCGAGGTTTGAGGCAAAATGGCTCAGCGCAAGGAGGCAGGGCGAAGGGATATGTCGATATCTCAAGGCCTGCCGACGTAGCGCTGGGCCATTTTGGTCAA
>NZ_JAZFAX010000029.1:0-64702 GCF_036352595.1 Novosphingobium resinovorum
ATCCTGGCGAAGGCCCGCATCGATGCAGGCGGCGCGGCGGACGTGCTGGGCGTCTACCGCGAAAGCCGCTGGCGCGACCGCAAGGCGCAGAAACGCAAGGCCGTGGGCCTGGGCGCCGGCATCGTCTGAACCCTCTCTCCTGTTCCGCCATGGTCGGCCTCACCCGGCCATGGCGGTCCACATTGTGTGTGATCGTTCTATCATGTATGCATCCGGCAGATCGACCGGAACGCCGGCCGAGGCTCCGCGCCGAACGATAGAGTACGATGGAACAGGCTGAACGCACCGAACCCGCAGTCAAAGGGGCCCAGACCCTGATGCGGGCACTCGACATTCTCGATGAGGTCATCGCTGGCCCGATCCGTGCAGCGGACCTCGCCCGCAAGCTCAACATCAGCAAGACCACGGCGCACCGCCTGGTTCAGGCGCTGCGTTCGCGTGATTACCTGTCGGTGACCAAGGACGGTTTCGCGCTCGGCCCCAAGCTGCTGCAACTGGGCGTCCATGCGACCGAGCAGATCGACTTCGTGCGCATCGCCCGGCCGTTCATGGAAATCCTTTCCGAACGCACCGGCTTCTGCGTCTTCGTGGCGAAGCGCGAGGGGGATTGGTCGCGCCATCTCGAACGCGTGACCGGGCGCCAGCGCCTGCGCGTGGCGACGGCACCGGGCGATCGCCGGCTGATCGCCGAGACGGGTCTCGGCAAGGCGCTGCTGCTCGACGACGACGAGGCGAGCTGGGAATGCTCCTATCGCCTGGCCTTCGGCGAGGCGGTGACGCCGGTGCGGCTGGCCGAGTTCCTGAACGAGATGCGCCGGCACGCGGCGCTGGGCTACGTCGCGCATGACAGCGAGCTGGGCGACGGCGTGCGCTCGATCGCGGCGCCGGTGCGCGGCGCGCGGGGCGAGATCTGCATCGCCATCAGCATCGCCAGCGCCGCGCATTACCTCACGGACGAGATCGCCCCGGACCTGACCCGCAGGATCGTGGAGACCGCCGGCCAGATCGGCGCGGCGGTGGGGCATAGCGGCGAGCGCTGACGCGTCAGGCGCCGTGCCTGCGGGCGAAGGCGGCCAGTAGCTCCGGCCACTGCGCGGGCGGACTGTCGGGGCCGGCGAGGCCGAAGCCGTGCCCGCCGCTCTCGAAGAGGTGGCACTGGGTGGCCACGCCCTTTTCACGAAGTGCCGCCAGCAGTGACAGGCTGTTTTCGGGCGGGACGGTCGGGTCGTCCAGCGCGTGGGCAAGGAACGTCGGCGGCGTATCGGCGCCGATGTGGTTTTGAAGTGAGAACGCATGCAGCGCCTCGGCGCTCGGCGCCGGGCCCAGCAAGTAATAGCGCGATCCTGCGCTTTTCCCGGCTTCACCGCCGCAGCCTTCTTGTCGTTCCTAAGGCCAAGGAAGCTGCCATGGCGCACGCGGCCCTCGCTGGTCAGTTCGGCGAAAGCGACTTCTGCCACCAGCTTTGGAGTGACCCAGCTCGCGCCGCGCGCCTCGGCCTTGTCGACCTCCAGCGGCGGGGTCTTGCGGGCCAGCTTCTCAAGCCGCCCCGCCATGTCGGCGAGGCCCTCGGCGTCGAAGCCGGTGCCCACCTTGCCGCTATAGACGAGCGTTTTGCCCTCATACTGCCCCAGCCGCAGCAAGGAGAACGGCCGGCCCTTTGCGCTTGACTTCGCCCATCCCACGATGACGAACTCCTGCCGCCGGGTGCACTTGATCTTGACCCATTCCTTCGCGCTCTTGCCCGCGATCGGCGCCAGGTGCCCCGGTCCCAGAGCATCACCGTGCCGCCGCCGTACTCGCCCCTGGGGATGCAGCCCTCGAATTCGCCGTAGGACAGCGGGTGATCCTCGGTGCGCACGGCAAGGCGCTTGTCGTCGGGGTTGGCGCTCGGCCCCCGGGTCACCGCCCAGGACTTGAGCACGCCATCGACTTCAAGGCGGAAATCCCAGTGCAGCCGCCGCGCCGCGTGCTTCTGCACGATGAAGGAATTGCCGCCGGTCCTGCCGGTCTTGCCCGCAGGTTCGGCGGTCTTCGCGAAGTCGCGCTTGCGGTTGTATTCGGCGAGGAGGTCGGCACCGGCGTCGCCGGTCTTGCCGCTACGCCTGCTTGCGGGCACGGCTGCCACCCGGGGACGAGGCCTTCTTCGCGGCAGGCTTGGGCGCTTCCTCGGTCAGGCCTTGGCGGTACGCGCAAGCGAGCATGGGCAGTGTCCTTCCTCACCGCACAAGCCGGAAGCGGGGCAGGTGGTTCCCGGCAAGCGCTTCGCTGGGCATCGAAACCACGTGCAGCGGACACTTTGCCGCGCAGGTCCATAGGCGATCGATGGAAGCCGTTCCGCGAGAGCCGTCTTCCCCGACCAATGGATGTTTCGGCGCGCCGGAGCAGCCGGCTTTGCCGTCGACTCCCATGTCATGCCGGTCAGTTGCGCGAATGCGCGCCGCGAATGCCGCTCTGGCGGATGCGCGTGGCGGTCAGGCGGCGGGGCAGGCGGCGCCGGTATCGATCCACGCCTGTACCAGCGCGCCGAAGGAAGCCTGCGTGCCCGGCGCCGGGCCCAGCGTGCCGCCGGGATGCCAGGCCCAGCCAACGAGGTGGTCCTGAGCCATGTGCTCGTGAATGGCGGCAAGGTCACGTTTGCCGTTTTTCGCGGGATCCTTGAGCGCCTGGCAGATTTCGCGCCGGGACTTGCCCACCCACGACATCGATGCAGGCGCCAGCTTCCAGCCGTGCGCACCGGGAATCGACGCGATCCCGCCTGCGAAGGTGGGTGTATTGTGCTCATGATGGCAGGTCTGGCACTCCAGCGCGCGCGATTGCTTGTCCATGGAGACCGCTGGCTGGTGGCGCTCGAGGTCGCGCTGCAGCGGTTCACGGGTGGCGGGATGGCAGTTGAGGCAACGCGGATGCTGGATCACCCGGGCCATCTCATCGAACATCGCGCGGGAGCGTTCGGTGCGATCGGCGATCCCGGCGAAACTGTCCGGACTGCGCAGAGCGGACGAGGGATCAGACGTGGTCGATCCCGCAATCGCGGCGCCGGTGAAGAGCAGCGCCGGGATGAGCAAGGTTCCTCGTGGCAGCATCACCGGGCGCTCCTGACCAGCGGAAAGCGTGCGACCGGTTCCATGCCCATCGCCTCCAGGGCATTGACCAGCGCGGCGGCGACCGGAACCGATGGCGGTTCTCCGACCCCGGTGGGGCGTTCGGTGCTGGGCACGATATGCACCTCGATCCGGCGCGGCATCTCCGGCATTCGCAGTATGCGGTAGTCGTGGAAATTGGATTGCTCGACCCTGCCGGTGTCGTCCAGCGTGATCTCCTGAAACAGCGCGCTGGACAGTCCGAAGCCGATTCCGCCCTCGGCCTGCGCGGTGACCGTGTCGGGGTCTATGACGATGCCGCAGTCGATCGCACAGACCACGCGTTCGATGCGGAAGTCCGAAGGGGATCCGCTGACTTCCACGATCTGCGCGACATGGCTGTCGTCGGCGCGGTGGACGGCGACGCCGCGGAACAGACCTTGCCCAGGCGGACGGTCCCAGCCCGCCTTTTCGGCGGCAAGCCGCAGCACGCCTTGCTGACGTGGTTCATGCGCCAGCAGCGACAGGCGATAGGCGACGGGATCGATCCGCGCGGCGCGGGCCAGCCGGTCGACGAAGATCTCCTTGACGAGGCCGTTGTGGTTGTTGGCGATCGCGCGGTAGGTGTGCGGCTTGATCTTCACTTCGGGATACCACCAGGCGAGGCGACTGGCGGTGCAGGCGTATTGCTCCGCGAAGTGGCCGGTTACCGCGCCGTCGCTCGGTTCCTTGGGCAGCGGTTCGCCTGCGGGCAGGGGGAAGCACGGCTGGCCGACGATCCCGTGGTCGAGACGGGTGATCGTGCCGTCAGCGGCGAGTTGCGCCGCGATGCGGTGCAGTGTCATGGGCCGGTAGCGCCCGCCCGTGATGTCGTCGTCACGGCTCCACATCAGGCGCAGCGGCCAGCGGCCTCCGGTTGCCTTCAGGGCATGGATCAGCTCGTCGAACCAGTCGGGCCCGAAGTCGGCGCGGCGTCCGAAGGAACCGCCGGCGTGCACCGTTTCCAGTTCGACTGCCTCTATCGGCAGTCCCAGGATGCGCGCCGCGCTTGCCTGGTTCGAACTTTGCGACTGGAAGCCGGAGCGCAGCGTGCATCGCCCTCCTGCGAGCTTGCCGGCGACGGACAGCGGTTCGATCGGAACATGGGCGAGGTAGGGGAAGGTAAACGTCGCTTCGGCCACATGGGCGGGGGGGGCGGTGGTCACCTCGCCCTTGCGGGTTTCTGCGGTGGGAGGCCGGCTGGCCATCTGATCGTGGAAGTCAGCCAGGATCGTGTCGGTGGAGCGGGTTTCGGCCGCGCTCTCGTCCCAGTCGGCGACGAGCGCGGCGCGGCCGCGCAAGGCGTGCCACGTCGTCTCGCCGATCACGGCGATCCCGCCGGGGATGCGTTCGATCGCGAGCACGCCGGGCAGGGCGAGCGCGGCGGCGGCATCGAAGTCGCGCAAGGTCGCGCCGAAGCGCGGTGGATGCAGAATGACCAGCGCCTTGATGCCGTCCCAGCCGGTGTCGAGGCCATAGCGGGTCTTGCCGCGTACCTTGTCGGGCAGGTCCAGCCGCGCGCGGCGCTGGCCGACGATGCGGAAGGCGGATGGATCGCGCAGCGGCGCGGCGTCCGGCACCGGAAGGCGCGCGGCGGCGGCGGCGAAGCGCCCGAGCGTAGCGCTATGGTGGTCGGACTGCACGCGGCCCGCGGCGATCGACACGGACTGCGGTGAAACGTGCCAATGCATTGCCGCTGCGGCGGTCAGCATGGCGCGCGCCGTCGCGCCGGCGGCGCGCAACTCGTCCCAGGAATTGGCGATGGAGGTCGATCCGCCGGTCGTTTGTGCGCCGTAGATCGTGTGGGCATAGTCCGGCAGCTTTGCGGGCGCGCCGACGACGCGAACCTGCGTCCATTCGGCCCCCAGTTCCTCCGCGACGATGGCGGCCAGCCCGCTCCAGATGCCCTGACCCATGTCGACGTGCTTGGCGAAGACGGTCACCGTGCCGTCTGGCGCGATCGCGAGGAAGCGCTGCGCCAGTGCCGGCGCCGGGGTTCCGGGCTCCTGCCTGGCGTGCCCATCCGTGGCGCCGAAAGCACGGGTGCCGAGCATCAGCCCGGCCGAACCTAGCACCAGAAAGCGCCGCCGAGCCAGTCGGGGGCCGTCGGAGCGCGCGTTCATGGGCGGGCTGCCCGGTGGATTGCGGCCCGGATGCGCAAGTACGTGGCGCAGCGGCACAAGTTGCCGCTCATCGCGGTATCGATCGCGTCGTCGTCGGGAGCCGCGGTGTCGGCAAGGAGTGCGGCGGCGCTCATCACCTGGCCGGGCTGGCAATAGCCGCACTGCGCGACCTGCAACGCGTCCCAGGCCTGAAACAGGCGCTGCGCGATGGGGCCTGTCAGGCCCTCGATCGTGGTAACTTCCCCGTGGACGTCGTCGATCCGGATCGAGCACGAACGCACCGCGCGGCCATCGACATGCACCGTGCACGCTCCGCATTGGCCGGCGCCGCAGCCGAACTTGGTCCCAGTCAGCCCGAGCACCTCGCGCAGCGCCCAGACCAGCGGCATTTCGCCTTCGCAGTCCATCTCAAGCCAGCGCCCGTTGATGCGGATGCGCGTCGGTCCGGACCGTAAGGAAGGAGGAGGGGCGGACGTCATTGTTGCCGGGGAAGTCTGGCGCAATCTCGCGTGGCTGGCCAGCGCCGATGATGCCCCCGCCGCATTATGACGCGGGGCAGAAGTACGTGTGGCAAAGCGCGGCGAATTCATCAGGAACTTCGTCGGCAACGAAGATTCCGGCATCGCCGAAATCGCGGAATTCGATGGAGTGCGAAAGTTCGGCCGCAGCGCGCGTCGCCTCGTAGAGCACGTCGCGGGTGCCTTGCACCGCCAGCACCGGCAGGGCGAGGGCGCCAAGGCGAGCGAGGTGATCGCCGCGCCCCACGGCATGATGCGCCGCCGCGCGCGCCGGTCCGGGCGCCAGCATGTCCGCGGTATACCGCGCAAGTCGTGTGCCGTGTGCGGTTGCGGGCAGGAACGGTGCGCAGCGCCGCCACCAGTTCGTGACCTCGGCCCCTTCGGCATCGTATGCCGGTGGCGGCTCGTTCGCGAGCCGTGCGGCATCGGCGGCCGGCAGGAAGGGCAGTCCATAGAACACCGCGCGACCGATCCGTGCGCTGTGTCGCCCCGTGGCCATCCACAAGGCCACCGATGCCCCGGTATGGTGCCCGACCAGATCATATTCGGCGAGGCCCAGCGCTTCGGCGGCGGCATCGATCGCGTCGGCATAATCCTCGAGCCGGGGCGATGCTGGCAATGCATCCGACATACCGTAACCCGGCAGGTCGAAGGCGACGCAGCGATGGCCCAGGGCCGCCAGCGGATGCATGAGCGCGTCCCACATCGCGCCGCTGGCCGGGGCCTGGTGGATCAGGATCGCCGCGCGACCTGCCCCGGCCTCGGCATAATGGACCTGGCGGCCTCCCACATCGACGTACCCTCGACGTGGCGCGGCTGTTCCGGAGGCGCTCGTCATCACGTCCGTTTCACGCAGGCGATAGGGCACGAAGTGCGGGTAGGAAGCATCTGGCGAGTGTCCCGTTCAAGGCGGAAATATCACGTTCCCGCTTATCCATGGCCCATAGTATAATTTGACTTGATAACATCAAGAGCAAAAATTATTTGTTTCTTGAATCCGCGTCCGACGCAGAGGGCGTCGGTGCGACCTCCCACGAAAGGGTACCCCGCCATGACGCTTCTGCCGATACTGCTCTTCGTCCATATCCTGCTTATGGTGTTCTGGCTGGGCACTGACGTCGGCGTCTTCGGGTCGGCCTTGCGCTACATCGACGCGGCGCGTCCCATTGCCGAGCGCAAGGCGGTGATGGACTTCGGCATCGTCATCGACCGCTTCCCGCGCGTGTGCTTCGTCGCGATGCTGCCGGTGGGGCTGCAGATATCGCAGTTGCTCGGCATCCTGCCGATCCCGGCCTGGGCGATGGTCCTGGCCTGGGCGACCAGCGCGGTGTGGACGGCGATCGTGGCGATCATCATCGGCAAGGCGGGTGCGCCTGGTGCCCGCCCGTTCCAGATGGCGGAGCGCGTGCTGCTGGTGACCGTCGGCCTGGCGCTGTGGGCCGCGGGACTGGCGGGGCTGGACGGTATGCTCGAGGTGCCCGGCTGGTACGCCGGCAAGCTGATCGCCTTCGGCTGCATCTGCTTCTTCGGGCTGGTGCTCGACCATTCGTTCGGCCCCGTCGTCAGCGCCTTCGCCGAAATCGAGGCGCAAGGCTCGACGCCTGCGCGCGAGACGGTGCTGACGCGGCGCATGTGGGTCAGCCTGCGATGGGTGCTGTCGATCTATGCCGCCGTGCTCGTCGCCGGTTTCCTGGGGGTCGTCCAGCCCTGACCGGGCGTTCTGACCGGGCGTCCTGCGACAGACACGAAAAAGCCGCCGGATCAGAGGTCCGGCGGCTTTTCCTGGCAATGCGATCCGCTCAGCGTACGGAGCGTTCGGGCGGGATGGGGTCGGCGGTCTCGCCTTCGTAGGCGGCTGCCGGCATGCCGGTGTCGATGGTGCGGAACAGGTTCTGCAGCATGGCGTGGCGCATCTCGGCCAGGGTCGCGGCCTCCTGCACGCTCGGCTGCCAGGCCGCGACCCGGGCGGCCATGGCGCCGTCCTCGGCGCCTGTCACCGATTCGATGGCAAAGACGCGCTCGCGCAGCACCCACACCTCGGCGGCCAGTTCCATCACCAGGCTGAACATCTGGTCCAGCCCGCTCTCGGAGAAGAACTCGGGCCGGCGCGCGGCCTGGCGCTTGAGTAGCGCGATCGCCTCGCTGTCGGTTCGGGACGTCATCGGTATCTCGCTCATGGTCTGGCTCATTTCCTCAGCCCGAAGCCGTAATAGCGCATGTCGTCGCGCAGCTGGCCGCAGTAGTTGTCGAAGGAAAGGTCGAGCCGGGCCTGGCGGGCGAACTCGGCGGGCTCGGTCTTGGTGTACTGCGGCACGGTGAATTCGAAGAAGTTCTCGGCCGCGAAGCCGGCGGGCCGTGCCAGTTCCAGCGCGTCGGCGTTGCGGAAGGCGCGGTAATAGGGCTCACGGTTGTAGTAGGCGTCCCAGTCCAGATAGAAGCAGTCGTAGGGCTGCATGTAGCGTGCCGGCGCCAGTTCCATCGTAATCAGCATGCCGCCGGGCTTGAGCACGCGGTAGCATTCGGCAAAGTACCGGCGGATGTCCTTGAGCGACACCTCATGAAGGAACTGGGCCGAGACGACGAGGTCCATGCTCTCGTCCTCGAATGCCATGCTTGTGGCGTCCATCTGGTGGAAATGGATGGGTACGCCCATACTTTCCGCACGGGCATGGCCGTAGCGTAGCGGCGCCGAGGCGACGTCGATCGCGTGGACCTGCGCGCCGGGGAACGTCTGCGCCCAGGGCACCGAGTTGTGCCCGACGGTACAGCCGCAATCGACGATGCGCCGGGGCGAGAATTCGGGGAAGCGTTCCGCCACGTAATGCGCGAAGCTCTGGCCGATGTCGTCGATGTGGGGGCCCAGCAGCCCGGCGCTGAAGACGGTCAGGCCGTTGTCGTAGACCGCGCCGGCCAGATAGTCGCCGCGCGATTCGTAGCCGCCCGGCATCAGGTGCACGTCGAGTTCGGTGACGTTGCGCGGCAGTTCCAGCGAGGGATCCAGCGTCAGGCTGCCCTGCGCGGTGCCGGTAATCGCGGCGGCCTTCTGCGCGATCTCGTCGATGTGGCTGGCGACTTCGGGAATGACCGAGCGCCAGCTCATCTCCTGCGCGTTGTAGCGCGCGGCGGAATAGAACTGGAAAGTGGTGTTCCCCAGCATCTCGCGGTGGATCTCGTCCTGGCTTTCGAAGGGCCGGCCCTGTCGGCGCGCGAAGGCGGGGGCGACCTGGTCGTCGTAGCGGCGGCGCATCGCCTCGGCGAGGTCGTTGAGGACATAGCGCCTGAGACCGATCACGAAGTCCTGCCGGGCGACCGAATCGCGCGCGTGATCGATTTTCAGGCCGTGCTGCAAAGGCTCTGGCATGCTCGTCTCCATCTGGAGGTGGTGGGGCGGCGGGCCGAAACTGCGCGCCTGCGCGGGCGGGCGGGGCTTTCCGTGCGCGGAAGTGGCCTTTGCGCCCGACCGGCAACAGGTGCCGCCACCTGCACGACGCAGCGCGTGCAACCTGGCGCGACCGTCATCCGAAGGGATATGCCCGGCGTCGTGCTTGCGCAACATTTTTTTGTTTATTTTGCATCTAATTCAATTTAGATCAAGTTTTCACGACACGAGTTCAAGCAGGAAGGGAAGCGCCGATGTATCTGCCCGATGGGTGCGCGCGTCCGCGGCCCGAAGCGCTCGCGGCATTTTGGCAGGAGGCCTTGGCGGCGCTGCCCGCCGGTACGCTCGCCGAGCGGTACACGGTGCGATGGATCGGCACCTACCGCGAGGGCACCAGCGATGTGCTCGACCTCATCCTGGCAGGCGACAAGACGGGTACGTTCACGTTGCCCTGGATCGTCGAGCACACCGACCAGCCCGAAGCGCGGCCCGGCGATTGCATCGTGCTCATCGATTATGATGGCATCCCTTCGATGATCGTGCGGATCGATGCGATCGACACCGCCCGGTGGGGCGCCCTGACCGAGGCGCATACCGCGGTCGATGGTACCCCGGTGCGCGATCTGCGGACGTGGATCCCGCTTCACACAACATATTGGGACGGCATGCTCGCGCCTTTCGGCCTCGCGGTCACGGATGGCATGCCGATCTGGATAGAGCGGTTCACGCCGTTGTTTTCGCGGTGGCCCAGGCAGGGCTGACCGCGCCTCAAACCGAACTTCGACAGGTGCGCCTCACGCCCGCGAACCGCGGCGCGGCGCACCAGGGGTCAAGGAGATTGAATGTCCGAGCGTATCATCATCGTGGGTGCTGGCCTGGGGGGACTGAGTGCGGCGCTGGCCGTCCGGCAGGCGGGGCACGACGTCCTCGTCATCGAGCGCGCCTCGCATTTCTCCGACTCGGCGGGCGCGGGGATCACGATCACCGCGCCGGGCATGGCGGCCATGGACGCGCTCGGGCTCAGGCGGCAGATCCACGCCGCCAGCGCGCCCGCGCCCTCGACCCCGCTGATCCACTATGCCACCGGCGAGATGTTCTACAACCGCGCGGTGCCCAACCTCGAGGATGGCGAGCAGGAAGGGCCCCATCGCTTCATCCCGCGCGTCACCCATCGCGCGGACCTGCACGCGCTTCTCAATGATGCGTGCCTGGATGCGGGTGTGGACATCCTGACCGATGCGTCCGTTATCGGTTACGAGCAGGATCGCGGCGGCGTGACCGCGCTGCTTGCCGATGGCCGCCGCCTCGACGGGGACGTGCTCATCGGTGCCGACGGGCTGCGCTCGAAAGTGCGCGCGCAGATGATCGGCGATGCCGAGCCCAACCATACCGGTGCGGTCGCCTGGCGCGCGCTGGTCCCGGTCGAACTGGTCGAGGATCTGCTGGGCGGCATGGACATCGCCATCCATTTCGGCCCGACCGCGCATTTCATGCGCTATCTGGTGCGCAACCGCACGATGCTCAACTGCGTCGGCCTGGTACGTACCGACGCGCAGGCGCGCGACGGCTGGGCGACCCCCTCGACGGTGGAGGAACTGACCGGCGAACTCGCAGGCTGGCATCACGGGCTGATCGACATCATCGAGCGCATCCCCGAAGGCATGTTGTTCAAGTGGCCGCTGCTCGATCGCGATCCGCTGGACAACTGGGTGGACGGGCGCGTCGCGCTTCTCGGCGACGCCGCGCATGCCATGCTGCCTTATTACGGGATCGGCGCGACGATCGCGATGGAGGACGGCGTCGTGCTCGGCCGCGCCATGGCGCTGGAGCCCGACCCGCTGCTTGCGCTCCAGACCTACCAGCGCTCGCGGCTCTTGCGGGCCAATTCGGCGCTGCTGGCATCGCGCCGGCTCGGCGAGATCTACATGGGCGGCAGCGCGCTCGACGTGATTACGCAGCCGGCCCTGATGGACTGGAACATCTACGCCTACGATCCCGGCACGGTGCCGCTGGTGCAGGCGGGTTCGCACGCGGAGACCGGCGAGGTCTGACCGTCCCCGCACCTCTCGGACGGCGCGCGACAGGGCCGGCGATCCTTCATCGGGATCGCCGGCCCTGCTGTTCGTGTCCTGGGTGGGTCGGCGGGCCCGTCAGCCGGCGGCGATCGATGCCGTGATCGCCGCGCCCAGATCGCGGGTGGTGGCGCTGCCGCCAAGGTCCGGGGTCAGCGGCGCGTCCGCGGCGCCAAGCACCGCCTCGATCCCGGCGAGCACCGCTGCCCCGGCCGCCTTCTCGCCGAGGTGATCGAGCATCATCGCCCCCGACCAGATCATGCCAACCGGATTGGCGATGCCCCTGCCGGCGATGTCCGGGGCCGAGCCGTGGACCGGCTCGAACATCGAGGGGTGGCGCCTGTCGGGGTTGATGTTGGCCGAGGGGGCGACAGCGATGGTCCCGGTGACCCCGGGGCCAAGGTCGGACAGGATGTCGCCGAACAAGTTGGAGCCGACCACCACGTCGAAACGTTCCGGGCTCATCACGAAGCGCGCGGCGAGGATGTCGATGTGGTACTGGTCGGTCGCGATCTCGGGATAGTCGGCGCCAACGGCAGCGAAGCGCTCGTCCCAGAACGGCATCGAATGCCAGATGCCGTTGGACTTGGTCGCCGAGGTGACGTGGGGGCGGCCGATGGCGCGGGCGAAGTCGAAGGCGTAGCGCAGGATCCGGTCCGTCCCGCGCCGGGTGAACACCGCCTCCTGCACCACGTATTCGTCCTCGGTCCCCTCTTCGAACCGGCCGCCGCGCTGCGAATACTCGCCCTCCGAATTCTCGCGCACGACCCAGAAGTCGATGCCGCCGGCCAGTTCTGCGCGCAGCGGCGGGGTGATGCCGGGCAGCAGGCGCACCGGGCGCAGGTTGACGTACTGCTCGAAGGCCCGGCGGATCGGGATCAGCAGGCCCCACAGCGACACATGGTCGGGCACGCCTGGATAGCCCACGGCGCCCAGATAGATCGCGTCATGGTCCGCAAGCTGCTCCAGGCCGTCCTGCGGCATCATCCGCCCGGTCGCGTGCCAGGTCTCGCAGCTCCAGTCGAAATGCGTGAACTCCAGCGCGAAGCCGAAGCGGCGCGCGGCCGCCTCCAGCGCGGCGATTCCTTCGGGCATGACCTCGCGGCCGATGCCGTCGCCGGCGATGACCGCGATGCGATGGCGACGAGCCGCCGCAGGCGCGGTCATACGCAGCGTCCGCCGTCAACTTCCAGGCAGGCCCCGGTGATGAGGTCGCTCTCGTCCGAAGCGAGGAAGGTGACGGCATTGGCGATGTCGCGCGGCTGGCTCATGCGGCCGAGGGGGATCGTCGAGACGATGCGTGCGCGCACTTCCGCGCTGTCCTCTCCGGGCAGCAGGTCGGCCAGCATGCCCGTTTCGCCCATCACCGGATTGACGATGTTGACGCGGATGCCCTCGGGCGCGAGTTCCGCGGCCATCGAGCGCGAGGTGATGATCGCGGCGCCCTTGGAGCCGTTGTACCAGGTAAGGCCGGGGCGGGGCCGCACCCCGGCGGTCGAGCAGATGTTGACGAAGCAGCCGCCCCCGGCCTTGCGCATGAGCGGCACGAAATGCCGGGCGGACAGGTAGATGCTCTTGACGTTCACCGCGAAGACGCGGTCGTACATCGCCTCGTCGATCTCCAGCATCGGGCGGTTCTTGTGGGTGATGCCCGCATTGTTGACCACCACGTCCACTCCGCCGAAGGCATCGAGTGCAGCCTGCGCCACTTTGCCCATGTCCGCGTCGCTGGTCACGTCGGCCGTCACGCCGATGGCCTTGCCCCCGGCAGCGGCGATGCGCTGCGATACCGCCTCGACCGCCTCGGCGCGCATGTCGACCGCCACCACGCTGGCTCCGAAGCGTGCGAAGCGTTCCGCGATCCCCTCGCCGAAGCCGCCGCCCGCGCCCGTCACCACGACGGTCTGTCCCGTGAAGTCCATGATTTATCCTCTGTTTTCTGGATTGGTGAGGCTCAGGCGAGGCCGCCCATGCACAAGTACTTGGTCTCGAGGTAGTCCTCGATGCCGTAATGCGACCCTTCGCGGCCGAGGCCCGATTGCTTGATGCCGCCGAACGGTGCCACCTCGGTCGAAAGCAGGCCCTCGTTGATCCCTACCATGCCGTATTCCAGCGCGGCCGAAACGCGCCATGCGCGGGCGAGGTCGCGGGTGTAGAGGTAGGAGGCGAGGCCGAATTCGGTGTCGTTGGCGCGGGCGATCACTTCGGCCTCGTCGGTGAATCGGATCAGCGGGGCGACCGGGCCGAAGGTCTCCTCGACGAGGAGCTGCGAGCCGGGCGCGATGTCGGTGATGACGGTGGGTTCGTAGAAATTGCCGCCCAGGGCATGACGCCGCCCGCCGAGTGCGACCCGGCCACCCCGGGCGAGCGCATCGGCGACGTGTTCCTCCACCTTGGCAACGGCGGCGGCGTCGATCAGCGGGCCGAAGGCGACGTCGGGGGCGAGCCCGTCGCCCACTGGCATCTCGCGGATCGCGGCGATCAGGCGGGCGGTGAATGCCTCGTAGATCGCGTCGTGGACGTAGATCCGGTTGGCGCAGACGCAGGTCTGTCCGGCATTGCGGAACTTGGAGGCGATCACGCCATCGACCGCGCGGTCCAGATCGGCATCGTCGAAGATCAGGAACGGGGCGTTGCCGCCAAGCTCCATCGAGCATTTCTTGATCGTCGAGGCCGCCTGCTCGAGCAGTACCCGGCCCACTTCGGTCGAGCCGGTGAAGCTGATCTTGCGGACCACCGGACTCCTGGTCAGCACTTCGCCGATCATCCGCGCAGAGCCGGTGACGACGTTGAGCACGCCTGCCGGAATGCCCGCGCGCTCCGCCAGCCTGACCAGGGCGAGGGCGGAAAGCGGGGTCGCGGAGGCCGGCTTGACGATCACGGTGCACCCGGCGGCAAGCGCCGCGCCGGCCTTGCGGGTAATCATCGCATTGGGAAAATTCCAGGGCGTGATCGCGGCGACGACGCCGACCGGCTCCTTGGTCACCACCAGTTGCTGGCCGGGGCGGTTCGAAGGGATGACGTCGCCGTACGTGCGGCGCGCTTCCTCCGCGAACCATTCGAGGAAGGCAGAGCCATAGGCGATCTCGCCCATGGCCTCGGACAGCGGCTTGCCCTGTTCGAGTGTGAGCAAGCGGGCGAGATCGGCCTGGGCCGCCATGCACAAGTCGAACCAGCGGCGCAGCAGGGTCGCGCGTTCGCGCGCGGTCTTCGCCCGCCAGCCGGGTAGCGCGGCCTCGGCGGCCGCGATCGCGGCTTCGACTTGTCCGCGCGGCAGGTCCGGCACGTGGGCGATGAGGCGTCCGTCTGCTGGCGAGGTGACCGCGATGGCGGCTCCCGCGGTGGCTTCCACCCAATCGCCCCCGATGCATGCGGCCTCGCGCAGCAGGTCGGGATCGGCAAGGCCCAGCGCGGCGCCGCCGGGCGACTTGGCGCGGGTGTCAGGTTCGGTCAGCATGGCAATCCTTCTGGAAGTGCGGCCCCTGGAAAGTGTGGCCTGCGGGAGATGCGGCCCTCAGCAGAGCTGGTTGGAGGGGGTCTCGCCGCGCGCAAGAGCATCGAGCCCATCGACGAGCAGCATGCCCATGGCGTCGCGCGTCTCGATCGTCGCGCTGCCGATATGCGGTGAGAGAAACACGTTGGCGAGGCCGCGATAGCCGGGATGGATCGCAGGCTCTCCGGCGAACACGTCGAGCCCGGCAGCGAACACGTGCCCGCTGCCCAGCGCGGCGATCAGGGCGTCGTCGTCGATCATCTCGCCCCGGGCGAGGTTGACCACGATGGCCCCTGCGGGAAGCAGCGCGATGCGTCGTGCGTCCACGACACGTTCCAGCGCCGTGCCGCCCGGCGCGCACAGGCACAGCACGTCGCTGTGTGCGAACAGCGCCTCGGGGCTGGCGTGATGGGTAGCGCCGGCTTCCCGTTCCTCGGCAAGGCGCGAGCGGTTGTGGTAGTGGATCGCCATGCCGAAGGCCCGCGCGCGCGCGGCCACCTCGCGGCCGATCCTGCCCATGCCCAGAATGCCGAGCCGCTTGCCGACCAGCCCACGCCCCAGCAGCAGGGTCGGCGCGAAGCCGTGCCAGTTGTCGCCGCGCACCAGCAGGTCCGCCTCGTGCGCGCGGCGCGCGGCGTTGAGGATCAGCATCATGCCGATTTCCGCGCAGGCTTCCGACAGGACGTCGGGCGTGGTGAGGACGGCGACGCCCGAGGCGCGTGCGGCGTCGAGGTCGATATGGTCGTGGCCGGCGGAAAGCGTGGCGATGACGCGCAGGGCAGGGGCGAGGGCGGCGATGGTCGCCGCCGTGACGCGCTCTGCGGTCGACACGAAGATCACCTCGGCGCCGCGCGCGGCACCGGCGATTTCCTCCGCCGACATGCCCCGGTCCTGACCGGCGCGGACGACCTCGTAGTTCTGTTCGATGGCCGCCTCGACCGCCGGGGTGAACCGGCGGGCGAGGAAGGCGCGCGGGCGTGCCATTGCTCTGCTCTCTTCGCTGATCGTCCGTTCAGGCGCCTGCCGTGGCGCGGGTCAGGCGGTGGCGAGCCGGTCCGCGCGCGACTTCATCAGCGGCTGGATGCGCGTGCCGAAATCATCGATCGCGACGGAGTAGTCGTCGAAGCACAGCATGATCCCCTTGACGCCGTCGATCCCGGCGGCCTCGTCCAGCATCCTGGCGACGCTTTCGTAGGAGCCGACCAGCGTGCCCATGTTGGTGTTGACCGCGCCTTCCGGGATCTGGAGCGTCGCGGCGGTCGAGCCGGCATCGGCGGTCTTGTCGTTGCTCGCCTGATCGAACATCCACGACAGCGCCACCGGGTCGGCACCTTCGTTGTAGAGCTTCCACTTGGCCATCGCCGCCTCGTCGGTCTCGTCGGCGATGACCATGAACAGGACGTAGGCGCCGACGTCGCGGCCGGCCTTGTCCGCCGCCTCGGCGAGGCGCGCCACGCTGCCGGCATTGGCGGTCGGGGTGTTGACGCCCGAGGCCATGCAGAAGTTGTAGTCGCCGTACTGTGCCGCGAAGGCCATGCCGCCGCCGCTCTGGCCGGCGCACACGATCTCGATCTTCCCGGCGGGGCGGGGGCTGAGCTTGCAGTCGTCCATGGTGAAGTAGTCACCCTTGAAGTCGGACGTTCCGGTCTCCCACAGATCCTTCATCACCGACACGTATTCGGCGCAGTACGCATAGCGGTTGCGGAAGTGATCCTCTCCCGGCCAGATGCCCATCTGCGAGTATTCGGCTTCCTGCCAGCCCGACACGATGTTGACGCCCACGCGTCCGCCCGAGATGTCGTCGATCGTTGCGATCATGCGCGCGACGATGGCGGGCGGCAGGGTCAGCACGGCGGTCGAGGCGAACAGCTTGATCCTGGTCGTTGCTGCGGCCAGCCCGGCCATCAGCGTGAACGAATCCATCGCGTGGTCCCAGAACTCGCTTTCGCCGCCGAAGCCGCGCAGCTTGGTCATCGAGAGCGCGAAGTCCATCCCGTACTGCTCGGCCTTGACTACGACCTCGCGGTTGAGCTGCCACGAGGGCTTGTAGCGGGGCGAAGTGGTCGAGATCAGCCAGCCGTTGCTGCCGATGGGGATGAAGACGCCGATATCCATGGGTTTCGTGCTCCGGTGTTGGGATGGGTCAGGCCGCGGCGGCCAGCGCCGCTTCGATCGCGGCAAGGCCGATGACGGCCAGTTCCTCGTCCTCCTCGTTGGTCAGGCCGCTCACGCCGATGGCGCCGACGCAGGCGCCCTCATGCAGGATGGGCATGCCGCCGCCGAAGAAGGTCATGCGCGGGTCGGCGAGGTTCGCGAGGTCGTAGTCGGCGCTCTCTCCCACCACGCGCGAGGGGGCCAGCAGGCGCGCGGCGGTGAAGGCCTTGTTCTGCGACACCTGGATGGAGACGCGGCTGGCATGGTCCTGGCGCAGCAGCGCGACAAGCTCGCCGCGATGGTCGACGACGCAGAACACGGCGGCCTTGCCCTGTCCGGTGGCGGCACCCGCCATGGCGTCGATCGCGGTGGAGGCGAGGGCCTGCGAGATGGTCAGTTCGGTCAGCATGGCAACGGCTCCGTCATTTGCGTTCGGGTTCAGTGGTATTCCTCGCCGCCCGAGACGTTCATCGCCTCGCCGGTGATGTAGCTGCCCTCGTCGGAGCACAGGAACGCGGCGGCGCGCGCGGTGTCCTGCGGCACGCCGACGCGGCCGAGCGGGACGCCCGCCGTCATCCGGGCCATGTACTCGTCGAGCGCCTGCCCCTTGGCGCCCGAGCTGAAGTCGTTCTGCCAGGCGCCCAGGCCGGTGGTGACGTGGTTGGGGCAGATCGCGTTGACGGTGATCCCGTGCGGCCCCAGTTCGAGCGCGGCAGTGCGGGTCAGGCCGATCAGGCCGTGCTTCGAGGCGGTGTAGGCGCTGGTGTAGAGCACCGCCGACTTCCCCGCGAGGCTCGCGATCGAGATGATCCGGCCGCCGCGGCCCTGCGCGATCATCTGGCGCGCGGCGTGCTTCATGCCGTAGAAGCAGCCGCGCAGGTTGACGTCGAGCACGGTGTCCCACTCGTCGCTTTCCATGTCGACGAGCGGGCCGAACAGGTAGCCGACGCCTGCATTGTTGATCCAGATGTCGAGGCCGCCGAAGGTCTCGACCGCGAAGGCGACGAGTGCGGCCACTTCGGCCTCGACCCGCAGGTCGCCGGTGAAGGAGACGGCAGTGCCGCCCGCCGCGCGGATTTCCTCGACGCGCTGCTCCAGTTCGCTGGCGGTGCCGACGCCGTGTTCGGGTGTGAAGCGGTCCCCGGCCTTGCCGAGATCATGGAGCACGACCAGCGCGCCCTCGGCGGCGAGGCGCTTGGCCATCGCCTCTCCCAGGCCTTTCGCGCGACCCGCGCCGGTGACGACGGCGACTTTGCCCTTCAGACTCTCGTACATGATGTCAGCCCTTCCAGTTGGGATCGACGGCAGTGACTTCCAGCTCCATGAGCATGTCGACCGGCCGGAAGCCCGAGATCACGAACGTCGAGCGAGCAGGGCGGATATCGGCGAAGTACTCGTCGAACACCGCGTTGAAGCCGTCGAACTGCTCGCGGTCGGTAATCAGGCTGGTGCAGCGCACGACATGTTCGAGACCCGCTCCGGCGGCTTCGAGGATCGCCTTCACGTTCCGGATGGTCTGGTGCGTCTGTTCCCTGATCTCGTCGCCGACCATGCGGCCGGTGGCGGCATCGCGCGGGCCCACGCCCATCAGGAAGATGAAGCCGTTGGCCCTGATCGCCTGCGAGATCGGGATTTCCTTGGGCGGGCAGAAGGCCTTGTCGGTGGTGACGGCTTCGATGATGCCGGGCTTGGACATGCGATACTCCGTGGGGAAAGGGGTCAGGCGGGCGCTTCGCAGCGGGTGGGTGCGGCGATGGCCGATGCGGGCGCGGATGCGTCGGCGGCAGGTGCGCATAGGGCGATGGTGAGGTTGCCGGCGACGTCGATACGGGCCTCGCTGCCGGGGGCGACGAGGATGGTGGTGTCGCCCGCCTCGACCAGTGCCGGGCCGGGCAGGCGATCGCCCGCGCCAAGCCGGTCGCGCGCGAAGATCGGCGTGTCCGCAGCGGCATCCGCGTCGAACCAGATCGCGCGCCGGCCCTTGAGCGCCGGTCCGCCGTTGCCCGTTCCCGGCGCGAGCGGTGCGATCGCGGGGCGCGGCAGCTGCGAGGTGACCGTGACCACCAGCTCGACGATCTCGATCGGTTCGGTCGGCGATGCGAAGCCGTACATCCGCGTGTGTTCGGCGCGGAATGCCTCGGCCAGCGCGGCGATCTCATCTCCGGGTTCGTCTCCGGCGAGCACCCCGTTCGCCATCGGTATCAGGAACTGGTGCGACTGGCCCAGAAACCGCAGCTCGGCGGCGAAGGCGAAGCCCAGCGTCTCGACTAGTGCGATCGTCGCAAAGGCCTCCTGCGCGCGCCGGGTCAGCGTTTCGAGCGCGGCGCCGGCCAGCCCTGCGCCCTCGGCATCCAGGCGGCGCAGCAGTGTCGCGCGGAATTCGCGGCGCACGTCGGCGAACAGCATGCCGCGCGCGGTGCCGACACCGGGCGACGGGGGCAGCACCGCGTCGGCGACGCCCAGTTGCCGCATCAGCGTATCGGCCTGCAGCCCGGCGGCGCCGCCGGTGCAGACCAGCGAGAACTCGGCGGGGTCGAAGCCGCGCTGGACGCTCACCATGCGCAGCGCGCCCAGCATCGTGGCATTGGCGACTTCCAGGATGCCGAGCGCGGCGGCCGGGACGCTCAGGCCCAGGGGCCGCGCGATCTTCTCTTCGATCGCGGCCCAGGCGCGGTCGCGGTCGAGGCGGATCTCGCCGCCCAGGAAATAGTCCGGGTCGATCCGGCCCAGCGCCACGTTGGCGTCGGTCACGGTAGGCTCGGTCGCGCCCTTGCCGTAGCACACCGGTCCGGGCGATGCCCCGGCGCTGCGCGGGCCGACCCGCAGGATGCCGCCGCCGTCGATCCAGGCGATCGAACCGCCGCCGGCGCCGACCTCGACGAGGTCGATCATCGGCGCGCGGATCGGATAGCCGCCGCCCCGCGCCATGCCGCCGCCGGCCTGCGCCCGCGCGCCGACCTCGAACGAGGGCGCCAGGATCGGCTGGCCGTCGAGCAGGAGCCCCGCCTTGGCGGTTGTCCCGCCCATGTCGAAGCATACCACGCGCGGGAAATGGTTGCGGCGTGCCAGCTCGGCGACACCGATGACGCCCGCGGCGGGGCCGGATTCGATGATGTCGACCGGGCGGTCCACGACGAGGGCGGCCGGCATCAGCCCGCCATCGGACTTCATCACCTGCAGCGCGCCGGTGATCCCCATCGCCTCAAGCGCCGCGCCGATACGCGCGAAGTAGCCCGACACATGCGGCACCAGCCCGGCGTTCACCAGCGCGGTGCAGGCGCGGGCGTATTCGCCCATCTGCGGGCAGACTTCGCTGGATGCCGATATGTACGTGGCCGCGCCCAGCGCACCGCGCAGATGATCGGCGGCGGCGCGCTCGTGCCGGTCGTCGACGTAGCCGTGCAGGAAGCAGACCACCACCGTCTCGACCCCGGCGGCGGCGATGCCGTCGGCGGCGGCGGCAAGGTCGGCCATGTCGATCGGCGTGACGACGCGGCCCTCGGCGTCGAGCCGCTCGCTTACCTCGAACACCAGGCTGCGCGCGACCAGCGGCTCGGGCTTCATCGATTCCAGGTCGTAAAGCTGCGGACGCACCTGCCGGCCGATCTCCAGGATGTCGCCGAAGCCGCGGGTGACCACGAAGGCGGTCCGGGCAAGGTTGCCTTCGAGGATGGCGTTGGTCGCCACCGTCGTCGCATGCATGACCAGCGAAACATCGGCGGGATCGACGCCCAGCCCGCCGGTCACGCGCGCGAGTGCATCGAGAAACCCGCGCGAGGGGTCGTCCGGGGTGGACGGCACCTTGATGACGTCGAGCGTGCCCGTCCGTTCGTCGACGACGACGCAATCGGTGAAAGTGCCGCCGATGTCGATGGCGATGCGGCGGCTGGCGGAAGCGGTCATGGACGAGACTCTTCGGTATTCGAGGACGATGCGGCGTGGCCGAAGCCGCCGCCGCCGGGCGAGCGGATGGAGACGATGTCGCCGGGGGCGACGTCGATCACCGCGCGCGCGGTGGAAGGATGCTCGACACCGTCGCGGATGACGACGAACTCGGCATGGGCGCCGGCCTCCCCGCCGGCGAGGCCCCAGGGCGCTTCGTGGCAGCGGTCGGCCAGTATGGTGAAGCGCGCGGGGCCGTGGGGGAATGCGAAGTCGCGGCGGATGCCTTCGCCGCCGGGCTGCGCGCCGGCGCCGCCCGATCCCTTGCGCAGCCCGTAATGGGCGATGCGGACCGGATAGCTGGCCTCGATCTCCTCGATGGGAGCGTTCTCGGTGTTCTGGATGTGCGTCTGCAGGGCATGCTGCCCGGGACGGTGCGCGCGGGCGCCCTCGCCGCCGCCGATCGTCTCGTAATAGGCGCTCGCCTCGCCGCGGCGCGGATCGAAGGTGCCGAAGGCGACCTGCATCAGCGTGCCCTTGCAGCAGGCGGTGACCCGGTCGGGCAGCACCTCGCTCAGGGCCTTGAAGATGAGGTCGACGCAGCGCAGCCCGATCTCGGTTCCGGCGATGACGCCGGCGGGGAACTGCGCGTTGGCGACGGTGCCTTCGGGCGCGATCAGGTCGAACGAGCGGTAGAAGCCGTCGTTGACCGGGATGTCATCGGACAACAGGCAGCGCAGCGCATAGGCGACGCCGGCGAACGTCACGCCGATCGTGCCATTCAGCGAATTGGGCAGCTGGCCGGCCGATCCGGTGAGGTCGACGGTGACGCGCCCGGCCGCGACGGTCAGGGTCAGCGCGACCCGGGTGGGCTGCGGGTTGAAGTCGTCGGGGTCGAGGAAGCTGTCGGCCGCGTAGACGCCTTCGGGAATGCACCGCAGCTCCTGGCGCGAGCGCACTTCGGTATAGTCGAGCAGGGCATCGACATAGCGCGAGAGTTCCTCGGCGCCGTGGCGTTCGAGCAGTTCGGCCAGGCGTTGCGCGCCCACGTTGTTGGAGGCCAGCTGCGCGCCGAGATCGCCGCCCATCTCGCGGCCCGAGCGCACGTTCCAGCGTAGCAGGTCGTAGCAGTCCCGGTCGATCTGCCCATCCCGCACGAAGCGGATCGGGGGGATCACCACGCCTTCCTGGTAGATCTCGCTACCCATCGCCAGGCTGCCCGGCGCGGCCCCGCCGACATCGACATGGTGCGCGAAGTTCACGAAGAACCCGAACAGCTTTCCCTCCCAGAAGAACGGGGAGATCAGCGCGATGTCATTCAGGTGGGTCGAGCCCAGGTGCGGAATGTTCGACAGGATGCCGTCGCCCGGACGCAGCCGGTCGATCCCGTACATCTCGATCGCGGCGGGGATCGCGAACTTCATCGCCGCCAGGTGCGACGGCTGGGCCAGCGCCTGGGCCACGCCCCGCAAGTCGCGGTCGAGGAACGAGCACGAATAGTCGCGCCGCGTCTTGATGTTGGTGGAGTAGGCGGCGCGGTAAAGCGCCACGCCCTGCTCCTCGGTCATCGCGAGCAGGCCGTTCTTGATGACTTCGAGCCGGACCGGGTCGATGCCAGCGGGAAGCCGGCTCGCCTCGATCGGCGCCGGAGCGGTGACGGCGCTCATGCGCGGGGGCCGCGGCTGCGTGCCGGGAGGGTGCTGCTGGTCATCGCGGAAGGGCGGTCCTTGCCGGATCGGCGGGCCCGCAGGCGCCGCCTGGCGGCAGCGCGACAGTGCGTTGCCTTCTGCTCCCGAGGCTATGGAGGGGTAATGTGATTGTCAATATATTTTGATTTATATCAAAGTTTAGACCAACAAAAGTTTATATACCCATCAACGGGCGAGGCGGCCCGGGACATGCCGAAGGCCGCGCAGGCGGTGCCTGCGCGGCCTTCGGTCAAAGTGCCTGCGGTGTTGGGCTGCGCAGGCCCCCCGATCAGAAGTGGTAGCCGATCTTCACGCCGACCCTGCGCAGTTCGGGCAGGCCGACGTACATCGTGTCGTAGACCGCAAAGGTCTGCGAGGGATTGTCCAGTTCCCAGTCGGGCAACAGGCTGGTGTAGGCCTTGTTGTTGAAGGCATTAGTGACGAAGGCCTCGATGCTCATCCGGTCCGAGCGCAGGCCGGCGCGGAAATTGAACACCTTGGAAGCTTGCGTCTTCACGTAGTTGCCTTCGCTCTCGTACATGCCCGACTTGTAGTTGAACTCGGCACGGCCATACCATTTGAAGTCGGGGAGCGGCACGAAGCCGGCGCTGTATTCGACCGATCCCTGCGCGGTGTACTTCGACGAATTGGGCAGCTGGTTGCCCTTGGCATCGCCGTCGCCGGTCATCGTCGTGCAGAACGAGCAGTCGCCCGAGCGGATGTTGCTGTCGGCGATGGCGCCGGCCAGGTCGACGATCAGTCCGTCGACCGGTTCGGCGGTGGCCTGCAGTTCGATGCCTTTGAGGATCACCTTGCCCAGGTTGGTGAAGACCGAGACGAACACCGGAGTCGAATTTTCGCGCGGGATCAGCACGGTGGATTCGGTGATCTTGTTCTTCCAGATATCGTAGTAGACATCGCCCTGAAACACGAGGCGGCCATCGAACAGCTTGCCCTTGAAGCCGACTTCGTAGTTGTCGAGCGTTTCGGGCTTCACCCCGTGCGAGACGCCCATCGCCAGCAGGTCGTCGACGTAGTCCGAAGGTACCGACAGCAGCGGATCCTTGCCCAGACCCGGGTTCACGCCCTTGGAGTACGTGGCGTAAAGCATGGTATCGGTGCTGGGATGGTATTCCAGGCTGACGCGGGGCATGAAGTTCTTGTAGGTCTTCTGGTAGCCGATCTCATATGTTCCGCCATCGCGGCTGATGAGTTTGTCGGACTGGTAGCGGCCCTCGGCGTTGATCGTGAGTTTGTCGGTGATGTCGTAGGCTAGGCTGAAGAAGCCGCCCCAGGTCTTGCTTTCGTTGGTCGCCGAATTGTCCATCGACAGTCCGCTGAAATAGTAGAGCTGCATGAACCGCTCGTCGCCGCGTTGCCACAAGTAGCTGCCGCCGATCATCCAGCGCAGCGGCTGGTCCTGCTTCGAAGTCAGGCGGAATTCCTGCGAGAAGTCGCGCTGCTTGTGCTGGATGCCCAACGGCCAGTCGGTGTAGTCCTGGTACGGAAACCCGGTGATCGGCGCCTCGTACGGCGAAGCGCGGCCGTTGAGCTGGTACAGGACCGTCCAGTCGTCCTTGTTGTAGCCGGTGAGACTGTTGATCGTGGCGAATCCCAGGTCGTATTCGACGCTGGCGCTCAGGTTGGTAGTATGGCGCAGCATGCCGAAGTGATCGATGTTGTCGTTGGACGAGAACAGCGGCGAGTAATCCTTCAGCAGCGCCGCGACGCCCGGGGTCACTTCGGTCCGCGCGCTGGGCTGGCCCGCCGCGAGCGCGGGCAGCGTGCCGCAGAAATACGGATTGCCGCCGATCTCGCAGTTGGACTGCGAGGCATCGAGCACTCCGGTCGCGCCCGCACCGTCGTCATCCTTGCCGATCGCACCGAACAGTTTGACGGTGAGGTCGGGTGAGGGCGTGAACTTGATCGAGAGCGTGCCGCTCCTGGTGCTCTGGTCGCCCAGCGTGTGGCCCGGTTCCGCGTTATTCTTCCAAGTGCCATCGGATTCGAAGTAGCGTGCGCCGACCCGGAACGAGAGGATGCCCGGTATCAGGGGGCCGCCGATCGCGCCGTTGAAGTCGAAGTGGTTGCCGGTGGCGGCCAGCGCGCTCAGGTCGCCGGTGAAAGTGTCGGTCGGCTCCTTGGTGACCAGGTTGACCGCGCCGCCGAAGGTCTGGCGGCCGAAGTAGGCGCTCTGCGGGCCCTTGAGCACCTCGACGTGATCGTAATCGAAGATCGATGTGACGATGCCGTCGGAGATCGGCACGCCGTTTACGAAAGTGGAGCTGGTCTGGTTGCCGACGCTGGGCGACATGCCGCGGATGATGATCGCGGTCTTGCTGCGGTCGGAGCGCGCAGCGCCCGAAGTGGCGTTGTTGAGGGACATGCCCGGCGTCACCGCGACGATCTGTTCCATCGTCTTGACGTTGAGCGCGTCCAGCTTGTCGGCGCCCATGGCGCTGATCGCCACGGGAACATCGAGCAGGTTCTCCTTGCGCTTGCGCGCCGTCACGACGATGTCGCCGAGCGGGGTGCCGGCGGATGCGTTGTCGGCGGCCGGAGCCGCGGCGCCCTGAGCAAATGCAGCATTGCCGCAGGCTGTGAGCAGCGGCAGCGTGGCCATGGTGAGATTGAGCATGCGTCTGGGTGATCTGGACGTCATTGAGCAGCCCCCTGAACTGAGGTTTAGCGCCTGTTAGCGCGAAGGTTCGGAATTTTTTGTGCTTGATGCACCCGAATGCTCAAGCTGACCGGAACGTGACATAGCAAAACAATTTCTACTAGCTAAAATAGAGTCAAAGCCAAAAAAAATCTGTTTGATTGCGAAAACCCTTCCGGTACAACTTCGCATGCTGCTCACGATGCATGCTGCGTGTGCACATCGACTTTCATTCTGCAGCGGCGCCCGTGGCGCTGCGCGTCCTGCGCCCCACCGCCGCCGCGCCCCCCGGCGCGTGACGCTTGCCTGCTTCGCTTCTTGCCGGAAAGGTCGCCGAAGTGCCCAAGGTTTCAGGAAAATTATTCCACTTCAATCACATGAGTGATGGTCGTCGGCGCCTGGCGGGCCCGGCACGGACGCCCGTGCGCAGCGCGGTGCGCACGGGCGTGATGCTGGCCTTGTGCGGCCTGCTCGCGTCGAGCCCGGCGGCGCTGCTGGGCGGACCCGGGCCCAGCTTCCGCCCGGATGCCTCGCTGGCGCGCGGTGAGGTGCGGCGGATCGGCGCCGTCGCCTGGTCGGACGATGCCACGGGCTATCGAATCGATCTCGGCCGCGGCGCGGAGGGCGTGCTGCTGTTCGATGCGGCTTACGAAAATGTCGGTCTCTATGCCGAGACGTCCTGCGCGTCCTGCGAGACCGGCCTGCTGATTCGCGCCGAGCCCGACGGTACTGGAGGGCTGCGGGCAATCCTGGTGAGCGCGGCGGCGCCCGCAAGCGGCCGGGCCAACGGCATGGCGCAAGTGCGGATCGACGCGCAAGGCCATATCGTCTCGCGCCAGCCGCTTCCCGCCGGCGCGGGGAAGACCGGCCTGCCTTCGCCGTTCGGGGTGATCGTCTCGGACGCGATGAAGGCGGCGCCGCCCTACCGTCCGCTGCCGATGCCGGCGGGCGTGTCGCTGCCTGCGCTCGAACCGGCCGACGGGGCGTGGATGGTGGGACGGAGCGGCAAGGCGAGCGGTGAAGCGTGGAATGCGCTCGACCTCGTCGCCTACGGCACCGCGCTCAGCGCCACGCTCAACGGCGGCCGGCCGGCGGGAACGGGCCTCGCCACGCTTGCGCCGGTGCCGGCATTCGGGCGCGTGGGCCTCTATGTCGCAGGGCGGGGGCGGGTCCGGGTGCGCAACCTGCGGGCGCGCGATCTCGACGTGCGCGACACGCCCGCGCCGCTGACCGGCCCGGGCTGGGAGCGCCGCCAGCTCGACCCCTGGGCGATGGCGTGGAGCGCCGCCGTCGGCGACATGGACCGGGACGGGCACGCCGACATCGTCGCGGGCCCGTACTGGTGGCAGGGCCCCGATTTCGCCCGCGCGCACGAGATCGCGGTGCCCACGTTCTACAACCCCGCGAGCGATTATCCGCAGAAGTCGTTCATCAGTTTCGTGCACGACATCGACGGCGACGGCTGGCCGGACGTGCTGACGGTCGGCGGCAATTCCGGCTACAGCGAGGTCACGCTCTACACCAATCCCGGCGGCGTCTCGCGGCACTGGGCGCAGCGCCGGATCCTGACGCTGATCGGCAACGAGGAGACGCTGTTCGAGGACGTCGATGGCGACGGCCGGCCCGAACTGCTCCACGCCGTCGACAAGGCCTTCGCCTATACCAAGTGGAGCGATCGGGGCAGGGTCTGGACGACCACGAAGATCACCGCGCCCGGCCCCTGGGGCGAGAACGTCGTGCATGGCATGGGCCTGGGCGACATCGACGGTGACGGCCGCCCGGATTTCGTCGGCGCCTATGGCTGGTGGCAGCAGCCGGCGCGGCATCCCGAGGCGGGGAACTGGACCTGGCATCCGGCCGCCTTCGGTCGGCGCGGTGCCAGCCAGGGCGGTGCGGGCGGTGCCAGGATCGGGGTCTACGATGTCGATGGCGATGGCCTGGCCGATGTCGTGACCACGCTGGAGGGGCATGGCTTCGGGCTCGCCTGGTATCGCCAGGTGCGCAAGGGCGGCGCGATCGGCTGGGAGCGGCACGTCATCATGGACGGGTTCCTCGACGACAACGCCGGCGGGGTCACCTTCACCGAGCCGCACGGGGCGACGTTCGCCGATATCGACGGCGACGGGGTGCCCGACATGGTGACCGGAAAGCGCCTCATGTCGCACTTGTTCAACCTCAAGGATCCCGATCCTGTGGGGCCGGCGGTGCTCTACGTCTATCGCACGGTGCGTGATCCGGCGGCGCCCGGCGGCGCGCGCTTCGCGCCCGAACTGGTCGACAACGCCTCGGGCGTCGGCTCGCATCCGCTGGTGAGCGACGTGGACGGCGACGGACGGCCGGACATCCTGGTCAGCGGGGCGCTCGGCACCTTCCTGTTCCGCAACCTCGCGCCGCCGCGTCGGTGACCGCGGCCTGACGCGCCGCCCTGACTCGCCGCTGCGCTCAGCGCCGCGCGGGGAGGGCGAAGACGACATAGCCGTTGCGCCCGTCTTTGCGGCGCATCGGCCCGAAGGGGCTCGATCCCGAGGCCCAGTGATAGGCGGCGGGCACGGCGAGGAACTGCCGCCCGCCCGCCTCGTAGACGGCCGGGACGCCCTGTGCCGGGGCGGGCAGTTCCGCTTCCCACAGCAGGGCACCGGTCGTCGCGTCGTAGCCGTGGATCTTGCGGTCGTCGGAACTGGCGGCGAAGACCAGGCCGCCCCGGGTCACGACGAGCCCGCCCTTGGAACGGGCCACGCCGGTCTGGGCGATGGGATAGCCCGGCGTGCCGCCGAGCGGGCGTTGCCACAAGATGGTGCCGGTGTTGAGATCGTAGGCGGTGATCGTCGACCACGGTGGGCGGATCGCGGGCAGCGCGGTGCTCGGCGAGATCAGGTAGCCGTAGCTGGAATACCAGCGGTCGCGCGCTGCCGGCGCCGGCGCGGAGGCGGCCGTCGCGGGCCCGGAGGCGCTGTGCGCGGCTTGCGGGCGCGCCGGACCTGCGGCGGCCGGGTCGGCAAGATAGGCCTCGATCTGCGCGATGTCGTTCGGCTCCAGGCTGCCGGCGAAGGCGGGCATCGTCGCGCGGCCCTCGCGCACGAGGCGGCGTACCGCATCGGCGCCGAGCCGGCCGACCACGCCCTGCAGCGACGGCACGCCGTTGCCGCCCTGCCGCTCGGCGCCGTGGCAGATGGCGCACGTATTGCCGTATAACCACTGGCCGCGCTGCAGCGGGGTGGCGAAGTAGGCGGGCTCGGCATCGGCCTTTTCGAGCCGGAGCAGCGCGGGCAGGTCGAACGAGGCGACGTAGAAGCGCCCGGCCTCCGGATCGGCGGCCACCATGCCCCAGTTGGTGCCGCCGTGGTTGCCCGGCATCTCGACCGTATCGGTGGTTCCGGGCGGAGTGAACGGGCCTTCGTTGCGTGCCGCCGCGATCTGCTCGGCGAACGTGGCGCGTTCCGCAGCGGGGAGGTTGGGGTCGAGGTCGGCCACGCCGAAGCGGGTGCGCGCGAAGGGCGGCAGGGTCGAGAACGGCTGGGTGGGCCAGGCATGCTCGTCGCTCATGCGCGAGGCCGGCACCGCCCGTTCCTCGATCGGGAACAGCGGCTTGCCGGTGGCGCGGTCGAACACGAAGACCATGCCCTGCTTGGTGGCCTGCACGACCGCATCGACCACGCGCCCGCGATGGCGCACGCGCATCAGCACCGGGCTCGAATCGAGATCGTAATCCCACAAGTCGTGGTGCACGAACTGGAAGTGCCACACCGGCCGCCCGGTATCGAGATCGAGCGCGACGAGCGAATCGGCATAGAAGTTCGCGCCCTCCCGGTCGCCGCCCCAGAAATCGTAGGTCGGCGCGCCGAGGCCGACGAAGACCAGCTTGCGCGCCGCGTCGATCGCCATGCCGCCCCAGTTGTTGGCGCCGCCCGCGGTCTTCCAGGCGTCGGCGGGCCATGTCTCGTAGCCCGCCTCGCCGGGGTGCGGGATGGTATGGAACTGCCAGACGAGCCGGCCGCTGCGCACGTTGTAGGCGCGCACGTCCCCGGGCGGCGAGCCGTAGCCTTCGCCGGGGTTGGAGCCCATCACGATCACGTCGCCCACCACTTTGCCGCCGGTGACCGGTTCGATCGAGCCGATCCGCGCCGGATCACGGCCGAGGCCCTCGCGCAGGTCCACCTTGCCGCCGTCGCCGAACCCGGGAATGGCCGCGCCGGTCGCCGCGTCCAGGGCATGGAGCGCGTGGTCCCGCGATACGAACAGCCGTTTCTCGCGCAAGTCGGCGCTTTGCCAGTAGGACAGGCCCCGGGTCCGGTCGGTCACGTGCGGCGCGATCCACAGCTGGCGCCCGGTCGCCGCATCGAGCGCGGCGATGGAATCGCCGTCGCGCACGACGTACATCGTCCCGTCCGCCACCAGCGGCCCTGCGGTCGTCGGCCTTTCGCCGGTGTCGTAGCGCCAGGCCACCGCCAGCCGTGTCACGTTCGACCGGTCGATCTGTGCCAGCGGCGAGAACTGCGTCGAACCGAGCGTGCCGCCGAAATAGCCCCATTCGCCCGCTCCCGGCGCCTTCCCGTCGGCCAGATCGACGCGGGTCGCCGCTCCTGATGCCGTGTCCGTTCCCGCCCGGACATGGAGCGCGGCGGCCGCGCCCACGCCCAGCAGCGCGAGCGAGGCCGGAAGCCAGATACGGCGGGGCAGGCTTGGGGTCATGGCAGGATCCTTGTCGCGGGCGTCGTCGCAGGCGTTGTCGGGGCGATCAGCGCGTTCTCGATGCCCGCGATCATGGCGCGGATCGCGGGAAGCGGATCGGGCGGGGCATCGGTGGTGAACAGCTCGATCGAATAGAGCCCGCGATACCCGGCCGCCTCGGTCGCGGCGACGAGCGGGGCGAAAGGATATTCGACATGGGTGCCCGCGCCATCGAAGTGCAGCCCTTTGGCCGAGACCAGCCCGAGACGCGGCGTCAGCAGCGCGAGATCGGCCAGCCGGGCGCGAAAGTCGGGTTCGGGCGAATTGCCCCAGTCGGCGAGCGTGGCGAGGTTGGGATGGTCCACCGCGTCGGCCAGCCGGGCCAGCGCGGGAATGTCGCGGCTCGCGCCGATGTGGTTCTCGACCAGGATCCGCACGCCCAGCGCGGCGCCGTAGTCGGCGATGCGGCGCAACGGGGCGACGAGCACGCCCGGGTCGAGCCTTTCGCCCGGCGCACCGGCATCGGTGTTGATGCGAATCGCGGCCGATCCCGCGATCGCGGCGCGCCGGACCCAGCCCATCGCATAAGCCTCGGCCCCGGTGCGGCGTGCCGGGTCGGGGTGGGAGAGATCGTAGGGGCCGTCGAGCTGGATGTTGCAGATCGGGCAGCCCTGCGCCCGCGCCGCCTGACCCAGCGCGGCGCAGTAGGCGTCGGTCTCGGCGGCGAACTGCAGGCTCCACAGCTCGACATGTGCCAGCCCGAAGGTCTTGCGCACGAACCGCGGCGTATCGACCAGCGCGAGCGGCGCCTGCGGCCCGGTGCGCCCGTGCAACGCCACGAGGGCGCGCAGCGACACCGTGGTCAGTGCGATCCTGTCCCGTCCATGCCTGTCCCGTCCATGCCCGGCCTGCCGTCCTGCCGCGCGCGCGGCAGGCGCGGCAGGTAGGCCAGCACCCAGCTGAGCACGCGCGTCAGCGCCCGGCACCGCGATGGCCGCGCCGATTGCACCCGCCGCAAGGGCGAGCACGCGGCGGCGATCGGGATGCGTGTCGGCATGGCAGGGTCGGCGCAAAGTCATGCAGGATGGTTCCTTGCAGGTGCGAACAAGATTTTTGTAGCGTTTGAGTATAAAAAAGCAAAAAAAATCTGTTGCGCTATCGATTTTCGCGGATAGGTTCGCTGGGTATCCCCGGCACGGCCACCGGTCGTCCTGTCGCTCGCGGCGGACGGCGGCGCCGCACCCGGGCCCCATTCGCAGGAGCCGAGCGCATGCGTCACAGGACCACCCGCGGCAAAGCCGTCTATTATGCCGGGCAGGGCGAGGGCGCGCGCTACGCCGGATGCGAATGGTTCTCGCTCACCCGGATGGCGGACGGGCAGCAGGTGCTGCGCGCCCAGTGCGAACTGCTCGCCGGGCTGATCGCCCCGCGCGAGGTGCTGCGCGAGGTCACGTACGTTGCCGATGCGCAGTTCCGCCCGATAGAATGCTTCAACCGGGTGCACGTCGACGGCGCCTTCGCGGGTTCGGGCTGGATGAACTTCACCGCCGACGCGCTGACCTGCGAATCGACCAGCGCTGCCCACGGGCGCATCTCGCAGACCGTGGTGCTTACCAGCCCGGCGCTGTCGCTGTGCTCGCACCCGCTCAGCACCGACGCGATGGCGCTCGCCCGGTACGATCATGGCGATCCGGCGCCGATCCAGCACCAGGCCCAGTACTGGATGAGTTCGATGGAGCATGACGGCGGCGCCGCGCCGATGCCGGGCTCGCTCGCGCTCGACATCGAGTATTGCGGGCGCGAGACCGTGACGGTTCCGGCCGGCACGTTCGAGACGGACCACTACCGCTTCCTCATCGGCGAGGCCAGCGGCTCGACCAACGAGCCGCATCCGACCGAGGATCTGTGGTGCACGCCTGGCGACTACATCTTCGTCAAGGCGACCGTCGGCGGGCACATGAACGGCAGTTTCGAACTCGTCGAACATTCCCCCTGGGAGTGACCGCGCGCCGGTGCGGGGTCGGTTGCCCGCCCGACCGGACGCCTCCAGATCCACCCTTTCAAGCCGGAAGACATGCGCAATGACCGACCGTTACGACATTCTCGTCCTGGGAGCCGGCGCCGCCGGCCTGCCCGCCGCGATCTTCGCCGCGCGCGAAGGCGCGCGCGTGCTGGTAGTCGAGGCGGCCGACCGGATCGGCGGCTCGTTCCACCTGTCGAGCGGGATGATGAGCGCGGCCGGCACGCGGTTACAGGCGGCGAAGGGGATCCACGACACCGCGCAGATGCATTACGACGACGTCATGCGCATCAGCCATGGCACCGCCGCCCCCGCCATCGTACGCCTTGCCGTCGACAATGCCGCCGACACGCTGCACTGGCTGCTCGACTGCGGGTTCGAGGCCCTGCCGGACCATCCCGTCATCACGTACGGCCATGAGCCCTATCTGGTGCCGCGAACGTATTGGGGCGAGGACGGTGGGCGTAGCGTGCTGCGCGCGCTTGCCCCGGTCTACGCGCAGGCGGAGGCGAGCGGCAGGGTCGAGACCTGGCTTTCCAGCCCACTGGTGCGGCTCACCACCGACGGGCATGGCGCGGTGACCGGCGCCGTCGTCGCGCGCGGCGGCACGGAGATCGAGGTGCGCGCCGCAAGCGTGCTGCTGGCGACCGGCGGCTTCACGGCGAATTCGGCGCTGTTCTCGGAACTGAGCTGCGGCAAACCGCTGTGGGGCGGCGGCTATCCCTACGGGCAGGGAACCGGCCACCTTGCGGCGGTCGCGGCGGGCGGTCGGATCATCAACCAGGACAAGTTCCTGCCCGGCTTCGCGGGGGTGGAGGATCCGGCATCGAACGGCGGCTATACGGCGCTGACGATCACCACGCCGCAGGAGCGCCAGCCCTGGGAGCTTTACGTCGATACCGCCGGCCATCGTTTCATGCGTGAGGACGATCCCAGCATCGACACGCGCGAGCGGGCGCTGTTCGACGTGACCGACATGGCGTTCTGGGCGATCTGGGACGCGGCGATCGCCGCCGAGGCGCCGGCCTTCTTCACGATTTCCGGCGATGACCTGGCATCGCGTTTCGAGACGCTGCCGGGGTATCGCAAGGCCGGAACACTCGGCGAACTCGCCGCCGCGATAGGTGTCGACACGGCGGCGCTGCGGGCCTCGGTGGGCGCCTACAATGCCGCGCTCGCCGCCGGCGAGCCCGATCCGATGGGCCGCGAGCACCGGCCCCGGCCGATCGCGGAGGGACCGTTCTACGCGGTCCGGCACGTCGGCTGGAGCATCACTGCCTTCGCCGGGCTCAGCATCGACGGCGCGCTGCGCGTGCTCGACGCGCAGGGCGCGCCGATCCCCGGGCTCTATGCGGCGGGGGAGATCGTCGGCATGGGCTCGACTTCGGGCAATGCCTTCGTCGGCGGCATGAGCGTCACCCCGGCGATGACCTTCGGGCGGCTGCTGGGCACCCGGCTCGGCAAGGCGGCGACCGTCCCGGCATGAGCGGGACCGGCCTCGGCGCGGCGGCGCAGACCCGCGATGCATCCGTCGGCGCGGGCTGGCGCCCCTGGCTGGCCAGGGCGGACATCGACTGGCGGCTGGTCGGGCTGGCGCTGGTGATCGTCGCGGCGACGGCGTTCGTGCCGCCGCTGTTCCGCACGGCCTTCATCGCGGCGGCCTTCGCCACCGCCATCCTGGCGCCGATGCCCACCGGCACGCGCGGCTTCACCTTTGCGGTCATGGCCGGCCTGGCGACGGGAACGACGGCGATCAGCACTTTCGCGGTGTCGATCTTCCAGGCGCCCATCACCCGCGAATTCGGCTGGAGCCAGACCGAATATTCGACCGTGCTGACGATCGCGACATTCGTTCTCGTCATCGTCGGGCCACTCGCGGGCCGGTTCTTCGACCGTTACGGCGTGCGCAACTTCACGCTCGGCTCTACCGTCCTGGTCGCGCTGGGGTTGATGTCGCTGCGGTGGCTGACCGGTTCGCTGCTCCATTTCTATCTCGTCTTCTGCCTGATGCAGGGGTTGGGCATCGGTACGTCCTCGATTCCCTACGCGCGCGTCGTCGCACGCTGGTTCCGGGAGAAGCGCGGCCAGGCCTTCGGCACCGCACTGGCAGGGGTGGGGATCGGCGGCGCGGTGGTCTCGTCCATGACGCAGTATTTCATCGGGCACCTGGGCTGGCGCGATGCCTACCTGGCGCTCGGCCTGTTCATGCTGTGCACCACTTTGCCGATCCTGTTCGTCTGGCTGCGCGATCGTCCCGAGGACAAGGGACTGGCGCCTGACGGCAAGCCGCTGGCGACGTCGCCGGCCATGGACGGCGATGCGCCGGTGCTCGAAGTCTCGGCGCCGGTCGGCCCCAGCGCCGCGCAGTCGCGCCGTCAGCCGCTGTTCTGGCGGATGCTGATCGCCTTCTTCGTCATGGCGCTGGGCACCGGCGGGGTCATGCTGCAGCTGTTCCCGATCCTGCGCAGCCACGGCATCTCGCCGGAGGCGGCGGCGAGCATCCAGGGTGCGCTCGGTCTGGCCCTGATCTGCGGCAGGGCCTTCTCCGGCTACCTGATGGACCGGCTGTTCGCGCCCCATGTCGCGGCCGTCATCATCCTGTTCCCGCTGACCGGGACCGCGCTGCTCGCGCACGGTGCCGGCGGCTGGCTGGCGGTGCTGGCGGCGATGTTCATGGGGCTTTCGGCCGGGGCGGAGGTCGATATCATCGCCTATCTCATCACCCGCTACTTCGGCACGCGCGCCTATTCCGAGAACTACGGCTGGCTCTACGCGGCCTGGGCGCTGGGGGCAGGGAGCGCGCCGATGGTGTCGGCGATGTCGATGGACCGGTTCGGCAGCTACGCGCCGGTCCTGTGGTGCTACGTCGGTCTGTTCGCCCTGTCGAGCCTGCTGCTGGCGCGGCTTGGTCCCTATCCGCAGCTCGAAGGCGAGCCGGCGGCCGACCGGGATTGAATATCGCATCCCAAAGCGGCGGCATGGTTGCGGCAGGTGCCTGCTAGGTGCCGCTAGGTGCCGTTCAGTGCAGCCCGCGTTCCCGTGCCGCCATGCGGTAGAGATCACGCATATAGAGCAGCGGCGCCTTGGGCGCCTCGATGTAGGCGCGTGGTATCAGCCGCGCGCCGCGTGCTTCCAAGACCATGATTCCCCGGCATATTCCCGCAACCATCGGTTCGCCTGCCGCTTCGCGCGCGGCCCATTCGTTGACGAAGCTGGCGATGTGCAGGTCGCCGCCGAGCGGGGTCACCGCCTCCAGCCGATACTCGCCGCGCACTTCGGGCAGCATGGCCTCGGTCGCGGCGAAGTAGGCCCCCAGCGCCTCGGCGCCGCGTGCGAAGCCATCGGCTTCCTCGGCGAGGTAGACGGGATGGTCGGTCTCGTCCCAGAGCGCGCGCAGGAAGGCGAAATCGCCCTCTCGCCACGCCTGCGACATGCGCTCCAGCAGGGCTTCGACCCGGGCGAAAAGCGGCTCGCCGGCGGGCTCGACGGGGTCAGGCATCGGCCCGCGACGCCGCCCAGCGCCGTTCGAACTCCCACACCTCGTCGAACCCGATCTGTTCACAAAAGCGCATGAAATCATAGAGATGAACATCAGGCAGCACGCTGGTCCCGGTCTCCTTCAGGCGCGTCAGCGCGTGCCGCGATGCCTCGGCGGAGGCCAGTGCGGTCATCGCCGGGAAGATCGCGCAGGCATAGCCGAGGGCTTCGAGTTCGGCCGCCGGACGGATCGGCGTCTTGCCGCCGTCGGCCATGTTGGCGATCATCGGCTTGCCGATGCGCCGGCAGGCCTCGCGCATCTGCTCCTCGCTGGTCAGCGCTTCGAGGAAGATCACGTCGGCGCCCGCCTCGGCATAGGCCTGGCCCCGCGCGATCGCGCCCTCGAAGCCTTCGCTCGCAAGAGCATCGGTGCGGGCGATGATGAGGGTGTTGGCCGGATCGAGCCGGGCGTCGCAGGTGACCTTGACCTTCTCCACCATGTCGATGATCGGGATCACGCGCTTGAACGGCGTATGCCCGCATTTCTTGGGAAATTCCTGATCCTCGATCTGGATTCCGCTGGCCCCGGCCGCCTCGTAGCCGCGCACGGTATGGTGGACGTTGAGCAGGCCGCCGTAGCCGGTGTCGGCATCGGCGATCACTGCGGCGCCCTTCATCGTGCGCGCCAGCGTGCCGACACGGTCGACCATCTGGGTATAGGTCGCGATGCCGGCATCGGGCAGGCCCCAGGCGCTTGCCGTCAGCCAGTAGCCGGTCGCGTAGACGACGTCGTAGCCCAGATCGCGCGCGATCACGGCCGTCACCATGTCGTGGATGCCGGGGGCGAAGAAGAATTCGCCGCGCGCAAGTTTTTCGCGCAGGATCGGATTGGCCATGGTATCAGTCTCCGGTGGTTCTGGTGAGCCAGGGCCGTGCGGCACGGTGCCCTGCCTCGAAGCGGGCGAAGGCCTCGCCGTGGGTTTCGAGGATCATCCCCAGCGTATCGCGGCCGGCCAGCAGGGCCTCGCGTGCCTTGTCGGCGATGGGCAGCGTCAGGGTGGCGAAGCCGGGGCCTTCGATGGTGCGCGCTTCCAGGTCGATCGTCAGCGCCTCGCCGGCGGCAGCCGCAGCGCTCACCCGCGCGAGCGGCTCCGGCGCGAGCGCCACGGGGAGCACGCCGTTGTTGATGCAGTTGGCGGCGAAGATGTCGCCGAAAGAGCCCGCGATCACGCAGCGGATGCCGAAATCGGCAAGACACCAGACCGCCTGCTCGCGGCTGGAACCGCAGCCGAAGTTGGCGCCCGCGACCAGGATCGTCGCAGTCCGCCACGGATCGCGGTTGAGCACGAAGTCGCCGCGCTCGTCGCCTTCGGGCGTGTAGCGACGATCGTGGAAGGCGCGCGCGCCGAGCCCGGCAAGATCCAGCAGCAACAGATAGCGTGCGGGGAAGATGACGTCGGTATCGACGCTATCCTCGTTGAACGGTGCGGCAATGCCGGAAAAGCGTGTGAAGGGCGTCATGGCAGAACCTGTGCAGGAACGCCGTCGCATCCGCGGCTATCTGGCGCCAGGCGACCGCTGATCGCGGCAGCGGCGGCGGTGGCTGGGCTCATCAGGTGTGTCCGTCCACCGCGACCCTGACGGCCCTCGAAGTTCCGGTTGGAGGTCGAGGCGCAGCGTTTGCCCGGCGCGAGGCGGTCGTTGTTCATCGCGACGCACATCGAGCAGCCGGCGTGCCGCCATTCGAACCCGGCCTTGCGGAACACCGTGTCGAGCCCTTCCGCCTCGGCTGCCAGTCGAACGGCGCTTGAGCCGGGAACCACCATTGCCGCCACGCCGTCGGCCACGCGCCGGCCCGCCACCACGCGCGCCGCCTCGCGCAAGTCCTCGATCCGGCCATTGGTGCAGGAGCCGATGAACACGCGGTCGATGGCGATGTCCGAAAGGCTGGTCCCGGGCACCAAGCCCATGTAATCCAGCGCATGGGCAATCCGTTCGCGCTTCTCCGGGTCTGTCTCGGCCCGGGGATCCGGCACGCGGCCTTCGATCGTGACGCTCTGTTCCGGCGTGGTTCCCCAGGTAATCATCGGTCGGATCGGCGCGACGTCCACCGTCACCTCGCGGTCGAAGCGTGCATCGGGGTCACTGCGCAGCGTGTGCCAGTGGGCGAGGGCACGATGCCATTCGTCACCGGCCGGGGCATATTCCCGGCCTTCGAGATAAGCGAAGGTGGTTTCATCCGGCGCCACGAGGCCGACCCGGGCGCCGGTTTCGATGGCCATGTTGCACAAGGTCATGCGCC
Organism: Novosphingobium resinovorum; assembly: GCF_036352595.1. GTDB lineage: Bacteria > Pseudomonadota > Alphaproteobacteria > Sphingomonadales > Sphingomonadaceae > Novosphingobium > Novosphingobium resinovorum_B. The sequence continues at coordinate 37,555 of NZ_JAZFAX010000029.1, forward strand.
CTTCCATGGAGAGCGAGCGAACCGCCTCTCCCTGGTATTCGATTGCGTGGCCGGCCGCGCCGGAGGTGCCGATCTGCGCGATCAGGGCGAGCGCGAGATCCTTGGCGGTGACGCCGGGCGCCGGCGGGCCGACGAAGCGGACGCGCATCGTCCGCGCCCGGCGCTGGGGCAGGCACTGGGTGGCCAGGACCAGCATGCATTCGCTCGCCCCGATCCCGAAGGCCAGCGCGCCGAAGGCGCCGTGAGTGGAAGTATGGCTGTCCCCGCAGACAAGCGTGGCGCCGGGCAGGGTAAAACCTAGTTCGGGTCCGACGACATGGACGATCCCTTGCCGGGCCGAGGTCAGCGGCAGGTAAGGCACCCCGAACCTGGCGGTATTGGCTTCCAGCCGGGCGACCTGCGCCGCCGCGAGTGGATCGGCGATAGCGCCTCCGCGGCTGTCGGTGGGGATGGCATGGTCGGCGACCGCGAGGGTCAGGTCGGGGCGGCGGACCGGGAGGCCGCGGTTCTGCAGCGTCTCGAAGGCCTGCGGGCTGCTCACCTCCTGGACGAGGTGGCGGTCGACGTAGAGGAGGGCATCGTCCGGTCCCAGCGGACTGACGACGTGCGTGCTCCAGAGTTTTTCGTATAAAGTCCCGTTCGTGGTTTGCGGCATCACCCGACCTTGCTGCGTTTTCGCGCGGTCGAGCTGACCTCGCGCTGGGGAATCGAGGACTGGGCCACGCTTTCGCCGATTTCGGCGATGATGTTGTCGCGCAACTGCTCGGCCATGGCGCTGAGCGGGTAGTCCGAGCGGTAAAGGAGGCAGGCGTTGCGCTCGATCACCGGGCGCTTGGCGTCGATCACCACGAACTGCGCGTCGGCCGTGCCAAGGCGCGGCCAGAAGATGTCGCGCGAGATGAAGATCAGGTAGTCTTCGGTTGCCAGCAGCTCGATGCCGACCGTGACCGAATCCATGAACATCACGTTCTGCGGGGCCTTCAGCCCCTCGCGTGCGTAAGCGTCGATCATCGTCTGGAAACTGTCGCGGCGGGTGTGCGAGAGCAGCCAGGTGTAGTCCTGCATGTCGGCGAGGCTGACGTTGCTCTTGCTGGCGAGCGGGTGGTCGGCGCGGGCGACGATGACGTCCTGCGAGACATAGAGCGGGATCTGGACGAGGTCTCGGGCCTGCGCCCGGTCGCTGTCCGGCGCTCCGGCGACGAGGTCGAGTTCGCCCGCGTCGAGCCGCGCGAGCATGTCCTGGGTATAGCCATCGACCACGGCGACGCGCGCGTCGGGTGCGGTTTCGCGCAGTCGGGCGATGGCCCGCGCGACCGGCGCACCGGCCATGCTCTCGCCGATACCCAGCCGTACCCAGCCGCTGCGCGCGTCACGCCGGGCGTGAACTTCCTCGACGGCGCGCTGCTCGGCGGCCATCATGAACCTGGCGTGCGGCAGGAACGCATCGCCGAACTCGGTCGGCTTGGTGATGCCGCCGCGTTCGCGGTCGAACAGGACCACGCCCAGCGACTTCTCCAGCTTGGCGATGGAGGTGGAAAGTGCCTGCGGCGTGATGTCCAGCACGCGGGCCGCCGCCGCGAAGCTGCCATTGTCTATAACCGCGATGAAACGCGCGATACTGTCGAAATCCATCTCATGCACCCCTTTGGCCCAAGTCGGGGGGCGCCGCTTGCGGAACGAGCCGCCGGGCGCGGTCCCCGTTCAGGATGCAGTCAATACCCGCTGCCATTGACTTTCCAAGCGCGATTAATCGCATTTGCCTGTGTTTCACGATGAAGCCGCGGCATCGTCGTGCTGCGCGCCCATGCGATCGAGCACCGCTTGAGCCGGTACGACGTCGGCATATTTGAGCTGCAGGTCGGTGAGGCTGGCGAAATGCGGACTTTCGTGTTTGTCGGCTGTCGTTTCGATCGGGACGATGGTGCGATAGCCGTGGCTAAGCGCATCGACGGCCGTCGCGCGCACGCAACCGGAGGTAGAGCCGCCGGTGACGACGACGGTGTCGATCTTATGCCAGACGAGGAGGCTGGCCAGCTGGGTTTCGTGAAAAGCGCTCGCCATGCGCTTGTCGAATACGGCGTCCCGATCGAAATCGACGTCGCAGCGGGGATCGAAAGCGTGGCGTTCCGACCCGGCGCGGATCGCCTGGAGGGCATCGGGGCCCGCATCCCGGGTACCCCACACACCACAGTCGGAACCGTCCGGGCGATAGGCCACCCGCGTCCAGATGACGGGCAGGCCCGCCGCACGCGCCGCCGCAGACAGGCGGTTGATCCAGTCGATCTGTTTCGGGTCGGTCTCGTAGGCGGTCACGAAACGGTCGATCTGCGTATAAGCGCACTGCACGTCGATGTTGAGGATCGCCAGCCGTCGCCCGAACCCGAACGGCGCGCGCTGCGGGTCGGCCATGACCGTCTCGAAATATTCCCGCGCGGTCAGCGAACTGCGTTCCATGCGGGTGCCGACAGGCTTCATCCGGGCTGCTCCTGGTTTTCCGACAACCGGGCGATGGGGTCGCGGAAATGATCCGATGGCAATCTCTATGGCAATTTATATTTGCTTTATACAGAAGATTTGAAAATAATAATGATAAATTTATCGAGCCTTCGAACCTCCGTTCGCCGTTCTGGCGGATGGAGGAATCCGGGATCGTGTTTTCAGCAAGCGGGGGCCGCGTGGCGCAGATCGAAGAGCAGTTTGTCGCGCAGGCTTTGAACACCCGATGGCAGGACTTCGATCGGGCGACGCAGTCGGCAGCCTGCGCCCTCGTGTTCGACAGCCTCGCCGTAGGTGTCGCTGGGTACTGTGCGGCGCATGCCGCGCAGGTAAGCGCAGCAGTTGCCGGATGGGGAGGGGCGTGCGGCAGTGGCGGGGATGCGCGAGGCTTCATCCTGGGAGGTGCGACGGGCGGATGGAGTCCGGCGCAGGCGGCCTTCGTCAACGCCTTTCAGATCCACGCCCAGGAATTCGACTGTGTCCACGAGCCCGCGGTCGCACATCCCATGGCGACGGTATGCGCGGCGCTTCTGGCCGAAGCGGCGCGCGCACCGGTGCATGGCGCGGATTTCCTGGCTGCCGTGATCGCCGGGATCGAGGTGGTGGCGACGCTCGGCGTGGCCGCCAGAACCGGTCCACGCTTCTTCCGACCGGCGCTTGCGGGTGTTTTCGGCAGTGCTCTGGCATTGGCGCGGCTGCGCAAAGTGCCGAGGGCGACTGCGCGCGCCGCGCTTGGGCATGCTCTCAGCTTCGCCTCGGGAACGATGCAGGCTCATGTCGAGGGCAAGCCGACGCTGGCGCTGCAGGTGGCGCATGCCGCGCGCTCGGCCGTCGAGGCCTGCGACCTGGCGTGCGCGGGAATCCCGGCACCCGATGACGCCATCAGCGGACCGTTCGGCTATCTCGCCCTGTTCGAGGACGAGACTGACATTCGCTCGGCGCTGGCGCAAACCGACAGAGCCTGGCGCGTCACCGAGGTTTCGATCAAGCCGTTCCCGACAGGCCGCGCAGCGCATGGCGGGTTGACGGCTCTGCGCGAGGCAATGGTGGATCACGGCCTTTCCGCCGAAAATCTGGTGCGCTTCACGTATCGTGCGCCGCCGTTGATCGCGCGACTGGTCGGTCGCCCGGCAAAGCCGGACATGACCGTGGCCTATGCCCGCTTGTGCTTCGCCTGGCTCGCGGCGCTGCAACTGACGCAGGGGCGGGTTGCGCTTTCGGCGTTCACGCAGGAAAGGCTGTCCGACCCGGTGCTGCTCGCTCTGGCGCAGCGTTTTGCAATCGAAGATGACGGGACGGCCGATCCCGCAGCCTTCGGCCCGGGCGAGGCTATCGTCGAATGCCGTGACGGCAGGTCGATCGTGATCGGCGTGTCACGCCAGCCGGGTGCGCCCGATTACCCGCTGGACGAAGCCGAACTGCTCGACAAGGCGGCGGAGTGCCTGGCTTTCGGCGGGCTTGCGCAGGATCGTGGCACCCGCGAAGGGGATGCGCACGCAGCGGCCAAGGCGCTTCACGAGGCTGTGCTGGCAATCCCCGGCCAGCGCGACGTCGTCGCCACGCTGAAGCCGTTGCTGACGGTGCGTCGATGACCGCAGGGATGCCGGAAGCCCACGTCGATGTCGTCGTGATGGGCGGTGGTGCCTGTGGCACGATTGCGGCACTTGCGGCGAGGGCGGCGGGGGCGGACGTGCTGCTTGTCGAGCGCGACGCGAATCCCTTCGGCACGACCGGCATGTCGATGGGGCTGATCTGCGCTGCGGGCACCGCCGCACAAGCGCGCCACGGGGTTTCCGACGGCGCCGATACATTCTTCGCCGACATCATGGCGAAGACGCGCGGGCAGGCGGATCCGGTCCTGGCGCGCTCGATCGCGGCGCATTCCGGTCCTGCGCTCGACTGGCTGGTCGATTGCTGCGACGTTCCGCTGGACCTGGACGTGCGTTTCCGTGCCGCTTACGGAAATTCGCGGCTGCGCGTACATGGCTGGCCCGGCCACGACGGCCAGGATCTGTTGGCGTTGCTCCACCGCCGGGTCGCGGATGTCGATACGATGGTGATGACCGGCACGCGCGTCGTCGCGCTGCGGTCCGAGCCGGGACGCAGCGGCGCGGCCCGCATCAGCGGAGTGGAACTGCTGCGCCCGGACGGTGCGCGCGAAACGGTGAGTTGCGGCGCACTCGTGATGGCAAGCGGAGGGTTCGCAGCCAGCACGGCGATGCTTGCCCGGCACATCCCGGCGATGGCGTCGGCCCGAAACAACGGGCACGAAGGATCGCAGGGCGACGCGGTGCGGCTCGCATCGCCCCTGGGCGCCGGGCTTGGCGACATGGGGGCGTTCCAGGGTTACGCCATGCTGGCGGATCCCCATGGAATCAGCGTGCCGCCGGGCTATCTGGCCGAAGGGGGGGTGCTGGTGAACGCAATGGGCGCGCGTTTCGTCGACGAGATGGAGGACATCGCCGGGATGGTCCACGATGTCCTCGCACAACCCGGCGCGACGGCCTGGGTCGTGTTCGATCCGCGAATCGAGGCGGCCAATTCCTATCAGCCCGACGCGGCGCGCCTCGTCGCGATGGGTGCACCGCGCAGGGCGAGCGACGTGGCGAAACTGGCGGATGTGATCGGCGCGGACCGCGCGGTGCTGGGCGCGACCCTGGCCGAGGCGCAGGCCGCTGCTGCCGAACGGCGCCCGGACGCCTTTGCCCGCCGCTGGAGCCCCGAGACTCCGCCTCCGGGAGCAGGGCCGGGGGGCGAAGAGGGACTTGCGGCGATACGCGTGACGGGCGCGATCTATCACACGCAGGGCGGTCTGCAGATCGACGGCAGCGCGCGCGCGCTCGACACCGGGCGGGTGCCGTTCGCCAACCTTTTTGCCGGCGGCGGGGCGGCGCGCAGCGTCTCGGGGCCCTCTTCCTGGGGCTACCTGCCGGCGATGGGGCTATGTACCGCCATGACGTTCGGCCGACTGGCAGGGGAGGGGGCCGCCCTTGCCGCTTCGGGCTGATCTTCCCGCGCGCGCCGCACCGTCGATGCAGGCCTGCCCATATGGGCCAGGGGCAGGCAAAATTCCTTTCTGTCAGGGAGATCATCCATGCCGCTTACCCGTACCATCGGAACGCACATCATCTGCTCGCTCGACAATCTGGGCGAGCGGCACGACTGGGAGACGTTCACGATCACGCACAACCCCGACGGCAGCCGCACGGCACAGACGCTTTCGCGTTTTCCCGGCACACAAGTCGTACGGCACGTGACGCAGACGGTGGCGGCCGATTTCACGCCTGTCGATGGTGTATCCAGGCTGTTTATCGACAATGTGTACCAGGGCATGCTGGTGCGCCGGGTGGTGGACGGGGTGCTGACCTCGATTCTTTTTCCGGCCGACGGCGGTCCGATCGATCTGCAGACGATCCCTTTCGATCACCCTGACACCACGCTGGGCTATCATCCCAGCTCTGTCGAGAGCTGGAAGCTGATGAAGATCAGCCGGATCATCCCGGGACCGCAGACGATGCACCTTCTGACTTTGTCGCATACCTGGAATGGAGGCACTCTCGAGCACGCGATCAAGCTGGAGGCGCAGGTAGAATATCTGGGCGAGGAAACGATCACCACGCCCGCGGGCACCTTCGATTGCCACCATTACGTATGGCACACCCTGGCCTTCGACGGCGACCTGGACATCTGGATCACCGGCGAGGATGCGGTCGTCGTGCGCATGGACGGCAGCGAGAAGCGGGTTCGTTACGAACTGGATAGCTACGTGGTGAAGACATTCGATGATGCGCGCGAGCTTGTCCTCTGATCCGGGGAGCGCGCCGGCGTCGGGCTTCAATCCGGGACGGACGGCTGTCCCAGCATTTTGCGGGCGCAATCCACGAAGATGATGATGCGCGCCGCATCGCCTTCATTGACGATACGGTCGCTCAAGCCAGTGCATCGCCGAGGGCATCCCGGTGAAGGGCTACATCTACTGGTCGGTGCTCGACAATTTCGAGTGGACCAAGGGATATGGCCGGCATTTCGGGCTCGTCGCCGTTGACCGCCGGACATTTCCGCGAACCCCGGAGCCCAGTGCGGCGCGTTTCGGGGCAATATGCGGCGGACCTCGGACGCCCTGGCCCTGGGTGAAGCGCCGAGGGGCAGCGGATCAACCCGCGCTCTTGCGCTTTGCCCCTGCCGTCCTGGCCGCACCCGTCTTGGCTCCGGCTGGCCTGGCAGATACCGCCTTTCTTTCGCACATTGCGATCATCCCGGCGGCCATGAAGGTTGCCATGCGCGTCTTGACTGCGGCAAAGTCTTCCGACTTGCACAGCCCGCCCCAGAGCTTGTCGATGTGCCCGGTGTGGCCGAGTGTAAGCATCAGCGCCCCCGCCACGAAGTGATAGCCCCAGAAGATGTCCTCGTCCACGCTGCCGGGCAGGGCCTTGCGGAGCAGACCGAGGAGACGCAGCACGCCCAGGTCGAAATGCTGGCCGAGCCGGTGCGTCGCGAACTGCACCTGAGCGATACCCAGCTCGGCTTGCTGACTGGGTTGATGTCCGCGCTGTTCTATATGGTCTGCGGAATTCCCGTGGCGGCGCTCGCCGACCGCACTAACCGGGCCACGGCGCTGTACGACCTCGCCACCGGCTTCGTCACGCTAGCGGCGGCCGGCATCGGCGTGGGTGTGTTAGAGGCCGGCGGATCGGCACCGTCCTATTCGATCATCGCCGACTATTTCCCGCCGAAACGGCGTTGCGTCGGGTCGGCGATCTACTCGCTGGGCGCGATCGTGGGGGCATCGAGTGGAGGTTGGATCGCAGCGCATTATGACTGGCGGGCGGTGTTCCTGGCACTGGGGGGGCGCCGGCATGATTTTGGCGCCGTTGATCCCGCTCGCCGTGCGCGAGCCGATGCGCGGCCGCATGGACCCGTCTTCGGGCGGCCCGTCCCGAGGGCGTGGACGCACCGACGCCGTCGCTGCGGGCGGCTATCGGGTATTTTCTCCTGCGGCCGCCGCTGGTGCTGTCGGCGGGGTTGACGGCTTTCGGGCTCTACGGGCTCGTCAACTGGGTGCTTTCGTTCCTGATCCGCGAACGCGGCATGGATCTGTCCCAACTGGCGGGCGCGTAGAGCCTAGTGGCCGGCGTTTCGATCGGGCTGGGCGCCTGTCTGGCGGCGCGTTGGTCGATCGCCTGGAACATCGCCATCCCGCCGCTTATGCATCGTGCCGGGGCTGGCGATCCTGGGTTCGCTGCCTTTCCTGTTCGGGTTCTCCAACGCGTCCGACTGGCGGCTGGCTCTGGCTTGGCTCGCGATACCGATGATCCTGCTCAACATGTATCTCGCTCCGGCGCTGGCGATCACGCAGAACGGCGCGCCGCCGCGCTATCACGCGACGATGGGCGCGCTGCTGCTGTTCACGCTGAACCCGATCGGGCTTGGCGGCAGACCATTGTTCGTCGGCATGGTCAGCGATGCGCTCAGGGCGATAGCGGGATGGGCGGCAGGGCCTTCCATCGTCACCACCGGGTAGAGCAGGGCCGCGAATGCCAGTCGCAGCGGTTCGCTATCCACGGCGTCGCGCGGCGCATAAGTCGCCTCGCCGCGCGTGGCGAGCCAGCCGGCCAGATGCCCGCCGGCCGAGAATCCCACGGTGCCAACGCGGCTTGCGGAATATCCGCAACCGGGCGCGAGGCTGCGGATCAGCCGCAGGGCACGCTGCGCGTCCTGCATCGGGGCGAGCGTACCAGCCGTCCAGGGCGCCCCGGGCAGGCGGTAGAGCAGGATGAAGCACCAGTAGCCCAGCGCCGCGAAACGCGTGGCAATCGCATAGCCTTCGTGTCCCACTGCCAGGCGCTGATAGCCGCCACCGGGAACCAGCGTCAGCGCGGCGCCATTGGGCCGGGCGGGCCGCAGCGCGATCAGCGCCGGTTCGCCGACGCGCGCATAGGCGATGTCCTCGGGTCCGGCGCCGGGACGACGCGGCATGACCGTGTCCGCGGGGAGTGGCCCCCGTTCACCGGGCGGGCGCTTCGGCCACAGCGTGATGTGCTCGTACCCCGGTGGGAGCGGCTGGCCCTGCCCGTGCGCCGTGGTGGCCGCGAGCGTCGAGGCCGCGATGCCCAGCAGCAGGCTTCGCCTTGCCATCGGCAATACGCCAAGCGCGTCACGCGATTTCGCTTCGGGGTCCGTCATCGCCCTCTCTCCGCCGTAAATCCGGGTTTGACGAGATTAATTCCACATATTAGATCTTCAATCCACAAAATGGGAGAAAATACGTGGCATTGGTGCGACCACGCCTTGCCGGGGCGCTGAGCCCTGCGCTGCTGGGCCTTGCGCTGCTGGGCCTGATCCCGGCATCCTCGGGAACGGCGGACGCGCAGGCCGAAGCGCCGCCGGCCGCATCGCTGCTGCTGCCGCAGATGCCGCTGCACGATCCGTGGATCGTCGCGGACCCCGCCACCCGCACATACTACCTCTATACCCGCAACGAGCCGGCGCTGACGGGTGACAAGCGGCTCGGCATCATGGCCTATACCAGCCGCGACTTGCGCCACTGGACGCGCCCGCACATGGTCTTCGCCTTGCCGCAGCGTGTCTGGGCGAAGGATGGGGCCTGGGCGCCGGAAGTGCATCGCTGGAACGGGCGCTGGTATCTGTTCGCGACCTTCCACGACGAGCGCGCGGCGCTTCCGGCAGGACAAGGCCGCAAGCCCTATCGGCGGTCGACCATCCTGGCCTCCGCCGACAGTCCGGGCGGCGCGTTCGGGCTGGTCCGGGGCGGCGCCCCCGTCGCGCCGGCCGACCGGATGACGCTGGACGGCACGCTCTACGTCGATCCGCAAGGCAAGCCATGGATGATCTACGCGCACGAATGGCTGCAGACGACGGTGGGCACGATCGAGGCGGTGCCGCTCGGTGCGGACCTCTCCGCCGCGGGGCCGCCGATCGAGCTGTTCAAGGGCGATGCCGCGGACTGGGTCCACGGTCAGCCGCAGGCCGACGGCACCCGCGTCTACGTCACCGACGGGCCGGAGATCTACCGCACCCGCACCGGGACGCTGCTGATGCTATGGTCGAGCTACGGCGAGGGCGGCTATGTCGAGGGGCAGGCGCGCTCGCTGTCCGGGCGGATCGAGGGGCCGTGGGAGCAGCTGGGCCCGCTGGTCATGCGCGACAGCGGCCATGGCATGCTGTTCAGGACGTTCGAGGGCAAGCTGATGCTGGTGCTGCACCGCCCGTTCAAGTTCGCACTCGGCAAGCTCTACGAGATGCGCGATGCCGGCGATCGGCTGGAAGTGGTGCGCGAGGCGACCGAATTCGACCTCGAAGCCTATCCCACGCATCCCTGCCTGGTCGCGCGCGGGCCGACCGGCACGCCGATGCCCGGCTGCTGAGGCGATCGGCAGGCCGGGCGCCGGGCGGGTCAGGGGCGGGGCAGGGCCGTGGGTGTCGTGCGATCCGCGACAAGGGCGTCGCCGCGCCGGTGCAGTTCGGCGATCTGAAGCACCGAGCGGCGGCCCCATTCGGGATCGCGGCGCGCCTCGTCCTCGCCCGACTGGTGGACGAAGTAGACGATCCACGCCCGCTTGCCCGACACCACGACGTCCGGGTGCTGACCCTTGGCGCGGTCGGTGGGGTCGCGCCCCGCATCGGCGAGCAGGTAGTCCGGCTGGGTGCTCCAGCGCTCGCCATCGCGCGAGGACATCACCAGCAGGCCCTTCCAGGCATCGGAGACCAGCCACCAGCGCCCGCGCCAGCGGAAGGCCTTGGGGCCTTCGCCCGGCGTTTCGGTCAACCTGGGGCCGAGGCGCCAGTGGACGAGGTCGTCGCTGTCGGCCTGCCGGATCGCCTTGTTCTGGCGTTCGTCGTTGAAATAGAGCCGCCAGCCGCCGCCGGGCAGTGCGTTCACGCTGGCGTCGATCACCCGGTCCGAGCCGAGGTCGAGCCGCTCGCCGCATTGCCATTGCTTCAGGTCGTCGCTGGTGAGGTGGACGATGAAGCGCGGGGCGTTCCAGTCGCGGAACACGCCCGGGACGACGGTGAGCCACATGTGCCAGCGGCCGGCAAGCCACTGGACCTCGGGCGCCCACAAGGTCGCGCCGGTGCAGGCGGGGGGAATCGCGGCGGTGCCTTCGTAGCGCCAGTGGGCGCCGTCGGCGGAGCGCGCGACGCCGATGGCGGTGCCGTGGACCCAGCGTACGTCGCGCTCGTCCTCGCGCGGCAGGTCGGCGCGGCGGTTGGTGTAGAACATCACCCATTCGCCGTGGCGGCGATCGCGCACGATCACCGGATCGGCGGCGCCGTCGTGAACCGGGTCGCGGTAGAACGGCCGGGCCGGGGCCGCCACTGCCACCGCCGGCGCCGCGCCGGCGGCGAGCAGCAGGGCGGCAAGGATCGCCCCGTACGCCTGCCTCATTTCAGATCCGCGAGCCTGACCGCCGCCGCCATTCGGGCGAACCCGGCATCGTTGGGGTGCAGCGCGTCGCCGGAATCGTAAGGCGCCGCGAAATGCCGGGGATCGGCGGGATCGGCGACCGAGGCGGCGAGGTCGGCGGCGCCGTCGGCCTCGTCGTTCCTGAGTATCCACGCGTTCACCGCCTCGCGCACGGCCTCGCCTTCGGCGCTCCAGTATTTCGCGTCCTTGTAGGGCAGGATCGTCGCGAGGGTGACTTTCACGCCGTGCTCGTGGGCGCGGGCGATGATCTGGCGGTAGGCGCCGATCATGTCGTCGAAGGTGGGGATGGGGCGGCCGTCGCGCGCGGCGGTGCCGATGTCGTTGACGCCCTCCAGGACGATGACGTGGCTGACGCCCGGCACCGCCAGTACATCGCGGTCGAAGCGGGCGAGCGCGTTCTGGCCATCGCCCTCGCTGAGCAGGCGGTTGGCGCTGATCCCGGCATTGGCGACGCCCACGTCCGTGAGGCCGGCCTGCTGGAGCCGCTCGGCCAGCAGGTCGGGCCAGCGGCGGTCGCTGTCGGGCGTGGCGCGCACGCCGTCAGTGATGGAATCGCCCAGCGTCACCACGGTGCGGGCGCGGCGCGCGGTTTCCACTTCCACGGCCGAGATCAGCAGGCGCGGGTTGAGGGGTACGCTGTGTTCAAGCTGGACGGCGCCCACCTGATTGCCCGGTGCGACCCAGGCGGTGGCGGCGGAATAGCTGTGTTCGGTGGGCAGCGTGGCGCCCACCGGCAGGTGGATCGTCACCGCGAGGCGCGTCAGCGGCTTGACCGGCATCGCCACCGGATCGCTGAGCAGCGGTGCGCGGCCCGGCACCGTCGCGCCCTGGCGGCCCGAGAAGGTGAGCACGCGGTCGGTGCCGGCGACGATCCTGCCTTGCGTGTCGGCGAGCGCGACGTGGACTTCGCCCAGCACCAGCGGCGCATCGGACAGTTCGTTGGACACGCGCAGGCGCAGCGCCTTGCCGCCCGAGCTGATGCGCACCACCTGCCGCACGGTGGCATCGACGATCGAGGGGCGGTCGGTCGGGGCCGGCACGCGGACCAGCGGCGCCGCCATCCAGCTGCGCGACCAGTACTGCGCAAGGGCCGGAGAGGGACCGGTCAGCGCGCAGGCAAGCGCCAGGCCGGCGATGGACTTCGAAATGCTCATGCTGGTGTGTTTCCCGCTACGTCGTTGGCGCCCCAGAGCTGGTCGTAGCGCCATCCTGAAAGGTCTTCCACGATCGTCTGCGCTTCGGGCGAACTGGGCGTGCGTTCACCGGCGCGCAGGCGCTCGATCTCGGTCATCAGCACCGCGTGCGTGGCCGGGCCGAGGCGGAAGCGCGTCGATACCAGCACGCCCAGCGCCAGCATGCCCAGCGTGCCCAGGCCCAGCACGAGGGCGATCACCCGGACCGCCCCGGCGCTCTGCACCGGCGCGCCGGAGACGAAGCCGCCAGCCTGGATCAGCCAGCCCGCCCCGGCCACGGCGGCGGCCTGCGTCGCCTTGCGGATGAAGGTCATGACCCCGGCGAAGGCGCCTTCGCGGCGGCGCCCGGTGACGAGTTCGTCGACGTCGGCCATGTAGTTGTAGGTCGCCCAGGGGATGTAGTTGAGCGCGCCGCGCCCCAGCCCGGCCAGCGCGACCGGCAGCCAGATCCACGGGCTCAGCGCGGAAAGGCCGGCGCCCCACAGCCCCAGCAGCGCTACGATGCCCAGCGCGAAGCTGGCGGCGGCGGCCTGGTAGGCACGGGCCGGCGAGGTGCGCAGCGAGGCCTGGATCGCCAGTGCGACGGCGATCAGCTGGACGATGTACAAGGTTCCCAGCAGGCCGGAGGCGATCGCGGTCGATCCTGCCAGCGCGAAGATCACGAAGAAGGTGAAGGCGGCGTTGAAGACGTCCTGCGCGATGTAGCCGCCGAGGTAGATCCCCAGGTGCAGGCGGAACGCGCGGATGCGCAACGTGGAGAACAGGTTGCGGTACAGCCCTTTGAGCGCGGCGCCCGGGCTCGACACCCCGCCCGCGCGGGCCACCGCGATCGCCTCGGGCGAGCCGGGGACGAAGCGTTCCCAGCTGAAGGCCCACAGGATTGCCGACGTCACCATGAACAGTACCGCGAAGATGCAGCCCATGTAGAAGAACGTGTCGGCATTGTCGCGGCCCAGCGCGGTGATCAGCCACAGCGGCAGGAAGCCCGCCAGGATCGCCGAAGCCTGCCCGAACAGGATGCGCGAGCCGGCGAACTTGGCCTTGGTGCGGTAGTCCGTCGACATTTCCGCCGCCAGCGTCTCGAACGGGATGATCTCCATCGCGTAGACCAGTTCGAACAGCACGTAGCTGACCAGGTAGTACCAGAATTGCTGGCCCGGCAGCCACATCAGCGCGAAGCTGGGCATCAGCGGGATCGCGGCGAGGATGAAGAAGCGGCGGCGGCCGAAGCGGCGGCCGAGCGCGCTGGCGCCGAAATGGTCGGAGACGAAGCCGATGATCGGCGAGGCGAAGGCGTCCAGCACCCGCGCCACCGCGAAGATCGCCGCGGCCTCTCCGGCGCTGAGGCCGCAGAACTGGGTGTAGAAGATCAGCACCCAGCCCGAGATCACCGCCATCGACCCGGCGCCCAGCACGTCGTTGGAGCCGTAGGCCAGGTAATGGCGCAAGTGGACCGGTCTTGGTGTGGTGGGCGTCACTCTCTTCGTATCCTCTCAGGCGGCCGTGTTCTACAGGGTCCGCGCCGTGGTGGCGCTCAGGCGGGTGTCGGGCAGGTCGCCGGCCATGCTCAGCCTGACGTCGGCCGCGCGTTCCAGCCGGAAGCCCGGCGCGCCCTTGGGGTAGCGCAAGTACGAGCCGGTGAAGCCCTGGACGTCCTGCAGCCAGAAGGCGGGGCGCACGTCGGCGGCGCGGGGGCGCACCTCGACATGCGACAGGTCGATGCCGCGGGCATGGCGCAGCAGGAAGGCGGTGGCGGGTAGCGGCCCGTACTGGTCGGGATCGGGATAGCCGGCGTCGTTGTGCGGCGGGTCGAGCGCGGCCATCGCGGCGTCGCCGCCGCCGGGCTGGTCCACGAACACGTTGCTCACCTGCACGTCCTCCACCGGATGGCCATCCACCCCGGCGATGATCGAGGGCAGCTGAGAGGTGCCGGTGCAGGTCACGTTGTCGATCAGGATGCGCCGCATCGCGCCGATCGCGGCGCCGGCGGGGCCGCGCATGCGGCTGCCCAGGCGCAGGAACAGCGGCGGGCTGATGCAGCCGCGCATCGTCAGGTTGGAGACGGCGATGTCCTCCATCACCGCGCCGTCCACGCTTTCCAGCGCGAGGCCCCAGCACTTGTCGAACACGCAGTTGCTGATGGCGATGTTCTTGAAGCCGCCGTTGCTTTCGGTGCCGCACTTGATGCGGCCGAGCAGCCAGGTGTCCGGGCTACGGGTGAGCGGGCGGTACGTGGCGTCGAGCAGCGAGCCCACGGCGTAGCTGCCACTGACCTGGCAATTGGTGATCGTCACGTTCTCGGTCGCGCGCGGATAGCCCAGCGCATAGGACGACTTGGGCACGATAGCATCGTCGTAAGGGGTGTTCAGCGTGCAGTTGGCGATGCGCACGTTGCGGCAGCAGTCGATGTCGAAGCCGTCGCGGTTGGTGTCGACCATGAGGTTGTCGATCGTCAGGTTGTCCACCCCGGTGGCGAGCAGCGCGAAGTGGCCGCCCTCCAGGATCGAGAAGTCGCGCAGCTGGACGTTGCGGCAGTTCTTGAGCGCGATCGTCTTGTTGCCCACGCCCGGCAGTTCGGCGCGCGGCTTGCCGGCGTCCGGGTGACCGCGGCTGAGGCTCTTGCCCCAGATCAGCCCGTCGCCGGTGATGGCGATGTCGTGCAGGCCCTCGCCGTGGATCAGGCTGTTGCGCCAGTGGTTGTGGCCATAGTCCTGGAACGGCGCGATTGCCGGGTCCTGCGGCTCGGCCGCGTCGTAGCCGCCGCTGGTGGTGCCTTCCAGCGGCACCGGCGCGGCCAGCAGCACCGCGCCCCGGTCTAGCCAGAGCGTGACCCGGCTGCGCAAGTGGATAGTGTAGCACGCGTAGGTGCCGGGCGCGAAGTAGACGGTGCCGCCGCCGCGCTGCGCCGCCTCTGCGATGGCCCGGTCGATCGCGGGGGAATCGATGGTGACGCCGTCAGCCCTGGCGCCGAAGCGGCGCACGTCGAGGATCGCCTCGGGCAGGGCGCCTGCTCCTGATCCGGGCCGCGCGGCGGCGGCGAGGGCCGGGCGCGTCGCCAGCAGCGCTGCCGCGGTCAGCCCGCCCAGCAGCAGCCCGCGCCGGTCGGTGCCGTCCCCCGGCAGCGACCGGCCGAGGCGCGAGGCGCCCGTGGCCGTCATCAGATGTAGGTCCGCAGGAATTCCGCCAGCGCGCAGACCGCCAGGCTCTGCCCGTACGGCATCGAAGTGAGCGCGATGTCCTTGTAGAACTGCAGCGTATCCCCCATCGCGGTGCCGAACGACACCTGCTTCAATTCGCCGGCCTCGTCGATGTTGGCGAGCACGCCTTCCACCGCCTTGATGCCCACCGTCTCGTAGTGGCGGGGCAGGTAGCCCTTGCGCACCGCCTTGAGGATGCCATAGGCGAAGCCTGCGGTGGCCGAGGCCTCCAGGTAGCTGGTCGGATCGACGATCAGCGTGTGCCACAGGCCGGTCGCCGCGTCCTGCGTTTCGGCCAGGGTCTTCACCTGTGCGGCCAGCGTGTCGATCAGAAAGGTGCGCAAGGCGTCGCCCGGCTGCAGGTCCAGGATCTCGATGATCTCGGGGATCGCGATCGTCACCCAGCAGTTGCCGCGCGCCCACAGCGCCTCGGCGAAGTTGTGGCGGCCGGTGAAGTCCCACCCGTGGAACCACAGCCCGGTCTTGCGGTCGAACAGGTACTTGATGTGGACTAGGAACTGGCGCTTGGCCTCCTCGACGTAGTGCGGGCGGTTCAGCAGCAGGCCGATCTTGGCCAGCGGCAGCACGCTCATCATCAGCGTGTCGTCCCACAGCTCGCCGGGGTTCACGTCGTTGTAGACGATGTGCTGGAAGCCGCCGTCCTCGGTCTTGGGCAGGCCGTCGGGCGCCATCAGCCACTCGGCCCAGGTATCGAGGTAGGGGATGTAGCGCGGGTCCGGCTCGTGCTCGTAGAGGTAGGCGAGGGTGATGAACGGGGCCATCGTGTTGATGTTCTTGGTGGGCGTGCCTTCGGCGAAGCGGTCCTCGAACCACTGCTTGATGATCGCCAGCGCGGCCTTGTCGCCGGTCTGCTCGTAGTAGCGCCACATGCCGAACAGGCCGACGCCGTGGGTCCATTCCCACCCGGCCCAGCCCTTGGTGTCGATCACGCGCCCGTCCTCCAGGTGGAGGAGGAACTCGCCGGTCTCGTCCTTGATGTTGACGAGGTTGTCCATGAGCAGCGCGATCGCCGCCGTCACGTCTGCGCGCGGGATGTCATGGGTAAGAGCGGCCAAGGGTATCTCCTGTCAGGTATGCGCTGCGGGCGGCACGGCAAGGCCGTAGTCGCGCGCCATGGTGCGGTAGAGGTCTATGAAATGCGGGTCCGCGTCGTAGCGGCCGCCGTGGTCTTCGGGCGGCCTGGGTGCCGCCGGTGCCGAGCCCGGGACACCGCCCGGCGCCTCGGCGCTGTTGGCGCCCTGGGAAATCAGGTCGGGCCGGGCGCCCTCGCCGGCATTGACGCCTCCGCGCGTGAAGATCGCTTCCTGGTGGCGCGTCGGCTCCCAGATGACACTGCCCCAGCCGTTGGCGTGGCCGTGGATCAGGTCGTTGAGGTAGCGCTTGCGCGAACTGTACTCGATCGCGAAGAAGGCGATGCCAGGATAGCGCGCCTCGAAGGCGTCGAACGTGCGGGCCCAGTCGCCCTGCGCCGCCTGCTGGTAGCAGGAGAAGCCGGTGGCATCGAAGCGCACCTCGCGCTCGATCAGCGCGTCCATCCAGTGCTGGACGATCGGCCAGTGGCGGCCAAGGTGGTTGTGGACCGCCAGCCGCGCCCCGGGCACCGCCTCGCGCGCACCGGCAAGGCCGGCCTTGAGCAGCAGCGCGAATTTATCGAACCCGCCCGCTCCCGCGACGTTCATGTGGGTCTGGTCGGTCACGGCATTGCCGGTCGGGATGGTCAGCGGCACGCGGCCCTCGGGCCACAGCATCCCGAACGTGGTCTCGTTGCCGATGACCACGAGGTCGGGCGCGGCGCCCGCCTTCGCCATCGCGCCCAGCGCGTCGCGGGTGTAACGGTGGACCGCGTCGACCAGCCGGGGGAAGGCAAGCTGCGCCCAGGCGGCGGGCTTGGTCTGCTTCTGCGGGTCGGCCCAGTCGTCCGAGTAGTGCAGGGTCAGTGACAGGTGCAGGCCCGCCGCCTTGATCCGCCGGGCGAAGGCGATCGTGTCGGCAAGGCCGCACCAAGAACCGCCCGGCTTGCCCCTGGAATAGCCGTTTGCGGGATCGACGAAGAGTCGCAGCTTGATCGCATTGAAGCCCGCGCCCTTGAAGATCGCGAGCGGATCGCGGCGCAGGCCCGCGTCGTAGTAGGTCGCCCCGGCGGCCTCGTCCTCGGGCACCCAGCTGATGTCCGCGCCCAGCAGGTAGGGCCAGGGGCTGCGGCCGCCGCCGCGCGCGGCGGGGGCGGTGACTGCCAGCGCCGGCCGCGCGAGACCGGCCGCGAGCAGGCCGCCCGCGGCAAGTCCCAGCGAGCGCCGGGTCAGCCCGCCGGTCATTTCAGCGCGTCCGGCGCGTTCGGCGCCGCGACCATGCGCACCGGCACGCCGCCGCGCACGTTGCGCATGGTGACCAGCCGCACCGCCTCCAGCGCATCGCCCGGCGCGCCGTCCGAGGTCACCGCCAGCGCCAGTGTGTTGTGGCCGTGATGGTCGAGGATGCCTTCGGGGATCGGGAACACCCGCTGCGGGCCGACATGGGCGATGAACTGGCCCATGTTCCAGCCGTTGACGAACACCAGCACCCGGTACCTGGCGGCGGAGCGCGGCCGGTCGGCATCGCCGAACGACACGCCGATGGTCGCGTCCTGGCCCTTCGGCACGGCGAGGTCGAAGCCGGTGCGATACCAGGTCGTGCCGGCCGGCGCGGCCTGTGCCGGAACCGCCGCGGCGGTCCACTTGCGATCGTCGAAGCCGGGCAGGTGCCAGCCCTGCCGCTCGCCGGCGAGGCCGCCCGAGTTGGCGACGCCGCGTGCGGGATCGGGCAGATCCTCGCCGCCGCGCGCGCCCTGGATCTTCCAGCGGACCGGCACTGCGAAGCTTGGTCCCTCGGGCGCCGCGATCGAGGCCTGGATGAGACCGCGCGCCTCCTTGTGGAAGTCGTCCGCCTCCAGATCCCAGTTCTGGCCGTTGCTGCGCACCATGACCGAGACGACGTGCTCGCCGGGCGCGCGGGCGGCATCGGGCAGCGCGAAGCGCGCGGCGCCCAGGGTGATTGGGCGCGGCAGGCCGGAGGGCAGCTCGTCCTGGCCGACGAAGACACCATCGACCCACACCTGCACCATGCCCGCGCCGCCGCCGCCGTAGGCGAGGCTCAATTCGCGCGCGGCGGCCGCGCCGGTGAAGCGGCCGCGATACCACACGTCGCCGTCGTGGAAGCCGTAGGCGTCCATCCCCATGTCGGGCTGGCCGTCGGCGCGGGCGGTCAGGCTGGCGCCCTTGCGGCTGCCGACCACCTGCCAGGCCGAATCGTCGAAGCCGGGCTCCGCTTCGGGGGAGCCGGCGGCGGTGCGCCAGCCGGTCAGCGCGGGCAGCGCCACCGGCGCCGGGCCGGGGAGCGGCGCGGCGGCGACGAGCGATCCGGCCGCGCCCTTGCGCACCGGCACCGCCTGGCCGTTCCACGCCACCGAACCGACGCTGGCCGGCGCCCAGACCTCAAGCGGTTCGGGCGCGGCGGTGTCGCCGGTCAGTGCCAGCTTCCGGCCCGCCACCTTGCCGCTGCGCACCAGCGCCGGGCCGCGCACCAGCGCCGGGCCGCGCACCAGCACGTCGGGCGCGGCGCGCCAGTAGCGCACGCCTTCGGCCTCGTCGGCAAGGATGAGCGTCAGCGCCGGCCGTCCGCCGCCCTCGACACGCACCACCGCGCGGCCCGAATGCACGTAGGACAGCTTGAGATCGCCCTTGGCGGCATCGAATGCGAAGTCGGCCCGGCCTTCCAGCACGCGCACGCGCGGCGCCGAGGCATAGCGCAGCACCGTCTCGCCCGGTTCGCCGGCGCGGCCGTAGAGCAGGACCAGCCCGGCGCCGTCGATCGTCTGCGCCGATTGCAGCTCGGAGGTCGAGTAGACCAGCCGTTGGCCGGCCAGGTCCACCCCGGCGACCAGCCACTTGGCGTCGAACCCGTTCAGCCGCAGCGGCAGGACGTAGTGGCCATCAGGCAGGTCGGCGGTGACCGTGAAGCTCTCGTCGCCCTGGCCGTTGGAGGGTTTGTGCGTCACCACCAGGAACCGCCCGTCGGTTTCCGGGCTGCGGTTGTGGTAGACCTGGATGGCGGGAGAGGAGATCGCCACGGGGCCCGCCGGAACCATGCCCGCAAGGTCGGGCACCGAGGCGATCAGGCCGCCCAGCTGCTTCATCTCCAGCGCCTTCTCGCGCACTTCGCGCGGTTCGGAGATGGCGGCGCCGTAATCGTAGCTGGCGAACACCACCGGAGCCGGCTGCCAGCCCCAGCTGGTGCCGCCGTAGGTCATGTAGAAGCTCTGGATGTCGATCCCGTTGGCCAGGTTGGTGCCGTAGAACACCCGCTGGAACCGCTTGCCGCGCTGTACCGCATTGCATTCGTAGCCGCCGTTTGAGCCCCAGTAGTCGAACCAGCCGCCGCCGAACTCGGCCAGGAATCCGGGCGTTTCGGGGGAAGCGGAGGCGCCGCCCTTGACACCGCCGGCGCCATAGAAGCCCCAGTCGGGCGCGGCGACGTCGCGCGTGGGCTTGCCTTCCACCGTGCAGGTGCCGCCGGGGTAGCCGTCGAAGGCGTACATGTCGTTGGGCCCGTGGACGACGTTGGCGACCTGCGAGCTTTCCGGCACCCAGCGCCCTTCGCGGCCGGGGTCGTTGTGGAACAGCGGAACGGTGATGCCGTCCGCCCGCGCCCTGGCATAGAGGTGGTCCATGTAGCGACGCTGCGAGGGGGTGGTCGCGACCAGCTCGTTCTCGATCTGATGGAGGATGACGGTGCCGCTTTGGCCCTTGCCGTCGCCGTTGATCTGGTGGCGCGCGATGATCGCATCGATCCGCGTCAGCCACTCGTCGGCGGCGGCGAGGTACTCGGGGTCGTCGGTGCGCGCGCGCGCCTTCTGGTTGACCAGCCAGCCGGGAAAGCCCCCGCGCGAAAGCTCGGCATTCACGTAAGGGCCGGCGCGGGTGATGACGTAGAGCCCTTCCTCCTCGGCCATCGTCAGCAGCCGGTCGATGTCGCGGATGCCCGAGAAGTCGTACACGCCCTGCTTGGGGCTGTGATACCCCCAGTCGAAGTAGAACGCGACGGTGTTGAAGCCGCTGGCCTTCATCTTCTGCAGCACGTCGCGCCACAAGTCGGGCGAGGGCAGGCGGAAGGGATGGAACTCGCCCGACCAGATCACCTGGCGCTTGCCATCGATCATCAGCGAACGCGCATCGAACGACACGCGGCCGAACGTGCGCACCGGCGAGTCGAGCCGGGCGGTGTCCTTCGCCTGCTGCGCCGCCAGCGGCAGGGGCGCGAGCGCGGTTGCGGCGAGGAGCGCGGCGACGAGCGCGCGGGGGAGCACCGGCGCGTTCATGCGAGGTGGAACATCGGTGCCAGCGGCCATTCGCTGGGGCCGTTGTCGGGGCCGACTTCCATCAGCGGCGCCATATAGGCCCACCAGCGCTGCATCACGGGATGCGCGGGCAGGGCGTCGCGCGTGTTGCCGGGCAGCAGCCGCAGCACGGCAAACAGCGTGAGGGTCTCCTCTTCTAGGAAGATCGAATAGTCGCGGATGCCGGAAGCGGTCAGCAGCTCGGCCAGCTCGGGCCAGATCGCGTCGTGCCGGCGGCGATATTCCTCGACCGCTCCGGGCAGCAGCTTCATCGTGAACGCCTGTACCGTCACCCTCAAATCCCCAAAAGACCATTATGTGGTATCGATATGCGTAATATGGGTATCAATCAGACGGAGTTGCGTCAACTGCGTATGCTCGCGTTGGATGATCCTGCCCGATTTTCCCCGCAGCGGTATGCGAGGCCGGCAGCGGCGCAATACGATCATCATATTTCTCAATATTCAATCATAATGCTTCACAATCGATCATTGGTGGGTATATGTAGATCATAGGTCCACCATAAGGGACGGCGCGGAGTGAGGGGAATCATGCGCATCCACAGGTCCGCCATGGCCGCCGCCTTGATCGCGGCTGCGCTCGGTTGCGCTTCGGCATCGTCCCTCGCATCGCCGCCTGCCGCCGGGGCGCCAGCGCCGGCGCGCTTCGTCGATCCACTCACCGGGCATGAAGTGGTGCGCATCAGCCGCGAGCCGGGCAGCGTGTCGCTCTACTTCCATCAGAACAGCTTCACGTCGCAGGGCGACGCCATGGCCGTATCGACGCCCTCGGGCATCGCCGAGGTGCGCCTGGCCGACTGGAGCAGCCGACTGATCGTGCGCGATCCGCAGGCCAGGCTGCTGTTCGTGGGCCGCCGCACCCGCACCGTCTATTTCAGCAAGGCGGGGCCGGGCCAGGGCTCCCGGATATTCGCGGCGGACTTCGATACCAGCCGCGTGCGGCAGGTGGCCCAACTGGCGCGCGGCGAGATCGGATCGATCAACGCCGGCGAAATCCTGCTGCTGGGCGTCGAGGCGGAGCGCTCGGCGCCGCTCCAGCCCGGCGGCGAAGGCTCACGCCCCGGCGAGATCGCGTTCGGCGCCACCGGGCCCGACGGCAAGCCGCTGCCTTATGCCGAAGCCAAGGAAGTGCGGCTCGACCGGCGGCTGGAGACGCGCGTACCCATGCGCATATTCACGCTGGACCTGCGCACCGGCGCGCAGCGCACCGTCATCGCCTCGGACGACTGGCTGAACCACATCCAGTTCTCGCCCACCGACCCGCACTTGCTGATGTGTTGCCAAGAGGGCCCCTGGCACCCTGGAGGTCGAGAAGATCGTCGATCTGCGCAAGCACGACTACCGGCTTGAACCCAACGCGATCTTCACGCCGGACGGCAAGTGGCTGGTGTTTCGCTCCAATCTCGAGGCCACGACTCAGATCTACGGGGTCGCCCTGGCGCGCAGCGCGGCGCCGCAGCCCTGAATTCACCGGATCATTTTGGATTGGCAAGTCCAAACATGATCTATAATATAAAACATAAATCCACAATGTGGGATTAAAATGGAGAGGGAGGCTCAGCCATGAAGTTGGTTCGCCATGAGGCATTTTTGTTCCGGTTCTGCACATCCGCGCTGGCCATCGCGGTCGCTGCCAACGCCGGGACGGCGCTGGCGCAGGGTGCTCCCGCCGCCGATGTCGCGCAGGATACGGTGAGCGACAACGCCGCGCAGGAGATCATCGTCACCGGTTTCCGTGCCTCGCTGCAAGCCGCGCTCAATGACAAGCGCGTGGAGACTGCCGCGATCGATACGATCAAGGCGGAAGACATCGGCAAGTTCCCTGATTCCAATCTGGCCGAATCGATGCAGCGCATCCCCGGTGTGGCGCTGGCGCGCGGTGACGGCGGCGAGGGCAAGAACATCTCGGTCCGCGGCCTTGGCGCACAGTTCACGCGCGTGCGCATCAACGGCATGGAAGGCACCGCGCAGACCGGCTCTTCCGACATCTACGGCGCCGGCAACAGCGGCCGCAGCTTCGACTTCAACGTGTTCCCGACCGAGATCTTCTCGGCCCTGACGGTGCGCAAGACGCCCTCGGCCGACGTCGAGGAGGGCTCGCTGGGCGCTACCGTCGATCTCCAGGCCCCGCGTCCGTTCGACAACCCCAAGGATTTCGTGCTCACCGCCACCGCGCGCGGCGTCTACAACGAAGTGTCGAAGGACGTCGATCCTCGCCTGTCCGGCCTGGTTTCCTACAAGTTCGGCGACAGCGGCTTCGGCATCCTGGCCTCGGGCGCGTACCAGAAGCGCCACTTGCGCGAAGTCGGTTATTCGGCGGTCGATATCCTGTCGGCCAACACCAACGGTCTCGATCCCGACGGTGCCACCGGACCACTGCCGGTCATGCCGTTCTGCACCCCGGTGGGCTATGCGATCCAGAGCCCGCCCACCAGTGCGACGACCGGGGCGGACGCGCTCAACTGTTCGGCCGGCAATCCGCGCACCAGTTCGACTGACGCCTACAACACGATCTACAACGCTCGCCGCGACGATCTTCCCAACACCCCCGGCTCGGGCGCGTTCTTTCCGCGCATCCCGCGCTACATGAACTCAGAGCAGCAGCAGGAACGCATCGGTGGTACGCTGTCGCTGCAATACAAGCCGGACGACGATACCGACATCTCGCTGGACCTGCTCTATTCGCGCTTCAACGTGACGCGCGACGACAACTACATCGAGGCGATTTCGTTCGCGCGCTCGGCGTCGAACCAGGGCCAGCCGATGATGTCGATCCGCGACGTCGATCTCGACCCCAACGGTTCGGTCCAGTACGCGCTGCTCGATGGCGTGGACGTGCGCTCGGAAGGCCTGCACTCGGAGTTCACCTCGACCTTCAAGCAGGCCAACCTCAACTTTTCGCACCAGTTCAGCGACCGCCTGCGGATTTCGGCCAAGGTCGGGCTCAACCAATCCAAGTGGGACGACAAGGTCCGCATGCAGTACTACATGGATGCGCTGGACACCGACAACTTCTCGATCGACTTCCGTGACGGCGGCTCGACCCCGGTGCTGGGCTTCGGCTTCGACGTCAACGACCCCGCCAGCTACCTCTACGGCCCGACCCCCGGCGCCGGCATCGTCACCGGCGGCTTCAGCCTCCAGGGCAAGCCGCAGACGGTCACCACCGATGGCCTGACGGCCGAGTTCAACGCCGACTACGAGCTGTCCGATACGTTCAAGTTGAAGTTCGGCGGCCAGTACCGCCGCGCCCGCCAGCAGACCATCTCGACGATGTACTACGCCGCCGACACCCTCACCGAGGCGCTGCCCGCGGGAACCTCGCTGGCCGACCTCACCACGCAGATCACCGGGCTCGACAAGCTGTGGGGCAATGGCGCGCCCGCCAGTTGGGCCTCGCTCGACTGGCAGAAGCTGGCCGACACCTACGACCTGTTCGATTCGCGTACCTGCGAGCAGTGCGGCGCGCAGAACCCGCTGGTCCGCGAGGAGGAGTTCAGCGGCTTCGGCATGGCGACGTTCGACCTCGAAAGCGCGGTCGGCTTCGGGCTGCGCGGCGATGTGGGCGTGCGCTACGTCCATACCAACCAGTTCTCGTCGGGCTACATCAGCCTCGCGAACGCCGCCTCGCCGACCGGTTTGACCGGGCAGTACGCCTCCGTCACGCGCTCCTACGACGACTGGCTGCCGTCGGCCAACATCGTGATCGAGCCGGTCCAGAACCTGCTGCTGCGCCTCTCGGCCGCGAAGGTCATGTCGCGCCCCGAACTTGGCGTCCTGGCGCCGACCAGCGGAGTCAATCCGGTCACCCGCAGCGGTACGATCAACAACCCGTTCCTCGAACCGATCCGCGCCAACACCTTCGACGCGGCGCTGGAATGGTACTTCCGCCCCGGTTCGCTGCTGTCCGCCGCGTTCTTCTACAAGGACATCAAGACTTACATCCAGAGCGTCAGTTCGCAGATCCCGTTCAACCAGCTTGGCCTGCCCGAGGCGCTGCTGGCGGGCAGCAACACCCAGCCCGACGAGCTGTTCACGGTCACCCGCCCGATCAACACGCCGGGCGGCAAGCTGAAGGGCGTCGAGCTCAACGCGCAGATCCCGTTCAACTTCCTCGACGGCGTGTTCAGCCACTTCGGGGTGCTGGGCAACGTGACCTTCGTGACGTCGAAGATCGACTACTGCCTGACCAGCGTTGCCGGCGTCTGCACCGTCACCACCCGCGACGACCTTGTCGGCCTGTCGAAGAAGACAGCGTCGGGCACGTTGTACTACGAGGATAGCAAGTTCAGCATCCGCGGGACGGTGAACTATCGCGGACCGTTCATCCGCGGCATCCCTGCCTCGCCGGGTAGCGACATCCAGGGCAACGCCTCGACCATCTACGTCGATGCCTCGGCGTCCTACGCCATCAACGACAGCATCAAGCTGATCGTGGAAGGCACCAACCTGACCGACGAGCAGAACCGCCTCTACGTCGACAGCACCCGCCAGGACACGCTGTTCCAGACCCGCGTGGGCCGTACCTTCACCTTCGGGGTCAACGCCCGCTTCTGATCGGCAGGCCCTGCGACCGACTTCCCCCGTGGCCCACGGCGCATCGCGCGCCGTGGGCCTTTTTTTCGATGCATTGCGCGGGGCAAGGGAGCGAGAAGACCGGCGAGCGGTACGCCAGCCTACGCCGCAAATCCCGCCAATCCGCTGCGGATCCCGCTCAGCCTGAGTCGTGGGGATGAGGACCGACTCGGCGGTCCCGGCACACGCAGGGGGCGCATTGTGACGGCCCGGGCCGCCTCTTAAAGGCGGCGTTCCGCCGCTTACTGCTCTACGGCCAGGCTCACCGCGTAGATCGCCGGCTTGCCTTCCACGTTGCTGCGATAGACCAGCCAGCGCCCGTTCGGGGTGAAGTGCTGGTTGGGCTCGAGCGTATAGTCGTGCCGGGTGAGGTCGACCAGCCGTTCGGTGTCGAGCGTGCCCGTGGCGATCAGGCCCTCTCCGCCGAGGGTTCCCTTCGCGCTCGGGCCGTCGTCGGGGCGGGGGTGGAACAGGCTGATGTACTTGCCGTCCTGCCCGCCGTCGCCCGAGAAGGTACGACCGTCTGGGGAGGTGCTGAAATGGTAGGAGCCCTGGCCCGGCGCCAGCGCGTACCAGCGGCGAGCGCCGGTGCGAACGTCGCGGCCGGCCAGCCAGCGCCCGCCTTGCGGCATGATCAGATCGTACCACAAGGTGTTGCCATCGGGCGCCCAGTACTCATGGCCGGCGATCTCGCCCTGCATCGTGCGCCGGTGGATATTCGTCTTCGCGCTGCCGTCGGTGCGGATGGTCCAGATCCGGTCCACCTTCTCCCACGGACCCTCGTGGCAGTACATCAGCAACGCGGGGTCGGTGGGCGAGAACTGGACGTGGTTGAGCCAATCTTTCGATCGCGTGATCGTCCGTCGCTCGCCGCTGCGGATATCGACCGAAAAGATCTCCATCGGCACGCCGGCGGCCAGCCGGGCGGCCATCCACTGCGCCTTGGCATCGGCGAAGGAGAGCGGGCGGCCCTGCGCGTCGAGCCCGGCATAGGCAGGCGAGCCGGTCCTGGGATCGCGCATGCCCTGTGCGGCGATGGCCGGCGGCGGGGGGCTCAGTTCGTAGTGGCCGGCGAGAAGCGTATCGTCGGCATTGATCGATTCGATGCGCCCGCCGGGCAGTGCGGTGATGCGGCGGCGCCGGCCGGTGTCGAGATCGACCGACCA
The DNA here is from genome assembly GCF_036352595.1 of Novosphingobium resinovorum. Taxonomy (GTDB): domain Bacteria; phylum Pseudomonadota; class Alphaproteobacteria; order Sphingomonadales; family Sphingomonadaceae; genus Novosphingobium; species Novosphingobium resinovorum_B. The sequence goes on from NZ_JAZFAX010000029.1 coordinate 64,040, forward strand.
GACCACGCTGGGCCCTTCGTCGGCGGCGCCCCGGGTCTTGGTGGTGTAATAGGCGATCGGGGCGCGGTGGCCGACGAACAGCAGTCGGTCCACTGCGGCCCTGAGCACCAGGCGGGTGCTCCAGTCGGCCGTGCTGGCGACGCGGATGCCCTCGGGCGTCAGGTAGACCATCCGTTTGCCGTCCGGCGTGAACGGGTTGTAATTGAAGTAGAGCGCGTAGTTGCCCGGGCTGTCGTCGATACGCACGATGCGGTGCCGGGTGACGGGATCAATCCACGACGTCGCCGGGGCGCCATCCGTTGCGGTCGCTTCCACAGACGGCGCGAGCGAGAGCACGGCGGCGATCACCGCTGCGGTTTTCACGAGGGTGCGGCGTGAAAGTTCGGTCATGATGCTCTCCCAAGCTGAGGTACGCGCCGTATGCCGACCCCGCTGCGACTAGGCGATAAATCGCCAAGTCTCGCTCCCCTCCCGCATGCGGGAGGGGCTGGGGGTGGGCCTTCTTCTCTTATCGCCGCACGTCCCCGCCCGAAGCCGAGAACGCCTCAAGCTCGCCCGGCCCGATCAGGCACATGTCGCCGGGCATCGTGTGCTTGAGCACGGTGTAGGCCAGCCCCGCCTGCGCGGTGGCGACGAGGTCCGCGCCCTGCAGCCACTTGTGCA
>NZ_JAZFAX010000030.1:0-62840 GCF_036352595.1 Novosphingobium resinovorum
CACAAGCGCGTCGAGCCTTCGTGCAGGACGAGACCATCATGCCCGACGCGCTTGTGCAGGCGTCCGGGCCATCGTATTCAACCGCTGGACTCTCGTTATGATCGAGGGACTGACGGGGGGCAGGTCACCCCGTGTCCCACGCCCGGCAGTTCCTGGAACCCGGGCCGGTCGTGCTGCTGACCACCCGCCATGCCGGCAACGACAACGTCATGACGCTGGGCTGGCATCAGGTTCTGGACTTCTCGCCATCGGTCATCAGCTGCGTGGTTTCGCGCGGCTGCCGCAGCTTCGACATGCTGCGCGCCTCGGGCCAGTGCGTGCTCAACGTGCCGACGAGCGAGATGCTGGACGCCGTGGTGCGGGTGGACAACTGCTCGGGCGAGGAGATCGACAAGTTCGCCGCCTTCGGCATCGAGCGCGAGGAAGCGGACGACGTCGATGCGCCGGTTCTCCCGCAGTGCCACGCCCGCCTCGAATGCCGGCTGCGCGACGACCGGGCGGTCGAGCGCTACAACCTGTTCATTCTCGAAGTCACCCGCATCCGCGCCCGGCGCTCGCCGAAGCAGCCCGAATTCCTGCACTACGCAGGCGACGGGGTGTTCATGCTGTCGGGCAAGCGGGTGTCGCGCAGGAAGCTGTTCCGGCCGGAAATGCTGGGCTTCTGAGAAACCGTTTGAAGATGCCCGAATGCGATTTTTGAAGCTTTGCCGGGCCGGTGCCGCAAAATTCGCGTATCGCGAACTTTACAACGGTTTCTGAGCCTATTCCTCCAGCTCGATGTCCCAGTAGAGCCAGTCGCGCCAGGTTTCGTGGAGGTAGTTGGGCGGAAAGCCCTTGCCGCGTTCCTGCAACTGCCAGCTCGTCGGCCGGATCGGATGGACCAGAGGCGGCATGTTCGCCTGCTTCGGAGTGCGGCCGCCCTTCTTCAGATTGCACGGCGCGCAGGCGGTGAGGATGTTCTCCCAGCTCGTCCGCCCGCCCAGGCGGCGCGGGACGACATGGTCGAACGTGAGATTATGAGGGCTGCCGCAATACTGGCAGGAGAACCTGTCGCGCAGGAACAGGTTGAAGCGGGTGAAGGCGGGAAACTCGCTCGGTTTCACATACTGGCGCAGTGCGATCACGGAAGGAATCTGCATCGTCCAGTTGGGCGAATGCACCGCGCGTTCGTAGCTTGAAACGATATCGACCCGCTCCAGCACCACCGCCTTGATCGCGGTCTGCCAGGGCCAGAGACTTAAGGGGTAGTAGGAAAGCGGGGTATAATCCGCATTCAGCACGAGAGCAGGGCAGTCGGAAAGACTTCGGGAGGGATCACCCTCCGCGCTGCGGAACCGGGCCGCGCGCTCGATCAGCTCCGACTTGAGCATGGCCTCCTGTCGCAGGCCGGGATTGCGGTTTGATGGCAGTCCATGCGCTATTTCCAGCACTTGCGCGACTCCGCGTCAAGATGGCGGATTCGCGACGCCCTCGCGCAATCCACAGGGATGTTTGCGGATACCGAACCTAACGCTAGGACGAGGGCGATGCGCACCCGCTTCGCCCCCAGCCCCAACGGCCCCCTCCATCTTGGCCACGCCTATGCCGCGATCGTCGCGCACGACACCGCAAAGGCGCGCGATGGGGAATTCATCCTGCGTATCGAAGATATCGACGGCGACCGCAGCCGCGCCCAATTCGTCGCGGAATTCCTGCTCGACCTCGCGTGGCTCGGCCTCGCATGGGACGGCGAGGCGGTGTTCCAGTCGCACCGGCTGGCCAGCTTTTCTGAGGCTGGTGAGCGGCTGAACGCGATGGGCCTGCTCTACCCCTGCACCTGCACCCGCGCCGAGATCGCCGCCGCCGCCACGCAGTTCGGACCGGACGGGCCGGTCTATCCCGGCACTTGCCGCCATCGCGAGATCGATCCTCGGAATGCCGCGTGGCGGCTCGACGTGGGCAAGGCCATGGCGCTCGCCGGCCCGCTGGAATGGCTGGACGAAAACGCCGGACTAAAGACCGCTACCCCGCAGATCTTCGGCGATGTCGTGCTGCTGCGCAAAGACCTGCCCGCCAGCTACCACCTTGCCGCCACGCTGGACGATGCGACCGACGGCATCACCCTCGTCACCCGGGGCATGGACCTGTTTCCAGCCAGCCACGTCCACCGGCTGCTGCAGGCCTTGCTCGACCTGCCGGTGCCGACCTGGCTGCACCATCCACTGCTCATAGAGGCGGACGGGCGCAAGCTGGCCAAGCGGCGCGGCGCCCCCTCGCTCGCCGACCGCCGCCGCGCCGGAGAGGACGGCCACGCCATCGCCGAGGCATTGCGCAACGGTGTGCTGCCCGCTGGCCTTTCGTTCTCGCAAGGGGTACACCACGCGCCATGAGCTACATTCTCGTGCCCGTAATCATCGTGCTCGTGGTCATGGTGATCGTCAGCCTCGTGCGCGGCATCGTCGCCTTCATGAACAGCACGAAGGAAGACCTGCACCGCGATCCGAACGCCACCGGACCCTCTGCCAACCAGTTGCTGCAGAACAAAATGATGTTCAACCGCATCAAGTATCAGGCCGCCGCCGTGGTGGTCTGTGCGCTGCTCCTGGCCATGGCGCGCTGATCCTTGGTCCGGCTCAACAAGATCTACACCCGCACCGGCGATGACGGCACCACTGGCCTCGTCGATGGCTCGCGCCTCCCCAAGCATGCCGCGCGCATGGAGGCGATCGGTGCCGTGGATGAGACGAACTGCGCGATAGGGGTGGCCATAGCGGCACTCAGCGGCACTCAACATGCCCACACGCTCACGCACATCCAGAACGACATGTTCGACCTCGGCGCCGACCTCGCCACACCGGGCACCGACTTCACCCCCGGCGAGATGACCCTGCGCATCGTCCCCGCACAAGTCGTCTGGCTCGAAAATGCCATCGACGCGATCAACGAAAACCTCTCTCCCCTGCGCAGCTTCATCCTGCCCGGCGGGAGCGAGGCCGCCGCGCGCGTCCACGTCGCCCGCGCCTCCGCCCGCGCCGCCGAACGTCGCGCCACCGCGCTCGCCGCGACCGATGCCGTGAACCCCGCCGCGCTCGGCTATCTCAACCGGTTGAGCGACTACCTCTTCGTCCTCGCCCGTGCGGTCAATCGCGACGGCGCCGATGACGTGCTTTGGGTGCCGGGACAAAACCGCTAGGTTCCCTCCGCGATCCCGAGGTGTTAAGCGCCCGGTTAAACGACAGAGGAGTTTGGCAGTGCAGTCAGTCGGCATCATCGGCGCAGGCATCATGGGGTCGGGCATCGCCCAGACCGTGGCGAGCAAGGGCATGGACGTGATCCTCACGGACATCAGCCTCGAGAACGCCGAAAAGGGCAAGGCCGGCATCGCCAAGGGCCTTGCCAGGCTGGTCGCCAAGGAAAAGATCAGCCAGGCCGACGCCGACGCGCTGCTCGCCCGCATCACCCCCGCCGCCGACTACTCCGCAATGCAGGCTTGCGACCTCATCATCGAAGCCGCCACCGAGCGCGAGGACATCAAGCACAAGATCTTCGAAGCCGCCGGCAAGGTGCTGGGCGCGAATGCCATCATGGCGTCGAACACCAGCTCGATCCCGATCACCCGCATGGCCGCCAGCTCGCCCGACGCCGCGCGCTTCTGCGGCCTCCATTTCTTCAACCCGGTGCCGCTGATGGGCCTGGTCGAAGTGATCCCCGGTCTCGCGACCTCGCAGGACACCATCGACCGCATGAAGGCGTTCGGCGAAAAACTGGGCAAGACCGTGGTGCTCGCGGGCGACGAACCCGGCTTCGTCGTCAACCGCATCCTGTGCCCGATGCTGAACGAGGCGATCTTCGTGCTCGGCGCCGGCATCGGCTCGGTCGAGGATATCGACGCAGGCTGCAAGATCGGCCTCAACCATCCGATGGGACCGCTGACGCTGGCGGACTTCGTCGGCCTCGACACCCTGCTCGAGATCATGAAGGTCTTCCACTCGACCACCGGCGATCCGAAGTACCGCCCCGCACCGCTGCTGCAGAAGTACGTCGAGGCGGGCTGGTACGGCCGCAAATCGGGTAAGGGGTTCTACGATTATTCGGGCGAGACGCCGGTTCCTTCGCGGTAATCTGGAAAAGCGATAAAGCAGGGGTTTACCACCCCTGCACCCCGTATACCGTCGAGATCACGCGCGTAGCTTCGTCGCTCACTGACGTAGCGTCAGGAGACTTATAGCCTGCGGCGCAATGTGAGACCGACACCGCTGCGCGCGAAACGACGACAGTATGGGGGTCTGGGGCGATGGCCCCAGATTCCTTTCTGGAACCTCCTCCTTCTCCTTCCCGTTTCATCAACCGAAGGAGAATCCCAAAATGACCGACCGCCCCGAAGACCTCGCCCCGGAAACGGTGAACGACGAGCAGGAAGACGAGGCCGCACAGGCCCAGACCGTGGCCGAACAGGCGCAGGCCCGCGGCGCCAAGGGCCTTGGCTATACCGAGAAGGCCAAGGGCGGGATTCAGGGCGAAGACGATGTCGAGGACGTCGTCGATCACATGAACCAGATGGACACCAGCGGCACGATCGACATGTCCGCCTATGACGGCGAGGAGACGATGGACGATCTCGAGGGCCGCTACGGCAAGGACAATGCGGCCGATCCCGAATTCAGCGACGACGATTCCTGATCGTGGTCATTTGCCGCCGGTCGCATGCGACCATGCGGCGATGGCACGCTCTGCCTGTTCCTTTTGGGCCTGTTCCCCTTGAGCCTGCTGCTGCGCGGCCGAATCGGCGCCGTCGTCGCCGCCCTCCGGCGTCGGGATGCTGCAGTAGGCCGTGGCCAGCACGCCTGCGGACCACATCAGCGCATGCCAACGGCTCTTGAAGACGTGAGTGATCTTGGGGCCGAACATGGCGCCGGGATAGCGCCGACAGGTTAATATCCGATGCCTGTTCGCGCAGTGGCTAACAGAGGCTATTTGTGCGGATTGTCCTCTTCCAGCGGATCAACGACGGCTTCGTCGTGTCCGGTGCCGCTGGACAGGAAGGCCAGGCCCATCAGCGCCGATGCCAGCAGCATGGTGAAGCCGATTCCCAGCGCCGTCGCGATGTAGAAATGGATCGAGATCATCCCGTTCGAACGGTAGAGCACCAGCACCGACCCGATCACCAGCCCGACCGTGATCGTCATCATCCAGCGCATGATCCGCAGGTAGCGCGCCCAGGCATGCGCGGCCTTTTCCGGATCGTCGAGGGGGGAGGGCGGTATCATCGCGCCTTATCTGGCCCCGATGCCGTTCCATCGCAAGCATGACGTGACGCCGGGCCCGGGGTTGTGTTAGGCTCCCTACGGGGCAAGCTGCGGGAACAGAGGCTCCTTCAACAACAGGGAGAGCTGACGATGACCATTGGTCGTATTATCGAAGGCCGTGACGCCGTGGTTACCTGCGACGTCGCCATGTCCGTCCGCGATGCGGCGGGCATTCTCGCCGAGCGCCGCATCGGCGCCGTACCGGTGATGGAGAACGGCGAGATCGCCGGGATCTTCTCCGAGCGCGACGTGATCTACAAGCTGCGCGAACTCGGTGCGTCCGTGCTCGACATGCCGCTGGGCCATATCATGACCGCCATGCCGGTGACGGTGGAGACGGATACCTCGGTCATGGCCGCGCTTTCGCTGATGACCCGGCGGCGTATCCGCCACCTGCCGGTGGTCAACGACGGGCATATGGTCGGGTTCGTCTCGATCGGCGATCTGGTGAAGTATCGCATCGACAAGATCGAGACCGAGGCGGCGGCGATGCGGGATTATATCCAGACGGCGTGAATCTTCGCGCCGGCTCCCGGCCCCAGGTCTAGCAAGCCGGGTCCGGCAAGGTTGCGGCGGGGAACTTGCCGCAGCCACCTTGCGCGCCTACATCAGGGGCATGGACCAGCACAGCCTGACACTCAGCCCTTCGGCCGCCGCGCGCGTCGCCGCGATCGCAAGCAAGCAGGGCAAGCCCGCCATCCTGCGGCTTGCCGTGGAAGGCGGCGGTTGCTCGGGCTTCCAGTACCGCTTCGGCCTCGCCGACGCGGCGGAGGCGGACGACAGCGTGGTCGAGACCGACGGCGTGCGGCTGGTGGTCGATTCGGTCAGCCTCGACCTCGTGCAGGGCTGTGTCGTCGATTTCGTCGAATCGCTGGGCGGCGCGGCCTTCAAGGTTGAGAACCCCAATGCGGCTGCGGGCTGCGGCTGCGGATCCAGCTTTTCCGTATGAAAATCTCCACGTTCAACATCAACGGGGTGAAGGCGCGCCTTCCCCGCCTGCTCGAATGGCTGGAGGAAACCCGCCCCGCCGTCGCCTGCCTGCAGGAGATCAAGACGCAGGACGAAGGCTTCCCCATCGCCGAGTTCGAGAAGCTGGGCTACAAGGGTATCTGGCACGGCCAGAAGGGCTTCAACGGCGTCGCCATCCTCGCCGACGGGGAGATGCCGGTCGAAATCCAGCGCGGCCTCGATGGCGAGCCCGAGGACGAGCATTCGCGCTATCTCGAAGCCCAGGTGTTCGGCGTGCGGGTAGTGTGCATCTACCTGCCCAACGGCAATCCGCTGCCCGGTCCCAAGTTCGACTACAAGCTGCGCTGGATGGAGCGCCTGCGCCGCCGCATGGACGCGATCCGGGCGGAGGAAGTCCCGGCGATCGTCACCGGCGACTACAACGTCATCCCCACCGACCGCGACGTCTGGGCGCCCCCGGCGATGGCCGCCGATGCACTGATGCAGCCCGAATCGCGCGACGCCTACTTCCGCCTGCTCGGCGATGGCTGGACGGATGCGCTTGCCACGCACAACCCGCGCGGGGGCGTGTGGACGTACTGGGACTATCAGGCCGGTGCCTGGCAGCGCGACCATGGCTTCCGCATCGACCATTCGCTGCTCTCGCCCGAACTGGCGGACCGGCTGGTCGCCTGCGGCGTCGACAAGGCGCATCGCGGGCGCGAGAAGGCCAGCGACCATGCCCCGGTATGGGTGGAACTGCGCGCGGCGTAACCGGCGTCTCGAACCCGCGCTGACCGCCCTTCGACCAACGACAGATCCCGGCCGATCGGGGAACTGGTGCGACGAACCGTTTTCGCGCTAGACCGGACGTAATGTCCGACGCCGATCTCTATCCCCGCGTTCCCGCGCGGCTCGTCCTGCTGTCGCTCGCCGCCCTGTGGGCGTGCTACTTCATCGTCGCCAGCCTGCGCGGCGCGGTGATGGGCTTCGACCTCGACTGGCCGATCCTGTCGCGGCGCCTGACGATCTGCATCGTCTCGATGCTCATCATGGCGGCGGTCTGGCCGCTGCTGCAGCTGCTCGATCGCAAGTCGGGCGGCGTGCGCTTCGCGATCGTGCTGATCGGCGCGCTGCCGCTGTCGCTGGCGCTGAGCATCGTCAACGACGTGATCTTCGCCGACATCGAGGTCTCCGCTTATGGCAGCGAGGCCGACGCCGCCGCGGTGAAGGCCGGAAACGTGCGAATCTCACGCGATGAGGCCGGCAACATCCTGGTCGATCTGCCCAAGGTTCCCCTGCCCCCTGCCCCCCCCGGCCCGCTGTCCACCGGGTCCGGAACCGGCGACGAGACCGATGCCGCCGGCGATGCGGGCGCGCGCGACGATCTCCCCGAAACGCCGGCGGCGCCGCGCGAGGGAACCGGCTCCTCGGCGATCACCATCAACACCGGGTCCGCGCTGGGCCAGGATCTGGGCCGCTGGGCGGCGATCGCCGACACCGCATTCGGTCGCTACTTCCTGGTGCTGGCCTGGGTGGCACTCTATTTCGCGCTCGCCAAGGCGGAGGAAGCCCGCGCGGCCGAGCGCCGGGAAGGCGAATACCGCCGCGCCGCCGAGGCGGCCGAGCTTCGCTCGCTGCGCTACCAGGTCAATCCGCACTTCCTGTTCAACACGCTCAATTCGCTTTCGGCGCTGGTCATGGTGGGGCGGCAGGACGACGCGGAGGAGATGATCCAGACCTTGTCGACCTTCTACCGCCGCTCGCTTTCCGGCGATCCGACCAACGACCTGTCGCTGGTGGACGAGATCGACATGCAGCGGCTCTACTTCGCAATCGAGGCGGTTCGCTTCCCCAATCGATTGCTGACGCACATCGATATTGACGAGGCCGTTCTCGATGCGAAAGTTCCGGGCATGATCCTGCAGCCCCTCGTCGAGAACTCCGTCAAGTACGCCGTCGCCGCCACCCAGCGGCCGGTGACGATCGCCATCGAGGCCCGGCGCGAAGGCGGCCAGCTCGTCATCGCCGTCCACGACGACGGGCCGGGGGAGCGTGAAAGCGGGCCCCGCCTCAAGACCGAAGGCTGCGGCATCGGCCTCGCCAACGTGCGCGACCGGCTGCGGGCCCGCTATGGCGAGGCGGCGAAGATCACCTTCGGCAGCCGCCCCGAAGGCGGCTTCGCGACGATCCTGCGCATGCCGCTGGAACTCGGTCATGCTTGAGCGCGAAAGCGGCGCGCCCGCCCGCCCCTCCGCCCCCCTGCGCACCCTCATCGTCGACGACGAACCGCTCGCGGTGGAACGCATGCAGGTCATCTGCGCGCGGATCGAGGGGATTTCGGTAATCGGCACCGCCAGCGACGGACAGGCCGCGCTGCGCCTGATCGACGCGCTGTCCCCCGACCTGCTGCTGCTCGACCTGACGATGCCCGAGACCGACGGGCTGACGGTGGCGCGCAACCTGGCCGGCCGCGCCGATGCGCCCGCCGTGATCTTCGTGACCGCGCATGACGAGTTCGCGGTCGAGGCGTTCGATCTCGACGCGGTGGACTACGTGCTCAAGCCGGTCGCGCCCGATCGCCTGCAGCGCGCCGTCGGCCGGGTCGTCGCGCGCCGCAGCGAGCGGCCGGTGCCGCCCCCGCCGCCCGGCGAATGGCTTGAGGAATTCTGGGTGCCGCATCGTTCGGAGCTGGTGCGGGTGCCGGCCGCCGACGTCCAGCGCATCGATGCCGAGCGCGACTATGTGCGCCTGCATGTGGCGCGGCCGGACGGCAACGCGCAAAGCTACCTGCTGCTCCAGACCATCACCAGCCTGCAGGAGCGCCTCGATCCCGAGCGCTTCATCCGCATCCACCGCAGCTGCATCCTGCAACGCAGCCACGTCTCCGGCCTGCGGCACGAAGGGCTGGGCGTGTGGTCGGCCGAAACCGCCGACGGCGAGGCCTTGCGGATCGGGCGGACTTATCTTCCCGCCGTGAAGAAAATGGCGGGCCGCTAGGGCCCGCCACAAGGTTTTCCGGGTCTTTTCTCTTTTGGGACCAGGATGGATGGGGTGGGGCCGGATCAGCCGCCGAGGCGGGTGTCGTCGGCCTTGTCGATCGCGGCGGCGACATGCTCGCGCACGTCGTGCAGGGCCTGCTTGTAGCACTCGCGATCGATGGTCGAGCCGACCAGGGTTCCGGTGGTGGGGCGGCTCGTGCGGCAGACGCTGCGCGCGGCGTGGTCGATGCGGGTGCGCAGTTCCTTCTGCCCTTGCGGCGTGGCGAGGTCGAGATCGCGGTAGCTGACTTCGCTGGTGGCGGCGAAAGCGGCGGGAGCGGCGAACAGGCCGGCGGTGCAGAGAGCGGCGGCGGCGACGATGGCGGTCTTGAACATGATGACTTCCTCCTCAGGGTGTGAGCCTTGGAAGGTGTGTTCCGTCCGGCTCGATGAGTGTGATGTGCACGCACCGGCCGGGACGATCACGCGAAGGTCGATTGCGGGGTGAAGCGGTCCGACGAAGGCGCGGCGAACCGGACCAACGACATTTGTAGTCGGACGAATGACATGCAACATCATGAGGCCGGGCGGGTCCGCGATGTTCGAATCGTGCGCATGCCCCGCGAATCACCGATCGGTGGCCATTTTCGATGGAACCATGCCCGGCTTGCGGGCTTGTGCCGCGCATGAGCACAGCGCACGACAAGGTCTGGCTGGTCTGCAATGCGACCAGCGGCAGCAACAACGATACCGCCGTGGACGAACTGGTCGCGGCGTTCGCCGCGGCGGGCCTCGATCCCGACCGCATCCTGCGCTTTCCCGACGACCCGGCGCCCTCTCCCGCCGATCTCGACGCCGCGGGCGTGACGATGCTCGCGGTGTTCGGCGGCGACGGCACGACGCATTCGGTGGTCATGGCGGCGATGGGCTGGGGTGGGGCGGTGCTGGTGCTTCCGGGCGGGACGATGAACCTGCTCGCCAAGCGCATGCATGGCGATGTCCCGGCGGCCGAGATCGTCGCACGGCTGCCGGGCGGCGCGCGTCGCACCGTGCGCCCCAACGTGATCCGCTCACGCCATGGCATCGGCCTCACCGGCGCGCTGGCCGGGCCGGGCACGGTGTGGAACGAAGTGCGCGAGGCGATGCGGGCGCTGAACGTCATCGACTTCGTCGCGTCCACGCGCGATGCCATCGCACATTCGGCGAATGGCCCGAAAGTCGTCTGCACCGAGGTCGACTGCGGCCGCGAGGAGGGCTATGCGGCGATCACGGTGGTTCCCAAGGACGACGGGCTGCGGGCGAACGGCTACTATGCCGAATCGCTGGCGGACTACGCCGGGCAAGGCATCGCCCTGCTCAACAGGAACTTCCGCGATGGCCCGCACGACGAATTGGGCCGTCATCCCAGGCTGCGGCTGGCCTGCCCCACGGGCGAGCCGATGGGCCTGCTCATCGACGGCGAGCCGTTCGACGGCGCGGCCGAGGAAGAATTCGAACTGGGCCGCTGCGAGGTGGACCTGGTGACGACGAAGGAGTTCGACGGATAATGCAGCAGGCCCAGGACCATGCACGGTAGGACCGGCGCCATGCACAGCGGTCCGCTGCGACTGTTCCACCTTAGCGACATCCACTTCGGGCTGGAGGATATCCGGGCGCTGGAATGGGTGGTGGACTGCATCGCGCGCGAGAAGCCGCACGCCGTCGCCATCACCGGCGACCTGACGATGCGTGCACGCCACCACGAATTCCAGGCCGCCTGCGAGTGGATCTCGGCGCTCGACGTGCCCGTCACGGTCGAGGTGGGTAACCACGACATCCCCTACTTCAACCTCTACCAGCGCTTCTTCGATCCCTACCGCCGGTTCAAGGCGATCGAGCGCATGGTCGAGACGCAGCTGGACCTGCCCAACCTCGCGATCGTGCCGCTGCGCACGACCACGCGGGCGCAATACCAGCGCTTCCCCTGGTCGAACGGCTGGGTGACCGACCACGCGCTGCGGCAGACGCTGACGGCGATCGACGAACTGCCCGAGGGCACGCGCGTGCTGGTCGCCTGCCACCACCCCCTCCCCGAGCGGCGCGCGGACGGCAAGCTGCTGACGATCAACGGCACCCGCACGATGGAAGTGCTGGCCGGGCGCAAGGTGATGGGCGTGCTGTCCGGGCACATCCACGATCCCTTCGACCTCGTCGAGGAGACCCCGGCCGGGCCGCTGCGGATGATCGGCGCGGGCACGCTGTCGAAGCGCATCCGCTCGACCCCGCCCAGCTTCAACGAGATCGTCATCGACGGCGACCGCGTCAGCGTCACCGCGCGCAATCTCGAAAAAGTGCCGACCCCGGCGATGCAGATCGACGACGTGCCCGAGAACGCCCTGCCCCCGCGCCTGCCCGGCGAACCGGTGGCGCCGGTCGGCACCGTGCCGCCGGTCGATCCGCCGGTGCACTGAGGACAGGAGCTGCCGCTCAGTACGGGCCCGAGCGCAGTTCCTGCATTTCGGCATAGTCGTCACGGGCGCGGTTGCAGGCGTCTTCGGAACCGCTCCGGCAGTCGCGCAGGTGTTTCTGGTAGCGCTTGTCGAGCTTGCCGATCTGCTCGTCGCGCTTGCGCATCTCGCGCCCGCGCTTCTCGTCGGCCTCGGACTGGCTGGTGGTGGTCCAGTCGACCGCCTTGCCGGCCACGCGCACCGGCGCGGTGACGATGCTCGCCGCCGTGCGCACACATCCGGAAAGCGCCATGGTGGCGATGAGGCCGAAGGCCAGCGAACGGGCAAGGCGCTGCGTCATGCCCGCATTGTCCCACGCCTGCGATGACAGTGCAATGAACGTGCGCCGGTTCGAGGCCCAAACGAAAGAGGCCGCCTCCTTGCGGAAGCGGCCTCGAAACGCTGCACCTGAAAACGCCGGTCAGGCGGATTCGGCGGTGTCGTAGTACTTGGGCGCGTATTCGTTGAGGATCGCGAGGATCTTCTTGAGCGCGGCCGGCTCGTCGGTCTTTTCCATCGCCGCGAGTTCGCGGGCAAGGCGCGACGATGCCGCTTCGAAGATCTGACGCTCCGAATAGCTCTGCTCGGGCTGGTCGTCGGCGCGGAACAGGTCGCGGGTCACTTCGGCGATCGACACGAGGTCGCCCGAGTTGATCTTCGCTTCGTATTCCTGGGCACGGCGCGACCACATGGTGCGCTTGACCTTGGGCTTGCCCTTGAGGGTATCGAGCGCCTCGCGCAGCGTCTTGTCCGAGGACAGCTTGCGCATGCCGATCGATTCGACCTTGTTGACGGGAACGCGCAGGGTCATGCGCTCTTTTTCGAACCGCAACACGTAAAGCTCGAGCTGCATCCCGGCAATTTCCTGCTTCTGCAGCTCAATTACCCGGCCAACACCGTGCTTCGGGTAAACGACGTAATCTCCAACATCGAATGCATCGATCCTGGTTGCCATGTATCGTCCTTTCACCTGCAGGGTTCCGGTTTGTTCGAATCGGGAGATAACCGGGGGTGCGACAGGGAGACGATTCGCCTCCACGCCCGGTCAGATCACTCTCCCAACCGTCTGCTTTCGAACCCTGCCTCGCAATGAAAATGCCTGCCGAACGAGCAGAAGGCTCGGGCAGTTGAGCGATTATATAGCAGCAATAAGCCAAAAAATCCAGAGGCGCGAAAACGTTTCCGTTTTGCGCCTCATGGCCGGGTCACCGGATGGTTGCGCAAAGCGCAAACCACGGATTTCTGCGGATCAGGCGGCACAACCGCCGATCCCCATACGCTAACTCAGTCGCCCTCGCCGGGTTCCGGCGAGAAATACTTTTCGAACTTGCCGTCTTCCGCCTTCATGGCGTCGGCATCGTCCGGAGCATCCTTGCGGGTGGTGAGGTTGGGCCATTCCGCCGAATACTTGGCGTTCAGTTCCATCCACTGCTCCAGACCGCTCTCGGTATCGGGCAGGATCGCCTCGGCCGGGCACTCCGGCTCGCATACGCCGCAGTCGATGCACTCGCTGGGGTTGATGACCAGCATGTTCTCGCCTTCGTAGAAGCAGTCCACGGGACAGACTTCCACGCAGTCCGTGTACTTGCACCTGATGCAGGCGTCGGTGACGACGTACGTCATGAGTGCGGTAATCCTTCCTTCAGGCGTCGTTCGATTCGGGCGCAGCTATGGGATCGACGGGGTTGCCGTCAAGCACTCTGTAGCAGCTTTGCGCTTCGCTATAAGGTCCGCGCCGCTCGGGAAAAGATAGGACTTCTATCACCCGCACTGTGCCAGCTTGGGGACCGCCGATCGGAATCGTCAATATGTCGCCCACGCCGACCTTCTGGTGCGCCCGTTCCACGCGCCGGCCGTTGAGGCGGATATGGCCCTCTTCGGCGAGCGTCTGCGCGATCGGCCGGGTCTTGGCGAGACGGAGAAACCACAGCAGCTTGTCTATGCGCATCGCACCTCCTTCGGCTTGCCGCTAACGCACCATGTCCGCCAGCGCCGCGAAAACCCCGTCGCGCCGGACCGGCGCCGCGCGCTCGGGCTCGGCCTGCCGGCGCGGCGGCCGCCAGCGCCAGCGCACCGGCGCGAGCGGCCCGTGCGCACCCTCGGCCAGCGGACGCGGCATCAGCGGCTGGAACCCGCCGAGCCGCAGCAACCGCGCGTAGCTGGAGGTCGTCAGCCCCATCGACACCGCCCGCGCGGGATCGAGCGCGAAACTGCCGCGCTTCTTGGCGCCGCGCGCCTCGTGCGCCTCGCGCAGCAGCTTCTCGGCCATGTCGAGGCGCAGCAGCTGCTTGCCCAGGGCCCGGTAGCCCGGCGGCGGCCGGGTGGCGCCTGCCACCAGCACCGGCGGCATGTCGGGCGCGGGCACGATGCCCCCGGTACCAGCCTGCCCCTTGCCCCCGACTCCGGCAAGCTGCCGCCACAGCGCGATGACGGGGGTGCGCAGCATCGCCGGCACGAACAGGTCGAGCGCGCCGACCCGGACGCCCAGCTTCGCGAGCATCGTGCGGCGCGGCTTGTCCAGCCTGTCGATGCCCGAATCCTCGCGCGCGGTCATGCCGCCGCGCTCGACCAGGGTGATGAGCAGCGCGCGCAAGTCCGGCCCGGCGTCGGCGGCGCGGCTCGCCTCGTCGAGTTTCGCCAGCGGGGCGAGCGGTTTCAGCGCCGCCTCCAGCCAGCCTTCCAGCGCCGCGACCAGCGCCTTGCGCGCCGTGTCCGGCACGGCGTCGAGCGCGCGGTCGGGGACCATCACCGGGCTCAGCAGCGAACGGCCGGGGGACAGCGTCGCCAGCTTGTGCCCATCCCACGCGATCGCGCCGTCCGTCAGTGCGAGCGCGGCGGTGCCTGCGTGGATAGCCTCGACCAGCGTATCGGCGCGCGCGCCCAGCAGGCTTGCCAGGTGCTGCTCCGCCGCCGCCAGCAGCAGCTTGCGGTCGGACAGGCGCGCGCCCGGATCGACCTGGAAGGTGAAGCCGCGCAAGCTGCCGATGTGCTCGCCCTCGACCAGCACTTCCTCGTCTTCCAGCCGGACCGAGAGCAGCCCGGCATCGGTTCCCAGTTTCTTCATCAGAACGGCGGTCCTGCGGTTGATGAAACGCTCGGTCAGCTTTCCGTGAAGTGCGTCCGAAAGTCGAGCCTCAACCGCGCGGGCACGGGCGGCCATTTCGTCGCGCGCGAGTACCCAATCGGGACGCTGGGCGATGTAGGCCCACGAACGGATCGCGGCGATGCGGCCCTGCAGGGTGTCGATGTCGCCGCCGGTGCGGTCCAGCTGGGCGATCTGCGCCGCCACGAAGTCCGCGCCGAGTTCGCCGCTGCGCAAGTCCTGCCACAGCCGCGCGACGAAACGCGAATGCGTCTCCACCCCCTGCTGGCGAAAGTCCGGCAACCGGCACACGTCCCAGAACCGGCGCACCTGCCCGAAGCCCCGGACCGTATCCGCCACCGCGCCCTCCTCCGCCAGGCGCTTGAGCACCGCGAGGTCGATCGCCTCGGGCGCAGGCGCCAGTTCGGGACGCATCGGCGGCGTCTCGAGATCGGCGATCAGGGTCGCCAGGCTGTCGAAGCGGGGCTCAGGCTCGCGCCAGAACAGCTTGGTCAGCGGGGCGAAGCGGTGCTCCTCGATCGCATAGACTTCCTCCGCCTCGAATTCGGAATCGTGGCCGCCCGATCCGGTCAGCGTGCCGAAGCTGCCGTCCTTCTGGTGGCGCCCTGCCCGGCCCGCGATCTGTGCCATCTCGGGCGGCGTCAGGCGCCGGTGGCGGCGGCCGTCGTATTTGGAGAGGCCCGCGAAGGCGACATGCTCGACATCGAGGTTCAGGCCCATGCCGATCGCGTCGGTGGCGACGAGGTAGTCCACCTCCCCCGACTGGTAGAGCGCCACCTGGGCGTTGCGCGTCTGCGGGCTGAGCGCACCCATCACCACCGCCGCCCCGCCCCGGAAGCGGCGCAGCATCTCGGCGATGGCGTAGACCTGCTCGGCCGAGAAGGCGACGATCGCGCTGCGCGGCGGAACCCGGCTGAGCTTCTTCGCGCCCGCATGAGTGAGGGTGGAGAAGCGCGGGCGGGTGACGATCTCCGCCTCCGGCACCAGCGCCCGCACCAGCGGCTCGGCGATGGAGGAGCCGAGGATCATCGTCTCCTCCCTGCCCCGTGCGTGCAGCAGGCGATCGGTGAAGACGTGGCCGCGCTCGCGATCCGCCGCCAGTTGCGCCTCGTCGATGGCGACGAAGGCCATCGAGCGTTCGCTGACCGGCATCGCCTCGGCCGTGCAGAGCAGGTAGCGGGCGTTCTTCGGCTCGATCCGCTCCTCGCCGGTGATGAGGGCGACGCTGTTCTCGCCCTTGATCTTGACCACGCGGTCGTAGACCTCGCGCGCCAGCAGGCGCAGCGGGAAGCCGATCATGCCGCTGGAGTGGGCGCACATCCGCTCTATCGCGAGGTGGGTCTTGCCGGTGTTGGTCGGGCCCAGCACCGCCTTCACCGCGCCGGGAGCGTCCTTTGATTGCGAGCCGTTCCGGTGGGTAGCCATTACGCCTGTGAATGTGGCACCGCGCCTCGCCGCTCGCAAGACTCGCCTCGCCAGAAAGACCCCCGCGAATCCACAGTCTTAGGATGTTCGTAACCTTGTTGAGGCAGGAAAAATGCGCGAGGCCCGCCGCTGTGGGCCCTACGGCAGTTACGAAGGAACCGCGCGAGAGTGTTCAAGGCGCTGAAGCGCGATCCCGATGATCGCGCCGATATCGAGGACGGGCAGCGAGCGGCCACTACCGCTTCGCCGCGCGTGCCTGCGCCTGCCGCGAAGGCGGCCGGCAGCCCCGTCATCCTCGCCTTCCCCGCCGCCCCTGTGGCCGCCGAGCCCGCACACCCCGGCCTGCGCGCCGCCATCGAGGCATGGTGCGCCCGCGTCGATCTGGCCCCTGACCTCGCCTGCGACATCGGCAGCCGCAAGTGGCTGCGGGGGCTCGCGACGATGTTCGGCCTCGGCGCCGCCGCGCTGGCGCTGCTGCCGGGGTTCACCGCCGTGGAAGCCGCCGCGACGATGCCGCTGGACACCGCGCAGCAGGGCGAGTTCCGCAGCCAGTCGATCGCCCCGCTGGCACTCGGCGCCGACACCGGCCGCCACATGGGCGCGACCCCGCTGGTCAGCCCGCTGACCGGCGTGCCGGAGCGGCCGACGCTCCAGCTGACCTCGACGCTGGGCCAAGGCGACACCCTCCCCCGCTTGCTGGAGCGCGCCGGGCTGGGCTCGGCCGACGTGGCGCAAGTGACGCAGCTGGTCTCGCAAGTGGTGCCTGCCGGAGAGATCGGATCGGGCACCCGGTTCGACATCACCCTCGGCCGCCGCCCTGCCGAGGGCGCGGCGCGGGCACTCGATTCGCTGGCGTTCCGGGCGCGCTTCGACCTCGACCTGTCGATCGAACGCGGCGCCGGCGGCCTGATGGCCGTGCGCCATCCGATCCGGATCGACGAAACGCCCCTGCGCATTCGCGGCACCGTGGGCTCCAGCCTCTACCGCTCGGCGCGCAACGCCGGCGCGCCGGTGGGGGCGATCCAGTCCTATCTGCGCGCGGTGGACAAGTACCTCAGCCTCGACGGCGACGTGCGCGCGGGCGACGAGTTCGACATGATCCTCGCCTACAAGCGCTCCGCCAAGGGCGAGCGTGAGGTGGGCGACCTGCTCTATGCCGGGGTCGAGCGCGGCGGAAAGCCCAAGCTGCAACTGATGCGCTGGGGCAGCGACGGGCAGATGTTCGCGGCCGGCGCGATCGGCCAGCCGCGCAGCGTGCCGATCGGCCAACCGGTGGCGAGCGCGCGCATCACCTCCCCCTACGGCGCCCGGCGGCACCCGATCCTGGGCTATGTGCGCATGCATGCGGGCATCGACTTCGGCGCGCCCTACGGGTCGCCGATCTATGCCGTGGCGGACGGGGTGGTGACCTTCGCGGGGCGGCACGGCGGTCACGGCAACTACGTGCGGCTGCAGCATTCCGGCGGGCTCGGCACCGGTTACGGGCACATGAGCCGCATTGCGGTGGGCAACGGGACGCGGGTGCGGGCCGGGCAGGTGATCGGCTATGTCGGCTCGACCGGGCTTTCGACGGGACCGCATCTGCACTTCGAGGCCTATCGCGGGGGGCGCACCATTAACCCGGCGGGCATCGCGGTGATCCAGAGCCCGCAGATCGACGGACGCGAGCGTGATGCCTTCAAGGCCCGGCTGAACGCGCTGCTGGGCGTGACGCCGGGCGCGGCGCTGGGCTCTATCGAGCCGGTGGCGAGCGATCCGGTCGAGACCACGCGCGAGATCGACAAGCTGGCTCCGTGATGCCGGCAGCTGCCGAGCCATTGACGGAAATCTGCCACCGAGCCTTGCCCGCGTTCGCCCTCTCCGTCTGAGAATTGACCCACGTTTCCCCCTCCGACAGCCGGACGAAGACTTCAGAGTGTCCGTCGTCGAAACATTTGGCACAGATCCGGGCGTGGATTATCGGAGAGCGAGCTTCATCTGGGGCTTGATATTAGGCAGCGAGTTTGCGGTGAAGCACGCGCCGATGTTCGATGGCCTGTCGCTTGATGGTTTCGCGACGCTTGATGATGACAGGAGCCCCGCCGAAGTAAGCGTCTGCCGGCGCCACGTTGTTCAGGCTCTTGCACTGATGCGGTCGTCTAATCGCAGCTCCGTTGGCAAGCAGATTGTGATCTGACCGTATGCCGGCTCAGGGGCGTCTTCGCGGTCGGCATAGGCCGCCGCATGATGGGTCTTCGAGGACGGAACCTTCCATTGTGGATGGCGCGCTTGGCGAAGAGCCGGGTATCGCATCAGTCGGAATGGCTCAGCCCACGTCCCGGCAGGGACGGTTGGCGTGACGCGCATCGACGCAAATTGCTGGCGCCCCCTCTGCCTGGCAGCGTGCTAGAACCAGACCGACAAAGGGCCAGTCTCGAAGATAACTCGCTCTGGTTCTTGGGCTGCTTGCGGACAATCCGGGCAATGGTCTCCGGATCTGAAGCGCACCTGCCTCGCCAGACCCGCTTGCCGTCGCGCCGAGCCGAGATCGCAGTATCCTTCATCGATACGTCGAGGCCGATATATTCTCCCATGGCTGTTCTCCATCAGATGCTCGGGCCCGGCATCGCGTCGTGAGACCGTACTTCCATCTTGTTGGGGAACAGCAACCCCTTTCCATGTCTAGCTGACCAGGGCCGACTCGCTTCCCGTGATTACCCCATGTGGATGCCTCGCTTCATCAGGCATCGTATGATGCTCATCGGCGCCATGGCGGCGCCCGAAGGAGGAGCATATGGCGAATGCACACATGCTGTCGATCGACTTGGCGAAGCGCAGCTTCCAAGTGTGCGCGACTGACCGAGCAGGGTCGGTTCTATATAATCGGACGATCTCGCGGCCCAAACTGGAGGCACTTCTCAAGGGCAGCCCCGCTGTATCGTCGCTATGGAAGCCTGCGCATCAAACCAGGGCGGTGGCCTATCGCACCCATCAATGTTTTGTGAGCCAGCGGACGCAGACTATCAACGCGCTACGAGGACACTTGGCCGAGTTCGGCCTGGTATTCCCCCAAGGGATTTCTAATCTGAAGGAAATACGCACGGCTATGGACGACGAGGACGTCGACCGCCTCCCAGTATCCGCGAGATCGCAGGCCTCTACCTCGAGCATATAGACACTCTTTCTGCGAAATTGACGAGGTTTCACTCAGACTGCGGGAATCCATGGCGGTCAGCGCCAAGCTTTGCCGCCTTTGTACGGTGCCGGGCGTTGGTCCGGTGACCGCCGGTGCGATTATGGCGTTTGCACCAGATTTGCGGACGTTCGCCAGCGGCAGGAACTTTGCGGCATGGCTCGGCCTGGTGCCGAAGCAGCGATCGACAGGCGGGAAGTCCCGCCTCGGATCCATGAGCAAGATGGGGCAAAGCGATAGTCGCAAACTTCTCGTCGTCGGTGCGATGAGCAGAATACGGTGGGTCGTGCGCAAAGGCGTTCTCCCCGACAACTGGCTGGGCCGCATGATGGCTCGCAGGCCGAGGATGGTGGTTGCCGTGCCACTGGCGAATGAAATGCCGCGGACAATCTGGGCGATGATGACCCGCGAGGAAGACTACCGTTTGGCGTGATGGTGCGACTGCCATAGCGCTCGGGGCCTCGATCCCGGCAAGGAGATCGACTAACTATGCGGCAAGCACCCCAATGTTCACTATGCGGCTAACCAGTCCCGGAGCGAAAGCAAGCCAAGCTCACTGAACCGATGTGGACCGGATCGTTCGAATTGCATAATGGCCCATGGCGTCAGCAAGCCACACCAGAGGCCTGACACACGACCGATGAAGCGCTCTGCCGAGCAAAGTCAGAAAATCACCTTGCAATCTGAGAGGCATCCACACACGGCGAGTTGGAGCGGCCGTTCGTTACGGCGATGTCGGTGACTCCTGCATCGAATTCGAGTCCAGGAAACCCAGCAGCGGAAAGTGCGCCCTGCGCCCGCAACTGACCATTGCCGACGGTAGTGACGTTCACCAGCGACAAGTTGCGGGCTTGCGCGGCATAGGCAAGCGGCGGCATGCGCTGCGACCTGTCCACCTGCGCCGTCGATCTGGACGGCCTTGGTGACTTGGTTAATCTGGTCTGCGCCACCGAAAGGGCAGGCGATCTGCCACCTGCCCACACGGAAAGCCGGCCTGCATCAAGATACCGGTTACTAGGAAAGCAGGCTACAGCATCGGCAAGGCAAGCCTTTGAATGCATCGAATTGAAATTGTCGAAAATGGCTTGCGGTAGATGTGCCAAAAGATTCCAGCCGATTTTCTTTATTGAATCCACGCATCTGATCCTTCAGCATTAGCCATCCAAATCTCCAGCGGCGGCAAAGAGGGAAAAATAGTGAGCGACATTACTGACGATAAATTCGATTATATCAATGAACGTGTTGATAAAATTCTACACATTTCATGCAACCATTACGATCTATACGCTCAACGCAGTGGTCGCCCCTACTATCCTCTTAATAATGGGTGGGGATTGACATATCTGCACACAGGTCAGCCTTTTTTCGTTAATACGGAAGACCGCAACATCACTCCCTGGATTATCATGGGTGGGCATTGGGAAACCAATGTGGACAATGTTCTTTGCGAGTACGCTAAGCCAGGAATGCACGTTGTCGATATCGGCGCGAACATGGGCTACTATACGGTGAAACTGGCTACGAAGGTTGGCAGTTCCGGTCGTCTCATCGCCTTTGAGCCCAATCCCGAAGTATATGGCATGTGTTTGGAAAACCTGAAGATCAATGGTCTTACAGGGCATGCACGCGTCGAACGCCTGGCACTGGGCGACAAGCCAGGTACTGCCCAGCTCACTCGATCGCACAGCAACATGGCGTCCGCAAACCTGCTCGGCGACCAAGACGCCGATGCCGCATTCGAAGTCGAAGTCGCCACGCTCGATGCAATTCTGCTCGAAGATGAGAAGATCGACCTCATAAAGCTCGATGCAGAAGGCTATGAACCTTTCATTCTTAAGGGTGCCGCCCGTACACTGGAGCGCTCTCCATCGTGCGCCGTCATGATCGAACTTGGGATGGAACGCTGGGAAAGATTCGCCCGGCTCGATGATCTCGTCTCGCTATGCGGCGGGCAGGGTCGAGAGATATTCACAGTGCACGACGACGGCACCATCGAGAAATTCGAGGGTGATTTGCGCGCTTTCCTAGCAACGCGGCCGTTTCATGAAAACTACTTCCTGGTCGGTCAGGACAGCGACGTCAGAACACATGCCGGCAGACTCCTGAGGTAAAGCCTGGGTCCATCAGCCGATAAGATGGCGGGAGCCGGGAGATCCGGTAGCGGTGGGCCTGGGTTTGCAATCGGATCTTCAGCCCGTAGAAGCATCGCCGATGCAGACGGGTCGCACCATCGGAGGCCGGAAGATCAGATTGCAACCTGTTATGGAGTGCACTGCGCCGTTACCATACTGCGGCCAAGCAACGGAGTTAACCCAATGTTCCAAGGATACCACTTTTCATGACTGGCGCGAGCACGATGAGTTTGATCGAATCCGGGCAGCCAGCGGAAAGCCTTGCCGAACTGCTTTCCCTTCACGATCGAGCCTTCGTGCGTTGCGCATACCTGACCTTGCTGGGCAGGCCGGTCGATCCTGACGGCATGACTTCGTATCTGCGTTTGGTACGTCGTGGTGAACGCAAGATCGCGATCGTTTCGCGGCTCGTACGCTCACGCGAGGGCTGTGATTTCGACGCCGATCTGCCCGGCCTCGCCAAGGGACTTGCCAATTACCGGCGCTCGCGCTGGCCCCTGGTCGGGAGGCTGTTCCTCCTGGCAAGGAAAAGCGACGGCGACAGCTCGCGCGAATACCGGCTGCGGGCGCTCGAAAATGCCATCCACGCTCATGCCGCGGACATGTTCGACAAGCTCGACAAGCTGGAGACCGTGGTCGCGTCACGCATTTCCGGGATCGGAGGAGGCGATCTGCTGCTGCCCGGCCATAGCGCCAGAATGGTCGTCAAGCCGGTGACGACGACGCCCGCGCAAGGCGGATTCGTGGCCGCCTGACGCAACGACGGTTCAGTCGACCTGCTCCGATGACTCCGACAGCCCAGGCAGCTTCGCCCCAAGCGCCGCGCAGGGTACGCGCATGCGAGAACGTGCACGACCTTCTCGATATCGAGGGGCCGGACTTCGTGCGGTTCGCCTACGTGACCCTGCTGTGCCGCAAGCTGGACCCTTCCGGCCGAAAGAGTGCGGAAGATTTCCTGCGCCGCGGCGGGCGCAAGATTGATCTTGTCGCCTCGATCGCGACATCAGACGAAGCCCGGCGCCTGTCGGCCGATCTATCGGGGCTGAACAGGATGCTGCAGCGTCGCGCGCTCGGGCGCCTGCCGTTGCTCGGGTGGTTGCTGCGCCCCCTCCTCGGGCTTGAACCGATGGACGCCGCCGCGCGGCGCGAGCGGGCGATAGCCTTCGCGCTGGCGCAAAGCCATGAAGCGATGAGCGTGCAACTGCTGCGCGTAGAAAGTCTGATCGCCGCCGTGTCAGACCCGATGGACGGACCAGGCCCGGCGGATCGTTTCAAAGGCACATCAGTACGCAGTCGGCAGATCATGCACGCGATGCTGGCAAGGCTGTCCTGATGCGCCTCGTCATCGACCTGCAGGCCCTCCAGAACGACAGCCGCCATCGCGGAATAGGCCGTCACACGCGCGATTTCACCGCCGCGCTGATCCGCATCGCGCAGAGCCACGAAATCATCCTGTTGTGCAATGCCGGCTTGCCCGCCATCGCCGAAGAGGTACGGCGCGATCTGCTGGAGCGGGCGGGTGCCGACGTGACGATCTTGGAATTCGCCGCTCTCGCGGGCATCCACGCCCAAAACCCGGAGAACGCCGGGCGCGCCGGGGTGGCCCGAATCATCTACGAAAAACTGCTGGCCGACCTGCGCCCGGACGTGGTGCTGACTTCCAGCACCATCGAGGGCTTCCTTGATGATACCGTTGGCCACGGCGGCCATTTCACCCGGGCCTATGCCTTGGGATCAATCTTCTACGACCTGATCCCGCTCAGCGATCCCGATCTCTACCTGCCCGGCGAGCGGGTCAGGGCCTGGTTCGACGAATGCCTGTCCGCCTTGTGCCGGAATGATTTCCTGCTCACCAATTCGGATACCTCGCGCGATGAGGCGATCGCGCTGCTCGGATTTGCGGCGGATCATGTTCATTCACCGGGATCGGCGGTGGATACGCGCCTGTTCGCCTCCGGCGCGCGGCCCGATCCGGCGATGCTGCAGGCTCGTTTCGGCATCACCGGCAGCTACGTCATGCATGCCGGGACCTTCGAACCGCGCAAGAACTACGAAACCCTGCTGCGCGAATTCGCCCGCGTACGGCAGTCCCTGCGTTCCCAAACCCAGCTCGTCTTCGTCTGCGCACCGCCCGAACCTGCCCTTGCGCGTCTTTTTAGGCTGGCGCGACGGGCGGGGCTGGGCGCGGATCAACTGGTGGT
Organism: Novosphingobium resinovorum; assembly: GCF_036352595.1. Taxonomy (GTDB): domain Bacteria; phylum Pseudomonadota; class Alphaproteobacteria; order Sphingomonadales; family Sphingomonadaceae; genus Novosphingobium; species Novosphingobium resinovorum_B. Next base: position 23,734 of record NZ_JAZFAX010000030.1, read on the forward strand.
GACGGGCCAGATCTCCGACACCGAACTGGTGGCACTCTATTCGGGCGCCACCGTTTTCGCTTTTCCCTCCCTGCGCGAAGGCTTCGGGCTTCCCCCCCTCGAGGCGATGAGCTGCGGGACGGCAACGATCGCCTCTGACAATTCCAGCCTTCCCGAAGTGATCGGATGGAACGAGGCCCTGTTCGATCCGCTCCGCGAAGGTGACCTTGCACGGCTGCTAACCAAGGCGCTGGGCGACGATGCCTTCCGGCGCCGACTTGAGGATCACGCACGCCAGCGCAGCGCCCTGTTCGACTGGCAAAGAAGCGCCTGCCGCGCACTTCAGTCCCTGGAACGCGAAGCCGGGGCGCGAAGCCCCCTGCCGGCAGCCGGCACTCTTCCAAATATGGACGCGGTGCTGGATCGTATCGCCGACCTGCACGGCGCCGGCGGCCTGTCACCCGCCGATATTCGCGATGCCGCCGATGCCCTAGCCGAAAACGAGCGCATTGCGATGCTGCATCTGGCCCCTGCCAAGCGGGGGGGAGCCCAATCCTGGCGCATGGAAGGGCCGTTCGATTCAAGCTACAGCCTTGCACTTGTCAACCGCGAGCTGGCGCGAGCCGTCGGCCGCTTCGGCCACGAAATCGCACTGATATCGGCAGACGGCGATGGCGCTTACGAGCCTGATGCGGATTTCCTCGCGGCCAATCCCGATGTCGATCGCATGGCGGATGCACGGCGGCGGTCTGCGCCACACACCTGTGCATTCACAGTGCACAGCCGCAATGTCTATCCGCCGCACGTCGACGGAATGGTTGGCGATCTGCGCTCGCTGCATGGCTATGCCTGGGAAGAAACCGCATTCCCGCATGACAGCGTGCGCGAATTCAACACCGGCCTTGACCTGATCCTGGTGACATCGAGCCATGTCGAAAAAGTTCTGATCGACAACGGCGTGACGACGCCGATCAGCGTCTGTGGTCTGGGGGTGGATCATTTCGACGTGATCACTCCTGCCTCCGATTTCCACCTCGATGCACGCGAATTCCGCTTCCTGCACGTATCGTCCGGCCTGGATCGCAAGGGACTGGACCTGCTGCTCGATGCCTTCGCGCGCAGTTTCACCAGCGCCGATCCTGTGTCTCTCGTCATCAAGATCACCCCGGCCCATGCTCCCGCGCTCGATGCAATGTTGCAGGCCCTGCGCACAGGGCAAGCCGACTTCCCCGATGTCATCACGCTGGAAGAAGACCTTTCTCCGGCCGAACTAAAGGCCCTGCACCGACAATGCCATGTGGCCGTCTATCCGACGCGTGCCGAAGGCTTCGGGCTGCCGATCGCGGAAGCCGCCGCCTGCGGCATCCCGGTGATCGCCTCGGCCTGGAGCGGACACATGGATTTCTGCTCGGCGGCAGACATGTGGCTGGTGGATTGCGGCTTCGCGCCTTCCCGCAGCCATCTGGGCCTCGCCGGGTCCGCCTGGGCCGCCCCCGATCCAGCCATGCTGCGTGCGCGGCTGCGCGAAGCATTCGCTTCCAGCCCCGAACAGCGGGCGGACATGGCTGCCCGGGCGCACCGGCGCACGAAAGCAGACCAGAACTGGCGGATCGTTGCCGCGCGCCACATTGCCCACATACGCGATCAAGCGCGTGAGGCGGCGCGCGGTCAAGTACGCGATCGGACGCGCATAGGTTGGATATCGACATGGGGCGAAGCCTGCGGCATTGCCACCTACTCCCGGCATCTGCTTGCCCATTTCGCGGGACCGATAACGATCCTGGCGCGTGAGGGCGCGGATCCTTCCGGCTGCGGCCCTCACCGCGTTATACCTCTGTGGACGCGCCCTGTCGGCACGGGTCTTATCCAAGTCACCCAGATCGCCGACCGGCGCCACTTCGACGTGATAGTCATCCAGTTCGGCTTCGCGTTCTTCGATCAGGAGGATCTGTCCGCGCTCGTGACCACAGCCACGCGCGGCGGCGTGGCTGTAGTCATCGAAATGCATGCCACCGCCCTGCCTGCCGCCGAAGGTGGCTGCGCGGTGCTGCTGGAAATGAAGGACACGCTGGCCCGGTGCGCCCGCATCCTCGTCCATTCGACCACCGACCTCAACCGGCTCGCCGCGATCGGGCTGGTCGATAACGTGACGCTTTTCTCGCATGGCCTGCCACCGATTGCATCAGGTACCGGGTGGGTGAAGCGCCAGTTCCACGATCTGCCCCTGATCGCCTCCTTCGGCTTTGCCCTCCCGCATAAGGGACTAGTAGAACTTGTCGAAAGCGCGGCGCTGCTGCGCGATGCGGGAGCGCCGGTGCGCCTGCTCCTGCTCAATGCCGAATTTCCCGATCCCGCTTCCCGCGACACGATCGCGCGGATACGCGAGTCCATCGACAGGCTTGGCCTGTCGGATCTCGTCACCGGCGATTTCACATTCCGGCGCGAGGAAGACATCCAGCAGGCGCTGGCCGACGCCGACCTGATCGTCTTTCCTTATCAGCAGACCGATGAATCGGCGAGCGGCGCGGTGCGTCACGCAGTGGCCAGCGGTCGCCCACTGGCAGTCACCCCGATTCCGATCTTTTCCGAGCTGGAAGGCATCGCGCACATGCTGGACGGCCTCGATCCTGCCGCGATTGCCGATGGCATCGCACGAATCCTCGCGGCATCTGCTACCCCATCGACCGAAGAAGACGAGCAGCGTGAACGGGCTGCCGACCATGCCCTGCAACTGGGCTTCGACCGGATGGCCCGCCGGCTTGAAGACATGTGCACCGCGCTCGCCCAGCGCATGCCCCCGCTCGTCCGCAGCTATCCCGCCAGTGCACCGGAATTGCGCACCACGACACCGCGCGGTGCCTTAGGCGTCAGGGGCCAAAGCGTTCTGGTGCCCCAGGGCGACAGCCTGACCGGCCCCGACATCCGCCTGGTGCCTGCGCGCTATGCGGTCACTGTGGAAGGGGCGCTGCCGACGCCATCGCAGACGCCCCCCGTTATTATCATCACGCCACCCAGCGAGGATGGCGGATGCTATCATCGGTCCGACAGTGGGGGCTTCGTCTGGTCGACGACGATCGCGGTTTGCGCACAGAGCGCGCCGTTCAACCTCTCGATCAGCCCGGCAGGCCCGGATCCGGTGCAGATAGATTCAATTGCGCTGCATCCGCAAGGCGGCAGCACGCTGCCGCCCGATCCACGCCTGCTCTGAAATAGCCTTTCCGCACAAGCGGCATCATGATGCCGCTTGTGCGGAAATGGCCTGTATCAGGCCGGTTCGACCATGTCCGCGGCCGGACCTGAAAAAGCCCGGGCAGCGTCAGGGGTGGTAATCCTGTCGATCGTGAGTTCGATGCAAAACAGCGCGCACTTCTCGTCAACCAACAGGCGGCAATCGAGGTCGTCCACGTCGGACTCGATATCCACGTCGCAAAAGACGATACCCTGCGATTTGTCCGTGGGCAGTGTAAGCGTATGTTCGCCGATCGAACGCGCGCCGCCATCCGCCGTGACCTGCACGGTGATCTCGCCTGGCCGCGATATCCGGTTGAGGTGGAAGGACACGCGATAGCGCCCCTTGGTCACGGGCTGGCTCAGGCCATGGACCAGGTAGCCGGCCCGGGCGGTCGTTGCATAATCCACTCCGCTGGCGGCCCCGATCTGCGTCAGCAGGTGCTTGCCACCGGGAACGAAGGACATGTGCAGGGCACCGCTGCGGTACTTCTCCGTCACGATCTGGCGACCTTCGGCCTTGGCGAGTTCGCGCAGAAGCACCTTGGCCTGCCCGCCCTTTTCCTGCGAATGGGAAAGGTAGATCGATCCCTCTTCGTGCCATGAGCATGCGAAATGATGGCACAGTGCAGTATTGTCCGAATATCCGTTGAGATCGAAAGGCTTGTCGCTATTGCCCGTCGGCGCCAGCGGCGAGAAATAGTCCTGCGGATAGACCTTTACCCGCTCCACGACCTGCGGCTTACGCAAGTGGGGCATGGTCCCCATGCCTTCGGTGTGGAAGCCTCGGTCGGAGAAATAGAGGCCGACGAGTTGCGGTGCCCAGAAGAACATGCCGCGCTTGCGCCACGCGGTGAACTTGCCGAAGCTGTCGTAGACGTCGCACATGAAGGTGGCCAGTTCGCTGCCCGGCTTCGAGGCCATCGAATGCGCGGTGTACCAGCCGCCGTTGCTTTCATCGATACCGATCAACGCATCGTAGCTGGTGGACGCTTCCATGTCCTCGATGAGCTGGGAATAGATCGACCCGTTCACCACCTCCAGATCGGCATCGAAATAACTGCCGCCATATTCACGCAACAGATACCAGCGAAAGTAATCGGTCAGGAACGCATGGTCCTTCTCCTTGTAGAGCTGCCGCACATAATCGTTGGCATCCATCGGCAGGTTGTCAGCATTCCAGTGCATGATCTCGAAATCGGGAAGCTGTCGCTTCCAGGTGTCGAGATAGCGGCCAAATGGATCGGGCTTACCATCGAAGCCAAAGTAGATGCGGTGAATGCGCTTGAGCGAGGATCGCGATGCGACCACGGCAGGTACGGCCGGCGGTCCAAGCGCCGTCGGGCACTGGTTCGCCAGTTCGGACGTCCGTTCAATATGAACGTTGGTGACGACGATGCGCTCGACGCCGTCAATGACCAGCGTGATCTCGCACATGTTGGCGCCCTTGCCGGCGATGTTGAAGGGTACCCGCAGCGCAGCCTTGGACGCGAAGGCAATTTCCGCCTTCCCCAATTGTGCCGCGCCGGATTCCGCCGTCACCGCAAGCACCGCCTTGCCCTTGCGAGGACGCTTGAGGCACTCTACGGTCGCCACATATTCGCCGCCCGGCAACGAGATGTAGGGGCCGTACATCAAGAGGCCATTACCCTGCCCCTGGATACCCTCAGCGGTCTGCAAGCCGTCACGGACCGAAAAATGCGAGGCATGGTAATCACGCGGGAAACGCGAGGCCTTCTCAATTTCGGCGCGATATTCCGCGAACGTCAGCGCCTGCTTGCGCGCCGATTGCAGCCGCTTGTTGCTTCTGAAATCGACGTTCGAGTTGGCGAACATGTGATAGACACAAGTGCTGCCCTTCTCGTAGTCGAGGGCATCGCCCAGCAGCGAGAACTTGGGTGAGAAGTATTTCTGCGGGTAGACCTTCGCTCCGGCACTCATAACCGGGTCGGTCAGGTTCTTGAAAAATCCGTCATCCGCCACATTGATGTCACGGTTGCGGAAATACAGCGAGAGCAGCTGCGGCCCGATCAGCCCACGTGTCTCGCGCCAGTGCCACAGCGGTTCCAGGCGGTTCTCGTACAGATCAACCATGAAACGCACGAGGTCCGACCCCCGCTTCGCGCCGAAGGTCTGTGCGGTGGGATGCCCGTTTCCGACTTCCTCAACGCCGAAGAAGCAGTCGTATTCGTCCTGGGCGTAAAGATCCTCGACGATGCCGTGCAGCACCTTGCCGTCCAGCACCTCGCAATCCGCATCGAGATAGACGCCGCCATATTCGGACAGCACCTTCCAGCGGAAATATTCCGACAGGAAGACCGGCGATTTCTTCTCGCTTGCGATCCGCGTCCACGGGATTGTGTCTACATCGAGATTGTGCGGACCCCACAGCTTGATTTCGTAATCGGGCATCTCGCGACGCCAGCTGTCGAGATAGTGCAGGAAAGGATCGTGGAACGGCTTGAAGTTCTCAAAATAGATCCGGTGGAGGATCTTCGGATTTTCCTGCTGCTTGCTCATTAAGGACAAGGGCCTCTTCAAGAGTGTGTTACCCGGGCGAGGCGCGGGTCAGGGAATGGGATTATCGCGCAGCAGTCCGGTCACATAACTGGCAAGACTATCGCGCCAGTGCGGCATGATATCGAGCCCGGCAGCCTGCAGTCGCGCGTTGACTGCCGTCTCGTTCGAGGACACCGGCGCCTTGCGCGCGAAGCCCGGACCTGCCTCGACAACGCAAGGCAGCCCGGCCGCCGAAACGATTGTACGCACGTAATCGCAGCGTGACGCCGAACCTTGCGAAACGGCGTTGAACACGCCCCGCTGTCCTTCGCCGACTGCCAGCAGCACTTGGCGTACGACATCCTCGACATAGGTGGGGCAGCCGCACTGGACCGCATCGCTGGTCATCTGCGTCTTGCCGGCGGCCTCGACGATGCGCTTCCACACGAAGTTCTTGGGCTGGTCGGTCTCTCCGCCATAAAGCCAGCCAAGCCGGAAGATGGCATGATCCCCCCCTGCCGCCGCCACTGCGTGCTCACCGGCCAGCTTCGCTTGATGGTGATTGCTGAGCGGCCGTGGTTCGTCGTCTTCGACGTAGGGTGTCTCTTTCCAGTCCCCGTAGCAGCCGGTGCTGGAAAAATGGACGAGGGGAATGTTCTGGTCGGCAGAGGCGCGCGCGATGGCGCCTGCCAGATCGCAATTGACCGCCCGGTCCAGCCCAGGCGCATCCTGCGCTGCTTCAAGATCGGTATGAGCGGCGCAATTGAATACCCGCACGGCGCCCGCCCGCGCGATTGCCTCCGCGATCGCATCGACCCGCACAAGGTCAATGTCGCCGCGGCTCAGGCGCACTACCTTGCCGCCAGCCCGTTCCAGGCCTGCCGCCAGCGCGCTGCCCAGCAAGCCGCCCGCACCGATGACTACCGTCGTTTCCATAACGTTCCTGCCAGCATCCGCCTGCGTCACCACACCATCACCATTCCCAAGAGAAAGTTTCGAGCGGCATTGTCTCCGATTCCGTCGGATCGTGCTCGATGCTGGCAAGGTTGAGCAGTACGCTTTCTCCTGGCGCGACACCTCCAAACGCAACCCACAACCCCGCACCGATCGTCAGCCGCGCATGGCTTTCCGGCGTATCTGGGCCAAGCAGGAAATACCGCGTCTCCCCTGCCGCGTCGTCGCGAACGCCGACGCGGATCTGACCGGAGGCCACAACGAAATTGAGCGTCATCCGGTTGTGACGCTTCCACCCCTTCACATGGCCCTGACTAACCCGTGAAAAATAGGCTTCGCCAAAACCGGCAAAACCTTCATCTGATTGCTTCATGCCGTGAAGCACGTCGCCGCCGAGCGTGGCGATCCTGCGCAGCGATGTCAGGATCACGCCGTTCATGCCACCCACACGCGGCCACGTTCGAGCGCGAACCGCTCGTAGGAAGCGATGTGCTCCTGCGTCATCGCCAGAGCATCGTTACCGCCCTTGAGAACGTCGCGGTACCATTCGCCGGTCATCGTCATGCACTCACGATAGGACAGGTTGGGTTCCCACGACAGGGCAAGCAGCGCCTTATCGACGTTCAGCTTGAGCAGGCTGGCCTCGTGGAATGGGATATTGCCGGTCACCTTGTAGGCATGCTCGGGATTTTCATGCCCCCAGACTTCGGCGAGGGCCGCCAGCAGTTCCAGAACCGTGGCATTCTGTTCTGCGCGGGGACCGAAATTGTAAGCCTCTCCATGATAGTTAGCGTCCTGCGCAAGCCGGGCACCCAGCCACAGGTAACCGCTCAGGGGTTCGAGCACATGCTGCCAAGGCCGCGTGGATCGCGGGCTGCGGATCTCGACCGTGCGATCCTCGCACCAGGCGCGCACGCAATCGGCCACGATCCGGTCGGCCGCCCAGTCACCGCCGCCGATGACGTTGCCCGCACGGGCGGTCGCGAGCCTGACGGACACGTCGCTCTTGGTAAAGAACGAATGGAAATAGGACTTGAATGCCAGTTCGGCCCCGCCCTTGGAGGCACTATATACGTCCTTGCCGCCCAGAGCGTCTGTCTCACGATAACCCCAAGGCCACTCGACGTTGTCATAGACCTTGTCGCTGGTGATGATCACCGCCGTGCAGGGCCAATCGACGTCGCGCAACACTTCCAGCACCGTGGCCGTGCCCATGACGTTGACATCCAGGGTCTCGAGCGGATTGTTGTACGAGGTCGAGACGATGGCCTGCGCCGCAAGGTGGAACACGAAGTCCGGACGGAACGTCTTCACCACTTGGCTGAAGCGGGCAAGATCCCGGATATCGCCGAGCCGATGATCGATCCGCCCGGCCAGCCCGGCCTTCTCAAACAGCGAGGGCGTGGTCGGCACGGCATCGGAATAACCGCAGACCTGAGCGCCGAGGGAGTCCAACCAGGTCGCCAGCCAGCTTCCCTTGAAGCCGGTGTGGCCGGTGATGAGGACCTTGCGACCCGAATATGCGTCGTTGAATGGCATTCTATCGTGCTTCCACCAGATATGTCAGGAGATTACCGCCAGCTCTTCCAGGGAGCTGCCCCGCCGTCCCAGAGTTCGCGCAGATACGTAAGATCGCGGACGGTATCCATGCATTGCCAGAACCCGTCGTGCATGAAGGCGCCGAGTTGTCCTTGCCGGGCGAGCGTTTCGAGCGGAGCACGTTCCAGGATCGTCTCGTCCGTCGTCAGCAGATCGGCGATCTCAGGCTGCAGCACCATGAAACCGCCGTTAATCCAGCCTTCGCCGATCTGGGGCTTTTCCATGAACTCACTGACCGCACCATCCTCGATGACCAATCCACCGAACCGCGCCGGAGGACGAACGGCGGTCAACGTCGCGGTCCGTCCAGATGCTTTGTGAAAATCGACCAACGCACGAATGTCGATGTCGCTGACCCCATCGCCGTACGTCGCCAAGAACGGCCGGTTGCCTAGGAACCGCGACGCCCGGCCGATCCGCCCACCCGTCATCGTTTCCGCGCCGGTTTCCAGCAGGTGCACAGTCCAGTCCTCATGCGCGGCACCATCATGAATCTTCCAGCTATTGCTGGACAGCTCGACAGTAATACTTGCACGCTGCAACGCATATTCCATAAAGTACTTACGTATTACGTCGCCTTTATAACCGAGGCAAATCACAAATTCTTTGCACCCAAATGAAGCATAATGCTTCATGATATGCCAGATTATAGGATACCCGCCAACATCTACCATGGGTTTGGGTTTGATATCCGTTTCTTCACGAAGACGAGTACCAAGACCACCTGCAAGAATTACAACTGGAAATTCCATGAATTTCTAAACTCTTGTTGCTGAATACAAAGCCCTAGTTATGCTTTTTCGTAAAAGCAAGATTCGCCGCCCGGCTACCTTGCGCTCCTGCCTCACCGACCGGAGGCAAGGCGCTGCCAGCTTGGCCATGCGGTGGCGTTATCCCGAATGTCGTGGCGATGGCAGCGGCCGTCTCGCTCCATGTCGCCAGCAGATCAGGGCGTGGCGGATCGAGACGATCCATGCCGCCGAGCCATTCACCAACCGCCTGCGCCAACTGCCCGGCGGACGCCGTCTGCTCGAAGAAGGAAACACCCTTGCCCGTGTGCTGGGCAAAAACAGGCAGGTCGCGAGCCAGGACGTGCTTGCCCCGCCCGATGGCTTCGACCACCGGCAGCCCGAAACCCTCGGCGAGAGAAGGCACCAACACCCCGCTGCACCTCGCATAGAGCAACTCCAGCGCTTCGTCGCTTACTTTGCCTAGCAGCAACAAGCGCCGCCCCGCTTCGGGATGCCGTTCGAGCCGCGCACACAGGTCCTCGGTTTTCCAGCCCACGCCGCCTACCAGGACGAGACGCGTCTGGTCTCCTGCGGACCATAGCCGCTCCATCGCATCCAGCGCATCGGCATGCCCTTTGCGCGGCTCGATCGTGCCCACTAGCAGCAACGAAGGAAAATCGCGCAAGGCCTGCAGAACGGAATCAAAGCCCAAAGTCAGCCCGCGTGACGGCACCGCTGCACTCATGTCCCAGCCCATCGGGATCACCACCGTGCGATAGTCTTCCGCCCGGCCGAAGCGGGACTGCAGGATGGCGCGCAGTTCCTGTTCAACTGGGGGCGAGACACAGAAAAACCCCTCCGCCGTCGCCGCCAGAAGCGTCAACCAAATCCTGAACCGCAGCACCGTGGCCGCGGAGAACCATTGAGGATGCGTCAGCGGCAGGAAATCGTGCACGACGTACCAGAAACGCACACCCGCGCGGCGCATTGCCAGCAGTTGGCCACGCATGCGCCACAAGGCGTCCAGAGCGTAATCCAACCCGACGAACACGTCTCCGGCAGCATAGGATACCCGTTCGTCGGTTAGCGCGTAACGCTCGCCTTCGAGCCGGACGACCTGATGCCGGTCCTTGTGCGCATAAACGAAGATCGGCGCGGACCAGCCCGGGCCCTGCCCTTCCATTCGGGCCAGCAGGAAAGCCACTGAGCGCACGACGCGTTGAATGCCGGTGGCGGCATCGCTGCGACAGATCACGGAAACGTCGATATAGACCTGCCTGGCGGGCAGGTCGCGAACCTGTGGCGCGGCCCACGCCCGCCTGATGTAGCTGCCGGCCCCGATCGCATCGAACCAATGCTTCCTACTGCGGTCAATTGCCCATCGGATATGCCGCTGCACAAACCGCCCGGCCGAGGTGAGGCGCCCCAGAACCTGGGCAGCCGGAGCACGCGTCAAGGGTTTCTTTCTACCCTTCACAAGGCAGAATAAGCTTCTACGGCTTCGTTCACATCATCGTAGGCGCTGCCCTGCCCCTGATCGATCAGGAACGCCCGGTTGCAGTATTCGCGCACCACGTCCGTGCTGTGCGAGGCCAGTATCATCGATCGATCACTGCGTTTCTCGAACAGTTCATAATGACACTTGCGCTGAAAGTTCTGATCGCCGACGAGGATGATCTCGTCGATCAGATAGCAATCGAACTCGATCGCCAGCGACAGAGCAAACGCCAGGCGCGCCCGCATGCCGGACGAATAGGTCTTTACCGGCATCCGCAACTGGCGGCCCATCTCGGTGAAATCCTCGACGAAGGCCTTCATGTCCTTGTAGTCGCGATCGTAGATGCGGGCGATGAAGCGGGCGTTGTCGTAGCCGGTGAGGCTACCTTGGAACCCCCCTGCGAATCCCAGCGGCCAGGATACCGACATGGTGCGGGCGATCTTGCCTGTCGTCGGCATCTCGACCCCGCCGATCAGCTTGATGAGAGTGCTCTTGCCGGCGCCGTTACGGCCTAGCAGCGCGATGCGATCGCCGCCGTTGACCTGCAGGTTGATCCCGGACAGCACACGCTTAACGCTGCCGCCATGGCCATAGTTCTTGGTGACGTTGTGGCAGGTGATCATTCGACAGCAAGCGTCCTTCGCACACGCCGGCACAAGGCCAGCCCGATGACGGTGCAGACCATCGAGAAAGCGATGGGCTGCCACACATTGTAGAAGACCTGCAGGTTCTCGCCCCATACACCGCCGCGCATGATCTCGATCGCATTCACGAACGGCGACCACAGCATGTAATCTCGTAGCGTCGGCGTCAACCAAGACACCATGCTGAACGAACCCGAGAACGGTATCATGATGTATGTCAGCACCGGCACGAACTTCTCGACCACTTCCGACATCTCTGAGAGCGGCCCGACGACGAAGCAGATCGAAAGCGTGACCATCGAATAAAGCAGCCAGCCTCCGATCAGCATGCCAAAATCGGCGGGCATCGGAAACGCATCGAACAAGCCAAGCACGGAGGAAATGAAGGTGAAGGCCATCATTCCGCCCAGCATCTCGATCAGGAAGCGCACCAGGATGAAATCCAGCACTTTGACCTGCCGGTGATAAAGCAGGCTACTGTTCGCCACGAAGATCGAAATGCTGCGCGAGACGGCGTGGCGGAACAACGTGATCGGAATATAGCCCGTCACCACGAAAGCGACGATGCTTATGCCGTGCTCCTCGGGGCCTTTCATGTAGCGCCACATGATGGCCACGAGCCCGGCGAACAGCAAGGGCTCCACCATGATCCACAGGAAGCCGATATTCTCCCTGCCAAAACGCGTGTGCAGTTCACGTAGCGTCAGCGCGTGGATCACGCGAACCTGGATACGCCAACCTTCCTTGAGCCGCTGCATGGACGATCCGGCCATCTTATTCTTCCGGTGCGTGCTCGAGAATACCGACGATCAGCATCCATCCGATGAAGTAGATGCAAAGCGATGCCGCGGCTACCACCAGTACGCTGAGTAGGCGGCGGGGCAGCAGCGGCTCGTCCGGCTGATCGGGATTGACGATGCGTTCCAGATAGAACTTCTGTTTCTGGGCATCTGCGCGCGCCTGAACCAGCGCGGCATTGGCGACAGTCAAGTTCTGCGTGGCGAACTCCTGCTCGACCAGCAGATTCTCATAGCCGCCCAGCTTGGAAGCGATGCCACCGTCGCCGCCGACCACGCGGCGGTCCTGCGAGGCGATCTGCACCGAAATCGCGTTGATGCGATTGCGTAGCGCGGGGATCGAGGGATTGCGTGGGGTCTCGCGCTGCATAAGGTCCAGTTGCGCCTTTAGCGCGGCGCGCTGGGCGATCATCTCGTCGGAGATCTGGATCACACCGGTTGCCTGTTTGCCCGGATCAATGATCTCTTTGGAATTGCGGTACCCCGCCATCGCGATGCGAGCTTTCTTCGCTCGGTAGGTCGCCAGTTCCACTTGCCTTTGCGCTTCAGAGATCGCCCGGTTCTGGGCACGATCGTTGAGCCGATTCACCAGCGCCTCGCTCAGGCCCAGCAGTTCACGGTTGATTGCATAGGCATCCTGGGGGGTGAACGCCTCTATCTTGACGATGGCGGTGCCGGTCTCCTTGTCGAGTTCGGCGGTAACCCGTTTCCCGTAATACTTGTAAAGTTCCTCGAAGCTATTCTTCATGAAAGGGTGCGGAAAGCGCGACAGCAGATCGGCATCCCCGGCCCGGAAACGTGCGCGCACGTCGAGCTTCTTGTCCAGCGTCCGCAGCGCATCGCGCGAACGCACGTATTCGAGGATTTCGTTCGTCTGTTCCTGCCCGCTAGATAATCCGGTCGTCTGGATCAGGTTGGCCAGTGACGAAAGTTGGGGCCGCTTCTGGTCGGGACTCTTTATGACGAAACGGGATTCCGAAACGTAGATATCCGAGGCTATGAACGCGTAGTAGATTCCTGCCAACAGTGTTGGCAGGGCCACAAACAACAGGAACCAGCGACGCTTTCTCACCCAATCACCAAAACTGCGACGACGATCGACGGTAAAGGGCTCCGCCGGAAAAGCATGCTCGACTTTCATATAGCTGCGCGGGCCTCGACAGAAATTCAGGTGCTCAGCGGAATTTCGCCGGCACAATACGTCACCCACGCGCTAGCCCGACCCAACGCGTGGCGCAAGTGCGGCGCGTTGGGTCGCCCTTCAATCCGCCTCGCGCGAGGCGGCGGATGTCGCCCTCGCGCCGCCGTTGACGGATAACTTTCTTTGACGCCATTGCCGATGGACAAATCACGATGCTAAGGCAGACGTTGTCAGCCTAACGTCAGGCGCGCACAAGGCCCGAGTTACAATTCAGATGAAGCCAAAGTTCGTTGCAAGCCTGGTGCTCGCGTCATCTCTCACCGCCTGTGCATCGCTTCCTTCCAGCGGCCCCACCGGCAAGCAGATTGAAAAGGGCGCGCTACAAGCTGAAGCCGGCCCGACCATCGAAATCGTCGAGGTCACAGACGCGACGGCGCTGCCACCGAACACCGACGCAATGCGAAAGGCCTCGCTGGCGGAACTGCCGCCGCCGCCGACCGACATGGTGGGCCCTGGCGACGTACTGCAAATCTACATCTACGAGGCAGGCGTTTCGCTATTTTCGGGTTCCAGTTCCGGTGCCAACACGGACTCTTCCTCGGCTGCAGCTGCGATCGATTCCGGCGTGAAAAGCCAGAAGCTCCCTCCCAGTCGCGTCAATGACGACGGCGACATCTTCATTCCCTATGCCGGCAAGCTGCACGTCATGGGACATACCATCCTCGAAATCGAAAACATGATCCGCAACTCCCTGCGCGGTCTTTCGCAGCACCCACAGGTGCTCGTGACCGTCAGTGAACCGGTGACCAATTCGGTGATCCTGAGCGGCGAGATCGCCCGGCCCGGTCGCCTCGTGCTCCAGACCAACCGCGAAACGCTGTCGGACGTGATTGCTCTGGCCGGAGGCTATCGCGGCAGTGCCAAGGACCTGAAACTGCGCATCATGCGCCACGGCGATCCGGTGGACCTGCGCCTGAGTGACCTTACGGACAATCCGGCACTCGATGTGCGCGCCTATCCCGGCGATCGCGTGATGCTGATCCAGGATCCGCGCTCGTTCTCGGTGCTCGGCGCTTCCGGGCGCGTCGATCAGATCCCCTTCGTGCGCTCCGAAATCACCTTGGCCGAAGCGGTCGCGGCCTCTGGGGGCGTCAATCCCAATTATGGCGACCCTGCAGCGATCTTCGTGTTTCGCTACGTGAGCGTCGACCAAGGCGAGCGTCAGCCTGTCATCTATCACCTTAACATGTCGCAGACGAAGTCGTATTTCCTCTCACAACGCTTCACCATGCAGAACGGCGACGTACTCTATTTCGGCAATGCAGCGGCCAACCAACCTACCAAGATGCTCCAGCTCGTCAGCCAGCTGTTCTCGCCAATCATGACCGCGGCAGTGGCCGTACAGACTGTCCAAAATAGCAACTGATGTTCTAGCCCGCGCCTGTCAGCCAAGCGTGACGAATATAAGATAGCCGATGGCGTCTTTTAGATACCATCGGCTATCTTATACGGTAGATACTTGATATCATCCGTCTCGACGGAGACCTCACCCATGCCCATTATGGTCCCCACCCCAGCAATCGACGAGATCGCGCAGGCTAGCGGCTTTCCGAGCCGCAAGGCGCAGCCCAAGCCCGCCGTTCCCACCAAGGTTGCTAAGAACGCGCCGGCCCCCGCCCGGCCCTCTGCCCCTCCCCGTTGCGCCGGCGGCACCGCACCACTGGCCGCAATCAGTAGATCAACATCAAGGCCACCGAAGATACGATCGCCGGGCTCTACCGGGTAGCCGACAAGCTGGACCTGCCGCTAGGCGCGGTGCTGCAACAGGCGCTGAAATCGCTGGTCGCTGCTCGCGGCTGATCTCGCGCGTGCGCTAGTCCACGCCCCGATCTGCGCCAAATGTGTCGAAGACGGACATGCGGCTTCGCGGGCTTCTCCTCGATCGAGACGGCCTTCATGCCCTCGTCGAAGGCGACCACGCCGTACCGCTCGGGATCCTGCACATGGTACGCAAAGACACTGGCGCCGACGCGCTGGCGCGGCGGCGCTCGCCAGTTCGGGCAGGCCGTGGCCGTGATAGATGTTGTCGCTCAGGATCAGCGCCGAGGGCTGGGTGCCGACGAAGTCCGCGCCGATTACGTAGGCCTGCGCGAGACCATCGGGACTGGGTGCTCGGCATACTCGAAGGCCATGCCCCACTGCGATCCGTCGCCCAGCAACGAGTGGAACGCGGGCAGGTCGCGCGGGGTGGAGATGACAAGCACCTCCCGGATGCCTGCCAGCATCAGCGTGCTGAGCGGATAATAGATCATCGGCTTGTCGTAGACCGGCATCAACTGCTTGGAAGTAGGCAGCGTCATCGGATAAAGCCGCGTGCCGCTGCCGCCGGCCAGGATGATACCCTTCATCGTTGTCATGTCCTCAGATCAGGCGGGAGTGGGCTGCAGGCGGGCGACCACAGTTTCCAACGCGCCGCGCCACTCGGGCAGCACGACGCCGTGAGTGCGTTCTATCCGCGCGCAATCGAGCCGCGAGTTCGCGGGGCGACGGGCCGGGGTAGGGTATTCGGCAGTGGTGATCGGGGTGACCACGGCGGACGGTCCGCCATTCGCTGCCGATGCAGCGAAGATAGCTTGCGCGAAGTCGGCCCAGCTTGCCTCGCCCCTGGCAGTCATGTGGAAGACGCCGCGCAAGACCGGATCCGGATCGGCGACAAGGTTGGCCGCTACCGCAAGGATGCCATCGGCGATGTCGAGCGCGCTGGTCGGGTTGCCCACCTGGTCGGCCACCACTGAAACCGAATCGCGGTCGCCCGCCAGACGCAACATCGTCTTCACGAAGTTGCCACCGAAAGGGCTGTAGACCCAAGCCACGCGCAGGACCGCACTGTTGTCGCCGTGCACGGCGAGCACCGCTTCCTCGCCAGCCAGCTTGGAAGCACCATAGATGCCGGAAGGACCGGTCGCATCGGTTTCCACATAGGGCCGGCCGAGCGCACCGTCGAAAACGTAGTCGGTCGAGACATGCACCAGCGGGGCACCCAGCGTCTTTGCTGCCTGTGCCACCGCACAGGCGCCCGCACCGTTGACGGCATGGGCCAGCTCGCTCTCGCCCTCGGCCCTGTCGACCGCGGTATAGGCCGCCGCCGATACGATCACGTCGGGCGCCGCCGCCTGCAGGGCGCGCAGGACCGAGCCCGGATCGGCGAGGTCCAGTTCCGGTCGGCCCAGCGCGACGATCTCGTGGCCCGCAGCCGCGCCGCGTTCCATCAGGCTGGTTACGACCTGCCCGGTCTTGCCGGTGACGGCGATCTTCACGCGGGGACGCCCGCAGTCTGCCCGGCGGTATTCAGGCCCAGCCGCTCGCCGTCATAGCGGGCGCGCAGGGGTTGCCACCACCACGCATTGTCGAGATACCAACGCACGGTCTTTTCAATGCCGGTGACGACCACGCGCATGAAACTATTCGCTCCAGCTGAAATAGGCGGGAAGATCGGCCAGCAGCGGTTGCTTGCGGTCCTTGGCGGAAAGCGTCTCGGCATCGACGACATCCGGCCAGGCAATGGCGATGGCGGGGTCGTTCCAGGCCAGCCCCTTGTCGCATTCGGCGCTGTAGAAGCCCCCGGCGACCTTGTAGCAGATGACGGTATCGGGTTCGAGCGAGCAGAAGCCGTGCGCGAACCCCGGTGGAATCCACAACTGCTTGCCGTTTTCCGGCGTCAGCGTCTCAGCCACCCACTGGCCATAGGTCGGCGAGGCCTGCCGGATATCGACCGCAACGTCGAACAGCGCCCCGGCGGGGCAACGCACCAGCTTGCCCTGTGCATGCGGATCGCTCTGGAAATGGAGGCCGCGGATCGTTCCGGCCCTGGCGCTGAGGGATTCATTGTCCTGGACAAAGGAATGTTCGCCGCAATGCTGCGCGAAGATATCCGCCCGGAAGGTTTCTGCGAAATAGCCGCGCTCGTCACCGATGCGGCGCGGCGTGATCAGCAAGACGCCGTTGATGCGTAAGGGTTCAATCTCCATGCCTTGTCTTTACGCAACTAATCCACCCGAGGCAAAGCCCGCGGGAAAATCCACGCATGTCGATGCGAAAGGGTCTAATCTCCATGCCTTATCTTTAAGCAACTAATCCGCCCGAGGCAAAGCCTGCGGGAAAATCCACGCATGTCGATGCGAACCGGTTCTTCCTTGCTGCCCTCTGTATCTTGAGATTGCGGCACGGCGGATGTGCGCGCCACACCCGTGTCCGAAGCCATGGTCCGCTGGGAAGCCTGGTCGGACCAGATCTTCATCTGCCCAAATGGCTGCGTGGGGATATGGCGAAAGTGGATGCACTCTGCCCTGCGCAAATCGCAAGCCTGCCGCCGTTGCCCCGCCCTGCGTTTTCCGGCAAGCACCCCGCCATGACCGGCACCTTTCCCCACACCCGCCTTCGCCGTACCCGCACCACCGCCTGGAGCCGCGCGCTCCACCGCGAGACGGTGCTGACCCCGGCGGACCTCATCTGGCCGCTGTTCGTTAGCGACGGGGAGGGCCTCGAAACCCCGATCGCGGCGCTGCCCGGCGTCTCGCGCTGGTCGGTGGACCTGATGGTGGAGCGCGCGAAGGAAGCCGTCGATCTCGGCATCCCGGTCCTCGCGCTGTTCCCCTATACCCAGCCCGAGCGCCGCAGCGAGGACGGGCGAGAGGCGCTCAATCCCGACAACCTGATGTGCCGCGCCCTGCGCGCGATCCGTGATGCAGTGGGCGATAAAATCGGCCTGCTGACCGACGTGGCGCTCGATCCCTATACCAGCCACGGACAGGACGGGCTGATCGACGCGGCGGGCTACGTCCTCAACGACGAGACGGTCGAGGCGCTGGTCGGCCAGTCGCTCAACCAGGCCAATGCGGGCGCGGACATCATCGCCCCGTCGGACATGATGGACGGCCGCATCGCCGCGATCCGCGACGCACTGGAGGACGCGGGCCACATCAATGTCCAGATCATGAGCTACGCCGCCAAGTACGCCTCGGCGTTCTACGGCCCGTTCCGCGACGCGGTCGGTTCGCGCGGGCTGCTCAAGGGCGACAAGAAGACCTACCAGATGGACCCCGGCAACACCGAGGAAGCGCTGCGCGAGGTCGAGATGGACCTTGCCGAGGGCGCCGACACGGTGATGGTGAAGCCGGGCCTGCCTTACCTCGACATCATCCGCCGGGTGAAGGACACTTTCGAGGTGCCCGTCTTCGCCTATCAGGTCTCCGGCGAGTACGCGATGATCGAGCACGCCGTCGCGGCGGGCGCGGCGGACCGCGATGCCATGGTGCTGGAGACGCTCACCGCCTTCAAGCGCGCCGGCGCCTCGGGCGTGCTGACATACCATGCGGCCCATGCGGCGCGGCTGCTGCGTGGTTAGGATCGAGACCGACCGCCTGATCCTGCGCGACTGGGGTGAGGGCGACATCGCGCGCTTCGCCGAGGGCACCAATACGCCCGCCGTCATGCGCCACCTTGGCGGCGTCATGGACGATGCCAAGGTGGCGCTGTTCGAGGAGCGCGTGCTGGGTTTTCAGCACCGTCTCGGCCACACCTTCTGGATCGCCCAGCGCAAGGACGACGGCGCGGTGCTCGGCTTCTGCGGCCTCAAGGTGATCGATGCGCCGGGGGCGACGTTCCCCGGCGAGATGGAGATCGGCTGGCGGTTTCGTGAGGATTCCTGGGGGCAGGGCTATGCGAAGGAAGCCGCCATCGCCTCGCTCGATGCCGGGTTCGGCCGGTTCGGGGCGGGTGAGATCTTCGCCATCACCAATATCGAGAACACTGCCAGCTGGGGCCTGATGCTGCGCCTCGGCATGGTGCGGCGCGAGAAACTGGACTTCGTCGATGCGCGGTTCGAGCCGCCGGTGGGCGATACGATCGTCCATTCGATCACCGCCGAGGCGTGGCGGAGCATTGGGCGCGCGGGGCGCTAGCCGTAGGTCATCACCACACCCTTCGTCATTGCGAGCGCAGCGAAGCAATGACGAGTGAAGGTCTATCCTTCCCTGCCGGCACCACGTACCTGTCTTGCCGCAATGACCGATACCGCCGAGCACATGCTGCAAACCGCCCGGACAACCCCGCCACGCCGCGGGCTGTTCGTCGCCACCATCCTCGTCGGCAGTTTCCTGCTGTTCCTCGTGCAGCCGATGGTGGCGCGCATGGCGCTGCCCCGGCTCGGCGGCGCGCCGAACGTGTGGAACAGCGCGATGCTGGTCTATCAGGCGCTGCTGCTGGCGGGGTACGCCTATGCGCACTGGCTCGGCCGGTTCGCGCTGAAGCGGCAGGCGATGATTCACCTCGCGCTGCTACTGGTCGCCGCGCTGACCTTGCCGGTGGGCCTGATCGACATGCCGCGCATCGCCGGGCTGCCCGAGGCCGCATGGGTGCCATTGCTACTGGGCGCGAGCATCGGTCCGGTATTCTTCGTCGTCTCCGCGCAGGCGCCGCTGATGCAGCGCTGGTTCGCCGCTGCGCCCGAAGCGGGTGCGCCTTGGGCGCTCTACGCCGCCTCCAACCTCGGGAGCTTCGCGGGGCTCATCGCCTATCCGCTGCTGGCCGAGCCGCTGCTGAGCGTGCGGTTGCAGAGCCTCGCGTGGTCCGGCGGCTTCGCCGTGCTGGTGCTGCTGATCGCGCTGGCCGGGTTCAGCCGCCGCAATACCCCCGCGCCGATCGCACAGGCCCACGCTTCGGAGCGCATCCCCGCCCGCACCATCGGCCTGTGGCTGGCGCTGTCGGCAGTACCCTCGGGGCTGATGCTCTCGACCACCACGCATCTCACCACCGACATCTTCGCGATGCCGCTGCTCTGGGTGATCCCGCTCGGGCTCTACCTGCTGAGCTTCGTGATCGCGTTCTCCGACCGGCGCGGGCCCGCCAACGTCGTCAGCCGCGTGGCGCCGGTCGTGGTGCTGTTCATGGGCAGCTACGCGATGCTGTCGAATGGCTCGGGCACCTTGTGGGCGGTGGCGGGCACCTGCCTGCTGCTGCTCTGCGTGGCGACGGCGCTGCACGCGCGGCTCTACGACCTGAGGCCGGGAGAGGCGCAGCTTACCCGCTTCTACCTCGTCATGTCGGCGGGCGGAGCGCTCGGCGGCGTGTTCACCGCGCTGATCGCGCCGCTGGTGTTCGACTGGGCCTGGGAGCACCCGCTGCTGGTCCTCGCCGCCGCACTGCTGATGCCGCTGCGCCCGCTGCTGAACTGGCGCGACAGCACCGATATGGAGCCTGGCATGGCGCGCATCGCGCTGACCGTGGTGCTGCTCTTCGCAGGTTTCCTCGGCTGGGAACTGCTGGAGACGATGCTCGACCCGGAAGAGGCGCTGTTCAGCCTGATGCTGACGGTGTTCCTCGTCGGCCTCGGGATCATGGTGATGGCCTGGCGCTGGGGCTTCGCGGCGGTGCTGCTGATCGCGATGGTCGGGCAGGGCGGCTTCTGGACCATGCGCGCGACGCTGGAGCATGAGCGCACCCGCAGCTATTTCGGCATCTATACCCTGCGCGACGGTTCGGACGGCAAGTATCGCACGCTGGCCCACGGCACTACGTTGCACGGCATGCAGGCGCTCGATCCCGCGCACACGCACGATGCGCTGACCTACTACGGTCCCGGCTCCGGCGTCGCCCTCGCGCTGGCGGCAGTACCCGCCATCGAGGGGCCGCAGGCGCGCGTGGGCGTCGTCGGACTCGGCACCGGCTCGCTCGCCTGCCGCTCGCAGCGGGGGCAGGACTGGACCTTCTTCGAGATCGACCCGGTGGTGCTGCGCTTCTCCACGACGCGGCAGTTCACCTTCCTCAAGGACTGCACCCCCAAGGCCCGCGTGGTGATCGGCGATGCCCGGCTGGAACTGGCACACGTCGCGCCGCGCAGCTTCGAGGTGCTGGTGATCGACGCCTTCTCCTCCGATGCCATCCCCATGCACCTGCTGACGACCGAGGCGCTGGCGGTCTACCGCCGTGCGCTGACGCCGGGGGGCCTGCTGATCCTGCACATCTCCAACCGCTACATCGACCTTGCGCCGGTGGTCGGCGCCAATGCGCGAGCGAGCGGGCTGCAGGCGCTTTCGCGGCTGGACTTTCCCGAGGACGAAGTGCGCTACACCCCCTCGCGCTGGATCGCGCTTTCGGCGGACCGGGCCGTGCTCGACAGGCTTGCAAGGCAGCGCCCGGATGCCCCATGGAGCAAGCTCGAAGAACGGGCGCCGGAACCCTGGACGGACGATCACGCTTCCATCCTGCCGTATGTCCGCTGGAGCAGGCTGACGGGGAATCCATGACCGACCGTAACGACATCACGATCGCGCCTTTCAATGGCAAGATGCCGCGTATCCATTCCAGCGCCTTCATCGCGCCCGGCTGCCGCATCATCGGCGACGTCGAGATCGGCCCCGACGCCAGCATCTGGTACAACTGCGTGATCCGCGCCGACGTCAACCGCGTGGTCATCGGCGCGCGCACCAACATCCAGGACGGCACCGTCGTCCACTGCGACAGCCCCAAGCCCTCACGCCCCGAAGGCTACGCCACCATCATCGGCGAGGACGTGCTGATCGGCCACATGGTCATGCTGCACGGCTGCACGCTGGAGGACCGCGCCTTCATCGGCCTCGGCGCGATCGTGATGGACGGCTCCTATGTCGAGAGCGACGGCATGCTGGCGGCGGGCTCGCAGCTCACCGGCAAGCGCATCGGTGCTCGCCAGCTCTGGATGGGCCGCCCGGCAAAGTACCTGCGCGATCTGACCGACGAGGCCGTTGTCGCCAATCAGGCGGGCGTGAAGGGCTATGTCCTCAATGGCCGCCTGCATGCCGAGGCGCTCGGGCTGAACGGCTGATGGCGCGGCCCAAGGCAGCGCTGCCCGATGCCGGAGCGCTGCGGGCGCTAATCGATGCCGACGGCGCGCTGGCTCTGCGGGTGACGCCGGGCGCCAAAGTTGAAGCGTTGGAAATCGCCGGGAACCGCCTCACCGCCAAAGTCCGCGCGCAGCCGGAGGGCGGCAAGGCCAATGCCGCCGTGCGCGACCTGCTCGCCCGCGCGCTGGGCGTGGCGCCCTCGCGGCTGGAACTGCTGCGCGGCGCAACCTCGCGTGAGAAGCAGTTCCGGGTGAACTGATGCGGGTTCCTCCCCGAGCTTGTCTCGGGGAGGGGGACCGCCGCCGCAGGCGGTGGTGGAGGGGGAGGAGGCGGGAAATTCCCCCTCCGTCACCGACTTCGTCGGCGCCACCTCCCCGAGCAAGCTCAGGGAGGAACACGGACCTACCGCCCCATCCCGCGCGCCAGCCTGCCGAGCACTTCGCGCATCGACGCCGCGATTTCCGCAGGCTCCGGCGCGACGTCGGTGATGGCGCGCTCCATCGCCTCGGCCCACTGGTTCGCCGTCAGCGGGTCGATGGTGAAGGGCGCGTGCAGGCTCACCATGCAGCGGCCGGGGTTCTCCTCGAACCAGTCGCGCGGGCCGCCTGCCCATCCGGCGAGGAACTTCGGCAGCGAGGCTCGCATCGCCGTCAGGTCCGCCGCATGCATCGCGCGCAACTCGGCATAGGCCGGGTCGCTGTCCATCAGGTCGTAGAAGCGGTTGGCGATCGCCTCGAACACCGGCGCGCCGCCGAGGCGGTGGTAGGGGGTGTCCGGGACATCGACGATCTGGGCGGTCAAGGGGTCTCTCCGTTCATCCTCTCGTCATTGCGAACGCAGCGAAGCAATCCAGAGCCGCGTAAACTGCCCTGGATTGCTTCGCTGCGTTCGCAATGACGAAATGGGGGCTATGCTTGTCTGCCGTGCATGGTTCAAGCGCGCATTGATCGCGGTCAATCGCGGATCAGGGCGCGCAAAGTCTCGATGCGGTCGGCCTCGTGCGCGGGCTTGTCGGCGCGGATGCGGCTGATGCGGGGGAAACGCATGGCGACTCCGGACTTGTGGCGCTTGCTGGCGTGGACCGAATCAAAAGCCACCTCGAACACCAGCGACTTGTCCGTCTCGCGCACCGGGCCGAAGCGGCCCACGGTGTGATTGCGCACGTGGCGATCAAGCCACTTCAGTTCCTCGTCGGTGAAACCGAAGTAGGCCTTGCCCACCGGCAGCAGCTCCGCGCCGGTATCGGGATCGCCGTCCCAGCAGCCGAACGTATAGTCCGAATAGAACGAACTGCGCTTGCCCGAGCCGCGCTGGGCATACATCAGCACGCAGTCGATCAGCAGCGGATCGCGCTTCCACTTGTACCACAGCCCGGTCTTGCGCCCCGCGACATAGGGACTGTCCCGCCGCTTGAGCATCACCCCCTCGATCGCATCGTCGCGCGCGCGTTCACGGATGGCGGACAGGTCGGCGAAGTCGGCGGCGGGGATCACGGTGGAGATGTCGAACCGGTCGGCGGGCAGGCGCGGAAGCAGCGCCTCCAGCGCGGCGCGGCGCTGACTCCAGGGGAGCGGGCGCAAGTCCTGCCCCTCCAGGATCAGCACGTCATAGAGGCGCACGAAGGCGGGATATTCCTCGCGCATCTTCTTCGAGACGGTCTTGCGCCCGAGGCGCTGCTGCAAGGCGTTGAAGCTGGCCGCGCCGCCCTCTTCGCCGCCCTGATGGGCACCGCGCACCAGCAGTTCGCCGTCCAGCACGCCGTCGATATGCAGCGCTTCGGCGACCTCGGGAAAGGTGGCGGAAATGTCGTCGCCGGAGCGGGAGTAGACGCGCGTTTCTCCGCCCGCACGGACCACCTGCACACGGATGCCGTCCCACTTCCACTCGGCAGCATAGTCGGCCAGATCGATCTCGGTGTCCTCCAGCCCATGCGCCAGCATGAAGGGCCGGAACAGCGGCAGATCTTCGGAATTGGGAGGCTCGGCACCGTGCGCGGCCCAGTCGAACAGCGGGGCATAAGGCGGCGTCTGGCCGTGCCAGTGCTCCTCCACATCCTCCACCGCGACGTCGAAAGCCTGCGCGAAAGCCGTCTTGGCGAGACGCGCCGAAATGCCGATGCGCATCGCCCCGGTGGCCAGCTTGAGCAGGGCATAGCGGCCGTTCGCATCCAGCCGGTCGAGCAGCTTCGGCAATTCCACCATGACATTGGCGCGCGTCATGCGGGAAAGCGCATCCACCGCCTCGGACACCGTAGGCGGAGAGGGTGCCTCCGCCGGTTCGGGCCAGAGCAGGCTGGCGGTCTCGGCGGAATCGCCCACATATTCGCGGCTGAGCGTCCAGAGCACCGGGTCGATCCGCTCGGTCAGCAGATTGCGGATGGTGGAACTCTTCACTGCCGGGAAATCGAGTCCATCGGTCAGCGCGGCGAGCGCCCAGCCGCGATCCGGGTCGGGCGTGTCGCGCAGGTAGTCGGCCAGCAGCTTGAGCTTGGCGTTGCGGCTGCGGGTGTAGACCAGCGCATCGAGAAGGGCGGCGAAGTGTTCCATCAGGAAAGAGAAGTTCTGGGGCCATCGCCCCAGACCCCCATAGCGTCGAGGGCACGCGCGCAGCCTCGTTTTGCGCTCACTTCGAGCCGGGAGACAAATAGCCTGCGGCGCCATGTGGGGTTGAGGCGGCTGCATGCGCGAGGACGACAGTAATGGGGTCTGGGGCAATGGCCCCAGGACTTCTCTTCAATCATCTTCATCCTCATACCCCACCAGAGCCAGCGCCCGCGCCTTCCTCTGGTTCAACTCGCACCAGCGCAGCATGGCTTCCTCGCGCCCGTGCGTGATCCATGTCTCGGCGGGGTTCACGTCCACCACGGTCTGCGTCAGTTCGTCCCAGTCCGCGTGGTCGGAGATCACCAGCGGCAGTTCGACCATCCGCTGCCGGGCCCGCTGGCGTACCCGCATCCAGCCGGAGGCCATCGCCGTGATCGGATCGGGCAGGCGGCGGCTCCAGCGGTCATTGAGCGCCGAGGGCGGGGCGACGATTACCGCGCCGATCAGCTGCTCTTTGGTGGCGTCCGACACCAGCCGCAGGTCGCCCAGATCGATGCCCCATTCTTCATACAGTCGGCACATCCGCTCCATCGCGCCGTGGAGCCAGATCGTGTCCTGGTGCCCGGCGCGGCGCAGTTCGGCGATCAGGCGCTGTGCCTTGCCCAGCGCATAGGCACCGACCAGCACGCAGCGCTCCGGATTGGCGGCGAGGGCCGAGAGCAGCTTGGCGATCTCCTCCTCCACCGGCGGGTGGCGGAAGACGGGGAGGCCGAAGGTCGCCTCGGTGACGAGCACGTCGCAAGGGGTGACCTCGAAGGGCGGGCAGGTGGGATCGGCGCGGCGCTTGAAATCGCCGGTGACGATGATCCGCTCGCCCGCGTGCTCCAGCAGGATCTGCGCGGAGCCGAGGACATGTCCGGCGGGAATCCAGGTGGCGTGGACTTTGCCCGGCAGGGCGATGCGCGTTCCGTAGGGGACGGGCACCGCGCCTTCCTCGGTGGCGTAGCGCAGTTTCATGATGGCGAGGGTTTCGGGGGTGGCGAAGGTCGCGCCATGGCCGCCGCGGGCGTGGTCGGCATGGCCGTGAGTCACCAGCGCGCGATCGACGGGGCGGGCCGGGTCGATCCAGCAGTCGGCGGGGACGACGTGGATGCCCCAGGGCTCGGGTCTGATCCAGGAGAAATCGCGGGGCATGTCATGAAAATGGGGCGGGAACCGCGTGGTTCCCGCCCCAATGTCTCAATGTGGCGCAGACCCTTCGACAAGCTCAGGGTGAGCGGTGTTGGTGTAAGGCCGCTATCCCCTCCTCCCGCTCAGGCTGAGCTTGTCGAAGCCCCCTGCGTCGGGAAGTGAGCAATGACCCTCAATCGTCGGCGTTGGTATCCGCCTGCGGACCGGGCTTCTTCGCCCGCTTCACCGGCACCTTCTTCTTGGTCTTGGACACCTTGGGCGCCGAGGGAGTCAGTTCGAAGTTCAGCGCGTTCTCCTTGACCGAGACGTGCACTTCGCCGCCGTGCGCCAGCTTGCCGAACAGCAGTTCTTCCGCCAGCGGCTGCTTGACCTTCTCCTGGATCACGCGGCCCATCGGGCGGGCGCCGTAGAGCTTGTCGTAGCCCTTGTCGCCCAGCCAGCTGCGTGCGTCCGAATCGAACTGGATGTGGACGTTCTGGTCGGCCAGCTGCAGTTCCAGCTGGAGGATGAACTTGTCCACGACCCGGCTGATGGTGTCCTTGGCGAGGTACGCGAAGGGCACGATCGCATCGAGGCGGTTGCGGAATTCGGGGGTGAACATCTGCTTCACCGCTTCCTCGCCGGCATCCTCCTTCGAGGTGTCGCCGAAGCCGATGCCCTGCTTGGCCATGTCCGAGGCGCCCGCGTTGGTGGTCATGATGAGCACCACGTTGCGGAAATCGACGGTCTTGCCGTGGTGATCGGTCAGGCGGCCGTTGTCCATCACCTGCAGCAGGATGTTGAACAGGTCGGGGTGCGCCTTCTCGATCTCGTCGAGCAGGAGAACGCAGTGCGGGTTCTGGTCGATCGCGTCGGTCAGAAGGCCGCCCTGATCGAAGCCGACATAGCCCGGAGGCGCACCGATCAGGCGGCTGACCGAATGACGCTCCATGTATTCGGACATGTCGAAGCGCTTCAGCTCGATGCCCATGATGCTGGCGAGCTGGCGGGCCACTTCGGTCTTGCCGACACCCGTAGGCCCGCTGAACAGGAACGAGCCGATCGGCTTGTCCGGATCGCGCAGGCCAGCGCGGCTCAGCTTCATCGCGGTGGCGAGGAGGCCGATCGCCTTGTCCTGGCCGAACACCACGCGCTTCAGGTCACGCTCGAGGTTCTCCAGCGCCTTCTTGTCGTCGGACGAGACCGACTTGGGCGGGATGCGGGCCATCGTCGCGATGACCTGCTCGATCTCGCGCGCGGTGATGGTCTTCTTGCGGCGGCTGGGCGGCAGCAGCATCTGCATCGCGCCGACTTCGTCGATCACGTCGATCGCCTTGTCGGGCAGCTTGCGGTCGTTGATGTAGCGGGCCGAAAGCTCCACCGCCGTCTTGATCGCGTCGGGCGTGTACTTGACGCGGTGGTGATCCTCGAACGCGGTGCGCAGACCCTTGAGGATCTTGATGGTATCCTCGACCGTGGGCTCGTTCACGTCGATCTTCTGGAACCGGCGCAGCAGGGCGCGGTCCTTCTCGAAGTGGTTGCGGAACTCCTTGTAGGTGGTCGAGCCGATGCAGCGGATCGTCCCGCCCGACAGCGCGGGCTTGAGCAGGTTCGAGGCGTCCATCGCGCCGCCGCTGGTGGCGCCGGCACCGATCACCGTGTGGATCTCGTCGATGAAGAGGACCGCGTGCGGCATCTTCTCCAGTTCGGAGACGACCTGCTTCAGACGCTCTTCGAAGTCGCCGCGATAGCGGGTGCCGGCCAGCAGGCTGCCCATGTCGAGCGAGTAGATCACCGCCTCGGTCAGCACTTCGGGCACTTCGCCCTCGACGATCTTGCGCGCCAGGCCTTCGGCGATGGCCGTCTTGCCCACACCCGGATCGCCCACGTAGAGCGGGTTGTTCTTGGAGCGGCGGCAGAGGATCTGGATCGTGCGGTCCACTTCGGGGCCGCGGCCGATCAGCGGATCGACCTTGCCCGCCAGCGCCTTCTCGTTGAGGTTGACGGTGAACTGGTCGAGCGCGGAGTCCTTCTTGTTGGCGGACGCCTTTGCCTCCGCCTTGTCCTCGGGCGTGGGCGGGGTCTCGTCGGACGAGCCCTTGGCGGTGCGATCCTCGATCCGCTTGCCGCCCTTGCCGATGCCGTGGCTGATGTAGCTGACGGCGTCGAGGCGGCTCATGTCCTGCTGCTGCAGGAAGTAGACCGCGTACGAATCCCGCTCCGAGAACAGCGCGACGAGCACGTTGGCGCCGGTCACGGTGTCCTTGCCGGACGACTGCACGTGCAGGATCGCGCGCTGGATCACGCGCTGGAAACCGGCGGTCGGGGCGGGATCGCCCTTTTCCTCGGTCTTGAGCGACTGGTATTCCTGATCGAGATACTGGCGCACCACGTCGCCCAGATCGCCGAGGTCCACGCCGCAGGCCTGCATGACCTGCGCCGCGTCGGTGTCGTCGATCAGCGCGAGCAGCAGGTGCTCGAGCGTCGCGTACTCGTGGCTCCGCTCAGACGCGTGAGACAGAGCCGAGTGCAGGGTCTTTTCAAGGCTTTGGGCGAAACTTGGCATTTAGGCGACCTTCATCGTGAGGGACGGCTCTCCCGGGAGGTTCCCGGCCCGCAGGGGAGATTGGCGGGTCAGGGTTACGAGGTTGATATAGGGACGTTCAGGATGGTTGCGAGGGTGGCCATGGGAGTAAGCGCCCGAGGTCGCCCGAAGGCTGCCAGAGGAGGCTGCGATTCTCAAGATGATCGCGGCCTGAACAGGGCGTCCGCCGCGAGGCGGTGAGCCGATGATGCGTTCCGGTGCGCGCGGATGCGGGCGATCTCGGTTTCGAGAAGCGCAACCCGCGCGTCGAGTTCGTCCAGCGAATAGCGATCGAGGCTTTCACCGGCGAGGTGGCTGGCGGCTCCGAAGTCGCCCTCGGATGACCGCCGCAGAGGTCGGTCTTCTTCGTCCATTGCGGTGCAGCATCGGACTGGATTTCGGCGGTGTCAATGGGGCGTTGGTGCGGGGTGTGGATGGCGCCGTCGTCCCTCGGGCGGGGGAATGGCGATTTCCTCTCTTCCCGCCCGACTCGGCCTGCCCTAACACCGGTTTCGTGAAGCGCGTTTCCCGTACCGTCCTGACATGTGCCGCGCTCGGCTCGGCGATTTTCGCCACGCGTGCGCTGACGCAGCAGGGCGGACTGGCGGTGCTCGATCCGGCGGTCGATGCCCGGCAGGCACAGGCGGACATGCTCGCCGCGCGGCGCGAGGGTGCGGCGGCGGGCAAGCGGGCCCAGAAGCTGGAGGCGCGCGCACGGCAGGTCTCCGAACAGGCCGAAGTCACCGCGCGGGAGGCCGCCGCCGTCGCCGCGCGAATCCAGGAAACCGATGCACAGATCGCCGTCCAGCGCGCGCAAGTCCGGCTGATCGCCTCGCAGCGGGCGGGATTGCGGGCACAGCTGGCGCAGAAGCAGGGCCCGCTCGCGCGGCTGACGGGATCGTTGCAGCGCCTGTCGCGGCGGCCGCCGCTATTGGCGCTGCTGCGGCCGGGCTCGGTGCGCGACGCGGTCTACATGCGTGCGCTGCTCGACACGATGCTGCCCGAGGTGGAGAAGCGCACGCGCTCGCTGCGCACCGCGATCGAGCGCGGCCGGGCGCTGGAGCAGCAGGCGCAGGCCGCCGCCGCCGGGCTGCAGCAGGCGCAGGCGCAGATGCGCGAGCGGCGCGGGCAACTGGCGACGATCGAATCGCGCCAGCGGCTGGCCGGGCGCGAGGCCAGCGGCATCGCCGCGCGCGAAAGCGAGCGGGCGCTGGCGCTGGCCGAAAAGGCGCGCGACCTTGGCGACCTGGTGCAGCAGATGGGGCGGCAGGGCGCCTTGCGGGCGCAGCTGGCGGCGCTGCCCGGCCCGGTCATGCGGCCGGCCCGGCCCGAGGACGCGCAAGTCATCGGCGGCGCCCAGTTTACCTCAGGCCAGTTCACCTCGGGCCAGTTCACCCCGCTGCCCGAGGGGCTGGCCAGCTACATGCTGCCGGTGACGGGGCGGCTGCTCACCGGTTTCGGCGAGGAAGCGCCGGGGCAGGCGCGCTCGAACGGGCTGGTCCTGACCCCGCGCGAGCATGCCCAGGCGGTATCGCCGGCAGCCGGCCGGGTCGCCTTCGCGGGCCCCTATCGCGGGTACCAGAGCATCGTCATCGTCGAGCACGCCGGCGGCTGGACCTCGCTGGTCACCGGCCTTGCGCGGCTGGACGTGGCGGTGGGAGACGAGCTTGTCGCCGGCTCTCCGCTGGGCGTCACCGGGCCGGGCGCGCCGCGCGTCATGGTGGAGCTGCGGCGCGACGGGGTGCCGGTCAATCCGCTGCAGTACATCCGGCCGTTATGATGTGCTTTCGCGCAAGCGCGCCGATGCATCCTATATGAAGGCATGTGCCGCGTTCCGCTGGCGTTCACGCCGATCGGACGATAGGATGACAGTCAAGAACCCCCAAGTCCCGCGCCCGCGCGCCGGACCGATGAAGTGAAGAGGCATCTCGCCCGATGAAGATTGTCCCGTTCCTGCGCCCCCAGGTCTTCAGGGCCGCGCTGCTGGTTTCCGCCGTGGCCGTGCTGCCGGTCGCCACATCGGGCCTCTCTGCGGTGGACACGCGCACCAGCCACGAGTTCGACAAGCTCTTCACCATCTACCAGATCGTCAAGGACAACTACGTCGACCAGGTGAGCGACGACAAGTTGCTCAAGGGCGCGATCGACGGCATGCTGGCCAGCCTCGATCCGCATTCGAACTACCTCGACGGCCAGTCGCTGCAGCGGCTGGAGACGATGATCGACGGCAAGTACACCGGCCTCGGCCTCTCGGTGGTCGAAGATGACGGCGCGGTGAAGATCGTCTCGCCGTTCAAGGGCAGCCCGGCCGACAAGGCGGGCCTCAAGGCCGGCGACTACATCACGCACCTCGACGGCGTGCTCTATTACGAGCGTGACCTGGACGAGGCGGTGGCCAAGATGCGCGGCACGGCGGGCACCTCGATCCGCCTGACGATCTTCCGCCCCGGCCGCGACGAGCCGTTCGACGTCACCGTGACACGCGGCGTGATCGAGCTTGAGCCGGTGACCTGGGAATTCAAGGACAACGTCGGCGTGATCTCGGTGAACGAGTTCTCGCGCGATGTCGGCAACGACGTCAACGGCGCGATCGCCGACTTGCGCAAGCAGGCGGCGGTCAAGGGCGGCAAGCTGACCGGCCTCGTGCTCGACTTGCGCTCCAACCCCGGCGGTTCGCTGGACGAGGCGGTGGCGCTGTCCGACTTGTTCCTGGACCATGGCGACATCGTCTCGCAGCGCGGGCGCAATGCCAACGAGAACCAGTTCTACCGCGCCGAATCGGTGTTCAAGGGCGACGTCGCCAAGGGCATGCCGGTGGTGGTGCTGGTGGACGCGGGATCGGCCTCGGCCTCGGAGATCGTCGCGGGCGCGCTGCAGGACCAGCACCGCGCGGTCATCATGGGCGAGCGCACGTTCGGCAAGGGTTCGGTCCAGTCGTTCCTGCCGCTCGACCAGAACAGCGCGATCAAGATCACCACCGCACGCTACTACACGCCTTCGGGCCATTCGGTGCAGGAGGGCGGGATCACGCCCGACATCAAGGTGCCGCAGCTGTCCGACCCCGATGCCCGCGCCCGGGCCGAGCGGGCGGTGCGCGAATCCGACTTGCGCGGCCACCTCATCAACGAGGCGGCGCTCAAGGACAAGGATCTGGAAACCGACAAGCAGGACGATCCGCGCTTCAAGGTCTCCGCCGCCGAACTGGAGAAGCAGGGGATCAAGGACTTCCAGCTGCACTACGCGATCTCGACGCTGCAGCGGACCGCCGGCAAGCCCGCGCTCGCCGCCGCCTCGGCCAAGAACTGACGGACGGGGGCAGGACCACATGGCCGTTTCCGTAGCCGCACCCGTGCGCGCCGCCCGCTGGCTGGCGCTGGGGGTTCCCGTCATCGCGCTCGGCGGGGCTCTGGTCAGCCAGTACGTTTTCGGCCTCCACCCTTGCGAGATGTGCTGGTGGCAGCGCTATCCGCATGCGGCCGCGATCGTGCTGGCGGCGCTGGCGTTCTTCTGGCGCCCGGTGCGGCCGCTGGTCGCAGTGGCGGCTCTGGCGATCCTGGTGTCCGGCCTGATCGGCGGCTTTCACGCCGGCGTCGAATACGGCTGGTGGGAAGGCATGACCGCCTGCACCGCCAGCCCGGTGGCGGCGGGCGGCGATCCGCTCGACGCGATCATGAACGCACCGATCATCCGCTGCGACGTGGCGCCGTGGAGCCTCTTCGGCATTTCGCTGGCGGGGTGGAACTTCCTGTTGTCGACCCTGGGCGCGCTCGCGACTTTCGCGCTGATCGCGCGTAGCGGCAACGCTGCCGGAAAGGCTTGAGATGAATGCGATGACAAAGGGCTTCTCCAGCACGTCCGAGCGGATGCTGCGGGTGGATCAGGCGGGCGAGTTCGGCGCCACCCGCATCTACGCGGGGCAGCTGGCGGTGATGGGCACGCGCGGGCCGCATTCCACCGAGATCGCCACCATGGCCGAACAGGAAGCCGTCCATCAGGCGAAATTCGATGCCATGATCGCAGAGCGCGGCGTTCGTCCCACCCTGCTGCAGCCGGTGTGGTCGGTGGCGGGCTTCGCGCTTGGCGCGGCGACGGCGCTGATCGGCCCGGAGGCGGCGATGGCCTGCACCGCCGCGATCGAGACCGAGATCGACCGCCACTATACCCAGCAGCTCGAGGAACTGGGCGACGAGGATCCCGAACTGGGCGCCGCGATCGAAAAGTTCCGCGACGAGGAGCGCGAGCACCGCGACGCCGCGCTGGCGGCGGGGGCCGAAAAGGCCCCGGCCTATCCGCTGCTGTTCCACGCGATCCGCATGGGCTGCCGCGTCGCCATCAAGCTGTCGGAACGGATCTGACCTTTCGCGGGTTGAGCGCTTAAGCTGTCGTTCAACCCGCCCACGTCCTATATCGGGTGCGATACCGCGATTTCTCTGGAGCCATCGATGACCCGCCTCCTCCTTTCCGCCGCCGCCCTCGCCATCTCGCTGGCGGCCGCGCCTGCCTTCGCGCAGGATGCGGGCCAGAATGCGGAATTGTCCGATCCGGGCGGGGAGAAGGTCAACCAGCTCATCGTCTACGGCAACGATGTCTGCCCGGAGTCCGCTTCCGGAGAGATCACCGTCTGCGCCCGCAAGCCCGAGGAGGAGCGCTACCGCATTCCCGAGCCGCTGCGTGGTCTCGACCAGCCGCAGTCGGAAGCCTGGGCCAACAAGGTGCAGGCCTACGAGACGGTGGGCAAGTTCGGTACGCTCAGCTGTTCGCCGGTCGGCGCGGGCGGTTCGCTGGGCTGCACGCAGCAGCTCATCAACAAGGCCTATGCCGAGAAGGCGAACGGTTCGGAAGTGCGCTTCAGCGAACTGATCCAGGCCGAGCGCGAGAAGCGCCTGTCCACCATCGATGCCGACGCCGCGGCCGACCAGGCGCGCGTCGAAGAGGCGGAAAAAGCCTACTTCGAGCAGCGCAAGCGGCAGGCGGCCGAGCAGGACGCCGCCGAGGGCGCGGCAGGCGCCGACAAGACCACCAGCCCGGCGAAGTGATCGTCAGGGCATAAGGCCCACGTCGTCATTACGAGCTTAGCGAAGCAACCCAGGGCGGTCTTGAACTGCCCTAGGTTGCTTCGCTAAGCTCGTAATGACGAAAAGGGGGGAATTGCGCTTTGGGCGCTGCCACGAAGCCCTTCTTCACCCCCTGAAATCCTAAATCCGCTTGTCTTGCGCCCGCAAACCGGCTGGAACGGCGCGCGATGGGACGCCAGGTTAAGGATAAGGGTACGCAATGGGCCTGACGGGTTCGATCGACATCTTCCACGCCGTCGCGGGATTGCTGGTCGGCACGCTGGTCGGGCTGACCGGCGTGGGCGGCGGCTCGTTGATGACGCCGCTGCTGGTGCTGCTGTTCGGCGTCAGCGCCAAGACGGCGGTGGGCACCGACCTCCTCTTCGCCGCCATCACCAAGATCGCCGGATCGGCCGTCCACGGCTCACGCGAGTCGGTGGAATGGAAGATCGTGCGGCGGATGGCGCTGGGCAGCGTGCCCGCCGCCGTGCTGACGCTGCTGGTGATGGCCAGCGTGGGCAAGGTCGGCGACGGTACCGAGCATGTCATCCTGGTCTCCCTGGCAAGCCTGCTGGCGCTGACCTCGCTGGCGGTGATCGGGCGCAAGTGGCTGTTCCGCCATGCCCACGACGGCGATGCGGTGCGCTCTCCCGGCGTCGAGATCGGCGGGACGGTGGCGCTCGGCGCGCTGATCGGCGTGGCCGTCTCGGTGTCCTCGGTGGGCGCGGGCGCGATCGGGGTGACGGTGCTGCTGGTGCTCTACCCGAGGCTGCCGGTGGCGCGCATCGTCGGCTCCGACATCGCCCACGCCGTGCCGCTGACGCTGATCGCCGGCACCGGGCACTGGGTCATGGGCGACGTCAACGGTACGCTGCTGACCAACCTGCTGATCGGCTCGATCCCCGGCGTGGTGATCGGCAGCTACTTGTCCTCGCGCGCGCCGGACCGGATCCTGCAGCCACTGCTGGCCCTCGTGCTCGCGGTGTCGTCGTGGCAGCTGTTCGTGAAGGCGAACACGCCCGAGAAGGTGAAGATCGAGGCGATCGCGCCGGCCAAGGCGGCGGAGGTTCGCTGAGGGGTTGCGTGCCGCTCGTCCTTCGACAAGCTCAGGATGAGCGGGGAGGGGTAGGCGTCATCCCTATCGACACCGCTCATGCTGAGCTTGTCGAAGCACCCTCGTTCTAACAAAAAGGCCGGAGCATCAGCCCCGGCCTTTTTCAATTCGTTAATCCGCGAGAGCCCTCAGGCCAGCGCGATATCCGGTGCGTCTTCCTGCTTCATGCCGACGAGGTGGTAACCCGAGTCCACATGATGCGTCTCGCCGGTCACGCCCGAGGACAAGTCCGACAGGAAGTACAGGCCCGAGCCGCCCACGTCCTCGATCGTGGTGTTGCGGCGCAGCGGCGAGTTCAGCTCGTTCCACTTGAGGATGTAGCGGAAGTCGCCGATGCCGCTGGCGGCCAGCGTCTTGATCGGGCCGGCCGAGATCGCGTTGACGCGGATGCCTTGCGGGCCGAGATCGTTGGCGAGGTACTTCACCGAGGCCTCAAGCGCTGCCTTGGCCACGCCCATGACGTTGTAGTGCGGCACGACCTTCTCGGCGCCGTAGTACGTCAGCGTCAGGATCGAGCCGCCATTCGGCATCATCGCCATCGCGCGCTTGGTCACGGCGACCAGCGAGTAGGCCGAGATGTTCATCGTCATCAGGAAGTTGTCGAGGCTGGTGTCGACATACTTGCCGCGCAGCTCGTTCTTGTCCGAGAAGCCGATGGCGTGGACCACGAAGTCGATCGTCTCCCAGCGCTCCGCCAGAGTGGCGAAGGCGGTGTCGATCGCGTCCATGTTCGACACGTCGCAGTCGATGAGGAAATCGGAGCCGAGGCTTTCCGCCAGCGGCCTCACCCGCTTGGCCAGCGCCTCGCCCTGATAGGCGAAGGCCAGTTCGGCCCCCTGTTCGTGCAGCTTCTTCGCGATACCCCAGGCCAGCGACTTGTCGTTGGCGAGGCCCATGATGAGCCCCCTCTTGCCGTGCATCAGACCGGTCATTCGTTTCTTCCTGTAACCACTTTAATCGTTGGGCCCGTTCGCCGGGCCGGAACCCGCGCCGAATTCCACAGGGACACCTGTACCCTCGTTCGCCTGCGCGAGCGCCGCGTTCAACTCCGCGCCTATGACCATCCCTAAGCCGACAAGCCAGAAAAAGAAAAGCGCGATCATCACTCCGGCGAGGCTTCCGTACGTCAAATCGTACATGAGGAAACTCTGCAACACTTTCGGCAGCGCCCAGGCGACCAGCAACCACCATAGCGTGACGAACGCCGCTCCGGGCCATTTGCGGTAGCGCCGCTTCTGGTATGCCGAAGGGGTGAGCAGATAGAACAGCAGATAGATCGAGACGAAAATGCCGCCTCCGCTCATCGCCGTAGTGAGCGCCATTTGCTCGGAAAGGCTGTCGAGCCTGGGGAATAGCGTCGCCAGCACCGTCTCGGCGGTCGAGAGCAGCACTTGCGAGGACAGCGAGATCAGTAGCAGCAGCACCGAGCCGAAAATCACCGCGCTCGACACCAGCCGGGATCGCCAGAAGCGGTGGCGCTTCTTCGCGTCGTAGGCGCGGTGGAGAATGTCGCGGATGGTCTCGATCAGGCTGCCCGAGGTCCACATGCCCAGGAACCCGCCGATCCACAGCAGCCAGCCGTGCCGGGCGGCGGCGACGTCGTGGGCGACCGGGCGCAGCACGTCACCCACGCGCGGAGGCAGGGCGCGCAGGATGGTGTCGATCGAGGCGCCCATCTGGTCCTGCTCGCCCAGCGCCGAGAGGATCGCGGCAAGGGCGATGAAGAAGGGGAACAGCGACAGCAGGCTCATGTAGGCAAGGTTGCCCGCGTGGATGAACCCGTCGTCCCAGGTGCCCGACACGACGCGGCCGATTACGCGGAATGTCCGGGTGCCCGGTCCCGCCTTGCGCCGCAGCTTTTTGCTCAGCGCTTCATGGTCAGGATCAGACGCCAAACTTCCCGCGCACGTCGCGGCTGTCGCTCCAGCCTTCGAGGCGGGCGGCGAGGTCTGCGTCCCCCTCGGGCAACGTGATCTGCAGGGTGATCAACTGGTCGCCGCGCGTGCCGTCCTTGCGCGTCATCCCGCGTCCCTTGAGACGCAGCGCCTTGCCCGAGCTGGAGCCCGCCGGAACCGAAAGAATCACCGCCCCCGAAGGCGTCGGCGCCTTGACCTTGGCACCGAGCAGCGCTTCGTCCAGCGTGATCGGCAGGTCGAGGCGCAAGTCGTCGCCGTCGCGCCGGAAGAAGGCGTGCGGCTGGATGTGGACGGTGACGGTGGCATCGCCATTGCCGCCGGGGCCGGGCTCGCCCTTGCCCGCAAGGCGCATCTGGGTGCCGTCCTCGACGCCCGCGGGCAGCTTGAGGTCGATGGTCTTGCCGTCGGACAGGGTGATGCGCTGGGGCTTCAGTTCCGCCGCGTCGGTCAGCGGCACGGCGAGGCGGTAGTTGACGTTGGCGCCCTTGGGCGCGGCGCGGCCCCGGCCGCCTCCCATGCCGCCCATCCCGGCGCGGCCGCCGCCACCGAAGATGCCGCCGAAGATGTCTTCGAGGTCGATCCCTTCCTCGGCGCCGAAACCGCCGCCGAAGCCGCGCTGGCCGCCGGGTCCGCCGCCATAGCCGCCTCCGCCGAAGCCGCCGCCGAAGGGGCTGGCCGGGTTGCCCTCGGCGTCGATCTCGCCCCGGTCGAACTGGGCGCGCTTGGTCTTGTCCGAAAGCAGGTCGTAGGCGCGCGTCACGTCGTTGAAGCGCGCGGCCGCCGCCGGGTTGTCCTTGTTGGTGTCGGGGTGGAGTTCCTTCGCCAGCTTGCGGTAGGCGGACTTGATGTCCTTTTCGCTCGCACCGCGGGGCACGCCAAGGGTGGTATAGGGATCTGCTGCCATGATGCCCCTAGCTAGGTTGCGTGGCGGGTTTGGACAAGCGCTCTCGCAGGTTGCGCGGAACGTTTGCGTTCCCTAGTTCGCACAGGAGACTTGTCCGCGATCAAGGCCATCTCCCGTGCAACCGGGCATCCGCGCAAGGGTTCCCATCTCGAAATGCAGGAATTCGCACAGTGACCATAGCGCATCCTTCCGAAACCGACGCCCGCGAGGTTATCCCGCATGGCGATCCCTTCGCGCTGTTCACGCAGTGGTACGATGAAGCGCGCGAGACGGAACCCAACGATTCCAACGCAATGGCACTCGCCACCGCGACCCCGGACGGCCAGCCTTCGGTGCGCATGGTTCTGCTGAAGGGCTACGACACCTCCGGCTTCGTGTTCTACACCAATGGCCACAGCCGCAAGGGGCAGGAGATCGCCGCCAACCCGCAGGTCGCGCTGCTGTTCCACTGGAAGAGCCTGCGCCGCCAGATCCGCATCGAAGGCACCCTCTCGCCCGTCAGCGAGGCCGAGGCCGAGGCGTATTTCCATTCGCGCGCCCGCGATTCGCAGCTGGGCGCAGTGGCGTCCGACCAGTCCGCCCCGCTCGATTCGCGTGAAACCTTCCTCGCCCGCTATGAGGACGTGCGTGCCCGCTTCGAGGGCGGCGAGGTCGAGCGTCCCGCGCACTGGGGCGGCTGGCGCGTGCGCCCGCAGGCGATGGAGTTCTGGCACGACCGCCCCTATCGCCTCCACGAGCGCCGCCGCTTCGCGCATGGCCCGGAAGGCTGGGCCAGTTCGCTGCTCTATCCGTGAGCGACGCCTCGGCCTCTTGGGGCGCTCTGAACCGCAGCGCAGCCTTCGCCAGCATCGGCGCGGCAACGTTGCTGATCGCGATCAAGGGCTGGGCGGCATGGTCCACCGGCTCCACCGCGATGCTGGGGAGCCTGGCCGACACCGCGCTCGACCTTGTCGCCAGCGTGGCGACCTTGCTGGGCGTGTGGATCGCCGCGCACCCGCCCGACGACAAGCACCGCTTCGGCCACGGCAAGGCCGAGGCGATCGCGGCGCTGTTCCAGATCGTGCTGATCTCGATCTCGGCGCTGGGCATCGCCGCGCGGGCGGTGGAGGATTTCTTCGCGGGCGCAAGGGTCGAGGCGGCGGGCACCGGCATCGGCGTCTCGATGGCGGCGATCGTTGTGACGTTCGCGCTGATCGCCTGGCAGCGCCATGTGATCCGCCGGACCGGCAGCCTCGCGATCGCGACCGACAGCGTGCATTATCAGTCGGACCTGCTGCTCAACGTCGCGGTGATCGCGGCGCTGGTGATCGACCAGTTTGCCGGGCTTGCCGGCGCCGACCCGCTGTTCGGTTTCGGCATCGCGCTGTGGCTGGCCTGGGGCGCCTGGAAGGCGTCCGAGGAGGTGCTCGACCAGCTGATGGACCACGAGTGGCCGGCGGAAAAGAAGGAGCGCTTCCTCGAGGTGCTCGCCCGCAATCCCGACATCACCGGCGTCCACGACTTGCGCACGCGCACGTCGGGTAACCGCGATTTCGTGCAGTTCCACGTCTGGGTCGACGCGAACATGACCGTGCGCGAGGCGCACAAGGTGATGGATGCGCTTGAGGAAAGGCTAAAAGCCGAGTTTCCCGGCACCGAAATCCTGATCCATCCCGACCCGGAAGGGCTTGTGGACGAGGCTGGGGATGCGGGGCTGGACGTGCTGCCGCCGATCCGGGTGGGGTAATGCAATTGTGGCGGCTTACGCCCCATTCCTCCCCCTTGGGGGAGGGGGACCATGCGAAGCATGGTGGAGGGGCACGCGGTGGATCGCCAGACCTCGATCGGCGGGCATTGGGAAGCGTATCAACGCGATGGCATGCAAACCGAGGGT